>CAVRWT010000001.1:0-193288 GCA_963724825.1 uncultured Acidobacteriota bacterium
CCTGATGCTGATCGCGGCGTTGGTCGCATTGGCGTCCGTCTTTGTGGCCGATCCTCATCTTGCACGCAATCTGCTGCTCGGCGCAGGTGTTCTCTTCGGGCTCCTCGGTGTCGTGAGCCTGATGACAATCGGAATCGGATTCCTGGCCGCGGCCGGGGTGTCCCTGTTTGGCGCTTCGAAGCTCTAGGCGAGCGCTTTCCGCAGTGCTTCCTCGAAAAGATGGGGCTCGGTGAGGAACGAGTCGTGGCCTTTGGGTGACGTCACCTGGATCCACTCGACTGGCACTCCCGCCTCCTCCAGGGCCGCCACCAAACCGGCCTGCTGCTCGGGATAGAAACAGGCATCGGTGTCGATGGTGAAGACGTACCAGTTCTGGTCCCGGCACGGGACCAGGGCGTCGACGTAGCTGGCGGCTCCGGTGTCCTCGACCAGGTCGTAGTTGGACCAGGAATCGATGATCCGCAGATAGCTGTTGGGGTCGAAGCGAATCACCAGCTTCTGGCCCTGATTCCAGAAGTAGGACTCGACCGGGTGGTTGACATAGGGGTGGTCGATGATCTCCTTGCGAGCCCTCTCCTCGATCGCCCCTAAAGACACGAACGCCTTGTGGCTGATGATCCGGGCCAGGGCCAGCCCGTCGGCGGGGAACTCGCCTTCGTAGTAGTCGCCGCCTTTGAAGTTGGGATCGTTGAAGATCGCCAGCTTCTGCTCGAAGTTGTACATCCGATGCAAAGTGGTGCCGGCAAGGCCTCCGGCGAGGATGATGACGTTTTCGACGAGGTCGGGGTAGTGGGAAGCGAGTGACAGCGACAGCAACGCTCCCACCGAGGCCCCGGCCACCGCCTTCAACCGAGTGATTCCGAGATGCTCGAGCAGTGGCAACTGGGATTCGAGGATGTCGGCCAGATGAAGCGGCGGGAAGTCGGGCCCGTACCGCTTCCCGGTCCTGGGATCGATCGACTCCGGGCCCGTCGTGCCGTAGCAGCCGCCCAGATAGTTGACACACAGCACCGCGTATCTGTCGGTGTCGATCCCGAGCCCGGGACCGACGAAACCCTCCCACCAGCCTGTTTGGTTCTCCTCCACCCACCGGCCCACCCCGTCTACGGATGGGGTGAACCCGGCAAAGTGCTGACTGCCGGTCAAGGCGTGGAACAACAGGATGACGTTGTCCCGCTCCGGGGAGATCTCCCCCTGGAGCTCGTAGGCAAGCCGGACCGCGGGCAACAGATCGCCACTGCGCATCTTGAACGGCAGCGAGTCTGGCGGCAGGTCGAAGAAACGAGTCTCTACGACCTGCCCGCTCGGGCCCGGATTGCTCATGCCTATCTCCTTAGGAAACCGCCTCCAGGGCCTGGTCGACGTCCTCCTTGATGTCTTCGATGTGCTCGATCCCCAGCGAGATCCTCACCAGTTCGGGCACCACACCCGACGAGATCTGCTCCTCTTCGGAGAGCTGCTGGTGGGTGGTCGATGCGGGATGGATCACGAGGGTCTTGGCGTCTCCGACATTGGCCAGGTGGCTGGCCAACTTGGTGGCGTCGATGAACCGCTTCCCTGCCTCGTATCCGCCGGCGATGCCGAAAGACAACACCCCGCCGAACCCGTTGCGCAGGTACTTCTTCGCAGCCTCATGGTAGGGATGCGAGGGCAGACCCGGGTAGCTCACCCAGTCGACAAGGGCATGCGACTCGAGCCACTTCGCCAGTTCGAGTGCGTTGTCGACCTGACGCTGCACCCGCAGTGACAGGGTCTCCAACCCCTGGAGGAACAGGAACGAGTTGAACGGCGACAGGGCGGCACCGAAGTCCCGCAGGCCCTCGACCCTCGCCCGGATCGCGAACCCGATGTTCCCGAACGGCCCGTCAGGGTTGAACACGTCGGTGAAGACCAGACCGTGGTAGCCGGGGGATGGTTCGGTGAAGATCGGGAACTTCCCGTTTCGCCAGTCGAAGTTGCCGGCGTCGACGATCACGCCGCCGATCGAGGTCCCGTGACCGCCGATCCACTTCGTCGCCGAATGGACCACGATGTCTGCACCGAAGTCGATCGGCCGCGAGATGTACCCGGCAGCGCCGAAGGTGTTGTCCACCACCAACGGGATGCCGTTGCGATGGGCGATCTCGGCCAGGGCCTCGAAGTCCGGAATGTTGTACTTCGGGTTGCCGATCGTCTCCACGTACAGGGCCTTGGTCTTGTCCGTGATCGCCTTCTCGAAGTCGGCCGGATCGTCACCGTCGACGAAGCTGACGTTGAACCCGAGACGAGGGAACGCAACCTTGAACTGGTTGTAGGTCCCTCCGTAGAGGTACGAGGTGGACACGAAGTGGTCACCCGTCTCGAGCAGGGTCGTGAAGGCGAGCAGTTGCGCCGCCTGTCCTGACGACGTCGCCACCGCCGCCAGGCCCCCTTCCAACGCCGCCACCCGCTTCTCGAAGACGTCGGTGGTGGGGTTCATGATCCGGGTGTAGATGTTCCCGAATTCCTCCAGCCCGAACAGGCGGGCGGCGTGGGCCGCGTCGTTGAACGTGTAGCTGGTGGTCTGATAGATCGGAACCGCCCGGGCGTTGGTGCCCGGGGCGGGTTCCTGCCCTGCATGGACCTGCAGGGTCTCGAACCGATAGTCACTCATGTTGGTTTGCTCCTTGTATGTCGGAATGGGCTCAGGCGAGGCTGACGTCGAGGGGAATCGATCGCGACAAGCAATGTCCGACCGGAGAGGTCGAAACCACCTTGTTGTGCAGAGCCTCGATCGCTGCGTCGTCGGCGTCGGCCTCGATGTGGACCGTGGCCCCGATCGTGGAGAAGCCGGCGTTGCCGTCTCCGAGGCCGAGGAAGGTCTTCAGGTCGAGGTCGCCTTCGAGCTCGATGCGGAGATCCTTCAACTCGATGCCGGCCACGCTGGCGTTGGCGGCGTAGCCGATCACGAGGCAGGAGCCGAGGGCCCCGAGGAGTTGTTCCACAGGGTTGGGAGCGGTGTTGGTGCCGCCAAGCCCGGGTGGCTCATCGAATGCGATCGGGTCGAAGTCACGAGAGCGAGCCGAGGTGCGGAACGCTCCGTCCCAGGTGACTTCGGACTTCCATGTGGTCTGTGCATTGTTCGGATCGTCCTGAATGGACTGAACCAGGGCGCCGACCGTGGGAAGGTCGACTTCGTTGAGATATGCGGTAGTCATTGATGATCTTTCCTTTTCTGTGCAAATGTGGGTACGTCGAAGCACCGCCTGAGTGACGGGGGGCTCTCGGGTGGGGGCGGTGATCTACGAGCGTCGAACGCTCGGGCATGCCACCCGAGAGCGTCGACAACACATGCACCGGAAAGATCCGGCGGTTCGATCGGTCTCTTGTCTCATGGCAATTTCCTCCTATGTCGTCTCAACGCGCTCATGCGAGCGCCCGAGGCGGAGGACCGCCACTAGGCATCTCATCGATCAGGCATTGGCACCGAACTAATCGGTTGCCGCGGTTTCACAGGGCCTGTCCCTCCACCGCTCTGGATGAGCGCTGTCAAGTGGCGCAAGTGTTGCCGGTGTCGTCGGTCGAGTCAAGACCAGAATGGGGAGATGATTGCTCGTCTCCGGATACATCGCTCTATTTGTCCTGGTGGCCACGGTGGCTGCATGCTCGTCGAGTAGTGAGACTCCGGCTCTCACTCCCGAGTCCGAGGCGGAGATGTCGGCGCGGGGATTGGCGCTGTTGTGTGATCAGTACTGCATCGGCCAGGCGATCAATGTCAGCGACCACGAGTACGAGACGGTGAACCCTCCGGCTCCGGGGGACCCTCTGTCCGACGTTCAACAGACTGCGATCACCCGGCAGTTGGCGAACGTGGAATTCGTGAACGACGAGGAGGCGGCTGCGATCCATGGGGAGGACGGGTTCGTCTTCGTCGTGGGCCCGGTCCACCAGGAGCCCAACGGCGTGGCCCGGGTCGAGGTCAGCGCCCTTGGGCCGAGCGACATCTTCACTGAGATCTTCTCGTTCACCTGGAACGGCCAGGACTGGGTTCAAGCCAGTAGCGGCAGCAATGTGACTGTCAGCACGCTGCCTTGAGGAAATCCGCCTCTCGTACATCTTCCCCGGCGTCGTAGTCTGACCGCATGTCGACGCACTTGATCCTTCGTCTCGGACGCGACTTTGGCATGGGGTGGCACGGTTACGCCCTGTTCGGTGGCTCGCCATCTTGATGTTCCTGGCCTTTCTTGCGCTGCTCGTGGTCGGACTTGTGCTGCTGTTTCGGCGAAGCCCATCGGCAAATGCGCTGCCCCCCATGGATCAAGCACTGATCACGGTTCGGATGCGTTACGCCCAGGGTGAGATGACGACCCAGGAGTTTCTGGAGGCCAACGAGGCTCTGGGTGGGGCGCCGCCTGCGCCACCGCCACCGCCACCACCTCCGGCGTAATCGGGCGAGCCGTTCTGCCGGTTCAGATCCCGGCCGGATTGCAGGAGAGGATGTCGGGCGTGTTCGGCCGTCGCATGCACATGTCAGGGTTCATGTCGGCGAACTGCCCCCAGCGATTCTCCAATCCAGGGACCGGCCAGGCGTGGAGCATCCACAAGTCGGAGCCGTCGATCCAGGTGTCGACGCAATCGTCTCGCTGTTTGACGTTTTGGAACCGAAGCCACCCATCGATGAAGCACATGCCGGTGTGCACATGCCAGGCGTCATTTGGCCCCGCGAACCCTTCGGGCACCTCGGCCGAGGCGACCCAATACGAAAAGCCGGCGAGCTGCGGCGGCTTGCCGTTGGTGAACTCGTAGAACAGGAGCATCGACGGCTGTCGCCGGATCAAAAGGCTGGTCCACCAGCGACCACTTGACCCAGTGTGAGCCCACTCCAGGCACTTCGGTCCCGGCCTGTCGGTAGCCGGCTGCGGTTGCTTGCTCGACTGTCAACAGATTCTGGGAAGCCGCCACCGCTGCGGCCCATTGCTCGTCGAAGCGAGCCTGCTCGTCGGGACTCAAGGGTTTGGGCGGCGGAGGCTCTTGAAACCCGATGCCGTGACCGCCACCGTGGTCATGAGAGTGGCCCTGCGCACCCGATAGGGGCGGTCGTGCCGACAGTCCGAGCAGGGCGATGGCCTCGTCCTGGGGGAGGCGGGCTGACAGCTGGCCGGCTTCGAGGATGGGCACCGACTGGTCGGCTGCCCCATGATCGTGGGGCATCAGGATGCCGACCAGGGCCAGGCTGACGGCGATAGTCGTGGTTGCGGTGGCGTTGAAAGTGGTGCTGTTCACCGATCGTTGGGATATGGAACCCAGAGCGAAGGCGATCGCGGCAAGTGCCAGAGCGGCTGCGATCACGTCCTGAACCCCGACCGGCTGGACCTCGCCTGCGGTCCCCGCCAGGGAAGCCCGATGGTCCGGCTCATCGCCCACGCCAGGAAGGCGACACCGTTGATGACCACTCCGGCGAGCATCCCCAAATAGGTTGGGTTGACCAGGATGAAGAGGCCCCAGGTCAGTTGGGCAACCGCGGTCAGGCCGATCAGCGGTCCGAGCAGTCCCACACGCCCGTGGGCTCCCGCGGCAGCCGCATGCACCGCGCCGGCCGCAATCGAGAAAGCAGCCGCGCTGATGAATCTCTGGTGATGCAATGCCTCGGCCACCGGCGGCCAATCTACTTTCAGTCCGGAATTGTCCCGCTTCGGAGCGTGGCGATCAGGCCTGCCAGAACTCGACTTCCTCCGCCAGAAGCCAGTCGGGTAAAGGCGCGGCAAGAGGCTCAGTGCGCCAGGAGCCCAGCATGCCCGGGTGCGAGCGAGGTCCTCGTCAGAGGGCGATGGAGGCGGTCAACACGAAGATGGGCAGCGATATGTCGAGAAGCCCATGAGCCACGGCCATGTAGGGCAGTGTCGTGGGGCGACGCTGGATGATCCACCCGAACCAGAGGGCGAGCGGGAGAAACATGAGGGCACGCCATAGGAGGTATCTGGTGTCGAACAGCAACGGAAGTGCGGCGTGCTGCAGTGAGAGCGTCGAGGCGGTCAGCACCAGTGGCAGCACCAGCCGCGATGTCAGTGCCTCGAGACGGGGCAGGACGTATCCGTAATAGGTCGGCAATTCTGTGAGCGCATGGATCACCGGGAACACGATGAGCATCGCCCATGCGGCGGGCACCCACACGGGATGGAACAGCATCTCCTGACCGATCTCAGGATTCGACCACAACGCCTCTGCCAGAAGAACCGATGGGAGCAGGGCGAGAGGCGCCGCCACGAGGACTGCGAGACCGGTCCACTTGAGGTCGGTCGACCTACTGGCACGGCTCGGGTTGTAGAGATCGCGGAGACGGATCCCCTCGGCTCGGGCGAGACGCGCCAGAAGCCATAGGTTGACGAACTCGGCGAGGGCGAATGAGGCGAGCCACATATCGGCCGCGGACTGCCATGGCGAGTCGTCGCCCGCCAGCAGGTACCCGAGGGCGAATAGCACCTGGAAGGCGATGGCGAGGACGATGCGCATCGGGAGCATGGCCCACACCCGTCTCGCTGTGATCTTGCCTTCGGCTGTTCGGTCCCGGACTGCGGCGACCGAGTTGGGAAGCCTGGCTGTATCTGTCGTCGGCTCGAGGGCGACCGTCACAATGCTGTGATCGTCCACCGGATTGGCGGAACCAGCCAGGGCCGAAAGGCCCATCTGAAGAGAGAAGTGGTCAGGGACGGCGTCGATCCGTCGACCTCCGGTTTTTCAGACCGGCGCTCTACCGACTGAGCTACCTGACCTCCCAAACCAGACCCTTGGAGAGAGTCTGGCTGGCGGGAGCGACGGGATTTGAACCCGCGACCTTCGGCTTGACAGGCCGACGAACACTCCAGGCTGTTCTACGCCCCCGGGGACGTCGCGAATCCAAACCGGGTCTGGCTGCGACCAACGAAGTATAGAGGTCGGGCTTTCCTGCTCAACATGGGCCCAACCCTGCCAATTACGATCGCGTCCGTGTACGGGAACCCCCGGACTCAATACGCCCAGAACGAAGGCATCAACATCGCCTACCAGGTGGTCGGCGACGGGGACCTGGACCTGCTCCTCATCGATACCTGGGCGCACCACGTCGAGGCGGTCTGGGACTTCCCCGACTTGGCCCGGTTCCTGCGACGGCTCGCCTCCTTTGGGCGTCTGATCCACTTCGATCACCGCGGCACCGGGCTCTCCGATCCGGTGCCTCTCGACCGAACTTCCTGACCTGCACACCCAGGTGAGCGATGCGGTGGCAGTGCTTGCGGGCGGTGGGGTCAGAGAGGGCCGCCGTGATCGGCCTCAATGACGGGAACATCATCGCCGCCATGCTCGCCGTCGAGTATCCGGAGCTGTGCGGGTCACTTGTCTTGCACGCATTCACCCCTCACCAGGTTCTGGCCCCCGACCTGCCCCTGGACTCGATCGACGAGGTGATAGCTCTGATCGAGGCCAGCGCACTGACTGACGACAGCGGGGTGGACTTCCTCGCTCCGAGCCGGATCGGGGACGCGGAGTTCGACCGCGGGTTGGCCCGCCTCCAGCGCTTGTCGATACGTCCCGGCGTCTATGGACATTTCTACCGACAGACCCTGGAGGCAGACATCACCGACCTTTTGCCGGCGATCCGCTGCCCGACTCTGGTGCTGAACCGCACCGGCAACATGATCGTGCCCGTAGAGCAATCTCGCGAGGCAGCGAAAGCGATCGTGGGGGCGAAGTTCGTCGAGCTTCCCGGGACCGACCATGTCGTCTTTTCCGAGGGGGTGGATGCGTGGCTGGATGAGGTGGAGGAGTTCCTCACCGGGTCGCGGAGCGGGGGTGACCCGGATCGTCTGCTGACCACGCTCTTGTTCACCGACATCGTGGGTTCGACCGACAAGGCTGCCGAGCTCGGCGACCGGAAATGGCGCGACCTGCTCGATCGTCATCACGAGCTGACGCGCAGCGAGCTGGTGCGCTTCGGCGGTCGTGAGGTGTCCACTACCGGTGATGGGTTCTTCGCGAGCTTCGACCGTCCCATCTCCGGGGTGCGATGTGCCCTCGCCCTGGTCGCAGCGATGCCGTCATTGGGGCTTCAGATCCGGGCCGGGGTTCACACCGGTGAGGTCGAAGTGCGCGGCGCGGATCTCGGGGGACTCGCTGTGCACATCGCGGCCCGGATCATGGGTCTCGCGGATAGCAAAGAGGTGATGGTGTCGAGCACGGTCAAAGACCTGCTCACCGGCTCCGATCTCGCATTCGAGGACCGATCCGAGCACGCGCTCAAAGGGGTGCCCGGCACCTGGCACTTATACGGCGTCGCAGCCGGGGCGACCTCGAGCTAGAAACAGGTGAATACCTATTCGCTGAGATGGGTAAGTTCTGCGCCGCATGAACTCCTCACGTCGAGAACCCGAGATCCGCATCGTGAACCGGAACCGCGCGGGGATCTTGGTTCGAAGCTTTCTCTACTGCGTGGTCTTGATTGCGCTCCTCGGCGCATGTGAGTTGCAGCCGCCGCCCGGCGGCAGTTTGCCCGACATCAGCCTTCCTGAGGTCACCACCCCCGACGTGACCCTGCCCGAAGTCACCACACCCGACATCACTGAGCCGGAGGCGACGACACCCGAGGAGACCGTGCCCGAAGTGACCGAGCCTGAGGTAACCGAGCCGGAGGCGACGACACCGAACTCGACTGAACCGAGTGAGGCGGCGGCGCCTCCCGAGGAAGGTGAGACCTCCCCGTGGTTGTGGATCGTCCTAGCCGTGCTGGTCATCGCGCTCCTGGTTGGAGCGCTGGCAGCGCGAGGTCGAGCCCGCTCTGCCGAAGCCTCCTGGAAGGAACGGGCCCGCTCTGCCCTCTCGGGCGTTGCCGCCATCGAGGCGACTCTGGGGCGACCAGCGACTCTTGACCCCTCGGACCACGAAGCCATGCGTCGGAGTGTCGCCAGTGCCCGGGATCAGTCTGTTTCCTTCGAGCAGCTGGCTGCCAGTGCGTCGGATCAGGCTCTTGCCCAACAAGCTGCAGCCATATCCGACGCCCTCCGCGTCCTGGCCACATCCAGTGAGATTGAAGTCGAAGGCCTTGCTTCGGGAGCCCTGAACACAGTCGCCAACAGGGAGGCGGCCGAGTCGGACCGACGCGTCCATCTCCAGACATTGCACCAGGCTGCGGACCGGCTGTCCCAGAAGGTCCAATAGCCCTTCGGCAATCCTCCTTCCATTCTCCATGTTGAGAATGGACCTGGCTCGTCGAATCACGGTTCCGAGAGGCTCAGGAAGTGGTGTGTCCACGAAGGGCCTTTCTCCCCTGGTAGGCGCTGGCGATTTCAGCCAATGCTCAAGGGGAACGGAGGCCGAGATGGACGACTACATCCTCTTCGATATCCCGGAAGGGTCGGATCCCCCCGATCGGAAGTTTCTCGAGCAATTGGGCCACCGGGTGATGGTCTGTCCGGGACCCGCCCCCGGAACAGTGTGTCCCATCCTGAAGGGTGAGGGATGCGAGTTGGCTGAAGGGGCCCAGGGGATCGTGTTTGAGCTGGATCTCGACAGCGACCAGCATCAAGCCATCCTCGCCAAGTACAAGGAGTCCCTCCGTGGTGACGTGCCGATCCGGGTTGTACTGCGCCCCGGGCAGGCCGAGAAGTATCCGAATCTGGTCAAAGGTCTGAAAGTGCTGACCCACGCTCCGGTGGCAGGCGATCTCGACGCGCTGGAGGCCGAGGTGGCAGCCTCTCGCCCGGAGGAATGAAGGTCAGGACCCGGTTTCGGGGCGGGTCATGATCTCCCACAAATGGGGATCCGGGCCGCCGAAGAAGTAGAGACCGCGCCCGCCCCTTCTGTGGTTGATCGCCCCGTCGTCGGGTGAGCTCGGCCCACTGCCAAAGCTGACCCCGTCGGCCTGAATACGACCGAAGATGTCGTCGAAGTCCTCCTCACTCACGAGGAAGGCGTAGTGGAGCTCGATGACATCGTCGGCAGAGGCGAAGTCGAGAGTCAGCTGTTCGTTGACTCTGACCGGGGCGAAATAGCCACCGGTATCTGCAAACGGCAGGTCGAAGATCCGGGCAATGAATCGCGCCCCCTCCACCTTGTCGTGAGAGGGAACGATGGTGTGGTCGAGAGTGATGGCCAAGGCGAACCTCCGTTCTTCAAGCGAGTGCTATCGGGGATAGACCTCTTCGTCACCCGCCCAAAGCGAAAGGGTGTGGCGTGTGCCGTCGTCATCGAATTCGATATAGGACAGGGGCCCCAAAGGCTGAACCGAGTACGTCGAGCCGGATCTCGGTGCCGACCCTGATTTCAGTGATCTCGGGTGGGGTGATGACCACGAGACCTGTCGTCTTCCGTCGTTGGTCTGGAACAACACAACGGGTTCGTGGATTTCGCCGGAGTCCAGACAGAGCGTGCCGGTGGACAGGCTTGGAGTAGACCGCGAAGCAATCCTGACCGAACCCGTTGGTGTAGGTGACGAGCACCGACGAGTGCTCCGGGCTCTCAACTGTGCCTCTGAACTCGAGGTCACTCGCCGATGCCAGTTCTGCCTCGATCCGGGTTGCTTCGGCATCGTCGGGCCGACCCGGGGTCGCCTCCAACACGACATCGGCTGTGCCACTGCTGCAGGATCCAAAGAGGAGCATCAACAGGACGACGCCCACTGCGCGGGGTCTGGTCACACTCCGAAGCGTAGGCCGAGGCCCTCAGAACGGGCTATGGCTTGTTGATCAAACGAAAGACCTGCCGGGCCCCGGGAAGGCCCTTCATCTCATGGGTGCCGGCGTCTTCCAGAATCAACCCAGAGCCCTCGAGGAGTGCGGCCGTGGTTGTCGACACCAGGACCTCATCGGCCTCGGCCAGTCCCATCACTCGTGCCGCGGTATGAACTGCCAGACCACGGGCATCGGTCCCGGAGAGCTCGACCTCACCTGTGTGCACACCGGCTCGAATTGGGAGGCCGATCTCCCTTGCGGACCGCGTCATCGCAGCGGCACAGCGAACCGCCCGACCCGCGCTGTCGAACACGGCGATGAAACCGTCACCTGTGGTCTTCACCTCGCGCCCACGAAAGGTGTTCAGGTCATCACGGAGACGGGTGTTGTGGACCAACAGCAGATCGCGCCACGCCGCGTCTCCTAAGGTTTTCAAGGTGGCCGTGGAGTCGACGATGTCGGTGAACAGGACCGTGAGCAGGACACCGTCGATCTGCCCCTCGGCAGCCACCCCGAAGTTGCGCAGACTGGTCCACTCGACCATCTGGACCGGTACGTCACCAACCACCCATGCGTCATGGCCGGGTGGAATCTCGAAAACCGTCTCCGCCGGGATGTCGAGGGTCTGGCCATCGTCCAAAAGGACTCGCATGGTCCCCGTCAACTGGTAGCCGAAGTGCCGCAGCTGGCAGCTTTCGGTCCCGACGATCGGGGACATATCGGTCGACCACCGCCAGCCGGGCTCGAACACGGCTCGGCCCACTGACGATTCGTCGAGACCGACGACTTCGGCCTGTCCATTGGGGAAATTTCGAAGCTCGTCCGGCGTCGCAAAACTCTTGTACTGAAGGCGAGGCATGTGGACAACCTTACGTCGAACGTGGTGGCCATATGCCCGTCGTCTTGGTCCCGGGGACACCCTCGCCAGGCAGACCCGGCTCAGTCGCCGCCTGCGCCGTACCTACCTCCGCCGGTGGTCGCTGCTGCCTCCGGCCCGCCGATCATCGCCCCGTCCGATCCAACCACGAACCAAACTTCGCCAACTCCCTGTCCGCCGACGTCACCCGGATTGGTGTCGGGCGCATAGCGATAGAGGGGCCGGCCGTCGACCGTAAGTTGCTCGGTCCCGTCGGTCCGGGTGGTGGTGCCGAATATCGAGTCGTCGAGGTCCGAGCTGATCGCGGTGTCACCGGGGACCGCCGGCCATGTCGCGGCGCAAGAGTCGTAACAAGTGCTCTCACCGTTGGTGTCGTTGAGGAAGACATAAACGGTGAATCCGTCGGGATCGACGAGGACCGTCCCGAGATCGGTTGAGGCCGTGGACATGCTGTCACCGCCTGCATCGGTGCCGCCGCTCCCGTCACCACCGCTGTCGCCGCAGGCGGTGAGGATCAGGGCGCCGGCGAGCAAGAGCGGGAAGAGCTGTCGTTTCATCTGATTCCTCCAGATCGTCGTGTGCCCAATACGCACCAGGTCGGCGCATGGTTCGCGACCTGGCACAATTCCGATGTGGATCCTGAGGTACTCCAACGGTTCCGGATCGGGGACGAGTCGGCGGTCAAGGCGGTCTATGACCGCTTCGGCGGGCCGGTGTTCGCCCTGTCGATGAGCATCCTCGGCGAGGCCGGTCTTGCTGCGGACGCCACACAGCAGACGTTCATCAAGGCGTGGCGGGCGGCGTCCACCTATGACCCGGACCGAAGCTTCAGCCCCTGGATCTATGCGATTGCACGGCGAACCGCCATCGACATCTATCGCAAGCGGGCCCGCAGTGTCGTCAGTGACCAGGTCGATGTCGCCGTCATCTCACCGGGCCTGGAGACCGTTTGGGAGGTGTTCGAGGTCCGCGCTGCGCTCGACCAGCTTCCCGACGACGAGCGCCAGGTGGTCAAGCTCTCCCATTTCGATGGGTTCACCCACGCCGAGATCGCCGACCAACTCGGGATCCCGCTGGGGACGGTCAAGTCGAGGTCGCACCGCGCCCATCAGAGGCTTCTCGGGCTTCTCCGGCACCTGGAGGAGATGTGAGGACGCGAACCGCGGGCACGATCGACTTCGTAGAGGTTGGGTGTGATGGGATCTGACGAAACGCGCTCGGAGTACCTGGCCACGGGGTCGGGAGAGAAGCCAGCTGACCATGAGCAGCTCGATCTGATTCGTGGCGTTCTCGCAGGCGACTCGACGTGGGCCGAACCGCCGGGCGGTGTCGTCGAAGGAATGCTCGCCACCATCGCCAGAGACGGCGGTGCCTCGGCGCCGGTCACGACGCCCAGAGCTTCACGGCGTCGTCCCTGGTTGGTGGCCGCGGCAGCAGTTGCGGTCGTCACTCTGCTCGGCGTTGGGGTCGTAGCTGTGTTCGACCAACCTGATGCTCGAGACCGTGGTGGCGATCAACGGAACCGACCTCGCACCTGACGCCACCGGCAAGGCCACCCTGCGCCCGACTTCGTCGGGCTGGTACATCCGTCTCGAGGTGAGCGGGCTTCCAGCGGCACCCGAGGGCACCTACTACGAAGGTTGGGTGTGGAGTGAGGAAGAAGGGGTGAGCATCGGCACGTTCCATCTCCACGGCGGCGCCGAGCCGGTGGTGTTGTGGTCAGGCGTCGATGTGGCGGAGTACCCGGCGATCTGGGTGACCCTCCAGGACGAGGGCGCCGGGGCCGAAGCGTCGGATCGAATCATGATGAAGGGCCGGATCGAGGACCTCGTCCAAGGTTGATTCAGGCCTATCGCTGCCCGAAGACCCGGCTGGCCAGATTGAAGATCAGTGTCGCTACGACGCTCACCACCAGCATCGAAGTGATCGGGATGAACACCTGTGCGTTTTCACCTTCGAAGTGGATGTCACCGGGCAGGTGGCCGAACCAGGAGAAGGCTGAGGGGAAGTAACGGAGAACCACCCCTACGAGGAGGATCGAAGTCCCGATCAGGATCAGGAGGTTGGAGAGTCGCACTGCTCAGTCCGTGTGGTGGAGGGCGACTTTCCCGGTCTGCTCGCCCGAGTCGAGATAGGCCAGTGCCTGGGGCAATTCCTCGAATTCGAAGATCTTCGCCACAGGCGACTTGGCCTCGCCGGATCCGACCCACTCGGTGGCACGTGCGAACTGGCTGTGGGTTCCCATCGAGGAGCCGATCATCTCCAACTGGCGAAAGAAGAGGTGGGGGATGGTGAGCTCCATCTTGGCCCCGCTCGTGGCGCCGCAGATGGCGATCCGACCGCCCCGCTTGGCGGCCCGCATCGACTGACGCATCGTGGCCGGCCCCACACTCTCGATCACGATGTCGGCACCGCCCTGCTTGGCCATCTCGGCGCCGAACTCGCCCTCCGAGTCGAAGCCGTCGACGGCGCCCTGCTCCACAGCCCAGGCGATCTTCTCGGGTGAGCGCGAGGTGACGTAGACCTTGGCCTCCATGGCGAGAGCCAGGTGCATGGCGGCTGCTGAGACTCCTCCACCGATACCGACCACCAACACCGTCTCACCGCGTCGGAGGCGAGCCCGCTCCAACATCCGAAGGGCGGTGGCCGAAACCAGTCCGAAGGATCCCGCGACCTCCCAGGGCATCGCCACGGGTTTGCGGATGGCGTTGATCGTCGGAATCACGATCTTCTCGGTGAAGGTGCCGGTCCGGTGCTCACCCTGGATCTGAAAGGACTCGCAGTAGACGATGTCGTCGTTGCGGCAATGGACACACTGCCCACAGGAGAACGAAGGGTCGATGATGATCTCGTCGCCCAGCTCGAAGCCGGCCGTGCCCTCGCCCACGGCATCGACAACCCCGGCGGCATCGGCGCCGCCGGTGTGGGGCAGGTGCTTGGGGGCCGGGAGGCCTTGTGACAACCAGAGATCGAGATGGTTGAGGGCCGAATACTTGATCTCGATCCTGACCTCCCCGGGTCCGGGTTCGGGGTCGTCCACCTCGTTGAGCTGATAGGACGCGGGTCCTTGGGTATCCGTCAGCTGCCAGGCCCTCATATGGTCGAGGGTAGCCTCGCGCCGGTTCGTGTAGAGGAGAGCGAGTTGGCTTCGCCGATGCCCAATGACCGTCAGGTGCACACCACTTCTCTGAAGGTGCGCTTCTACGAGCTGGATCCCTACGACCACGTCAACCACACCAACTACTTCTCGTACTTCGAGACCGCCCGCATCGAGTATCTGACCGATCTGGGTTGGGGCCTCGACTACCTCAAGGCCCAGGGCTGGCAATTGGTCGTGGTGGAGTTGCACGCCCGTTTCCTGGCCGCCGCTCGCTATGGCGAGGAGCTGACCATTCACACCTGGATCGAAGATGCGGGGCGGGTCAGGTCGAAGTGGCGTCAGACGATGTTGCGCAGGGGTGAAGAAGTGGCCCGGCTCACCGTTGATGCCGCGTTCACCGATCTTCAGGGCAAGCCGCGGCGGATCCCGGAGCAGTTCGTGGAAGGGATGAAGAAGCTGCAGGGGACTGGCACTGCGTCGGAGTAGCCCCCCTCCCCGCCTGCGGCGGTACTCCCCCAACGCTCACGTTTCCTCCCTCAGGAGCGGAGCGACGTTGGGGGAGGTGGCCCGGAGGGCCGGAGGGGCTTGCCCGACGCGATTACCCCAGGAACTCCACCACCCAGGGATCCGCTGGATTGGCCAGGATCTCCTCGACGGTCCCGGTCTGGACGATCGTCCCTTCCTTCATCAGGGCGATCCGGTCCGAGATGAGAGTCGCCTCATCCCGATCGTGAGTGACCACCAGGCCGGTGACCTTGCGCCCGGTCAGCAGGGCACGAGTCTCCAGAACCAGCCGCTCTCGCAGATTGCGGTCCAGGGATCCCAACGGCTCGTCGAGCATCACCAGCTTCGGCTTGGGGGCGAGAGTGCGGGCCAAGGCAACACGCTGCCTCTCCCCACCTGACAGGTCGGCGATGGCGCGGCTCTCGAAACCGCTGAGCCCCACCCAGTCCAGGGCAGCCCTGACTTCATCCGCCGCCGACTCGCGCGGCACTCCCGCCATCTTCAGGCCGAAACCCACGTTCCCCGCCACGTCGAGATGGGGGAACAGTGCGAAACCCTGGAACATCAGGCCAAACCCCCGCTCATGAACGGGGGTGTCGATGACTGAGGCCCCGTCCCACTGGATGTTCCCGGACCCAATGGGGATCAGACCGGCGATGGCGCGCAAGAGGGTGGTCTTGCCCGCCCCCGAAGGCCCGAGAACGGCGACGATCTCCTGGTCGGCGACCGTGAGGTTGGTATCGGTGAGGATTGCCTTGTCGTCCAGGATGACATCGAGGTGATCGATGGCAAGCATCAGAAGCGACCTATCTCGCCGACCCGGGCTCGGTCCATCCACATGACGACTCCGGCGGTGACGGCTCCGAGCACGACTGCCAGCGCCATGGCCATTGAGAACGAGGCCGGTCCCGGGCGGGAGAGCAACCGATAGATCATGATTGGGACGGTCGCAGTGTTCGGCCTGGCGATGAACGAAGTCGCCCCGAACTCACCGAGAGAGATCACGAAGGCGAATCCGGCGCCGACCATCGCGGCTCGGGCGACGACCGGCAGGTCGATCTCCCGCCAGACCCGCCCCGGCGACGCCCCCAAGTACCGCGGCGGCGTCTCGCAAATCGGCCGGTATCGAACGCAGCGTGGGAACCGTGGACCGCACAACAAAGGGAATCGCGACCAACGCGTGGGCGATCGGGATCAGCCAGAAGCTGGCTCTGAGGTCGACCGGCCATCCGAGCGCCACGATGAATCCGAATCCGATGGTCACCGCAGAAGTCCCCAAGGGGAGCATGAGGGTCAGATCGAACCATCGGGAAAGGCCGCCCGGGCGTCGGGTGATCAGCGCCGCCGCCATCAAGCCGATCGTGGTAGCCAACAGGACCGCGATGACCGCAAAGCGGATGCTGTTTCCAAAGGTCGAGATCGGGGTTCCCAGCACCCGATCGTCTTCGAACAGGCGTTGGTACGAGGAACTGCCCAGTGACCGCCCAACCAGAACCAAGAGCGGCACCGCCATCGCAGTCAGGGTGGCCGCCACCGAGGCGAACACGACGAGCCTGGCGTTCCCGACCGGGCGCACCCGGTCGCTCTCCGAGCGCAATGCCCAAGAAGCGGCGTGTCGCTCCTGGAAGCGCGAGTAGGCGTAGAGGGCGGCACTCACTCCGATCAGTTGCACCACGGCGAGAGCAGCGGCCAGGGGGAGGTCGAAGAGGTCGACCGCCTGGCGGTAGATCTCCACTTCGAGCGTGGCGAACTGATACCCGCCGAGGATCAACACGACTCCGAACGAGGTGAAGGTGAACAGGAACACGATCGACGCGGCCGCTGCGATGGCGGGGCGAAGCAAGGGCAGGGTGACTGTGCGGAAGGCCTTCCATTGGCCGGCGCCAAGAACCCGGGCCGCGTCGTGGAGGTCGGGGTCGAGCCGGCCCCAGAGAGTGCCGACGGTTCGCACGACCACTGCTGCGTTGAAGAAGACGTGTGCGGCGAGGATGGCGAAGATCGAGTCGCGCCACCCCAAGGCCACGAAGGCGGACCCGACGACAACCGTGGGCAGGACGAAAGGAACCGTGACCAGGGCCATCGCGAGACGCCTCCCCCGGAACTCGAAGTTGGAGACCGCCCAGGTCATCGGAGCGGCGACGACGAAGGTCAAGAGCGTGGAGACCCCGGCCTGCCACAGCGTGAACCAGCCGACCTTGAAAAGCCGCGCCTCGACTGCCGTGGCCCCGACGTCCAGCTCGGACAGACCGAGACTCAGGATTCGCACCAGCGGATAGACGAAGAAGTAGCCGATGAAGAAGGTGGGGATCGCGGCCACCAGCACCCATCCCCATCTGATGCGGGCCATCAGCCCTCCATCACCTCGACCCATTGGTCGATCCAGGCCTCACGGTCGACGAAGCTCTCATAGGTGAACCGGACCGGCGCCTCCGGGACAGTCGTGTTCTCGGTAAAGACCTCGGGAAGCTCCGCGTCGCGATTGGCCGGGAAGACGAACCAGGTGAGCGGGATCTTCTCCTGGAACTCGACAGAGAGCATGTAGTCGATCAGATGTCCGGCGGCATCGGGGTACAAGGTCCCGTTGAGCACTCCGGCGTATTCGATCTGGCGATAGCACCCGGCCTCGATCACCCCGGTGGGAGCCTCGTCGACCGGCTCTTCGGCGAACACCACTTCAGCGGGGGGCGATGATGCATATGAGACGACCATGGGTGAGTCACCTCCGTAGCGGGTGAAGTCGCCGTAGTAGGCGGTGTTCCAGTCGGGGGCGACCCTGACTCCTCCGTCGCGGAGGTCCTTCCAGAAGTCGAGCCAGCCGTGCAACTCGTACTGGTCAATGGTGGCCAGCACGAACGCCAAGCCCGGCGAAGAGGTTGCCGGGTGCTCGACCGTGAGCAGCGAGGCGTAGATGGGATCGCGCAGCTGGTCCAGGGTGGTGGGCACCGCGAGCCCGTTCTCGGCGAACCACTCCTTGTCGTAGTTGATGCAGACGTCCCCGAAGTCGATGCTGGTCACCAGTGGGGTGGTGGAGAGGACGCCGTCGACGGTGTCCTCCAGCAAAGGGCTCTCGTGTTCTATGAAGACGCTCTTCGTCGACCGCCCGGGAGAGGAAGGTGTCATCTACGCCGAAGGCGACGTCGGCCAGAGGGTTGTCTTTGGTGAGTACCAGCTGATTCACCATGGCCCCGGCGTCGCCACCCGCGATGACGTTGACGTCGATTCCGGTGCTGGCGGTGAATCCGGCGAAGGTGGTGGCGTCGACACCCTCCACGAACGAGTCGTGGGCGATGAGCGTCAGCGATTCGGGGTTCAGCACCTCTGGCTGGTCGGCACAAGCCGTGACCAGGATCAGCAAGGCTCCGAACAGAAAGGCCCTTCGCATCGCATCGACTCCTTCTAGTGGGGAGCGATGAGTGCGGGTAAATCCCTACGCCGGCATTATCCGGGTCAGGTTCTTCCGGTCGGGGTCTCTGCAGACCCCCTCTCAGCCCGGTCTCACCGAGCTCCCGTTGTTCCGGTCATGGTAGACGGTGCCGCGCTGACGTTTCCTCCCCCAGGAGCGAAGCGACGTTCGGCGAGGGGATCGCCGCACCGGCTGCGCCGGTCCCTGGGGAGGTGGCCCGGAGGGCCGGAGGCGGCTACTCGGACGGGAGCCACCCAACCACGTCGGTACGCTCTGGCTGAGATGAAGGTTGCCATGCTGGCCCCGATTTCGTGGCGGGTTCCCCCCCGCCACTATGGGCCATGGGAGCAGTTCGTTTCCCTGTTGACCGAGGGATTGGTGCGCCGCGGTGTGGATGTCACCCTGTTCGCCACTGCCGATTCGATCACCGGCGCCCGCCTGGTCGGCACGGTGCCGACGGGCTATTCCGAGGACCCCAGCCTCGACCCGAAGGTGTGGGAAGGGCTCCACATCGCCGCGGTCTTCGAACGAGCCGACGAGTTCGACCTGATCCACAACAGCTTTGACTTTCTGCCCCTGACCTACAGCGGGCTGGTCGATACCCCGATGGTCACCACCATCCACGGCTTCTCCTCCGAGCGGATCGTGCCGGTCTATCAGAAGTACAACAAGCACTCCCACTACATCGCGATCAGTGATTCGGACCGTCACCCGAGCCTGGACTACCTGGCAACGATTCACCACGGGATCGACATGAGCGCCTTCGAGATGAGCCCCGATCCAGGCAATTACCTCTTGTTCTTCGGGCGGATTCATCCCGAGAAGGGCACTGCCGAGGCCATCGAGGTGGCGTCGAGGAGCGGGCTCCCCCTGGTCATTGCCGGCATCGTCCAGGACCAGGGCTATTTCGACCATGAGATCCTGCCCAGGGTGGACGGGGACCGGGTCACCTATTTGGGCCCGGTAGGCCCCGAGGAGCGAGGGGAGCTGCTTGGCAGTGCCAGGGCCCTGCTCCACCTCATCAGCTTCGAAGAGCCGTTCGGGTTCAGCGTGGTCGAGGCGATGGCGTGTGGAACCCCGGTGATCGCCTACCCGCGGGGATCGATGCCGGAAATCATCGTCGATGGAGTCGGCGGCTTTCTCGTCGAGACCGTCGAAGGCGCGGTGGCCGCGGTCGAGGCATCGGCCGGCGTCGATCGGACAGGAGTCCGCTCTTCGGTGGAGGCCAGGTTCGACGTCGAGCGGATGGTCGGCGAGTACCTCGACGCCTACCGGCAGGTGGTCAACGCTCGGTGAGCCTCGTGAGGAGGTCGTCGAGGGAGATGACGGCGATCCTGGCACCGAAGTCGGAGTAGCCGTAGGGAAGCACGACCTTGTCGCCGTGGATCATGCTCCCGCACGAGTACACGACGTTCGGGACATAACCGTCCCGCTCGTCGTCCGACGGGACGAGCAATGGGTCGTCGAGGTGACCGATCACCCTTCTCGGGTCCGCCGAGTCGAGGAGGATTGCGCCGAGGGAGTAGCGACGCATCGGCCCCACGCCGTGGGTGATCACGAGCCAGCCGGCCTCGGTCTCCATCGGTGAGCCGCAGTTGCCGAGTTGCATCAACTCCCAGGGCTGGGAGGGCACCTGGATTCGCTCCGCCAAGCCCCACAGCCGGAGGTCGTCCGAGAGCATCAGGTAGTTGTTCTCGTTGTCCTGTCGGGAAAGCGCCGCATAACGGCCATCGATCATCCGCGGGAACAGGGCGATGCCCTTGTTCCGGGCGCCGCCGCCCTGCAGGGTCGCGATCCGGAAGGAGACGAAGTCGGGGGTCTCGATCAGCTGGGGCAGGATCTGATGGCCGTCGAACGCGGTGTAGGTGGCGTAATACATCACCGAACCGTCGTCGGCGACGAAGCGGACGAAGCGGGCATCCTCCATGCCACGGCTCTCCGTTGGGCCGGCCGGGAAGATGACCCGCTCCGAGATCGGGTAGTCAGGATCGAAGGTCAGCTTGTAGTTCGACGAGGCGAGCCAATGGATGGTTCTCGCCGTCTCGAAGGCGATCGACCGATCGACCGCCTCGGCGAGATTGGCGAGAGCCGCGTTGACCTGGTCCAACGAGAAATGCTCGGGCAGCGGGTCGAGAACCAGCGCCGCGATCTCGTTCATCACCCCCATCTCCATCAGCTTGGATCGGAACAGGTGTTTCTCGTACTCGGCCGCACGACGTTCGCCGGTGCTGACGAAGCTGCTCAGTTCGTCCATGGCCACGTTCGAGCCCGCGTCGATCACCCCGGAGCGAAACTCGATCGACGAGAGGTGGCCCTCACCGATGGCTCTCAGGCTCACGATGAATCGTTGCTCACCGCTGTTGAGACCCGTCTGGTCAGGGGCGGGCACCATCGACGGGTTGCCAAGGGACGCGGCTTCGATCGAGTACTCGTGGGTGAAGTAGGCGCCGATCAGGAGCCGGCGCTCCGAACTGAGCCGGTCAGGGTCATCGAGATGATGGGAGATCGCACCAAAGTGGCGCTCGATTGCCTTTTCGAAATCTCGATGGCGGCCACCGAACTTGTCCCTGGTGGCGTTCAGGTTGGTGGTCACCGCCTCGTCTGACATTGCCAGGACCCGATCGATCACACGCCGGGTTCGGGAGTACCCGTCGGGAAACACCTGTTCACCCGGCAGGTAGGGCTTGGCGATGACCCGGCGGGCGTCCGGTGCGAAGTGGGCGGTGGCGTGAGTGATGTTGATCGGGTTCATGGAGTCGCCTGCTGGTGACCGCGGGCGTCACGCCCATCGGAGAGGGTAGGGGTGCCAACACCACTGGTCGTGGACTTGACGACCCTCTCGATCAGCGGACCAGCAGTGCCCTCTGCAAAGAGCTGAGCGCGGCGAGGGTCGACTCCGCGCCCTGGTTCTGATTGGCACCTTCCGCAGTCAGGCCGTCCCGACCGCCTCCGGTTGCGACGTCATACAGCTCGACGCCGGTGTCGTTCGCCCCCAAGAACCATCTTGCCGCGAGGACGACTCGGTCCTTCCACACCGGGTCACCCGTGATCGACCACGCCGTGGCACAGGCGTCGGCCATTGCCCCGGCCTCCACGGGCTGCTGATCGAAACCTGGCCGCATCTCACCGGTTGCCCACCCCCCGACCGGGGTGAAGCTGAAATGGCCTTCACGGGTTTCGACTCCAACCAGCCATTCGAGAAGGCCAAGGCCTTCTTGAAGGAGCCGGTCGTCAGAGAGATTCACTCCGGCAGAAATCAGTGCCTGGGGAAGTCGGGCATTGTCGTAGGCGAGTCGATTCTCAGGCCAAGGCCACTCCGAATCGTGACCGGGGCGGATCCGTTCGGATCCGCGCACGAGTAGCTCGCGGGCGAGTGGATGGCCGGGCGAGGCCTCGTTGACCTGCTCCGCTCCCAACATCGCAAAGGCATTTGCCCGCGGAGAGGCGGACTCGAATGATGCGTGACGCTCGAAGATCTCCAGGGCTTCCCAGCGAATCGTCGTCGTCGGCCCGTGATTGGCCGCGGTGCCAAGGCCCCAGATCGCTCGCCCCTGGGAGTCGTCCGGCCCGATCCCGTCGGTCCACGACCCGTCCTTGTCCCGCCGGTTGTGAAACCCTGATGTGCCGATCTCGGCGTCCTTGAGAAAGGCGAGATACACCGTGGCCAGGTCGACCAGCTCCGAGGAAGGGTTGGGCTCCCGACAGACGACGATCAGGGCGCGTGCGTTGTCGTCGGTGCAGTAGCCGTGTTCGATTCGCGGCGAGGCGTAACGGGCGTGTTCCCAGACCCCCCGATCATCGGTCATTCGCCTCAGATGATCGAAGGAGGGCGCGGGCAGGGACCGGCGACCGCCGAATCCGCATCGAGCTCCAGATGGGACATCAGCCCCAAACCGGCTTTCAGCCCACCTTCGCTAGAGAGGTGCGGGCAGTATCGCCGTGGGACGCGAGCGAAGTGGCGAGTGCCTGATATTGGCGGGCGACCACCGGCCAGTACATCGTCGAACCGATGACACGAGCCTTGCTCGCCATCCGCGCCGTCGACACCGGGATCTCGAAGACCCCTCGTATCGCCGCCCCCAGTGCGCTCGAGTCGTTGTGTGGGACCACGATCCCGGCTCCGTCGGAGAGAAGCTCCCTGGCGTGGGGGAACGCAGTGGCAATGACTGGTTTGCCGGCGCCCAATGCCTCCACCAAGACTCCCGAAGTGACTTGCTCGGTCGACTCATACGGAAGGATCACGACGTCTGCGCTGCGCACCGCAAGGGTGAGGGCATCGATGTCGAGATAGCGGCCGTCGAACTCGACCACGTCCTGGAGCCCGAGACCTTCGACCCTGGCCTTCAGCCCGTTGAGATAGGCATCGCCCGAGTGGGCCTGCACTTTGGGGTGGGTCTTCCCCAGGATGATGTAACGCGGAAGCGGGGTGAGGTCCTTGAGGCCTGCGAACGCATCGATCGCAGACTCCAGGCCCTTGCCGGGGCCGATGAGGCCCCAGGTCAGGAACACCGGTCGGTGCCCGTCAGCCAACGAGGGGCCGCTCAGGGCAATCCTGGCGCCGTGCGGGATCATCGTGATCTTCGACGGGTCCACTTCATAGTTGTCGATCAGGCGCTGACGCGCGGTCTCACTCATCACGATCGTCTCGTCCGTGAGGCCGACGACACCCTCCAGAATCGACTGTTGACTGGGAGAGGGTTGGGAGAGGACAGTGTGGAGCGTCGCCACTGCTGGGACGTCGAGACCCTTCAGGATGTCGAGTACTTCGGCGCCGTTGTGGCCGCCGTAGATGCCGTACTCGTGCTGGATCATGACCACGTCGAAACCGTTCAGAGTCGAGATCGCCTTTCGGAGCGAGGCCCGGTCAGCATTGAGGTGCTCGAGTACCACCTCGTCCGGTGCGTTGCCCTGTGGGTCGTCGACGAGGCTGACGACGCCGAGGCCGTCGCTGGAGTCGCGGTCCTTGGCGATCGCGCTGCGGAGAGCGTGGGTGAAGGTGGCCAGGCCACACGACGTGGGTGGGTAGGTACTTACAAACCCAATGGTGGGATGTGCTGTTTTAAGTGTCATAAAGCCTCCGCTTCAGGAACGTTGCCGGAGCGCCGTTCCGTTGATGGCATAGGTGCCACTCAATCAGCGGAGATGCGAGTTCTCGTGAACTCCGCGTTACAGGCGTGTGTCGCATGGCGACTCTCAGCACCCACTGTATACCCGGTTGAGGATTGGCAATACATCCGAAAGACCCTGTTTCTGCCCTTGTCGCGTCGGACAGAGCCCCCGTCGCCGACCTGCGGTCGGGACGGTCGCTCACTCCGCCGCGGAGACAACGCTCACTGGGAGGAGAGATAGGGACCGAAGGCCAGCACGGTGTTGTGACCTCCGAAGCCGAAGGAATTGGAGAGGACCGGCCCCGGCTCCCATTCCCGCAGCTCACGCACGATGTCGACCAGATGGATCTCGGGGTCCTGGTTGGTGAGGCCGATGTTGGGTGGAAGCTCGCCGCGGCGGATCGCCTCGACGACCGCCACCGCTTCGATCGATCCGGACGCACCCAGCCCGTGGCCGGTGGTGCCTTTGATCGAGGACACCGCCGGCTGATCCTCCCCGAAGATCCTGTCGATGACCAACCCCTCGGTCTTGTCGTTGAGGTCGGTCCCGGTGCCGTGGGCGTTGATGTACTTGACGTCGCCGGGCTCCAGTCCGGCGTCGGCGAGCGCAAGGCGGATCGCTCGCTCGGCCCCATCCCCATCGGGATGGGGAGCGGTGATGTGGTGGGCGTCCGCCGTGGAGGCCCCACCGAGGACCTCGGCGAGGATGTTGGCCCCGCGGTCCCTGGCAGCCTCCTCGGCTTCGAGGATGAGGATGGCTGCGCCTTCACCCATGACGAAGCCATCACGGTCGA
This sequence comes from uncultured Acidobacteriota bacterium, assembly GCA_963724825.1. Taxonomy (GTDB): domain Bacteria; phylum Actinomycetota; class Acidimicrobiia; order Spongiisociales; family ZC4RG35; genus JALYNX01. The sequence goes on from CAVRWT010000001.1 coordinate 24,442, forward strand.
CATCGAATGGCCGGGCAGTGCCCGATGGTGACAGGGCTCGAGCCGCGCTGAATCCTGCGGCCGCCGACTTGCGAGCGGCGGCCTCGGTGCCGCCGGCCACCGCGGCGTCGGCATATCCCCACTGGATCTGACGGAGGCCGTCGAGAACCGACTGCGCTCCCGCCGCGCACGCGACCACCGGCGTGGAGACCTGGCCACCGAAGCCGTACTTGATCGAAATTGCCGCAGCAGCAGCGTTGGCCATCATCATCGGGATCAGGAATGGTGAGACCCGCGGGTCGTCTTCGTCGGAGTGGTGAACCAGGGCCTCGAGTGATTCCAACCCGCCTATCCCCGTCGCCAGCGAGACTGCGACCCGGTTGGGCTCGACAGCGAGCGGGCCGGACTGCTCGAAAGCCTCGTGGGCGGCCATCATCGCAAACTGGGTGAACCGATCCAGGCGACGGTGTTCGCGCAGTGGGATCCACGGCTCCGGATCCCAGTTCTTCACCACGTAAGGGCCCGGCCCATCGGGCGCCTGTTGTAAGCCCTTCCAAAAGTCGTCGGTGCCTGTTCCCGGGGCGGCGACGGCTCCAGTGCCGGTCACCACCACTCGCCGTCTGTTCATGTCCTCAATTCTGCCCGATTCGCGGAGTTGGGAACGCAGAACTCTGTAGTCGGCGCATTCCATCCAACCACCGGTCGTAGTCGTTGGCCTTGTTCTGGAAGAACCGGGCCACCTCAGGGTGCGGAAGGATAAGGAATCGCTCGGCCTCCAAACCGGCGACCACCACCTCGGCCAGGGCATCGGGCTCGATGGCATCGGGCAGGAGCAGGTCACGGAATTCTGCGGCCGAGTCGAGAAACGGGGTCTTCACTCCCATCGGGCACAGGGCGCTGACCTTGATCCCCTGATCCCCGTAGGTGATGGCAAGCCATTCGGCGAAGGCGAGGGCTGCATGCTTGGTCACCGAATACTGCGCCGCCTTGAGATTGGTGAGAAGCCCGGCCGCCGAGACGGTGGCAAGGAAGTACCCGCTGCCCCGCGCTGACCAGCTTGGGATGAGGCGACGCGCAGCGTGGACGTGAGACATGACGTTCACCTGCCACATCCGGTCCCACTCGTCGGGGGGCGTCTGCTCGTCACCGGCGAAGCCGATCCCGGCGTTGGCACAGAACAGGTCGATCGGGCCGAATAGCTCCTCGACCTCGTCGACGAGGCGATCGTTGTCCTCGGGTCGGGTCACGTCGACCTCGATCGCCACGGCTCCGATGTCGGTCGCCACCTCTTCAGCCGCCTCGAAGTTGAGATCGGCGAGAACCAGGGCGTGGGGCTGCTCACTGGAGAAGCGGCGGGCGAGAGCAGCACCGATCCCGCTACCGGCTCCGGTGATGACGATGACCTTGTCCCGAAGCTCCATTGGTGTCGGAGGCTAGGTGGGTCTCAGAAGACGGCGGTCTCGAGGATGTCGGCCCCGCCCTTGACTGCCGGGATCAGGCCGTTGGCGGTCGGAAGGAGCTGCTCGCCGTAGAAACGGGCGGTTGTGACCTTCTCGGCCAGGAATTCCGGGGTGACGTCGGAGGGAGCAGCGAGCGCGGCCAAGGCCGCCTTCCCCATGAGCCACCCGCCAACGACTGTGCCGAATTGGCGGAGGTAGGGGCTGGCACCGGCCAGGGCGGACTGGATGTCGCCCGCAGCCAACCGCTCTCCCAGCCAGGCCGATGACTCTCCAAGCCCTCTGATCGCCCGGGACAACTCGTCGCCGAAGGCCGCCAACTCGTCGTGGCTGTTCATGGCGAGGACCACATCGGTCATCTCGGCTATGAGAGCGGTGACCACCGCACCGTTCTCGAGGGGCAGTTTGCGAAGGACGAGGTCGATGGCCTGGATCCCGTTGGTGCCCTCGTATATCGGGGCAATCCTCGAATCACGCAGGTACTGGGCGGCGCCGGTCTCCTCGATGTAGCCAGCTCCGCCGTGAACCTGAATGCCGAGTGAAGCGACCTCCACTCCAATGTCGGTTGACCATGCCTTGACGATCGGGGTGAGGAGGGCCAGCCGATTTCCGGCCGACTGACGGCGCTCCTCGGTCTCACCGTGGAGTTGGTGATCGGCTTCGGCGGCTGCGACGTAGAGAAGCGACCGGGTCGCTTCCACGTATGCCTTCATCGTCAGCAGCATCCGCCGAACGTCGGGGTGTTCGATGATCGGAACCCGGCCGGCCTCGCTTGACCCCACCGCTCGACCCTGGACCCGGTCTCTGGCGTACTGGAGGGCTCGCTGATATGCCCGTTCCCCGATTGACACACCCTCCATGCCAACCCCGATGCGGGCTGCGTTCATCATCGTGAACATGTTTCGCATGCCGGCGTTCGGCTCTCCCAGCACATGTCCGACGGCGCCCTCACCACCGTCGCCGAAAGAGATCACGCAGGTCGGGGAGGCGTGGATGCCGAGCTTGTGCTCGAGGGAGACGATCTTGTAGTCGTTGCGCCGTCCCGGCGCTCCGCTCTCATCCGGGATGAACTTGGGCACCACGAACATCGAGATGCCCTTGGTGCCCGGGGCAGAGTCGGGGAGACGGGCCAGAACGAAGTGGACGATGTTGTCAGTCAGATCCTGGTCGCCCCAGGTGATGAAGATCTTGGTTCCGAAGAGCCGGTAGCTCCCGTCGCCCTGGGGCACCGCCTTGGTGCGAAGTCCACCGAGATCGGACCCGGCCTCGGGCTCGGTGAGGTTCATGGTGCCGCTCCACTCGCCGCTCACCAGCTTCTCCATGTAGACGCCCCGGAGCTCGTCCGAGCCATGGACGCGGAGGGCCTCGACCGCCGCATGGGTCAGGGTCGGGCAGAGGCTGAACGCGATGTTGGCCGACTTGAACATCTCCTCGATGACCACGCCGACCATGTAGGGAAGGCCGCCTCCTCCCCACTCCTCGGGGATGTGGGCGGACGCCCACCCCGCTTCCACATACTTCCGGTACGCCTCCTTGAAGCCGTCGGGTGTCCGCACCGTCCCGTCGGCGGTCAACACCGAGCCCTGCCGGTCACCGATCTGGTTGAGAGGGGCGATGACCTCGGAGAAGAACCGCCCGGCCTCCTCGAGAATGCCGGCCACGGTCTTGGGGTCGGCGTGCTGGTAGCTGTTGAGTTTCGAGACCTCTTCGAGGTCGGCCACGTGGTTCAAGGCGAAGTTGACGTCGTCGAGGCGGGGGGCGTATTCGGCCATGGCTCAAAGGCTAAACCGCCCCTGCCAAATTGGGATCAGGAGGTCCGTATATGACCCCTCTTGCGCACAATTATGGGGAGGGGGCGCCGGCGAGCAGCTCGTCGACCAGACCCGGCAGCACGTCTCCGATGCCGCCGTCGATCTTTGCGGTGGCCAACGAGTCGGCCTCGGTCTCTCCGCGATTGATGATGACGATCGGCAAGGATCGATGCGCTGCACGGAAGACGACGTCAGACGCCGGCCAGACCGCGACCGTCGAGCCAACGACGAGGAGCGCGTCGCTGATCGCCAGGAAGATCATTGCCTTGCGCATCTCCTCCTCGGGGAGCAACTCTCCGAACATGACTGTTCCCGTCTTGACCATCCCTCCGCAGTCGGGACAGGACGGGTCTTCGTCGCCCGCCTCCACCCAGCCCAGCACCTCTTCGGTGGGCCAGGTTCGGTCGCATTCGAGACAGTGACTCTCCCTGACATTGCCATGCAGCTCGGCGACCATGTCGTCGCCCAATCCCGACCGATGGTGAAGGCTGTCGACGTTCTGGGTCACGACACCGGCGAGGCGTCCCGCGTCCGCCAGGCGCTTTATGGCCAGATGACCCGGATTCGGCTCCACCTGTGACCGGGCTCCCCACAGCTCACCGTCGAGGTGCATGCGCCAGCCGCGCTTTCGCAAGTCGGAACTGGCCCGATAGCGATCGATGTGAAAGTCCTCCGGATCCACCCTGGTCCACAGCCCGTCGGGCCCGCGGAAGTCGGGGATGCCGGACTCGGTCGAAATCCCGGCGCCGGTGAACACCAGGATCTGCTCGGCCGAGCGGAGGGCGTCGATCGCGGCGCTGAGGTCACTCACCAAGCGATTATCGGCTGAGTTGCCGACTAGCGCTTCGCTTTAGTCTCTGCCGATGACCGAAGACCAGCACAACGGCGAGTCACTGCCGGAGACCGAGATGATGACCCTCGGTTGGGACCCAACCGACGGGATGGGCTCGCTGAAGACTCCGCTGTTTCAGACTTCCACGTTTGCTTTCGAGACTGCGGAGGCGGCGCAACGCGCTTTCGAAGTCACCTACGGCGGAGCCGTTCCCGGACCCGATGAGGACATCGGATACATCTACACCAGGCTCGATCACCCCAACCTCGTGATAGTCGAATCCCGGCTCGCCGTCTGGGACCAGGCCGAGCGGGCATTGCTCTTCTCGAGCGGGATGTCCGCCATCTTCACCACTCTTCTGACCCTGATTCGGCCCGGGGACCTGATCCTCCATAGCTCGCCGCTCTATGGCGGGACCAATTCGTTGTTCGAGCATGTGCTGGCCCCGATGGGCATCGAAGCCGCCTCCTTCGCGCCCGACGCCACCGAGGACGAACTCGAAGCGCTGATCGGCGGTCGACCCCTCGCCGTGGTCTATGTCGAATCACCGGCCAACCCGACCAATGACATCTTCGACATCGAGATGGCGTCGTCAGTCGCCCGCAGGCACTCGGCCCGGACCATGGTCGACAACACATATCTCGGCCCGATCGGCCAGCAACCTCATGCCCACGGGGCCGATCTCGTCGTCTATTCGGCGACCAAGTACTTCGGGGGTCACAGCGACCTGATTGCCGGCGTGGTAACCGGGCCCGACTCGCTGCTCCGGCCGATCAAGACCATGCGCTATCGGATCGGCACCCATGCCGACCCTCACACCGCCTGGCTGTTGGGCCGCAGTCTCGAGACCTACGCCCTCCGGGCTCGACGCCAGGTCGAGAACGCCTCACGGGTCGCAGCGTTTCTTGCAGGCCATCCCAAGGTGGGCCGGGTCGGCTATCTGGGGCTGATCGGCGAAGACGACCCGAGACGGGCGATCTTCGATCGGCAGTGCACGTCTTCGGGAGCGATGATCACCTTCGAGGTGAAAGGCGGCCGGGAGGAGGCCTTCAGGTTCCTCGACTCGATGAAACTGGTCGGTCTGGCGACCTCGTTGGGGGGCACCGAGTCGATTGCATCGCACCCGGCCACGACCAGTCACTCCAATGTCGACCAGGTGACCAGAGACCGGATGGGGGTCACCGAGGCCATGATCCGCTTCTCGATCGGCATCGAGGACGCCGCCGACATCATCGCCGACCTGGAACAGGCGCTCGCAGCCGTCTGATAGGTCGTTCAACCCATACTCGACCACTCTCCGCGCGTGGATAATGACCACGGGACAAGCGGTCGGGAGGCTGTTGACGTGGGAGAGAAGGAAAGACGAAAGGCGCTGGTCTTCGTTATGGCAATCGTCCTGGTGATGCTGGCGGCGGCGACGCTCGCCCTGACGACCACTGCGAGTGATGGTTCCTCCCGGTCAAGCAACCCCGAGAGCATGGCTCTGCATCAGGCTTCTTCCGCGTTCCGGGCAGGGGGATCAACTCCCTCCGTCTAGGGCAGGAAGAAAAGGCGCTCCTACCCATATGGAGCCACGGAGGCGGCCCTTCGGGGCCGCTTCCGTTTTGTGGGGTCAGGCTTTCAGATCGGGGAGGGCGGATCCGCCGGACAGGCCGCGGACCGCCTCCAACTCGTGGGCCATCCCCCTCAAAGCTGAGACGAGGTCGGTAGCGACCGCCGAGACCTGGAACCCGTGCGCCAGCAGGTAGAGGGCGGCCTCGCCACTCCCACAGTGCAGCCCGGCCAGCTTGCCGTGCTTCTCGGCAGCCTCGACCACGGCGGTGAACGCCGTCTGCAGCGACGCCGACAGCGGATGGGATCCGTCGAAGATCGAGATCACGTCAGGCGCCGGCACTCCACCGATTGACAGGCCGAGATCGGCGGGACCGACATAGAGCCAGTCCACCCCGTCCACGGCCGCGATCTCATCGACGTTGTCGACCGCGTCGGAGGTTTCGATCTGGACGGCACAGAGAGGTCGGTACCCGTCGGCGAAGGGGTCGATGCGGGGGGTCTGCATGCCGTAGGAGCGAATCCCGTCCGGGGCGTAGTGACAGGAGAGGGCTGCCAGCCGGGCGTCGTCTGCGTTGTTGACCTGCGGGGCCATGATCCCGCCCGCTCCAAGGTCGAGGGCCCGCCCTATCTCCGCCGGGTCGACACTCGACACCCGCACCAGGGTCGGCACTTCGTAAAAGGCAATGGCGCCGAAGGTCTCGGTCGTCAGCCGGCCTATGGAGGGCCCGTGTTGGGCGTCGATCACCAAGAAGTCCGGCTGGAGTGCGGCCGAGATCTCCAGCATCTTGGGATCGGCGGTCACCGACCAAAGACCGAGGATCGGCCCGGGGCCCCGCAGTAGGTCGGTCATCGGGTGTCTCGTGGGTTATGACGTCGCATCTGTCGAGGGTAGCCATCGGCCACGTTGCGGATTCCTTGAATCGGCGTTGACACGTCCTTAAGGACCGCGGACGGCATCGTTGATCCAAGCAGAACGAGAAAGGACGTTTCCAGATGGCCACGGTATGGATCAACTCGGACGCCTGCATGGGCGCCGGCACTTGCGCCCAAGTCGCACCAGCTGTTTTTCATCAGCGACACGACGGAATCTGGGCGGTCAAGGAGGACCCGGCTCATTTCGAGCGGACCGTCGTATTCGATGGGTTGTCCGGTGACGGCCATGGCCCGGATGGCCAGGAAGGACGGGCACGAGTCCCCGAACCGCTCCTCGGGCTCGTGATGGAGGCCGCCGAAGAGTGCCCTGCCGAATGCATCTTCGTGGAGGTCTGAGATGGCAGCCAACAAGAAGGTCTCCATTTCGATCGCGGTGGGCACGTTGCTGATTCCATTGAGCGCTTTCGCGGCGTCGGTGCTCGTCCAGGAGGCGGCGCCGACGGAGCCGACGACATCGGTGCCCTCCAGGTCGGCGCCACAGGTCGAATCTGTGTTCGCTACCCAGGCGGCAAGCGCCGCGGATTTCGAGGCAGCTTGCGGAGTCGAAGGCCTGCGCCTTGTCGATGCCGAGGCGAACCATTCGATCAGCGGGGTCCAGCAGGCGGCATTAGATGCTCTCCGGGAGATCTGCGTGCAGGAGGGCAGGCCTCTTCCCGGTAAGCCTGCTCCTGATCCGGTGACTCGAACGGTGGTGGTCAATGCTGCACCATCTGTCAGCACCTCCCAGGGCTCTTCGGATGACCAGAGCCAGGTCGAGCATGAGGATGAGCACGAGGACGAGCACCAAGAAATCGAGCATGAAGAGGAGGGCGACGATTGAGCCGCCTTTCACCGCAAGCGGCTTCGGGCGTGTTCGTGCTCCTCGCGGGCCTCGCGGTTGTGTATGCCGTTGCGGTTGCTCCGGGCACCGATTCGCCAGTCCAGAGGAAGTCCGTCGTGCCCGCGGCTTCTGTGACGATCGCGGTACCACCGCCGGCACTCGAAGGAGTCGGTCCCGCGGTGCAGAGGGTCTTGTATGCGAGTGGCAAGGCTCAAGCCGTTCGGGCCGAGGACCTGTCGGAACTTGCTCCAGAAGTTGCACGAGTCCTCGCCACCTATGGAGCGACCCTCGCTGTCCCCGTGAATCAAGGCGGCGGGCGATGAGCCGCTTTGGTGCTGCACGCTGGGATCGCATTCTGATCTGGACCGGGGCTGCCCTCGCTTGGGGAACGGCTCTGGTCGTTGCCCAACTTGAGCCGGCACGGGTGGCGGACACAGCCCTCGAACCGGCGACCGCGCAGGCAGCAGACCTATCACATCACGCGATCATGCCCAATCCCGCACCACTGGGCTTGGCGATCTTGCGGTTCACTCCGGTCGATGCGCCTGCAGCAGTCGTTCGCACCGTGCGGGTCGAGCGGACCCCGACCAGAGTCGTGTCACAGCCCGCTCAGTCAGCCCCACAACCGGCAAGTAGCGGCTCATGATCCACGTCGAATTCGGGGCGATGGGCACGCGTGTCGAGGCGTGGTGCCCGGATGAACCTGCGGGAGAGGCCTTGCGTGGCTGGTTCGAGGAAGTGGAGCAGGTATGCAGCCGGTTTCGCGATGACAGCGAATTGACTCAGGTCAACCGGTCTTCCAGCCCTTCGGTCGAAGTCTCAGAGATGCTCGCCTCGGTGTTGGAGGCAGGCGACAGGGCCCGTGCCATCACGGCCGGACTGGTTGACATCGGCGTCGGTGCGAGCGTTGTCTCGTGGGGGTACGACCGGAGCTTCGAACTGGTGACCTCACTTGACCGGGCTCCTGAGAGTCACTCGCGGCCCGCCTGGAGGATCGAATCGAGGACTTTGACTCGGTCGCCAGGAACCCATCTCGATCTTGGAGGGGTGGCCAAGGGCTGGGCCTGCGACCGATCCGTCGAGAAGGGCATGGCAACCGTGGTCTCGGCGGGAGGAGACATCCGCAGCATCGACAGCCGCACCGTGGTCCCGATCATCGACCCCTGGGGTGTCGTCGCCGCCCGCGTCCCTTTGGGCAACGGTGGGCTCGCCACGAGTTCGACCGCGAGACGCCGGTGGACGGTTGGCACTCGCGAGGTGTGCCATCTCGTCGATCCGAGGACCATGGAACCGGTCCGGACCCCGATTCTCAGTGCCAGCGTTCTTGCACGGACTGCGACCGAGGCCGAGGTTGGAGCGAAAGCTGTGGTGATGCATGGTGAGGACGGCCTGGCCTGGGCAGCCGAAGCCGACTGGATCGACTCGGCCGTCGTGGTTTGGCACGACGGGTCCGTGTACGCGACTCCAGGGATGGTGGTGGCCGCATGAACCTCGAGTGGCTGCTCATTCGAGGCTCCGGAATCGCCGCGTTCGCGCTTCTCTCAGGAGCCACCATCTGGGGTCTCTTGCTGAGCTCGAAGCTGCTCGGCCGTCTTGTCAAGGCAAAGCCGCTGACGTGGTTTCACGAATCTCTGGCGATCGGCGCTCTATTGGCCACCGTGGTCCATATCGTCGTTCTCTCGGTCCACGACTTTCTCGACTTCACCTGGGTGGAGATCCTCGTGCCCGGAGCCTCCGATTGGCGCCCATTGCCTGTTGCCTTTGGAGTGGTGTCGCTATACGTCCTGGCGGTCGTCATCGGCAGCTTCTACCTCAAACGGTTCATTGGTCAGAAGATGTGGCGCTCGATTCACTTCGCCTCGTTCGGATTGTTCATCTCAGCGATGCTCCATGGGATGCTCGCTGGGACCGACACCGGTAGCCCCCTGATGCTTGGGCTCTATGCGGGGTCGGCCATCGTTGTCTTCGCACTGGTGGCCCAGCGGTTGGTTCCGACGACAGGGGAAAGTGTCGGTTCGAGCCCGGTGCTCGTCGACTGATCTCGGCGTGAGCGCGAGCTTTGCAGACGGTCGATCTCGTCGTATGGGGTGTAAGGCAAGGGCATCTCGTGCAAAGGAGAGACGATGGCCAAGTACGTATTCCTCTATCACGGCGGCAAGGCCCCGGAGTCGGAGGCTGAGGGCGCCGCGGTGATGCAGGCCTGGAACCAATGGTTCGAAGGTCTGGGTTCGGCCGTCCTGGACATGGGCCAGCCGACCGGCCCATCCGCGACAGTGGCGTCCGATGGCGCAACCAGCGATGGTGGTGGTGCCAACCCGGTGAACGGCTACTCGATCATCACTGCCGACAGCCTGGAGGCAGCCCTCGTCCTCGCCAAGACCAGCCCTCAGCTGGCCGCGGGCGGGAGCATCGAGGTCGCGGAGACGCTCGACATCATGTGATTGGCTGGTGGGCGTGGGGCGGTGGCCGTCCCACGCCTGCCAGTGGCGGGTGTTCACGAGCCGCCAGTCCCGATTCGGGTAACAGGCGACGGGACTGACCGGGCAGCTACCAGGGCTGGTCGTTAGGCGTATCTCCGTCCGATGACTCGAACATTGGAAGGATCCCGCTCTGGTCGAGGCGCTCTCGGACATTGCGGCTCACTCTCAGTTTGACCCGCGAGGCACATAGCCTGGCGAGGAGGAGTGTTGTAAGGCCCTCGTTGTCAATGGATTCCAGTCGGCTCATGTCAATGTTGAGCTTCGGGGCATTCGAGCGCGGAGGCCAGAGCTTCAGCGTTGGAGACATCGACAACGCCTATGACAGTGACAAAACGGACGCCGGACCTGGCATGCCAGAAGATCGAGGCTTTCGAAGACCAGTGTTCCGACCGACTCATCAACGCACGGTCTACGCACCCCTCTGTTCAGGAGACCTAAAAGCCCAGACTTACGGCAGGTGGGAAGAGTCCCTTGCGGACGGGTTCGCTACCTTCGCCTCTCATGCCTTTCATCGAAGCGCCCCACGAGGACGAGTGGGGAGAGGAATTCGGATCCCTGCGAGCCGAAGTGACCGACCCGGTTTGGCTGCGAGTTGATTGGATCATCAGGAGTCACGCTCTCGATCCGGGGAGCATGAATGCTCATAACGTGCTCTACCGGCAGGCAATGACTGGCACCGCCACCCTGCGAAAGGTCGAGCGGGAGATGATCGCCCTGGTCGTTTCTCAGGTGAACGACTGCCATTACTGCCTGACCCATCACAGGCGCGGTCTGCGCCGTCTCTTGAAGGATGACGAGCTGCTGCAGCGCATCGAGGCCGACTACGAGAGCGCCGGGCTCTCCCCGAAGCGCCTGGCGATGCTCCGCTATGCGGTCAAATTGACCCGGGAGCCGGCGAAGGTCGTCGCCGAGGACGTCGGAGGCGCTGCGTCAAGAAGGATTCACCGACCTGGACATCCTCCATATCGCAGAGGTCGTGGCCTACTTCGCCTACGCCAACCGGATCGCGCAACGGCCTCGGCGTTCCGTTGGAGGATTGGATCCCGGAGACCTAGGGCGGGTAACCAAGGGATCGAATCAGATGGCCACCATTGGCGGGACGAGGCTGAAACTTAGAGATTCAGTTGATCACCGGGCTGGTTCGGACCATGGCTCCAAGACCACAACCGCCGTCTCACCTGATCGGAGCGCTGCGTAGCCGTCCAAGTTCGTGTCGATGTCCTTCCATCGGGCCCAAAGACGCGACCGTTCCTCACCCTCCGCCGCTCGTCCCTTGACCGCACGTCGTCCGTCGGCGAGATCGACGCTGGCTATCGGATGGGCCTGAAGGTTGAGCCACCACGCCGGCTCGTCGTCGGCCCAGCCGTTCATCGCCAATGTGATCAGGTTCGGTCCATCCTCGAAATACCCGAGGATCACACTTCGCTCCTGGGCAGTCCTGCGCCCGGTCGTCGTGAGGTGCATGGTGCCCCAGCGGTTCGCCTTGGGTCGCCACAGTCCGACCTTGCCACGAGTCACTCGATACAAGCCACGATGAGTGAACCATGCGAGACGAACGAACCAACGAGGAGGAATCCGCGCGGGTGGTGGGCCTTGGTCGGAAGTGGTGTCCGGTCCCATTGGTTGCCTGAATCGAGCCTAACCGAACGCACCCCGCCGAGCCCGACTGAGTTGGGCCGCGAATTGGGCACTTGGCCCCTGTTTCTCTCCCTCGGTGATTGACATCCTGAGGAATATGCCAAAGACCAGACTTGGGAAGTGGGCGGGCTGGCTCTTGGTCAGTGGCCCTTGTTCTGCTGTCGACGGTCATCGTCGCCTACAACACGGACGCCCTGGGCGAGGTGTTTGCCCAACGAACCGTCGGGGGTCTTGTCCTCTGGGTGGTGACCGCGATCTCCACTCTCGGCTCGCTCGTAACCGGTCTGGTGAGCTGGCTGAGATTCAAGGATCACTCGGCGGTGGTGATCGCCGCCACGATCTTCGGGCTCTTGGCAACCGTCCTGCTTGGGTTTGGCGCGATACCCCAGAACTGAAATCGCCAGAGCATCCGAATGTTGGCGACTCGGTTCTGGAGTCGAGCCCGCCTGCTGCGAGTTGGTTGAGCGGCGTTTACCGTTTCGAGCAGCAGTCTCCCCGGGAGCAAAGATGGAAAGAGGCGACGGGCTCCTGCGCCGGATCCCCGGGGTGGCTCTTGCACGCTCCTACCGCAAGAAGGACCTTCCACGTGATCTGACCGCCGGGGTGGTGCTGGCGACGATGCTGGTGCCCCAGGGCATGGCCTATGCCGAACTGACCGGCCTCCCGCCGGAAACAGGCCTGTATACGACGGTGGCTGCGCTCCTCGCCTACGCCGCGTTCGGGACCAACCGCGTGCTGGTTCTCGGTCCGGATTCATCGCTCGCCCCGATCGTCGCCGCCATCGTCCTTCCGTTGGCTGCCGGCGATCCCGCTACTGCGGTGGTTCTCGCCTCCGCACTCAGCCTCATCACCGGGCTGATTTGTCTCCTCGCCGGATACGCCCGGCTGGGGGTCGTCACCGAGCTTCTCTCCAAGCCGGTCCGGATCGGCTATCTCAACGGGATCGCGGTGGTGGTCCTCATCTCCCAGCTGCCAAAGGCGCTGGGCTTCTCTGTAGACGCCGAGACAACCATCTCAACCTTGGTCGCCACGGTCAAGGCCGTCGTGAACGGCGAAATCGTCCTCGCCGCCATGATGTTCTCGTTTCTCACCATCGTCTTGATCCAAGTTTCAAGACGTCTGTGGCCGGGCGCTCCGGGGGTCTTGATCGCGGTGATCTCCTCGCTCGCCGGCATGGCCCTGTTCGACCTTGCGGGGGTGGTCGATACGGTCGGTGCCCTGCCCCAGGGTGCACCGAGGTTCGCGTTCCCGGGAGTGGACATCGATCAATTGCAGGCACTGACCATTGGCGCACTCGGCGTGGCGCTGATCTCCTTTGCCGACACCAGTGCACTTTCCAGTGCAATGGCGCTCCGGTCGGGCGGCCGCTCGACACCCAACTCGGAGGCCAAAGCGCTGGGGGCAGCCAACATCTTCTCCGGTCTGGTTCAAGGGTTCCCGACCAGTGCCAGCTCATCGAGGACAGCGGTCGCGGTTTCCGTCGGCTCGAGAACGCAGCTCACCGGCGTGGTGGCCGCCGTTGGCGTACTCGCGATGCTGGTGTGGGCACCCGGTCTGCTCGCCAATCTGCCATCGGCGACTCTTGCGGCCATCGTCATCTCGGCCTCCTTCGTCATCTTCGACGGAACGGCGGTGCGCTGGTTGTGGTCGGTCCGGCGCTCCGAGTTCCTGCTCGCCCTCGGTTCCTTTCTCGGCGTGATCGTCATCGGAGTGCTGGAGGGGATCCTGATCGCCATTGCCCTCTCCCTGGCCAATTTCATACGACGGGCCTGGCACCCGCATAGCGCCGAGTTGGTACGGGTGACCGGGCTCAAGGGATATCACGATCGGGAGCGTCACCCTGAGGGAACGACCATTCCGGGGTTGCTGATCCTTCGATTCGACTCACCACTCTTCTTCGCCAATGCGCCCACCTTTGGACGCCTGCTTCATGATCTCTTGGAGCAGGCGTCGCGGCCGATCGACCGTGTCCTGGTGGCCGGTGCGGCCATCACCGATATCGACACCACCGGAGCGGAAGTGCTGGTGGGTGTGCTCGACGATCTCGATCAGCGAGGCCTGTCGTTCGCATTTGCCGGGCTCAAAGGCCCGGTGAAGGACCGTCTCAAGGCTTACGGCCTCTACGACAGGATCGGGGAGGCGAACTTCTATCCCACGATCGGCGAGGCGGTCAACGCTCACGAGGGAGAATCGGAAGCGAGGGGCTGATAAGGGACCTTTTCCCCTGTCATCCGTTTAAGGAGAGGCTTACGAATGGGGGATGTGACAACTGTGACATCAATTCCGGGAGCCAAACTGCGTGGCTACAACCTGGGCATGGGAGCGCTCCACGCCATTCAGGGCGTGATAGTCCTCATCCTTGCCAACGACTTCACCCTCCCGGTCGTGGCGACCTACATGACCGGCATCCCGGGCGCCTCCGATCCGTCGATCGAGCCGCTCTTCGATGTGAGCATCGCCTGGGGGGTCGCGATCTTCCTGTTCATGTCCTCCGTCGCCCACCTCACCATCAGTCTGCCCGGAGTGTTCCCTGGTACTGAGGAATCTCGAGAGCCAGAGGAACTACGCCAGATGGATCGAATACTCATTCTCATCATCGGTGATGGTGGTGCTGATCGCGATGCTGGTGGGGATCGCCGACGTCGCAGCTTTGATCGCCATTGCCGGTGTCAACGCCTCGATGATCCTGTTCGGGCTTCTCCAGGAGAGGTACGAGACGCCCGGGAAATCGGTTAGCTGGCTCTCCTACTGGTTCGGCGTGCTCGCAGGGGCGATTCCCTGGATTGCCATCGCGATATATCTGTTCAGCCCGGGTTTCGAGGCGTCACCACCCGGCTTCGTGTACTGGATCTTCTTCTCCATGTTCGTGCTCTTCAACGTCTTCGCCATCGTCATGGTGCTTCAGTACAAGAAGGTCGGCAGGTGGTCGAACTACGTATTCGGCGAATCGACCTACATCCTGCTCAGCCTCGTCGCCAAGTCCCTGCTCGCGTGGTTGGTCTTTGGCGGCACGCTCGCCGTTTGAGCCGGTGGGAGGCCCTGAGGACGATCCGGCTCAGTTCCCCGAGGGTTCACCCTGCCGCCCGGTAGGCGTCGATCGCCCTCTGCCGGGCGAAGTCATGCTCGACAAGAGGAAATGGATAGTCGTCGCCGAAACGGAGCCCGATAGCGGCGAGCTCGAGCGGAGGTACCTCCATGGGGCGTGGATCCGGGCGCGGGGACCGACGACAGCTCAGGGACCCAACGTCGTATATAGGTGCCGTCGGGGTCGAAGCGCCTCGATTGAGTGACAGGGTTGAAAACCCGGAAGTAGGGCGCGGCGTCGGTCCGGTCCCGGCTACCCATTGCCAATTGCCGACGTTCTGAGGGACATCGCCATCCAACAAGTGCCGGCGAAGATGCCTCTCCCCGATCCGCCAGTCGACCAGCAGGTCTTTCGCAAGGAACGAAGCGACCAACTTCGAACCGATTGTGGATCCAGCCGGTGGCGGCCAGCTGACGCATCCCGGCGTCGATAATCGGGTAACCGGTCATCCCGCGCTTCCACGCTTCGATCTCATCCGGGTCGTCGCGCCACTCCATCCGTTCGAACTCCTGTCGCATCGGCCGGGATACTGTCTCCGGCCTTGCCGCCATAAGGTGCGCGTAGAAGTCACGCCAGGCGAGCTGACGAACGAAGGCGGCACGGCCGGCCGTGGATGAGCCGACTGCCCGATAAAGGGTGTGAGGGGCGATCGTCCCGTATTGAGATCGATTGAAAGCTCGCTTGTGCCTTCGAGGTCGGGACGGTCCCGCTCCTCGTGGTACCGGTCGACGTGGCCGAGGAAGCGGGACAACCGCTCGGCTGCCAGCTCCTCCCCCATCCGGATCGGAGCGGGCTCGCTCATCGGGATACTGGCGCCTTCATCGTTCGTGACATCGCACTCAATTGGTGTCTCCATGATGGCACGGGTCGATCCGACCAGACCCGGAAGAATGGAGTGAACACGCGATACGGTTCGCCGGCCTGGGTGAGGATCGAACCGGTCGGCTGGAGGTAGACCCGATCATGGGGCACCACCTCGACCTGCTGGGTCACGCTGCGGATCGCGACTGGTGCCGTAGGGCGTCACGTCGCGATTGAGATGGACACTCGATGCGCCCACCTGGGCGACGACACGCGGGACGATCTCCCGGGGGTCGCCGAACTCGACCCGCAGCGGCGATTCTTTCGACGCAGACCATCATCCAGCGAGCGCAGAGCCGCCACCAGAGTGACCGCCGCGACCCAGACACGCGGCGAACAAGAGTGGGTCGACGACGAATAGAGGCGACGGTCCCCGCTCTCGTCGCCGCTGACCAGGCGGGGTTGTCAAGCAACCTGATCGTGTCGAAACCAAACGACCGCGACAAATTCGGCGCTTCATCACCGGTCAGGCCCTCGACGTGGATCGGGGGCGGGTGATGAGCAGGGTAGACAGCGTCGCTCCCCACCGATGTGGCGGGGGGCGACGCGGGCGGGGCCGGCTTAGCCGGCGATGGATGGGGGAAGGAGGACGGCGTCACAACGTGGATCACACCGTTGGAGGCTGTCACATCGGCGGACACCACCTTGGCGGTCTGGTCTTTGAAGGAGACGCTCCCGTCGTCACCTACCAGGACGACAAGCTCCTCTCCGGACAGCATCTCGACCGGGACCTCCTCCATGCCCGCTCCGGCTAGGTCGGTGGAGGTGACCACCTCACCGTAGACGTGGTAGGTGAGGATGGTGGTCAGGGTCCGGTGCGGCCAGCAGTTCCTCGGCGGTGATTCCGAGTGTCTGGAGGAAGCCTCGAAGGCCTCGTCAGCGGGCGAACACGGTCAGTGTTGCCTCGGGATCGGCGATTGCATCGGTGAGGCCGGCGGCTTCCACCGCGGCTGAGGAGGATGGAGAAGTCCTCGTTGCCCGCGACGAAATCGGCGATCGTGTCACTTGCCGCAGCCGCTGTTGTGGTGGTTGCTTCGGTGGTGGTAGTGGTTTCCATGTCGTCTCCACCGACGAGGGCTTCGGCGATGTCGGGTGGCAGCAGCACGGCGTTGATCATGTGCACGACTCCGTTGGATGCTTCCAGGTCGGCTGAGACCACTTCGGCCTGATCGACCATGACCTTCCATCGGTGACGGAGATGCGGATGCTCTGCCCGTTCACCGTCTCCACCTCCTGGCCGTCCAGGGTGGCCACCAGCTGGCTGTTGGCCTCCTGGGGGAGGACGTGGTAGGTGGAATCTGGGTCAGTGTCTCGGTGTCGGCCACAGTTCCTCGGCGGTCATGCCAATGCCTCGAACGCTGCTTCGAATGCAGCGTCCGTGGGCGAACACGGTGAACGGCCCCTCGCCGGATAGGGTGTCCTGCAAGCCGGCAGCTTCGATTGCGGCCACCAGGGTGGAGAAACTGACCGGCCTCGACTGCCAGTTCGAGCACGGTGGCTCCTCGGCCACGGTGGTGGTCGTCTCGCCGGTCTCCTGCCACAGGCGGCCAGTACCAGGGCAAGCGCCAAGGTCAGCGCCACGACCTCGAATTTCTTCCTCATTTCGTCTCCTGAGTCCTTTCGATGTGCCCGTATCTCGGGCACCATCAGGGACTCGGAGTCATCACGATCCTGGATGCCGACGCGACACCTGTCGTGGTAGATGGCACGGCCGGGCGGAGGTCGTCTTTCACATCGGTCGGATCGTCAAGTGGACGTGCTGGACGACGACGATCGCGGATGATGAGTGCGGACGGTTCAGCGGGCACCCGGGTCTGGCTGCGATCGAGCGTCGCTGGAGTCTTCAGACGGCTCAACTCAGCCGGCCTCATTCGTTTGTTCGGCTCCATCCAACGGTGATCTTGATCGGCACGTCGGGCGACTGTTCGTCGTGCTGCTGCGATGGTAAAGATGTCGGCGGCGTAGGCTGCTGCTGTCACGGTGAAAATGCGATCGATTCTCGCCGTCAGGGGGAAACTGGGGCCGAAGAAATAAATTCGGCTGTGAACGGATTCTGCCTTGTCAGGAATTGCAAGAGCCTGCGCCAGGTGGGTCCTGTGGACCGGTACCTACAACCAACGGTCAAGCTGTTTCAGGTCAATCTGTGACCTGGGACTTTTCGATCAGGCCTCGCTAACAGGCACTTCCGTGATACTGCGACTTACGCAGGCCTACGAGATATCACTCATATGTCGCCCATGTTGCCCTGTCAGGCGACCCGTCGTGGCATTTTGAATATGGCGCCTGCTACATCTACAGCCGGATACCTCTTGACGTTTTTTGGTTACTCTTCCTGCTGCACGCGCTGGGGCGAACGGTCAGCGGTCAGGGAAACGATGTCGTGATCGATCGATCTGTCCGACGGGATCAACATTAACCACGCCTCCGAGTCGGCCACAGCTGGAGCATGTGCCGGGTCGCACACATCGAGAAAGGATCGAGGAATGTCTCAACTGCTGCGAGTGCAGAACTTCTGCGTGTCGATGGACGGGTTCGGCGCTGGCGAAGGCCAGAGCCTCGAGGCGCCCTTCGGACATGCCGACCGCCGAGGTGGTGGCGTCGCCCGCCTCCCGGCCGACCTGGCCTCGTGGGCGTTCGCCACCGCGAGCTGGCCGAACCGAACCGAGCCCGGCGGATCCCGAGGGCTGGACGACTACTTCACTCGCGACTTCGCGCGGAACATCGGTGCCGAGATCATGGGCCGCAACAAGTTCGGGCCACAGCGTGGCCCGTGGGAGAACCTCGACTGGAAGGGGTGGTGGGGAGACACCCCGCCCTTCCACACCCCCGTGTTCGTCCTCACCCACCATCACCGACCCAGCTTCACGCTGGCCGACACCACGTTCCACTTCCTCGATGCGACGCCCGCGGAGGCGTTGCGGCAAGCCAAGGACGCCGCTGAGGGGAAGGACGTACGGGTTGGAGGCGGCGTCGCCACTGTTCGGCAGTTCCTCGAGGCGGATCTCATCGACACCATCCATGTCGCCGTCGCGCCGATCGAGATCGGCCGAGGGGAGCGACTCTGGACCTCCCACGAGGACCTGCTCGACCGGTTCCACCTCGAGTCCGTGCCCAGCCCCAGCGGCGTTACGCACCTGCTCTTCTGGCGGCGGTAACCACCACAGAACGGTGGCCGAGGTCAGAGAGCTTCAGCGAATAGCCCTATGACGTGGCCTTTTACCAGTGGGTCCCGTGGGACTCGAACCCACAACCAACGGGTTAAAAGCCCGCTGCTCTACCAATTGAGCTAGAGACCCTGGTGCCGAAAGGCTAACGCCAGAAAGAACCCCGTTTCCTCCCCCAGTGAGCGGAGCGAGCGTTGGGGGAGGTGGCCCGGAGGGCCGGAGGGGGCTACGCAGACGCGGCTAACCCTGTCGGTAGATCCGGACCCCGTCCTCGTCCACCATCATCAGCCACGGATCCGAGGTCTTCGGAGTCACACCGAGGTGCGCCGGGCTTCCCGGATCCGCAGGGCTGAAGGGATCCCGGATCGGCTCGACATCACCGACCTCTCCCTGCGAGGAGATACTCAGATAACCGCCGATGCCCAGGGTTTCATCCGATTCGGGCGCGCCGTAGAGCAGGAGGAAGATGGTTCCGTCGACTCCGGTCTCCACCTCGATCCCGGCGTGGGCGATCACCGAAGGGTCCTCGGAGAAGCGGAGCTGCAGGGTCCGTGTCATCGGGATCACCGCGTCTGGAAGTTCGATCACAACCTCGTCGCTCTGTACCACTATCGAGAACCGCGTTCCCGCCCTGCTCATCAGCCAATTGACACGGTTCCCCGGGGGTTGATCGGGGTCCAGTTGGTAGGGAGCGGAGTCTTCGAAGCTGAGTCCGTACAAATAGGTCCCGTCCGTGGTGGCCCAGGGGATCGCCCCGTCGAAGGTGCTGCTGCCCACGGACCCGTCGACGATCCGGAGCAGGGCGGCCGAGTCGAGCCCACGAAGGCCACCTACGGCAATCGACCCGTCGTCGAGGGCCTGGGGCATCTGATACTGGAAGTATTGGCCGTCGACTAGGACATCCTCGGGAAACGGGACTTGCTCCAGGTATTGCCCGGACGAGTCGAAGACGGCGGCCCGTTGCTTGGCGGCGTCCATGATCCAGAAATTCCCATCAGGGGTTTGGGTTCCGAACTCGGGACCCAACATCAAACCTTCCCCGCCGGGTGCGGTCCCGATTTGGTCCTCGGCCTCGCCGTAGGGAAGAAGCATCTCAGCCCAGTTGTCACCGAGCTCGGTGAAAGGTGCCAACAAGACCTCCACGGTCTCCTGTGCAAGGACGGGGACCGTCGTGGTGGTCGTGATTGGGGCGGCCGTGGTGGTTGTCGCGGGTGCGATGGTGGTACCGGCGGTCACCACCGTCGTCGTGGTCGCACTAGTGGCCGGTGTGCAGGCGGCAACCAGTAACGAGAGAGCGAGAATTCTGAGGGACTGCCGGGCCGCTGGCACTCGGCCAGGGTAACTCCCGGGGCTGTTCGTCTACTGAGGCGTTTAGCTCGCGACCTCCGGGATGGCGTAGACGTCTGACCGTCGGTTAGGCCAGACGTACCCTTCGAGCCGTGACCCTGTTCCGCTTCGGCATTTCGACCCTGCCGCCTGACGGCGACGACGCCGGCTTTCTGGATGAGCTCGTCGCCAAGGGCCATCGCTCACTGGAACTCCCCTTC
Organism: uncultured Acidobacteriota bacterium; assembly: GCA_963724825.1. GTDB lineage: Bacteria > Actinomycetota > Acidimicrobiia > Spongiisociales > ZC4RG35 > JALYNX01. The sequence goes on from CAVRWT010000001.1 coordinate 44,603, forward strand.
GTAACCGGGTTTCCCTGGAAGGAGAAGCGCTGCCGCACCTTTGGGGAGTTGGCCGCCGCTCGCGATGTTCGGCTTTCGATCCATGCCCCCTACTTCGCGGTGCTGACCGTCCAGGAGGAGGACAAGGGAGCACAGTGCCTGGCCGCGCTCGAGCACACGATGAAGCTCGGTCGATGGATGGGCGCTCCCGTCATCGTCGCCCATCTCGGGAACACTCACGGCGAAGAGCCTGCGACCCTGATGGATCGGGTTCGAGAGCGACTGACCACGGTGGGGCCCAAGGTGGCGGCGATGGGGGTCGGCCTCGGTCTGGAGACCGCGGGCAGCGAGCGTTCCTTCGGCTCGCTCGGGGACATCGCCCAACTGGCGGGGGAATTCAACTTCGTCCGCCCTGTGATCGACTGGGCTCATGTCCATGCCATCACCGGGGGCGGCCTCACCTCCAAAGAGGCTTTCCTCTCCGTGTTCGGCTTTCTGAAAGAGTCGTTCCCGGGCTGGATGATCCAGCCGCTCCATGCCCAATTCACCGACAACGAGTTCGGCAAGGCAGGCGAGATACGACACATTCCCTACGGGACCGGTTCGCTCCGGGTGACCCCATTGCTCGAGGCGGCTATGGAGGCCGGGGTCTCGATGAATCTCATCTCCGAAGCAAGGGAGAGCGAGAGCCACGAGGCGATCTGGGCCGAGGCGAAGGCGGTGCTCGAAACAGCGGCTCCGGCGGCCGCGGGGCGATCGATCAGTGTCTCCGGAATCTCCTTTCCCGACCCCATTCCGGTCAGCGTCGAAGGTCAGCACTTCCACCCACAGGGCCTGGATCGCCCGGTTCGCCTCTCCAACATCGACAAGCCGTTCTTCCCGGCAGACGGCTACACCAAGGGTGACCTGATCCAGTACTACGCGTCGGTGGCCCCGATCCTCCTCCCGCATCTGGCGGGGCGACCGATCTCGATGAGCAGATACCCCGATGGCATCGAGAGCCCTTCCTTCTACGAGAAGCGGGCACCCGGACACCAACCGGAGTGGATGAGGACGGTCCCGGTGCCTTCGGACTCCCAAGGCGGGATCATCGAGTTCCTGCTCGCCGATTCGCGCGAGGCCCTGATGTGGTTCGCCAACATGGGCTGTGTCGAGGTTCACCCCTTCCACTCCAGATTCGACCGGCTCGACACGCCTGACTACGCGATTTTCGATTTCGATCCTTCGGAAGGGTCCGACTGGGACCAGGTGGTGGCGGCGGCCCGGCTCCTGGAGGTCGCTCTCGGGCAACTGGGGTTGGTTGGATATCCCAAATTGTCCGGATCCCGAGGCCTCCATGTCTATGTGCCTCTGGAGCCGGACCACAGCTACACCCGGGTGAGGCGGTTCGTGGGGGAGGTCGGCGCCTATCTGGCTGCGGCCAATCCCGGCGACGTGACGATGGAATGGGACAAGCCCAAGCGAAAGGGAAAGGTTTTCGTCGACCACAACCGGAATGCCTTCGGACAGACCGTGGCCTCTGCCTACTCGGTGCGACCCCGCGCCGGAGCGCCCGTATCGGCCCCGCTTACCTGGGACGAGGTTGGAACGCTGCGCAACGGTGAGATCACCATTGCCAACCTGTGGGACCGTCTCCAGAGGTTCGGGGACCTGTTCTCCCCGGTGATTTCGGGGGGCCAGACCCTGGACGCCGCCGAGAACGCGCTGGGGATCGGGTCAACGGAGGACGGTTGACCCGTTTCCGTGGGCGGTTGACGCGTTTCCTGTGGGGGAACCCGTTTCCTAATGCAGGACGCGTCGTATGCGGCGCACTGTGCATTAGGAAACCACCGTACACCTTCGATCGCTAGCTTGCCGGGATGGATCTGTACGCCCGCATCAACATTTTGGGCGGATTGTCGGTGCGATTGCCTCGCGGGCGGCTCGACGACGCCATTGCCCTGGACAACGATCCGATCGGGCGCGCCAAGAGCTGGGTGGAGCAGGGGGCCGAGATCCTTCACATCGTCGACCTCGATGCCGCCGCCTACGGCGACTACCGCAACCGGGATCTGATCGACCGGCTGATTCGCGAGGTGACCGTTCCGGTGCAAGTGGCCGGTGGGGTCCGATCAGAGGGCGAGGCCGCCCGCCTGATCGAGAACGGTGCCTGGCGCATCGTCATGGGGACGGCCGCAATCGAGAACCAGAACATGGTCTGGGACCTGTGCCGGGACAATCCGGGGAAGATCGCGGTATCAGTAGACGTGCACAAGGACGAAGAGGTCGTCACCAAGGGCTGGACTCAGAACAGCGGCCGCTACCTGGAAGAGGTCCTGATCGAGATGTCATCGGCGGGCGTGGTTTCGTTCCTCGTGTCGGAGGCCGGTCGCGACGCTCTCGAAGACCCGCCCAACTTCCAGATCATGGCCGAAGCTCTCGCAACCGTCGAGCAGCCGGTGATCGCGGCCGGCGGGGTTCGTGACCTGGAAGACCTACGGACCCTGGTTCGGCTTCAGGCTGCGGGCAGGCATCTCGACGGAGTCGTGGTGGGGCGCGAAGTGACGGTCGGGCGGTTCACTCTCGAGGAGGCGAAGTCGGTTATCGCCGGTGTTGGCCCGCTACGGGCGCCGGGAGGAATCGAGGCAACCCGGGTCCGGGTTGGAGTGGCCTCACTTTCGGACTCGCTCTCGTTCTACGAGGATCAGCTCGGGTTTGCCCACCAGCGAACTCAGGCCGGGGTGGCGGGTGCGATTCTCGAGCCATCCCGCGGCCAGCACATCGAATTGGTGGAGGGTGCGGACATCGAGCCCGGGTTACTCACCTTCGTGGTCGAGGATCTGGCGCGATGGGGCGATCATTTGGAGAGCGTCGGCCTCGAGCTGAGGGCAACCGATGACTACATCGAGCTTGCAGACCCTGACGGGCGCACGATTCGGTTCGAACGGGCTCCCTAGCCAGGCTCAGGACTTGATGCGGGTTCTCGACTGCTCGCGCAGATACTGACGCAGGTACCAGGGCCCGCCGCCGCCGGCCCCTGACGTCCCCGAGCCCTTCCAGCCCCCGAAAGACTGGATGTCGGGCCAGGCACCGGTTGTTGCTCCGGCCTCACGATTGACGTAAGTCACGCCGGCCTCGATTCCCTGGAACCAGCGCTCGATCTCGTCTTCATCGCCGGAGAAGAGCCCGGCGGTGAGCCCGAATTCGGTGTCGTTCGATCGCTCCAGGCCTTCGGCGAGCGAATCGACGGGCCCGACGGCGAGGAAGGGCATGAACAGCTCTTCCTTCCAGATCCACGAGTCGTAGGGCGCGGTGGCCACCGTTGGTTGGACGAAGTTCCCTCGGTCCAGGCCTTCGCCTTCGATGACCTCGCCACCTGCCAGCACCTCACCGCCTGACGACTCGGCCTCGGCCACGGCGCGCTGGAACTTCTCCACCACGCTCTTGTCGATCACCGGTCCCATGTAGATCTCACGCTGCAATGGGTTGCCGACCGCCAGCTTCTCGGTCTTCTCGACCAGCTTCTCGACGAAGTCGTCGTAGACGGCCCGTTCCACGTAGACCCTCGAGGCTGCTGAGCATTTCTGGCCGCTGAGGCCGAATGCGCTTCGCACGACGCCGGTGGCGGCCTTGTCGAGATCAGCAGTGTGGGTGACCAGCACCGGGTTCTTCCCCCCCATCTCGCAGATCACGGGCTTGGGACGGTTCTCGTTGACGGTTCGGTAGAGATGCATTCCGACCGGATAGGAGCCGGTGAAGGTGAGCCCGTCGACGTCGGGGTGATGCGCCAGGTAGTCGCCGGCTTTGGAGTCGCCGGTGAGCACGTGGAGGGCGCCTGGGGGAAGGCCCGCTTCCTCCATCACCGAATAGAACTCGATGGCCATCAACGCGCCCTGCCGCGACGGCTTGACCACGACGGTGTTCCCGGTGATCAATGCGCCGATCGAGGGGCCGGCGGCGAGGGCCATCGGGAAGTTGAAAGGTGAGATCACCACCCATACCCCCCACGGGCGGAGTACCGAGGTGTTGGTCTCCTGGGGGCTCAGCGAGCTGAGGGGTGTCACGAAGCCGTCGTGCTCGGTCATCTGACGGGCGTAGTAGCGGAAGAACTCCACCGTCTCTGCGATGTCGCCCAGGGCTTCGAGCCGGTTCTTCCCCACCTCGTAGGCCATGTCGGCGGCCATCTCGAAGGCTCGCCCCTCCATGATGTCTGCCGCTCTCAGCATCAGGTCCCGTCGCTTCTCCCAGCCCCAGGCCTCCCATTCGGGGGCGAAGGCCTTGGCGGCGGCAATCGCATCGTCCACGTCCTGATTGGTGGCGAGGGAGTAACGCCCGATCAGCACCTGAGAGTCGATTGGCGAGTACTCGTCGGCGGTGACCTCGGTGGTTCGCCTTTCCCCGTTGATGAAAAGGGGATGGATGGCCCCGAGCCGACCAGGCGCAGTGCCCACTGCCTCGTCGAAGGAGGTGTTCAACTCCTCGTTGTCGGCGGACATCGTTGCGTAAGTGATCTTCAGTGCCATCGCGGCCTCCGTCTCTGAACTGCGCCGAGGCGACGATATCAACTGTCTGGAGAGAGCAGCCAGTCGCTCGGAGATGGGTCTAGCGGCCACTGCCCCGCTGCCGGCCGAATGCCGAAGTTCCCCCGTGGTCACCGTAAGCACCGGCGCCTTGCGCGCCGCCCAGACCGACGTGATACGCGTGCATCGTCGCGTGGTCCGGGTAGGCGCAGCTGCGGCGTGGTTCAGCGCTGCTGCGCTTCTCCTCGCCGGGGTCGCCACTGGCAACGATGGCTTCTTCATCCAGGCGGTTGGCCCGATGGTGGCAGCCGGTTTCATGACAGGCCAGATCCTCTTGGGACGCGAGGACGGGGCCGTGGCTCTCCTGATCTCTGCGATCGTGGTGGTGGTGGGCCAGGCGCTGGTCGGGAGCGATCAGACCCTGATCCCGGCCGCGGTCGCCCTCGTCGCCATCAGCTCGATTGCGATGGTCTTCGTGGTCCACAGCCAGGTTTCGGTCGGCATTGGGGTCGGCCTGCTTCTGGTGATCACTCCCCAATTCTGGATGGGAAGCTCGGGTGAGGCATTGGGCCTGGGCTTGGTCCTCGGCATGAGTTTCGCCACCACGGCAGTCGTAATCGCAACCGTGCTCAATGCCGCCACCGCACACACCGAGCGCTTTCGAATCCTGTTCGAGCAGTCTCCGACCGCGGTGCTCGAGGAGGATTGGTCTGAGGCGGCCGCCTTCGTTCGGTCCGAGTACGCAGGAAGGCCCGAGCGAATCCGCCAGTTCTTGATCGCCTACCCCGATGTGGTGCGAAAGGCGGTCGGGCGGGTCCGAGTTGTTCGGGTGAACCAGTCGGCAGTTGATCTGCTCGAGGCCAAGGGGCCGGAGGACCTTCTCGGGATTCGGCCTTCGTCAGTGGTCAACACTGCCAACCTGGAGTCATACGTGAGCGCCCTCGTCGCCCTCTATCAGGGCCGGGAGCACTTCGAGCACGAGTTCTTGACTCGGACCTTTCAACGGATGCCAGTCAAGCTCCACGCCCGCTGCCTCGATCACACCCGGGGGGTAAATCCTGTCTCGGTGATGGTCGCCATCACCGATGTCTCCAATCGTCGGGCCCTCGGCGAAGCGACGGTGGGCACCTCGCTCGACGGCCGCTGAGAGCGTCCGGCAGGCATCGTCGGGGTAACAAACGCCATATCGGCCACTAGTGTCTCCCGCCGGATGTCAGGGTCTGTGTCCCTCGTCTATTGGCCACTCCTCTTGGTGGCGGCCTACCTGTTGGGGTCGATTCCATTCGCCCAGGTGCTGGCGCGGATCAACGGAGTCGACCTTCGTGAGGTGGGCTCCGGGAATATCGGCGCGGGCAATCTCACCAAGACCGTCGGGAAGGGTTGGGGTCTGGCTGCCGGGCTCCTCGATGGCTTCAAGGGCCTCATCCCGGTCCTGATTGCCAAAGAGATGGGTCTGGGCCCTGGGGCTGCAGGCTTGGCCGGCCTGGCCGCGGTCATCGGGCACAACTGGTCGATATTCATCAGAGGGCGTTCGGGGCGCGGCCTCGCCACGTCGGTTGGCGTCATCATTGGCCTCGACCCGGTCCTCCTCGTTTGGACCACGGGTTGGGCAGTTGCCGGCTGGAAGATCGGTGGCGGAGTCGGAGGGTTCCTCGGGTGGGGCCTGCTCCCGATCGTCGCCATCGCCATGGGGCGGCCGCCGACTGAGTATCTCTTCCTTCTCTTGCTCTCGGGTGTGCTCATGGGTCGACGGATCCAGGGCAACCCCGACAGCGAGCGCGGGGTGCGGCCTTCGCTGCGGAGGGCCATCTTCGACTCCGACCCGGGCGACCATGACTTCCCACACACGGTTGACGAACCGCTGACCCCGTGAGTCCGAAGCGGGTCGCCATCATCGCCGGGATCTCGGCGGTTGTTTACATCGGCGTTGCCGTTTTCGTCTTCAACAACTTCGAGCTGCCGCCGATGAGCACGTTCGCCTGGGCCATGGTTTCGGCGGCGGCGGTGGCCCAGATCAGCGCCAAATGGTTCTTCGGCCTGCTCTTCAAGGAATCCGTCGAGGAGGCGGGCGGGTCGCTCCGTGCTTTCAGTGCCTTCAAGGGAGCGCTGGTCGGAGCCGGGGTCGCACGGCTGATACCCGCAGGTGGGGCAATAACTCCAGTTGCCATGGCCTGGACGGTACGCGACGAAGAGAAGGGCACCACCGGTGCCGCGATCCGGACAGTTCTCCTGAACTACGCCGCGCTTCTGGTCCTGACCGGGGTTGGCCTCCTGATCGCCCGTCCCAAGGAGAGCGCTCAGATCCTTTCCGTCAGCCTTGTGGTGCTGGCGCCGTTCGTGCTCGTTGCAGGCCTGTTGCTGATGTTCGGGTCGGGGAAGCTGGGATCACTCAAGCGATTCTTTCCCCAGGCGATTCGAAAGCGCCTCGACGCGTCGATGATCGACCACCTCCCCGACCTCGAGTCCCAGGTCTACATCTGGGCAAGGATCATCCTCGAGGCAGCAGCTCTGGGACTGGTCATGCACGCCTTCGGGATCGACGTCGGCGTCTTCCAGGTGGCCGCCGCGTTCGGCATCTCCTCACTTGCCGGCGGGCTCCCCGGTACCCCGGGCGGCCTGGTGGTCACGGAGGGCAGCCTGGTATTCATGCTTACCGCCTACGGCTTTCCTGCCTCCACCACATTGGCGCCGGTGTTGGTGTTCAGGATCGTGTCCTACTGGCTACCGGCCGCGCTCAGCCTTCTTGCAGGAGGCTCGATCTTCCTCCAATCCCCCGAGGCCAAAGAGGCCGCCGCCGAAGCAACCTGAGCAACTGGTTAGCCTCGCGCCATGGCTGACACCGTTACTTTCGATCTCTTGAATCAGGACGGCGAGCATGTGTCGTCCTCCGATTTTGCGGGCCGTCGTCTCGTGATGTTCTTCTACCCGGCAGCGATGACCCCAGGATGCACCCTCGAATCGTGTGACTTCAGGGACAGCTACCAGGAGTTCACCGCCGCCGGCTACGACATCGTCGGGGTCAGCCCCGACAAGCCGTCACGGAATGCGAAGTTTCGGGAGAAGGAAGGGCTCAACTTCGATCTTCTCTCCGATGAGGACCACGCCCTTGCCGACGAGCTGGGTGCCTGGGGCGAGAAGAACCTGTATGGCAAGACCAGTGAGGGCCTGATCCGCTCTACTTTCGTCATCGGGCCCGACGGCGCCATCGAAAAGGCCTACCGCAACATCAAGGCAACCGGCCACGTCGCCAGGGTGAAAGAGGACCTCCTCGGCTGATCGGTCCTCAGGTCCCGATTTCGATTCCGGCCAACTCCTCCAGCGCCTTGACCAGCGCATGGTTGCCCTCCTGTCCCAGGCCCCGGGCTTGTAGCGCCCGGTAGAGCTGGAACACGAGGGCAGCACCCGGCAGGGGGACGCCCAGCTCATCGGCAGTGTCGAGAACCAGTCGCAGGTCTTTCTGTTGGAGGTCGATGGTGAAGCCCGGCCGCCAGTCGCGGGCGACCATCTGCGGGCCACGATTGCTGAGCATCCACGATCCCGCCGCCCCGCCCTCGACCGCTTCAATCGCGGTCGCCAGGTCGATGCCGGCAGCCTGACCGAGCAGCAGAGCCTCCGAGACCGCGAGCTCGTTCAACACCACCAGGACCTGGTTCATCAGTTTCACCATCTGACCGGCGCCGGCCTGAGTCCCGACGTGGACGATCGACTTCGAATAGGTCTCGAGATAGGGCCGCACCGTTTCCAGAGCCTCAGCAGGCCCGCCGACCATGATCGCCAGGGTGCCGTTGACCGCACCCTCCGAGCCACCGGATACCGGGGCGTCGAGCCAAACCACCCCTTTGTCCTCGGCTCGAGTGGCGAAATCCCTGGTGGCGCTGGGTGAGATCGTTGAGTGGTCGACGATGATGGCCCCTTCACGCAGTCCCTGAAACGCACCTGATTCGCCAAACACGACTTCCTCGACGGCAGAAGTGTTGGACACCGAGATCATCACGATGTCGCTTTGCTCGCCGAGGTCGCGAGGGCTGGTCGCGACGTCGCAGACCAGGTCCACGGCCTTCTCCGGAGTCCGATTCCAGACCATTGCCGGATTGCCGGAGAAGAGCAGGTTGGAGGCCATCCCGTGGCCCATGATCCCCAACCCGATGAAGCCCAAGCGTGTCATGCGGGTGACACTAGGACTCTGCTAAACCCGTGGTCATGCCTCACGACCGACTCGACACCATTCTCAGCGGGGAGGTCGATGGCCTGAGAGCGGCCGGCACCAGCAAGGGGCAGGAGTCGGTTATCACCGAGGTGATCCCCTCCGACCTTGGGCGAGGGCCCCGATTCCGATTGGCCGGGTCCGACCAAGAGTTTCTGCGCATGAACTCCAACGGATATCTGGGGCTTGCCCTTCATCCCGCTGTGATCGGCGCCGAGGAGACAGCCACCCGTGAATTCGGTGTAGGCCCCGGGGCGGTGCGATTCATCTCAGGGACCTACCGGCCCCACGTCGACCTCGAGGCCAGACTCGCAACCTTTCATGGTCGGCAACGGGCGATGATCTTCTCTTCGGCCTATGCCGCTGTGGTCTCCACGCTCACCTCTCTGATCACTCCGGAGACCGTGGTCTTCTCCGATGCCCTCAACCACAACTGCATCATCAACGGACTCAAGATGGCGCGACCAGCAGCCCGCGATGTCTATCCCCATGTCGACTTCGAAGAACTGGATCAGCAGCTGGGACGCGCGGCCGGGACCGCGACCCGGGCCCTGGTGGTCACCGATGGCGTCTTCTCGATGCGGGGCGACCACGCCGACCTGGCGGCCCTCCGGGAGGTAGTTCGGGCACACGACTCTGACTTCCCGGAGAACGTCGTCGTGGTCGTGGACGACTCTCATGGGGTTGCCGCCTATGGCAGCACCGGACGGGGCACCGAGGAAGTGACCGGATCGGGACCGGCGGACGTCCTGATAGGGACTTTGGGCAAGGGTTTCGGGGTCAACGGTGGATACGTGGCGGGAAGCGAGCCTCTTGTCTCCTACCTGAGAGAGAAGGCGCCGATGTACATCTACTCCAACCCGATCACGGTGGGAGAGGCCGCCGCCTCGATCGCGGCCCTCGACGTGGTCGACTCCGAGGAGGGGGTGGCGATGCTGGCCCATCTCGCGGCGATGACTTCGAAGTTCGAAGCCGGTCTGGTCGACCTCGGCTTCGAGACCATTCCCGGCCCGCACCCGGTGGTCCCGTTGATGGTGAGAGACACCGAACGAACCTCGACGTTGGTGAAGCACCTGTACGACCACGGAGTCCTGGCCACCGGTCTCAATTTCCCGGTGGTGCCCAAGGGCGACGAGGAGATCAGGTTCCAGGTCAACGCCAACCACACCGAAGGGGACATCGACCTGGTGCTGGGCGTTCTCGCCGGTTCCCGCTAGGTCGACTCGACTACCACGAGGATGTCGCCGGCCGCGGTCTGCTCCCCGGGGGCGGCGTTGACCGTGACCACAGTCCCGGCCATTGGTGAGCGCAGAGTGTGCTCCATCTTCATCGCCTCCAGGACCATCAGGGTCTGGCCCTCCTCAACCGTGTCCCCCACCGAGACTTCGACACGGACCACCCGGCCCGGCATCGGGGCGTGAAGCGAGCCGGGGATCTCCTCGACGGCGGCATCGGTGAATCGGGGCACTTCCTGGAGCAGCAATGGCCCTGAAGGGCCGTCGACAAAACGTGTGGGCCCGAATCGATCAACGGCGAACATGAGGTGATCGCCGCCGACGTCGAGAATCACCTCTGTCGGGCTCTGGGAGACCACGGCGACGCCATCGTCATAGGCAACCTCGATCTCCGTGGCACCCCATCGATAGGAGGCCATCTGGGTTCGGCTCGGAGAGTTCCGCCAGGCGGGCCTGATCGTGCTCAACACCGGTGCCTGTTCAAGGCGATGGAGCCGATCTGCAATCGCAACCGCGGTTGCTCCCAGGTGAGCCTCGTCCTCGCCAACCAGGGGCGCGGCCAGAGCCTGGACGTCGTGGCTTTCCAGGAAGTGAGTGTCGACTTTTCCTTCCAGAAAGTCCTCGTGCTCGAGAATTCGGACCAACAGCTCCCGGTTGGTGACCGGGCCGTGGATGACGGCGTGACGCAGGGCGTCAGCCAGTGCCGATGCAGCTTTCTCGCGGGTCGGAGCGTGGGCGATCACCTTGGCCAGCATCGGGTCGTAGTGGACTGAGATCGTCGATCCCGCTTCCACACCGGAGTCGATGCGCAGCCCAGGGGCGTCGCCGAACGAGAACCGTCGGATCTCACCGGTCACAGGCAGGAAGTCGTGGGCCGGGTCCTCGGCATAGAGCCGGGCCTCGACGGCATGGCCGTCTGCCGTCGGACGCAAAGCCTCTGGGCGCAGGGGCCGGCCGTCGGCAATCTCGATCTGCAGTTGGACCAGATCGAGACCGGTGATCATCTCCGTCACCGGGTGCTCAACTTGGAGCCGGGTGTTCATCTCCAGGAACCAGAATTCCCCGTCCTCCACGAGGAACTCGACGGTTCCCGCCCCGACATAGCCGGCCGCTCCCGCCACCGCGACCGCCGCTTGGCCCATAAGGTCCCGCAGGGCCGGGCCCACCGCGGCCGACGGCGCCTCCTCGATGATCTTCTGGTGGCGTCGCTGAATAGAGCACTCCCGTTCGAAGAGGGACACCAGGTTTCCGTGGGTGTCCCCGATCACCTGGATCTCGATGTGCCGGGGCCGGGACAGATACTTCTCCAGGAACACCGTGTCATTGCCAAATGAGGCCGCCGCCTCTCTCCGGGCTCCGGCGATGGCCTCGCTCAGACCTTCGGGGGACTCGACCACCCGCATGCCTTTGCCCCCACCGCCCGCGCTGGCCTTGACCAGGACCGGATACCCGATCGAGCCAGCGGCCTCGGATATGGAGCCCTCGTCGAGCCCGGTGAGGTCGACCGCGGGAAGGGTGGGAACTCCGACCTCTTCCACCAGCTGTTTCGACGCCAGTTTGGAGCCCATGACTTCGATGGCTTCGGGTGACGGGCCGATCCAGGTCAGACCGGAGTCGATCACCGCCCGGGCGAAGCCGGCGTTCTCGGAGAGAAACCCATATCCGGGGTGGATGGCATCGGCCCCCGAATCCCGGGCTGCAGTGAGAACGGCTTCACGATCGAGGTAGGTCTCAGTGGCGGTTGCCCCGGGAAGGAGGATTGCCTGGTCCGCCTCGCGGGCGTGTGGTTCGCCGGCGTCGGGGTGGGAGTAGATCGCGACTGTTTCTATCCTCATCAATCGACAGGTGCGAAACACTCGCCGGGCGATCTCCCCGCGGTTGGCTACCAGGACTCTCCGGATCATCGGTGGGACGAGGCTACCGGTGGAACTAATCCCGGGTTCACGACGTCGAATCACTGTCACTCCGACTAGCAGTTGAGGAAACGCGCCCAATGAGCGAAACACAGGTCATGGAAAGAGAGACCGAGACGGTCTCACAACCGGCTCCGGTACCCGCCCCGAGACGGCGATATGGATTCATCCCGATCGCGATCGGGCTCGGGATCATCGCCTTGCTCGTCGTGATCGGAACCTTCGTCGTCTCGAGCATTCGCAACCTCGTCGGCGCGGTGCCAACGCCCGCCGATCTGGCTGCGGTTTTCGAGCCCGAGCCATTCCAGGAGATCGGGCCGGTGGTCATCAGCTCGATTCGTGACATGTCGAACCTGACGACCGTCGAGACCGTCCAGTACACGATTGTCGACAAGGGGACCGACAAGGGCTGGCTGTCCTGGGCCCGCGGAGACAGCCTCCAGCTGTTTGCGGTGGCCAAGATCGGTGCCGGCATCGACCTGAGTGGGATCTCGGTCCGAAATGTGTCCCTCGACGACACCGGCGTGGTGGAGATCAGCGTGCCCGCTGCTGAGATCCAGTATGTCTCGGTGGACAACGAGGCCACGCAGATCCTCGACCGTGACACCGGGATCTTCACCAAGGGTGACGCCCGTCTGGAGACCGACGCCCGGCAGGTCGCCGAGGAGGTCCTGGTGCAGGGCGCTCTCGACGATGGGATCCTCACCCAGGCGGAGGACAACGCTCGCCAGGTGCTCACCGACTTCCTGATGGGTCTCGGCTACCGCGACGTGATCGTCGAATTCACCGGCTGAGAATTGACGCGGCCGGGCACCGGTCAGCCATCAAACGGTCCGACATTGGGGTGATCGATTCCGGTCGGCGCGCTAGCCTCAGGTTCAGGCGTGCTCCTACGCCTCACCTGCAGACCGGGCGCCCACACCGTCTGGCAAAGCGCAGGGAAAGGTGGCCTCTGTCATCGGAGCGATACCGAGTGTCGTCGACCCCGTGACGGCCGCCGGACAGGGTGTGGGTCTGGGGCGGCAGTCCGTGGAGATCGATGATGACTGCGCACAAGAAACTCAAAGAGCTCATCCGCGCCCGCATGGCCAAGACCGGCGAGAGCTACATGACCGCCCGCCGCCAAGTCGTGGGCGGGGAGGGGCAAGTCGCCGATGTCGGGGTCCATCCCGACACCTCGGCCCTGGCCCGGGTGCTTGGTGATGCCGGGATAGGCGGCCCCGACGGTCGATTGTCCGAGGCTCTGTTGCTCGGGATCGGAGGTGGGCTCGGCGCCGGTTACATACTGTGGGAGTTCGCGCCAGAGAGCGACCACAGGCCTTCTCCCCATGCCCCGGGCGGCCGTCGGATCGTGACCATCGGTTTTCGCAACCGCTGGCAATACCCCGACCGCTGGCTGGACACGTTGCTCGATCGGGTCGGGGTCGAGTTCCGGCGAGATCAGACCTCGGGCGTGGTCAAGGCGAGAAACCAACTCGACGATGCGGTAGAGACGGGTCATTCGGTGATGGTCGACGTATCCGTCGCCGATCTGCCCTACTGGCATCTTCCCCCGGAGGAGGCGGGAGAGTGGGGTTATCCGATCGCGGTCGTGGGAGTCGACTCTGATCGCTATGAAGTCGACGACCGGAACTCGGCCCGGCTGACCGTTCCTGTTGAGGCGATGGCGACGGCGCGGGGCCGAATCCCCTCCTACAAGAACCGCATGGTCGTGGTCGAGTCCGGGGACGCCCTCACTGCCGACCGGCTGTCGGAAGCCATCGAAGCTGGTCTGGCCGATGCCGTGGAGCATCTGGATTCGAAATCGGACTCGTTCTCGCTGCCGGCCTTCTCGAAGTGGGCCAGAATGATGACCTCCGATACCGGGAAGGGCTGGAAGAGGGTCTTCGCCGACCGAGTCGGGCTCTGGGGTGCCTTGCGCAGCACCCACGAAGCAGTCTCGGATGTCGGGATCGCTGGGGGCTCGCTGCGCCCCCTCTACGCCGAGTTCCTCGACGAGGCGAGCGCATTGCTCGGGCGTCCCGTGCTCGCCGAGGTGGCCCAGCACTACCGCCACGCAGGCGACGCCTGGGACGACGTTGGCGACGCCGCCCTGCCGGACGGATTCGAGCCGCTGGAACAGGCGGTGGAGCTCTCTCGTCGCCGACGGGAGGCGGTGCGCCGGGGGGATGTTGGGGACGGCGCCGCCGCCGATGCGGCCGCCTCCCTCAACGAAATGGCTGCCGAGTTCGAGCCGGGGTTGCCGCTGACGGACCGGGAGATCGACGGGCTGTTCGAGTCACTGGCCGGGGCGGTCGAGGCTGCTCACCGAGTCGAGATGGAGGCACACGCCGCCCTGTCCGAGGTGATCAGGGGATAGCCACGACGCCACCGGGCTGTCGTTCCTCGACGGCTGATCACATCCGGAATACGCCAAATCGGTCGGTGCCGACCACCGGCCCGGAATGGGTGGCGGAAAGGGCGATCCCGAGCACGGTGCGGGTGTCCCGGGGGTCGATGAGGCCGTCGTCCCGCACCCGCGCCGTCGAGTAATAGGCCTGTTCTTCGTGCTCGATCTGGCTTTCGATTTCCAGCCGCCGCCTCTGGTCTTCGTCCTCGTCGAAGGGCTCGCCGCGTGATTCAGCCGCCTGACGAGCGATGATCGACATGACACCGGCAAGTTGCTTGGGGCCCATCACCGCCACTTTGTGGCCGGGGTACCCGAACACGAATCGCGGCTCGTAGGCGCGCCCTGACATCCCGTAGTTCCCGGCGCCGTAGGAGACGCCGGCCATGATCGTGATGTGCGGCACCTCGGAGTTCGCGACGACATTCACCATCTTCGCCCCGTCCTTGATGATTCCCCGCTGCTCGTAGTCCTTGCCCACCATGTAGCCGGTGGTGTTGTGGATGAAGACGATCGGGGTGTCGTAGCGGTTACATAGCTGGATGAACTCGGTGGCCTTCTGCGCCTCCTCCGAGAAGATCACTCCCTGCTGATTGGCGACCACTCCCACCGGAAAGCCGTGGATCGAAGCCCAACCGGTGAGGATCGACGTCCCGAAGACCGCCTTGTACTCCTCGAAGCGGGAGCCGTCGACGGTCCGGGCCAGGATCTCGCGCATGTCGAATGGGACCCGGAGATCGCGGGAGATGACGCCCAGGATCTCATCGACGTCATGCACCGGATCATCGGCCGGCTTGGTCGGGCCGTATCCCTGCTTGCGCCAGTTCAAATGGGAGACGATCTCGCGACCCATTCGGATCGCCTCCTGCTCGTCCTGGGCGAAGTAGTCGGAGAGCCCTGAGATCTTGGAGTGCATCTCGGCGCCTCCGAGCTCCTCGTCGGTGGACTCCTCGCCCGTTGCCATCTTGACCAATGGCGGCCCGGCGAGGAACACCTTGGCCTGGTCCTTCACCATGACCGAGTAGTCGCACATCGCCGGGAAGTAGGCGCCCCCTGCGGTGGAGCTGCCGAAGACGATGGCGATGGTGGGGACACCCTGCTTGGAGAGACGGGTGAGGTTGCGGAACCACTTGCCGCCGACGATGAACACCTCGGCCTGATCGGGGAGGTCGGCGCCCCCGGATTCGACGAGGTTGATCAACGGCAGCCGGTTCTCGCGGGCGATGTCCATGATGCGAAGCGTCTTGGCCACCGAGTAGCGGTTCATCGAGCCGGCCTGGCTGGTCGGGTCGTGGGCGAGGATGGCGCACTCGACACCCTCCACGACTCCGATTCCGGTCACGACATTTGCGCCAAGGTTCTTGTCCGTTCCCCATGCGGCGAGAGTGGAGAGCTCGAGGAACGGGGCGTCTTGGTCGAGGAGGAGCTCGATCCGCTCCCGGGCGAGCAGCTTTCCCCGTTCCCGATGGCGGGTGACGTACTTCTCGCCACCACCCTGACGGGCTTGCTCCATGAGGGCCTCGAATTCGGCCAGCTTCGCCTCCATCGCGGCGCGGTTGGCCTGGTACTCCTCGGAACGGGGATCGACCTTGGTGGTCAGAACCTGCATCTGGTGCCGACGAGGCTAGTTGTCAGCGAGGCTCTCACTCAGCCGTCGTGGACCGCCTCGGCGTTGTAGGGCTCGATCATGATGCACTCGCCCGGGCATTCCTCTGCCGACTCCAAAGCGTCCTGGATCAGAGCGTCGGGGATGCGGGCCATTCCCCGAGCGCCGTCAGGCGCCTGCTCACCGTCGAAGACGACGGTCCGGTCGAAGTACTTCGATTCTTCTTTCACTACCCACAGCCCGTCATCGCGACCGACGAACACATCGGGAGTGATCTCCTCACAGATCCCGTCACCGGTGCACAGGTCCTGGTCGATCCAGACCATGAGCTTGGTCTCTTTGGCCATGCCCCCAAACTAGGCGATTCGGGCGCTTGTGTCAGAATCCACGATATGGAAGTGCTCGATCGGCTGAGCCCGATGCAGGGGGAGGAGGTCGGTGTCACCGACTGGATGGAGATCACCCAGGAGCGGGTCGACACCTTCGCAGACGCCACCGACGACCATCAGTGGATCCATGTCGATCCGGTGCGCGCCGCCGCCGGCCCTTTCGGCGGGACCATCGCCCACGGGTTTCTGACCCTGGCTTTGACCGTTCCCCTGGCGGGCCAGGTGGAGCTGGACGTCGGTCAGCCGACGATGGCGATCAACTACGGGTTGGAGAAGGTGCGTTTCCCGGCTCCGGCGCCGGTCGGGTCACGGATTCGGGCGAGGGTGAAGTTGCTTGCCGTGTCCGAGGTCCCGGGCGGGATCCAGGTGAACCGACAGGTGACGATGGAAGTCGAGGGGAGCGAGAAGCCGGCGATGGTCGCCGAGACGGTGAGTCGGTACTACTACTGATTTATGCCGGCCGACTTTGCCCTCGGCCCACCCTCAGCTGCCGCCGCGCCAAGACATCGCGCCGGCGTCGCCTCGGGCAAACAGACGCCGGTCGGCCGGAGCTTCCGCCGCGCAGTGAGGTTGTCCCCCTGCGAAGCGGGGGGACGCCCGACCTTCGGTCGGGCGAGGGGGGCACCTACGACAGACTTCGTCCTCCCCCGACCACGATCACCTCGCCCGTGATGTATGAGGAGAGCGGGGTGAGCAGGAACCACACCAGATTGGCCACCTCGTCCGGCGTTCCCATTCTCTGCAGGGGGATCGCCGCCACCATCCTGTCTCTCACGTCCTCGGGGATCCCCATGCTCATCTCCGAGGAGATCAGCCCCGGCGCCACGGCATTCACTCTGATTCGCAGGGGCCAGCGAAAGCGCCAGGGCACGGGTTAGCCCCACCACTCCGCCTTTGGACATCGAGTAGTTGAACTGGCCGAAGTTGCCCAGATAGGCCCGCGAGGCGATGTTGACGATCGAGGCGCCGTCGCTCATCAGCGGAGCCAACTCCACGCAAAGCCGGTATGCCGCGCCCAGGTTCACCTCGAGCACCGAGCGGAAGTCCTCGTCAGTCATGTTGATGAGGCGTGAGTCCCTGGTGATCCCGGCGTTGTTCACCAGTCCGAGCAAGGGGAGCCCCGAGTCCTCGACGGCCTTGCGGACGGTTGCCGGGCCCTCGGGCGAGGTGAGGTCGACTTGAACCGCGGTGATCTGTTCGGCCAAGGCCAGCTCGGGGGCGAGGTCGACGCCGATCACCGTGAGTGGCCCGGTGCTCGCCATCTTCTCGGCGATGACCCGCCCGATGCCGCGGGCGGCACCGGTGACGACGATCACCCCGTTCAAGGCAGGGCCTTGCCGATGTGGTCGGGGCCGATCCTCAAGACCTCGCCGGTCACATCGGATGATTCCATCAGCCGGTCGGCCCAATTCGAAACGTGATCCGGGTCGACCCCCTCGGAAACGGCAATGAGGTTGGCCGTCCAACCGTCTCTGACCCCCTCCAACGCAGCGGTTCTCGCCGCGGAGAGCAGACCGGTGGCCAGCATCGCTTTCCCGGCGCCCCGGCGTCCCAGCAGGTCGTCGTTGTGCACCACGTAGACGATTGACTCCCCGGCCCGGGCTGCGTCCCGGCTCGCTTCGAATGCTCTGGTGAGTGCGTCGAGGACCTCGGTCCAGTCGTCGCTCACCTCCGGTGCCCAGTGGATCACCGGGTCACGATACGACGGCGGTCCCGGCCTCCACCATTTGCTCGATGGTGCTGCTGTCGACCCCGAGCTCGCCCAGGATCGACACGGTGTGCTGTCCCAAAGTTGCCGGCGGGGTGGAGGCCCTCGCCGGTGAGCCGTCGACCCGGATCGGGGAGCCGGTGACCTTGATCACACCGGCGATCGGATGCTCCATTTCGACCGTCATCTCGTTGTGTCGTGCCTGGGGGTCGGCGAAGGCCTCGGTCAGGGTCAGCACTCTCCCCGTCGGGAGTCCCACCTGCTCGAGAAGGTCGATCCAGTATTCGGCCGGCTCTGTCTTGAACACATTGCCGAGTCTCCGCGCCAGCTGGGCCCGATTCGTCATGCGTGACTCGTTGGTCGGATAGTCCTTGACCAGGTCGGGTCGCTCCAGCGCGTCGGCCAGCAGCTCGAAATGGCGCTCGGAGACGATCGCCAGGGTGAACGGGCCGTCAGACGCCTCAAACACCTGGTTCGGTGCGATGAACGGGCTGGCGGTACCGGTTCGGGTCGGCTGTTCACCCGAGGTGAAGGCGAGAGCGTTCCACCCTGACTGCACCGCCATCACGCCGTCCCGGAGCGAGACATCGATCCGGCATCCCCTCGATCGCTTGTCGACCAGAGCGGCGGACACTGCGAGTGCCGTGTTGGTTCCGGCCAGGTAGTCGCCGATGGAGGTCGCCGTCTTGTGTGGGCCATCCTTGGGGTCGCCGGTGATCGAGATCATCCCCGACTCACCTTGGAAGACCACATCGATCCCCGCCCGCCTGGCATATGGGCCCTCGGCGCCAAAGGCGGAGATCACCGCATAGATCAGCCTCGGGTTGAGATCGCGAGCCCGGACCTCTCCCAGGCCGAGACGATCCATGGCACCGAACCGGAGGTTGCTGATGACGACATCGGCCTTCTTGACCAGGTTGTCGAGGATCCGCTTCGAGAGCCAGTCTTTGGTGTCGAGGGCAAAGGACTCCTTGCCGCGGTTGACGGCCATGAAGAATGCGGATTCGCCGTTTTGGAAAGGGCCGAATTGGCGTCCCAGGTCGCCGTCGGGGGGTTCGACCTTGATGACCCTGGCGCCCAGGTCGCCGAGAAGCATGGCCGCGTATGGAGCCGCGATCAGATTGCCGAATTCGACGACGAGGGTGCCGTGAAGCGGGCCCTCAGACACGCTCGACAACCACGGCGATCCCTTGCCCGACGCCGATGCACATGGTGGCGAGGCCGTAACGACCCTCTCGGCGGGCCAGCTCATGGACGAGGGTCACGAGGATGCGAGCCCCCGAGGCCCCGAGGGGGTGGCCGATGGCGATTGCGCCACCGTTCACGTTCACCTTGCCCTCATCGAGCTCGAGCAGCCGCATGCTGGCCAGCGCCTGGGAGGCGAAGGCCTCGTTGATCTCGATCAGGTCGAGGTCGTCCACCCCGATCCCCGCCCGTGTCAATGCTTTCTCCGAAGCGGGCACCGGGCCGATCCCCATGATGTCGGGATGGACCCCGGCTGCCGCCGACGACACGATCCGGGCCAGGGGTTTGAGGCCCTGAGACTCCAGTCCGGCCTCGGTGGCCAGGAGCAAGGCCGCCGCGCCGTCGTTCATCGGTGAGGAATTGCCGGCGGTGACGGTGCCGCCCTCCTTGAACACCGGGGCAAGTCCGGCCAGCCGCTCTAGTGAGGTGTCGGCTCGGGGGCCTTCGTCTGCGGCAATTGTCACCATCTCCCGCCGGCGGTGGTCGGTGGGAGCCTGAAGCGGCTCGATCTCCTGATCGAATCGTCCCCCAGCGATCGCGGACAGAGCTTGTTGGTGACTGCGGAGGGCAAAGGCATCCTGGTCCTCCCTGGTGACGTCGTATTTCTCGGCGACCATCTCGGCAGTCATCCCCAAGGTGATCGGCGGATAGAGCTCGGTCATCTTCGGATTCACCAGCCGCCAGCCGATAACTGTGTCCGCCGCCTCGGGGAACCCGGTCGGGAACGCGCGGTCGCTCTTGGTGATCACGTAGGGGGCCCGACTCATCGACTCGGACCCGCCGGCGACCATCAAGTCCCCCCAACCGCCGGCAAGCGCATGTGAAGCCGAGACGACTGCCTGCATGCCAGACCCGCAAAGGCGGTTCACCGTGGCTCCAGGGATCTCGATGGGCAGTCCGGCAAGCAACCCGGCCATGCGGGCCACATTGCGGTTGTCCTCACCCGCCTGATTGGCTGCGCCCCACTGGATGTCTTCGATCGACATCGGGTCGACGTCGGGATTGCGGGCCAGGAGCCGGCTGATGGCGTGGGCGGCGAGATCGTCGGGCCTGACATGGGATAGCTGGCCCCCGAGCTTGCCCATCGGGGTCCGACAACCGTCGGCTATGTAGACGTCTTGGTTCATGTTCAGTCGATTCTCATTCTTGCCGAAACTGGAAGGGTCGAATGGGGGACAACCCCCATATCCGATGAAACCTTTTCGCCATACGGTGACGTCAGATATGAGTATGAACGGGCAGAACAGACATCTCGGCTCATTCGCCGCCTACACCCCGGCCGGCCTGCTGGTGCTCTACGTCCTGATTCGCATCCTGTTCTGATAACTACGGTTGGTCCATGGACCGACCCGACAGCCTCCCCTTCACCGAGTCCGACGAGGCGAACCGTCTACTTGCAAGCGACGGCCTCGCGCTGCTCATCGGCATGCTCCTCGACCAGCAGTTCCCGATGGAGCGCGCCTTCTACGGCCCTCAGCTCCTCAAGGACCGTCTCGGGGAGGATCTCGACGCTGGCCGCCTCGCCGATTGGGATCCCGAGAAGCTGGAGAGCATTTTCAAAGGCCCGCCGGCGATTCATCGCTACCCGGGGTCGATGGCGGGCCGGACCCAGGAGATGTGCCGGGTGATCGTGGCCGAATACGGAGGGCGGGCCGAGAACCTGTGGGAATCCGCCGCCGACGGGACGGAGCTCCTGAAGCGGCTCCAGGCACTTCCCGGATTCGGGGTAGCCAAGTCGCGAATCTTCGTTGGTGTCCTCGGCAAAAGGCTCGGGGTGCGACCCGAAGGCTGGGAGGAGAAGGCTGCGGATTGGGCCAGCATCGCCGATGTCGCGACCTTCGATGATGTGGCCACTCTTCGGGAGAAAAAGAGGGCCATGAAGGCCGGAAAAGAGGGATGAACAGGCTCAACCATCCAGCCCCGAATGCCGATAGTCCCCCAAAGGGACAGGGACCTCATCTATGGAATCTCAGATGCAGCTTTCGGGGCAACTCGCTGACTGGAGCGTCAACGATCTGCTTCAGATCATGCAGGTCACCAAGAAGACCGGTTCCCTGGACATCGAAGGGGAGCGGAGGGCACGCGTCTTCTTCGGTGAGGGAAGGGTCACCGGCGCCGAGCTGACCGGTCCCAAGGGCAGCTATCTGGGTGGCGATCGCAGCGGTATCGCCGACATTCTCTACGTCTTGTCCGGCATCGAGACCGGAACCTTCTCCGTGGGCCCCGCCGATGGGCCGGAGATCAAAGGCTGGACGGTCGAAGAAATCCTTGCCGACGTCGAGGCCCTCAGGTCCCTCGAGGGCGAAGTCGTCGACGCCGGCCTGTTCGAAGCCAGCGGCGTTCGACTCATTCATGAGATCGAGGGCCCGATCACGATCGAGCCCGCCGACTGGCATGCCCTGGTCACCCTGGTCCAGCCCTTCACCTTCAACCATCTCGAAGTGAAGTTCGGGCGGGGAACCGCAGTTCGCATCTTCCACACCCTGCAGCGGCTCGGGATGGCCGAGGCAGTGGTGGCCGAAGATGGCGAGTCGAATTGGCTCGATCGCCTGGCCGAGGATGTGGCCCCGGGCACCAGCGCTCCTGCGTGGCTGGAAGGCTCCCCTGCGTCTGAGCCTGAGCCTGAGCCCGTGGCTGCCGAGACCGAGGTGGTCGTCGAGCCGGCGCCGGAGCCGGAGCACGTCCTCGTCTCCAAGGCCGCTGAAGCCCGCTCCAATTCCGCCAAGGTCGCCGTCGAGGTCAAGGGCGTGTCGGCGCCGGCCTCCACCACACTCACCGATGGCGTCTACGACGAGATCCGCCGTCTCCGGAGCCGGGTAGCCGACAAGTAACGTCGGCGGGCATGCCTGAGCGCAGCCCATGGAAGCCAGATCGCCCTCTTTTCATTGGCCTTGCCGGAGGGTCGGGGTCGGGCAAGACCACGATCGCCGAATCGGTTCTCGATCGTCTCGACGGCCAGGTGGCCCTGGTCCACCATGACGCCTACTACCGCCACGCTCCCGAGCTGAGCTACGAGGAGCGGACCAAGGTCAACTACGACCATCCGGCTTCGTTGGAGACAGAACTGCTGGTCGAGCATTTGATGGCTCTGCGGTCGGGAGTCGCCATCGAGCGCCCGGTCTATGACTTCGCCGTTCACCTCCGCTCGGACGAGACGGTCCGCGTGGAACCGGCACCCGTCGTCGTGGTGGAAGGGATCCTGGTGCTGGCCGAACCTGAGCTTCGGTCCGAGCTCGACCTCAAGATCTTTGTCGACACCGATTCCGACATCCGTCTCGCCCGTCGTCTGCAGAGGGACATCGAAGAAAGGGGAAGGACGGTGGACTCGGTGGTCAGCCAGTACTTCGACACCGTGCGTCCGATGCACATCGAATACGTGGAGACCTCGAAGCGCTACGCCGACCTGATCATCCCCGAGGGCTACAACCCGAGGGCCGTGGCGACGGTCGTCGAGCTGATCAGATCCCGTCTCGGCTGACAAACAACTCTTACAAGACCGCGTCCAGGCCCATTCCACACCTATCCTGCTCGCCCCGTTGGGAGTCCGCGACGTGGGAACGCAATTGCGTTTGGCGGAGAATCAAACCAAAGGGCATCGGCTCGAGCATGCGCTAGCCATGGTGTTGACGGCGGCCTTGGCCGCCGGCCTTTTGGTGATCCCTCAACAGCCTGCACAAGCGGCACCGGTCGATTGTTCCCGCGGGGTCAACCTCGGATTCGAAGCACCGTTGGTGCGTAGCAATCCCATGGGCCCTTTCCCCAACTGGGCCCTATTCAACGAATCACTTGTCACCGGTTGGAGCACTTCAGCAAGCGACGATCTCATCGAGCTCTGGGAGTCCACATTCCTGGGTGTCACTTCATATGGGGGCGGTCAGCACGCCGAATTGAACGGGACCCAACCGAGCACCTTCAGCCAGAACTTCGCGACGCTTGGTGGCGATTCGATCGACTGGACCGCGGCGCACCGAGGGAGAGCTGGAACCGACACGGCAAATGTCCGGTTTGGGCCTCCTGGATCACCGAGTGTGGTCCAGGTGATGACCAGCCCCACAGGGGCCTGGAGCGTGTATTCGGGTACCTACGTGGTTCCTTTGGGTCAGACCACTACCCAGATCTCTTTCGCATCGCAGAACTCTGGCTCCTTGGGGAATTTCCTGGACGGGATCCAACTGTCTCTGGTTTGCGACATCTCGGTGTCGACGACATTTACCGGTTTCACCGATGTCGACTTCTCCGGGCACACCAACCCTGGTGACACAGCCGGCTTCGAGTATCTGGTGGAGAACTTGGGAACCGCAACGGTCGAGACCCTGGAAGTCAGCGACTCTCTTGGGTTCCTGGCGAGCCTGTCCGGTCACCACGCTGATGCCGGGAGAGTCGACGACCTGCACCGGCACTTACGTGCTCACAGCAGCTGAAGTTGACAGCGGTGCGGTGACAAGCGGGGCCACCGCGACTGCGCAGGACGCGGCAGGTGTTGTGGTGAGCGACACCGACTCGGTGACAGAACCCATCGCTGCGGAGCCCTCGATCACTCTCGACAAATCCGGCGGCTCTGAACGAGTCCCTGGTTGCGCCTTCGGGCCGCGTCGACGCCGGCGACGCCATCGACTACACGCTGACGGTCACCAACACCGGCAATGTGACCCTGGATCCCGTGGCCGTCACCGACGCGACGGCGGGATTGGTCACATGTCCGGGGACCACTCTGGGATCGGGCGAGGTCATGATCTGCACCGCGACGCTGGTGCTATCGCAGGCAGACATCGATGCGGGCTCTGTCTCCAACACGGCGAGTGCGGATGGCAGCTTCGGCGCCACTGTTGTCTCAGACGGGGCCAGTGCGAATGTCGTGTTGGACCCGGTCCCCGGCATCGGCGTGGTCAAGGTCGGCACCATCGATGACTCGATCGTCGGCCCCGTCGGCCGCGTGGACCCCGGGGATATCGCGAACTACACCATCACCGTGGCC
Organism: uncultured Acidobacteriota bacterium; assembly: GCA_963724825.1. Classification (GTDB taxonomy): domain Bacteria; phylum Actinomycetota; class Acidimicrobiia; order Spongiisociales; family ZC4RG35; genus JALYNX01. Next base: position 68,742 of record CAVRWT010000001.1, read on the forward strand.
AACACCGGCAACGTCACTCTCGACCCCGTCCTCGTCACCGACCCGTTGGCTGCCCCAGTCACCTGTCCCACCGATGCGCTCGCTCCGGGTGAGACCATGGATTGCACGGCTTCGGTCACATTGGACCAGATCGCCATCGATGCCGGCTCGCTCACTAACACTGTCTCTGTGCGCGGGGAATCCGCCCGGCGCAGATCCGGGAGACATCGGCGACGACGTGACCTCCTCCGATACCGAGACCCTGGATCTCTCTGGCGCGCCTCTGATTGGGATCGCCAAGCACCTCGAGCAAATGGTCATCAATCCTGACGGCACGGTCGAAATCACCTTCCGTTACACGGTTCAGGAACTTCGGGAACGTCACGCTGGCAGATTTGATCGTTACCGACGACGTGCTCACGATCTTTGATGGCCTTTCGCCAGAGGGCTTTGGCACAACGGACGGGACACTTGTCGGATCAGACCTGTGGGACGGATCTGCCGGTTCGAATCTCCTTGCTCCGGGACAGAGTCTCGCTCCCGGCCAGACAGGGGACGTCTTCGCCGTGTTCTCGATCACTGCGTCCATGGAAGCCAGCGTCGACAACATCGCAAGCGTTTCCGCAGCCTCCCCAGGAGGCGTCGACGTCGCAGACGACTCGATAGATGGCACGGACCCCGATCCCGATGGGGATGGCGACCCGACGAACGACACTGGCCCGACCACCGTGACGGTGCCGAATCTCTACGACCTCCAAATCACAAAGACCGGTGGGTTGACCGACCCCGACGGCACCTCCATCCAATGGGTCGTCACAGTCACCAACCATGGGCCGGGCAACGCCCCCGGACCGATCACGGTTGTAGATACGGCGGGTCCCGGCTTGGAGCTCGATTCGGCGGTGGGCACCGGTTGGTCGTGCGAACTGTCTGGGACGGAAGCTACGTGTACCCGAGCTGAAGGCCTTTCCGCAGGAGCCTCGACGTCGATCGTCCTTTCGTCCACCGCGGCAGGTGTCAACGGTTCGGCCGTCGCCAACTCGGCGGCCCTCGAGCTTGTGGGATCGGGTGACCTGGATGCCTCCAACAACGCCACGATCGCAAGTGTCTTTGTTGGCGACCTGCCTTTCACCGGGTTCGACTCCGTTCCAATGGCGATCATCGCGGCGATGCTCTGCGCCCTGGGTGTGGTCCTCGTTGGGCGCGAGAGGGGTCGATTCGCTTCAATGCAGCGATCGTCTCGTCGCTGAGGCAGTCCGATCTTCCCGCCTCGGCCGAGGAACCGGCCTCTCCATATACTCGCCCGATGTCCGGACGCACATCAGTGGCAATCATCGGAGTCGGCGCCATGGGCGAGGCCCTCATGTCCGGGTTGTTCCGGGCCGGTTGGGAGCCCGCCGACGTCTCGCTGTGCGTGCGTCGCCCCGATCGGGCTCTGAGTCTGTCCGAAATCTCAGGCGCATCGGTGTCATCCGACCCAATAGAGACCATTCGCGATCGTGACGTGGTGGTGGTTGCGGTCAAGCCACGTGATGTCCCTGCCCTCCTGGATCATCTCTCCGGGCATGTCGGACCCGAGCAGATGGTGCTCTCCCTAGCCGCCGGGGTGACCACCGGGACCTATGAGTCGCGGCTAGGGGCAATCCCTGTGGTGCGTGCGATGCCGAACACTCCGGCCCTGGTAGGCGAAGGCGTCACCGGGATCGCGGCCGGCGCCAACGCCGGATCGGATCATCTCGAGCAGGCCGGCGAGATTCTGGGCGCGGTCGGATCGATCCGGATCATGGATGAGAACCTCCTCGACGCGGTGACGGCGGTCTCCGGCACCGGTCCCGCCTATGTCTTCCTCCTCGCGGAAGCCCTGACCGAGGCAGCAGTCAGAGAGGGGCTTCCGAGGGATATCGCAGAGAACTTCGTCCATCAGACGATCCGGGGTGCCGGCCATCTGCTGACGAGCACCGGGAAGACGCCGGCCGAGCTTCGTTCCCAGGTGACCTCTCCCGGCGGCACTACCGCGGCTGCCATGCATGTCCTCGAAGAACGAGGCTTCCGCGCCCTGGTGGAGGATGCCGTCGCCGCCGCAGCGAGGCGTTCAACCGAGCTCGGGGGCAAAGCCTGACTGAGAGGCGGGCACTTCTACACTCGCCGCCATGGCCCTCACCCAGGAGCGTCAGGACGAGGCCACGACCTCAAAGCGCCCGCCCGTTTCCTATGTGATCGAGGGTCTCGGTGTGGTCGGGGCGTTGGCCACGCTGGCGATGGGCTTTCTCGGCACGATCCCCGAGGAGCCTGAGGTCGAAGTCGGACGGGCGGTGTTCGGGAACATCCCCGCTGCGGTCCAATTCACCTTCTACGTGACGGTATCCGTGTTCATCTGGGTTTCGGCCCACCTCCTGGCCCGCCGGGCGACGTCCTGGCAGCGGGGACGGCCCGAGTCGCGGGTCGGGTTGTGGGGGCGTCGCATCAAGGATCTCGACGCCGGTCTCCGGATGAAGACCCTGATGCGTGACCCGCGAGCCGGCGTGATGCACTCGCTGATCTACTACGGGTTCATCGTTCTCTTTCTGGGGACGGTCACCCTCGAGATCGACCACCTCCTCCCCGGAAATCTGAAGTTTCTCCACGGCCCGTTCTATCAGGGCTACTCGGCGATCCTCGATCTGGCAGCCCTGGCCTATCTCGGCGGCCTGGCCCTTGCCATCGCCAACCGCTATCTGTTGCGCAGCCCTCGTCTGCGGACCAAGACCAAGCCAGAAGACGCCCTGATCCTGGGCCTCTTGGTCCTGCTTGGGGGTGAGCGGCCTGATCACCGAGGCCGCCCGCATCTCGCTGGCGGGACGGCCCGACTTCGAGGTCTGGTCCTTCGTTGGGTATCCGCTGTCGGCCCTGATCCCTGAATCGGGTGCCGGCGCACTGCACCAGGCCTTTTGGATCGGCCACGTGGTCGGCTTCGTCGCCTTCCTCGTGATCCTGCCCGTCACCAAGCTCCGGCACATGGTCACCTCTCCGGCCAATCTCTTCTTGTCGGCGCGACCCCGTCCCAAGGGAGCGATGAGGGAGATGCCCAATCTCCTGGAGGCCGAGGACATCGACACGATCGGCGCCTCGCTGGCGGCCGACCTCACCTGGAAGCAGATCTTCGACACCGACGCCTGCACGATTTGCGGCAGATGCACGTCGGTTTGCCCGGCGAACATCACCGGCAAGCCCCTCGATCCGCGCGAGATCGTCCTCAAGACGGGGGAGGTGGCGGCGGCCGCAGCCGGGGTCAGCCCGGCGGGCTCATCCATCTTCACACTCGACGGCGAGCCTTCACTGTTCGACAGGGTTCGACCCGAGGAGGTCTTTGCCTGCACCACCTGCCGGGCCTGTGACGAGATCTGCCCGGTGAACATCGAGATCGTCGATCGGATCCTCGACATGCGTCGCTACCTGACGCTCATGGATTCCGATTTCCCGAGCGAATTGGGCAAGGCCTTCGTCGCCATGGAGAACCAATCGAACCCGTGGGGCATGAGCCAGCAGAATCGCGCCGCCTGGACCGAGGAGCTCGACTTCGAGGTGCCGGTGTTCGGGGAGAACGGGAAGACGACGGCCGAGTACCTCTGGTTCGTTGGCTGCGCCGGGTCATTCGACGACCGCAACACTGCGGTCTCAGTCGCTCTTGCCCGACTTCTCAACAAGGCGGGGATCGACTTCGCCATCCTCGGCCGCGCCGAGCTGTGCAACGGCGACCCGGCGCGCCGTGCCGGCAACGAGTTCGTCTTCCAGCAGCTCGCCCTGCAGAACATCGCCAATTTCGACGAGATCGGCGTGAAGAAGGTGATCACCCAGTGTGCCCATTGCTTCAACACGATCTCGAACGAGTATCCCCAGTTTGGGGGGCATTATGAGGTGGTGCACCACAGCCAGCTTCTTGCGGAGCTCCTGGGCCAGGGCCGGATCACCGTTCCGCTCAAGGAGAACGGTCAGCCGAAGAAGATCGCCTATCACGACCCCTGCTATCTCGGACGGCACAACGACATCTACCTGGCGCCCAGGAATGTCATCGGCGCCTCCGGTGACATCGAGCTGGTCGAGATGCCCCGTCACGGAACCCGGGCCCTGTGCTGCGGCGCAGGTGGCGCCCGCTTCTGGATGGAGGAGCAGACCGGCAAGAAGGTCAACATCGAGAGGGCGGAGGAAGCTCTCGCCACCGACGCCGACGAGATCGCCGTTGCCTGCCCGTTCTGTTACGTCATGCTCGACGACGGGGTCAAGGAGTTGGGCCGGGACGACGTGCCGGTGAGGGACCTGGCGATGATCCTCGCCGACGGAGTTGGGCCCTAGCCCGGAGCAATCTCATTCGACGCCTTGCCCCGCTGCTCGCCATGCTTGCGCTGCTCGCCGCATGTACTCCCGAAGTGGGAGGGCCTTCGGGGACCGACCCCCAATCGACGACGACCACGGCGCCAACCACTACTTCGACGACCACGATCACCGGGGTCGCGGTGGAGGAATTCAGGACCTGCCTGGCGGAGCATGATGTGGACATCGAGGAGGTGCCACTCGATGCCACCGGCCGACCCCGTCTCGATCTGGTGATCAGGAGTGTCGACTTCGGCGATCCGGCGGTCGCCGAGGCGCTCGCGGTTTGCTCGGCCAGTCTCAACACCGGGGCCCTTGACCTCGGCGACGACGAGCAGTTGCGCCGCGAGGTCAATGACGAGTTGTTGGAATTCAGCAAGTGCATGCGAGCCAACGGGGTCGAGGACTTCCCCGACCCGGTGCCTGGGTTCGCAGGAGTCGGCGCACCATTCGCGGTGGCGGAGATCCCCTATGGGGATCCGGAGCTCGCCGCCGCTTCAGCAGCTTGCCGGACGTCCGTGCTGGGAGGCCTCCCCGGGCTGGACGGATCCTGACCGGCGTACGATTGGGTCGTGACGACCCGCCCCAGTCCCGTCATCACGCCGGAAACCGGTGAAGCGACCGACGTCGACCTCCCCTGGCAGGTCATCGTCTGGAACGACCCGGTGAACACGATGGCTTACGTGGTCTACGTCTTCCGCAAGCTGTTCGGGTACGACGTCGAAAAGGCAACCAAATTGATGTTGGAGGTCCACTTCGAGGGGCGCTCACGGGTGGCGGACGGCCCCAGGGAGAAGGCCGAGATCGACTGCTTCCGCCTTCACGGGCATGGGTTGTGGGCGACGATGGAGCAATGAGTCGCGGCCGCTTCCGCTATCGGGGCGGGAAGATCGTGGTCGAGCTCCCGAAAGAGGAGAGGGAGTTCCTCTCCGACGTGCTCGAGCTTCTGGCCTCGATCCCGGCAAGTGGTGACGACCCCGCGACCCGCCGTCTTCAGGTCCCTGTGTATCTCGACGACCCTGAGGCGAACTCCGAGTGGTGGCTCTTCATGGGTGAGGAGCTTTCGATTGCCCGGTCCACCGATCGAGGGGTCTATCAGCGGGTCATGGAGGCCGAGGGAAAGATCACATTGACCCCGGAGGAGGCGGACGCCTTCCTCCGGGTGCTCAATGAGGGGCGCCTGGCCCTCGGTGCCCGCTTCGGCCTCGAGGTCGAAGCCGATCACGACCAGCTTCCAGAAGAGCAGCGCCAGGTCATGGACTATCTGGGTTGGACCCTCGAGGAGATGACCGTCGCCCTCTCCGCAGCGCTCTGACAGGGTCGCCGCAAGGAGTAGGTTCCGCGAGGCAGTGACTCCTCGAGTGCCCGAGCCCGTTGCCGACATCCAGCAGGCTGGTTGGGCGAGAAGGCAGAGGCTGCTTGCAGATCCGATCGCCGGCCTGAGGAGTGGGGTCGGAGCCCTGATCACTATCTACCTCGACCGGCCCGATCCGGGCGGAATGGCCGCCCTCCTTTCAGACCTGTTGAAGCCGGTGCGGGAGGAGGCCGACCAGATCGGAGGCTTCGTTCGCAAGAGCGTTCGGGCCGACGCCGAGCGAATCCACGAGTTGGCCGAGCGGCTCGAGGGGGATGTGGCGCCCGCCTACGCCATCTTCGCTTCGGACGCCGACGGTCTCTTCGTGCTTCAACCACTCACCTATTCCGTGCCCAACACTTCCACCCTGGGGCCACGGCCATACCTGCGGCCGCTTCGGGCTGCACCCCGACCACTACGAGCCGGGGTCATCGTTGGCGACCGGGCTTCGGCCCGGATCTTCATCGGCACCGACGACCTGGTCGAGGAACTGGCTGCCTTCTCGGTTGACATCGGAAAGGCGAACTACGGCGGCTTTGGCGGATACGAGGAGCACAACGTCAGGGCCCATGCCGGCGAGGAGGCGAACCGGATGTGGAAGGAAGCAGGTGCAGAGCTCCTCGAACGACATCTCGATCGCCCCTTCGACTACTTGGTGGTGGGTGCCCATGAGGGGACCCTCGAGGAGATCGGCCGAACGCTCCACCCCTATCTGGCCCAGCTCCAGAGGGCTACCTTCAGCGCTAGCCCACACACCCTCACCCCGGCCTCGCTTCGCTCTCAGATTGGTGAGTTTCAGGTTGAGATGCAGCGCCGACGGGAGGCGGCGCTAGCCGAGCGTGTTTGCAGCACCGCGCTTGCCGGCGGGCTCGGGGTCCTGGGTCTCAACGCCACGCTGCGGGCATGCAACGCCCAAGCTGTTGAATCGCTGGTGGTGGCCGGTCCGTTCACGATGCCCGGTGTCATCTGCAACCAATGTGGATTCCTCGCCCGAACCGGAGACGTCTGCCCGATCTCGTCCGATCCGATGTTCCCGGTCGATGATGTGGTCGCGGCGGCAATGGACGCAACCGTTGGGTCCGGGGGATCGGTTCACCAGATCGAGGTGGCGTCGCCGCTCGATGTCGACGGGGTCGGGGCGCTCACCAGATTCCGGGTGGTGGCCTGACTCCTGGGTCGCTGTAGCCTCGCGGGTCATGCGGGAGAACCTCGAAACCCGTCGGATCTGGTCCGATCAGGGAAAGCGACTGGCACGCGCCACTGTGGTCAAGGCCTACGGGTCGGCGCCCCGAGGGCCGGGCTCGTCGATGCTGATCTCATCCGCAGGGGAGATGGAGGGCTCGGTCTCGGGCGGGTGCGTGGAAAACGACGTTGTGGTGCGTGCTCTCGACGTCTTGGAGAGCGGTGAGCCGGAGTTGGTCACCTACGGGATCGCCGACGACGAGGCTTTCGCCGTGGGGCTGGCCTGTGGGGGCACGATTCAGGTCTACATCGAGCCGTGGTGACCGATTCGATTCTCGACGCTGTCACCCAACTGACCGAGGACGACAAGCGTGGCGCGGCGGTCACCGTCATCGCCGGCGAAGGTCAGGGGAGCAAGGCCGTGATCGACGGCAACGGGAGGGTGATCGCGGGGGCGATCCCGGCGTCGTTGGCTGCATCAGTGACCAAGGATGCAGTGGCCCTCATGGCCCGAGAGCAAAGTGTCACCCTCGGCTACCCGGATTCCGAAGTCTTCTTCGAGGTGTTGTCCCCCCGACCTCGCCTGTTTGTCTTCGGCGCGGTCCACATTGCCCAGGAGCTGGTTCAGCACGCAGGCTTGCTCGGGTTCCGGACCGTGGTTGCCGACCCCCGGCCTGCATTCGTGACCAAAGAGCGGTTCCCGGACGCGGACGAGTTGCGAGTCGGCTGGCCCGGTGAGGTGTGTGACCCCGCATCGTTCGACGAGCAGACGTTCGTCGTGATCCTCACCCACGATCGTCGATTCGAAGATCCTCTGTGGCCGATCGTCTTGCCTTCGCCGGCCCGGTACCTGGGGGCGATGGGCTCGGCGAAGACCACAGCCGCCCGGCGGCGCCGTCTCCTGGAATCGGGTTTCACCGAGGAACAGGTGGACCGGATCCACGGTCCAATCGGAATCGACATCGGGTCACAGACCGCGGGCGAGACCGCGATCGCGATCCTGGCCGAGATGATCAGCGAGCGCTACCTGCACGACGAGCCGGCGGATCTGACCGGCCAGCCCTTGCGGGCCTGACGGGTAGGTTCATCGATTATGCCTGTCGCCGCTGTGATCCTTGCCGCCGGTGGGTCGCGTCGGCTGGGCCGCCCCAAGCAACTCGAGCCGTGGGGTGACACCAATCTCCTGGGGCATGTGGTCGCCCGGACCAACGAGTTTCCCGTCGAGGAGGTATGGGTGGTCGTAGGGCACGAGGCGGATCGGATCCTCGAGGAGACCGAGCTAGGGGGAGCCGGAGTGATCGAGAACCCGGAGTGGGAGGAGGGCATCGCCTCCTCGATAAGGGTCGGACTCGACACGCTGACCCGCCTCTCGAAATGCGAGCAGGCACTGATTGTGATCGGGGACCAGCCGGCGGTTCCGGTCGAAGTGGTCGACGAGCTGTTGGCTTCTCATGCCAGATCGGACCGGCCGGTCAGCGTGCCCAAATACCGCTATACGTCCGGCAACCCGGTGCTGGTCGATCGCCTCCTGTGGCCCCGGCTGATGTCGCTCGAAGGTGACCACGGCGCCGGCAGGTTGTGGCAAGCCCACCCGGAATGGGTCAACGAAGTGTGGTTCTCGGAGACAGCTCCGCGGGACGTGGATACCGAGCGGGACGTTGCGGAAATGAGACCCAAGCACCCAGGCTGAGGGTGCGATCCGGGGTATAGAGTCGTGGCGGCTGTTTCAGTCGAGCGGAGAGAAGGGTTTGATGGCTCGGATCGATCAGGTGGCGGGGATCGCCGTCAAAGACGCCACGAAGCTTCGCAAAGCGGGAATTCGCACCAGCAAGGGCCTCATCGAACTCGCAGCCAATCGCAAGGAGCGAAACGAACTCACCACCGCTCTCGGGTTCGATCCCAAGGACGTTCAGCAATGGGTGAATCACTCGGACCTGTTGCGGGTCAGGGGGGTCGGAGCCGAGTACGCCGAGCTGCTGGTGGCTGCGGGGGTGGACACCTTGCGCGACCTGCGGCGACGCAACCCCACGGCGTTGCTCGCCAAGATCATCGGGCTCAACGGGCAATCGAAGGTGGTGCGGCGTCTGCCCACCGAGGCGATGGTCGAAGGTTGGATCGAAGCCGCCAAGGACCTGAAACCGTCCTTGTAGGAGCCTCATTTCCTTCGGATCACCTAATACGAGAGAAGGGCCCCGAAGGGCCCTTCTCTCTGTGTGAGGAGGAGTGAGCTCAGGAAGCTTTGTCGGCCTTGGCCGATTCGGTCTTCGCAGAGCTCGTCTTCGCGGCCGTTGACCCGGCGGTCTTGGCAGCAGAAGCCTTGGGTGTGCCGGGCTTCGAGGCCGGCTTCTTGGTGGCGGGGGCCTTGGCGGCGGGGGCCTTGGCCTCTTTCACCTCGGTGGACTCGGCCTTCTCGGGCCGGAAGGACGAACGCCAGGTGGCGAGCATGTCCTCGAGCTGGTCGCGCAACTTGCTGACCTGCTCCTTGGCCTGATCGAGGTCGACCTTCGCGGTGATCTCGTCGACGACCTTGCCGTCAGTGATCCGAGCCACGACCTTCTCGCCCTCGACAGCCCAGCTGTCGATGGCCTTCTCAGCGGCCTGGCCGTAGCCAGAGGTGCCTTCGGTGATCTTGTCGCGGAGCACGATCACGCCTTCGCCGACCCTGCGGGCGGCGACAACGGGGGCTCCGACGGTGGCGTACAAAACGCTCTTAGCCTGCATTGCTTTCTCCTGATTGCTTTTCTTGTTCGGGTGCCGACCCGTTGGCTTTCACCAACGCCCGGTACATGTCGAGTAGGACTTTCTTGTGACTCGAGCTCAGCTGCTCGTCGGCTTCGATTGCGTCGAAGACCGTCGGCGACTGGATTTCCCCGTCCATGAGACCGGCCTTGGAATACAAGGAGTTCGCTGAGATTTCGAGGGCCCGGGACAATCGGCTGAGAATCTCAGCCGAAGGCTTGCGGATGCCTCGCTCAATTTGGCTCAAGTAAGGGTTCGAGATCCCGGCCGAGTCGGCCAGGCGTCGCAGGGAGAGGTTGGCCCTTTCCCGCTGTTGCCGGATGAAATCACCCAGATCAGTCTGCTTGCTCTCGTTCACTTGTCGTAAGCATACAGCTAACTGCTAACTATTGCAAGCACGACGCGTGCAAGCCAGCGCTATGCGAGCGCGCCACCGACGGCAGTGCCGATGAGCCAGGCAAGAAGCCCACCGATCCCGGCGATCATCATGTTCTCGAGACCGGAGCGAACCCAGTTGTTGCGGGTCACCCGGGCCTTCACCACTCCCACCACGAACAGGCCCCCAAGGGACAGGATCGATGCCCAGATCAGGGCGGGCGCAATGGAATCGAAGACCATGAAGGGGATGATCGAAGACAGTTGACCCCACCAGGAAGAGAGCACCGGAGGCGAACATTGCCCGGTATGGGGAACGGCGTTCGGATTCGACGAATCCGAACTCGAGGGCCTTCATCGCGTTGAGCATCGCCTCGTCGGAGCTGGCAAAGGCGGCGACCACGCCCTCGAGGTCGTCCTCGGCGATCCCCATGTCGGCGAACATCTCCCGGAGCTGGCCCACCTCCGTGCTCCGGTGGTCCTTGATGTGCACCCGCTCGAGAGCCATCTCGGCTTCGAGCACCTCGTCCTGGGACTTGGTGGCCAGGTACTCGCCGGCAGCCATCGAGACCGCCCCGGCAAGTGCCCCGGCCAGACCGGTCAAGAGCACCTGGCTGGTGTCGAGACCACCTCCGGCGACGCCAACCACGAGCAGATAGATCGAGACCAGCCCGTCGTTGACCCCGAGAATGATGTCCCGCCAGTACTGCCTGGTCTCCCCGATGTGGGGCTCGTATGGCGGGGAGCTGTTGTCAGAGGTCATTCTGCATTCCGAGCAGTGCGGCAACGCCGGCCTGGATCCCGAATCCGATCGCAGCCTCGTCGAGTTGGAACGAGGGTGAGTGAAGGTCACCACCAGAACCGCCACCGCCCAAGCGGAACAGGGCTCCCGGTACCCGCGTCAGATAGTGGGCGAAGTCCTCACCACCCATGCTCGCCTCGGTCGGGACCACTACTCCGGGGCCGAGCACTCCGGCGATCCCCGAGACGGCGGACTCCACCACGCCGACATCGTTGACGACCGGTGGGATGGCCTGGGAGTAGGTGAGGGCATAGGTGGCATCCGAGACGGCGAGCAATGAGCCCACCGCTTTTTCGACGAGACCGGGGAGCGTCGCCCACAGCGCACCGTCGAGGGTGCGCACCGTTCCCTCGAGCTCGACCCGGGTTGGGATCACATTGCCGGCTTCCCCTCCATGGATCGATCCGAAAGCGATCGTGAGCGGGCTCCGGGCATCGACGGTTCGGCGAAGCCAACCCGGAAGCTCGTGCACCAGGCGGGCGGCGTCGGCGATGAGGTCGACCGTCCGGTGAGGCCTCGCGGTGTGACCCCCAGGCCCTTCGAGAACCAAGGTGAACTTGTCGGCGCTCGCCGTGATCGGCCCCGGGCGGCTCCCGATCCGGCCCGTGGCCAGAGTCGGATCGATGTGGAAGGCAATCAGCCCCTTTAGCCCGTCGACGAGGCCCTCATGGACCATTTCGACGGCCCCGCCGGGGAATGACTCCTCCGCCGGTTGGAAGAGGATTCGGACCCCGGATGGGAGGTCCATCCGATCGAGAACTGCCGCGACACCGAACGCGATCGCGGCGTGTGCATCGTGTCCGCAGGCGTGCATCCAACCGGGTCGCTCGGAGATGGGATCGTTCTCCTCAGGCTCGGTGATGGGGAGGGCGTCCAGGTCCGCCCGGAAACCGATTGTGGGCCGATCTCCGATGTCGACCCAGAGCCCGGTCCGAGGAGCCCGTCGATGGTGGCTGATCCCGCTCTCGGCCAAGGCTGTCGCGATCAGTTCTGTCGTCTGATGCTCTTCGTGGGCACCTTCCGGATGCCTGTGGAGCATGCGGCGGAGATCAAGGGCAAGAGGTGTGATCTCGCCGGACAGCCCGGCGACCCGCTCGGGATCGGTCATCCTTCGAGGTTACCGGTCACTCGTAGAACCTCCTCTCAAACACGCCCCGCGCTCGCCTCGTCACCCGCCGGTATTGATCTCGCAATTCGGCGGCCCTCGGATAGCCGAGTGAACTGGCGAGGCGGATCAACTCGTCGGGGTCGGTGGGCAACGAGTCCGAGGCGCGGCCCACCTGGAGGTGGAGACGGAGCCGGACCCGGGTACAGAACATGTAGGACTCCCGCAGGGTTTCTTCTTCGACCCGAGTGAGCAGGTCATGGTCACGAAGCTGGCCCAGGGCGTCGAGAGTCCCCGCTACCCGGAGGGCAGGCATTTCGAACCCGTGTCGGATCTGGAGGATCTGGGTGAGGAACTCGATGTCGCTCAGGCTGCCCTTGCCCAATTTGAGGTGGAAGTCGGGGTCCTCCCCAGGCGGGATGCGCTCCTTCTCCACCCGGGCCTTGATGTCGCGGATCGATCGGATGAAGGATTCGGAGAGGTCTTCACGCCAGACGACCGGCTCGATCACCGCGACGAAGGCGGCAGCAACCTCATCGTCTCCAGCCGCCGGGCGTGCCCGTACCAACGCCAGGACCTCCCACGGCTCCGCCCACTCTTCGTAATAGCGGCGGTAGCTGTCCACTGACCGGGCCAGCGGGCCCCGCCGACCTTCGGGGCGGATCTCGGCGTCCAGCATGTAGGCATCACCATGGCGATTCGGCTCGGAAAGGACCTTGGCAAGGTCGGTAGCGATGCGGAGCCCCTGGTCACGCTCCGGCTCCGGATCGAAGACATACATGACGTCGAGGTCTGACCCGTACGAGAGCTCGCGTCCTCCCCATTTGCCCATCGCAACCACCGCAAACCCTTTGGGATCCGCATCGGTGACGATGTGCAGGGCACCGGCGACCGCGGCATCGGCGCTGTCTGTGAGCGCGGTGAGCGTCTCCGGCGTCGATCCCTCACCGAGGATGTCACGGGCCGCGATTCTCAGCTTGCGCCGGCGGGTGAAGCGTCTGACGGTGCCCACCTTGGCGTCGAAGTCAGGTCGCGAATCGAGGAGGCCGAGCAGCCTTTCGATCTCGGCCTGCCGGGGCCGGATGTCACCGAGGAGGGCGGCGTCGGCGAGCCGGGGGACGAATTCCGGGATCCGGTCGATGAGTTGCCCAATGAGCCGGCTGGTTCCCAGCAAGAGGCAGAGCCGTTCGCCGGCCAGCGGGTTGTTCTCCAGCATCGTGATCAACGCCGAGTGGTCCGTTGCGTTTGCGAGGAGAACGCGCAGCTGTGACAGGCCGAGGTCAGGGTTCGGCGATATCGAGAGCCAGTCGAGGAAGAGCGGGAGCATCTGATGCATTGCCCGCGAGCGCCGGCTGAGCCCTGCGGTGAGCTCTTCGAGGGCTCGCCTTGCCGCTTCGAGGTCCGAGAACCCGAGGGCCTCGAGTCGGAGCGCGGCCTGCTCGACACCTAGCCGGGCGCTCGACGAGCCGACCAGTGCATCGAGAACCGGCCGGAAATACAGGCGCTCATGGGCATCGCGAACCACCGACCGCACTTCGCGCAGACGTTCCTCCAATTCCCGTTGCGGGTCGTGCTGGAACCCAAGAGAACGTGCAATCCGGGCGCGGGCCATTGGCTCGGTGGGCAGCTCGTGGGTCTGGCGAAGGTCCCAGAGTTGGATCCGGTGCTCGAGATTCCTCAGGAACCGGTAGGCGTCGACCAGCGCCTCGTGGTCTTCCTCCGAGACGAATCCATGTGCGGCGAGGCTGTCCAATGCGTCCAGAGTCGCCGGTGCTCTCAACTCCGGATCGAGGCGCCCGTGGACCAATTGCAGGAGTTGGACCGAGAACTCGATATCCCGGATCCCACCCCGGGACCTCTTGATATCGGCCTGGTCGGCGCCTTGTTCCACCTGTTCCTTGATGCGGCGAATGCTCCGCAGCGACTCGACATCCAGGCCGCGCTCCCAGATGACCTGCTCGGTGAGTGCCGCGAATCGACTTCCCAGGTCTGGGTCACCACAGGCCCACCGTGCTTTGAGCAGGGCCTGAAGCTCCCATGCCTCCCCCCATTGCTCGTAATAGCGGGCGTAGCTCTCCAAGGTGCGCGAGAGCGGCCCGATCGAGCCCTCCGGGCGCAGATCGAGGTCGACCTCGAGAGCAGCCCCGTCTCCAGTCGGCGTCGAGAGGATGGTCACCAGTCGACTCGCCAGGGCAAGGGCTGCCGATCGGCTTGCCGTCTCCTCTTCGTCGACGTTGTCGTGGATCAAGACGAAGTCGACGTCCGATGAGTAGTTCAGCTCCCGCGCTCCCCATTTTCCCATTGCGATGACGGCGAAGGGCAGGGCGTGGACGATCGGGTGCCTCTCGGCGATTTCGAGACGAGCCCGGTCGAGTGCGTGGGAGACGATTCGGTCCACCGCATCCGAATAGCGGGCCACGGCCTCGGTCAGGTCGATCGCTCCGGAAAGATCGTCGCCGGCGATCGTGGCCAGGGCGTGATGCAACTGCAGGGTCACGGTCCCCTGGTTGTCGTCGGTGAGCAGCCACGGATTCCTGGAGAGACTCCGGCTCAGAGCGCGACTGGATCCGACCAGGGCGGTGAGACGCCGCCGGGCTTCAGGGTCTTCGGGTATCTCTGGGGCGGCCTCGAGGATGGGGAGCAAGCGGTCGAGGGCGCCTGAGGGGTCCGGTCCGGACGAGACCCCTTCTGCGAGCTCTCGTCGGATCGCCGGGTCGGGAACCGCTTGGCGCAGTCTCTCCTCGGCCAGCGCTGCCGGCGTCGCATTCCTCGGATCGGTCACAGGGCTCAGGCTAAGGGGAGGCGTATCGTGGCGGTATGCCAGTTCGGGTCGCCGGGGGACAACTCAATCTGACAGTCGGCGACCTCGGGGGAAACGAGGCGCGAATCGCCGAGGTCATGGCGTGGGCGGAGAGCCAGGGCGCGGACGTCCTCTTGCTCCCTGAATTGGCCATAAACGGGTATCCCCCGGAGGATCTCGTGCTCCGTCGGGACTTCGTGAAGGCGGGAATCGAAGTTCGCGATCGGCTCGCCGAGCGGTCGGGCCGCATGGCCGTCGTGGTCGGGTTCGTCGATTTCGCCGACCCGGTTGTCAGGGGTGCCCCGGACTCCCAGGAGCGATCCGTGGCCAATGCCGCGGCCATCCTCCACGAGGGGAAAGTGGTCGGTGTCTATCACAAGGTGCTTTTGCCCAATTACGGGGTGTTCGACGAGGACCGGTATTTCTCCGTCGGTACCAGGCCCGACGCGACCTGGGACCTGGAGGGAACCGTGGTCGGGGTCTCGATTTGTGAGGACATATGGGTGGCCGACGGGCCGCCGGCACAGCAGGCGACCTCCGGGGCTCGGCTTCTGCTCAACATCAATGCCTCTCCGTTCCATCGGGGCAAGGCGCTCGACAGGGAGCGCATGATCATCGAGAGGGCACAGGCCAGCTCCACTCCGGTGGTGTATCTGAATCTGGTCGGGGGCCAGGACGAGCTGGTCTTCGACGGGGCTTCGTTGGTCGTCTCCGCCGAAGGCACGGTGATCCATCGATCGCCCCAGTTCGAGGAGGATCTGTTCGTCGTCGATGTCCCCTTGCCCGGTGAAGATGCAGGGTCGACCTCACTGACCCCGCTGCTCGACCCGATCGAGGAGGTGTATCGAGCATTGACGACCGGCCTCGGTGACTACGTCCGCAAGAACGGGTTCCGTTCGGTGGTGATCGGCCTCTCGGGCGGCATCGATTCGGCGCTCACCGCGGTCATCGCGGCTGATGCATTGGGTCCCGACGGGGTGTGGGGACTGGCCATGCCCACGCGCTTCTCGTCCCAGCACTCGGTGGACGATGCGGTTGAACTGGCCGCCAACCTCGGCATCAGGATCGACCAGGTGCCGGTCGACGAGATCTACGCCTCGTACCTGACAACCCTCGACCCTCTCTTCGCCGGCACGAGCTTTGGCGTGGCTGAGGAGAATCTCCAGGCGCGGGCCAGAGGGGCCATCCTGATGGCGATCTCCAACAAACATGGCCCGATGGTGGTGGCCACGGGAAACAAGTCGGAGATGGCGGCGGGGTACGCAACGCTGTACGGCGACATGGTGGGTGGCTACGCGGTGCTCAAGGATGTCTTCAAGACCCTGGTCTACGACCTGGCTCGCTGGCGCAACAAGGATGGGAATGTGATTCCCCAGAGCAGCATCGACAAGGCGCCTTCGGCCGAGTTGCGACCCGATCAGAAAGACTCCGATTCGTTGCCTCCCTATGAGGTGCTCGACGCGATTCTCGAGCGATACATCGAAGACGATTGGAGCGTCGGCGACATCGTCGCCGAGGGTTACGACCCGGCCCTGGTTGCCAGGGTGTGCCGCATGGTCGATCGGAATGAGTACAAGCGGCGACAGGCCGCCCCCGGGGTGAAGATCACCACCAAGGCCTTCGGCAAGGATCGCCGTCTCCCCATCACCAACGCCTACCAGCCACCGCTATGACCTCGACCATCCTCATCAACGGCGTTGCCTCGCCCGACGGAGTCCCGGTGACCGATTCGTCGGTGTTGCGCGGCGACGGATGCTTCGAGGTCCTCAAGGCCTACAAGGGAGTCCCCTTCACTCTGGACGCCCATCTCGACCGATTGGAGCGGAGTGCGTCTGCTCTGGCCATCGATCTCCCGCCTCGAGCTGACATCGCACGCTGGATCGAGACAGTGGCTGCCGAATGCCCGGAGTGCGCGGTCCGGGTGATCGTCACCCGAGGGTCGGCCGTCCCCGGCGAGCCCGGCGAGCCGCTGGTCATCGTCTTCGCCCACCCCTGGGGCGGGAGTCGCGGCCCCGCCCGCCTCTTGCCGGTGGTGGCGCCATGGCATGCCGCCGGGGTGCCCTGGGACCTGGCGGGCGCCAAGGTCCTCTCCTACGCGCCGAATTTGTCGGCAACCCGTCGGGCCGTCGGTGAGGGCTATGACGACGCCCTCTTGCTCACGGTCGACGAGTTGATGCTGGAGGGCCCGACGTTTTGTGTGGCCTGGGTGGTGGACGGCGTTCTGGAGACACCGTCGTTGGACCTGGGGATCCTGGATTCGATAACCCGCAGGGTCGTGCTCGAGGATGCGGTTCGTCTCGGGATCCCAATCGTGGAAGGGCGATGGCCCCTGCAACGCCTCGAGGAGGCGTCCGAGGTGATGGCGCTATCCACGATCCGGGAGGTCCAACCGATTTCGATGGTCGGGGAGATGGCCTTTGGTGAGGGCCCGGTCACCAGTGACCTGGCCCGGGTCTTTGCTCAGCGCCTGAGCTGATTCAACGCCACGCAGTCGATCGAAGGTCCGACCACCCACCGCACCAGGCTGATCAAGGCAGACTCCCTCGTGACCAGCTGCTCATCGTCGAGAGGCGGTCGGCATCCTCCGATGAGCCCATCCGCCCTGAGCTGGGCCTCTGCTTCTTCGGCTGTCGGGTAGGTCTCGAGTTGGTCCATCCCGGTCACGACTTCAGGGTTCTTGATCGCCGCGTTGGGGACCCGATCCAGGGCCCAGGCGGCGACTCTGGCCAGATCGGTCTCAGTCACCCCGAATTCCAGGCAAGGCTCGGCTGTTGGACAGCCCAAGAGCTCGTCGATGACCCGTTGCTCGTCGCCGAGGGGCTCGAAGACCTGGGGCACTTCCTGGAAGCGACCCTCGATCAGGGGCGGTTCACCGCCGCCGAGGTGACGGGCGATGTCGCGGATGAACTCGGGGTCGGCGACTTGATCCGGGCAGAAGTCGAGCCCCGACTCGTCGCATGGCAGGTAGAGACCTTCGGACAGCAGTCTCCCGGCCACCCACTGAGCAGCGCGGCCTGTGTTGTCCAGGTAAGGCCATGTTGGGTTGGCGTCGGGGAACTCTGCCTTCAGTCGGGCCCTTCGCAGGCTCGGCACGGGATCGACGGCAACACCCGACGGGCTTCGCAACTCGAAGTGGAGATGATCGACGGTCTCTTCGGCATTCCCTGAGTCGCCGACCCAGCCGATGATCTCCCCTGCCTCGACCTTGGTCCCGACGATGAGGTCGGACCGAACCCCAGCCCCCAGGCCGTCGTCGGTCCCATAGTGATCGTTGTTGAGATGGACGTAGACCGACTGCCAGCCATCGTCGTGGCGGATCACAATCGAGCAACAGTTTTCGGTCCCAACCTCTTGGGTCACCTTGGTGACCCTGCCGTCGGCCACCGCAACGACCGGAGTCAGCTTCGGGGCGTGGATGTCGGTCCCTTCGTGATGACGGGCGCCGTGATCCCGATCCTCACCGAATGTGTCTCTGACCTGGCTCCGATAGAGGACCGGCCACACGAGTCGGTATTCGAACGGTGTGCACTTGCCCGGTCTTGGAGGGGTGGGAATGCGAAGTGCTCGAGCCAGCGGGGATCGTGGTCGTCGACTCGCCTTCGATTGTCGTCGAGGTCGAATCCGGAATCGTCGTCGAGGTGGTCGTCGATGAAGAAGTGGTGGTGGTCGAACCGGGGAGCGTGGAAGGCGTGGTGGGTCGGCTTGGCGGCTTGTCGGGCGGAAAGAGGTCGTTGATGGTGACCGGCGGGCACATCACGGCTGCCTCAACCGGAGCGGGAGATCCTCCCACCACGATCAAGGCCGCGCTCATTCCCAGGACGGCCACGATGGCAGCCCCGAACCTGCCAGGTGTCATGGGTGCAGGCTAACCCGAGTCAGCCTTGCCGGGAACCGCCCGATCCGCGGTAACGTTCATCGGGCATGAATCTCCGCAAGATCGCCCTGTCCCTGATCCCGCTGGTGGCTCTCGCAGTTCTCGCCGCGGCTTGTGACGGCGGCGAAGCAGCCCTGACCACGACCTCCTCACTGATCACGGGCTCCGGCGATGGGACCTCGACGACGACGGTGGCCGTTCCCGACGATCAGACGAGCACCACCCTCGTCGGCCAGGTGGTGGCCAGCTACGAGATCGTTGCCCGCGAGCCCGGAACGGATGGGGAGACGGTCTACGTGGTCATCCCTCCCGGCACCTATACGGACGTCGATATCGAGAACTTCCTCGGCGAGCTCTATGACTCGGGCACTGCCACCTACGGGGCGGAGATCTTCGATGACGCCGCGGCGGTCGACTGCCTATCTCAAGGCGGAGGCCGATCGGACGCCGGAAGAGGTCGAGCTGATCGAGCTGCATCACTTTGCGAGCCTCGTCGGGGGGACGACCATTCGGTTCCAGGGCCCGTTCGCCGAATCAGGTGAGTTCGTCCTCGGCAGCTGAGCAGTCGGCGGCCCTGGTTAGGGCCTCAGAGGATGGCCGTTGCCACGGCGAGGAAGCCGGCGAATCCCACCAGGTCGGTGAAGGTCGTTAGGAACAGGTTCGATCCCAAAGCCGGATCGAAACCGAGTCTCCGCAGGGTCAACGGGATCGCGGCACCAGACAGGCCGGCCAGGATCAGGTTGGCAAACGAGGCGAGCATCATCGCCAGTCCCACTTTGAGGGGATCGGGACCTCCCTGCATCGACTGAAGCATGAACCCCAAGTAGCCCCGCGAGGAATCCGATCACCAAACCGTTGAACAGGCCGACGGTGGTCTCCCTGGTGAGAACCCGGCGCACGTCGCCGCTCTGGATGTCATCGGTGGCCAGGCCCCGAATCACTACGGCGAGGGTCTGGGCGCCGGCAGTCTCCGCCGATCCTGGCCACCAAGGGCATGAGGGCGGCGAGCACGACGAAGGCACCGATGATGTCGTTGAACTGGGAGATGGCGAAAACGACGGTCGACGAGATGAGGACGTCGAACGCGATCCAGGGAAGTCGGTGTCGTATGGACCTCCGAATCGGGAGGTAGACCGAGTCCTCGGCAGTGGTTCCCACCGCGATGGCGAAGTCCTCCGAAGCCTCCTCCTGCACCGCTTCCAGAACGGCTTCGGTGGTGACCATGCCCAGGAGGCGGTTGTTGTCGTCGACGACCGGGATTCCAAAGAGGTGATAGCGCTGCACGAGGTCGGCGACTTCGGCGCGGTCCGTGGTGGAATACACGACAACCGGTTGGTCAACCATCGCCTTGTCGAGGCCGTCTCCTGGCCGGTAGAAGACGAGGTCGCGGAAGGAGACCACCCCGAGCAATCTCTTGTCGTCGTCGACTACGTAGACGTAGGAGAGGTCTTCGAACTCCTCGTGGAGGTTCCGGATCCGCTCCATGGCCTCACCCACGGTGAGCCCGATGGGGAGAGCGGCGATGTCGGTGGTCATCAGGCCACCCGCGGACTCGGGATGGTGACCGAGGAGATCGCGAACCTCGTTGGCGAAATCGACGTCTGCCGCGGACAAGGAGCCGCTCAATGCGACCTCGGGATCGAAGGCGGCGATCAGGTCTGCCGCCTGGTCGGGCGCCATCTCCTCCAGCACGCCGACCGCCTCGGACTCCGGCAGGACTCCAAGCAGACTGGCCGCCAGGTCGTCACGCAATTCCTCGAACAGGTCGGCCGCGTTGCCGGCGTCGAGGTCGGCGATCAATCCCTCCGGCAGCCTCTTCACCGAGTGCCTCCAGGATGTCGGCGGCGTCACTCTGGGCTTGCTTCGGCGACGGTCGACCAGTCGGTGGCGTGATCGGCGAGGTACTCCTCGGCCCGGCGAGGCTCTTTGATGGCAAGGGACCGCAGCCACCTGGCCAAATCCCGCGGCGTGCGCACAGCCCGTCGCACCCACCCGGGGGACGTGGTGGTCTGGTGCTCGGTCATGATCGGCTCTCCACAGAACCGCGGGCGCTCTCACGCGCTTGAAACCGGCGGATCGTCATCGGCTACTCCTCGGCGAACAGGGGCGCTGCACCCCACCGAGAAGATCAGGCCGTGATGTCGAAGGCCCGACTTCGGAGGGAGACAGCACCCATAGGTCTCGGACTGTCAGCGGTCACGGACCGCAACCTCCTTGTAGACAGATCAGAAATGGCGCGTCGTCAGACGCGGTTACCCATCATCATAGTTGCCACCTGGTGCCAGGAAATAGGCGAGATCGCCAGGGATCAGCCCTCGAAGGGCCGCACCGCCTTGATGACGACCTTGAATTCCCCACCGGGCGCCTCGTAGGAGACCTCGTCACCCACCGACGCCCCGAGGAGGGCTCCTCCCAACGGGCTGGTGGGCGAGGCCAGCATCATGCCCGCCACCTTGTTCTCCTGAGGGGCAACGAAGCACTCGAACTCGTCGCCGTCGCGATCGACGACGGTGACCACACTCCCGATTTCGACCTTTCCGGTGTCCTCCACAGCCCGGACTTCGGCGGTGTTGAGTAGATGCTCCAACTTGCGGATCCGGGCTTCCATCATTCCCTGGTCGTTCTTGGCCGCGTCGTAGTCGGCGTTCTCACGGATGTCACCGTGTGAGCGCGCCTCGGCAATCCGCTCTTCTATTTCCTTGCGGCCATCCGTCTTGAGCGTTTCCAGCTCTTCGTGGATCTTGTCGCGGGCAGCCGGTGTGAGAAAGGTTGGTTGATCGGCCATCGAGGCAGAGAGGCTAACCCCGCACGCGCCAAATCAAGAGAGGAGGCGGCTCGCATCCGACAAAAGAGCCGCTGTGATCTAACTTCTTGATGTGGACGATCGACAACGTCTCGAGGCCATTGCCGACTCTCTCTCGATTCCTCGCGCCCAACGCCACATCTTTCTGTGTGCGGACCAGACAACGCCGAAGTGTGCGCCTCGGGAGGAAACCAACTTGTTGTGGGCTCATCTCAAGAGTCGTCTCAAGGCGGAGGGCCTGACCTCGGCCCCACCGACCCTGGTCGGGCAAGCCTGAAGCGGAAGCCTCCCCCGTAGAGCCGGGAGAGGGTCGGGTGCTCAGGAACAAGGTCGATTGCCTCCGGATCTGTGAACAGGGCGCGATCTGCGTCGTCTATCCCGAAGGCACCTGGTACGCCGGGCTGGACATCGCCAAACTCGATCGGATCATCGACGAGCATCTGGTGGGTGGGACGCCGGTCGAGGAGCTCATGTTCGCGGTCGGGGAGCTGCGCGGATGAGGCTCTTCCGGAGGATCTTCGCAGGGCTTGTGATCTGGCGGTTGTTCGGGCCGGTGCTGACCCCGCGCTTCCGATCACCTCAAGAGCACCCCTGGCGGCACGTGGGGCACACCGTCTTCGTGGGCGACCAGGAGTTCCTGGTCAGGGATCTCGGACCGGACGATGCGCCACCGCTGCTTCTCATCCATGGCCTCGCCGGGTCGTCGCTCGCCGAGTGGTATCGCATAGGGCCCGCTCTCGCCGAGAAGTACCGGGTGATCATGGTCGACCATCGAAGCCATGGCCTGGCCCCGCTGGCACGAGATCGCTTCGACGTCGATGAGGTGGCCGACGACATGGCCGGCGTACTGGATGCGCTGGGCATCGGGGCGGTCTCGGTCGTCGGCTATTCCATGGGGGGCACCATCGCCCAGTCCCTTGCCCATCGTTACCCGGCCCGAGTGCAGCGGCTGGTCCTCATTGCCACCTTCACCCATCACCCCGAGCCAATGCGAACCCTCCGGGTGCTCGGGGTCGTGATCGCGAGAGCTTGGGAGCGTCTCACCGGCGTCGGCACTCCCGAGGTCCGCACCGGCTATCTGTTGGCGACCGGAGCGGTAGAGCAGAGGCATGCCCGCTGGCTCTGGGAGGAGACCCATCGTCGGGACACCGACGCCGGGGCTCAGGCCAGCCTGGCCTTGCTTCGCTTCGACTCACGACCCTGGATCGGCCGGATCGAGGCTGAGACCATGGTCTTGATCCCCACTCAAGACCAGCTGGTCCCACCGGCATGGCAGTACCAATTGGGGGCGGCACTCAGCAATCCCAAGGTCGTGGAGCTTGTCGGTGTCCGTCACGAAGCCCCGTGGACCCACGCCCAGCGTCTGGTGGACGAGATCGCCACCTTCGTCGGCTGAGCCTTCAGCCGGTCGGCGTCAAGCTGAGAGTCGCCACCGCGTCCGCCTCCACTTGCTCCCTCGTCCATCGCAACGGTTGCTGTTGTCCGTCAGTCCAGTCACCGATTTGATCGTCGTAATGGGAGTTGAAGGCGTGGCCTGATTGCCCGGTGGCATTGCCCGCGGTGGATGCGGCAAAGTCTGAGAGGTCGATGACCATCCGCATCGACGGGATCCAGTCGACGACATAGCCATCGGGCGGGATAGTACCCGACGGCGTTGACGATGTCGGCACCACCCCCCAGTCGCTTGGGAGCGTTGCGGTTGAAGACCCATTCGATGGGACCGATGCCGGATTGACCCAGTGTCTGGTTCTCGAAGGTGGCGGTGTGAATGCGGCTCCACTTCCATGCGCCCGGGCTTCCCATGGACTCGGTCAGCTCGGTGTGAGCTTCGGCCATTGCTGCCTCCAAGATGGCGTCTCGGTTCTGGACCTCGGAGTTCGAAACATCGTCCCACCAGGGGTCGTCGGGAGTCTCGAGCAGCCTCCTCACCACCTCGAACCAGCGACTGCCCCCCTCCGGCCAGGAGTCTTCCGGCAATTCATCGTGGAAGGTGAGCTCGAGGAGACGCGTCCAGGTTACCTGATAGGCAGCGGCCGCCGCCGAGTCGCCGGCGGACTGGAAGGCTTCCGCGCCCTCGGACCACGGAGCGGAGCAGGTCCTGGATCACGATCACGCCAGGGTCGTCGGACGCAACGTCCAACAGATAGGGGACGAGGTTGGCGGCACCGCCGTCCCGATTGTCCCGCTGCATCGCCTGCGCCGAATCGACCGTGTACCCCGCCGAGTCCTCGATCATCTGCTCGATCCGGGCTGCCCGATATCCGAGATCGAAGTCGACTGAGAAGAAGGGCTCGTCGCCTTCGATCACCTTGTTGTTGGCGGTTGCCACATAGTCCCGGGGTGGGTTGAACATCCGGGGCAGGTCGTCGAAGGGAACCAAGCCCGTTCGCACGCTGATAATCCTCGCTCCAGCCCGGCACCGGCCACGACCCGTCGTAACCGACCCGGATCGGAATCTCACCGGTGGACTGGTAGGCGATGTTTCCCTCGACATCGGCGTAGACCAGGTTCTGGGCAGCGATGTCCCACTTCGAGGCGGCAGCCCGGAACTCGTCATAGTTGCTGGCCCGGTTGATCCCGAGCAGGGCCTCGACGAGGGTCGACGGCTGCAGGGATTGCCAGGCGAGCGAGACCGCGTACTGGTCGGGCAGTTCGAGCGTCGATCCCTGGAATGGGTCCTCATCGAAGTAGGTGTCGGAGATGATCGGGCCATGCCGGGTGACCAGAACGTCGTAGTCGATGTCGTCAGCACCGGCGACGACGATCGTCTCGCTTCGGACTCTCGAGCGTCGACCCACTGCCCCGGCGTACTCGTATTGGTGCGGGATCGTCGGGATTCATCTTCTCGATGAAGAGGTCCTGGGTGTCCACCGACTCGTTGGTGACGCCCCAGGCGATGTGCTCGTTGTGACCGATGACGACCCCCGGGATCCCGGCGAAGGAGAAGCCGGCAACTTGATAGGGGCAGTCCGGTGTGGTCTCGACGCAGTGCAGCCCGTTGACGTACCAGATCGAAGGCATCTGGATCGCCAGATGAGGGTCGTTGGCGAGTATCGGCAATCCCGATTCGGTGCGAGACCCGCCGACCACCCAGTTGTTCGACCCAATCCCGGCGAACCCGCCGCCGGTCAGGTCCCAGACGGAGCGGGCCCGGTCGCCGGCGTCGAATAGGGCGGTGAGGATCCCCCGCGACATCGTCATCGCCGGTCCTTCGGCGCTCGGCGCTTGGTCGGAGGGGACGATCACCGGATGGTCTGTCGGGATAGTCGGGATAGAGCTGCTCGATGCGGTCCAACGGGAAGTCGGCACTCAGTCGGGCCCGATCGATCTCCTGGAGCATGTTCCAGCTCAGGTCCCACGACATGACCTTGGCCCAGGTCAGGGAGTTGACCGGGGTCCACGGTTCCACGACGTACTCGGAGTTCTGGAGGGGGAGGATGGCGTATTCGAGGCTCAGTCGGGAGCCTTGATGATCGGCGAGATAGGCATTGACCCCATCGGCATATGCCTGGAGCACCCCACGGTCCTCGTCACTCAGGGCTGCGAACTCCTGCTCGGCCAGCCCGGTGAAGTCGAGGGAGCGGAGGAACATGTCGGTGTCGACCTGGCCGTCTCCGAACATCTCGGAGAGGCGCCCCGCCCCGATGTGCCTCCAGAAATCCATCTGCCAGAAACGGTCCTGGGCATGGACGTAACCCTGGGCGAAAAAGAGGTCGTGGGTGGTGGAGGCGTAGATGTGGGGAACCCCTTCGGGGTCGCGAATCACCTCGACCGATGAGCCAAGGCCGGGGACGTCGACCTCCCCGTTGACCTGGGGAAACGAGCGGCGGACCATCCAGAAGCCAAAGACCCCGAACCCGACCACGAGGATGAGCAGCACGACCAATATGCGGCGGACCCAACGCATGACGGCGGAGCCTATTGGTCGAATCGGCATTCCGTCCGGATCGTCCTACCTTTTGCCGGTATGCGACGTTTACTCCTGGCGACGATGGTCGCGGTCCTGGTTGTTGCCTGCGGTGACACCTCCACCACGACGACCACCACAGCTCCTCCCGCCACTACGACGACCACGGCACCGTCGGTGGCGACCACCGCCCCGGTGGGGTCCACCACCACCGTCCCGGAGACCACGACAACCACCCGCGAGGCCGATGTCACGGTGACCGGGGGTGTGGTCGACGGCCCGGACACGTTTGACTATGCGCTCGGCGACCAGGTCGACATCGTCGTGCTCACCGACGTTGCCGACGAGATCCACGTCCACGGCTACGACATCATGTTCGATGCCGAGCCCGGGGTTCCGGTCGAGATCTCATTCGTGGCCGACGCCCAAGGCATTTTCGAAGTCGAGCTCGAAGGCAGCTCACTCAAGCTGTTCGAGATCCAAGTCACCCCCTGATGAGGCGTCGCCTCGGCGTCGTCGGCGGGGCTCTGTTCCTGGTCCTTCTCATCCCGGGGACGGCCCTGGCACATGGAATCGGGGGTCGCCTCGATCTGCCGGTTCCGGTGACCTATTTCATCGCGGCCGCAGGTGTCGTCATCGTGATCAGCTTCGTGGCCCTTGCCGTTCTCTGGCCCGAGCCGAGGCTTCAAGGTGGCCCCCTCCAGGAGCCAGGCCGGCTGACGATCCCGCGGCGGGGCTTGCTCCCGGCTTTGGGTGTCATCGGCTTGCTTCTGGTTATCGGGCAACTGGTGGTGGCCGCACTGGGACTGACCACGGATCCGACCCGCCCCTCGATCGCCCCGGTGCTGATCTGGGTCGTGTTCTGGCTGATCGTTCCCTTCACCGGAGCGCTGGTCGGGGACTGGTACACCGACCTCAACCCGTGGCGCACCATCGGGCGAACCTTCAGGATCGGGCGCGGCGAGCGGGTGTGGCTGCGCGATGCCGTCGGCGTTCTCCCCGCCGCCGCTTTCTTGCTGTCGTTCACCTGGCTGGAGTTGGTCAACCACGAATCGGGATCCGCTGTGGCCCTCGGTTGGGCGGCACTGGCCTACACCGTGGTCATGCTGGGGGCCATGGCATACGCCGGACTGGAGACCGGGCTGACGGTGTTCGACGCCTTCACTCCCTACAACCGGCTGATTTCCTCGCTCTCACCTCTGGGTCGTCGTGCGGACGGCAAACTCGTCTGGCGAGGCTGGCTGCGGGCGCTGACGGTCCTCCCCGAATGGCGTGGCCTCGCTCTCCTGGTGTGTGTTGCGATTGGCACCGTGACCTTTGACGGAGCCTCCGGCACTTCGTGGTTCAAGGCCGCGTTCGGGACGATGGCGGAGTCGGTCCCGGGAGGGACCCTGCTCCTGCTGGCCTCGGTGGCACTGATCGCCGCTGCCTACTGGCTGGCCTGTTGGGTCGCAGCCCGAATGGTGGGTGGGGACTGGACGGCAAATCGGGTCTCGGCCCGCTTCGCCCACACCCTGGTCCCGATCGCCCTGGCCTACGCGGTCGCCCATTACATGACCCTGATCATCTTCGAAGGCCAGCAATTGATCGCAGCCGTTTCGGATCCGTTTGCCCTGGGCTGGGACTTGTTCGGGACCGCCGATCGCAAGATCGACTTCTTCATCGCCACCAGCGAGCCGATCTGGTACCTGCAGCTCGCAGTGATCGTGACCGGCCACGTAACGGGGGTGGTGCTCGCCCACGACCGCGCTCTTGGAGACTTCGGACCGGACGCGGTGCGTTCTCAATACGCGATGCTTCTACTTATGGTGGCTCTCACCACACTCGGATTGCTGATCCTGGCCGGATGAGATTCATATTTGCCCACTATTGGGGGATCGATGAGGTTGGGGTCTTCGTGATCCCGGCCCTGGCTGCGATCTGGTCTTTGCGATGGGCGGAGCGCCGGGCACGTCGGAACGCCGAGGAGAGAAAGCTGAAGGAAGAACCCGATGAGGAGCCAACCGATGGCGACTGATCTCCCCGGCTCGCATGCCTCTCCGGAGGTGGCCGTTTCGATTCCGAGCGACCATCCCCGGTCGAAGATCGCGGCCTATGTCGCTCTGACCAAGCCACGGATCATCGAGCTGCTTCTGATCACCACGGTGCCGGCGATGGTCCTCGCTGCCGGTGAATGGCCGGGTGCATGGATCCTGGTGACCACGCTGATCGGAGGCACCCTCTCCGCGGCTGGCGCCAACGCCCTCAACTGTTATGTGGACCGTGACATCGACGAAGTGATGCGGCGCACCAGGGACCGCCCGCTGGCCCGGCACGAAGTCCCTCCCCTCAACGCCCTGGTCTTCGGCATCTGCCTTGGCGTGGCCGGCTTCGCCTGGCTCTGGGTGACGACCAACCTCCTCGCGGCGTCGATCTCCACCGCTGCCCTTCTCTTCTACGTGTTCGTCTACACGATGGCGTTGAAACGCTCGACCACCCAGAACATCGTCATCGGAGGCGCCGCCGGGGCGGCACCGGTTCTCGTGGGATGGGCGGCGATCACGGGCGGAGATCGCCCTCCCGGCCTGGGTGCTCTTCTTCGTCGTCTTCTACTGGACCCCTCCCCATTTCTGGGCCCTCGCCATCCGTTACAAGGATGATTACGCACGGGCCGGAGTCCCGATGCTCCCGGTGGTGGTCGGTGTCGAGGCGACGACTCGCAAGATGCTCCTCTACACCGCCCTCATGGTCGGCATCACGCTGCTGTTGGTGCCGGTGGCCGGAATGAGCTGGATCTACCTGGTGGCTGCGATCGGGCTTGGCGCCTGGTTCCTATGGGATTCGTGGAGGGTCTATCTCCACCCTGACCAAGCGATGCGCCTCTTCACCACCTCGACGGTCTATCTGGCGGCGCTCTTTGCATCGGTGATGCTCGACGTGTTGATCCGATGAGGCGGCTTGCCCTGATCGCGGTGGCGTTGCTGGTGCTGGGTGCCTGCTCGTCCGAATCCGTGGCTCCATTCGGCATCGTTGCCTCGTCCCAGCCGGTAGGTATCGGCGAGCAACGTGTGATGCTCGGCCTGATCGACCAGGACACGAATGAGTACCTGGCTTCGCCGGACCGCCCGGCCACGGTGACTTTGCGCAACGAGGACGGCGCCCCCATCGAGACCTATGAGACCGAATTCATGTGGACCGCCGAGGAGGTTCGTGGCCTCTATGTGGCCCGGATGGAGATCCCGGCCGCCGGCACCTATCAGGTGACCCTCGACGCCGAGGGCTTTTCCACCGCGGGCCCGATGGGTCTGGTGGCGGTAGAAGACCCGGGCGTGGTTGAGGCCGGCGACCCTGCTCCGGCTTCGGAGACCCGGGTCGCCGCCGACTTCCCGGATCTCTCGGTCATCAGCTCGGATCCCGAGCCCGACCCTGCGATGTATCAGCTATCGGTAGCCGACGCCGTGACCTCGGGCGTACCGTCGGTGATCGTCTTCGCCACACCGGGATTCTGTCAGAGCGCCACCTGTGGGCCCCTCCTCGATCAGGTCAAGGCGTTGCAGGCGAGCTATCCGAACGTTGACTTCGTCCACGTCGAGATCTACGAGGACCTGAAGGTGACCGATCAGAGCCAGCTGACGACAGTCCCGGCGGTCACCGAGTGGGGGCTCCCCTCTGAGCCCTGGGTGTTCATCGTCGACGACTCGGGGATCGTGACCGCCAGCTTCGAAGGGGCTGCCCTCGACACCGAGCTCAACTCGGCGATCGCCGCGGTGGCCGGCTAGGGGTTAACTGCCGGCGAAGCGAGAGGACCGTCCGACCGGAGGGCGGGCGTGTCTTGAGCCGCCCCCTCCGTCTCGGCCTTCGGCCGATCCACCTCCCCCAACGTCGCTCTGCTCCTGGGGGAGGAAACAGGATGTCCATTTCTCCCCCAGTGAACGAAGTGAGCGTTGGGGGGAGTGCCGGCGCCGCTTTGAGGGGAACTTGGTCGGCGGTTGGCAAGGTCCGTATGATGCCGAACCGATGGCCCGGTCCCGTCAACGTCTCGCACGCCTCGGCGCATTGGTCGGGTCAGCCCTCGTTCTGAGCGCATGCTCGCTGATCGAGATCGACGACGCCCCGATGACCATCTTCGATCCGAAGGGGCCCTTCTCAAGACGCGAAAACGACCTGTTTTGGCCAGTGTTTTGGATCGCCACCGGAGTATTCGTCCTGGTCGAGGCGGCGATCCTGGTCATCGTTTTCCTGTTTCGGGACCGGGAGGGAGCCAAGGAGGCGAAGCAACTCCACGGGAGCCCGAAACTCGAGGTGCTGTGGACCGTCATCCCGGCGTTGATCCTGGCCGGGATTGCGGTCCCGACCACGGCCGCCGTCTTCGATCTCACCGAATGCGGATCGGAGGCGATCCAGATCGACATCATCGGGCACCAATGGTGGTTCGAGTACCGCTACCCCGACGCCGATGTCGCGACTGCCAACGTCATGGTCATCCCCGCCGGCCAGGAGGTGTGCGCCAAGATGACCTCCGAGGACGTCATCCACAACTTTTGGATCCCCGCCCTCAACGGCAAGCGCTATCTGATCCCTGGCCAGACCACCGAGCTCCGGCTTCAGGCCGATGAGCCCGGGGAGTTCTGGGGTCAATGCGCCGAGTTCTGCGGTCTCTCCCACTCCATGATGCGGGCGCGGGTGCAGGCGTTGCCGCCGGCCGAGTATGAGGCTTGGCTGGCAGCCCAGGCCGAGACAACACCGCTCCCGACCGAAGGCAGTGCCGAGTACGCCGGATATCAGGTGTACACGGCCAAGGGATGCGTCCAATGTCACACCGTGCGCTTCGATAGCAACCCGAACATCGTTCCCGACGACGCGTTCTCCGGCCCTGAGCTCACCCACTTCGCCTCTCGGGACGTTTTCGCCGGTGCCACCCTTCCCGAGGAAGGGCAAACCAGGGAGGAGGCCCTTCACCTGTGGCTCAAGGATCCTCCCAATTACAAACCAGGTAGTTATATGCCCAACCTGGCCTTGACCGAGCAGGAGATCAACGACCTGATCATCTGGCTGGAGAGCAACAAATGACCGCCACAGCCGCGCGATCCCAAACAACGATCTTCAGCCGCCCGTCGGCGAAGACCGGCATCTGGTCGTGGATAACGACCGTCGATCACAAGCGGATCGGGATCATGTACGGGTACGCGGCCTTCACCTTCTTCATCATTGGAGGCTGCGAGGCCCTGTTGCTTCGAATCCAGCTGGCGCAGGCCAACAACGAGTTCTTGACCGCGGGCGCCTACAACGCCCTGTTCACGATGCATGGCACCACGATGATCTTCCTGTTCGTGATGCCCGCCTCGGCGGCGTTCATGAACTACCTGCTCCCGCTGATGATCGGCGCTCGGGACGTGGCCTTCCCCAGGTTGAATGCCCTCTCCTGGTGGATCTTCTTCTTTGGTGGGATCTTCCTCTATTCGACCTTCATCTTCGGGACCTCTCTGGCCCCGGTCGGGGCCACCGGTGTCACCGGCAACCTGCCAATCGGGGGCGGGCCCGGGAGTCTCAACTTCCTTGCCGACTCGCCCGGTGGAGGCTGGTTCGGCTACCAGCCGAACGCGGGGCCGCTCTACTCGGCGGGCACCGCCATGGACTATTGGGCACTTGGCCTGCAGATCCTCGGGCTCGCCTCGCTGGTGTCGTCCGTCAACTTCATCGTGACCATCCTCAACATGCGGGCCAAGGGGATGCGGCTGCTCCGCATGCCGGTGTTCGTCTGGATGTCGATGGTGGTCGCATTCCTCCTGCTGTTCTCGCTCCCGATCATCGCGGTGGCCCTGTTCATGGTCACCTTCGACAGGCAGTTCGGCTCCTTGTTCTACGCGCCCGTAGGCGGGGGAGATCCGATCCTTTGGCAACACCTGTTCTGGCTCTTCGGCCATCCCGAGGTCTACATCCTCGTGTTGCCGGCCATGGGCATGGTCTCGGAGATCCTTCCCACCTTCTCTCGCAAGCCGTTGTTCGGTTATTCGGCGGTGGTTTTCGCCGGCGCCGCCATCGGCTTCCTCGGCTTCGGGGTGTGGGCCCACCACATGTTCGCTTCGGGGATCACACCTGTCGCCCAGGCCGCCTTCGGCCTGTCGACGATGACCATTGCCATCCCGACCGGGATCAAGATCTTCAACTGGCTGGGGACGATGTGGCAGGGTCGAATACGTATGTCCACCTCGATGCTCTTCGCCATTGGATTCGTCGCGATGTTCACCATTGGCGGGCTTTCCGGGGTGACCCACGCCGTGGTTCCGTCGGACTGGCAGCAGACCGACACCTATTACATCGTTGCCCACTTCCACTACGTCTTGTTCGGTGGGGCCATCTTCGGGCTGTTCGGCGGGCTCTACTACTGGTTCCCCAAGCTCACCGGCCGGGTGATGAACGAAAGACTGGGCAAGACCCATTTCTGGCTTCAGTTCATCGGGTTCAACCTGACTTTCGGGCCGATGCACTGGCTCGGCCTGCAGGGCATGGTGCGTCGAACCTGGAAATACGCTCCCGAGACCGGTCTCCAGCCCTGGAACCTCGTGGTGACGATCGGCGCGTTCATCATCGCCGCCTCGATCGTGATCTTCATCTTCAACTGGTGGACCAGCAAACGGCACGGGGAGCCGTCGGGCCTCGATCCGTGGGATGCGAGGACGATCGAGTGGATGGTCCCCAACCCTTCACCGGAGTACAACTTCGCGGTGCCGCCAGTGGTCGCCAGTCTCGATCACTTCTGGCGTCTCAAGTACGACCAGGGGCCCGACGGGCGGGCTGTGCGCAAGCCCGATGCGGATGAGATCCTGGCCAAGATCGAGCACGATCAGCTCAATCCGGTCTCTCCCATCCACCTGCCCAATCCGTCCTACTTCCCGTTCTTCATGGCCATCGCCTTCCCCACCATCTTCTACGGGATCATCTATCACACGGCGATGTGGGGCAAGGCGCTGATCTTCCTCGGGGTCGTCATCGGACTGGTCGCAGTGGTCGGTTGGGCAATCGAGCCACTGGAGGAGCCCCACGTCGAGCACGATGACGAAGAGCACCCGATCGAGGCGGCAGGTGCGTATGACTGAGATCCTTCACGAGGCCCCGATGGATCATCCCGAGCACGAGTCGACGGGAGTCGAGAACCGCAAGCTGGGGATGTGGCTGTTCCTCAGTTCGGAGTTCCTGTTCTTCGGAGCCCTGATTTCGAACTATCTGCTCTATTCGAATCGGCCCGGGTTCCCTGACCCCTACCCGTCGCAGATCTACGACATCCCGTTCACGTCGGTCTCCTCCTTCGTGCTCTTGATGAGCTCGTTGACCATGGTTCTCGCCCATAACGCCCTGACCCGCCAGGACATGAATGGGACCAGGACCTGGCTGTTCGCCACCGCCGCCCTGGGAGCGGTGTTCCTCGGCGGCCAGGTGTTCGAGTTCACCGAATTCGTCGTCAACGAGAACATGACACTCTCGACCAACCCGGCTGCCTCGGCGTTCTACGTGCTCACCGGGTTCCACGGGACCCATGTGGCCATCGGAGTGATCATGCTCCTCTCCCTGTGGGGGATCTCGAGGCGCCCGGGTGGGCTCAGTGAGAAGCACGGGATGAATCTCGAGTTGGTCGGCCTCTACTGGCACTTCGTCGACATCATCTGGATCGTGATCTTCACCGTCGTCTATCTGCTCTCGGTGCCTCCAGCATGACGGTCGAGCCCCACCACCCGACTCCGGCGCAGTACTGGAAGATTGCGGCGCTGCTCGGCGTGCTCACCGCGATCGAGGTGGGGATCTACTACGTCCACCTCGAGTTCGACCTGGGGAACCTCAACACCATTTCGCTGCTCATCCTTGCGACCCTCAAGTTCGTGATCGTGGTCGCCTTCTACATGCATCTCCGATACGAGAAATCGACTCTGAGCCGGTTCTTCACCGGCGGTTTCGTCCTCGCCACGTGTCTCTACACCGTGGTGCTCGCCTCGCTCGGAGCCCTGATCATCAGGGGATCCTGATGCCCTTGCCTCCCTGGCACCCGCATCTCGACGTCTGGCTGCTGATCTGGGTCCTCGGCTTTGGCTACTGGTACGCCAACAAGCGCCTGCGGCCGTACGTTGCGCCCGATGCCCCACCGGCGACGAAGGGGCAGCGCTGGCAGTGGTACGGGGCCCTGGGCCTTCTCTTCGTGGTTTCGGGGTGGCCGATTCACGACATCGGAGAGACATCTCTCTTCACCTTGCACATGGTGGAGCACATGGTCATCGCCCTTGTGGTGCCGCCGTTACTCCTCCGTGGGTGCCCTCGCTGGCTTGGGGACGTCACCCTCGGAAACCCGACCGTGGCGCGGTTGGTTCGGCCCCTGGCCCGGCCGGTGCCCGCCTTCGTGATCTTCAACGCGACGTTTCTCGTCATCCACTGGCCGGAGTTGGTCGCATGGATGGCGACCAGCCAGTCGATCCACGCCTTCGTGCACGCCTGGCTGTTTGGAGCGTCGATCTTGATGTGGCTGCCGATCTTCTCCCCGACCCCGGCCATACCTCGACTCGCCCCCCCGGCCCAGATGCTCTATCTGTTTCTCCAGTCCCTGCTCCCGACGATCCCCGGCTCGTTCCTGACGTTTTCGTCGGTTCCGCTCTACCCGATCTACGGGAATGCCGCACTCGCGTACGGGCTCACCGCGGTCGCAGATCAGACCATCGCCGGCGTCATCATGAAGATCGCCGGCGGGATCCTGCTCTGGTCGACGATCGCTGTGATCTGGTTCCGTTGGACCAGGCAGGAGCGGGAGTGGGAGCGATTGGAAGCGTCGCTTCGAGCCGGTTGACCCCAGCCCGTTTCGGCGGGATGATCGCCCTCGCCCTGGTCATCGCCTGCACCCAGACCTCGGGCACCGCCCGCGGAGTGGTCATTTCGGTCGAGGGGACTCTTCAGGACGTGACCGCCTTCACCGTCCTGGTCGAGGGGGAGGAGTGGCGCATGATCCCGGTCCCGGACGGTGACTATCAATTCGCGCTTCCGCATCTGCGGGAGCACCGCATCTCCGGCCAGCCGATATTGGTTGGTTGGGAGTTGGTGGATAACGTCAGGTACGCATTGAGCCTGGCCGACGGATAGCGGGCTCGGAACCAACGGAGCGCATTCTTGAGCCAGCAGTCAGACACGTCGATCGGTCGTTTCTTTCTCCCGGGGCCCACCGAGGTGGATCCTGAAGTCCTCGCAGCCCAGACCCATCCGATGATCGGCCACCGTGGATCGGCGATCCAGGAGCTGATCGCCGAGATCGAGATCGGTCTCAAGCAGGTCTTTCTCACCGACCAGCCTGTGGTGATTTCGACGTCGTCAGCGACGGGGCTGATGGAGGCGGGGATTCGAAACGGGGTGGGGCGACGCAAGGTGCTCTCCCTGGTCAACGGGGCCTTTTCCAAGCGATTCGCGGACATTGCCACCGCCTGCGCCCGGGATGTCGAGGTCTGGGAAGTGCCCTGGGGGGACTACCACGAACCCGATGAGCTGGCCGATCGCCTGGCGGCCGGGGACTATGACGCAGTCACCGTCACCCATTCAGAGACCTCCACCGGTGTCATCCAGGATCTCGAAGCGCTGGCCCGGGTCGTCGCCCGGGACGACGACGCCCTTTTCCTGGTCGATTCGGTCACCGGCGTCTGCGGCTCCGAGGTTCGCACCGACGATTGGCAGCTCGACTGGGTGCTGACCGGCTCACAGAAGGCAATGGCTCTGCCCCCGGGTCTGTCATTTGGCGCCGCGTCCGAGGCGATGCTGGAGCGATCCGCAGCCCTACCCGACAAGGGCGTCTACTTCGACCTGATCGCGCATGACTCAGAGTCTCGCAGCCCATCAGACCCCGGCTACACCTGCAATCTCTTTGATGTACGCGCTGCGGCTGCAACTGGAGAGGATCCTGGCCGAAGGCATCGAAGCCCGCTGGAAGCGTCACACCGCGATGCGGGAGCGAACCCTGGAGTGGGTCGATGAGATGTCCGGCCACGGTTTGGCGCCGTACGCCCCGGAAGGTCATCGCTCGCCGACCATCACCTGCATCAGTCTCCCCGATCGGATCACCGGGCCTGAGGTTGTGAAAGGCATGAAGGATCGGAACTGGGTGATCGGAGGCGGTTACGGCAAGCTCAAGGAAACCACTATCCGAATCGGGCACATGGGTGACCGGACCGTCGACGAGTTGGACCTCCTCCTCCAAGATCTCGGGGCCGTGATTCGATGACCGACCAGTTCAGGGTCGTGGTCACCGACCACGTCTCCGATTCGGGCCTCGCCCCGCTGTTGGACGACGAACGGTTCGAGGTGATCCGGATCGACGACTCCTCCACGGATGGGTTCCGGGCGGCTTTGGCCGATGCCGACGGCCTGGTGGTCAGGAGTGCGACCAGGGTGACCAGGGAGATGCTGTCCGCGGGCCCGAGGCTCAAGGTGGTGGGCCGGGCCGGGGTTGGGGTCGACAACATCGACCTCGTCGCGGCCACCGAACGAGGGATCGCAGTTCTCAACTCTCCTGCCGGCAACACCGTGGCCGCCGCCGAGCTCACCATGGCGTTGATCCTTTCGGTGGTGCGCAGGGTGGCGGAGGCCGATCGGTCGATGCGGGCCGGGAAGTGGGAACGCGCCCAGTTGAGAGGTGTCCAGCTCAAAGATCGCACTTTGGGGCTGGTCGGTGCGGGCCGGATCGGCGGCGAGGTCGCAGTCCGGTGTCGGGCGTTCGGGATGAGGGTGATCGTCTATGACCCCTACCTGACCGCGGAGCGGGCCAACGACCTGGGTCTTGCCCTGACCGACCTCGACGAGGTGCTGTCACACGGTGACATCATCTCCCTCCACGTACCCCTGACCGATGAGACCCGTCACCTGATCGACAAGGACGCGATCTCGAAGATGAAGGCCGGTGCCTTTGTGGTCAACGTCTCGCGAGGCGGGGTAATTGACGAGGACGCCCTGGCCCAGGCCCTGATCAGCGGGCACCTTGCGGGGGCAGCCCTCGACGTCTTCGAATCCGAACCGCTGTCCCAGGCCAGCCCGCTCCTCGATCTGCCCAATGTGGTGCTGACCCCGCACCTCGGAGCTTCAACTGTCGAAGCTCAGGAGCTCGTAGCCAGGGAAATCGCCGAAGCGGTGCGCGATGCCCTTGCCTTGGGGGATGTCTCCGGCTCCGTGACCTAGGCAACCTCCGAGGGGAGGGGCATCTAGGCCAGGACGGACACGACCGCGGCCTCCTGCCCTGCCTCCTCTGGCTCCTCGCCAGGGTTGCGGGCAAACAGGACGGCAAAGACGATTATCAGGACGGTGACGATTCCGAGCAGGGCGACCATCACCTCACCGAAGCTGATCTTGACGTTGGGCCGGGTCCCGGCGAGCGAGGCGAAACCCAGGATGCCGATCGCAGTGACGATCGCAACGAGGGCCGCCGCCTCCTTGGCGATATGGGCCGACTGGATCAAGCCCCAGGCGAATGGGAGCACCAACAAGACCAGGGTCAGGAGCGCGATGGCCGGGATGGTCAAGGCACCGCCAAGACGGCTTCGGACGTCGGCGACCTCGCCTGCCTCGACAGTGACCGGCACCGCAACCGTCTGGGTGATGGCGGCGGTGATCGCGCCGAGCACGGCTCCACCAAGGAGCATCACGGCCAGGGTGGGGAGAACGGGAAGCTGCACCATGCCTTCCGCACCTTCGACCGGAGTCCCAAAACCGCCGGTGAGGAGGGCAGCCGCTCCGATTCCGAGGATGACTCCGATCAGGGCGCCCAGCCAACCGGTTGACGATGCCGAGTTCCGCAGTTGCATCCCGGGGTTGGCCCAGGCCGCCGAAGCGCGTGAGAGGCCGGCAGTGATGGCTCCGAAGAGGATGCTGACCAGCGCGGCGCCGATGATCACGGTGCGCGAGGTCGCCTGGATCACCGGAGTGAACGGGCCTTCGCCGGTGACGGTTGCATTCTGAGCCCACCACGTGGTCGCGACCAGGAACCCGGTCAGCCCGAGGACGGCTCCCGTCCAAGCGCCGACCCGCGTCGCGCTGCGTAGCCGCTTGCCGAGAGGGACCGGCTCCAGCGGAACCGCCGGCTCCGGCTCTGCCTCGACCATGACCGCCACGGGTGCAGGAGCGATGGCCGTCGTCGGAGGGGCAGCGGGCTCAGGTGCAGGGTCGGGATCGGTGACTGCGGGAGCGGCGGCCGGTGCGGGAGCGGCTGTCGGAGCGGCGCAGCGATCGGGGCACCGCCCGCCCACGCGGCAAGAACATCGTCGATGGTGGTGCCATTGGCAGCAGCCCGGGCCGCGGCCGACCGCTTGATGAGGGCCTCGGGCGTGTTCAGGGCGGCAGCCACAGTCGGCAGCAGGTCGCTCACGGGGGAGGACACTAATGCCTGCTGTTTCTCCCCCCAGCGAACGGAGTGAGCTGTTGGCCGAGGCCAGACCCCGCGAAGCTCGGGAGGGAGCTCTGCCTGGCGCGCCTCGGCCGAACAGACGCCGGTCGGCCGGCTACTACCGCCACGTCGCTCGCTCATGGGAGCTTGGTCCCAGCTCTAGGTACCCTCACGCCGATGCTTGCCGTGTTCACCTATCCGCCGATTCCGATCTGGGATCTGGGGCCGATCAGCTTCTCGCTCCACGGACTGTTTGCAGCCCTCGGATTCGTCGCCGGGGCCTGGATCGCCACCCGGGAGATGAAGAAGCGGGGCTTCGACACCGTCAAGTACCAGTCCTGTCTGACCTGGGGATTGATCGGTGCACTCCTTGGGGCCCGCTACTTCACAGCGCCGGCACAGATCATGGACGGAGCCCCGTTGCTCGAGGCGTTCAACCCGATCGCGGGGAACTTCTCGATCATGGGCGGGTTCCTGGGAGGCATCCTCGCCGGTGGATGGCGAGCCCACAGGTTGAAGATGCCGCTTTTGGCGACGCTCGACATGTCGGCGTTCGGGCTGGCCCTGGGCACCGTCGTGGGCCGGATCGGCGACCTTGCCATCGTCGAGCACCTGGGTCGGGCCACCACCGCCTGGTGGGGCTACGGCATCCGGCCCGGCTATGACGTTGCGCCGCAGCACGACGCCCTGGAATGCACCGAGGCCACGGTGGGGGCCAACGGGTTCTGTGGCATCTATCACCACGTTGCGCTCTACGACATGATCGGGGCCGCCGTGCTCCTCTGGGTGCTCTTCTATGTCTACCGCCATTGGCGGCTTCACTACGGCCAGCTCTTCTTCATCTGGGTGGCCTGGTACGGGTTCCAGCGGTTCCTGCTCGACGGCCTCCGTTTCGGGATGGGCGACGCCGTTGTCGGTGGCTTCACCTGGAACCAGCTCAGCGGTTTCGCCGCCGGCCTCGGCGGTGTGGTGATGATCTGGTGGCTCGATCGCAAGCCAGGAGTTCGTCACACCCGAGAACGACCGTCAGCTGATCGGCGCCTCGGCCTGACCTCTCAGGGGCGGTTCTTCTCGTCCCGCCAGGCCAGCCAGTCTGCAACCGGCTCGAGGTCGTAGCCCGACCTTCCGTCGAGACCCAGGGTGATCAGATTGGCTCCGGCCTCGATGAAGGCGTCGCCGGACTCGGGCTTTCGCGCATTTGCCCCACAGGATCTCTCGATCTCCGACGGGTCCCTGCCCAGTTGGCGGCACCAGTCGTCGAGGACCGCGTTCTTGTGCCGGATGATCTCCGCCTGGCCGAAGCCATGCCATATGTCGGCGTGTTGGGCCGTGTAACGAAGGGTCTTCTTCTCACCCCCGCCGCCGATCATCACGGGGATCTTGCGGGTGGGGGCAGGATTGAGCTTGCCCCATCGGGCCTCGATCCTGGGCAAGGCCGCCTTCAGGTCGGCCAGCCTGGAGCCGGCGGTGCCGAATTCGTATCCGTACTCGTCGTAGTCCCGTTCGAACCACCCGGCGCCGATCCCGAGTATGAAGCGACCCTCCGAGATGTGGTCGACGGTTCGGGCCATGTCGGCCACCAGATCCGGGTTGCGGTAGCTGTTACAGGTGACCAAGGCGCCGATCTCGACTCGCTCGGTGATCTCCGCCCAGGAAGCGAGCATGGTCCAGCACTCGAAGTGCTTGCCGTCAGGGTCGCCGCTCAAGGGGTAGAAGTGATCCCAGTTGAGGACGAGGTCGGCGCCCATCTCCTCGGCTTGGGCAACCGCAGCTCGAATCTCGGAGTACTCGGCATGTTGCGGTTGGAGTTGGACGGCGATGCGGATGGGCTTCATTGAGGTCAGATACCGTAAAGGGTGTCCTCGATCAGGTGGTCTACGACTGCCTTCAGGGCCTCTGCTTCCTCCGCCCCGCTCTCGAGGGCCTGCCGATAGACCGCCAGTTGACGATGGGCGCTCGTTCCTTCGCGAACGATCGTCCTCATGTGCCTCATCTGCTCCACGACGTCGAACTCCACCGCGTCCTGGGCGGTCATCTCGATCGCCTCTTCGACCAGTTCCGAGAAGGGAATCAGCTCGCCACGTCCGAAGTCGATGAGGGATCCGTCGACGCCGTAGCGCTGGGCCCGCCACATGTTCTCCGAGATCAGGAAGGGCGAGTAGAGCCGCCACCGCTGGTTGCGGCGGCGGAGTCGGAACATGAGGCCGAGCAGACAGAGGTAGAGGGCTGCCACCGACATGGCGTCGTCGAGCCTGGTGCAGACGTCGCTGACCCTCATCTCCAGGGTCGGATAGCGGGACGAGGGGCGGATGTCCCACCACACCTTGGAAGCGTCCTCGATGATCCCGGCGTCGATGAGGATCTGCATCGTCCTCTGATACTCACCCCACGACTCGAACTCCTCGGGGAGGCCGGTGCGGGGGAGGTTGCGGAAGATGATGAGCCGGTAGGCGAGCAGCCCGGTGTCGGTCCCCGCCCAGAAGGGCGAGGAGGTGCTCAGGGCGAGGAGATGGGGAAGCATGTACCTGATCTGGTTCATCAGGTCGATGCGGAGGTGCTCGTCCTCGATCCCGACGTGCACATGCATTCCGCAGATCACGAGCTGGCGCGCCACCTGCTGATGGTCGGCGGCCAGCCGTTGATACCGGGGCTGTTCCGTCGTCATCTGCTCCGACCAGTTGGCGAAGGGGTGGGTCGAGGCGGCGATGATCGCTGCCCCGTACTCACTCACCACGCCCGATAGGTCGCGCCGCAGATTGGCCAGGTCCTCACGGGCCTCCTGGACCTTGGTGCATACCTTGGTGCCTACCTCGATCTGGGCTCGGAGGAACTCAGGGGTGACCTGAGGGCCGAGCACCTCACGGAGCGAGTCCCACATCTCGGGAGGAGGGCTCTTGATCAGGTCACGCGACTCGCGGTCGACAACGAGGTATTCCTCCTCGATGCCGATGGTGAACGCCGGGCGATCGAGCATGACTGCGAATCTATAGACCGGACGTCAGCAGCCGCTGCCGTTCCTGGGCACACCTCGGCCGGACGTGACAGCCGTCGAGATGGTCGTTCACCAATCCCATGGCTTCCATGAAGGCATACACCGTGGTGGGGCCGACGAAGGTCCAGCCACGCTTCTTGAGGTCCTTCGAAAGCGCGGTCGAGGTGGAGGTGGTGGGGGCGATGTCTGTCGGCGGCAGATCGACCGGATCGGCCCACTCCCAGAAATAGGCGGCCAGGGTCCCCTTCTCCGCGACCAGGTCCAGTGCGCGTTGGGCGTTGTTGATCGTCGAGCGGATCTTTCCCTGATGGCGGACGATCCCCTCGTCACCGAGGAGGCGTGCGACATCCGCTTCTCCAAATCCCGCCACCTCCCCGATCTCGAAGTTGGCGAAGGCGGCGCGGAAGTTCGGACGTTTGCGAAGGATGGTCAGCCACGACAGTCCCGCCTGGAAGCCTTCGAGGCAGATCTTCTCGAACAGCCTCCGGTCCTCGGTCACGGGATAGCCCCACTCGGTGTCGTGGTACCCGCGATAGATCTCAGGCTCCGCGCCCCACCAGCAGCGGGCCAGACCGTCGTCGCCTGCGATCAAATCCATCATCCGCTCGTTCTACCAGGAACGAATTTGCCTTTAGCCCTGTTTGCCAGGGGTCTTCCTACTCTGAGGTGTCAATTGAGCTCCACTCGATCGAGGGATGCCCTGTCCGGGGCCGCTGCTGCCGCCCTCGCGCTCGGGGTGTCCGAGTTGGCAGCCGGGATCTTCTCCAGCCTCCCCTCGCTGGTCGAAGGGGTCGGAAACTGGGTGATCGACATCGTGCCCGAGTCGATCAAGCACTGGGCGATTTCGGTCTTCAACACCAACGACAAGCTGGCGCTTCTCGTGGGAATGACGCTCGTCGTGATCCTCCTCGGTGCATTGGTTGGCATGGCCGCCCGGAGGCATTTCGGAGTGGCCATGGGCGCCTTCATCGGATTCGGAGTGCTGGGCGCGCTGGCTGCGAGTCGCGATCCCGCCGTGAGTCTGGGCTCGGCGATGATCTCAGGCGGGTTGGCTGCGCTCACCGGGCTGCTCTCGTTGCAGTGGCTGCTCGGGCTCGGCGTGCCCGAGGCCGAGACCGATGGGGTCGAGGCCTCCCCGGATCAGTCCCGGCGCTCCTTCATCTTTGGTTTCAGTGCAATCCTCGGCCTGGCCGCTCTCTCTGCCGGCGTTGGACGCGTTCTCCTCGAGCGCGGGAAGGTGATCCTGGCGGGACGGGCGCAAGTCGTGCTCCCCGCGGCTGTCGAGGTGGTGGGGCCGGTACCGGCCGCCGCGGAATTCACCGGGATCTCAGGCTTGAGCCCGGTGGTGACGCCCAACGCCTCGTTCTATCGGATCGACGCCGCCTTCTCGGTGCCGAGGGTCGATCTGCCGGAATGGAATCTGTCGATCAAAGGCATGGTCGATCAGCCCTACTCGATCACCTACGAAGACATCCTCGACATGCCCATGGTGGAGCGTTACGTCACCCTGTCCTGCGTCTCGAACCAGGTCGGAGGCGATCTGGTCGGCAACGCCAAGTGGCTGGGTGTGCCCCTGACCGAGATCCTCGATCGAGCGGTGGTGCAGCCCGATGCCGAGCAGATCGTCGGCCGATCGGTCGACGATTTCACAGTCGGGTTTCCCGTCGACGTGGCTTATGACGGCCGTGACGCATTGCTCGCCGTCGGTATGAACGACGAGCCTCTCCCATTCGAGCACGGGTTCCCGGCCCGCCTCGTCGTGGCGGGGCTCTACGGGTACGTCTCGGCGACCAAATGGATCTCGGAGATCGAGCTCACTCGTTGGGATGACTTCGACGCCTATTGGGTGCCGAGAGGTTGGGCCAAGGAGGCACCGGTGAAGACCCAGAGCCGCATCGACACTCCCCCGTCCGGGGCACAGGTGCCGCAAGGGCCGCGCCGGGTGGCGGGGGTGGCCTGGGCGCCGAACCGTGGTATTTCCAGGGTCGAGGTGCAGCTCGATGAAGGAGCGCCGTGGCTGGACGCCGAGCTCTCGGAGCCGCTCTCCGACAACAGCTGGCGCCAGTGGTCAATCGAATGGGACGCCCCGCTCGGCACGCACCGGATTCGGGTGCGGGCCACCGATGGGGAAGGAGAGGTCCAGACCGAGGCGATCGTCCCTCCGGCGCCCAACGGCGCCACCGGCTGGCACACGATCGAGGTCTCGGTGGCGTAGCGAGGAGGGTCTAACCACTCACATCAGATCGATCGCGGAGACTGCCCAGGAAAGACCACTCTCCGGGTCCTCGATGGCGAGGCGCAAGGCCCAGCCGCTGCCCGGGCTGCCGTCGTCGAACCAGTACCAGCGAAAACGAGAGACGGCAGCGCCCAGATCATCGGGGGCGCAGGGCCAGGGGAGATCGGCCAACACCGAAGTCGCCCACCAGGCCAGATGGCGGCCGGCGGCGGCGCCGCGTCGCCTGCCGTGGGCTCCTCCCGAGGCGGCCGCCCAGCCCATCCACGCCAGACCTGACTGAGGCCCGATGTCAGCCTCCCTGCACAACGAAGCGCCCAGGGCACGAATAGCTGCCAGGTGGTCACCTGCGACCACCGTCGTCTGACATCGCCCGTTCGATTCGTCGGTCCAAGGCTGGACCAGATCGGCCAGCGAGGCCTCCGACTGAGGGTCGTCGAGTAGTTCGACCTCCGCCGGCAGCTGTGCCTCCGTGACCGCTGCGGGGCGCGGTGAGGGCGCCTCGACTTTGTCCCGCTTGTAGGTGGCCAGCTGATACCCAGGCTCCCATGCCTGAAGGGCGCCGGGTAGGTCGAGACCCGCCTCTTCGACCTCCTCGCCCCGCACGACTCTTTCTGCGGCGAAGGTCCGACGCTCCGGCCCCATCTCCAGATGTGGCGCGATCTCCGCCCACGTCTTGGTGCTGGCGGCTACCTCGGGGAGTGGCCCGAGGGCGAACCGTGACTGACCCTCCGAGACCACGGGCCCGGCGAAGTCCGGCGGCCCTTCCAACGCCAGCCGATAGCGGATGTGCTCTTCGACGCCCCAAACCTGTTTGGCTCTACCCACCGCCTCCCGGCACCTCGATCGAAGCTCCACCAGGTCGTCCCACGCCTGGGTCGAGCACAAGCCGTCGATCACCCGGAGCAATTCGTCGGTATCCGATGACTCGATGGCGTCGATGGCTCTCTGGCTGATCAAGGAATGTC
Organism: uncultured Acidobacteriota bacterium; assembly: GCA_963724825.1. Lineage (GTDB taxonomy): Bacteria > Actinomycetota > Acidimicrobiia > Spongiisociales > ZC4RG35 > JALYNX01. Next base: position 112,575 of record CAVRWT010000001.1, read on the forward strand.
GCCCGTAACCACCGGCCGGTCGCGCCGGGACCAGTCCGAGAACGAACCGATGTATACGTCGGGCATCGGCCGGCCGGCGAGGACCATCGCCAGCGCGGCATGGCAGGCGGTGACCCCGCTCCCGCAGGAGACGATCGCATCGTCCGGCGTCTCCTGATAGCGCTCGGCAAGCTCTTCCGGGGTGAGGAAGTTGCCCGTCGGACTGAGATTCCCACTGGTCGGCATGTTGACCGCTCCCGGGATGTGGCCGGCTTTGGGATCAACCGGCTCCACTTCTCCCCGATAGCGCTCGGGGGCTCTGGCGTCGATGAGATGGCGCCCGGCCAGGTCGTCGATGCCGGCAACACCGTTGAAGCTCGAAGCTTCCGGGTAGGAGGTCGACGGGCGTCTCGGCAACTCTTGGGTGACCGGGAGACCGGCTGCGATCCAGGCTCCGATCCCCCCGTCGAGCAGCCGTGATTCCTCGTGACCGATCGAGCGCAACATCCACCACAGGCGGGACGCAATCGAGCCGCCCAGCTCGTCGTAGACCACGATCTCGTCTCCGGGCCCGGCGCCCAGCCGGCCCAGGGTGCGGGTGAATTCGGCGGGGGTGGGCAGGGGGTGTCGGCCGTCACCAAGGGGAGCTGACAAATCGGTGTCGAGATCGACGAACACCGCTCCGGGAATGTGGCCGTCCTGATACGCGGCCCGTCCCTGGCCGGGGTCGGTGAGCGACCAACGGAGGTCGAAGACGACTACGTCGTCGAGCCGATCGGCCAACTCTGCGACGGAGATCAGCGGGCTGGCCACTGACCCCTATTCCTCTTCGTCGGTTCGACCCTTGAACTCGTCGCCAAGATCGCTGATTGTGGAGCCGAGTGCGGTTGCGAACGAGCTGGCGGCCTTCTTGAGGTGCTCCCTCGCCACCGGATCGCGCAACGCGGTGGTAACCGATTCGGCGACCTGATCCCAGGCGCCCACCAAGGTTGCGAATGCGCCCTTGATGTCGTCTTCTGATGGACCGCGGTCGGATGCGACCCGGCGATAAGTGTCCTTGAGCCGATCTCCCAATGAACCGAACTCAGAGCTCACGGTGTCCCAGGGATCCGGCTCCGCCTCCGGCTTAGGATCTGTGTCGTGCGTCTCCACCTCCTCGATGGTACCTATGAGTTGTTCCGGGCTCACTTCGCTCCCAACCGTGACGCGGTGCCGGGAGCAGATGGGCTCGACGTCAAGGCGACGCTCGGGATCATCATGTCGACCCTCTCTCTGATCCGTGAGGGGGTCACCCATATCGCGGCAAGCTTCGACACTGTCATCGAGTCGTTCAGGAACGAGATGTTCCCCGCGTACAAGTCCTCCGCTGGGATGGACCCCGGCCTCCTCCGCCAATTCCCGTTTGCCGAGGATGCCCTCGAGGCGCTGGGTGTCGTGGTGTGGCGCAATATCGAGTTCGAGGCCGACGATGCGATAGCGACCGCCGCGATCCGCTGGGTGGAGGATGTCGATCAGGTGGTGATCGCCACTCCGGACAAGGACCTTTGCCAGCTGGTGATCGGCGATCGGATCGTCACCTATAACCGACGGGAGCAGAAGATCCTCGACGAGGACGCGGTCGTCGAGAAGTTCGGGGTTCATCCCGAATCGATCCCCGACTATCTGGCACTGGTGGGGGACACCGCCGATGGCGTGCCCGGCCTGCCCGGGTGGGGAGCCAAGTCGGCTTCCACGGTGCTCTTCCGCTATCCGCGTCTCGAGTTGATCCCGGCCAACGCCGGCGACTGGGAGGTGACGGTCAGGAGTGCGGACAAGCTGGCCGCAACGCTCCGCGAGCACCAGGAGGAGGTGTTCCTCTATCGGGAGCTCACCACGCTTCGCCTCGATGTGCCGATCACCGAGACGCTCGACGACCTGGAGTGGAAGGGCGTGCCCCGGGACACTTTTGAGGCGTTCTGCCGAAGACTCGGCGTGGACCCGGACGAAATCCGGGTGCACAGGTGGAGGGATTGACTGATTACCTGAGGTTCATTACGCCGATATATCGGCGTCAAATCGCCCGAGACTGTCTGACGACTGTTCCAGCGGCATGGGCTTGTCTTGGGCGAACCGTAGCGCCGATCATGCCGGCGCTACGCTCGACTACTCAGGTAAGCGCTTTACGCGACCTTCATCGCCGGCTCGGGCTCGGGTGGCTGGTCCGTTCCCATGAACTGCGAGTTGTAGAGGGCGGCGTACGACCCGTTGCGCGCGATCAGCTCGGCGTGGTTGCCCTGCTCGACGATCCGGCCCTCCTCCATGACCAGGATCAGGTCGGCGTCCCGGATCGTGGACAGGCGGTGGGCGATCACAAAGCTGGTGCGGTCGGTCCGAAGTGCCGCCATCGCGTGTTGGAGCAGGAGCTCGGTCCTGGTATCGACCGAGCTGGTCGCCTCGTCGAGGATCAGCAGGGCGGGATCGGCGAGGAAGGCCCGTGCGATCGTGATCAGCTGCTTCTCCCCGCTGCTGACGTTGGCTCCTTCGTCATCGATGACGGTGTCGTATCCGTCGGGCAGGCTGTGCACGAATCGGTCGACAAAGGTGGCCCGCGCCGCCTCGAGTATCTCGTCCTCGGTGGCATCGGGTCGCCCGTAGGCGATGTTGTCCCGAATCGTCCCGTGGAACAACCAGGTGTCCTGAAGGACCATGCCGATCTGAGAGCGAAGATCTGAGCGACGGAGATGGGCGACGTCGACCCCGTCCAGTGTGATCCGACCCTGGTCCAGTTCGTAGAACCGCATGATCAGGTTCACCAGAGTCGTCTTGCCGGCCCCGGTCGGCCCCACGATGGCAACCGTTTGCCCCGGCTCAACCGACAGGGCGAGATCCTCGATGAGCGGGCGGTCCTCGTCATAGCGGAAGGACACGTCTTCGAAGACGACCCGGCCGTGGCTTTCTGCAGTCATTTGCGGCTTGCTGTCGTCGGGCACCTCTTCGTCAGCATCGAGCAGCTCGAACACCCGCTCCGCCGACGCCACCCCCGATTGCAGGAGGTTGACCATCGAGGCGACCTGGGTCACCGGTTGGGTGAATTGGCGGGAGTACTGGATGAAGGCCTGGACGTCACCGAGGCTCATGGTCCCGCTCGCCACCCGGAGCCCACCGATCACCGCGATGATCACGTAGTTCAGGTTCCCGATGAACATCATGATCGGCATGATCAGGCCGGACAGGAACTGGGCCTTGAAGCTCGCCTCGTAGAGCCCATCGTTCTCGACCTCGAAGGTGGCTTGCACCTCCTTTTGCCGCCCGAAGACCTTGACGAGGGAGTGCCCGGTGAACGCCTCCTCGATTTGAGCGTTGAGGGTTCCGGTGCGGCGCCACTGAGTGACGAACTGGCCTTGCGACCTTTTCATCACGAGCCCGGCGATGACCATCGTGACCGGGATGGTCACCAGGGCAATCAGGGCCAGCGTCGGTGAGATGTAGAACATCATCCCGACCACGAAGATGATGGTGAGCAGCGAAGTGAGGAGCTGACTCATCGTCTGTTGCAGGCTCTGTGAAACGTTGTCGATGTCGTTGGTGACCCGGCTCAGCAACTCTCCGCGGGGTTGGCGGTCGAAGTATCGAAGGGGAAGCCGATTCAGTTTCTCCTCGACGTCGGAGCGCAGGCGATAGACGGTGCTTTGAACCACGTCGTTGAGGAGGAATCCCTGGAGATACCCGAGGAGCGCAGAACCGGCGTAGAGGGCGAGCACGATGAGCAGAACCTGTCCCACTGCGTGGAAGTCGATCCCTTGACCGGGAACGACATCCATGCTCGAGAGCATCTTGGCGAATTGGGTCTGCCCTTGTGCTTCGGCGGCCGCAATGACTTCTGCCTTGGTCATGCCGGCGGGAAGTTGCTTGCCGATGGCGCCGGCGAAGATGAGATCGGTGGCCTTTCCCAGGACCTTGGGGCCAATCGCAGAAAGGGCAACACTGGCGATCGCCGCCGCGAAGACCGCGATCACTTTGGGAAGCTGAGGCCGGAGCCGGCCCATGAGCCGCTTCGCAGAGGGCCCGAAGGTTGTCGACTTCTGCCCGATCATCCCGCCGGCAAATGGGCCACGGCCGGGCCCGGGCTGTCCCTGGATCCGCTCGGTGGTCTTCATCGTGCGGTCGCTCATGAGGCCACCTCCGCCCTCAACTGCGACTCGACGATCTCGACATAGGTCGGGCAGGTCGCCAGCAACGAGTTGTGGGTGCCGAGCCCAACCACTTCCCCGTCTTCGAGGACCAGGATCTGGTCGGCGTCGGCGATCGTGGACACCCGCTGGGCAACGATCACGACGGTGGCGTCGGCAGTGGTCGGCTTCAGCGCTCGTCGGAGCCGCGCATCAGTGGCCAGGTCGAGGGCAGAGAACGAGTCGTCGAAGAGATAGAGCTCGGGCTTGCGGATGAGCGCCCGTGCGATCGCCAGCCTCTGCCGTTGGCCGCCGGAGACATTGGTGCCCCCCTGGGCAATCGGTGACTCGAGGCCCTCCGGCATCTCCTCGACGAAGTCGCGGGCCTGGGCGATCTCGAGGGCTTCCCACATCTCCTCTTCGGTGGCGTCGGGCTTTCCGTAACGCAGGTTCGAGGCCACGGTCCCCGAGAACAGATACGGCTTCTGGGGGACCAGGCCGACCTTCGACCAGAGCGTGTCCGGGTCGAGTTCGCGGACATCGACGCCATCCACGAGCACGCTCCCTTCCGTGGCATCGAACAACCGGGGAATCAGGCTCATCAAGGTGGTCTTGCCGGCGCCGGTCGATCCGACGATCGCCGTGGTCTGGCCGGGGCGGGCCGAGAAGCTGATATCGCCGAGGACAGGGTGAGAGGCGCCGGGGTAGCTGAAGCCGACTCCGCGCAGCTCCAACTCGCCCCGACTCGCAACCTCGGTGACGCCAGAAGTCGGCGGGACCACGGAGGAGTCGGTGTCGAGGACCTCGCCGATGCGATCGGAGGAGACGGCCGCCCTGGGGACCATCATGAACATGAAGGTCGCCATCATCACCGACATCAAGATCTGGATCAGATACGCAAGGAATGCCGTAAGCGATCCGATTTCCATGACCCCGGCTTCGACTCTGTGGCCACCAAACCAGAGGACTGCAACGCTGGCCAGGTTGAGGACCAGGATCACCGCGGGGAAGATCGCCGCCATCCAGCGCCCGACGGTCAGCGAAACGTCTGTCAGCTCCTGGTTGGCCCGTCCGAATCGCTCGGTCTCGAAAGGCTCCCGAACGAAGGCGCGGAGTACCCGGATCCCGGTCGTCTGCTCTCGCAATACCCGGTTGACGGTGTCGATGCGAGTCTGCATCACCCGATAGGCAGGGACCATTCGGGAGATGATGAAGCCGACGATGATCCCCAACAGGGGGACGGCAACCAACACCAGCCAGGCAAGACCTACGTCCTGACGGAGCGCCATGATCACGCCCCCGACCATCATGATCGGGGCCATCACCATCATGGTGAGGGTCATCAAGACCAGCATCTGCACCTGCTGGACGTCGTTGGTGTTCCGGGTGATCAGCGACGGTGCCCCGAAGCTCGCCACCTCGCGGCTCGAGAAGTCGGCCACTCGATGGAAGATCGACGACCTCAGGTCACGCCCGAAGCTCATGGCGGTGCGCGCCCCGAAGTAGACGGCGATGATCGAGCACACCACCTGGACGAGGGAAACGACCAGCATGATCGCCCCGATCCGGAGGATGTAGGCGGTGTCCCCGGTGACGACGCCGTTGTCGATGATGTCGGCGTTCAAGGTCGGCAGATACAGCGAAGCGATGGTCCCGATCAGCTGGAGGACCACGACGATGGTCAGCCACTTCTTGTAGGGCCTCAAGTACTCCCTGACGATCTTGAGCAGCATTAGAGGAGCACCTCTGAGACCGGCTCCGCGATGCCCATGAGGAGCACGTCCACGATCTCATCGACGGTGAGCTTCTCCCCGTGCCCCATCATTGGATGGCCGCTGGCGAGGATCAGGCCGCGGAAGGCGGCCGTAGCCCGGGCGGGCTCGATTCGGAGCCGATCGCGGTGTCGCTCGAACAACTCGGTGAGGGCGCCGTTGATTGCAGCATTTGCCTCGGCCACGAAGGGAGGAGGCCCGGCGGGAGGAGCGGCATCAGGAGAGGGTGAGGTTCGAAGGGCGGTGATCAACGCGATGACCCCCTGGAACCGCTCGAAGATGATGCGAGCCGCCGCGGTCAGTTGCGCTTCGAATGGGGTGGCCGGGTCGATCTCGGAGAGGGCCTGAACCACCGGGGCGGGGTCCATGCTGAACCGGACCGCCTCGTGGATCAGGGCGTGCTTGTCGGGGAAGACCCGGAAGATGGTGCCCTCGGCGATCCCGGCCGCCTCGGCCATCTGCTTGGTGGTCACCGCCGACCCGTGCTCGGTGAGCAGGGGGATGACTGCGGCGATGATTGCCCGACGACGATCGTCGGGGGCCAGCGGCTCGGCACGGGTGGATTTGGTGATCACGGAGCGGAGTGTAACTGAGTGAGTACTCACTCACAAGTGGATTGTGGCCGACCTGCCCGGCGTCGCTTCGCCCGAGCCGGTCCTCTGTTCCGACGAAACGGTCGTTGGACACGACGGACGGGTTGGTCCCGGGCGAAGTCGAGTGGCCAGATCTCTGCACGAGCGGTCGGCGAGTGCCGATCGCCACGTCGGGGCTTGGTCACGGATCAAGAACCACCTCCACCATCGGTGACTCGTCGATCAGCCGTTGTCGTTGCGACTGGCTGGAGTACCAGCGGGTCAGCTCCGAGTCGAACACCTTGGAGCGGGTCTCGACATCTGTGACGAGATTGGCGATCGCCGGCAGGTCGTGCCCCGCGGCGTGAATGATGACGTTGGGATCGGCCAGGACGTTGGCGTACCAGTCCCTGGGCCCCTGGGGTTCCGGTGATGAAGAAGCTGCCGTCGATGTAGAACCACCAGATCTCGATCCGGCTCGGTCGACCCGAGCGACGGCCGATGGTGGTGAGGTCGATCGTCCGATGCCGGGCCAGTTCGTCGTCAGTCGGGCGTGGCATCGCCATCACCCTCCTCCCAGACCACATCGAAACGGTCCATGCAATCTGAGCAGCGGTAGGCGAGGGGTGTCCCCAGCTCCAGGTCCTCGTCGGGTGGAACGAAGGAGATCAGGTGGGCGGTCCCGCCACACTCGACACAGGTGATCGACTCTGGTGGGGCGCCCAAGTCAGCCGATCGTCTTGCCCGCCGACTGGAGTTGCTCGCAGGCCTCCACGACTCTCGCCGCCATCCCGGACTCTGCCTTCTTCATGTAGGCCCGGGGGTCGTAGGCCTTCTTGTCACCGACATTGCCGTCGACCTTGAGGACGCCCGCATAGTTGGTCATCACGTGATCGACGATGGGGCGGGTGTAGGCGTACTGGCAATCGGTGTCGATGTTCATCTTGACCACCCCGTAGCCGAGGGTTTCCCGGATCTCATCGAGGGTCGAGCCGCTTCCACCGTGAAATACCAGGTAGTGACGGCCGCTCGCACCGAACCTCGCTTCGACCGCCGCTTGCCCGTCTCGAAGTATCACCGGGGTCAGCTTGACCGCTCCTGGCTTGTAGACGCCGTGGACATTCCCGAAGACAGCGGCGAGGAGGTAGCGGCCGCCCTCGGATGTTCCGAGGACTTCAGCGACCCGGACCATGTCCTCGGGCGAGGTGTACATCTTCCCGCGGTCGATGTTCTCGTTGTCACTGGCGTCTTCCACGCCGCCGACGATTCCGATCTCCAACTCGAGGACCACATCCACCTCGGAGCAGATCTTCAACAGATCGGCGGCCAGAGCCAGGTTCTCCTCCATGGGGAGGTCGGAGGCGTCGAGCATGTGTGACTGGAACAGTGGGCCGAGACCGACTGCCTTGCGTTGCTTGCTGACCTCGAGAAGCGGGCGGATGAAGCCGTCAACCCGATCCGCAGGGCAATGGTCGGTGTGGAGTGCGATGTTGACCGGGTATTTCTCGGCGACGACATGGGCGAACTCGGCGAGGGCCCTGGCGCCGGTCGGCATGTCCTTGTTCGACTGACCCGAGGCGAACTCCGCCGCGCCGTAAGAGACCTGGACGATCCCGTCGGACTTGGCCTCGGTGAACCCCTCCAAGGCAGCGATCAAAGTCGTGGACGCGGCCACGTTGATCGCGGGGAAGGCATAGCGACCCTCGCGGGCAGCCTCGAACATCTTTCGGTACTTCTCGGGGGAAACAATGGGCATGCGCCGAGGGTAGCGATGTGCCCTCGGACGGAAAACGGTCAACGGTGCACGGTGAGCGCTTTCCCGACTCGCCGTCAGCAAACGAGGGCAATAGGTTCAGCCTGGTGACGCCAAGCGCTGATCAACCCGTCGCGTCTCGCAAGTCACGAAGCCGCGTGCTCCGCGGGATCTACCTGGTTCTCGGATTCATCTGTCTCGGATTCGTTGCCATCAGCTTCCTGCCCGGGATCCCCACATTCGACTTCGTGATCCTGGCTGCCTTCTTCTTCTCGTTGTCCTCGGACAAGCTCCACGATTGGATGGTGAACCACCCTGTCTACGGGAAGATGATCAAGGGCTACCGATCCGGTGGGCTCACCGTGCGGATGAAATGGGTGGCGGCGGTGGCCATCACCCTGTCCATCGGGCTTTCGGTCGTCTTCCTGATCGACGGCACGATTCTCCGGGTGATCCTGGGAGCAGTGTGGGCGTTTGCCCTGTGGTTCGTCTTCAGTCGCCCGACCCGGCTTCCGCAGCCGGTCGCTCAGTTACCCGCCGCTGACGGCCTGTAGGACCTGGACCGACGCTCCTTCGGGAACGGCGGTGGTGAGGTCGGCCCGCTCGCCGTCGACGAAAACCAGGACGTGGGTGCGGATGTGGCCGCTTTCGTCGATGAGGTGGTTGCGGAGCCCAGGCTCCACCTGGAACAAACTCCGCAGGACCTGATCGACGTCTTCCCCTGCCACCTCGTGACGCAAACCTTTCTTGACCGCCTGGGTCAGCACCCGGGGCAATCGGACCTCGGCGGTCATGAGAGCAGGCGGATGGCTTCGATCCTGGGAAAGCTCGGAGCGAGCTGCTGCCAGCTGTCGCCGTTGTCGGCGGTGAGCCACAGCTTGCCGCCAGTGGTGCCGAAACAGAATCCCCCGTTGTCGTCACCGTGAAACGCCCCGCGCAGCACTCCGGTGAACTGGGGAGCCTCCCCCCATCCCGAACCTGCGACGCCCCAGCTTTCACCCCCGTCGTCGGACGAGTACACGCGAAGCTCGCCGTCGACCGGGACCCGGTTCTGATCTGAAGTCAACGGGATTGTGAACAGCCTGCCACTTGCGCCGTCCCGCCAGATCACGAATCCAAATCCGGAGGGGAGGCCGTTCTCGATCCGATGCCAGCTGTCCCCGCCATCGTCGGTGCGGAACATGCCGGAGTGGTCCTGGCGCCAGATCCGCTGCGGATTGGCGGGATCGTGGGCGAGCCCATGGACGCAGTATCCGACCTCGGTGCGCGGCGCATCGTCAGGCTGGCCGGCGGGCGGCACCCCGTCGTTCTTCAGGTGCCAGGTAGCGCCGCTGTCATCCGATCTGAAGACCCCGACCGCCGAGATCCCAACCCAGGCCTGGTTCCCGGAGGTGAGGATTCGATGGGCACACAGGCCGCCGAATCCGGGCTCCCAATCGGGGCGGGTCTCGTGCTCGTTGAGGCCGGTCACCGGATCCCAGGTCTGCCCTTGGTCGTCGGAGATGAATAGCCCGGCTTCGGAAACGCCGGCCCAAAGCCGGGGGCCGTCGTTGTGAATGGTCCAGATCTGTTCCATCTTCCGGTCCCCACCGTCAGGCCACCCCGGAGGGCTATCGGTCTGCTCCCACTCCTGGAAGTCGGAACTGGTTTGGATTCCGACGCCGAACCAGTTGCTCCCGACCGCGGTGATGTGAGTTCCGTCAGGCGCGGTGCCAAATGTGGTGGCTTTCCAGCCGGGGAAGAGCGGACCTTCGACTGACCAGTCGTCGCCGCTGCCTTCGACGACGTAGGCCCCTTTGTGAGTACCGACTGCGATCTTGGTCATGGCCGCTGAAAGTTAGTGGCCCGGAACGGGAGGTTGAGAGCGCCCCGGTAGCCTGCTGGTCTCGTGAGGCTGGTCATCGCCCGTTGCACCGTCGACTATTCGGGTCGCCTCACCGCCCATCTCCCCGAGGCGGTGCGCCTGATCATGGTCAAGGCAGACGGGACTCTCGCCATTCACTCCGACGGCAATGCCTCCAAGCCGCTCAACTGGATGGTCGCACCAAATCTGCTCGAGACCTTCGAGGATCGATGGGAAGTGAGCAACAGCAAAGGAGAGAAGCTGACGATCGTGATCCACGAAGTCCTCGAGGACGTCACCCACTCCTTGGGTGATGATCCCGGTCTCCAGAAGGACGGGGTCGAGGCTCATTTGCAGGCCCTGCTCGCCGATCGGCCGTGGGTTCTCGAGGACGGGCTCACCCTGATCCGGCGCGAGTTCCCGACCGACATCGGTCCCGTCGATCTCCTCTGCGTCGACCTGACAGGGTCGACCGTTGCGATCGAGGTCAAGCGAAGGGGGGAGATCGATGGTGTCGAACAACTCGCCCGATATCTGGAGCGTTTGGAGAACGACCCGCGCCTGTCGCCGGTGCGGGGCATCCTCGCCGCGCAAGTCATCTCGCCTCAGGCCCGGGTGTTGGCCGAGGCGAGAGGCATCGAGGCGATCGAGGTGGATTACGACGGGCTGCGCGACGCCGAAGACACCGCCCTCCGCCTCTTCGACCTCCGCTGATCGTGTTCGAGATCGTCTTCTATCACCCGGAGATCCCGCCCAACACGGGCAACGCCATGAGGTTGGCGGCGGTCACCGGCTGTCGCTTGCATCTCATCGAGCCGCTCGGGTTCACGATGGACGACGCCAAATTGAGACGGGCGGGAATGGACTACCGGGATCGCGCCTCGGTCACCGTCCACCCGGATCTCGACACGTGGCGGGGGGTGTCTGCGGCATCCCGCGTGTATGCCCTCACAGTCGACGGTGACCAGCTGCACACCGACGTGGCCTATGAGGAGGGGGATGCCTTCTTGTTCGGCCCGGAGTCGGTCGGCCTTCCCGACGAAGTCAAGGCTCTCCCCTGGATCACAGGGAGATTGCGGATCCCGATGATTCCGGATGTGCGCTCATTGAATGTGGCCAACGCGGCCGCGGTGGTGGTCTACGAGGCGTGGAGGCAAGTCGGCTTTACAGGTGCCCGCTCAACCACCCAAGATCCGTAACGCTATCGCCTCGGCCAGGGTCGACTTCTCGATGACCCCCAGATCCACACTCTCGTTGGGGGCGTGATAGGCGCTGGAGTGGTCGGCGCAACCGATGACCAGGATCGGTGAGTTGGGGTAGAGAGCGGCGAAGGTGTCAATGAAGGGAATCGATCCACCGGCGCCCATCTCCACCGGGTCGGTGCCGTAGGCCTCTCGAAAACCGGCCCTCCAGGCGTCGGCGGCTTGGCTTCCTACGTCGATGACCGACCCATGTCCGGCTTCCTCGTGGAGAAACTCAACCGTTGATCCCCAGGGGGCGTTATTGGTGAGGTGCTCCTTCAACGCGGCGAGCGCGGCGACCGTGTCCTGTTGTGGGTTGACTCGCAAGCTGACTTTTGCCCGACTCACCGGCACCAGCTGGTTGATCGCTTCACTGACCGGTGGGGCATCCAGCGCCAGCACCGAAACTGAAGGGCGGGTCCAGACACGAGAGGCGATTGAGCCGGTCCCGATCTCGCTCACCCCGTCGACGACTCCGATGAGTGCCCGCGCCCTCTCCTCAGGAATGCTGGGACCGTCGGGCTCCTCGCTGACAAGGCCCGGAATTGCCACGTTCCCGGCGTCGTCGTGAAGAGTCGCCAGCAGCCGTGCCATGGCGGTCAGGGCATCCGGGAACACGCCTCCATACTCACCGGAGTGGACAGCAGCTTTGAGGGTTCTCAATTCGATCGTGGTCGCGACGATGCCGCGCAATGAGGTGAGGAAGGCTGGAACATCCACTTCCCACATCCCGCCATCACCGATCACGATCACGTCCGGCTTCAGAAGGTCGGAGTACTTCTCGAGGATGCCCTCGAGACTGGCGGACCCTGCCTCCTCCTCGCCCTCGAAGAAGATCTGCACCCCAACCGGTAGCTGTCCGGCGAAGGCGGCGACGGCGCCGAGGTGCATGACAACACCTGACTTGTCGTCAGCCGAGCCTCGACCGTAGAGACGCCCGTTCTGCTCGACGGGAGCAAAGGGATCATTCCGCCACTCGCTGACCGGACCGCTGGGTTGGACGTCATAGTGGGCATATAGAAGGACTGTGGGCGCGCCATCCGGTGCGGGCATTTCGCCGAACACCGCAGGGTTGCCATCTTCCACCTCGAGGAGTTGGGAGTTCTGGAAGCCAGATTCCTCGAGGATGGCGACGATCCTCTTGGCGGCGTCTCGAACGTGTTCCTGGTCGTGTCCCGGTGCGCTGACCGTGGGAAGGCGGACCAGGTCGGCAAGCATCTCTTTGAGACGTGGCATGTCGGCGGCGACGGCCGCCCGTAGGTCATCGTTCATGGGCCGAGGCTAACGGCCCCGTTGGGCAGCAGGTCCGTGGTGGGCCAATATGGGCATGTGCTTTCGTTCCGATTGCTCGGGATCCCGGTCACCGTTAGGCCGTCGTTCCTTCTGGTGGCCGCTCTGCTCGGCCTCCAGACAGGCAGCGTCGAGCTGATCTTTGCCTGGATCGCCGTGGTCTTCGTCTCGATCCTCCTCCACGAGATGGGGCACGCCCTCACGGCCCGCAGCTTCGGCTCCGACGTTGAGATCGAGCTGAACACCCTTGGCGGCCTGACCTCATGGACTCTTCCTGAGGTTGACTTCGGGCCGGGAAAGCGGGCCACTGTGGCCGCTGCTGGTTCACTGGTTGGTGTCGTCTTCGGCGGACTGGTTTGGCTGGTGGCGTCGGCAACCGGCCCTTTCTATGGGGTGACCGGCTTCATCGTCAGCAACCTCATCTACGTCAACCTGTTCTGGGGCCTGCTCAACTGGCTCCCGATCAGGCCGCTCGACGGCGGCCATCTCTTCACCTCGCTCTTGGAGAAGATCGCACCAAAGCGTGGCGAGGTCATCGCAAATGTGGTCTTCATGGCAACCGCGGCCGCCGGGTTGGCGGCGGCCCTCTACTTCCGGCTCACGTTCGTTGCCCTCCTCGCCGGCTACCTGCTGTTTGCCGAGCTGACCAGAGGGCGCGCCCGGCAACCTCAGGTTCCGATCCCGCCGATGAGCTTCGATCGCCCTCCTTCCGACCCGGAGCCAGAGCCCAAGCCCGAAGAGGTTGACGGCTAGGTTCGGTGCCCCGATGGACTTCTCCCACTCGCAAAAGGTTCAGGAGCTACAAGCCCTCCTCGGCGACTTCATGGACCATCACGTCTATCCCGCAGAGGCGCGGTATCGGGAGCAGATGGCAGCTGCGGGCGATCCCCATCACCATCCCGAGGTAATCGAGGCCCTGAAGCAAGAAGCCCGAAGCCGGGGACTGTGGAATCTGTTTCTCCCCGACCCCGACCTGGGAAAAGGGCTCTCCAACCTCGAATATGCCCCGTTGGCAGAGATCACCGGTCGCAGCCCCCAGATCGCCCCCGAGTCGATCAATTGCTCGGCGCCGGACACCGGGAACATGGAGGTGCTGCACATGTTCGGCACCGAAGAGCAGAAGGAGGCCTGGCTCGAACCGCTGCTGGAAGGCGAGATCCGATCCTGTTTCTCGATGACCGAGCCCGATGTGGCCAGCTCCGATGCGACCAACATCCGAACCCGCATCGAGCCCGATGGTGATGAACTCGTGATAACGGGTCGCAAGTGGTTCAGCTCGGGCGCGGCCTCTCCGCGTTGCAAGTTCTCGATCGTGATGGGAGTCACCGATCCAGACGCCGACTCCTATCGGCGCCAGTCGATGGTGATCGTCCCGCTCGACACGCCCGGGGTGACCATCGCGCGAGAGCCGACCCTGTTTGGCTATCAGGATCGGGGCGGCCACCCCGAGATCCTCTTTGATCAGGTCCGAGTTCCGGCATCCAACCTGCTCGGCGAGCGGGGTGGGGGATTCGCAATCGCCCAGGCCCGTCTCGGCCCCGGCCGCATCCACCACTGCATGAGGGCGGTTGGCGCCGCTGAGCGCTGTCTCGACCTGATGGTCGATCGAGCCGAGTCTCGAACCGCCTTCGGCAAGCCTCTCGCCGAGCAGGGTGTGATCCAGGAGTGGGTCGCCGAAGCCCGAATCCGGATCGAGCAGGCCCGTCTGCTCGTCCTCAAGACTGCCTGGATGATCGACACCGTGGGGGCGAAGGCCGCCCGTACCGAGATCGCCGCCATCAAGGTCGTCGCCCCGTCGGTCCTGACTTATGTCGCCGACCGGGCCATCCAGCTGTTTGGCGCGGCAGGCTTCACCGAGGACTTCCCGATCGCCGGCCTGTACACGATGGGGCGTTGGCTGCAGATCGCGGATGGACCCGACGAGGTGCACCGTCGGTCGGTGGCCAGAGCCGAGCTGGGTCGCGCCAGGAGCGGGCCCGAACCGAAATAGGGCTTTTGGAGCCGTCGGTATTACACCGTAAGGTTCGGATGGTCGTGGGAAGTGTCATCCGCCCCTGGTTTGGGAACGAATAGGGCGGACAAAGCGTTGACGCGATTCAGCAAAGAGATGGATCTACCAATGTTCGATGTGAAGTTCTCTCCCTGGAGGGAAGGAGCCGCCTGTATCGACGTTGTCGATGAGGTGAACTTCTTCCCCGACCCGGAGGACCTCGTCGGGATTGCCCGGGCCAAGGCAGTTTGCGCCGGCTGCCCGGTGGCTGACGAGTGTCTCACCTGGTCGATCGAGACCAATCAAAGCGAAGGCATCTGGGGTGGTCACACCCCGAAGGAGCGACGCTCGGTGCGCCGCCGCTGGCTCGAGGAAATCGAGAAAGCGTCCTAACTAGCGGCCGACAGCTTGGCTGCGGCGACTGTTGGCCGAGACGGCGAAGCCCTCAGCCGGCCGAATCGTTGGTCGAGCCTGTCAGGGTTTGGTCTCGTGCCGCAGTCTCGGCCAAACAGACGCCGGTCCGGCGCACTGCTACCGCTCCCGATCCTGGCTATCTGCGGCGCTCCGCAGGCTCGTCCACATACGGCCCTTGTTGGGAGGCGATGTGGACCAGGGCATCCCCTGAGTTCACCAGCGGGCGAAGGGTGCGCGCCACCACATAGCCACTCGATACCGCGGTGGCCGTCGCCGGCCGTGTCGAGAAGGCGTCGGAGATGGTCGCCACCACCTGTCCCTTCTTCACCTCTTCGCCAAGCTCGACGGTGATGTTGGCCAACCCGCCACGACGGGCGCGGACCCATCTGGTCCGCCGCATGACTCTGGTGGTCCCCACCCGGGGAAGCTTGACGTCGACCATCCGCAGCGATCTCAAGGTGCGCATCACCCCGATCACCCCGGCCTCGATGGCGTCAGTGTCGAAGCGGTGGGCTTCACCCGCTTCGTAGACCAGCACCGTCGCGCCCAGCTCGGTAGCGGCTTGCCGGAGGGACCCGTCACGGACTCGAGCATGGATGATGAACGGGGCCCCGAAGGCCCGAGCCAGATGGAGCGTCGCCGCATGGTGGGTGTCGGCACGGATCTGAGGGATGTTGATCCGATGGTTGGAAGCAGTGTGCAGGTCGATTCCGATCGAGCACTGGCTGACCACCTCCTGCATGAACAGGTGGGCCAGCCGTGAGGCGGTCGAGCCTCTTGGCGATCCGGGGAAGGCGCGATTCAGATCCCGTCGATCCGGGAGGTACCGCGATTCGATGATGAACCCGAGGGGGTTGACGATGGGAACGGCAATCACCGCACCGCGCAAGGTCTTGGCGTCGAGAAGCCTCATCACCTTGCGCACGATCTCGACCCCGTTCAGCTCGTCCCCGTGGATGGCGCCCGAGAGCCAGACATGCGGCCCGGGCCTTCGCCCATTGATGACTGCTACCGGCAACACCTCCTGAGCACCGGTCGGGACCTTGGCGAAGGGGAGATCGATCCGCCCCCTTCTTCCCGGCGCCACGACCTGCCCACCAACGGTGATCGGGTCGTTGCGTATCTCAGGCCCGCGAGCGACCACGCGGTGGTTCCATTCCGGCGTTGTTTTCGATGAACTCGATGATCTCGCCGGCGACGTCGACACCGCTCGCCCCTTCGATACCTTCCAGTCCTGGAGACGAGTTGACCTCGATTACCAACGGCCCCTCGGACGACTGGATCAGGTCAACGCCAGCCACGTTCAGCTCCATCGTCTTGGCGGCTCGGATCGCCATTGACCGCTCGATAGGGCTCAACTTGATCGCCTCAGCGGTGCCTCCCCGGTGGAGGTTGCTGCGGAACTCTCCGGGTGGCGCCTGGCGCTTCATGGCGGCGACCACCCTGCCCCCGACGACGAACGCCCTGATGTCGGCACCGCCTGCTTCCTTGATGAACTCCTGGACCAGGATGTTGGCGTCGAGTTGCCGGAAGGCCCCGATCACCGACTCTGCGGCTTTGGTGGTCTCTGCGAGCACCACGCCGAGGCCCTGAGTGCCCTCGAGGAGCTTGACCACCACCGGTGGGCCGCCGGCAACCTTGAGCAGCCCGCCAATGTCCTGGGTTGCATGAGCGAACCCGGTCGTGGGCAGGCCTACCCCTGCCCGCGACAACAACTGGAGAGACCGGAGCTTGTCGCGCGATCGGCTTATCGCCTGGGACTCGTTTACGGAGTAGATGCCCGCCATCTCGAACTGGCGAACTACGGCTGCCCCGTAATAGGTATAGGTGGCGCCGATTCGGGGGACGATCGCTTCCGGATTGAGCGTCTCCCCGCGATAGAGGACCTTGGGACGGCGTGCGGTGATGTCCATGTAGCAGCGGAGGTAGTCGACGATGCTGACCTCGTGTCCGCGCTCGATGGCGGCCTCACGGAGCCGGGCAGTCGAATAGAGGCTTGCTCTTCGGGAGAGGATGGCGATCTTCACGCGGTCTCCTCGTTGCGTACGGGGCGGGGGCCCAGGTAACTCTTGCCGGGGTCTACCACAAACCGGCCTCTCAGGGTGCGCCGGCCGAGGAGCATTCTGAAACCCATCTCGTCCCTTCCAGTCAGGTTGATCAGGGCCTCGATCGGCTGGCCGGCGATGACGAGCGTCGAGGCGATAACGGGCCTGAGCTCGGTGCGGCCACCGGGGTTGCGGACGGCGGTGTCTTTCACGACTTCAGCCTCGCACTCAATCGACGGCCGCTTCGATCGTTGACGGGGATGGACCTCGAACCGGACATAGGGACGCCCGTCCTTTTCGAAGCGTTCCAGGCGGAAGGCGTGGAGCGACGAGGTTACAGCGCCGGTGTCCACCTTCGCCTTGACGACGAAGACACCGAGGTCTGGCAATTGGACCCATTCCCTCCAGCCGATCACGGGGCGTTTCACGGCGTGGACTCCACAGCCTGTCGCGACGCCAACCAGGTGGTGATGGGCACCGAGGCGACCAGACCGATCGACCCTACGAGGGTCCTGACGATCTCCACGGCCACCACTTCAGAGCTGGCGATCGAGGCAAATGGCTGCTGTGACAGGCTCAACAAGATCAGAAGTGGCATCGCGGCTCCGGCATAGGCGAGAAGCAGCGTATTGACGGTGGAAGCAATGTGGTCCCGGCCAACTCTCAGCCCGGACGCGAAAAGGTCGCCACTCTCGAGTGAGGGGTTGGCCTGGCGCACCTCCCACACGGCGGAAGCCTGAGTGACAGTCACATCGTCGAGGGCGCCGATTGCTCCAAGAACGATCCCCGCCAGGAGGAGGCCGGAGATGTCGAAGCCGGGTATCAGGAGCAGGTAGTACGACTCCTCGCCCGCCAGCCCGGTGAACTGGGCCAGCTCCAACACTGCCCAGGAGAGGAATGTGGTCAGGGCCAGCGCAGCGAAGGCACCAACTGCCGCAACGTGAGTGAGGGGTGTGTAGCCGTGTGCCAGGTAGAGAGCGACGAGGATGATGGCGCTTCCGCCCACGGCGGCCACCAGGACGGCGTCCTCTCCGGCAATGATCGCCGGGACGATGAAGCCGAGTAGGACGAGAAGACTGATTCCGAGCCCGAGAAGAGCGGCCAGGCCTCGCATCCGGCCCAAGCCGACCACCGCGGCGGCGAAGAGCAGAGCCACCGCGCCGAGAAGCAGTGTCCGGTCGCGGTCCGCGTAGTTGTAGAGATTCGTCCCATCCCCGGCGTCGACCACCGACAGGAAGACCTCATCCCCGACTTCGAGCTGAGGCTGAGCCGATCCGTCATCAGGGAAGGCCTGGGTGTGGAGCACGGTTCCTTGGGCGTCTGAGAACTCGACGATCGAACAATCGACGCCCGGGAAGTCGGGACACTCAGCGGTCTCAACGGCGGACACCGTCGCCGGGACGACGTCGTCCGCAAAACCAAAATCGCTGAGGTCGATGTCCGGGGCACTCGGCGGATAGAGGGCGACTAGCCCGACCACAACTCCAACCGCGATCACCGCCACCACGCCGGCGAGCCCGCGAGGCCGGGGGAGGCGACGCCGATCGGGGCCGACTAGACGATCGAAGTCAGACGGTTCATCGGGCACGGTCTGATCGTAGGGAGACAGTGCTCCCGGTGATCATCCGAGATCGGTGAGCAGCAGATCGTCGAGGGTCTCTCTTCGAACCACGACGCGGGCGTTGCCGTCGGAGGCAAACAACACCGCGGGTCGAAGGATCTTGTTGTAGTTCGACCCCATCGAATGCCCGTAGGCGCCGGTCACCGGGGTTGCGATGAAATCACCAACTCCCAATCCTTCGGGAACCCATCCGTCGGCCACCAGGACATCACCTGACTCGCAGTGCTTTCCGACGAGACGGATCGGCGACTGCCTGTCATCGTTCACCCTGGCCGGCACGAATGTCTCATAGCCGGATCCGTAGAGGATCGGGCGCGGGTTGTCGCTCATTCCGCCATCGACTGCCACGTAGGTGCGAATGCCCGGCAGGTCCTTGATGGTGCCGACCGTGTAGAGCGTGACTGCTGCTTGCGCCACGATCGCCCTTCCCGGCTCGGCGAACAGCTTCGAAGTGACCCCGAGCGCGGCGGCAGCTCCCTTGATGGCTTCCGCCCACTCGGTGATGGTCGGGGCGATCTCGCCTTCGACATATGCCACGCCGAGACCACCGCCAATCGAGAGTTCCGGAAGGTCGAGGTCGCGAGCGAAACCGGCGACGACGCCGATGGCTTCGGCAAACGACTCGACCCGAAACACCTGGGACCCAATGTGGGCGTGGATGCCAACGAGGTCGACCGCGGTCGATCCCATGGCCTCGGCGACGGCGCGAGTTGCTGCCCCTGACGAGACCGTGAACCCGAACTTGGAGTCGTCCTGGCCGGTCGACACGAAATCATGGGTGTGGGCTTCCACGCCTGGGGTGACTCGAAGCAGGATCCGGGGAGGGTTTCGACCCGATTCGTGGAGGGATTGCAAGCGGTCCAGCTCATCGAAGCTGTCCACCACGATTCGGCCGACTCCGGCCTCGAGGGCCCGGCGCAACTCGTTGCGCGATTTGTTGTTGCCGTGGAAGACGAGGCGATCCGCGGGCACCCCTGCCTCGAGACAGACATGGAGCTCTCCCGCCGTGGAGACGTCTATCGCCATGCCCTCTTCGTGGGCGAGTCGGGCCATGGCTCGACACAGGAAAGCCTTGGATGCATAGACCGCCCCTGAGCCGAAGGCGGCCACGGCCTCCCGACAACGGTTCCGGATGTGGGCCTCGTCGTAGACAAAGAGGGGAGTCCCGTGCTCAACGGCGAGTTGGACGAGGTCACACCCCCCGATCATGAGGTGACCGTTCTCATCGACTCCTGCCGTGTCGGGCAGAAGGTCCCAGGAGAGTGCACTCATCGCAGGGATCCTATGAAGACCCGGTTCGCGCTTTTGTCAGGCTCGGGAACGGAGATGGGCCTACGGGCGTCAAAACGGTGTGAGATTGCTTCTGGCAGGAACCCTCTTGATCGTTGTCATGGGCGCCTGTGCTTCTCACGTGCCGGCCGACAGCAGTGCCATCATCACCGGCCGCCTGGTCGCCGGGCCGATCTGCCCGGTCGAGACCGACCCTCCCGACCCCGACTGCGCGCCTCGTCCTGTGCCCAACGCCGAGATCGTGGCCACCCTGTCAGACGGAACCGAGCTCCGGGGTGTCTCGAGTGTGGACGGTACGTTCCGGCTCGCGCTTCCCCCTGGTGACGTCGTCATCACGTTTGCCCCCGTGGAGGAATCGATGCTTGCCCCCGATCCAGTCAGCGCAAGCCTCCACGCCAACCAAACGCTGAACCTCGGAGATCTGACCTACGACACCGGAATCCGTTAGAGGATCACGCCGACTCTTCGTCAGGCCACAATGCCAGCCGTGGAACAAGACAAATCCGGCGGACGGCACCTGAAGCGCCGCCTGCCGCCCTGGCTGCTTGGGCTTCTTCTCGCAGTTGTCGTCTTTGCGGTCGCTCTGTTGGTGGCAAACATCCTCGGGCTCGGCGACGACCCGGTGGTCGGTGGCCTGATCTCGATGAGGTGAGGGAGCCGGACGACCTCAGTCGGCGGATGGATCGGGGGTCGGCTGACCGGCGCAGTCGAGCCCCTCTCCCGGCCGGTAGTCGGCGACGATCGTGTCGACAACGACTTTCCCATCGGTGTAGGTCCGTTGCCGATCAGTCTCGACATGAGTGCATGCCCCGGCCTTCGACGTCCTCTGACCCAGCTCCTCGACTTCGATGTTCTTGGTCGAGTAGATGGTCACCGTGAGTGTGGTGCCGGTGTAGGTGTTCCACATCAGGATCGGGTATTCGGTGGTGTTGCGGAGAATGAGGTCGGGATGGGGGATGCCGAGCGTTGCCTCCCGCCCGAAGGGGTAGCGGGAGAAGTAGATGGTGTGGCTCCGATATTCGTCAAAGTCGAGACCGGCGAAGTAAGCCGCGTTGAACGTCGTGGTGACGAACTGGGAAACCCCGCCTCCCACCTCATCCACCAAATGGCCCTGTCGGATCGCGTGCGCAAACACGAAACCATTCGCCTTCGTGCGCGGCCCGACGAACTCGTTCAACGAGAATGTCTCCCCGGGCAAGAGATAGACGCCACGCACCAGGTCCGCGATGCGGTGGATGTTGGTCACTCTCGCCTCACAGCAGCTGTGCTTGGTGGTGAACTCACCAACGGGCTCGACGATGAGCGACCCGTTTGCCCAAGCCTTGGTCAGGGGGTCATCGTCGGTCTTGGCGGTCAACTCGAAGGGGCCGGCCGAGCCTCCGAGCACGCCCTGAGCAACTTGCTGAGCTGAGTCGGCCTCGCAGCAGATCTGATAGGGCACGCCGGGGGTCACCACCTGCACCTCACCGTCGTCGACGTCGAAGACGGGATCTTTGAAGTCGCCCACCGGCTGCGGGAACTTGTCCTCGAGCAGTGCCTGAAGGCTCACCTGGTTGAAGGCCGGCTCGAAACCCTCATCGTTTGCGGTCAGTATCAGCCGGTCTCTCAGCTCCTTGGCACTGATGAGCCGGCTGTGCCCATGGATCGAGACCAACGCGCCAGCCCTTGTCAATTCGTTGAGCTCATCGGCGGTGCTCTGGGCCTTCGCATCCGGGATCGCAGGCGGCTCTTCTATCAACTCGGCCTCCAGCTGCTGTGGAGGGTCGAGCAGGTTCATCCGTCCCAGAGCGCGTACCAGGGATTCGATGTCGACGACACTGCCCATCTGGCCGGGGACCACTTCCACCGACGGGCTTCCCTCGCTGGTTAGGTGGGGCTCCACCGCCGGCTTGGGTCTGAGTCCCTGCAGCGAGGCGAGGGTGGCGGTGGCCAACTCCGGGTGGAAGGACCATGTCTCGCCGACGCTCTGCTCGACAAGAGGGCCGGCAACCCACGCCGCGAACTGATCCCAGGGTTGCCCGCTGTGCCGGGCGTCGACGATGGCCTGTGTGGTGTCGTCGCTGTCGTAGCTGAAGCCGAGCTCACTCAGGGGTACCGAGACCTCCCGGTCATCGACGATGATGGTCAAGTCGCGGCTGAGGAGGTCGATCGCTCGGTCAGCGACCAAAGGCTCGACCTCGTCGGCCGGCAGCCCTTCCACGGGCATGCCGGCATAGCGCACGTTCGCTGCGACCACGTTGCCCGCCGCTGCCACGTGTTCGGACCATCCGAGCCCGATCGCGGCGAAGGCGGCGAGGGCGACGACGATCGTCACCCACACCACTGCAGAACGCGGAGAGGAATGCTTGGCCAAACCGCGGGCGATGGTACGTGGGGATCGCACCTGTGCCATGTTTTGCGAACTCCGTTTCCCGTTCTCGGTTCGGATGACGGAGGGCTGACGACGGATCACGCACCGGCGAAGCTGGTCCGAGACCTTGACGCGTTTTGAAACCCCGCGATATGATGACTCTCGACCCTAGGGTCCGAGTCAGGCCGCACCCGGCCCGGCTCTAAAAGTTAAGATGTCCGATTGGAGGCATGCTGACGCGTCTGTTAGCATGCCTTGTCTGCGTCACCCCTATCTCTCCCTAATCTGTATCTCCAAGGAGGCACCTCTTGGCTTCGCGCGTGGCTGAGCGCTTCTCTTTCGGGAAGATTCCCGAAGTTCTCCCCCTACCCGATCTGCTTGCAGTTCAACATGAATCCTTTCGCTGGTTCCTCGATGAGGGCTTCCGCGAGATCTTCGAAGAGATCAGTCCGATCGAGGATTTCACCGGTTCCCTTGCCCTCGAGCTGACCGATCACCGCTTCGGCGAGCCTCAGATGAGTCTCGAGGACGCCAAGGAGCGCGACGCCAACTACGCCCAACCCTTGTTCGTCACGGCCCGGTTCATGAACCGCTCCACTGGCGAGATCAAGGAGCAGCAGGTCTTTCTCGGTGACTTCCCGATCATGACCGAGAAGGGCGTGTTCATCATCAACGGGACCGAGCGGGTCATCGTGTCCCAGCTGGTCCGGTCGCCTGGCATCTACTTCGACGTCACAGCAGACAAGACCTCGGACAAGCTCATCCACTCCGGGAAGATCATCCCGGGGCGGGGGGCGTGGCTCGAGTTCGACACCGACAAGAAGGACACCATTGGTGTTCGTGTCGATCGCAAGCGGCGTCAGTACGTGTCGGCCTTCCTCAAGGCGCTCGGCATCGCGGAGACCGATGAGGAAATCCTCGAGATCTTCGGCGGGGCCCAGTCGATCAGGAACACGATCGAGAAGGACACCGCAGCGGACAAGGAAGACGCGCTTCTCGACCTGTATCGCAAGCTGCGACCTGGTGAGCCCACAACCGTCGAGTCGGCCCGTGGTCTGATCCAGACGTTGTTCCGGAACCCCAAGCGCTACGACCTGACCCGTGTCGGCCGTTACAAGATCAGCCAGAAGTACCGCGAGGAGTCGCCCTCCGACTACCGAGCCGAAGGCCTCCAGTTGCTGCGTGACGAAGACATCATCGATGCCATCAAGTACCTGGTCGCACTTCACGCCGGTGAGAAGACGATGGTCACCCACAAGGGGAACGAGGTCCAGGTGCTCACCGACGACATCGACCACTTCGGTAACCGCCGCATCCGCACCGTCGGAGAACTGGTCCAGAACCAGGTCCGCGTCGGGCTGACTCGCCTCGAGCGAGTGGTCCGGGAGCGGATGACGACGCAGGACCCGGACGCGATCACTCCGCAGAGCTTGATCAACATTCGCCCGGTCACCGCGGCGATCAAGGAGTTCTTCGGGACCAGCCAGCTCAGCCAATTCATGGATCAGCCCAACCCCCTTGCCGGCCTCACCCACCGCCGCCGTCTCTCGGCGCTCGGCCCGGGCGGCCTGTCCAGGGAGCGGGCAGGGTTCGAGGTTCGTGACGTCCACCCGTCTCACTACGGCCGGATGTGCCCGATCGAGACTCCTGAGGGACCCAACATCGGCCTGATCGGATCGCTCGCCTCGTACGCGCGGGTCAACCAGTTCGGCTTCATCGAGACCCCTTATCGCAAGGTGATCAGCGGGAAGGTGACCGCCCAGGTCGAGTACCTGACTGCCATCGAGGAAGAGCGGTATGTCATCGCCCAGGCCAACGCCCCACTCAAGGACGACGGCGCCTTCAAGAACCCTCGGGTGCTGGTGCGCAAGGCCGGCGGCGAAGTGGAGTACGTGCCTCCCTCGGAGGTCGACTACATGGACGTCTCGCCGAAGCAGATCGTGTCGGTCTCCACGTCTTTGATCCCGTTCCTGGAGCATGACGACGCCAACCGGGCCCTGATGGGCTCGAACATGCAGCGTCAGGCAGTTCCTCTGCTCACCGCCGATGCGCCGCTTGTCGGCACCGGAGTCGAGCGCCGCGCCGCTCAGGACTCGGGGGACATGATCACCTCGACCGTCGACGGCGAAGTCGTCGAGGTCACCGGTGACGAGATCGTGGTCAAGGAGAAGGACACCAACAAGAAGCACACCTTCCCCCTCGACAAGTTCAAGAGGTCGAACCAGGGCACCTGCATGAACCACAAGCCGCTGGTTCGCGAGGGAGACAAGGTGAAGGTGAGCGACGTGCTGGCAGACGGCCCGTCGACCGAGGCCGGAGAACTGGCGCTCGGGCGCAACCTGCTGGTCGCTTTCATGCCGTGGCAGGGCCACAACTTCGAGGACGCGATCATCATCTCCGAGCGCCTCGTCAAGGACGACGTTCTCACCTCGATTCACATCGAGGAGCACGAGCTCGACGCCCGCGACACCAAGCTCGGCGCTGAGGAGATCACCAGGGACATCCCCAATGTCCCCGAGGAGGTCCTCGCCAACCTCGACGAAGAGGGAATCATTCGCGTCGGGGCCGAAGTGGGGCCTGGCGACTATCTGGTCGGCAAGGTCACTCCCAAGGGCGAGACCGAGTTGACGCCAGAGGAGCGCTTGCTTCGGGCAATCTTCGGAGAGAAGGCCCGCGAGGTTCGTGACACTTCCTTGAAGGTGCCTCACGGCGAGACCGGAAAGGTCATCGCGGTCAAGGTGTTCAAGCGAGCCGAGGGCTACGACCTTCCGCCCGGGGTCAACGAGTTGGTGCGCATCTACGTGGCGCAGCAGCGCAAGATCTCCGAGGGCGACAAGCTCGCCGGCCGTCACGGCAACAAGGGCGTGATCTCCAAAGTCCTGGCCGAGGAGGAGATGCCATTCATGGCCGACGGGACCCCCGTCGACATCATCCTCTCCCCACTTGGTGTCCCTTCCCGGATGAACCTGGGCCAGGTCCTCGAGACCCACCTCGGGTGGGCCGCGGCCCAAGGTTGGGAGCCGTTCAAGGGTGAGAGCCCGGCGTTCATTGGCGCCAAGCCATGGACCAAGGTGGCGACACCGGTCTTCGATGGCGCCCGTGAAGACGAGATCATGCAAGTCATCAGCAGCGCCCGGACGAATCGTGACGGCGAGCGTCTCGTTGCCGACGATGGCAAGGCGATCCTGTATGACGGTCGCAGCGGTGAGCCCTTCGACACCCCGATCACCGTTGGCTTCATCTACATGTTGAAGCTGGTTCACCTGGTCGACGAGAAGATCCACGCCAGGTCGACCGGCCCCTACAGCATGATCACCCAGCAGCCTTTGGGCGGTAAGGCCCAGTTCGGTGGCCAGCGCTTCGGAGAGATGGAGGTCTGGGCCCTCGAGGCCTACGGCGCCGCCTACGCACTCCAGGAGCTGCTCACGATCAAGTCCGACGACGTGCAGGGACGGGTCAAGGTCTACGAGGCAATCGTCAAGGGCGACAACATCCCCGAGCCCGGCATCCCGGAGTCGTTCCGGGTGCTGGTCAAGGAGATGCAGAGCCTCTGTCTCAATGTCGAGATGTTGGCCGCCGGTGAGGAAGTCGAGCTCCGTGAGCTCGAGGAAGAGAGTTACCGGTCGGTCGAGACCCTTGGGATCGACCTGAGCCGACCCGAGCGCCCCGACAGCGAGTGAGATCCGCAATACGCAAGACGCAATACGCGGCGGAAGCTCCGGCGGACCGGCGTCTGTTTGGCCGAAGGACGGAATGGGATTTGCAGATGATGAACGTTGTCCCCGGAATGGGAAGGCGGACCACGGGAGGAGACTCCCGGCCAAAGTCCGCCGGCAAGAGAGAGATATAAATGGTTGCCCAGCTTTTCGATGAACTGAAGATCGGCCTGGCCTCGAGTGATCAGATTCGCGCCTGGTCATATGGAGAGGTCAAGAAGCCCGAGACGATCAACTACCGCACACTGCGACCCGAGAAGGAAGGGCTCTTCGACGAGCGCATCTTTGGCCCGCAACGGGACTGGGAGTGCTACTGCGGAAAGTACAAGCGGATCCGGTACAAGGGGATCATCTGCGAGCGTTGCGGCGTAGAGGTCACCCGGTCCAAGGTGCGCCGTGAGCGCATGGGCCACATCGAGCTGGCTGCCCCGGTCACCCACATCTGGTTCTTCAAGGGCGTTCCCAGCCGACTCGGCTATCTCCTCGACATGTCCCCCAAGGAGCTGGAGAAGGTCATCTACTTCGCCAGCTACATCATCACCTCTGTCGATGACGAGCGGCGCCAGAAGGACCTCCCCGAGCTCGAGGCAGCGATGCGCGACGAGATCGAGGTCGTTCGCAACGAGTTCTCCGAGTGGCACGAGGTCCGCCTCGAGGCCCTGGAAGACGAGTTGGGCCGCATGGAAGAGGGCGGGGCCAAGAGCCAGGAGATCAACGCTCGCAAGAAGGAAGTCGAGCGTGAGATCAAGGACCGTCAGGATCGGACCGACCGTGAGGTCGAGCTGATCGAGGACGCCTATGACACCTTCCGCAAGTTCAAGCCCAAGGATCTGGTTGAGTCGGAGCAGCTGTGGCGAGAGATCTTCTTCCGCTACGACGAGTACTTCGAGGGCGGGATGGGCGCCGAGGCCGTCAAGGCCCTGTTGCACCGCCTCGACCTCGACGTCGAGATGGCGACACTGAACGAGCACCTCGAGTCGGGCTCCGCGCAGAAGCGGCAGCGGGCGACACAGCGGATGAAGGTGGTCAAGCCCTTCTGGGAAGGCCAGAACCGAGCCGAGGACATGATCCTCGAGACGGTCCCGGTGATCCCACCGGACCTGCGCCCAATGGTGCAGCTCGACGGTGGCCGATTCGCCACCTCCGATCTCAACGACCTCTATCGACGGGTCATCAATCGCAACAACCGCCTGAAGAGGCTGCTCGACCTCGGGGCTCCCGAGATCATCGTGAACAACGAGAAGCGGATGCTCCAGGAAGCGGTCGACGCCCTGTTCGACAACGGGCGGCGCGGACGCGCGGTGACCGGTCCGGGAAACCGGGCTCTCAAGTCCTTGTCGGACATGCTCAAGGGCAAGCAAGGGCGTTTCCGCCAGAACCTGCTCGGCAAGCGAGTCGACTACTCCGGGCGGTCCGTGATCGTGGTCGGCCCCCAGCTCAAGCTGCATCAGTGCGGTCTGCCCAAGATCATGGCCCTCGAGTTGTTCAAGCCCTTCGTGATGAAGCGGCTGGTCGACCTCGACCTGGCCCAGAACATCAAGGCGGCGAAGAGGATGGTCGAGCGCCAGCGCCCGCAGGTGTGGAACGTCCTCTCTGACGTGATTCAGGAGCATCCGGTGCTCCTCAACCGGGCGCCAACCCTGCACCGTCTCGGGATTCAGGCCTTCGAGCCGGTCCTGGTCGAAGGAAAGGCGATTCAGATCCATCCGTTGGTTTGTGAGGCGTTCAACGCCGACTTCGACGGAGACCAGATGGCGGTTCATCTCCCCTTGTCAGCCGAGGCGCAGGCCGAGGCACGGATCTTGATGCTGTCGTCGAACAACGTCCTGTCACCGGCGTCGGGTCGCCCGATCGTCACTCCCTCACAGGACATGGTCATCGGGGTCTACTACCTGTCCGAGTACGTCGAGGACGCCAAAGGAGCGGGCCGGCGACTTCGCCGACTTCGACGAGGCGATGATGGCCTACGAGATCGGCGAGTTGTCGCTGCATGCACCCATCAAGATCCGCCTCGGAGCACTCGCCGGGGAACCGGAGCTCTATTCCGATCTCAAGCTCACCTTGGGAAGCCTCCTTCCCGAGCAGCCGATGAGCACGGAGGGTCTGTCGGAGACCACCTTGGGCCGGGTCATCTTCAACCAGGCACTCCCCGAGGGCTTCCCCTTCGTGGATTCGGTGGTGATCAAGGCGGATGTCAGGAAGCTCATCGAGACCATCATCGAGCGCTATCCGAGATCGGCCGTTGCCGAGACCCTCGATGGGATCAAAGAAGTCGGGTTCCACTACGCCACGAAGGCGGGTCTCAGCATTGCCCTCGATGACGTGCGCACGCCTGCTGACAAAGCCCAGATCCTCGAGGCCTATGAGGAGCGCGCCGACAAGGTGCAGAGCCTGTTCCAGAAGGGTGTCGTAACCGACGAGGAGCGGCGCCAGGAGCTGATCGAGATCTGGACGGAGGCCACCGAGAAGGTGACCGAGGCCACCAAGATCAGCCTCAAATCGCAGCGCTTCAACTCGCTCGACATGATGGTCGGCTCCGGGGCACGCGGGAACATGATGCAGGTTCGTCAGATCGCCGGAATGCGCGGTCTGGTGGCCAACCCGAAGGGTGACATCATCCCCCGTCCCATCATCTCCAACTTCCGCGAGGGACTGTCGGTTCTCGAGTACTTCATCTCGACGCACGGGGCCCGCAAGGGATTGGCCGACACCGCCCTTCGCACCGCCGACTCCGGCTACCTGACTCGGCGTCTGGTCGACGTCTCCCAGGAGATGATCGTGCTCGATGACGACTGTGGAACCGACCGCGGGATCGTGATCCCTGTCATCGACGAGCGGGGCACCAAGATCCGCAACCTCAGGGCGCGTATCTACGGCCGGGTCCTTGCCGACGACGTCAAGGAAGGCCGGACCATGGTGGCCACCGAGGACGGCGACAAGCTGCGGGCAGGTGCCGTGATCGGCACCAAGGAGCTGCACGCGGTTGAGGAAGCCAACATCGAATCGGTTCGGGTTCGCTCACCACTCACCTGCGACACCAGAGGCGGTGTGTGTCAGGCCTGCTACGGGCTGTCACTCGCCACCGGCAAGACCGTTGAGACCGGCGAGGCTGTCGGCATCATGGCCGCACAGTCGATTGGCGAGCCCGGGACACAGCTCACGATGAGGACGTTCCACACGGGTGGCGTCGCCGGCGAGGACATCACCCACGGCCTTCCCCGGGTCGTCGAGCTCTTCGAGGCCCGCGCACCCAAGGGGAGAGCGGTCATGGCCGAGGAGAAGGGTGTGGTCACCGTCGTCGAAGACGAGCAGGGTCGCCGCATTCTCCTCGAGGTCGGTGACGACGAGCTCATCTACCCGATCTCGCGATACGCCAAGCTCAGGCCTGGCATCTCGAGTGGTGCGACGATCGACGCCGGCACCCAGCTCACCGAGGGCCCCCTGGACCCCAAAGAGGTTCTCGAGATCAAGGGAGTCCGCGCCACCCAGCAGTATCTGGTCGATCAGGTGCAGGAGGTCTACAAGTCACAGGGCGTGGAGATCCATGACAAGCACATCGAGATGATCGTGCGTCAGATGCTTCGCCGGGTGCGAGTGGTCTCGCCCAACGAGTCCGACTTCCTGCCCGCAGCCCTTGTCGACGATCAGACATTCCGGGACACCAACCGGGAACTGGTTGCCGAGGGCAAGCGCCCCGCCGAGGGCAGGCCGGAGCTGATGGGGATCACCAAGGCCTCGTTGGCCACCGATTCCTGGTTGTCGGCCGCCTCCTTCCAGGAGACGACCCGGGTTCTCACCGATGCCGCCATCCAGGGACGGTCCGACTTCATGCGCGGTCTCAAGGAGAACGTGATCATCGGCAAGCTGATCCCTGCGGGCACCGGCGCCCAGCAGTACCAAATGCTGCAGCCGTCGCTTCCCGGTGCGACCACGGTCGCCAGCCTGGGATTCCTCGACGGTGGGCCGATGTCAGGTGGGGGCGGCGACGATGGCCTTCCCGAAGACCCGGCAGAGTGGCTGGCCAGCCTCGGGGGCAGCATTCGCTCGGACGACGAAGAGGAATAGGGACTCTCCCGACCGACACAACTCTCGAAAGGGCCGCCGCGAGGCGGCTCTTTCGTATTTGGCGGGCAAAGTGGCGTTCGACATCGACACAAACCGCGCTTTGCCGGTGCCCTTGACGTGCCGAAGTATTACCGATGACTTCTGATCAGGACCCGTCGGGCCCCAAGAAGGGGAGACGGCTCGCGCCGGACGAACTGGCGCGGGACATCGCCAATCGCCTGAAAGTGTCGGGCGGGTCACACGTCGCCGAGCGACGGTTCCTCCCTCGCTTCGACCTGCTCAACGCGGGGCGCCTCATCATGGGGCTGGGCGCTCTGCTGCTGGGGGCCCTCCTCATCGCGGGATTCACCTGGTTGAGCGGCCTGAACGGATACGAGGCGCCGGGGAGCGTCACCGGGAGCTCGCCGGTGTACGCCTGCCCAGGCGGGCCTCAACTGGGGGAGGTTTTCGAAGGAGAGGCAATCACCGTGATCGGGCGGAGCCCGGATCAGACATGGCTCATCCTTCGGGATGCCCGCGGCCCCGGCAATCGGGTGTACGTGTTGGAGTCCGCGATCAGGGTGGACGGCGATCAAGAGTCTGCTTTCGTCCCGCGATTGCCAGCCGGGAGACGGACAGCCAATCGCGGCCGGACAGACCATTCCTCCAGGCGAGAGCACCACCACGGTGTCCACCATCCCGACCACCACAATTCCTGGCGAGACTACGACCACCGCAGCCTCCAACCCCCAGTCGCGGCGGCCGCCGCGGCATCGCAACTCGCCGAGCCCGGGTACGACCACGACGACCACCACCCGTCCCGGGGTCACGACCACCACCCGTCCCGGCCAGACCACGACCAGTCATGGGACCACCACGACCACGCACGCCGGAACCACCACATCGACGTCGGGGTCTTCGACTTCCACCACGGGTGGGACGACGACCACCACGGAGCCTCCGACGACGACCACCGAGCCTCCAACGACCACCACGGAGCCTCCAACGACGACCACGGAGCCTCCAACGACGACCACGACGGTGCCCGAAACCTCGACAACGCTCTGAGGGCCGACGCGCGCTGGTCCCGTTGGCGTGGTTTTCGACAACTGGTACCGTATTCCCTGCCGAGCCGGGAGATCCCGGCCGATTTGGTACGCGCGCAGACAGATACATAGAATCCGAATGCGTTCGACGGCTCTCCCTCGGGTGAGGGCCGATCAAGCGAGCCGGGCACTTCGCGTGCCCGGTACGCAAGATTTCACAAGAGGATCGGCAGCTAGGGCTGCGCCCATGCCGCTTCCTTCCGTTTAGGAGCAAAATGCCGACGATTGAGCAGCTTGTCCGCGAGGGCAGGAAGCCAAAGACCAAGAAGGCGAAGACCGCCGGTCTGGCCGGGGCCCCGCAGCGACGCGGGGTGTGCACTCGCGTGTACACCGTGACCCCCAAGAAGCCGAACTCGGCGTTGCGCAAAGTGTGCCGGGTCCGTCTCTCGACTGGCGTCGAGGTGACCGCCTACATCCCCGGTGAGGGTCACAACCTCCAGGAGCACAGCATCGTTCTCATCCGCGGCGGCCGCGTCCGCGACCTCCCCGGTGTCCGCTACAAGGTCATCCGAGGCACCCTGGACGCCTCGGGCGTCAGCGCCCGCAAGCAAGCCCGAAGCCGATACGGGACCAAGAAGGACTCCTGATGCGTCGCGCTCCAGCCCAAAAGCGAAAGATCGAGCCCGACCCGGTATTCCGGAGCGTCCTGGTGAGCAAGGTGATCAACAAGGTCCTGCTCAAAGGCAAGAAGAACACCGCCCGTGACATCGTCTACAGCGCCCTGGAGACGGTGGAGCAACGCACCAGCCAGGATCCAGGAGTCGTTCTCAAGCGGGCTATCGACAACATTCGGCCCCAGGTCGAAGTCCGGTCACGACGCGTGGGAGGTAGCTCCTATCAGGTGCCGGTCGAAGTCTCCCCGCGTCGCCAGGAGAGCCTGGCGATCCGATGGCTGGTCAATTTCGCCCGGCAACGGCGAGAGCCCACGATGGCCATGCGCTTGGCCAATGAGATTCTCGACGCCTCCAATTACACCGGGGCGGCGGTGAAGCGCAAAGAAGATGTCCACAAGATGGCGGAGTCCAACAAGGCCTTCGCCCATTACCGCTGGTAATAGCCACCGGTCCCAACGGAGAAACTGCAAGAGATTTACCCGAACGTTCCAGCAGGCGGGCTGGCCACCGAACCAGCCCGAACCGCAGGACGTGGGACGTTCACAACCTCATAGCGAGTCGGAGTAGCAGGAAGAGATGAGCGACGGAAACGCTGCGCTTGAACATTTGCGGGAAGTACCGCTGAGCCGAACCCGGAATATCGGGATCATGGCTCATATCGACGCGGGCAAGACCACTCTCACCGAGCGCATCCTCTACTACACCGGCCGCAACTACAAGATCGGTGAGGTCCATGAAGGCGCAGCCACCATGGACTGGATGGAGCAGGAGCAGGAGCGGGGGATCACCATCACCTCCGCAGCCACCACCTGTGTCTGGCACGAGCACCTGATCAACATCATCGACACCCCCGGCCACGTCGACTTCACCGTCGAAGTCGAGCGGTCGCTGAGGGTTCTCGACGGCGCAGTGGCAGTCTTCGATGGCGTCGCCGGCGTCGAGCCCCAGTCCGAGACGGTGTGGCGTCAGGCCGACCGCTACCACGTCCCCCGGATCTGCTTCATCAACAAGCTGGACCGGACCGGCGCCGACTTCTACGCCGATATCGACTCCATCTCGAATCGTCTTGGCGCCTATCCCCTCGTGATGCAGCTGCCCATCGGCACCGAGGCCAATTTCATGGGCGTCGTCGATCTCGTCGAGGAGAGGGCCCATCTCTGGCGTGGGGACGACGGGAAGCAGTGGGACACCACCGACATCCCTGAAGATCTCGTCGGCCTCGCCGCAAAGTACCGCCACGATCTCATCGAGAAGGTCGCCGAGACCTCCGTGGAGCTTCTCGAGGCCTATCTCGAGCATGGAACGCTCACTGTCGAACAGATCAAGGCCGGGGTTCGCCTGGGAACTCTCCAGGGGGATTTCAACCCGGTCTTCTGCGGCTCAGCGTTCAAGAACAAGGGTGTGCAGTTGCTGCTCGACGCAGTCGTCGACTACCTGCCCAGCCCTGCCGACCTCCCCCCGATCAAGGGGTTCAAGCCAGGTGACGAGGAGGTCGTGGTCGAGCGCAAACTCGAAGACACCGAGCCGTTCGCAGCTCTCGCCTTCAAGATCATGTCCGACCCGCATGTCGGCAAGCTGACCTACTTCCGGGTCTATTCAGGGCACGCCGCGAAGGGCGACTCGGTCCTGAACACCTCGACCGGGAAGAAGGAGCGTTTCGGGCGCATCCTGCGAATGCACGCCAACTCACGTGAGGATGTCGAAGAGGTGTTTGCCGGCGACATCGTCGCTGGCATTGGCTTCAAGAACACCACGACGGGGGACACCCTGTCCTCGGAGCGGTCGCCGATCCAGCTCGAGTCGATGGAATTCCCGGCTCCGGTGATCTCGGTCGCCATCGAGCCCAAGACCAAGTCCGATGACGAGAAGCTCTCCGAGTCGCTGCACCGACTCACCGAAGAGGACCCAACCTTCCTGGTTCGGACCGACGATGAGACCGGGCAGACCATCATCTCGGGTATGGGCGAGCTCCACCTGGAGATCCTCGTGGATCGCCTGCTGCGGGAGTTCAAGGTCGACGCCACTGTCGGCAAGCCGCAGGTCGCCTATCGGGAGACCATCCGCAGGGCGGTTGAGAAGGTCGTTTACCGGCACGTCAAGCAGACCGGTGGCAAGGGCCAATTCGCCCACGTGGTGATCAACCTCGAGCCGACCGGTCCGGGTGGCGGCTATGAGTTCGTTGACCTCATCAAGGGTGGCAAGATCCCGCGGGAGTACATCCCTTCGGTCGACTCGGGCATCGAAGAGGCCCTGGACCAGGGAATCATCGCCGGCTACCCGCTTGTCGACGTCCGAGCGATCCTTGTCGACGGGTCGTTCCACGATGTCGACTCCTCCGAGATGGCCTTCAAGATCGCAGGGTCCATGGCCCTTCAGGAGGCCGCTCGCAAGGCCGGGGTGAAGATCCTCGAGCCGATCATGGAAGTCGAAGTCACCACCCCTGATGAGTACATGGGTGACGTGATCGGAGACCTCAACAGCCGGCGGGGCAAGGTGGAAGGCATGTCCCAGCGGGGCAACAGCCAGGTGATCCGGGCTCAGGTGCCGATGTCGGAGATGTTTGGCTACGCCACGGATCTGCGGTCGAAGACCCAGGGGCGGGCCACCTATTCCATGCAGTTCCATTCATACCAGGACGTACCCGACTCGATCGCCGACGACATCGTGGCGACCCGACGTGGCGCGGCATTGAGTTCGAAGCAATAGAGATCTAGGAAAGAGATAGAGGAGCCAAAGAATCATGGCGAAGGCGAAGTTTGAGCGTTCGAAGCCGCATGTGAATGTGGGGACGATGGGTCATATTGATCATGGGAAGACGACGTTGACGGCGGCGATTACCAGGGTGTTGGCGGATCGGGTTGGTGGGTCGAATCAGTTGACGTCTTTTGATCAGATTGATAAGGCGCCTGAGGAGCGGGAGCGGGGGATCACGATTCAGATTGCTCATGTGGAGTATGAGACTTCGGCTCGTCATTATGCGCATGTGGATATGCCGGGTCATGCGGATTACATCAAGAACATGATTACGGGTGCGGCGCAGGTGGATGGTGCGATTCTGGTGGTGTCGGCGGCTGATGGTCCGATGCCTCAGACTCGGGAGCATGTTTTGTTGGCTCGTCAGGTGGGGGTGCCTTCGATTGTCGTGTTTTTGAACAAGGTGGACATGGTTGACGATTCTGAGCTGTTGGACCTGGTGGAGCTCGAGGTTCGGGATTTGTTGACGGAGTATGAGTTTCCGGGGGATGAGGTTCCGGTGGTGCGGGGGTCTGCGTTGAAGGCGTTGGAGGGGGATGAGGCGGCTTCGGATCAGATCATGGAGTTGATGGGGGCGGTGGATTCTTATATTCCGGAGCCGGATCGGGATACGGATAAGCCGTTCCTGATGTCGATCGAGGACGTGTTCTGTATTACTGGTCGGGGGACGGTGGTTACGGGTCGGGTGGAGCAGGGGATTTTGAAGGTGAATGAGGAGGTGGAGATTGTGGGGATCCGGCCGACTCATAAGACGGTGGCTACTGGGATTGAAATGTTCCGCAAGCTCCTGGATGAGGGTCGGGCGGGGGACAATGTGGGGGTTCTGCTGCGTGGTGTGGGTAAGGATGAGGTGGAGCGGGGTCAGGTTCTGGCGAAGCCGGGGTCGATCACTCCGCATACTGATTTCGAAGCTCAGGTGTATGTCCTGACTAAGGAGGAGGGGGGCCGGCATAACCCGTTCTTTCCCGGGTATCGCCCCCAGTTCTACTTCCGGACCACCGATGTGACCGGGTCGATCCAACTGCCGGAGGGGACTCAGATGGTGATGCCTGGTGATAACACTGAGATGAACGTGGAGTTGATCGCTCCTATCGCCATGGACGAGGGTCTCCGTTTCGCGATCCGTGAAGGCGGCCGCACCGTCGGCGCCGGACGAGTCATCAAGATCCTCAAATGAGCGACCAGCAGAAGATCCGGATCCGGCTCAAGGCCTACGACCACAACGTGGTCGATGAGTCCTCGAAGAAGATCACCGAGACCGTGTTGCGGACTCAGGCCAAGATCAAAGGCCCGGTTCCTCTGCCTACGGAGATTCATCGCTATTGCGTCATCCGGGGCCCGCATGTGGACAAGGACTCACGTGAGCATTTCGAGATGCGCATTCACAAGCGTCTGATCGACATCCTGGAACCGACCCCCAAGACGGTCGACTCCTTGATGCGTCTCGAGCTTCCCGCCGGGGTCGAAGTGGAGATCAAGCTGTGAGCCCGTTGACCGTGCCCCGTTCGCCGTTCCCGCAATTGCCTTCCGGCTTGCTGGCCGTGAGCGAGCCCGTTCGTGGCCGAAGAACGACGCGACGGAGGCGGCCAACGGACAACGGAGAACGGGAACATGAACGCCATTCTCGGGCAGAAGCTGGGGATGACCCAGGTCTTCGATGACCAGGCACGGGCGATCCCGGTGACGGTCATCAAGGCCGGGCCCTGCCATGTCACCCAGATCAAGACCATGGAGAGCGACGGCTACAACGCGATCCAGATCTCA
Organism: uncultured Acidobacteriota bacterium; assembly: GCA_963724825.1. Taxonomy (GTDB): domain Bacteria; phylum Actinomycetota; class Acidimicrobiia; order Spongiisociales; family ZC4RG35; genus JALYNX01. The sequence goes on from CAVRWT010000001.1 coordinate 148,881, forward strand.
TATGGCGAGGTCAAGCCGGGCCGGATCAACAAGCCGGAGGCAGGGCATCTCGCCAAGGCCGGGGTTGCCCCGGCCAAGCACCTCGTCGAGGTCCGCGTCTCCGACCCCTCCTCCTACACGCTGGGTCAGGAGATCCGGATTGGGGACGTCCTGAAGCCCGGGGTCAAGGCGGATGTCGCCGGGGTCTCCAAGGGCAAGGGCTTTGCCGGAGTCATGGAGCGACACAACTTCAAGGGTCAGGGCGCTTCGCACGGCACTCACAAGAAGCATCGTGCGCCGGGGTCGATCGGCGCCTGCGCCACCCCTGCCCGCGTGTTCAAGGGAATGAGAATGGCCGGCCGCCTCGGCGGCGAGCGCGTGACCACGCTCAGTCTCGAGGTCGTGAGGGTCGACGCCGAGCGGGATCTCCTGCTTCTCGGCGGAGCGGTCCCCGGGCCCAAGGGCTCGATGGTCCTGGTTCGTGAGGCGGTGAAGGCTCGTGGCTGACGTCAAAGCGCCGCTGTTCTCTGCCGATGGCACCTCCAAGGGCGAGGTGAAGCTCGATGCCGAGATCTTCGGGATCGAGCCCAACCTGGCCGTTCTCCATCAGGTGATCACGGCCCAGCTCGCCGGCGCCCGATCAGGCACCGCGTCGACCAAGACCCGGGGCCAGGTTCGTGGTGGCGGCCGCAAGCCCTGGCGTCAAAAGGGCCTCGGACGTGCCCGTCAAGGGTCCATCAGGGCTCCGCACTGGGTCGGTGGCGGTGTGGCCCACGGCCCCAAGCCCCGCGACTACAGCCAGCGCACCCCCAAGAAGATGAAGAGGCTCGCCCTTCGCAGTGCCCTTTCAGCCCGTGCCTCTGAAGAGGCGGTCAAGGTGATCGACGATTTCGACTGGGCCGCTCCCAAGACCAAGCAGGCAGTGTCGCTGCTCAAGGCGATCGGTGCCGGGGGCAAGGCCCTGGTCGTGCTCAGCCAACTCGATGGCGTGGCCGGCCGCTCGTTCCGCAACCTTCCCGATGTGATCCTTGCCGAGCCGGGGCACCTCACTCCCTATGACGTCCTCTGGGCCGATCAGGTGGTGTTCACCAGCCACACGGTCGGCTCGGTCGGTCGATCCAGCTCCTATGAGGTCAGCGACAGCGACTTCGTGAAGGAAGCCGAGGTCGCCAAGGAAGAGGACAAGGGAGGTGACGCCGCATGAGCGATCTACGCGACATCATCCTCGCCCCGGTGGTCTCCGAGAAGTCGTACGACCTCATCGAGCACAACAACACCTACACCTTTCTGGTCGACACCCGCTCCAACAAGAGCGAGATCAAGAACGCCGTCGAGCAGGTCTTTGGGGTTCGGGTCGTGCGTGTCAACACGATGAACCGCAAAGGCAAGCTGAAGCGGCAGGGCTGGAAGATGGGCAAGCGCAAAGACACCAAGCGCGCTCTGGTCACTCTCGCCGCCGGTAATTCGATCGACGTCTTCGGAGTCTGAGATGGCAGTCAAGAAACGAAAACCAACTTCTCCAGGGCGTCGGTTCCAAACCGTCTCGGACTTCTCCGAGATAACCACCGACACACCCGAGAAGTCGCTGATCGCCAAGAAGAGCAAGACCGGCGGGCGCAACACCTATGGGCGGGTCACTTCCCGTCATCGCGGTGGTGGCCACAAGCAGCGCTACCGGGTCATCGACTTCAGGCGCGACAAGGACGGCATACCGGCCCGGGTGGCGACTATCGAGTACGACCCCAACCGCAATGCCCGCATCGCCCTTCTCAACTATGCGGACGGCGAGAAGCGCTACATCCTGGCTCCGCTCGGGGTGAACGTCGACGATCGCCTCGAGTCCGGCTCGAAGGCCGAGATTCGCCCCGGAAATGCCCTGCCGCTTCGCAACATCCCCGCCGGAACCATCGTTCACGCAATCGAGATGCGGCCCGGCGGCGGGGCCAAACTCGGCCGATCGGCAGGCACCGCGGTGCAGTTGATGTCGAAAGAGAACGATCTTGCACTGCTCCGGTTGCCTTCCGGCGAGATGCGCCAGGTTCCATTGGACAGTCGGGCCACGGTCGGCCAGGTCGGCAACACCGAGGCAGAGCTCATCAAGCTGGGCAAGGCAGGCCGCAACCGCTGGAAGGGCGTCCGCCCCCAGACCAGAGGTGTGGCGATGAACCCCGTCGATCATCCGTTGGGTGGTGGCGAAGGCAAGTCCTCCGGTGGCCGTCATCCGGTCAGCCCTTGGGGCCAGCCCGAGGGGCGCACGCGCAGCAGGAAGAAAGCATCCAGCAAGTACATCGTGCGACGCCGTGCGAAGAAGGGTCGGAGGTAAACCATGGCTCGGAGTCTCAAGAAGGGCCCCTTCGTCGATGACCATCTCGCGGCGAAGGTCGACGAGCTCAATCGAACTGGCGGCAAGCGTGTCATCAGGACCTGGTCACGTCGCTCAACCATCATTCCCGAGATGATCGGGCACACCATCGCTGTTCACGACGGCCGCAAGCACGTGCCGGTCTACGTGACCGAGTCGATGGTTGGCCACAAGCTCGGCGAATTCGCCCCCACCCGTACCTTCCGTGGTCACGCCGACAAGTCAGCGAGAAAACGATGAAGGTCAGGGCCCAAGCCAAATACATCCGCCAGTCGCCGTACAAGGTGCGGCTCGTTCTCGACCTGGTGCGCGGGCTCCCCGTCATCGAGGCCGAAGACGTGTTGCGCCTGACACCGCGTGGCGCCACGGAGCCGGTGGCCAAGGTGCTGCGCTCAGCTGTGGCCAACGCCGAGCACAACCACGCCCTCGACTCCGAGGACCTGGTGGTCGCCGAGGCGTATGCCGACGAGGGCCCGACCCTGAAGCGTTACCGGCCACGGGCTCGGGGACGGGCAGCCAAGATCAGAAAGCGAACGAGCCACATCACGATCGTGGTGTCGGACAGGAATGAGGAGGTGAACTGATGGGTCAGAAGGTTCACCCCTATTCGTTCCGGCTAGGTGTTTCCACTGACTGGAAGTCGAAGTGGTTCTCCGAAAAGGACTACGTCGCATTCGTGAACGAGGACTGGAGAATCCGCAAATACCTGACGGACGAGCTGCTCCGCGGCGCGGTTTCCCGCGTCGACATCGAGCGCACCCGGGACCGGCTCATCGTGGACATCCACACCGCCCGCCCTGGCGTGGTCATCGGCCGCAAGGGTGCCGAGGCCGAACGGCTTCGTGGTGCTCTCGAGGCCATGGCCGATCGCCCGGTGAAGCTGAATATCAACGAGGTGAAGGATCCCGATCTCGATGCCGCGCTCCTCGCTCGGGGGATCGCGGACCAGATCGAAAACCGGATCGCCTTCCGCCGCGCCATGAAGCGTGCGATCGCGTCTGCCCTCAAGGCCGGGGCCGAGGGGGTTCGCGTGGAGTGCAAGGGCCGCTTGGGCGGTGCCGAGATGGGTCGTCGCGAGTGGTATCGCGAGGGTCGGGTTCCACTTCACACTTTCCGTGCCGACATCGACTACGGCACTGCGACCGCTCACACCACGGTGGGCACCATCGGGGTCAAGGTTTGGGTCTATCGGGGCGAGGTGGTTTCCCGGGGCCAGGTTTCTGGAGATCGAATTGCGGCCGAAGCCGACCTCGCGGTTGGCGGGCCGGCGCGCCGGACCCGCAAGAGCATCAAGTCCCGGGCCGAAGAGGCTGCAGGCTCCGACGCCAGGCCAAGGCTGATCGAAGCCGGTGGCGGCAAGCGCCTCATCGAGGCCGGTGGGGGCAAGAAGGAAGGCGGCCGCCGGATCATCGAGGCCGGTGGCGGGCGTCGCCCCACAGCCGCCGAGGCTCAGGTGGAGTACGAGTCGGCCCGCGAGGACGTCGTCCTGCCTGAGGGCGAGGTTGCAGCTCCCGCGGCCGATCTGGAGGCGACCGCCGAGACTGTTGTTGCACCCCCCTCGTCCGAGCAGAGCTCGGACGGTCCCCCCGCGGAGCAGGGGGACAACCAGGTTCCTGAGGCCGAGCAGAGCTCGGACGGTCCCTCCGCGGAGCAGGGCGACAACCCACCCGCCGAGGTCGACGCGACCACCGACTCCACCGAAGGCGAAGAGGAGTAGGCGATGTTGATGCCCAAGAGGACAAAACATCGCAAGATGCATCGCGGCCGGAGATCCGGAGTCGCCAAGGGTGGAACCCAGGTGAACTTCGGGGAGTACGGCTTGCAGGCGCTCGAGGCCGGGTGGATAACCGCTCGTCAGATCGAGGCGGCTCGTGTTGCCATCACCCGAGCCGTCAAACGTGGCGGCAAGGTTTGGATCACGATCTTCCCCGACAAGCCGGTCACCCAAAAGCCCGCCGAGACTCGCATGGGATCCGGCAAGGGAAACCCAGAGTTCTGGGTCTCGGTCGTGAAGCCGGGACGGGTGATGTTCGAATTGGCCGGCGTTCCCGAGGACCTGGCCCGTGAGGCGATGCGGAAAGCCGGGAACAAGCTGCCGATCAGAACCCGATTTGTCTCCCGGGAGGAGCTATGAGCCCCACCGAGATCCGCGACATGTCGGACTCAGAGCTGGTGGATGCTCTGGGCGAGGCAAAGATGGAGCATTTCAACCTGCGTTTTCAACTCGCAACCAATCAACTCGACAACAACGCCCGTATTCGTGAGGTGAAGAGGGACATCGCCCGAATCCTCACCGTGATGCGCGAGCGAGAGTCCCAGGAGTCGCTAACAGCGGCCGAGGAGCGTGCCTGATGACAGAAGACAGCACGAGAGGACGTCGCAAGGTCCGTGTTGGCGTGGTCGTATCCGACGCGCGCGACAAGACCGTCACCGTGGAGGTTCCTACTCAGATGAGCCATCCGCGCTATGACAAAGTCGTCCGTCGTAGCACCAAGTTCCATGCCCATGACGAGGCCAACGACGCCAAGGTTGGCGACACGGTCCGCATCATGGAGACCCGACCCCTCTCGAAGCAGAAGAGGTGGCGTGTAGTCGAGGTCGTGGAGCGGGCCAGATGATCCAGCAGGAATCCCGCCTCAAGGTGGCCGACAACACCGGTGCCCGCGAACTCCTCTGTATTCGCGTCCTCGGCGGTTCGTCGCGTCGATACGCCGGGATCGGCGACATCATCGTGGGGACCGTCAAGGACGCCAACCCTGGCGGGTCGGTGAAGAAGGGCGAGGTCGTCAAGGCCGTCGTGGTGCGCACCAAGAAGGAGTCACGTCGCTCCGATGGCACCTACATCCGCTTCGATGACAACGCCTGCGTGATCATCGACAACAACTCTCAGCCACGCGGGACACGCATCTTCGGTCCGGTGGCGCGAGAGCTCCGCGACCGCAAGTTCATGCGAGATCGTCCTGCGTCTGACCGCTCGCCGGCCAGAGGGTTGCTGTGCTGATGAAGCTAAAACAGGGGGACAAGGTGATGGTGATCTCCGGCAAGGATGCCGGGAAGGAGTCGCGCATCAGCCGGGTCTTCCCCAAGGACGACAAGATCCTCGTCGAAGGGGTCAACACCGCCAAGCGTCACACCAAGCCGAGAGGTCAGACGATGCAGGGCGGGATCATCGACAAGGACATGCCGATCTCGGTTTCCAACGTGATGATCGTGTGTGAGAAGTGCGGCCCGACCCGAATCGCCCACAAGTTCGACGACAACGGCGTCAAGCACCGGGTCTGCGTGAAATGTGAAGGTGAGCTGTGAGCGAGATACCGCGCCTCAAAGCCCGCTACGCCGAGGAGATCGGCCCGATGCTCAAAGACCAACTCGGGCTGGCCAACGTCATGGAGGTCCCGCGCCTCGACAAGATCGTGGTGAACATGGGCGTCGGCGAGGCGGTTCAGGACAAGAAGGCCATCGACTCCGCGATGGACGAACTGAGCCTCATCACCGGCCAAAAGGCGCGGATGAACCGCTCAAGGAAGTCGATCGCCGGGTTCAAGGTGAGGGAAGGGATGCCTATCGGCGCCTCGGTCACCCTCCGCGGGGCCAGGATGTGGGAGTTCTTCGACCGGCTGCTTGCGGTGGCGATTCCCCGGATCCGCGACTTCCGCGGCCTCAACGCGACTTCATTCGACGGCCGGGGCAACTACAGCTTCGGGGTCACCGAGCAGTTGATCTTTCCCGAGATCGACTTCGATCAGGTTTCATCGACACGGGGGATGGACATCACCATCTGCACCACCGCCACCAACGACGAGCACGCCAAGGCGTTGCTCGATGCCTACGGATTCCCGTTCCGCAAGGCAACCACGGGGGTCTGAAGGAGAAATGAATGGCTAAGAAATCTCTAGTTGCCAAGGCGAAGCGAACGCCGAAGTTCAAGGTGCGTGGCTACAACCGCTGTCAGCGGTGTGGTCGGTCGCGCGCCTATCTGCGTGACTTCGGGATGTGCCGCATCTGTGTTCGCCAGTTGGCCTCGCAGGGCGAGCTGCCCGGTGTCAGAAAGGCGTCCTGGTAATGGTCAACGATCCAATCGCAGACATGCTGACCCGGATCCGCAACGCGGTTGCGGTGGGCCATGAGCGCGTTGCCATGCCCGCATCGAAGATGAAAGTGGGCATTGCCCGCATCCTCCAGGACGAGGGCTTCATCGACCGCTTCGACGTCAAAGACAGTGGTGCCGTGCCCGAGTTGGAGCTGGTTCTCCGCTACGGCGCCCGACGCCAGCCTGCCATCGGCGGCATCAAGCGCATCTCCAAGCCCGGACACCGCATCTACCGGGGCGCCAGCGAGATTCCGCGGGTCCTCGGCGGTCTCGGCGTTGCCGTGGTCTCGACGAGCCAGGGCCTGCTTCCTGACCGTGAAGCCCGTCGTCGCCGGTTGGGCGGCGAGATCGTGTGCGAGGTCTGGTGACATGAGTCGTGTAGGCAAGATGCCGGTCACCGTGCCCTCTGGTGTCGATGTCGACATCAAGGGCACCAAGGTGATCGTCAAAGGCAGTCGGGGCGAGTTGTCCCGCGAATTCACCGATCGGGTGAGCTTCCAGATGGACGATGGTGTGGTCACCGTCGGCCGTGAGGACGACACCCGCGAGTCGAGGGCGCTCCACGGCTTGTCGCGGGCGCTCCTCTCCAACATGGTGGTCGGGGTCTCGGAAGGCTTCAGCAAGGTGCTCGAGATCCAGGGTGTCGGCTATCGCGCCTCGCTCAAAGGCGAGGACATCGAGCTTCTGGTCGGGTTCAGCCACCCGGTCGATGTCCCGGCGCCGAAGGGGATCACCTTCGAGGTCCCCGAGCCGACCCGCATCGTGGTTTCCGGCATCGACAAGGAACAGGTGGGCCTGGTCGCCGCCAACATTCGCAAAATTCGCCCTCCCGAGCCCTACAAGGGCAAGGGAATTCGTTATGCCGGCGAGCACGTGCGTCGCAAGGCCGGGAAGGCAGGTAAGTGATGAACGGCTCCCGAAAGGATGCTCGGTCCCGGCGCCATACGCGGGTCCGGAAGCGGGTGCGGGGCACTGGAGAGCGCCCCCGTCTCGCGGTATTCCGCAGCAATCGCTATATCTACGCACAGATAATCGACGACACCGTCGGCAAGACCCTGGCTTCGGCTTCCTCACAGGAGACCGATCTCAAGAGCTCGACTTTGAACATGTCGACCGCGGCCAAGGTCGGTGAGCTGCTGGCAGGACGGGCCAAGGACGCCGGTGTCAGCACCGTCGTCTTCGACCGCGGCGGATACAAGTACCACGGCAAGGTCAAGGCTCTCGCCGACGCCGCCCGCGAATCAGGATTGGAGTTCTGAAATGGCCCAGGAGCAAAGCCAGTACGACGAGCGGGTGATCCAGATCAACCGCGTCGCCAAGGTGGTCAAGGGTGGTCGCCGTTTCAGCTTCACCGCTTTGGTCGTCGTTGGTGACGGCAACGGCAAAGTTGGGATCGGATACGGCAAGGCCAAAGAGGTCCCGGCTGCCATCCAGAAGGGGATGGAGAGCGCCCGGCGAGCGATGGTCAGCATCGCCATGGCCGGCCAGACCGTGGTCCACACCACGACCGGCGAACATGGCGCCTCAAAGGTGCTGGTCAAGCCGGCCGCACCCGGAACCGGTGTCATCGCCGGCGGAGCCGTACGCCAGATTCTCGAGGCGGCCGGCGTCAAGGACGCCCTCGCCAAGTCGCTTGGCTCGCCGACCCATCTCAATGTGGCGAAGGCGGCGATGAATGCCCTCACCAACCAGCGTCGCCCCGACGAGGTTGCCCGGCTCCGCGGGAAGCAGGCCGAGGACATCGTGCCTCCCGGGCTGCTGGCTGCCTACAGAGGCACGGAATCACTCCGTGCCCACACCAAGTGAGCTCGGCGATGGCAACCAAGACAGTGAAAGTGACTTTGAGGCGATCTGTGATCGGTGAGAAGCCCAAGACAAGGGCGACGGTCGAGTCTCTCGGCCTGCGCAAGCTCAACCAAACCCGGGAGCACACGGACACCCCGACTCTGCGCGGGATGCTGCACAGCGTTCGACATCTGGTGGAAGTGGAAGAGGTCTGAAGATGACTGACGAGAAGAAACAACTGAAACTGCACGACCTCAAGCCGGCACCCGGCTCCAAGAAGGAGCGGATTCGGGTGGGCCGTGGCGAAGGCGGGCGCCGGGGGAAGACCGCTGGTCGTGGCACCAAGGGGCTCAAGGCTCGTAACACCTTGCGTCCTGGGTTCGAAGGTGGTCAGACCGCCCTTGCGATGCGCCTGCCCAAGCTTCCCGGGTTCAAGAACCCGAACAAGGAAGAGTTCGCAATCGTGAACCTGGCAGCCCTCGACACCTTCGATGCGGGCAGCGAAGTCACCCCCGAGGAGCTCCGGAACCGGGGCATGATCCGGCACAAGGGCCGGGTGAAGGTTTTGGCGCAGGGGGAGATCGGGAAGGCCCTCACGGTCAAGGCCCACGCTTTCAGTGCGGCGGCACGCGCCAAGATTGAAGCGGCCGGAGGGACTGTCGAGGTCATCTCATGAACGCTCTCCGTTATCCGTTCTCCGTTTTCCGTCACGGATTACGGATAACGGAACACGGACAACCGACCACCTAAGACGAGATCCAAGACAGAATCAAGACTTCAAAATGCTCACCATTTACCGCAACATGTTCAAGGTCCCGGATCTCCGGGCCAAGATCCTGTTCACACTGGCGATGTTCGGTGTCTACCGGTTGGGATGCACCATCCCGGTCCCCGGAATCGACCTCCAGGCCGTCGAGCTCTTCCAGTCCCAGCAGGAGGCGGGTGGCATCTACGGTCTCCTCAACCTGTTCTCGGGTGGGGCACTGGAGTCCTTCTCGGTGTTCTCGTTGGGGATCATCCCCTACATCACGGCGTCGATCATCCTTCAGCTGCTGACAGTCGTGATCCCCAAGTTGCAGGCCCTCCAGGATGAGGGTGAGTCCGGGCGCAAGGTGATCACGCAATGGACCCGTTACCTGACGGTGATCCTTGCCCTGATCCAGTCCACCAGCTTCACCTATCTCTTCCATGTCGGTCGGTTCACCAACGGCATCGACCTGATCCCGAACTACTCGACCGGTCGGGTGATCCTGGTTGTGCTGACGATGACTGCTGGAACCGCGATGGTGATGTGGCTCGGTGAGCTGATCACCCAGCGCGGGGTTGGCAACGGGATGTCGCTGATCATCTTTGTTTCGATTCTCAGCCAGTTCCCATTCATCTTCGGCCAGATCTGGGGTCAGACCGTGGCTGCCAACCTCCCCATCCGGTTCATCGTGGTGGTGGCCGTATTCCTGGTCATGATCGGCGCCATCATCTACGTCGACCAGGCCCAGCGCCGGATACCGATCCAATTCGCGAAGCGGGTTCGGGGTCGCCGGGTGATGGGTGGTCAGTCGACATACATCCCGCTCAAGGTCAACACCGCGGGCGTGATCCCGGTCATCTTCGCCACCTCGGTCCTGCTCATTCCTTCGCTGATCATCACCGCCATCCCGTCGGATGCGGCTTGGGTGCAGTCGATCTACAACTGGATCAACGGCAATCTCGGCGGCAGCAGAGGAAGTGGTGTGAGCTGGTGGTACATCCTGATCCTCTTCTGCTCTGATCATCTTCTTCACCTACTTCTACACGGCGATCCAGTTCGACCCTGAGAAGCAGGCGGAGATGATCCAGCGTCAGGGCGGATTCGTTCCCGGGGTACGCCCCGGGCGGCAGACTTCCAAGCATCTGGCTTTCATCCTCAATCGGATCACCCTGCCCGGGATCGATCTTCCTGGCGACGATTGCGATCCTCCCCGCGATCGCCGGGGCGGTTTGGAACATCTCCATCGCCTTCTCCGGGGTGTCGATCCTGATCGTGGTCGGGGTGGCACTCGAGACCATGAAGCAGATCGAGTCCCAGCTGACGATGAGGAACTACGAAGGGATTCTGACGTGAGGTGGGGGTGGGGCGGTAGCACCGGCCGACCGGCGTCTGTTTGCCCATCGGCTCAAAGACCAGCAAGCACACAGCTGGAGTTAGTCCCAGGCCGGGCTGAGGCCGTCGAAGTCACCGGAGACTGTCGGGCAAAGTCGGCCGGCAATCAAGATGAGGCTCCTGTTCATTGGTCCTCCTGGCGCAGGCAAGGGGACCCAGGCCAGCCGTGTTGCGATGCAGCTTGGGGTTCCCCACGTGTCCACCGGCGAGATGTTCCGAGAGCAAGCCGCGGCCGGCACCGAGTTGGGCCGGAAGGTCCAGGCGATCATGGCGGCCGGCGAGTACGTGCCCGACGAGCTCACCGTGGCCATGCTCGAACAGCGCTTGGCCGAGGCTGACGCCGCAGCAGGTTTCATCCTCGACGGCTTCCCGCGAACCGGTGGTCAGGTGGCAGCTCTTGACTCCCTGATCGGCGACGATGGGCTTGACGGAGTGGTCGTCTTCGAAGTCGATGAAGATGAGCTGGCGCGACGTCTTCTCACCCGGGGCCGTGCGGATGACACCGAGGAGACGATCAGAAACCGATTCCGTGTCTTTCGGGACCAAACCGCTCCACTGCTCGAGATCTATGGCGACCGGGGCCTGCTCATCTCCGTCGACGGGATGGGTGACATCGACGAGGTGACGGAGCGGATTCTGACCGCCCTCGGTGATCACGGGCTGAAGCAATGATCACGATCAAGAGCAGGCGGGAGTTCGCCAAGATGCAAGTGGCGGGCGCCGCGGTGGCTGCTGTCCTCCAAGCCGTTCGAGAGGCTGCTGCCCCCGGGGTGAGCCTCATCGAACTCGATGAGATTGGCGCCCGGATCATCGCGGATCGCGGCTGCACCGCGTCCTTCCTGGGTTACAACGGTTACCCGAAGAGCCTCTGTCTTTCACCGAACGACGTCATCGTCCATGGGATTCCCACCGAGTATCGCCTCAAGGATGGCGACATCCTCTCGGTCGATGCCGGAGCGATTTTCGAGGGCTTTCACGGTGACGCCGCGTTCACGATGCCAATCGGAACGGCGGAGCCTGCGGCGCAAAGTCTGATCGAGGCCACCGAGGGGGCGCTGTGGGCGGGGATCTCGTCAGTTCAAAAGGGACATCATGTCGGGGACATCGGGGCAACAGTGGCGGCCATTGGCGAAGCCCACGGTTACGGAATCGTGGAGGAATACGTGGGCCATGGGATCGGTCGTCAGATGCACGAAGAACCTCAGGTTCCCAACTACGGGACGCCCGGGCGAGGGTTGAAGCTTCGCACCGGGATGGCGTTGTGCATCGAGCCGATGTTCAACATTGGCAGCCGGCACACCAAGGTCGACGCCGACGGATGGACTGTTCGCACCCAGGATGGCTCCCTCTCCGCCCATTTCGAGCACACGGTTTGCGTGACACCGGACGGAGTTCAGGTGTTCACCGCGGCCGAGGAGCCGCTGATGGTCGAATTTGAGCAGAGTGCGACCCATGGTTAGCATTACATCGTCTACCCGACCTGTTTCGAACGGGTTCGGAGATGCCCAGGACACACAGTCCCTCTTTCCCGATTCGCAGGGCAAGGGCTGGTTTGTGGACTGGGAAACACTCGCGCACGCCTCGGGGGTCAAACCCGGGCCTGGGGCCGGTTCCACGGACCCCAAGTGCGCGACACCGAAGTTTTGGAGTTGATGATGAAGGTTCGACCTTCCACCAAGAAAATGTGCGAGAAGTGCCGGATCATCCGGCGCCATGGTCGCGTTTGGGTCATCTGCCCCAACCCCCGTCACAAGCAACGGCAAGGATGATCTGAGTGGCACGTATTGCAGGAGTCGACCTCCCGAGAGACAAGCGACTCGAAATCGGCCTGACTTACATCTACGGAATCGGCCTCACCCGTGCGCAGAAGATCTGCGCCGACACCGAAGTCGATCCCGACACCCGCATCCGCCAGCTGACCGACGACGAAGTGACCCGGATCAGGCGCTACATCGAGGCGACCTTCCAGGTCGAAGGTGACCTGCGCCGCGAAGTCCAACAGAACATCAAGAGAAAAATCGAGATCGGCAGCTATCAGGGAATCCGCCATCGTCGCGGATTGCCGGTACGCGGTCAGCGGACACATACCAATGCCAGGAGCCGCAAGGGCCGTCGGGTCGCTATTGCCGGCAAGAAAAAAGTGACGAAGTAGGAGTCTTTAGGTGGCGAAGCAGCAGGGAGCGAAGCGGGTTCGGAGACGAGAGCGTAAGAACATCTCGCACGGACAGGCCCATATCAAGGCCAGCTTCAACAACACGATCATCAACATCACCGACCAGACCGGGGCGTCCGTCGCATGGACCTCGGGCGGTTCGGTGGGATTCAAAGGGTCGAGGAAGTCGACTCCGTACGCGGCCCAGGTCGCGGCCGAAGAGGCTGCCCGCCGTGCCGGTGAGCACGGGATCCGCAAGCTGGATGTCATCGTCAGCGGCACCGGCTCCGGTCGTGACACTGCGGTTCGAACCCTGCAAAACATGGGCATGGAAGTCACCTGGGTCCGCGACGTGACTCCGATCCCCCACAACGGTTGTCGTCCCAAGAAACGCAGGCGTGGCTGATGGGTCGTTACACAGGTCCCCGCCACAAGGCATGCCGCCGGGCACGCACCCCGCTTTGCCAGTCGAAGCGCTGCCCGGTCGATCGTCGCCCCTATCCGCCTGGCGAGCACGGCCGTGGCCGCATCCGTGAGAGCGACTATCTGATCCAGCTCCGCGAGAAGCAGAAGCTGCGTTCGATGTATGGCGTTCTCGAGCGGCAATTCCGCCGCTACTACGAGGAGGCCGCTCGCCGCCCAGGCATCACCGGTGAGAACCTGCTCCGTTTGTTGGAGCAGCGCCTCGACAATGTCGTCTGGCGCTCCGGTCTCGCAGCAACACGTCCCCAGGCCCGCCAGCTCGTGAATCACGGGCATTTCCGGGTCAACGGGAGGAAGGTCGACATCGCGTCCTATCAAGTCCGGCCGGGTGACGTCGTCACCATCAAGGATGCGAGCCGGGACAGCATCGTCATCCAGCACGCCGTGGACACCCAGGGCCGCGAGGCTCCGGCCTGGCTCTCGGTCGACCTCGGTGAGCGGAAGGTGGCCGTGACGGATCAGCCCAGACGGGACCAGATCGACACGGACATAAATGAACAGTTGATCGTCGAGCTCTACTCGAAGTGAGGTAATCCTTTGTTGATCGTCCAGCGCCCCCAGATCGAAGAGGAATCGATCTCAGATACCAGATCCAAGATCGTGGTCGAACCGTTGGAGCCAGGCTTCGGCTACACGCTCGGCAACACGCTTCGCCGCACCCTGCTTTCCCGCATCCCGGGTGCCGCAGTCACCTCGATTCGGATTGAAGGAGTCGAGCACGAGTTCTCGACCATTCCCGGGGTCGTGGAGGATGTCGTTGACATCATCCTCAACATCAAGCGGGTTGTGGTCCGGATGGCCGGCACCGACACCGAGGTGATTCATCTCACCGCCAAGGGTGCCGGTGAGGTCAAGGCCGGTGACATTCGGCTCCCCGCAGGAGTGGAAATCGTCAACCCCGAAATGCACATTGCAACGATGAGTGCGAGCGGCCGCCTCGAGATGGAGCTGACCGTCGCTCCGGGCGTCGGTTACCGCAGCGCCGATTCGAACAAGGGCTCGGTCTCAACGATCGGGGTGATCCCGGTCGACTCGATCTTCTCCCCGGTTCGGAAGGTCTCCTATCGGGTGGAGAACACCCAGGTGGGCCAGATGACCAACTTCGATCGGCTGGTTCTCGACGTCGAGACCAACGGCGCCGTTGACCCCGGTGAGGCCGTCTCGTCTGCAGGCAAGACCTTGCGTGAGCTGATGGGCCTGTTCGCCGACATCGGTGAGGGCCAAGGGCTCGAATTGGGTGACGTCCAGACCGAGCACGCTGGGTTCCCGGAGAAGGAACTGCCCATCGAGGCATTGGATCTCTCCGAGCGTCCCCGCAACTGTCTGCGCCGCGCCCAGATCAAGACCGTTGGCGAGCTCATCGAGCGGACGTCCGACGACCTGTTGAACATCACCAACTTCGGTCAGAAGAGCCTCGAAGAAGTCACCGCCAAGCTCGACGAGCTCGGGCTCAGCCTGGCAGACGCCACCGGCGGTTCCTGATGCCCCGTCCCCGCAAGGGCGCCCGGCTCGGAGGCTCGCCCTCCCATGAGCGCAAACTCCTCGCCAACCTGGCGACGGACCTGTTCATGCACGAGAAGGTGACCACCACCCTGCCCCGGGCGAAGGCGGTCCGACCACTCGCCGAGAAGCTGATCACCACGGCCCGAAAGGGCGACCTGCACTCCAAGCGGACTGTGTTGCGCACCATTCGAAGCCGCCAGGCCATGTCGAGACTGTTCGACGACATCGCCCCTCGTTATGCGGATCGGGCTGGTGGCTACACCCGGATCACCAAGATCGGCCCCCGTCGTGGAGACGGCGCCGAAGAGGCGATAATCGAGCTCGTCTAATTGCGGGCCGACGAGCGAGTCATTGGATTGACCTTGCGACGAGGCGGTAGCTCCGGGCGACCGGCGTCTCGTTCGCCCGAGACTGTGTCTGGCGCGGAGCTGTTCTCCGAGGCACTTGGACGACTGAGGGTTGGTCTCGGGCGAAGTCGCCCGGCAATAAAAGGTTCGCCCGGCCAGAAATCAGCGGGCGAGCATCCCGAAGAGGATGCCGATGACCACCAGAACGCCGCCGGCGATAAGGACCTGAGTCGGAGTCACCTTCGCCTTGAGCAGTCGGGCTGCCAGCACCACGTCCAGCATCGTCACTCCGCCGAGCACCAACAGGATCAGCCCGGCGACCAGGAGAAGGGTTGAGACCAGTGCCGGTGCGAGGATCGCCACCACCAGCGCGGCAACGACCACCAGCGATCCGCCTTTGGTGAACACCCAGCTCGGCAGCAGGCTGCCAAACATCTTTTCAGCCTTTCCGAGGGCTCGATCAAACGCTCCTGGTTGCTTCGCGTCCTTGGGCGTTCCTTGCTCGACCTGCGTCGAGGCAGCAATCGGGGTGGTCGAGGCCGACGCCACGACGGGTGCCGGTGCTCCCTCAGGGCGGGTTGCCGTGCCCTTGGGCGAAGCGGGCTTCGGAGACCTGGACAGCGTGGGCAGCTTGAAAGGCTTGGGCAAGGACACAACGGACTGCTTGCCGTTCATGCCCGCGGCCGCCTCGAAGGCCGCGCTTTCGCTGAATTGGAGGATCAGCTCCTCGCCTTCTGCGGAGACACGGACGCCTTCGGGCCCTGGGGTGAGGTCGATGTCGTCCAACGCCCAGTTGCCGATTTCGTGATCGCCGGATGCGACCCGCAGGCGGCCATCGTCGATGTCGACGGTGGCTGGCAGCGAGTTGGCGTCACCCGGGACCTTCAGGGAAGCACTGAATTGACCCATAGGGCCATTTATCGGCAGGTTTTGACCCGACTTGCGCGGAAAACCTCAGGAAGAAGTAACGGCCGCGATCGAGAAAACGGTGAAGAAAAGGATGACACCGATGATTGCAATGCCCAGGAGGACGGTTCCCACGATTCCCAGGATCTTGGCGGCGTTTGCCGTGCCCCGGTTCTCTGGTGGGCGTCTTCCGGCGTCGATCGCCTGCATCTCCTTGCTGCCCATCGACCAGGCGAACGGACCGAGTATTTGGCAGATGACGATTCCGAGGATCCCGAGGACCAACGCCGTGGTCGCCTGACTCTGTTCCGGGTATGGGCTTTGGGTCATAGGTGAATTACCCCGTTTCCGAGAAGACGGACCAGGAGACGGTGCCCACTATCAGGAGAATGATGAAGACGACCCCGATGGCGAGCAGCACCGTGCTCACGATCCCGAGGATCTTGCCCGCATTCGCAGTGCCTCGGTTCTCGGGGGGCCGTCGACCGGCGTCGATGGCCTGCAATTCCTTGTTGCCTATCGACCATGCGAACGGGCCGAGGAATTGACAGAGCACCAACCCGAGGATTCCCAGGACGAGCGCGGTGGTTGCCTGGCTTTGTTCCGGGTAGGGAGCCTGAGTCATGATTCGATTATCGCACGATCGGCAAGGGCGGTGCTGTCGAAACCAGAGGCGGCTGTAGCCTGACCTTCGTGACCCAGCCGCGATACGTCGACTTTCCACGGCTCGAGTGGTCCGCGCTGCGGGCCAATACACCGCTCACCCTCACCGAGGACGACATCGAGAAGATCCGGGGAATCAACGTCCTTCTCGACATGGACATGGTCGAGGACACCTATCTTCCGCTCTCCAGGCTGCTCAATCTCCATGTTCAAGGCAGTCGCCAGCTGGCGTCGGTGACCGATACCTTCCTCGGAGCACCCCCCACACCGGTGCCATTCGTCATCGGAGTCGCCGGCTCGGTTGCGGTGGGAAAGTCGACCACCTCTCGTGTGTTGCAGGAGCTGCTCGCCCGCTGGCCCCAGCACCCGAGGGTCGAACTGGTGACGACTGACGGCTTCCTCTATCCCAACCGGGTGCTCGAGGAGCGTGGCCTGATGGACCGCAAGGGTTTCCCCGAGAGCTTCGATCGAAGGGCGCTCGTCGACTTCGTAGCCAGGGCCAAAGTCCGGAGACGACCATCTCGAGACGCCGGTGTACTCACACATCGCCTACGACATCGTGCCTGACGAGATGCGGGTGGTGATGAGGCCGGACATCCTGATCGTGGAGGGGCTCAACGTCTTGCAGGCGGGGGATGGAGGCGCCTTCGTCTCCGACTACTTCGATTTCTCGATCTTCGTCGATGCCGACACCGCCCACATCCGCAAGTGGTATGTCGAGCGGTTCCTGACTCTCCGCGACACCGCATTCACACAGAGCGACGCCTACTTCCGACGCTACGCCGGGCTGTCCGACGAGGAGGCGGCAGGGGTTGCTCTCGACATCTGGGAGCGGATCAACGAGGTCAACCTCGTCGACAACATCCTTCCCACCCGGGAGCGGGCCTCGCTGATCCTCGAGAAGGCGGAGGACCACTCGGTCCAATTGGTACGGCTCCGCCGCTGAACGGGGCGGTGGCGCCGAGGGGCGGTACCCTCGCCTCGCTGTGATCAAGATGTTCTCCCGCGCCGGCCGAGCCAGCCTCCTCGACCGCAAAGCGTTCACCGAGGCGTTCTTCGACGGTGACTCTCCCGCCGATGCGGCAATCCTCGTTTCGATCGTTGCTGCGGTGGGTTATGTGGGCACCTTGTTGTGGCTTGGGGTGCTGGGGGCGTTCTCCATCGCCAACCTCTTCCAGATCGTCCTTGCCGGGGTGGTCTCCTGGCTCGTGCTCGGATTCGCCACCTGGTTCGTCGCCAATCGATTGTTCGGAGCTTCGTCGCGCCCCCAAACCTTGATGGGCATCCAGGGGTTGGCGGTCCTTCCGCTCATCCTGGAGGTGTTTGGGTCAATCGCTGGTGGCATCGGCCTGGTCTGGTATCTGGTGATCCTGGTGGTGGGCACCCGCGAGGCGACGGACCTCAGCATGCGCAATGCCGCGGTGTCGGTCCTGATCGGATTCGCCGTGGCGGTTTTGATCAGGGCCCTGTTGGGCGTGCCGTTCGCCGTGCTCAGCGCCCTGTTCTGATGCCGGTCTACCGGCTCGACCTGGCCTATGACGGCACCGGGTTCCATGGATATGCCCGACAGGACGGCCAGCGCACCATCCAGGGCGAGCTCGAGGCAGCCCTACAGACTCTTCTCGGGGTGTCGCCCTCGACGGCGGTGGCGGGTCGAACCGACTCCGGCGTCCACGCCCATGGCCAGGTCGTCTCCTTCGACACCGACCACGAGGTCGACGGCCCACAGATCGCCCGGTCACTGAATGGGATCCTCGGTCCGGAGATCGCGGTCTCCGCGGTGACACCGGTGGAGGACGGCTTCAGCGCCCGGTTCTCGGCGACCTTCCGCCGCTATCGGTATCAGATGTCACAGGCCGAGAACGTCGATCCTCTGGCCCGAAACCAGGTCTGGAACGTGGGACGCCGATTGGACATGGCCGGGATGCGGGCCGTTGCCGCGGCGGTCGTGGGTGAGCACGACTTCAGCGCCTTCTGCCGATCGGTCGAGGGCAAGAGCAACACCCGTCGCGTGGACGAGGCGCGATGGGATGAGGGAGACGATCTGTTGACCTTCTGGATCAGGGCCAACGCCTTCTGCCATCAGATGGTTCGATCCATTGTCGGCCTCGCCTACGACGTCGGCCGCGGTTTCACCGCAGCGGATGCGATCACCGAGATCATCGAGTCGGGAGATCGGAGCCGGGTCGTGACCGTGGCCCCTCCGCACGGGCTGACCCTGTGGGAGGTCGGCTACTGATCAGATCCGGCCCGGGTCGAGCCCACGCGAGCGCGGCTCGCTGGCCGAGGGTCATGAGCCCTCTGCCGATGGCGTCGAATATCGGGTTGCGCGGCGGCTCGGCGTCGATCGACGGTTGACGGAGACGGGCACGCTCGACGGCGAACTTCGATGGTTTCGGCTTTCCGAACGATCGCATAACGACTCTCTGCATCACTTTGGTCCTCCTGCTCATCGGCCAGTGGCGGCCGTAGGAGCAATAGGACAACGTCGGGAGCAGAGTGACTATGGGGATCCCTCCCCTGGGGGAATACCCCCATGCAGCCTCAGCTGGTGGCAGCCATGAGTGCGCTGCCGATGCGCGCCGCGTGGTCGGCGTCTCTGGTCTCGACCGAGAGCTCGATCTCGACCGTGCCGAACGGGAGGCGGAATCCCTCCCGGTGGTGCTCGACATGAACCAGATTGCCGCCGTTCTCCGCGATCACTCCGAGGATCCGGAACAGGTTGCCCGGCTGATCGGGCACCAGGACCTTGAACTTGGCGAACCTGCCCGAGGCTTCGAGGCCATGTCGGACGGCCTTGCCCAGGAACATCAGATCGATGTTTCCCCCGGAAAGCACGATGCAGATGGGGTCAGGGGCGTCGTCGGGTATCAGCTTCTCCATGAGCGCTGCGACCCCGACCGCCCCCGCCGCCTCGACCATGAGTTTGGATCTCTCCAGGATCAGGGTCAGGGCCGAGGTTGTCTGGGCGTCGTTCACCACCAGGATGTCGTCGACATATTGCTGAGCGATCTCCCAGACCAGGTCCGAGGGGACCGATACCGCGATCCCGTCCGCCACGGTCGGCTGTCCCCGGGGGAAGTCGCGCACCACGCCGCCTCTGCGGCGACTCTCTGCGTACACCGCCGCGGCCTCGATTTCGACTCCGATCACTTTGACCGTCGGTTTCAACGATCGGAGCCCGACGGCACTGCCGGAGAGCAGCCCGCCACCACCGGTCGGGATCACGACCGTGCCCACGTCGGGCAGCTGTTCGAAGATCTCGACGCCCAAAGTGCCCTGACCGGCGATGATCAGCGGGTCGTCATAGGGGTGCACCAGTCGGGCGCCCGTAGTCGCGGCGTACTCGGTGGCGACCTCGATGGCGTCTGCCAGTGAGTTCCCCGCCAACTCGACGGTCGCCCCGTAATCCTGGGTGGCTTTGATCTTGGGTATGGCCGCCCCTTCGGGCATGAAGACGGTGCACTTCGAGCCGGAAAAGGCGGCGGCCAGGGCGACACCCTGGGCGTGGTTGCCGGCGGAGGCCGCTACCACCGCCTGCCCACCGAGTCTGGTCAGCACGTTGAGTGCGCCGCGAATCTTGAACGAGCCGGCGCGCTGCATGCACTCGGCCTTCAGATACACGTCGCGACCCGTGAGACGACTGAAGGATTGCGACCAGACCAGGGGGGTCTCGGTCACCCGTCCCTCGAACCGGGAACGGGCTTCTTGTATGTCCTCGAGCGTGATCATCGCGATTGGCCTAGTCTCCAGCTCCGGCGTAGCATATGCCCGCTCCCCAAGCGGGAGCCGTTTCCCAACGTCCCGGTATTTTTCGACCTGCCGGGCCGCCAATCAGATGACCATGAACAAGACATATTCGCCCAAGCCTGGTGACATCAATCGTGTTTGGCATGTCGTCGATGCCTCCGATCTCCCTCTCGGCCGTCTCGCCTCTGAGGTCGCCACCATCCTTCGGGGCAAGCACAAGCCGACTTATGCGCCACACATGGATGGCGGCGACTTCGTGATCGTGGTCAATGCCGAGAAGGTCGCGGTGACCTCCAACAAGAGCCAGACCAAGATCTACTACCGGCATTCGGGCTTCCCGGGCGGCATCAAGGCCGAGACCTTTGAGAGTCTCCGTGAGCGCCGGCCCGAGGCCATAATCGAACGGGCGGTGACCGGAATGCTCCCCAAGAACAAGCTTGGGCGCCAGATGGCTCGCAAGCTCAAGGTCTATGCCGGGCCCGATCATCCCCATGTCGCTCAGAGCCCGCAGGCTCTGGAGTTGGACATCCGAAAGGTGGAACTCTGATGTCCAAGCCACTCGTCCAGGCGACCGGTCGTCGCAAGTCTTCTGTCGCCAGAGTGCGACTCCGCGACGGATCCGGCCAGGTGACCCTCAA
The DNA here is from genome assembly GCA_963724825.1 of uncultured Acidobacteriota bacterium. GTDB lineage: Bacteria > Actinomycetota > Acidimicrobiia > Spongiisociales > ZC4RG35 > JALYNX01. The sequence goes on from CAVRWT010000001.1 coordinate 169,679, forward strand.
CGGGCGTCAACTCGAGGACTACTTCCCGACCATGGCTGCCCGGATGCGGGTGATGGAGCCCTTGCAGATCACGACTACTCAGGGCCGCTACGACGTCGACGCCACCCTCGAGGGCGGTGGCATTTCGGGCCAGGTCGATGCACTGCGCTTGGGCATCTCCCGAGCTCTGATCGTTCTCGACCCCGAGCTCCGGCCGATGCTGAAGAAAGCCGGCATGCTCACCCGTGACGCACGGGTGGTCGAGCGCAAGAAGTACGGCCTTCGCAAAGCGCGTCGGGCCCCTCAGTACACGAAGCGCTGACGTTGGCGGATCTCCGTCGTCTGCTCGACGATGGGAAGCCCATCTTCGGAACCGACGGTGTTCGAGGTGCCGCCGGCTCCGAGCTCACACCTGAGTTGGCTCTCGCCATTGGCCGGGCCGCCGGGTCTTATCTCCGGGGTGGGCCTGTCGTCGTAGGTAGAGACACCCGTCGTTCCGGCGAGATGCTCTCGTCGGCCCTGCAAGCAGGCTTCCATGCCGTGGGCATTGACACCGTCGACGTCGGTGTGCTCCCCAGCGGCGGGATCAGCTATCTCACTGCCACCTCGGGGGCAACGATGGGGGCGGTCGTTTCTGCCTCCCACAACCCTGCAGAGGACAACGGGATCAAGCTTCTCGCCGCCCGGGGGACCAAGTTGCCCGACGAGGTGGAGCGAGACCTCGAGGATCGTCTCCGGTCCTCTGGCCTTCGCTCTGCGTTGGGCGGCGCCATCGGCACCCGCTTTCCCGACTCCCAGGCCCTCGAGTCTTACGTGGCCCATCTTCAGGCCGTCTCCCGCTACAAGCTGGCAGGGATGCGCGTCGCCCTCGACTGCGCCAATGGCGCCGCATACAAGGCGGCCCCGATGCTGTTCGCCGGGCTGGGTGCGGAAGTCCGCGTCTTCGGAGACGCACCAGACGGCAACAACATCAATCTGGGGTGTGGTGCCACCCATCCGGAGTTCCTTGCCGAGCATGCCGAAGGTCGGATTGGTCTTTCCTTTGACGGTGACGCAGACCGTCTGATCGCTGTCGACGAGGACGGTCGCGTCGCAAATGGCGATGTGATCATGGCGATCGTCGCCCGCCACTTGAAGGCTCAGGGCAAGCTCACCAAGAACCTTGTCGTGGCCACCGTGATGTCGAATCTGGGGTTTCGGAAGTCGATGGCGGAGGCCGAGATCGAGATCATCGAGACCAAGGTCGGCGACCGCTACGTCATGGAGGCGTTGATCGAGTGCGAAGGGCTGCTGGGTGGGGAGCAGTCCGGCCACGTGATCTTCTTGGACCATGGTCAGACCGGCGACGGGCTGTTGACCGGAGTCCGCCTCCTCGACGTCCTCGCAGGCACCGGGAAGGAGTTGCGCGAGCTTCGGGCGGAGGCGATCGTCGAGTACCCACAGATCCTGACCAGCGTCAGGGTCGAGCGAACGGTGGATCTCGACTCGGCAACGGACTACTGGGAGCAGGTCCGGGTGGTCGAGGACGAGCTTGGGGTGGAGGGACGGGTGCTGGTCAGGGCCTCGGGGACCGAGCCCGTGATCCGAATAATGGTGGAAGCCCCTTCCGAAGATGAAGCGAGGCATTACGCTGACCGTCTGCTGGAAATGACCGAGAGCTCGTTCGGAAAGGAGTAACCCAACCCAAGACACCATCGAAAGCGTGCGAACAGACAAGCGCCAGGCCTCGCATTCTGCGAGGTGACGAGGAGGAAGGTCATCGAAAGATTCGGCGGATGCCTTCCCGGCCAGCTCAGGTCGTAAGGGATGAGGAGAAAAACCGGGAGAGATCCCGGAACAGAGACTCACCCGTGAGCGCCGGTTACCGGCTTCCTCGCACGCCATCCACCACACCCGAAATTGGGTTGATCAGGTCCGTATTTGACACCTGACCGTCCCAATTTCGACGACTGAAGGAACTGTTATGTGCGGAATTGTCGGATATGTGGGGCCACGCTCCGCTTTGGACGTCTTGATGCCCGGTCTCGCCCGGCTCGAGTACCGGGGCTACGACTCGGCTGGTGTCGCTCTCAACTATGGAGACTCGATCACGGTTCTCAAGCAGGCCGGGAGGATCGCGGATCTCCAGCATCTGGTTGACCGAGAGGCGCCGTCGGAGGCCCATACCGGGATCGGGCACACCAGGTGGGCCACACACGGCGCTCCCAACACGGGCAACGCCCATCCCCACCTCGACTGCCGGCGTGAGGTGGTGGTGGTGCACAACGGGATCATCGAGAACTGGCTCGACCTGAAGGTGAAGTTGGTCGAGGCGGGCCACGTTTTCGAGAGCGACACCGATACCGAAGTCGTTGCCCACATGATCGAAGACATGTCGGACATGTCGCTGGCTGATGCGGTTCGTCATGTGATGAACGAGGCCGACGGCGCCCTTGCCCTGGTGGTGATGCGGCGCTCGGAGCCGAATGTCCTGGTAGGGGCGCGGAGGGGCTCACCGCTGGTTGTTGGGCACGGTGATGGGGAGAACTTCCTGGCGTCTGACATCCCGGCATTCCTCGAGCACACCCGGGAGATGGTCGTGATCGACGATGATCGGATCGTCGAGATCCGTCCCGATTCGATCGTGCTCTCCGACCTACAGGGCAATCAACTGGAGTTGGATCAGAGGACGGTCGAATGGGACCTCGAGGCCGCCGAAAAAGGCGGCTATGCCACGTTCATGCTCAAGGAGATCTTCGAGCAGCCGCACGCCATCATCGACACCCTGGCGGGGCGGGTAATGGCGCCAGGCCGGATCGTGCTCGACGAGTTGACGATCGACAACCGAAAGCTCCGCGAGGTCGACAAGGTCTTCGTGGTCGCCTGTGGGACCTCCTATCACGCGGCGATGATGGCGAAGTACGCCATCGAGCGATGGACCCGACTCCCGGTCGAGATCGACATCGCCTCGGAGTTTCGATACCGCGACCCTGTCCTCGGCGGCAACTCGCTGGTGATCGGGATAAGCCAGTCCGGCGAGACGATCGACACTCTTGCCGCGATTCGCTACGCCCGCGCCCAGGGCTCGACGGTGATCGGTGTGTCCAACGTCGTCGAGTCGGCTCTGGCTCGTGAGGCCGATGCCGTCCTCTACACGAGGGCGGGACCCGAGATCGGAGTCGCAGCCACCAAGACCTTCACCACCCAGTTGGTTGCCATGCAACTCCTCGGTCTCTACCTGGCCCAGGTCAGGGGCACTCTCGACCCGGGGGCGATCGAGATCCAGGTCAAGGAGATGCTGCGCCTGCCGGAACAGGTCGAGAAAGTGCTGGCGCGGGATGACGACATCGCCGAGCTGGCTGCGTTGTGGAGCGAGACCCGGGACTTCTTCTTCCTCGGTCGTTCCGGTGACTTCCCGGTGGCCATGGAGGGCGCCTTGAAATTGAAGGAGATCGCCTATGTGCGAGCCGAGGGGTACGCGGCCGGGGAGATGAAGCACGGGCCGATCGCACTGATCGAGCCTGGCGTGGTGGTCGTTGGCGTGGTGACCGACAGCCATGTCAGGACCAAGACCCTTTCCAACATGGAAGAGATGAAAGCCCGGGGAGCGACGATCGTGCTGGTGGCCGAGGAGGGTGACGAGGTGGGGCAGGTGGCCGATCATGTGATCCGGGTCCCTGCCGGGCCTGATCTTCTGTGCACAGTGACCGCCGTGGTCCCGTTGCAGTTGCTGGCCTACCACCTGGCGACGGCGCGGGGGATGGATGTGGACAAACCGAGGAACCTGGCCAAGACAGTCACGGTGGAGTAGGAGGTGTCCCCGTTTGTTCTTGATTGCCGGCCGACTTCGCCCTTCGCATTGGGCACGACCTCGCCTGCAGCTTGAGATTGTCGGCCTAAGGCAGCTCGGGCGAACAGACGCCGGTCGGCCGGAGCTGCCGCTCCAACCCAAGCTGCCTTCAAACGGCCAGCAGTCAGGCCTGCCAGGGTGGCCTCGACGTCGAACTCGAGCTTGAACTTCTCGGACACCAGGACTCCGCCTCCTTCGAGTGGCACGTTCCAGGTGAGGCCCCAGTCCTTGCGCTCGATCTCTCCGACGGCGGAGAAGGCGGCCTTGGATTTGCCATAGGGGTCGGTGGCACTGCCCTCAAAGGTCAGCTGGAAGGTGACCGGGCGGGTGATGTCTCGAATGGTCAGATCGCCGGTGAGCTCCCAGTCCTTGCCACGGGGGACGAGGCCGGTTGAGACGAAACTGATCACCGGGTATTGCTCCGCATCGAGGAAGTCGGGGGAGCGCAGGTGGTTGTCCCGGTCGGGGGTCCCCGTCGTGACCGAGGCTGTCTGAGCTTCGAATTGGACGCTGGACTCTGTCGGATCCTCGGCCACCACGATGGTGCCTTCGAATTCGGTGAATGTGCCACGGACCTTGGCGACCATCAGGTGACGCGCAGTTATGCGTAGGTCACTGTGGGACCGATCGATGTGCCAGGTCCCGGCCGGGGGGACGTTGGTCTTCTGGGCCATGCTTGCGATTGTCATCGAACTTGCTCCTATTGGTGAGAATGGTTGAACTGTCAACCACACCATACACCGAGGATGCTTGAACTGTCAACTATTCGATTTTCAACCAACGCTTGGCTATCATGTCGACATGACCACGGCAACGTCTCGAGCTCTCGTCGAGCAGGAACAGGCAACCTGGCAGGCCTATCTCGACGCCACCAGGCTGCTTTTCGAGGAGCTCGACCGCCGAGTGACACAGGACGCCGGCATATCACTGGCCGACTTCGGAGTGCTGGCCAGGTTGGCCGACGCCGATGAGTGGGGGATGCGAATGAGTGATCTCGCCGATTCGACGGTCTTCTCAAAGAGTCGAATATCACACGCAGTGGACCGGCTCGAGACCCTCGGCCTGGTCGAAAGGCGTGCATGCCCTACTGATCGACGCGGCAGCTACGCATCGTTGACCGAGGCAGGCCGTCAGAAGCTGACCCAGGCGCTGCCCGGGCACTCAGAGACGGTCCGGCGCCATTTGTTGGACCAGTTGAGCGATGAGGAAGTGGACGGCTTTCGGGCTTCGATGACCGCGGTCAAGGAGTCGCTGCAGGAGGCCGAGCCTGCGTCGGTAGCCTGACGACGTGCGCATCCTCGGTTTGGGAGTAGATCTCGCCGACATCGACCGCGTCGAGGGCGTTCTCTCGCGATATCCGAGATTTGCGGAGCGATGCTTCACGGATCACGAGCGCGAGTACGCCTTTCGCTTCGCCAATCCGGCCCGCCGTCTCGCCGCCCGCTTCGCAGGTAAAGAGGCGGTTATGAAGTCCCTGGGCACCGGATGGCGCCGTGTTCGGTGGCAGGACATCGAAATCACCGGTGGCGGCAAGCCGACAGTCCGAATGACCGGCACCGCGGCCAGGCGAGCCGATCAACTCGGAGTCACCGAAGTGCTCGTGACCATCACGCACACCAATACCTCGGCGTTGGTTATGGCGGTCGCCGTGTCCGAGCAGCACTGAGCGTGTCGACTCCGCCAATTGGCGAATCGGATGGTCCGCGCGTTCTGATCGTGACCGCTACCGATCGGCGAAGAGGAGCTGAGGTATTCACCGAGCGTCTCGCTGAGGGGCTCGGCGGCCATGGATGGGTGGTCGACGCGGTGAGTCTGACCAAGTCCGGGGACGACCGCCGCGTCGCAATCGATTGCCTCACCGATGTCGACTCGTCTCGCCCCGGGCGTCTCAACCGACGGATCTCCCGTGCTCTCAATCACCGGATCAGAGCCTTTCAACCGGACGTGGTCTTGGCCAACGGGGGCTCCACCCTGCGTTACGCGGCTCTTGCCACCCTGAGGACGAAGCCTCCGATGGTCTATATCGCTATCGGTGAGCCCGACTATTGGATTCGCTCTGGCGTGGCCCGGATTGCCAATCGTTGGATGCTGCGCCGAGCCACCACGGTGTTTGCGGTCTGTGAGGCCACCGCTCGACAACTGCAGGCGCTCGAGCCTTCTCTTGCGGGCAAGGTCGAAGTCACCTACACCGGGGTCCCCGATGAGATGTTCCGTTCCCGGTCCGAAGCCAACTCGGAGCCGCTCAGGGTGGTGACGGTGGGGAGCCTTTCAGAAGAGAAGGACCCGTTGCTCGCCCTTCAAAGCGTTGCCGCGGTTCCGGATGCTGTCATTCGGTTCGTTGGATCCGGGCCACTGGCGGGCCGGGTGCTGGCTGAGGCGGAGAAGTTGGACATGGATGATCGGATCGAGCTGACCGGCGCGGTGGACGACGTCGCCCCCCATTTGGAGTGGGCGAGTGTGTTGCTCTTGACCTCCCACACCGAGGGGCTGCCGGCAGCGATCCTCGAGGCTGGCGCTTCGTCGGTGCCCGCTGTCGCCGTCGACGTCGGTGGTGTTCGGGAGGCGATAGTGGATGAGGAAACCGGAATCGTCGTCAAGACAAGAGAGGCTGCTGCGCTGACGGCGGCTTTGGCTCGCCTCGCTGCCGACAGGTCCCTGGTGACGCGGTTGGGTGAGGCTGCCCGTGCTCACGTCATGGAGCGATTCGCGATGGACCGCATCATCTCGGGATACTCCGATCGGCTTTCTGAGGTGCTCGGATGAAGATCGCCCACCTGACGACAATCGACATGAGCCTGCGCTACCTGCTCCTGCCTCAGCTCGAGGCGGCTCGGGAGATGGGCGAGGCGATCGGGATCAGCGCAGCCGGGGAGTCGGTGCCCGACCTCGAAGCGAGAGGCATCCGCCACATCACCCTCACCTCTTCGACCCGAGGGATGAATCTGTGGGCTGATCTGCGGGCCATCGGGCAGTTCTGGAGGATCCTGCGAGAGGAGCGGCCGGACATCCTCCACACCCACAATCCCAAGCCTGGTGTCTACGGCCGAATCGTGGGCAGGTTGGCCGGGGTGCCGATCGTGGTCAACACGATTCATGGGCTCTATGCCACCCCCGAGTCGTCGTTCCTGAAGCGAGCGATCGTGTACACCCTGGAATGGGTGGCTTCGCGGTTCTCCGATGCCGAGCTGATACAGAGCCCTGAGGACTTCGAGCTGTTGTGGCAGCGAAAGATCATGCCCCGCTCCAAGCTTCGCCTGTTGGGCAACGGCGTCGATCTCGAGCGTTTCCGGCCGGATCCCGAGTTGAGAGGCGAGGTGCGGGAAGAGCTGGGCCTGGAGGATGGGCAGATCGCAGTGGGGCTGGTTGCTCGGCTCGTCGAGGAGAAGGGCGTGCCCGAGTTGATCGAGGCCGCGAGGCGGCTCGACAGCCGCTACGTCGTGCTCATCGTTGGGCCGAAGGACCACGAGAAGGCGGATGCGGTCTCCGAGGAGCTTCTCTCCGACGCCGAGGCGAATGGGGTCCGGTTCCTCGGCATGCGCAAAGACGTAGAGCGGCTCTATCAGGCGTTCGACCTGTTCGTCCTGCCCAGCCATCGCGAAGGCTTCCCGCGAGCAGCCATGGAGGCTGCGGCCTCCGGGCTCCCGGTGATCGCCACAGACATACGGGGCTGCCGACAGGTGGTCGATCACGGCGTCAACGGCTATCTGTTTCCGGTTCGGGATGTCGATGCCCTCGCCGGCGCGATCAACAAGGTCGGAGAAGATCCAGAGCTGCGAGCCGCCATGTCCCGTTCATCGGTCGAGCGGGCGCGCTCGCTCTTCGATGAACGTGACATCGTCAATCGTGTGATGGGGGCCTACGCCGAAGTGGCCGGCCGCAAGAAGATCTATCCGGAGCTGGTGGAGCGTTGGGGCGGGTAGCTCGGGATCACTCCTCAGGGGTGATGTTGACCTGGACCGTGTAACGCCGACCATCGACCTCGAAGTACGCAGCCTCCCCCGGTCGTTGGTGGTGAGGGCTCGAAGAGTTCTGAGTATGTCCTTGACGGGAACTGACGCCTCGAGGTCGAGGCGCCGAATCGCGTCCGAGGCGAGGTCGGCCCGATTGTGACTCGATCCTTCAGCTGCCGATTGCGCTCGACGGGGAGGGCTCCCGGCGGCGAGCAGGGGCCAGGCTTGGCGGAACAACTCGACCTCGAGCTGGAGGAGGCGGCCATACAGAGTGTGGGCTGTGTCCTCCGGTCGAACCTCGAGCTCGACCTGGGCGACGATGTCTCCGGTGTCGAGCCCGCTGTCCATGAAATGAAGGGTGGCGCCGATTGGGGTCCCATCGAGGATTGCCCAGCTCGGGGTGTGCCATCCCCGGTTGAACGGAAGCAAGGCCGGATGGAGGTTGAGGACCCCGATGCGAGGGATGGCCAGGACCTCGTCGGGGACGATGTAGGGAAAGTGGACGCCGATCAGGTAGTCGAGGTCGAGGGACCGGAGAAGGTCGGTGCCGTGCAGGCTCGCGGAACTCCTTGCCGACGAGGACTCGGTCTGAGGGGAGCCCACTCATCTCACGCAGGATCCGGTCATGGGTGGCCCGATCCGGCCCGGAAACCAGGAGCGCCTCGGGTGAGGCGTTGGACTCGAGGAGAAACGAGAGACAGTCCACCGCCAGTTGCCTATCCCCGGCGAAGGCGAATCTCGCGGTCATGATTCAGAGCCCGTGAAGTATTCGACGGTCGCCTGTCCCTCCTGGGCGACTCCGCTCCTTCGCAGGGCGCTGGGGATGGTCATGAAGAGGATCTTCAGGTCAAGCCATGTCGAGCGGTTCTCCACGTACCACACGTCCATCTCGAGCCGCTCCGGCCAGGGTGTCGAGTTGCGTCCGTTGATCTGGGCCCAGCCGGTGATCCCGGGCCTGACTTCGTGACGGCGAGCCTGACGCTCCGAGTAGAGCGGCAAGTACTGCATCAAGAGAGGCCGGGGGCCGACCAGGCTCATGTCGCCCGTCAGGACGTTCCAAAGCTCAGGAAGCTCATCGAGACTGGTGCTCCGCAACTTTGACCCGAAGGGGTCCATTCGTTCCGCGTCGGAGGCGCCATCGGAATCCTTCGGGCCGACGCGCATGGTGCGGAACTTGACGAGGGTGAACGGCCTGCCATGAAGCCCGGGTCTCTGCTGGGTGAAGAGAACGGGAAGACCGAGTTTCCACCAGACCAACGCAGCGATCACCAGCAGGACGGGGGACAGGATCACCAGCGCCAGCGCGGAGATCGTGAAGTCCAAACCCCGTTTCACCGATGGACTGCCGTCCCGGCCAGATCAGGCTCCGGCTCCAACGGAGGCACCGGTATGCGAGCCCGGGTGACCTTCTGGGTTTCGGTCCACCCGAGCCCGATGACGACAGCAAGGAAGAAGGCGAGCACCTGGCCTCTTTGTCGGGCGATGATGCCCAGGTTGCGCACGACCGAGAAGGCGACAGCGAAGGCGAGCGTGTAGAGGGTGCAGAACACGAGGTAGGCGTTCTTGCGCCACTCCCTCCAGTTGCGCAGCATCGCAGGGAGTTTCCAGAGGGTGAGCAGGAGGACGAGGGTCGTCTCGGCGGCCGCAAGGAAGTGCTGGAGCTCGGTGGCTTCGAAGATGTAGGGGCGGAAGAGGACCAACGCCACCGCGCCGGGCACGTCCTGGATGGAGGAGACCGGATTGCCCGCAGCCACGGTCCCGTCCTCGGAGGTGCGGCGCGCGATCTCACTGGTGAACGGCGTGACGTCCTGGAGATCGCTCAGCTGCAGTCCAACGATGTCCGGAATCAGGGTCACGGCGAGGACCACTGCCGCCGCGGCGCCGAAGAAGGTGAGGACCTTCCGTCCTCGGGCAAGGAATCCGGCTCCGATCCTCAGCTTGGATACGAGCAACGCAACCACCAGAGCCAATGAGACCAGGGCGGCGATGTGGATCCGGATCAAACCGAGCCCGGTGAGCGCCACCGCCAGCGGGAGGATCCAACGCAGTTCGAAGCTCTCGAGCAGACGGGCTATGAAATAGGCGGCCAGCCCGAGAAGGAGCACCACCAGAGCATCCTTTCCGATGCTCGACGGCCAGAAGGCGTAGGTGGGCAGGAAGAGGACCAAGAAGGCGTATGGCTTCAGTTGATGGGGCTGGGCCCAGCGCCTGAAGGCCGCGTAGAGCCCGAGCTGACCCATGAAGGAGAGCATGCTGAAGATGACGAATCCACCCAGCATGTCCGGGGTGAAGATGGCGAACAGACCCCCGGTGAAGGATTCGACCACCTGGGTGCCAAACCCGCCTCCTCCGCCCGCCGAGAGGGCGGGGACCGATCCCGATCGCCAGATCGCGGCGAGCTGGGTCCCGGCGGCGTAGTAGCTGAGGGAGTCGCCCGACTCGTAGAGCTGGACCATGTAGTACCGCGCTGCCGAGCCGAGGATCTTGGCTATGAAGCCGAGGGTGACCCATCTCGTCAGCCACGCGGCATCGACTGGCCGCTTCATGAAAGAGGCGAGACCGGCCATCAGCACCGTCCCCAGGATCGCTATGAGCACGACGCCGGCCCCAGAGGCGCCCAATGCCACCACCAGGCCAAGCCCGACCGCGGACAGGCCGATTGCGGCCCAGAGCCAGCCTTCGCTGTTCACAACAACTCCAAATCACTGGTGGCGATGTCCCAGGAGGCTAGATCGAACGGATTGGTATCGAGCTCGGTGAGAGGGTTGGCTACGAGCTGGAGTGTCTCGAGCCCGGGCACCGGGAACATCCCTGCCCGGATCGCAGCGGTCCGTTCCGGCGAGCCCTTGGAGAAGAAGCCGGCGAGGTAGGCCCCACGATTGGTGGCGGCGGCCTTCGACACCGCGCGACGGCCCGCCCCACCGAAGAGGTCGGAGAGCACCAGCTCGGTGCGCCCACTTCGGACCCCAACCCTCAACACCGCCGCGCCGCCGCCATCGGAGATGGTTCCGTAGCGCACTGTTGGGTGGGAGCCGAAACGCCAGACCTGATAATCCTCAGTCCGGGGTGTTCTCAGCCCACGGGGCTCACGGTCCTGGCTGCTGATGGGCTGAAACTCGATCGCATCTGGCGCGACCTGGTCGAGGTCAGGGGCGTTCTCCGCGTCACCGCGCACCGCGGCGCCGAACCGGGGGCGAACCAGCACGCCAATGGGACCCACCTCTCGCCAGCCCATCGTCATGTATCCCGCGCCTGATCGGGGATTCGGAGTGTTGAAGATCAGGTCGATTCCGTCGTTCCTGGCCAGGTCCACGGCTTCGAGGGTCAACGCCTTGAAGACGCCCCGTCGCTCGAAGTCAGGATGGGTGGCGGTGTCGACGGGCCTCACACACCTCACCACATGGCCGGTCGGACTGAGGAGATCCCATCGCATGAAGGCACGGACTCCGGCCATCCGCCCCGCGATCCAGGCAAGCAAGACGATCGAGCGACCGAATGGATTGTGCTCGTGCTTCCAGGCCCACTGTTCGGGTGTCCGCTTGAGGAGGGCCGTCTCACCAAGTGCAGCACCGAGAACGTCGAGGATGCCGGGAAGGTCTTCGGGCCGAGCAGGGCGGATCTCGATCTCAGACATGGAGCACGTCCCGATACACCTTCTCGTAGTCGGCGATCATGCGGGCGATCCCGTATTGGGTGGCAACCAGCTCTGCGCCTGCCTGCCCCCAGCTCTTGGCATCAGGAGAGTCGAGGGCAGTCCGCATGCCGGCGGCGAGGGCCTCGGGATCTCCGGGAGGCACGAGAAGGCCGGTCACGTCGTCCACCACCACAGTGGGCACCCCACCCACCGCGGTCGCCACCACCGGTCGGCTCAGCGCCAGGGCTTCGAGGATGGCGAGCGGCAAGCCTTCGACATCGGCCGGATTGACCACCACGTCCGCGGCTGCAAGAAAGCTCCTGGCGTCTTCACGACGACCCATGAATCGAATGTGCTCGGATACGCCTGCAGACTCGGCGGATGCCCGTACCCGCGCCAGATCGCCGTCGTGTTTCTCGGCCCCGACCGACACCACCAGCACATGGGGATCGCTCGCCACCAGAAGCGCAGTCGCTGCAATCAGATTCTCGTGGCCTTTGTGAGGGCGGATGTTGCCCACGTGGACCACGAGCGACTGGCCCGCCTGAATACCGAGCTCAGTCCGAACCGCTTCGATCTCGGCGGAGCTCACCGAGACGGAAACCCCGTTGGGTATGACCCTTGGTGTCGGTCCCGGATACCCGACCAGACTTTCGGCCACAGCCGCGGACACCGCAATCACAGACGAGTTTCGGCCGTAGGTGAGGCGGTTGACCGATCGGGTCGGCTGCCGATAGGAGGCCGCGATGTTGTGCTCCGTGTACACCACGGGGGTCCTGGAGGCGAGGCGGGCCAGGATCCCGGCGCTGGGGAGATGAGCATGAATCAGGTCGGGCTCCCATGCCGACATCAGAGATCGAAGGTTGCGATAGGCGGTGGGGCCCAGGCCACGGTTCGAACCGACACAGTCCACCGTCACCTCGTGCCCCTCGATCTCCGCAACCAATTGGTCCTTCCATGGCAGGACGTAGGCGACCCGGTAGTCGAACTGATCGCGATCCCAGTAGGTGGCCCCTTCGGCGATCAGGCGCTCGGCGCCCCCGATTCCCAATCCCTTGATCAGGACCAGAACCCGGTGCCGTTCACTCGGCGGCGACGAGACCATCGATCAATTCTGTGAGGCCCCGGTCGAAAGGCATCTCCGAGCGCCACCCCAGCACTTCCTCTGCCCGCTTGGCCGAGACCGCTGCCGGGGGCACATCCCCGGGTCGGGGCTCGCCAAAGGTCAGCTCGGTCGGGAAGCGGTGCACGATCTTTTCGGCCAGTTCCCTGATCGTGACCGACTCGGAGGCCACGGTGTTGATGGCCATTCCCGAGACGTCCGAGCTGGCGGCGAGCTGGAAGGCGCGAGCGATGTCAGAAGAATGTGTGAACTGCCGTCCTTGAGAGCCGTCTCCCTGGATGGTGATCGGCTCGCCCCGCCGGGCGCGGTCGATGAAGATCCGAAACACCGAGTTGGGCCGGAGACCTGATCCGTAGGCGGTCCCGAGGCGGAGAGCGAGGGCCGACAGTGACCGAAGGTGGGTCGCGGCCAGGACCAGCGACTCGCCGCCAAGCTTGGTGATGCTGTACGGGTGGTCGGGCATGGTCGGATGGTTTTCATCTAGCGGCTCGTAGCGGGGCTCTCCGTACACCTCCCAGGTGGAGGCGTAGACCAGGCGGGCGCCATGGCGGAGGGCCGCCTCGATCACGTTTGCAGTCCCGAGCACATTGACTTCGGCAGCCAGAGTCGGTTGCTCCCCGGCGAGGTAGACGTCTCCGATCGCACCCACGTGAGCCACGACGTCGGCGCCGGTCACTGCCTGATCCACCGAGTTGCCGTCGGTCAGGTCACCCTGAGAGAACTGGATTCCGTCCTCTTGCACCGGGGCCACGTCGAAAGCGGTGACCTCCCAGCCGACATCGCGAAACTTTCGTGCGATGTGCCCTCCGAGAAACCCGGCGGCACCAGTCACCACAACCTTCATCTGATCCTCCCAAAAACATTGTCCAACCGGGCGCGATTGATGGTATTGCCACCCGGTGTCTTCCCCAACCTCTGCCCACATACTCCCACGACCACGCCCAGCGTTCAATTGCCACTTACGGCAACTCCAGATCTGTAGTAGCTTTCCGCCTCTGGGAGGTTCGGCCCATCGGGCCGGACTGTATTTGGGAGGCGTTGAAGTTGTTGGGCGGTGCAACCAGTGGGGAGTCATGGCCGACGCGTGCGCGTCGAGCCATATCAGTAGCTGCGGCCAGTTTCCGGGCCGACATTCTTTTCGCGGTTATCGATGTCCTGATCATCGTCGCGGCCTACTCCGTCGCCCTCGAGATCAGGATGCTGGATTCCGGGGTGGCGGAACCGCGCGAGTACTTCGTCGACCTCGCCAAAGCCCTGCCCCTGATCATCCTGATCCACCTCTTGGCCAACGTGGTTGCGGGCGCCTACGGCCATGTGTGGGAGCACGCCTCAACCGACGAGGCATTGAAGGTGGTCCTGGCCAACGTGGTTGCCGGCGGCCTTGTGCTCGGCCTGACCATGCTCCTCAAGGAACTGCCGGACGCGATCAGGGTCCCAATCGCTGTGGTGGTCATGGGCACGTTTCTCACGCTGGCCGGGATGGGGCTGGTCCGATTTCGCTCGCGATTGTTTTCCTTTCGGAAGACCGGCGGGGGGAGCCGGATCCTGATAGTCGGGACCGGTCGTGAGGCTGCCGTGTTCGCCCGTCAGGTGCCCACACTCTCCGATCAAGGCATGGTGGTTGGTTTCGTCTCCGAGGGGCCGACCGAGTCAGAGTCAGTCCGACGTTTGGCCGGCCTTCGCATCCTCGGTCATCTCGGAGAGCTCGAGGACGTCGTCCGTGAGCATCAGGTCAACGAGGTCGTGGTGGTCGGAACCGACCCGGGGCGGACCCGGGAAGTGGTCGACCGCTGTCTCGAAGTCGATGTTCGGCTGCGGATCCTGCCCGTGGCAGAAGACATCATGGACGATCGCTCGACGGCGGTCGATGTTCGGGACATCAGCGTCGAGGACCTCCTTTCCCGGCCCCGCGTTGCCACCGATCTCGAAGAAGTCGCCCAACTCCTGAAGGACAAGCGGGTTCTGATCACCGGCGCCGGCGGGTCGATAGGCGGCGAGATCGTCGCCCAGGTCCTCGGGTTCGAGCCGGCCGGGGTTTGGGCTCTCGACCGCGACGAGACCTTGCTTCATGATGCTTCGCTGGGTTGGAAAGGTGAGGCCCACATCGTCCTCGCCGATGTCCGTGACGCAACGAAGACGCTGCGCACCTTTGAGCAGATTCGGCCCGATGTGGTGTTCCACGCCGCCGCCCTCAAACACGTCCCGGTGCTGGAGGAGTTCCCCGACGAAGCGGTTCTGACCAACGTGATCGGCACTCGAAACGTCATCGAGGCGGGCTCCCGCGCCGGGATGAGCAATTTCGTGCTCATCTCGACGGACAAGGCGGTCGACCCGGCCTCCGTCATGGGTGCCACCAAGCGCATCGCCGAGTTGATGGTCCAATTGGGCCAGCATCGCAACGACGGGTGCGTCTACACCGCCGTCCGGTTTGGCAACGTCCTCGGCAGTCGGGGCAGCGTGATCCCGACCTTTGTCGAGCAGATCAAGACCGGCGGCCCGGTGACGGTGACCGATGCCGAGATGACCCGGTACTTCATGACCGTCGACGAGGCCGTCCAACTCGTGCTTCAGGCTTCCGCTCTCGCCGAGGGATCCGAGGTCTTTGTGCTCGACATGGGGGAGCCGGTTCGGATTGTGGACCTGGCTCGACGGCTCATTCGTCTGGCCGGCCTCACCCCTGGTGACGATATTGCTATCGAGTACACTGGGCGCCGCCCCGGGGAGAAGCTGACCGAGAGACTCTCGACCGACCCGATGGCGCTTACCCGGAACCCACAGATTTTCGAGGCTCAACTTGGCCATCCCACCGCATATGTCGTCCTTGACAGTGTCGCCGATCTCGAAGACGCGGCGCAGGCCGGCGAACAGGGCGAAGTGAGACGATTGCTCGCCCACCTGGCCAACGCAGCGATAACGGTGGAAGCCAAAGTCGACGACCCTGAGTTCGAGCCGCAATGGAGCTGAAACGACTGCTCCGGGTCCTGCGAGACCGCTGGTATGTGATCCTGGGCGTGGGATTGCTCGGCTTGGTCGCCGGCTGGTATTTCACCAACCTGGCCAATGAGAACCGTGAGGACCAGATCCAGGCGACGATCTTCCTCCGATTCGAGGCACAGGAAGGTCAGACCGCCGATGCCCTGGAAACCGAGCGCGACGCCACACTCGAGCGGGCGCGCGCGGCAGCCGGCGATCTGATTTCCCCAGAAGAGGCATCCCTCATCGACATCGATCCCCTCACCGGGAGACTCTTCTTCAGAGCGTTTGGACAGACGACCGACGAGGCGAACGCTAAGGCAAATGCGTTGCTCGACGCATACCTGGCAGTTGATCCTGCCGCCGGCGGGCCGGTCGGAGCCCGGCTCGATGACATCCTCACCAAAGCGGCAACGATCCAGGCGCAGATCGATGAGCTCCAGATCGCCCTCACCCCGGAGGAGCAGGCTCTGGTCAACCGTCACGCCTTCCTCGACCAGCAGATCGTTGCCACCACTGAGACCCTGATCCAGACTTTGGTTGAGGAAGAAGCCGCGTCTCCTGCTGACCTTCCCGAAGTCAGCGCCCGCCGGCAACGGCTCGAGGAGGCGGTCGACGATCTCAAGGCCGAGAAGGCGTCGCTGGACCCGGCACCTTCGACCGTGCTCAGCGTCTCCGACCAAATGAAGCTCACCTCTCTACAGAACGGCCTGGCTCTTCTCACGACCCGATTCGAACAGCTGAATCTGCGAGAGCTGGGAATCATCGACAGCGGATCAATCGATCCCGTCGTGTTCGCCAACCTGACCGGGGAGCCGGCAAACCCCTGGATCAACGGGCTCATCGGGTTCCTCGGGGGAGTCGCTGTCGCCCTGTTCGGCCTGGTCTTCATCAACCGGGCGAAGAAGCCGATCTGGCTTCCGGAGGATCTGGAGATCGCATTCCTCGGCGACGTGCCGGCACGCAGGCTCGGTGCCGGAGTAGGCGAGGCCTGGTATGACACCACCGAGGGCGGATCCCGCAAACCGGCGATCCAGGCGTTGCGCTCCGTCGTCGAAGCCCAGCTCCCCTCATCCGGCGCGACACTTGCCCTGACGGCACACAACGTTCCAGCAGCCGCGGTTCATGCCCTGGCTACCGATCTTGCGGTCTCCATGGCCAGCGCCGGGTCATCGGTGCTCCTCGTCGATGCCGACTTTGCCAGCGACTCCGCGGTCGCCGAGTACAAGGTTGGCGGATCGTCGTTGTCCGGGGTGCTGGCGCTCAATTCGGAGTCGATGGGGTTCGATCGAGCCGTCGCAGCTGCGGTTGCCAACTCACTCTTCATCCGGCCTGATCTCGCAGTGGTGCCCTCCGGACCGCCACCGCCATCGCCTGGAGATGCCATGGCCGGCAGGCAGTTCCGTGCCTTCATCGAAGAGGCCAGCAGGCACTTCGACGTGGTCGTCGTAGCGGTCGGGGATATTGGAAATCCGGCCGCACAGGTGGCCATGCAGAGGTTGCGTCGCAGCGTGCTCGTACTGAGCCCGGGACGCTCGACGATGCCCCAGGTCAATGGGTTGGTGTTCGACGTCGTTCAGCGGCAGGTTTCAATCATGGGCGCCGTCTTCCTCGAACGCTGGGAGCGGACGCTGTGGGGAATGGGGGAGCGCCACGTCGAGCACGTCGCCCCGGAGACCCACGTCGTGCCGGCCAGCTCGCCGATGTCGAGGCTGAGCCATTATCCGACGCCGACTCATCGAGGTACGGGTGGCGGGTCGCCGGATTCGCTGCACGATCTCGTTGATCGAGTTGGGTCGCTGCAGGTTGCCTCCGAAGCCAGCGAGTTCGGCCGCGAGCTGCTATCCGCTCTCGATGGCGCGTCCCCGGAGGTCGCCTTCGAGGCAGTAGGCGACTATCTGGTCTCCAGGGTCGAGGACATGATGACTGCCAGCTACGGGCAGGGGGATTTCTCCGATGATGTAGTTGACCAGGTGGCGCTCAGCGGCTTTCTCCCGTTCCGGTCCCTGACCGAGCATCCCTCGGTCGGGCGTTGGTTGATGGACGAGCTGCATCGAGAGGTGGCCCCGCATACTGCCGATGCCATCGTCACCGAGATGGAGGAAATCCTCGCCGTCGGAACCGGCCGCGAATCGGTAACCGTTGATGAGTGGCTGGCCAGCGAGTTCTTCCTGCGACATCTGAAGCGCACCAATGGCGACCCCTCGGTCTGGCATCTGACGAGTGAAGAGGGAGCGGTTCAGGTCCTCGTGCCTGCCCACCGTTTCGATCGCCAGAAGATCGAGAACCTCATGACCCAGGTGACGAGTCGGGTGATCGACGAACTCGAGCGAACCCTGAAGACCGCCAACGTCAAAGGTGAGATCGAGCAAGCGGCGCTCCTCGAAGGAAGGATCCGCGAGGTGAGGCGCATGGAGACTTCGTTGGGCCTGTTGCTGGGGATCACCGTCGACGAGGAGACGAAGGTCTCACGCAAGCGCGCCAAGGGCGGGGACTGGGAGTGGAATCCCGACTGGGCCTTGGGTTATCGAGCCAATCTGGCGCCGTTGCAGAGATTGGGGCTCCTTCTCTTCCCGGTTCTCACCGAGGATGAGATGAACTCTCTTCTCGCCACCGGCTAGGCGTGTCGCTGGCCCGAACTGCGGTCAAGGCTGCCTCGGTCCTCACCGACGCCATGCTTCCGCCGCCCCCCGGGCCTCGCGTCCTCATCTATCACCAGGTCGAAGCCGGGCTCGGTCGAGAGATGGAGGTTCGTCGGGAGGACTTCAGTCGCCAGATGGATTGGCTTGGCGCCAATCGACAGGTGGTCGAGCTTGGTGAGGCTTTGGTCAGGTGGGGCCAGCCGGGCTCGGAGGTGTTTGTCGCCCTGACCTTCGACGATGGTTATCGGGACACCTACACCACTGCGTTTCCCATCCTCCTCGATCGCGGCTTTCCGTTCACCCTCTACCTCGCAACTGAGTCCATTGAGACCGGGATCTCCCTAGGACCTCCCGAGCGGGCCGAACCGTTGACCTGGGATCAGATCGGCACCATGCACGCGTCGGGATTGGTGACGATCGGGGCCCACACCCATCGCCACACCGATCTGCGCCAGCTCTCGACCGAAGCGGTGGAGGAGGAGTTGGGGATCAGCGACGACCTCATCGAGCAGAGGTTGGGCCTCCGCCCGGCACATTTCGCTTATCCCTGGGGGTTTTGGTCTCCGAACGCCGACGGGCCGGTGAGCGAACGCTATTCATCGGCGGCCGTTGCGGGCTCCGGCCGGGCGAGAAGGGAGTTGCGACCTCATTGTCTTCCCCGATATCCGGTTCAACTGTCGGATGGGTTTCGCTTCTTCAGAGGACGGCTGCGTGGAGGGTTTCGTCTCGAAGAGGCGATCCGACGCCGGATGAAGGGTTACAGCGGGCCCTGACGGGTTGGCCCGTCTGTCTCGGGCCGCTCTGACGACCCGTGCGGCAGCCGTCCTGCGGCCGCGCATCGACGGCAGGAGGCTGAGCATCAAGTAGCACGCCACGAACAGCGCCACGACGGCGAGCAACGCCAGGCCGGCTGACTCCCAGAGGCCGATCACCCTCGAAGTGACCACCACTATCACGGTATGGATCAACACAGTGACGACTCTCTTGCGGCCGACGAGGGCGGCCACCGGCGGGTTGTAGAGAGGGAGGATGGCGATAGCCCCGATGCAAGCCCACCCACCCACGATGGACGCCGGGCGCGCCTCGCCCCCGGTGGCGACAACCCACACCAGGAGCCCGGCCAGGGCAAAGGCACCTGAATAGCCGAGCCGGGCGCGGATCGGTGGCAGCGTCGCCACAGCCAGTGGAATCGAGGCCCCGAGAAGCGCCCTCGCGGTCTCGGTCTCCGGCACCGTGGCCCAGATCCCGAAGGCGCTGATGGCAACCATGACTCCCAAGACGTCCTGCGGGAGTCGGTTGGCCCAGGCGGCGAGTACCGCTCCGATCGCGATGGTGGCGATTGGAGCCACAACCGCGAGCCATCCGACCTCGGCGAAGCCGCCCCGCAGCACGAGGGCGACCGCACCGGCCACGATCAGGACCCAGCCGAACGGCGCCCGGGCGCTGCCGCTCGGCGGTCGAGCCATCCACCCACCAACGGCTAGAGCGAACAGCGACGCCAGTAGGGACAGTCTCGAGCCCACGGCGAGGCTCACGGCAAGGAAGGCCGCTGATGTGAGAGTGAGCCCCCACTCCAGCACCGACCCCTCATCGGTGCGGGCGAAGTAGATCACGACCAGCCCGGTGAGCCCGAAGAAGCCGCCGACCAGGAAGTCGGTACGCGTCAGCAGGTCGAGAAAAGTCGAGAGGGAGTCCGACATCGGGGGGGATCGTAAGACCTGCTCGCCCCCTACCGGATCTATTCGGCTCGCCCTCGACCACGCCTCACCGGCCGTGGGCAGGGGCCCCACTAGCCTCGGCCATTCGACAAATCCCCCTTCGAAGGGCCACATGAGGGTCTTGCACGTCATCGACAGCCTTGCGGCGTCGGGTGGTGCCGAACAGGGTCTGGTGCGTGAGGTGACCAGGTTCTCCCCCGGCACCGAGCAGCGCGTCGTGACGCTCTATGACCGCATGGAGCTAGCCGAGGAGCTAGCGGAACGGGAGATTCGAGTCGACCTGGTCGGGCTCAAGGAGGGAAGCGGCTCGCGGTCCTGGCCCCGTGCGGTCACCGCCGTCAGGCGGATCGCCCGAGACTTCAAACCGGACGTGGTCCAGACCAGCCTGTTCCTCGGCAACCTGGTCGGCCAGTTGGCGGGGCGCAGCCTCGGGATCCCGGTCGTCTCCAATCTGGTGCTCTCCGGGGATGTGGAGGCGCTGCGCAGTTATCAACCGGGGGCCTCTTCCCGAAGGGCGGCGTTGTTGCGCTCCATTGCCGGTTGGGCGGCCCGGAGCGATCATGTCCGATTCAGGGCCCTCACCGAGGAGGTCAGGGCCAGCAACGCAGCTCTGCTCGGCGTCGATCCTTCTCTGGTGACGGTGATCCCAAGGGGTGTGCCCCACCCCCCAGAGGCCTCAGGAAGCTCCCGCGCGGAACTGGGTCTTCCGGAAGGCCCGTTGGCTGTCAATGTCGGCCGCCTCGCCCCGCAGAAGGGCCAGGTCCTCCTGGTGGAGGCATTCGCTGAGGTCACAGCGCAGGTGCCGGGAGCCCGCCTGGCGATCGTTGGGCGAGACGGGGAGGCCGGCAGTCAAGTGATGGAGGCAATCGAATCCTTCGGGCTGCAGGACATGGTCACCTTGGTGGGTCACACACCGGACGTGGTCGACTATCTCCGGAGTGCTCACGTATTCGCCTTTTCGTCTCTGATGGAAGGCCTGGGGACGGCGGTGCTGGAAGCGATGGCGGTCGGGGTCCCCGTGGTCGCCTTCGACATCCCCCCGGTCAGAGAAGCAACGGCCGACGGTCGATACGCCACCTTGGTCCCGGTCGGGGATACCTCCGGGCTCGCCACCGCGTTGGTTGAGAACCTGTCCCGGGAGAAGCGGATCGACACCGAAGCCAAGGATTGGGTCGCACACCGCCATGATCTCGACCGCATCGCCGGGCAAGTCGAGGCGCTTCTCCTCAGCGCCGCGGCATCTTCCGCACCAGCGGACGCTCGGTAGCCTCAACTTCACATGGCCAGGATCTATTTGTCACCCCCGGACGTGGGCGTCGCCGATAAGGCAGCCATCGAACGGGCCGTGGAGTCAGGCTGGATAGCCCCGCTCGGGCCTGAAGTCGACGGTCTGGAGCGTGATCTTGCCACCGTGACCGGTCGAGAACACGGCGTCGCCCTTTCCAGCGGGACCGCCGCCCTCCATCTCGGCCTGCTTGCGCTCGGAGTCGGCCCCGGGGACAGGGTGCTCGTCTCGTCCCTGACCTTCGCGGCGACGGCCAACGCGATCAGGTACACCGGTGCCGAGCCGGTCTTTGTCGACAGCGACCGGGTCACGTGGAACATGGACCCCGATCTCCTGGGCGAGGCACTGGGAAGTGGCGGTCGATTTGCGGCCTGCGTGCCGGTCGACATCTACGGCCAGTGTGCTGACTACTCCCGCATCGAGGCACTTTGTTCCGAGCATGAGGTTCCGCTGATCGAGGATGCCGCAGAGGCATTGGGATCGACCTATCAGGGGCGCAGTGCAGGCGGCTTCGGAGTGATGGCGACACTTTCCTTCAACGGGAACAAGATCATCACCACCAGTGGCGGCGGCGCCCTCGTCACCGACAGGGAGGACTGGGCCCGGCAAACCCGGTGGTTGGCGACACAGGCCCGCGATCCCGCTCCTCACTACGAGCACACGACGATCGGCTACAACTACCGGCTCTCCAATCTCCTTGCGGCGCTGGGTCGATCGCAGTTGGCCGACCTCGACCGTCGGGTGGAAGTGCGTCGCGGGCACAACGCTTTCTACCGCGAGGCGCTCGGTGACTTGCCCGGGGTGGACTTCATGCCTGAGGGACCAGATTGCCGATCGAGCTTCTGGCTCACCTGCATCACCATCGATCCCGCCGTGGCGGGGACCGACCGTGAGCAAGTAAGGCTCTATCTGGAGTCACTCGACATCGAGGCGCGCCCGGTATGGAAGCCGATGCATCTGCAGCCGGTGTTCTCCAGTTGTCAGGCCTTTGGAGGGGCGGTGTCGGCTGACCTCTTCGAACATGGCCTCTGCCTTCCGAGTGGATCCAACCTCAGCGACCTGGACCGGGAGCGGGTTGTGGCCGGGGTTCGGGAGACCTTCGGCTCGTGAAGCCCATCCTGACCGCAGAGGAGTACCGGCGGGTCGATCAGGCCTACACGGGTGATCTCGATGCCGCCATGGATCAGGCCGGTCTGGCTGTTGCCCTTGCCGGGGTGCGACACGGAGCCGGTTACGGCAAACAGGTCGTGGTCCTGGCCGGGCCCGGGAACAACGGTGGCGACGGCTACGTCGCGGCGCGCTACCTAACGCGGCGAGGAGCAGCGGTCGAGGTTCAGGCGCTGGGCGAGCCGAAGACCCCGGAGGCGATGCGTGCTGCCCGGCTTGCAAGGTCGGCCGGGGTGAGGGTTGTCGAGATGGGCCCTCCGATATCTGCAGATCTCGTGATCGACGCGGTCTTCGGGGGCGGTGGTCGAAGCCATCTTCCCCCCGTTGTGGAGGAGTGGACAAAGACCAAAGCACCGGTCGTGGCAGTCGACTTTCCGACCGGCCTCGACCCGGACACCGGCGAAGTCAAAGGAGCGGTGTTCGTGGCGGTCGAGACCGTGACCTTCCAGTACCTGAAAACACGGTCACGTCAAGGATGACGGTCCCGATGTTTGCGGTTTGGTCACCGTTGTCGACCTTGGGATCGAGGGCGGGGAGGCTTCGATGTGGCTCGCCGGCGAGGAGGATGCACCCCGCCCGCCGCGTGAGCGCCGCAGTCACAAGTGGACAGCCGGTGCGGTGCTGGTCCTGGGTGGATCGACAGGGATGATCGGTGCCGCGGTGTTTGCCGGTCGGAGTGCCCTTCATTTCGGCGCCGGCTCGGTGGTGGTTGGCTCTCCCCACCCCGAGGCAATCGCCGGGGTTGCCCCTGAGTTGCTGACCAGGCCGATCAACGACGTCGAGGATCAGTTGGACCGCTTCGACGTGGTGGTGGCCGGGCCTGGGCTGGCCGTATCCGACTACCCGGGGGTGCTGCCCCTCCTCGCCAAGGCGGGCAAGGTCTTGCTGGACGCCGGTGGGCTCACCCCTGAGCTGCTCGACGCCGCCTTGGATGGTGGCGGTGAGGTCGCGGTCACCCCTCATCGCGGCGAGTTCAAGAGGATCGCCGGCGTTGGCGGCGGTGAGTACACGGTTCGCGCCCTGGCCCAGCAGAAGGGGATAACTGTCCTTCTCAAGGGGAATCCGACCCTGGTTTGTGATGGCGGCGCGCCGATCGTGGTGCGCAGCGGCGGGCCTGAACTGGCCACCATCGGGAGCGGGGACGTTCTCGCCGGGATGGCCGGGGCGCTCTGGGCTCGTGGCTTGGATGTTCGAACCGCTCTGGTGTCCGCCGCCTACTGGCACGGTGTAGCCGGAGCCGACCTGGCGATCGACGGGACTGTGACCGCCGACCGTCTCAGCACCCACGTTGGGAAGTATGCCTTCCCCGA
>CAVRWT010000002.1:0-181772 GCA_963724825.1 uncultured Acidobacteriota bacterium
TCATTTCGGCGTTAGCCCGGCAGCCTTAGTTCCAAACTCCGCTCCGCCTACCCTGTCCTCTGGAGTCCGCGACCAGGCTTTGCAACCACGTTTCCAACCCATCCCGCCCTCGTAGCTCAGGGGATAGAGCACAGGTTTCCTAAACCTGGTGTCGGAGGTTCGAGTCCTCCCGAGGGCGCCGACCGGCAGTGGCAGCCGTCGCATGCGTAAGCGTTCCAACCCGGTGTCCGAGGAGCCACCCTGCGATGACATCGGTCGGGTGGTGCACTCCGGTGTAGACCCGAGAGAATCCGATCGCGGCGGCGAGGGCATTGAGTGGGATCCGTAAAGCCGGATATGCCGCGCCCACGACGCGAGCGAACGCAGCGGCCGATGCGGTGTGGCCCGAGGGCATCGAAGACGAACCCGGCATCGGCAGACTTCGCGCCTCGGGCACCTTATCGGTCGGTCGCCGTCTCCGGAAGAGGCCCTTGGCCACCAGGTTGGCGAGAAACGAGGTGATCGCGACTGCCGCGAGGCCCTCCGCTGCGGTTCTACGGCCTTTCTTGCCGCCGGCGAGTGACATCGCAGCGGCCATTGCGATCCAGATCTTGGAGTGTGATGCTGCCTGCGACAACGCTGGCATGAGGCGGTCCATCGCAGGCGACTCCCATCCCGCTATCCGCTCGAACACCTCCTCGTCGAACTCGTCCAGCCGTCGCAGCAGAGGCGACCTGGAGGTCACCTCATCGCGGCTCGGCAGGGTGGGCAGGCCGCTCAAATGGACGATTGCACGCTCGTTGAGTTGGTCGATCGACTCCTTGAGACTCCTCGATTGGGTCTGTCTCGGGACGAGAACCCGGAGCGACTTCGGCGCGATCGCCACCTCGATGGGACTCCGAAACTCCCTCAGCTCTCCGTCGACACCGACCTGGATGCTGGCAGCATCGGCGTGAACGGTGAGCTTCTGCGTGTCCCACCGGGAGAATGCTGCAGGCCCGCGGTTCAACCGCGATCGACGGTCGGCCACGATGATCCCCAGCATCCCGGTGTCGAGAGCTGGGCGTCTCGCGAAGTCAGGGGGCCCGATGAACCGGTAGGCGTTGTTCGAGAGGAGCAGCACCTCGATGTCTGAGACGACGCGGCCGTCGGGCAAGGTGAGGGTGATCTGGGTTTCGAGATGACTAATCGTGTCGACCGCGGCATCTGCCATGCTCCGGGCTCGGTGGCTGCGGTACTCGGGGTCGGCAATAGCTCGGGGGTAAAGCCCGAAGGACACGTTGTTGAGGAAGATCTGCCCGGCCACGATGCCGACGTCGATCAGCTGCTCGGAACCGTCGAGTGCGGCGTCGAGGGACTGCAGGGGATGGCTGCGATCAAGCCCGAGATCCATGGCGAAGTGGTTGCGGGTCCCCACCGGTACACAGGAAAAGGGGACGCCCCGGGCCATCGCAACCTCGGCAACGATGGCCAGGGAACCGTCACCTCCAGCCATCATGAGGTGGTCGCACCCTCCATCCACAATGTGGACTGCTAGCTCGGCGAGGTCGTCACCGGGCTGCATGGTCACGGTCTCGAGACCCAACCGTTGCGCTGTGCCCACCAGGTCGATGGCGGTGGCCCGGCCGTTGCCACTTCTCGGGTTCACGATCAGTACTGGATGTTCAGGCACGGCACTTTTCCTAGGACGAGGGCACCGTCATGCCGGTCCCGGCTGGGGTCATTCTGTCGGAATGGCGTCGGCGACGCTTCGCATCGTGAAGAAGGTCGCGATGTCGAGGAAGCCCCTCGTCATCGCCCAGATTCCCGCGAAGGTGATCAGTGCCGCTGCTTGGGTGATGAGGAACTGACCGGAGAGCCAGAACCCGAGCACCAACATCAGGAGCCCGGCCACCAGATTGAGCCACCAGAGGTCGGCGTAGTCGCGGGCGAGGAACGCCTCGACGATCCACATGACTCCGATGATCACGAACATGAAACCGAGAATATTGGCCATTGCGAAGAAGGTCCTCGTCGGATAGAAGAGGGCTACCACTCCTCCTGCAACGAGGAGCCCACCGAACACATACCAAAGCCATCGCATTCCGGCCGCAACGGGCGCAACGAAGAAATACTCGACTCCGGCGGCCACGAACATGGCGCCGGCTATGACGCCGACGGTCGCGGCCGATTCCGCGTCGAACTGAAGGATGATCAGCGAGATCAAGATCCACAGGGCTCCGGCGATGAGCCACAACCAGGAGGAGCGGGCGGTTTCGGTTCTCAACTGGTTACCGAGTGGAGCTGCGGTTGGTGTAGTCATAGGTCTTATCCTTTCATCTGGCCGGGTCTGACCAACCCCAGCTGTTACTTGCAACCCGTCCCCCGGCGCCCTGTGCTCTCGCACAGTGAGCGCCGGGTCGGGTTTGGCTTCTCAGACCGAGGTCAGCTCGTTGGCCCGGGCCCGCGCCGCGATGTACTCCATCACGGCCGCGTCGGCCTCAGCCACAGCCAGCAATGCGAACTCGGTTGCGTCGTACGCGTAGCTCTCTGCCCAGTCGGCAGAGACTTCAGCGTCTTTCGCCTCGATCGTGTGGACGCCCTTCTGGACGTTGGAGCGCATCTTGTCCCGGACACTCTTCAGAGAGTCCTTGGCACCGCTCCACGCTGCCTGTGCGTCCTCGGACATCGCAGTCATCTGCGTAGAGAACGCCTCCTGTTGCTCCTTGAGCCGGGCCTGAGCCTCGGCGACCTTCTCGTCTCGCTTCTCGGCGGCCTCCTCATGGGCCGCGTCGGCGCGACGCTCGATGGCTGCGGCACGGTCGGCAAGTAGCCTCAGTTGCTCTGACAGCTTGGTCATCTCCTTCTCCTTTCCCTTTCGGTGTTGCTCTCGCCGTGATCCTTGATCACGACTCCTCCTACATGCAGACCGGCCCCCCGGGGTTTGCAGCCGAATCCGCCTTCAGTAGCGATTCCATATCTATGTCCTGTCCATTCGCTAGAGCCTTTGGACCCCTCTTGGGTTTCCATGCGATGAAGGGGAACTTATCACTACATCAGTTTGTCTGATAGTATCATCAGAATGACTGATATGTCAATAAGCAATTTGAGTCGGGGGTGTGGACCAGGTCGTTTGGTCCCGGGCCGCATCTGTCCTGGTCAGGTTGGGAGACTGCGAAACTCAAGAGATGGACGGGCAACTTGCGCACTGGAAACATGTGGGTTACCCCCATCGAGATCAGGGCGGAATCGACCAGGAGTGACCGAGCGATGGTGACCCGCGAGCGTTTGATCGAAGCGAGCATCGATGTCTTCTCCCACCACGGGTTCGACGGCACATCTCTGTCGGCTATCGCCAAGGAGGCAGGAGTCACCCAGCCAACTCTGAACTACCACTTCGGAACGAAGCGAGAGCTGTATCAGGACGTCGTCAGACATTGCGGCTCGCAATGGGTCTCAGCCATCGACGTCGGGGACGATCTCCGGGATCTGTCCAAACTCGACTTGCTCAGAGTGGTGTTGAGACGGCTCGGGCAGGTCATTGTGGGTCAGGAGGTAATCACCAGACTCATGTTGCAGGCGTCGATGCACCCGATGTTCGAAGGAGAGGTGGAAGAGGCGCTTCGCCCTGGAGTGGAGGCGCTGACGGGCCTACTGGAAGACCTGATGGCCGCAGGAACCCTTCGCGAGGTCCCGCCATATGTGTTCATCAGCATGTTTGTCGACGTGCTGATCACAACCGCAGGCGTAGAGCGGGTGAAGAGCCCTCTGTACGGAGCGGACTTCTCCGATCCAGCTGTGCTCGACACGCTGATTGGACACTTGATCGACATGCTGCTCGCCGCGACGATGCAGACCCCACCCGAGGGGGAGTGATCGACGAGGACTGAGGTCAGAGCCGGGCCTCTAAGACGCGCAGCGCGGGTTCCAGGACCGGCGGCTTCTCAACCGTGCGCTTCGATCAGGGTTCCTGCGGTGGCGGCCAGGCCGGTGGCTGGATTCCGCGGACCGTACATGCGGGCTGCCACCCAGGCGCCGTCCATGAGCAGCAGGAGGCTATCGGCGAGCCTCTCGGGGTCGCGCAGCCCCGCCTCCTGAGCGAGCCGAGCGAACCGGTCACGCACCGTTCTCTTGTGAGCCAGGGCGGCCTGATGGCCGGGATGGTCACGGTCGGGGAACTCGGCGGCCGTGCCCTGAAAGGTGCATCCCAGACACTCGGGGTTGGTCGCCACCTTCTCGATCGCCTCGAACATGCCGACCAGCTTCTGTTTCGGATTGTCGAGATGGGCGACGGCCCCGTCAAGCCACTCCCAATACTGACGGTCGGATTCCTCGAGGTAGGCGACGATGAGGTCGTCCTTGGAGGGGAAGTGCCGGTAGAGGCTCATCTTCGCCACCCCGGCTTCGGCGATGATGGTGTCGATCCCAACCGCTCGGAACCCGTCCCGATAGAAGAGGCGCTGCGCCGTCTCCAGGATGCGTTGTCGGACCGGCAGATCCTGGGTGGTAGTCATCAGGATTGACATGATACAGACCTGTCTGTACCTTTCAAGGATTGATAGACGGACCTGTCTCATTTGGAGGGAAATGACATGAGGATCGGAGTGCTGGGCACCGGCCCTGTGGGCCAGACGGCTGGGCCCGAGTCGGTTGACTTCGGCCATGACCGGACCGTCGAAACGAGAAGCGTGGAAGCGGCGATGCACCCCCCTACGTTCAACATCGAGGTGGTCCGATGAGGTTCGGACTCCAGGTCTACTCCTTCACCTGGCCGGGCGGTCCGGAGGCGATCGGCCCCACCCTCGCCCGGGTGGTGCGCTCAGCCGACGAGGCCGGATTCGACTCGATCTGGGTGATGGACCATTTCTGGCAGATCGGTGGACCGGGCTCGGAAACCGAACCGATGCTCGAGGGCTGGACCGCCCTCGGGTTCATGGCCGCACACACCCAACGGGCCCGCCTTGGGTTGATGGTCGGCGGGGTCCACTACCGCAGCCCGGGGCTGTGGGTGAAGGCCGCCACCACCCTCGACGTGCTCTCAGGGGGCCGGGCCTGGCTTGGCCTCGGCGCCGGATGGAACCAGGCGGAGTCAGTAGGCCTGGGCTTTCCCTTCCCCGAGACCAAGGCCAGATTCGAGATGCTCGAAGACACCCTGCAGATCGCCAACCACATGTTCGACGGAGAACGAGGAAGCGAAACACGGTTCGAAGGCCACCGGTTCACCGCCGAGCGTCTCCTCAACGTGCCCCAGTCGATCTCCCGACCCAGGGTGCCGATCATGATCGGCGGCGGTGGCGAGAAGAAGACGCTGCGTCTGGTGGCTCGTTACGCCGACGCCTCCAACCTCTTTGGTGATCCCGACCAGCTCCGTCACAAGTACCGGATCCTCGCCGAGCATTGCGAGGCGGTAGGACGCCCTTACGAGGAGATCGAGCGCACCACCCTGCAGTCGGTGAGCCTGTTCAGTTCGAACGCCTGGAGGTCCACCACGGAATCCGCCGACCAGCTCGTGGAGAGGTTCGGTCGTCTTGGCGACGCCGGGGTGCAGCAAGTGATCGTCAACACCGCTGACGTCCACAATCCCGACGCAATCGAGCTGCTGGCAACCGAGGTCATGCCGCAACTCGCCGAGTCGCGAAGCTGACGGTGATTATGTCCACGGACCTCGATCGCCACTTGGTGATCGCCCTGACCACGGTGGGCAGAGTGAGCGGCCGTCCTCACACCATCGAAATCTGGTTCGCACAACACGGGTGGAGCCTCTACCTGCTCTCCGGTGGCGGGACCCATTCCGACTGGGTTCGCAACCTGACCCGCACCCCGGCGTAAGGGTTCGCGTCGGCGCCGACGGGTACACAGGGACCGCTCGCATCGTGTCCGATCCGGAGGAGGATCGACTCGCCCGGGATGCTGTCCACGACAAGTACGCCGCCCGCTACTCCGGTGACCTCACCTCGTGGCGGGAGACCGCACTCCCCATAGCCGCCGATCTCGACAAATGGGAGGTCGATCCGGGCTCAGTTGCGAGTCGGCTTTCAGTTCCATAAGAGGGCTTTGACTCTGAGTGCTATCGACGGCCGGGAGGGACTTCGTCGTCGATTATCGGGCTCGTTTGGCTTGGCGCTCCTGGCCTGTGGCCTTTGCGAGATCTCGTGCGAGATCACTCCGAGTGTGATGGACGCCCGCGGTCGTCGCTGTGATCCCCTCGGGAGCGTGTGAGGAAGTGCACCTCCTTGGTCAGTTTCAGTATCTGCCTCGAGAGGTCGAGCAGCTCGTTGTTCTGTTCCTCTTCCTCCTGAACCGTGGTCCACTGCTGATCGGCGACCACCTGGCGCTTGGCGTCGGCGCGGTTTTGCGAGATCAGGACGAAGGTGGAGAGGAAGATCGCTTCGAGCGAAACGATCATCGTCAAGAGACCGTAGGGGTAGGCCTCTATGCCCAGGCCGATCCATAAGCCGAACCAGACGACGTGAATGTATACGAAGCGCATCGAACCCGAGAAGGCAGTGACCCGGTCCGCGAACCTGTTCTCCCTTGACTTGGCGCGCTCCCGGGCGTGCTCCAGAAGAGCTGGGTTCGGTTTGCGGATGGTCCCGTGGCTGGGTGCGGGGTCGGCCGCGGTTTGTGATCCGTCTTGGATTGACATCGAGTCTCCTTTCGCCAGGGCGTGGACCCTATGCCCTGCAAGGGTTTCTCGCTTGTTGGAAACTCTGGGCCACTCTTCCGTCCGATGTCCACACATCCATCTCGGGAGCCAGCAATAGGTCGTCAGAGGAGCCGCAGACGCCATCTCAGAGTCCCGATACCGAGGTGTCAGGAGCCGTGCCTCATCGGAAAACGTGCAACTGCATCCGGTGGCGATGAACCGCTGGCGGTCGCGAGCATCTCCTCAATCCAAGTTGCGGCGAAGAGAAGCGACCCTCTTGAAGAAGCCGCCGGCCTCGGAGACCCCGAATCCGCAGCAGGTTTCCTAAACCTGTGTCGGAGGTTCGAGTCCTCCCCGAGGGCGCTGACCCCAGTTTCTCCTTGTGACTGCGTAGCTTCGGATGCGTGCGCAGCGAGCTCCTCTATACGACAGAGCAGGGGTACATCTCCGACACGATCGAAACTGTGGAGTTATTCGACGGGGCGCTTCTGCAGATGATCGGAAGAGGCGAAGGATCGGTGGTCTGGGCCGGAGCTCGCGGGACGATCGAGTGGACGAATTTCCCTCAGCGACGGCCTGACGAGGTCTACTTGCCCGACTTCACCGGGGTAATCCGCCTCGCCAGCCACGAGCGTCCGGTCATGTATCGGATGCACGGAATAAGTCTCATGCCCGACGATCGAGATCGTCGGCTATTCGCTGGTCCTGTTCGTTGGTACACCGATGATCCAGACCTGCTTTGGCTCAACGACCGGTGGGGATACGAAGAAGGAGAACTCGACCGCAAGACACTGCGCTTCCGTACAAAGGCATACGTTCTCCACGCAGAACCACCCGGCTAGCCAGCGGTCGGCTGACAAGACCGGCGTTTCAGAACACCAATCCTTGTGGAGCTAGCGGAATCAGGCTCCGCTGTCGGCGAGCTCTTCTTCCTCCATCTCCATCTCGGCTTCGATGCCGATGGCCATCCCCAGAGCGATCAGATCCTCAGCTGCGAGGCTGCGGTGGGCCAGGACCACTCCTCCGGCGTCGCGCACTGCATCACGGAGCGGTATCGCCCATAGGTGCTCGATGGCCAGGACGAGCGCAGAGCTGCCATCGGGAAGCCCCTCGATCAGGCTTGCACCGACCATCTCGGCAGCGGTCAGTGCGTCCACGTCGATCGATGCTCCGGCCTCGGCGCCCGCAACGGCACCATCGACGCCCGCAACGCCCAGCCCGATCAGGGCCCCAACCACGGTCCGCAGCTCGGCCCGCTCCTCGTCGTCGAGGTCGGACACCGAAAGGACCGCGACGTCGTCGCCCTCGCGGGTCACGACCACGGCATCGATTACTCGAATCTGTCCGACACCACTGAGGCGTCCCAATTCCTCGGCGATACGACCCTCAAACATGTCGTTATCGGGAAAGCCGATAACAAAAGCCTGAATTGGTCCAATGCTCATTTTCCTGTTCCTCCTGTCGACGTGTGCCGCGGATTTCACGACGCCTTTCGTCCGTTTCCGCACCCTACACCGAACTGCATCACCCCAGGTCGGATCCGCCAGCACCGATCTACGATCGCCAGAATGGATGAATCTCTTTCCCAGGAGATACTCGAGGCCGCGCACTGCTGGGAAGCGGCCGATCGGGTCCCGGGACCGCCGGCGATGACCGAGTTCCGCCGCGGCCTCCGCTACCACCAGGCGATGTGGCGGGAGGCCAAGGGTCACCCCATCGGCACCCACCCGATCCGGCCCCGACCTGGTGTGTCGTTGCGACTCGTCGGGAGCAATCTCCCGCTGGAATACGCCAAGGAGACCGGGGCCAATTTCCTCAACGGCGCAGCCCTCGAGGCGGCGAAAGCCCGAACCTCATTCATCGAACGCGAGCAGAGCTTCGACCATCAGGGGCTCTGGGCCGACCTTCTCTCGTCCACGGCCATGACCTTCAACCTGTTCGGCGATCTGGCAGCGGACACCGGGCTGGCCGACCGTGCGGTCCACACCTGGTGGCCGGACACACCAGGCACGGTCTCCGACGTCCGCTTTGCCCACTCACCGGGTCGTCTCGACCCTGCCTACCTGGGGAACCTGAGCGACTTCGACGTCGCCTTCATCCTCGATCTGGACGACGGGACCAACGGGATCATCGGCCTCAACGTCAACTACCACCAGGTGACCCAGCGCCACGAGCCGAAGCCGCAGCGCCTCCCCCGATACCTCGAGATCGCCGAAAGGGCGAAGATCTTCAGCCCCGACGCCCTCACGGGTTTCAACCGATCCGATCTCCTCGTGATGTGGCTCAGACATCTGCTGGTGTTGTCGATGGTCCAGCATCCGAGCCGGGCCTGGACCTGGGGCCGGATGGTGGTGGTCCACCCTGCCGGCAACCTGAACTACGTCGATGCCTGTGACCGGTACCGGAGCCTCCTTGTCGATGACACGACGTTCGCCTCTCAGACGATCGAAGAGCTTCTCGATTCCAAAGCCCTCCCCCGGCAGACAATCGCTGCCTTGCGCGAGCGTTACATCATGAGTTGACCGGCAACGCGGTCGACGCCGCTAGGGGCGAAGACCAGCGTCTCAAGACCAAGAACCCAACCACGCCCGCCACGATCGAAGCCATCAGAATCCCGATCTTGGCGTACTCATTGAATGGCGGAAGCAACGCCAGTTCGGAGATGAAGATCGAGACCGTGAAGCCCATGCCTGCGACCAGGCCGGCGCCGGCGATCGCGG
Organism: uncultured Acidobacteriota bacterium; assembly: GCA_963724825.1. Lineage (GTDB taxonomy): Bacteria > Actinomycetota > Acidimicrobiia > Spongiisociales > ZC4RG35 > JALYNX01. The sequence goes on from CAVRWT010000002.1 coordinate 9,325, forward strand.
TCCAGTCGACACCTTCGGGGAGGCTGCCCGCACCCAGTCGGATCGCAATCCATGAAGCGAGGAGGATGCCAAGCGGCTTCCCGATCACGAGGCCGAGGAAGATGCCCCAGGCGACGGGGGAGCCGACCGCTCCAGCCACCGCTTCGACTGACAGGGGAATTCCGGCATTGGCGAGCGCAAAGAGTGGAACGATCAGAAATCCCGTCCAAGGGTGGATTCGATGTTCGAGCCACTCCACGACCGATACCGAGGAGCGCGCCAGTCGCTGGGTCGCGAGGACATCCTCCACTGATCCGATTGTCGACAACTCGGTCTGATCGATCAGATCAGACGTCAGTCGGGGCTTGGCAGGTGCCAGCAGACCCATGACCACACCGGCGAGAGTGGGGTGAATTCCCGCCCGATAGAGGGCAAGCCAGAGGCCGACTCCGAGCACCACATACACGGCCAGCGCATCCACGTTGCGCCGGAGGACGAGGGTGAGACCGATGACCACGATCCCGGCCAACAGCCAAACCCAGTCGATCCCCCCGGAGTACACGAGCCCGATGACGAGGATCGCCCCGATGTCGTCGACGATCGCCAATGCGAGAAGAAACAGCTTCAGAGAAGGTCGGAGTCTGCTTCCGACCAGCGTCACCACTCCAACTGCGAGCGCGATGTCCGTTGCCATAGGAATCCCCCAGCCGCGTATCTCGGGGTGAGACGGATTGAGTGCAATGAAGAGCAGGGCCGGGACGACCATCCCACCCACCGCGGCGAACACGGGCAGCGCCCGACGCCTCGGGTCCCTCAGCTCGCCTTCGACAAGCTCCCGCTTGATCTCCAATCCGACGATCAGAAAGAAGATGGCCATCAGCGCGTCGTTGACCCAATGTCGGAGATCCATTGACAGCGCCCGAGAACCGAGTCGGACCTCGAACGTCGTCGTCCACAGCTGCTCGTAACTGGACTGCCATGGCGAGTTGGCCCAAACGATGGCGATGAGGGCTGCCACCACGAGGGCGATGCCCCCGGCCGACTCCGTGGCAAGGAAGTCGCGGAGTGGCTGGATCAGCTTGCGATTGGTGCCTTCGCGATTCATCGAACCCCGCCGACCAGACTTCCCGGCACACCACTCGTCAATGGAAGACCCTAGTCGGAGTCCCCTTCGTCCTCCGTGGGTTCACCGGCTGACAGCCCCCCGAGTCACGACAAGTCGGACGCCGATACCGGGCTCAGGTCATCGCCGCGTCCCGGCGATCGCGTACCCAAACCCCGATCGACGCCGGTTGCATCGTCTCGTTGACCACCCCGATCCAGCCGTCGACCACCTCGTCGGCGTCGATCTGGTCCCGGAGGGTGTCGGCGAATCCGTCGACGACCCGGCGTGTGTCGTAACGCGTGCGGTTGAACCGGCGGTCGACCAGGTCCTGGACGCGCTTCCGGAGCGGGTTGAAGAGAGCGAACACAGCGAGCGTGGAGCCGGCTATGGCGAGGTCGTTGCTCGAGTGCAGGAACGAGGTGAGCAGGCTTACTACCCCGAAGAAGACGGCGGACAGGACCGCGACCACCAGGGCATATGACACGGTGCGGGAGACGATGCGGTCGATTTCGTAGAGCCGGTAGCGCAGGACCGCGACCGCGATCGAGATCGGAAGCACACCGAAGGCAATGTTGAACGCCAAATCGGCCAGGTCGGGCGAGGCGATGGACCCCTGCAACACCATGCCGGCCGCGAAGACTCCCGTTGCGTAGAAGAGCCATTTGATCTGATGGCGTTGCCCGGCGTCGCTCCTCCGGTATCGGAGCACCAGGGCCGTGACCGAGCTCATCGTCAGGAACAGCCCGGCAGGGTCCCAGACCTGGTGGAGACGCTGATCGAACGACTCGGGAATGAAGCCGATCGGGTTGGCCACCGACCAGAGCACCGGTCCGGTCTCGTCGGCCAGCGCAAAGGTCTCGTAGAAGGCAGTGGGGACCAGGATCAGGAGCACCAGGGTCATTTCGAGCCATACCGCCCAGCGCCACCTGCGCGAGAGAAGGGTGCCATCGGGAAAGGTGAGCAGCAGGTGGAGCACAGGGAAGAGGAACAACACCCATGACCAGCTGGTGAACCAGAGCGCCAGCCACAGCCAGGGATCGACTGAGGTCGGAGCGGGATCCAGTGCCACCAGCCAGGTTGTGGCGGACTCGGTGATGGGAAAGGCAATCCCCGGGATGATCAGCAGCCAGCCGATGACATTGTCCGGTTGCCGGGAGACGATCAGCGCTCCCGCGACCACGAATCCGGCGGCAGAAACCGATGCGATCAGATTGACGAGGACTGCCAAGGTGGTGTCGCCGATGACTCCGTAGTGGGCCTGGAGCCAGGTCGCGTAGACGATGGCGACCACGGCCAAGGCGGCCACCACCCACACCGTGGCGAACGTGCGCCCGGTGCCGGCTCGGGCATTCCTGGCAGTGTTCATTTCCGGCCCATTTCTATTGCGACTCCGTCCCGAAAGCGTTACGAACGCGATGGGGGAGCCGTATGGCCCTGGGGGGCGGGCCGGTCTGGCAGAGTCGAACGTCGATGAGGCCGCCTTCAACCACCGAGCTGCGCACCAGTCGACTCCTCCTGACACCGCTCGAGGTCGAAGATGCAGCCGAGATGGTCACCGTCCTCGCCGACCCTGAGCTTTACGGATTCACCGGGGACAGCCCCCCGAGTCTCGAAACGTTGAAGCATCGATACCGGGCTCAGGTCATCGGGTCGCCACGCAAAGATGAGACGTGGCACAACTGGATCCTCAGGCTCGGCGGCCCAGAGACGGCCATCGGGTTCGTCCAGGCCACGGTGATCGGCGATTCCGCCGAACTGGCATGGGTGGTCGGTCTCGCCTGGCAGGGTCAGGGCTACGCCACCGAGGGCGCCCAAGCAATGCGCGACTGGCTCGCCGCCGTGGGCACGACCCAATTCACGGCCCACATCCACCCCGACCATCTGGCGTCGGGGCGGGTCGCCACCGGCCATCGGTCTGCGTCGCACCAACGAGATGGACAGCGACGGTGAGGTGATCTGGGTCGCCACGGTCTGAGGGCTAGTTGTCGAGGGTCCGAACCTCGTCGCGGACAACGGTGCCACCAATTGACGAATTCGCCTCATCCCACCTGAGCCGGATCGTCGAGGGATGGCCGATCTCGTCGCCCTGATGAATGACAATGCTTCCTTCGGGTTGCCCGATAGACCGGAAGTAGGAGGCAAGTGCGAAAGCGGCGCTCCCGGTGGCGGGATCCTCGGGGACACCGGCTTCGTCGGCAAAGAAGCGCACCTTGGCCACCCGGCCCGGGTCCTCCCAAGCCCAGACATAGACGTCCCCAAGGGACGAAGGAGGAGGGACCAACTCGGCGATCTGTCTCGGAGTGGAGAACTGAACCACCATGTAGGGGATCGGCATCAGGACCGACACCGCCACCTCACCACCCAGGGGTGGGGATTCGATGGTCTCCACCGGTTGATCGCCGGGGCCCTCGATCCAGGTCTGTAAGCCTTCGAAGGTCACACTGACCTCGCCTACCTGGCATCGGATCCGGTCAACCGGGTCGGGAAGCGTCTCGGCCAAATGCCAGGCCAAGCCGACCAAGGGATGGCCGGCAAATGGCATTTCGGTGGCAGGGGTGAAGATTCTGGCTGTGGGTACCTCGCCGGCGAGGTCACAGAAAATGGTCTCCGAGAACCCGAGCTCGGTGGCAATCGCCTGCATCGCCTCGGAGGTCAACCCCGCCAGGTCCGTGACCACGCCCAGGTGGTTGCCACCTGAATCCTCCCTGGTGAACACACGCAGGATCTGGCATTGCCGGGCCATGAGGGGCAAGCTAGACGATCCACATGAGGCTTCAACCTGACCGCCACGACTCCAGCCGACACCAGGGATTGCTAGCCCCTGAATTGCTGTGGTTCATATGGGGATGACCGCGGGTAGGTTCTACCCCTGATGAATGATTTCCACTACGAGGTGCTGACCTACCTCGACGCCTCCTTCCTGGCTCTGGAAACCCGGACCAGTCACATGCACGTCGCCGGTGTCGCCCTGTTCAATTCGGCTCCGCTAAAGGGCCCGGAGGGTGGGATCGATTTCGATCGGATCAAGGCGCACATCCTCTCCAAGCTGCAGTACATCCCCCGCTATCGACAGCGACTCGACTGGGTCCCCTACAACCGGCATCCGGTCTGGATCGATGACGACCAGTTCGACTTCGAATACCACGTCCGCCACACCTCACTGCCCAGGCCCGGCTCGGATGCTCAGCTCAAGGCGTTGGCCGGACGGATCGTCTCCACACCGCTGGACCGGAACAAGCCGCTGTGGGAGCTGTGGGTGGTGGAAGGGGTGGACGAGGACCGCTTCGCCATCATCGCCAAGATCCATCACTGCATGATCGATGGCCTCTCCGGGGTCGATCTCACCACGATCCTCCTCAACGTGGTCCCGACCTCCGATATCGAGGAGGCCCCGCAGTGGACCCCCCGTCCCGCCCCAACCCCGAGCCAGCTCGCCGTCGCCGAGCTGGCCCACGCAACGCGGCGCCTCATCGACCGTCTGACCAACCTCTCCGAAACCGTGCGCGACGGAAAGGACCTCGCCGACCGGACGATGGACAAGTCGGCCGCAGCGCTCTCCTCACTTCGCTCCGGTTGGCTCACCACCTCAGACCGGACTCCGCTCAATCCCGACATCGGGCCCAATCGCCGCTTCGACTGGACCGACCTTCCTCTGGCCGATCTGAAGCAGGTCAAGAACAAACTGGGCGGATCGCTAAATGACGTGGTTCTCACCATCGCCGCCGGGGCGATCCGCAAGTTCCTGATCGAGGAGCGCGGATACGACGTCTCCGAGACCGCCTTCCGGGTGATGAACCCGGTCTCGACGAGGCGGGCCGACCAGAAGGGCGCACTGGGCAATCAGGTGGCGATGTGGCTCGTAGATCTCCCCATCGAGGAGCCGGACCCGTTGGTCCGTCATCAGTTGATCAAAGAGCGCACCCTGAACCTGAAGAAGAGCAATCAGGCGCTGGGCGCGGCGACCCTGGTGGAGATCAGCTCGGGAACCCCGATCACCCTGCTTTCCCTGGCGAATCGGGTGGTTGGCTCCAGAATGCGACCCTTCAACATGACGGTCACCAACATCCCCGGGCCCCAATTCCCCATGTACCTCCTCGAAGCCGAGATGCTGGCCAACTACCCGATGGTGCCCCTCTGGGCCCAGCACGGATTGGGGATCGCCCTGTTCTCCTACAACGGGCGGCTGCTCTGGGGGATCCATGCCGACTACGACACCTTCCCTGACTCCGACGTCTTCCTGAAGGCCATCCACGCCTCCTACGCCGAGCTGCGCGACCTGGAAGTGCCCGCGGCGTGAATTTCCCTGAACTGGCCGACGGCCCGGCCGTCGCGTGACCCTGCTCGCAGCGCTGGCCGGCGCCCTGGCCATCTCATTCTCGGGGATCTTCTTCGAGCTTTCCGGGGTCGATCCGGTGACCGGAGCCTTCTTCCGGCTGGCCTACGCCCTCCCGGTGCTGTTCGTGATCTGGTTTGTGTTCCGGGACCGCGACCACCGGACACTCCAGAAGCGCCTGCTCGCCTTTGGCTCCGGATTCCTGATGGGGGTCGACATGATCGCCTGGCACACCGCCATCGGTTACATCGGGGCCGGGTTGAGCACGCTCATCGCCAACTCACAGGTAGTCATCGTGGCCATCGCCGCCTGGCTCATCTTCGGCGAGAAACCCAGCCGTCGCATACTGATTGCCATCCCCGTCGTGTTGGTAGGCGTTGCCCTCGTAAGCGGATTGGGGCAAGCCAACGCCTTCGGATCCAACCCGCTGCTGGGGACCTTGCTCGCGCTGGTCTCGGCGGTCTTCTACGCCGCCTTCATCCTGGTGTTTCGCAACGCGAACGACATCCAGGCTCCACCGGCCGGCCCGCTGATGGAGGCAACCGCCGGGGGTCTGGTCACCGTGCTCCTGCTCAGTCCTTTCACCGGGGGGATCGACTTCGTGCCCAGCTGGCCTGCCCACGCATGGTTGATCGCTCTCGCACTCGGCGCACAGGTGGGCGGCTGGCTGCTCATCGGTTACGCCCTCCCCCGTCTCCCCGCGGTGGAGACGGCAACCATCATCCTGGTCCAGCCGGTGTTGACGATGATCTGGGCGGCGATGATCTTCGAGGAGAGGCCGTCGACGATTCAGCTGATTGGCGCCGCCATGGTCCTCGCCGGGGTCGGCTTCGTGGCAGTCGCCCGCGCCCGGAGTGTCCCCGAGCCGGTTCCCACCACGGTTTGACGCCATTCTTTATGCAGATCGCGCCATATCCGTGACGCCCTGCATTAGGAATCAGCCGCCAAACACCACCACCACCAACCGACCCGTGGGGCCTTCGACCACGGCGACGCCCGCCCGGTCGTAGCCCGGCTCGTCGAGTTGGGCGAGGGCGGTTGGAGAATCGAGCATCCCGTCGAATGCGGCGGCAGAACTACTGGCAAGAGCCAGGTTCTCACCCGCCAAAGTCGGTCTGACGCCGGCAGCAGCCAGGTCGTCGAGGACACTTCCGCCCACCGGGGTGTCCCGGGAGATGCGACCGGTCGTGTACATGGCGGCGGCCCGGGTCTCGGCGACATCGGTGAACACCGCGCTGGTGGTGAGAGCGCTCAGACCCTGGCCCGCCCGGTACTCGTTGATCCGGACCATCAGGTCGGCGACCTCGTCTCGGACCTGTCGGATCTCGTCCTCCGGGGCGGGCGGAATGATGATGATCTCGTTCCCTTCCGGCACCGCCCGGCTCGTCCCGAGAACCGATTGCAGGGCGGTCAATGAAGCCAGCACCTGACTCGAACCGACCGATTCGAAGGCCTGTTGGGGCAATGCGTCGGGCCCGGCGATTGCCTGGGCGACGGTGGAGTCCTCGATCGCCTGGTCCCAACTCGCGGGTAGCGGCAACACCCGTGCGAGATTGAGGACGACCAGAAGTATGACGATGCCCCAACCGAGAGCCACCGCGGCGCCACCAACCCGGTTGATCATGGTGAGCCCGGGCAGATTCATCACCTTGGACAGGTAGCGAGCCGCGACGGCCATCGCCACGCCAAACAAGACGAAGAGGACGATCCCCGCTCCGATGGCGGCGACCTCCGGCGCCACCCCGAACCGATCGGAGAGGAACTCGCCGAGAGGGGCACTCAGCCGGAAGGCAATCCAGACCCCGAGGATGAGCCCAACCAGATCGAGGACCTCACGGACGAATCCCCGGGTCCAGCCTCGAACCAGGAGACCGGCAAGAACCAGGCCGAGTACAAAATCGAGCATTACGGGTACTGGTACCTGGTATCCGCTCTTGATGCCCGGCAACGGTCGTCGGCTACCTGAGGTACATAGCGCATATGACGCTGGGCGACATCGCGTGTTGCGCGCCGTATTGGCTGAGGTCGGTCAGCCGATCTCGATCCGCATCCGCTTGTTCGCCTTCCCCTTGGACTCGGTCTTGACCACCCTCACCTCACCCACCTCGAGGGTGGAGGCGACATGGGTGCCACCGTCCGCCTGGCGATCGAGCCCGACGATGTCGATCACACGAATCTCCTCGACCCACTCCGGGATCAGGTTCACCTTGGTCCGGATCAGGTCGGGATCCTTCAGGGCCTCACTGCGGGCCATGAACACGACCTCGGTCGGATACCCCTTGGTCAGCTCCTCGTTCAGCTTTCGCTCCACCGTTTGGCCGAACTCGACCGAGATCCCGTCGAGCTCGAAGTCCATCCGGGCCACGCCCGGGTCCATGTTTCCCCCGGTCACCTTGGCCCCGAAGTCTCGAAATATCAGCCCGGACAAGGCGTGAAGCGCGGTGTGGGTCTTCATGGTCAGATAGCGCCGATCCCATTCGATGACGCCCTCGACTGCGGTCCCCGGATCGGGGAGCACCGCGTCCTCGGCAACCACGTGGAAGGGCTTGCCCTCTCGACGGATGGTGTCGATCACCTCGACCTCGCCCCCATCCCAGCGGATCACCCCGACATCGCCAGGCTGACCGCCACCGCGGGCATAGAAGACCGTTCGATCGAGGAAGAGCCCGCCGTCGAGGACCTCGAGAACCCGGCCTTCGGCGCGCGCCAGATAGGAATCGGTGGCGGCGAGCTCTTCGATCGGTCCGGATCCGGCCATGTTGCGGAGGCTACCGGGAGGTCGAGGCGTCAGGCACGAAGGGCTCCCCGTGGCCGGGCACGATCAGGGTGGCGACCTGGAGCACCCGCTCCCGGCCGACATGAAGTGCATCCTGATCGGTGCCCAACCGATCGTCGTACGGAGCCTCTCGATACCACCAAAGGTGGGTGAAGGCGACCAGCTCGTCGCCGGCGCGCACCATCGTCGTTATGTCCTGGGCGGTATGCCCCGGGGTTTCCCAGAGCGTCACGTCGGGCGCGACCTCAAAGCCCTCGGCCGGCCGGTCGTCCCAAGACGTCGCCCTTGTAGATGGCCCAGTGGTCGTGAACCCTGGCGTTGGGAAACAACGCGATGTTGATCGTGTGATCCGGGTGGTGGTGGGAGATCACGACGTCGGTGATGTCCTCGGGCCGATACCCGAGGCGGTCGATCGGGTCGAGGATCACCGAGCGGGAGGCGACCATCCCGGGATCGACCACCACCAGCGAACTCCCGGAAACGATGAGCGACACCGTGGAGGCGACCCGCTCGCCGCCATACCCTGCTGCAAGTACGTGAAATGTGGCCACGATTCACATCATGGCGCGTTGAGGTTGAACGTGGCGAGACCGGTGAAGACATCCGCCGGCATCATCTGTCGGACAGTGCTGTCGCTGGTGTCGAGGACGAAGACACCATGCACCCCCGGGAATAGCGCATATCTGCTGTCGGAGGACCACACGACCTGAGGCATTCCGGCGTGCTCCGAGGTGCTGGCGACCTCGATTCCCTCGTCGAGCGAGAACACCGTCAGCCCGTCCCCGGTCAGAGCGGCCACCCGGGTGCCGTCAGGGGAAAAAGTGGCATCGAGCAGCGAACTCGCACCTGTCGGGATCACGCGACTCGATCCATCGACGTTGATCGAGGCCCAAGCCGTTGTCATCGACGGCAAGCCACCCGTTGGGGTCCGAGCCCAGGATGCGACCGGTGCCCAGCTGAGTCATGCTCGCCGAAGAAGTCGAAGAGGGCAACATCACTCACCGTCCTGGACGGCGACGCCCCACTCGCCCACGGCGGCGACGCCGCCTTCAATCCCGACCGCCTGTGCGACCAGCTCCGAGCTGGCGAGATTGCCCCGGGTTAACCAAAGTCTGGTCTCCCCGTCCTGCAACGTCGAGTACGCCAGCACCTCCGGGACGGAGTCATGCCAGGCATAGCCGGTGACATCGGGCGAAACGATCGCCGCCGCCTCCGGCACACCGGCGTAGAGGATGCTGGTCAGATCATCCGGCGGGGACCGGAACGAGCGTCGCCGAAAGTCGTCCCGAGCGGTCGAATTCCACTGGATCGGGTGGCGACGCGACCCCGAATGGAACCGACCTCACCGAGGGGTCGCCGCTCTGCGGCCAGATCACCATCTCCAGACTCCGTCCTTCGCCGCGCCTGGCGGCCATCAGTCCGTCTGGAAAGCCTGGGATCTCCTCTCCGATCCCGGAAATGGTCACCACACGAGTGTCCTGAAGGCCAACAGTCGAGGTGGTCGTGGACGGCTCCGGAGCGGTACTGGTGTCGAGAAACAGGACTGCCAGCCCGCCGCCGATCAGAAGTCCGGCCAGCAGCCAGACAAGGCCCTTGCGATTCGGCTTCGGCGGGGTCGAATCCCTCGCATCTTCCACGACATTTGATGCTCGAACCACCCCGCCACGGTACGCCGAAACGGTCCTGAGAGGGTCGCTCAGGGTGCCGGAACCGAATTTGGGGTCTAAAGTCGCCCTACACGGCGCGGCTTCTAGTCGTGCCGCTCTGACCAAGTGGAGGAAGGAAACACATGAAAACAAAGAGAGGCCTCAAGCTTCTCACGGTTCTGGCTGTTCTTTCGCTGATCCTGGCTGCCTGTGGCGGCGGGGAAGAGGAAGGAACGACGACCACCGCAGCTGCTGGTGCAACAAGCACCACGGCGGCGGCGGAAATGACCACGACCACGGCCGCAGCAGGCGCCCTCGGCGCCGTGACTGTTGCCGCTGGCGAGGCCGTCCAGATCCGTTCCCTCGAAGCGATTAGCGGCGAGGTGGCATTCCTCGGTACGCCGAACCAGAACTCAACCGAACTCGCTATTGCTGACTACGGGCAGATCCAGGGTCACGACGTGACCTATGGGACCGGGCTCGACGACCTTTGTACCGCTGACGGTGGGCAGGCAGCAGCCGCTCAAATCGTCGCCGATACCCAGGTAGTCGGCGTGATCGGGACCTCTTGCTCCGGCGCCGCCGCCGGTGCGATGCCCTCGATCTCGGATGCCGGACTGGTGATGATCTCACCGTCCAACACCTCACCATCGCTGACCTCTGACCTGCAGGGCAACGCGGCCGAGAACTACTTTCCCGGCTACTACCGCACGGCCCACAACGACCTCTTCCAGGGTCAGGCCGCGGCCGAGTTCCTGTACAACGAGATGGGCGTGACCAAGGCCGCCACCATTCATGATGGCGACCCCTACACCGAAGGCCTGACCACGGCGTTCGCCAATGCTTTCACTGAGCTAGGCGGAGAAGTCGTGGTTGCGACCTCCATGGTGAAGGGTGAGACCACCGACATGGTGCCGGTCCTGACCGAAGTTGCGGGTGGCTCACCTGAGGCCATTTTCTTCCCGGACTTCCAGCCCGAAGGCGACTACATCGTCCAGCAGATCGGTGGCGTCACCGGTCTCGAAGACGTGATCCTGATGGGTGCCGACGGCCTCCTGGTTGACGGCTTCATGCAGCTCCCCGAGTCGAAGGACATGTACTTCTCCGGCCCGGACCAGCGCTATGGCACCAACAAGAACGGGATCACCGGCAAGTCGGCCGACGAAGTGCTCGCTACCTACAACGAGACTTTCGGGGAAGCCCCATCGGCTGCTTTCTGGGCCCACGCCTACGACGCCACCGTCATGCTGCTTGCGGCGATCGACGCCGTTGCGGTTGATGACGGCGCCGGCAACCTGACCATCGACCGTCAGGCCTTGCGTGACCAGTTGAATAACACGTCGGGATTCGAGGGTCTGATCGGGACCCTGTCTTGCGACGAATTCGGTGATTGCGGTGCGACCAAGATCACCGTCGTCCAGAACACCGACCCCTCTGACATCACAATTGGCAAGGCCAATGTGGTCTTCGAGTTCGAAGGCTCCGTTAGCTAAGAGAATCACCCGTCTTCGGACGGATGACTGAATGAGAAAAAGCCCCGGTCCCCTCTGGGGGGACCGGGGCTTTCTCTATAGTCGCCCCACCTCGTGACGATCAACACCGAGATCAAGCCAACCAAGACCCGTGGGTTTCGCTTCAACTGGGTCGATTCCTTCCTTTGGTTCATCCGTGTCGCCGCAATCATCACGATCTCGATCGGGTTGTTCGGATCGATCCAGCTCTTCCTCAATGGCGAGGGCCCGACGATCGAGCAATGGAGGGACCTCATCATCTCCAGCATCAGCCAGGGTTCGATGTATGGGTTGATCGCCCTCGGCTATTCGATGGTCTATGGCGTCCTCGGATTCATCAACTTCGCCCACGGCGAAGTCTTCATGGCCGGAACCATGGTCGGATTTGTCGCCGCCACGCTCCTATCCGAAAACGGCACCTGGGATGCCAATCCGATCTTGTCGATCCTGATCGTGCTGGTGGTTGCGATGGCGACCTCGATGATTACCGCGATGCTGATCGAAAAGATCGCCTACCGACGGCTGAGGGGAGCGCCCCGGCTCATCCCCCTGATCACTTCGATCGGGATCTCGTTCTTCCTTCAGTACACATTTGCTGGCTTGTTCGGTGTCGGTATTCACACCTACCCATCGCTGCCCGGGACCCTCGGAGGGCGAGTCGAGATCAACGGCTTCCCCATCGAGACCACCAAGCTCATGGTGATCATCGTGGCCATCATTTCGGCGGCGGGCCTTTGGTACTTCGTGACCCGCACCAAGACCGGTCGTGCGGTGCGCGCGGTGGCCGAGGACAAGGAGATCGCCGGCCTGATGGGGATCGACGTCGACCGAACCATCGTCACCACCTTCGCCATCGGAGGCGCTATGGCCGGGGTGGCCGCTTTGATGTGGGCGCTTCTGTTCCGCAGCGTCGATTTCAACACTGGTTTCACCCCCGGGATCAAGGCTTTCACCGCCGCCGTTCTCGGTGGTGTCGGCAACCTTCCCGGTGCCCTGCTCGGAGGCGTTTTGCTCGGCTTGTTCGAAGGAGTCGGCCCGCTTCTGATCCTGGCTGGACTGGGGATCCCTTCTGTGTCCCAGCTCAAGGACGTGGTCGCGTTCAGCGCTTTGATCCTGGTCCTGATCTTCCGGCCGTCCGGCCTCCTTGGTGAGCAACTCGGCTCCGAGGACCGGGTATGAGCTTCAAGACCACCGTGAGCCGAGGGCTGATTGCCGGTCTTTCGATGAGCTTCGTCGGCGCCATCGGCATGGTGGACACGTTCAACAACAAAGTGTTGATCTCACCCATCCTCACCATGGGGTATGCCGTCCTCTTCGGCCTCCCATTCGTGATCGCCTGGATCTCGACCAAACGGGAGGTTCTCGAAGGGTTCGAGACTGAGCCACCCAACATCCGTGACGTCCTGAACGGGGCATTCATCGGACTGGTTGGCGGGGTCTCGACTTCGCTCTATCTGGTGTTGGTCAACTCAACTGACCTCACTAACACCTTCCCCAACATGGGGCCTCCGATGGTCAAGGAGATGACCTTTGACAAGGAATTCTGGGTGGGTCTGGGGTTGCTGACCCTGGGAGCCCTGCTAGCCGGAGCCGCAGGGGGCGCCCTCCGACTCATCCCGGATCGGGCTCGGCGGGCCGTTGCCTATGGGGCGGTTTGGGTCTTAGGCCTTGCCTTCCTCGAACTGGTGGTCACCGACATCTTCAGCTTCATCCCGGCGCTCACCAACTTCATCTATGCCCTCAACGGCGGGCTCAACATGTACGCCGCGGTGACCATCTTCGCCGTCGTAGCGGTGTTCGCCTACATCTTCGTTGGGGGCAAGAGCATCCTGCGAGACCGGCTGGTCGGAACCGACCCCAAGGGCCGGTCGCGACCGACTTTGCTGGCTCTGATCCTCATAGTTGGAGGAATCGTGGTCATCCCGATGATCGTTGGCGGGCTGATCAATGAGCTCTTGATCAACGTCTGCCTGCTCATGCTGATGGGCCTTGGCCTGAACATCGTGGTCGGCTACGCCGGCCTCCTCGACCTCGGTTATGTGGCCTTCTTTGCCGTTGGCGCCTACACCACCGCAGTGCTGACCTCGCCCACCAGCCCCACCTGGGATCTGGAACTCGGCTGGTGGGGCGCCCTCGGAGTAGCGATGCTCTTTGCGGTTATTGCCGGGATCCTGGTTGGTACTCCTGTGATCCGCATGCGTGGCGACTATCTCGCCATCGTCACCCTCGGTTTCGGAGAGATAGTCCGGGTCCTGTTGCTCTCGGACTGGCTCAAGCCCTTCTTCGGAGGCGCTCAAGGGATCCGGGGGATTCCCGGGATCCCCATCTTCGGCGAAGAGATCTCCGGGGTGGATCCAGAGCTCTTTGTCTATTTCGCCGCGTTCTTCGTGTGCGTCGCCGTGTTCATCTCCTACCGGGTGCAAAACGCCAGGATCGGCCGCGCCTGGGCCGCGATGAGAGAAGACGAGGACGTTGCCGAGGCGACCGGAGTGGGGACGGTGAGCGCCAAGCTCCTCGCCTTCATTTCCGGAGCGGTGATCGCCTCTTTCGCCGGCGCCCTGGTGAGCGCCAAGGTGGCCACTGTCTTCACCAACTCGTTCGATGTCCTGGTCTCCATCATCATCCTGGTGGTGGTGATCGTTGGTGGAATGGGCAGCATTCCGGGGGTCCTGGTCGGCTCCCTGGTTCTGGTCGGCGTGCTCGGAGGCCCCAAATCCCCCGGCCTGCTCGCCGAATTCGCCGAATACAAGCTGCTCATCTACGGATTTGTGCTGATTGTCATGATGCTGAAGCGACCGGAGGGCCTCATCCCTTCAGCCCGAAGATCGAGGGAGCTCCATGTCGAAGACCTGAGCCAGGACGCCTGGCTCGACAAGGAGGGCAGATTCACCGAAGCCGCCACAGGGGAGGTCACCGCCTGATGGCACTGCTCGAGATCACCGGCTTGGAGAAGACGTTCGGAGGGTTGAAAGCTCTCGACGGGGTCGACTTCTCCATCGACGAGGGCGAGATCGTTTCGGTCATCGGCCCCAACGGGGCGGGGAAGACCTCGTTCTTCAACGTGATCTCGGGAATGTTCCCCCCCGACGCTGGATCCATCGTCTTCGATGGCACCGACCTGGCCGGGCACGAGCCAAACGAGATCACCGCCAGGGGCATTGCCCGCACCTTCCAGAATGTCAGACTCTTCCCCAATATGACGGTGCTGGAGAATGTGATGGTCGGCCAGCACTGCCGCACCAAGGCGGGGCTCTTCGGCGCCATCTTCACCACCCCTCGGCAACGCCGCGAGGAGAGGATGATCGAGGAGAAGGCCAAAGCGATCCTGGATTTCTTCGGCTCCCGACTCGCCGGCTACCGGCACGATCAGTTTGCCTACGTTCTTTCCTACGCCAACCGGAGACGCCTGGAGATCGCTCGGGCGATGGCCACCGAGCCCCGTCTCCTCCTCTTGGACGAGCCGACCGCCGGTATGAACCCGAAGGAGACAGTCGAATTGACCGAGCTGATCGGCCAGCTCAGGAGCGTGATGGGGTTCACCGTCGTGGTCATCGAGCACGACATGAAGGTTGTCCGAGACGTTTCCGACCGGGTGGTGGTTCTCGACCACGGGGTAAAGCTGGCCGAGGGCTCCTACGACGAGATCTCGTCGAACGAGGCCGGTCATCGAGGCCTATCTGGGGCGCCCGGCGGAGCGAGACGAATGACCGATCGGATCCCGATTCTCGCCTTCAAGGACATCAATACCCATTACGGGCCTGCCCACATCCTCAAAGACGTCAATCTCGAGATATACGCCGGCGAGATGGTCTGCCTTCTTGGCGGGAACGCATCGGGCAAGACCACGACCCTCAAGACCATCCTGGGATACCTCAAGCCGACAACTGGAGCGATTTACCTCGAGGGTGAGGATGTCAACAGCTGGACCACGGCGCAGCGGGTCGCCAAAGGGGTGACGATGGTTCCGGAGAACCGGCGGCTGTTCAAACGGATGACGGTCAGAGAGAACCTCGAGATCGGCGCCTATCTCCGTCATGGTGAGGACCTCGAGGGGGATTACGACCGGGTCTTCGAGATCTTTCCCAGGGTCAAGGAGCGGTTGGGTCAGAAGGCCGGGACCCTCTCCGGAGGAGAGCAACAGATGGTTGCCATGGGACGGGCGCTCATGGCTCGGCCCCGGGTGCTTCTCATGGACGAGCCCTCGATGGGTCTCGCCCCGGTCCTGGTTGCCCAGAACTTCGAGATCATCCAGCGGATCAACGCCGCAGGGACGACGGTGTTCGTGGTCGAGCAGAACGCCAACATGGCGCTGTCGATCGCCGACCGGGGTTATGTGCTCCAGACCGGGAGAATCGTGCTCAACGACACCGCCCAGGCCCTGTTGGCCAACCCCCAGATGCGTGCCGCCTATCTAGGTGATGTGTAGGGCTAGCCCCCCTCGCCCGACCTCCGGCCGGGCGGTCCCCCCGCTTCGCAGGGGGACAACCTGTTAATCCTCGTCGACAGGCGACATCTCTTGAGTATCGAACAGACGGCTCTGATCCGGTTGCCGACGTCGGATCCCCGCAATCCGATCCGGCGGCTCGGTGTACTCGATCATCGCAAGACTCGCCTCGCGCCAGGTTTCGCCGAGAACCCTCGTCCGCCAGATGTGGCCGATGATGATCCTGAGGGCCGCAGTCACCGGGACCGCTACGAGGACACCTAGCAAACCCGCGACCGATCCACCGATGATCAGGGCGAGGATGATGACCAGAGGTGAGAGATTCACCCGTGCCCGTTGCACCAGCGGCGTGATGACATGGTTGTCCAGCTGTTGAATCCCAACCATGATCAAGACCGCCCATAGCGCTTGCGTTGGGTCACCGTTGAGCAAGGCCACCAGGGCGGCCAACGCGCCACCGACCACCGGTCCGAGGAACGGGATGAGATTGAGGAAACCAGCGAGAATCCCGATGATCAGCCAGAAAGGAAGCCCGATCAGCCACATCCCGAAGGTGGAGGCGATCCCCACGATCAGGGCCACCAGAAGCTGTCCCCTCACGAATGAGCCCATCGCCGTGCTCACCTCGCCGGCAACGAAGGCAGTCTCCTCGCGGTGACGGGGCGGGGCCATCCCGAGGGAACTGGCCTTGAAATTCTCGAGATCGATCAGGATGTAGATGGCCAGAACCGGGGCCAACACCAGCACGGCAAAGGCTTCCGTGACCCCGCGGATCACCTGACCGGCGCCCGCCCCGAACCCGAGCAGGAGGTTTTGGACCGTCTCCTGGTTGGCGGGGTCGTTGAGCCAGTCTTCGATGTGCTGCTGACTGAGCACGTCGTCGATGTTGATGCCCAGCTTGGCGCCCGCCTCCCGCAGCCATGCGATCCCCGACAGGTAGAGGTCGGGTAGTTGTTTCCCCAGCTCCTGGGCCTGGACCCTGATCGTGGGCAGAACGAGAGCGGCGATGGCCACGATGACGGCGACCACCACCAGAAACGACAGGATGACCGCCACCACCCTTGGCATCCGCATCCGCTCGAACACCCTGACCAGTGGCTCGAGGAGGAACACCAGCCCGGCGGCAAAAGCGATCGGCAGCCAGATGACCCGTATCGAGCCGGCGATGTAGATGAAGACATATCCGAGGGCCAGGACTCCCACGGCAGTCCAGACGATGAGAGCCAGCCGTTGCAGCCGGTCAGAGGGCACGATTCTCCGAGTGTAACTAGCCCTCTCGGATCGGCCAGGGTCGACCCTTCGGTCACCGAGACCACCCATCCACCGGTGCCGGCCGGAGATTCCCATCCGTCGGCGGTTTCCGTCCAGTCTCCGGGCACTTCCGCAACGCCGACCACCCGCACCGCCGCCCCTCCGGGCACGGTGATCTCGAAATCTCCGGAGACCGACACCGGCGTCTCGGACATCGGGGTGCCCAGCCGGACCGAGCCTCGACCTTCCACCTGGAGCTCTGTCACCCGGATCGCCGAGAGGTCGGCAGACATCTCACCTCCAAGTGACAGTGCCCAAGCCGGGGAGGGATCCAGGCCCAGACTCCATCCAGAGAAGGTGAACAGCCCGGGGTCATCAACCGGATCCAGGACGACAGCGATCGTCGTCCCCTGGGTTCGCTCCACCGCCTCGGGGAGCCCGATGTCACCGCCGGTGCGGATCGACTCTGCCGAATAGAGAAGGCCGGTTTGACCAAGGCCCACATCGAGACGCCCGTCGATCCTGGCTGACATGGCTGCCGTGGTCACCGAGTCCGATGCCGGGCCGACCAGTGGGGGAACCGAGGAGGGCATGACGTCCCAGCCCAATAGGTGCCCGGCAAGAAACACCCCCAGGGCGGCCAGGGCCAGCATCGGCACCAGCCCGGAGAGACGCATCTTTCCAATCCGCTTTCCCCGGGTCAGGAAGCCGACGCCGACAATCAGTAGCCAAAGCGGCCACCAGGAAAGGAAGTCGATGACGACTGAGCGACTGAGCCAGCCCAAGGCCGCATAGATCAAGATCCCGACGAGGGCCACCATCGGGAGCAGCCAGGCCCTTGGGAATCCCCGGCCGGAGCCCGAGGCGGTGTGGGTCATTCTTCGTAACCGACGCCGAGAACGACAACGAGATCTGCCCCTTCGCCCATGGTCGGATCGGGCAAGGGCTCGACCGTTGCTCCGGGCAAGAGACTGAGGAGCACATTGGCCTCGGCCGAGAAGCCCTCGCGGTACCAGATCCGGGACGGGTCGTACTCGGGATCGAGATCGTCCGCGGGCAGGGTCTGATATCCGGCGTCGGCGAGCTCCTGGGTGAAGCGCCCGGCGGCACCGGACAAGGCGAGCGAGTTGAAGACCATCACTCGCACCTCCGCCGGTGCGCGGAGCGGCACGGTCGCCGCCGTGGTCGAAACAGAGGAAGTCGAAGTGGAGGTTTGAGAGGTCGTCGTCGGCCCTTGATTCGTCGTTGTGTTGGGGGTCGAAGTCGTGGTCCCGGCGGCCTCGGGAGTGCGGTCGCCGGCGAGCAGGTAGAGGAGGAGGAACACCGCAGCACCGACCAAAATGATCCCCACCGTCATGAACAGAAGGTCTCGATAGAAGGCGCCAGACGACTTGGAGGCGTGCCTGCCCTTTTCGGCCATCAGCCGACTCCTGCTGCCCGCTCCGACGGTGTGACGATGACCGATAGCACACGCTTCACCGTCAGTGGATCATGACGCATCGCCTCGGGGCGGCCGACGAGGGCCAGCAGGGCCTCGTAATACCCGGCAGCGGTGAGGCCGAGACTGAATTCGATGGCCTGATCTTTTGGCCCGGGCTGAAGCCACCACGAGCTTTCGAATTCGAGGACAGCCTTCTCCTCAGTGCTGAGCATTGGTTTGAGGGTATTTCTCCCGCCGTGGATACCCGGGCATTTGGCTCGCGCGTACATCATGATTCGACCCATAGACTGACCACATGCCTGAAAGGGTTGCCCGGTTCTTTGGGTGGATCGCCGGGTATGTTTGCGCCATTGTCGGCTGGCTCTTCATCGTCACCATCGTGAGGAATATGGAAGACGACCCGTTCTCGGGCTGGGCGCTGGTCTGGATCCTCGCAGCAGGACTTGCCGGCATGGTCGGAAGTTTCCTGTACCTATACACCCTGAAAGGCGAGGATCAGCGGTTCAAGAGACCGGCGAATCCGTTGGATCGGCTGGGGTGGGATGCTCTTCCTGTCGCTGCAACCGAATCGCCTGGCCCTGGTGCTGGTACCCCTCGTTCTGCTGGCAATCCCCACGTTGTTCTTGCGGGAAGACGAAGCAGCCCCGCCTTCGGAATCAACCGTCTGAGAGGTTTGGAGCCGGGTACCGGAGTTGAACCGATGACCTGCTGTTTACAAGACAGCTGCTCTACCAACTGAGCTAACCCGGCGTGGCGCGATTGCGCCGAACCCTCATTATCTCAAAACCGGCCAGGGCAGCGGAAACCGATGCGTTGAGGCTCTCGCTCTCGTCCGCCATCGGGATCGACACCACCAGGTCGCATCGTTCTGCGGTGAGACGGCTCAGACCCGCGCCTTCGGCGCCGATCACCACCGCCACCGGTTCGGTGAGGAGATCCAAGCCGAATAGCTCGGAGGTCCCTGCGCTGTCCAGTCCCACCAGCCAGAGGCCGAGGTCCTTGAGACGGCTGAGGGCGTCGGGAATCGAGCCGACTACCGACACCGGCAGCCGTTCCAGGGCTCCCGCGGCCGCCTTGAAAGCGGCAGCAGACAATGGGGCGGCCCTCCTCGCCGAGACCACCATCCCGGTCATCCCCGATGCCGCAGCGCTGCGAGCGATCGCCCCGACGTTGTGAGGGTCCTCGACGTGGTCCAGGACCATCACTGCTGCCCCCTCAACGATCAGGCTGTCGAGGGGCAGCGGCATGATCGGACGGCATTCGGCAACCAGGCCCTGCGGCGCCTCGGTTTCGGCTTGAGGTCGGACATCCTCGACCATCGAAACCCGATCTTCGCCGACCCGGCTGATCAGGGCCTCGATCTCGGCTCGTCCTCGACGTCTCGATTCCACCGACAGCCGGAGCACCCGCCCTGCCGCTGCGGCGGCTTCTACCGCGTGAAGGCCCTCGACCCTATTTCCGTAGCCACTTGGTGCCATGCGGCCCGTCTTCGAGAATCACGCCGACCCGATCCAATTCATCGCGGATGGCGTCGGCCTCGTCGAAACGCTTCTCGGCCCGGGCCCTATTGCGCAAGGCCACCAGTGCCTCAAGGATCTCGCGGTCGTCGCCGCTGACCCCGAAGCGCCCGGCAAGGCCCACAAGGTCAAAGGACGCCTCGCCCGCGGTGCTGGCATCGTCCAGGCCCAGGATCTCGACGATCAGGGCAACGGCGCCGGCAATCGGGCCTGCGTCGCCACCCTCATCGAGGATGCGGTTTCCCTCGCGGACCAGGTCGAAGAGCAACGAGACCGCCTGCGGGGTGCCGAAGTCGTCATCCATCGCCTCGACGAACCTGGCGAGGGCATCGGCATCGGGGGGACCGGCCTCGGCCCGCTCTCCGAATCGCTGCAAGCGATCCAGGGCCTCAGCGGCCTCGGCAAGGAGCTCCTCGGAGTAGTCGAGGGGGGACCGATAGTGAGCCCGCAGGTAGAGGAGGCGAAGCGCTCGACCGCCCTGCTCCTCGAGCAAGGTGGCGAGATCCACGACCACTCCAGTCGACTTGGACATCTTCTCACCACCCAGGTTGACCATGCCGTTGTGCAGCCAATAGCGGCAAAAGGCCTTGCCGGTGGCACCTTCGCTCTGGGCGATCTCGTTCTCGTGATGGGGAAAGATGAGGTCGGTGCCGCCACCGTGGATGTCGAAATCCTCACCCAGGTACTTCGCGGCCATCGCCGAGCACTCGATGTGCCATCCGGGACGCCCCGATCCCCAGGGCGAATCCCACCACGGCTCTCCCGGTTTGGCTGCCTTCCAAAGGGCAAAGTCGAGCGGATCCTGTTTCGCCTCGTCGACCTCGATCCGATAGCCGGAACGGAGCTCATCGGGGTCACGACCGGAGAGCTTCCCGTACCCCTCCAAGGAGCGCACCGAGAAGTACACGTCTCCGTCTGCGACATAGGCAAGGCCGCGCTCGATCAGGGTCTCGATGAGGGAGATGATCTCGGGGATGTGCTCGGTCGCCTTGGGCTCGACATCGGGCTCGAGGACCCCAAGGGCGGTGTAGGCGTCAGAAAAGCGCTTCGCCATCTCCGCAGCCAGGGTCTCGACACTCTCACCGGCCTCGTTGGCGGCGGCGATGATCTTGTCCTCGATGTCGGTGATGTTGCGGACGAAGAGCACGTCGAAGCCGCTCCAGGCGAGATAGCGGCGTATGACGTCGAAGGCGACCGCCGAGCGCCCGTGACCGACGTGGGGCTCGGACTGCACGGTGGGGCCACAGACGTACATGGCCACCTTGCCCTCGTCACGGGGCTCGAAGGGGACGACCGCGCGGTGAAGCGTGCTGTGGACCCGGAGCATCGCCAGATGTTACGGCAGGGGGCTCACGGTGACCACAGCGACCACGGCAAGGCCCTCACCCCTCCCGATGAAGCCGAGCCCATCGGTACTGGTGGCCTTGACGGAGACGGACTGACTGTCGAGACCAAGAGCTCCCCCGAGCCGGTCACGCATCTCCTGGCGGAAGGGCGCGACCCGCACTGACTCGGCGATCACGGTGACGTCAGCATGGTTGACCCGCCAACCGGACTGGTTTGCCATCGCAACGGTCCGTCCGAGAAGGCCCATCGAGTCGGCACCCTCCAGATCGGGGTCGTCCGATGGGAAGTGCTCGCCGATATCGCCGAGCGAACAGGCACCGAGCACAGCATCCATCACAGCGTGGGCCAGGAGGTCACCGTCAGAAGTTGCCGAGACCCCGATGGAGTCCGAGACGGTGACTCCGCCCAGCAGGAGTGGGGGCTGGCCGTCGAGACGATGGGCATCGAAGCCCCAACCGACACGGGCGCCGGCGGGGTCAGGGCTCATTCCTCTTCGGCTTCGACCGTGGGTAGGGCCCGGTCCAACCTCTTGATCGCCTCTTCCTCGTCGATCTCGAGGCTGAAAGCCAGTTCCGAGCTGAGGGTGAGGCGCGCCTTGGAGAGCATCCTCTTCAGCGCCGGGCTGATCCCCTTGGTCTGCTGGGCAAAGGAGAGATCACGGACGACCTCGGCCACCTGGAAGATGTCCCCCGAGGTCATCTTCTCGTTGAGAACCTTGTACCAGCGGCTCCAGTTGGCTCCGGCCTCCTCAGGCTCGCCCTTCAGCGACTTGAGGACATCACGGGACTTGGTCTTCGAGATCACCGGCCGGATCAGGTCGTCGACCTTGTCCAGCGGGACCATGACGGTCAGCTGCTCGGTGGCGATATCCAGGACGAAATAATCCTGCTTCTTGCCGGCGAACTCCTGCTTGACCTTCTTCTGGATGGTGGCAGCGCCATGCTGTGGATGGACCACCTTGTCCCCGACCGCGTATTTCGATGCACTTTGAGCCATGAGCGAGGGCGGATAGTACCGGCGGCCGGCATCAATCCAGCACGGGCTCCCATTCGTGAGCCGACTCGAGCAAGCGGTCGAAGAAAGCACGGAGCTGGCCGGCCCTGGTCTCACCCACTCCTTCGATCGCCAGCAGCGCAGCCTGACTGGCGTTTAGGAGCTTGGAAACCGAGCCGAAGTGCCTGATGATGTCGTCGCGAACCGAGTCCGGGAGCCTGCCCACCTGGGAAAGGATGCGAAAGCCGCGGGGCTCGGCCGGGTCGTCGAGATCGGGAAAACCCAGTTCGCCGCCGACCAGACTTGGGTCTTCCAGCTCGGTCCCGGTCATTGCCGCGAAGCTGATCGATGGCCTTGGCGACAGAGTTGCTTCTCAGGGGCCGGAGATAGTCCTGGAGGATCGCCCTCTTGGTGAAGTCGACCCCCGCCATCAGGTCATTGAGCTGAAGGGCGACGATCCGACCGTCCTCACCAAGGGTGTGCGCCCGGGCCTCGACCACCTTGCCGAGGCGGTCGAGCAACTCGGCGCGCTGGAGAACGGTCACCGCCGAACGGTGGGTGGCGAGCCCGGTGACTTCGAGACGGGTGAGACGCATGTCCGAGTCGTTGAGACGGCTCCGCAACCGGTCGAGGCTCTGCAACTCCTGGTTGACGTGGGCGGTGACTTCGGTGGGGGTCGCCAACTCGATCTTCTGGCCGCGCGTAGAACAGAGTGGCCACCCTCCGCCCCTCGCTGACGGCGACCACCGGCTTGCCGGTCTGGGCGGCCATCCGCTCGGCGGTCCGGTGCCGGGCGCCGGTCTCGTCGGTAGGGAGGGTGCCGTCGGGGACGAAATGGACCGCGCAGGCCATGATGATTTCCCACTCGTCGTCGAGGACGATCCCGCCATCCATCTTGGAGAGCTCGGCAAGCCGGGCAGGTGTGAACTTGGTTCTTCGAAGGGTGAACCCGCCGGAACTGGCCGCCTCGACTCCGGATCCGTTGCCGAGAACAACTAATCCGCCCTTGCCTTGCTGGATGATCCGCTCCAACGCCCGGCGCATCGGTGTCCCCGGCGCCAGCCGCTCCAGGGTCTCATTGATCGATGGGTCACCCACATCGGCAGGCTATCAGCTTGATTCCGGCCGACTTTGCCCTCGACCCACCCTCAGTCACCCGAAGGTCACGGATCGCACGGCCTCACAGTCTCGGGCAAACAGACGCCGGTCGGCCGGAGCTACCGCCCCGTCAGGCCTGTTGCGACAGGCCAGCTTTCGATAATGCCTCTCCGAGACGCATCGATGCTCCTCCTACCGGGGCCACCCGGTGCTCCAACCCCATCCGATCCAACTCCTCGACCCGGCGGGCTTCGAACGGGATCGACCTCACCTCTCCTGCCAGCCCGATCTCCCCCCAGGAGGCGAGTTTGCCGAGCGGAATGTCGAAGGCGGACGAGGCCACCGCGATGGCCACCGGCAGGTCGGACCCCGGATCGTCGATTCGCCATCCACCCACCACGTTCACGAAGACCTCCTTGTCATACAAGGGGATCCCGGCGTGACGATGGAGCACGGCAAGGACCTGATTGACCCGGGTCGGGTCGAGGCCCCGGATCGACCTCCTCGGCTGCGGCTGATTGCTCGGTGAGACCAGGGCCTGGACCTCGACCAGGATCGAGCGGCGTCCCTCGACAGCCGGATAGATGACGGTTCCCGGCACCTCGGGCTGCCAGCCCTCGAGAAACACCTTCGATGGGTCGTCCAACTCGAGCAGGCCCTCCGAGCTCATGTCGAACATCCCCGAGACATGAGTGGCCCCATAGCGATTCTTGATGCTGCGCAGGACCCGAAACCCTCGGTCGGGGTCGCCTTCGAGGTAGAGAACCACGTCGACCATGTGCTCGAGCAGCTTGGGCCCGGCCAGCCCCCCCTCCTTGGTGACATGACCCACGAGCACCACCGCGGTGCCGGTGGTCTTGGCCAGCCTCACCAACCGGCTGGCGCTTTCCCTCACCTGGGCGACACCGCCGGGAGCCGAAGGGATCTCGGGCACCGAGACCGCCTGAATCGAATCCACGATCAGAAGCTTGGGGCGAACCCGCTCGACGAGAGCGACGATGGCATCCACGTCGTCATCGGCGATCAAGGAGATCTCGTCGTCGCCGATGCCCAGCCGCCCGGCACGCATCGCTACTTGCTGAGCCGACTCCTCAGCCGACGCAACCACTACCTGTAGGCCCCTCTGGGCAACGGCACCCGCGGTCTGGAGAAGGAGGGTGGATTTGCCGACTCCCGGCTCCCCTCCGAGGAGAAGGACCGATCCGGGGACGAAACCCCCACCGAGGACCCGGTCGACCTCAGGCCAGCCGGTTGGCTCCCGCTCGGAGGGCCCCTGGGCGGCCTCGGTCAGGGAAAAGGTTCGGGCCGGCTGCACCGAGGTAGGCGGCTCGCGTCTGATCCTCGATCAGAGGGTCGCTGACCCCGCATTGGGGACAGAATCCCATCCACTTTGGGGAGACATGACCGCAGTTTTCGCATCTGAAAGCCATTGCAGACACCGTATCCGGTTACCGGTTGCGACGTCGCACAGCGAGAATGAGCGCCGCCACCAGACACGCGACAATGATGGTCGCGGCCAGTAACGAGCCAAGGGTCCACGGCTCATATGTTCTGACCACCGACACCAACATGCCCGTGGCACAATAACTGTCCTAGGAGGGACGTGGCTTCACGCAAATGTGATCAGTGCGGCGCGACCGTACCGCCGGACGAGCAGTTCTGTCCGTCCTGTGGCTCCTTCATGGACCCGCTGGTACCGGAGCCGCCGGCGCGCCGGG
Source organism: uncultured Acidobacteriota bacterium (assembly GCA_963724825.1). Lineage (GTDB taxonomy): Bacteria > Actinomycetota > Acidimicrobiia > Spongiisociales > ZC4RG35 > JALYNX01. The sequence continues at coordinate 34,484 of CAVRWT010000002.1, forward strand.
ACAACATCATCTCGGTTAGCTCCGACGGGAATTACGAAGAGTTCAACCTGGACAACCCACCACGGGAAGAGCCTCCCCGAGACTCCGGGCCTTCGGACCGCGGCACCGTTTCCTGCCCGTCGTGTGGAGCCAACAATCCGGCATCGAACCGGCACTGCCAGGAATGCGGAGCCAGGCTTCGTCAGGGGCCTTTGCCGACGGCCCCCCGCCCTGCGGTTCAGGCGACAGCAGGGGTGCGGGCCGCGCTGGCGATCAGTGCCCTCCTGTTCGCAGTGGTCGTGGTCGCGGTCCTCTTCAACGTCTTCAACGGTGATGAGACCCCATCATCGACCACCCTCACCGCATCCTCCTCGACGTCGCCGACCTCTCAAGAGCTGGCCCCGATCGAACCGATCTCCGTCGAATGCGACCCCCCTGGCATTGGCTCGTTCGTCTGTGACAACCTGATCTCTGGCTCGGACGCCGAGTATCAGATCACCGTCGAGGACCTGGCCGAGGGTGAGAACGTGGTGATCCGGCTCACCTTCCGCGAGCCGATGAGCGTGACCCGCATCGACTGGTCCAACATCGAAGACCCGACCCGGTTCAAGCAGAACTATCGGGCCCATGGCATCGTGGTCAATGCCCAGGACTCCTTGACCACCATCCCGTTCCAGTTGGAGGACACCCCGGGCACGATCCCCATCGAATATTCCGCCATCGACACCAACTGGATCGAGATCACCATCGAGAGCACATACACGGCCGAAGTCACCGAAGGCAACGTGTTCACCGAACTGGCGATCCAGGAAATCACGGTCATCGGCCGGCCCTCAACCACCGAGGGATAGCCATCAGGCGGGTTCGAGGGCGACGACCAGCCGCTCGACACCCCGGAACACCAGACTTCGAATCCGTTCCGACTTCTCGACTAGCTCGATGCCTCGAACCCGCTTCGCCAGACGGCTGAAGGCCGCCTCCAGCTCCACCGTCGCCAAGGGGGCACCCACGCAGAAATGGAGACCCGCCCCATAGGACACGTGGGGATTTGGGGACCGCGAGAGATCGAGGCTGTCGGCGTCAGGCCCGAAAACCGCCGGGTCGTGATTGGCCGAGCCGAAGAGGAGCCCGACCTTTGAGCCTGCCGAAAGGGCATGGTCTCCGAGCCCGGTGTCCTCGAGAACCCAACGCTCGAACATCTGGAGCGGCGAATCGAATCTGAGCAGCTCGTCGACCGCGGAGGCGATCGACGCCTCGCCACCATGAAGAGCCCGGTATTGGCCGGGGTTGGTGGCAAGGGCCAGCAAGCCGTTGCCGATGGCATGGACCGTCGCCTCGTGCCCGGCGTTCAGGGTCAGGATCGAAGTGCCAACGATCTCCTCGTCGGTCAACGTGTCACCCGACTCCTCGACTTCGAGCATTGCCGAGATCAGATCGTCGCCCCGATGGCTTCGACGTTGCTCGAGCACCGACTCCAGGTAGGCGACGAAGTCGGTGGTGGCACGGTCGGCGGCCAGACCCACCTCGTCCGTCACGTTCTGATCGAAGACCTTGACGATGGAATGGCTCCAATCGAGCAATTTGGCATGATCCTCGCCAGGAATCCCCATCAGCTCGGCGATCATCGCCACCGGGATCGGCGCCGCGTACTCGCCGATCGCCTCCATCGAGCCCTCATCCAAGACCCTGTCCAGAATCCGATCGGCGGCCTCTTCGAGACGGGGTCGGAACACCTCGGACGATCTGCGGGTGAAGGCCTTGGACACCAGGCGTCGGAGACGGGTATGACGAGGCGGTTCGAGATCGATGAACGACTCGCGGATGTAGCGGGTCCACATCGGCCACTGTGGCGGGTAGATCCGACGGTACAGATCGGGGTCTACCTGATCCGTCGACAGCCGATGTCGGAAGTCACGACCGAATCGCTCCCGGTCCTTCAGAATCGAGCTGACCAGCTCGTGGCGCCCGACGAACGTCAGCTCCCAGGTGTCGTCGTAGAAGACGGGGTTCTCGTCCCGAAGCCGGGCGTAAGTCGGGTAAGGATTGTCGAGAAAGTCAGGTGAGTAGGGGTCGAACAGCCGTTGACCGTTCACCGTTCGACCGTGCACCGTCACCGGGCCTCGCCCTTCGCGTACCGGGCGCCGTCGGCGGCCGGCATCCGGAGGCTCTGCGAGGCGACCGCAAGGACAAACAGCGTGATCAGGTAGGGGATCGCATTGAGGAGCTGGTTGGGGACCTCGCCAACCAACATCCAGAACACGAGGAAGGCGACTCCCACCGACCCCTGAACCACGGCCCTCCGCACGTTGGACCGGGTCATGGCATAGATCCCGGCCACGATGAGACCGATCGCCAGCGCCAGGATGAAGGACTTGACCAGTTCCGGGCCCCGGAAGCGCAACGAGTCGCCGAAGCCGAACACCAGGGAGCCGCCGAGGACTCCAACCGGGATCCAGTTGCCGAAGATCATCGCCCCCAGCCCGATGAAGCCCCGCCCGCCGGTCATTCCCTCCCGATAGATCCCGGCCTGCACCAGGACGAGGAAGGCCCCGGCCAGCCCGGCGAGCATTCCAGAGATGACGACCCCGAAGTACTTCATGCGGAGGACGGGCACGCCCAGAGATTCGGCGGCCCAGGGGTCCTCACCACACGAGCGAAGTCTCAGACCCCAGGGGGTCCGCCAGAGCAACCAGGCGGTCAGCGGGACGATGGCAAGGCCGATCAAGGTGAGCCAGTTCACGTCACCGAAGAATCCGCGCGAGGATCCCGGCGATGTCGGAGATGAAGAACCAGCTCCTCTCCTCCAACCAACCAAAGAGGTCAGGGCTTTGCCAGCCGAACAGTTGACCGCCGGCGAGGAAGGGAAAGCTGGCGTTCTCGATCCCTGTGATCGGGGGTGACTGGATCACCGAGCCCCCGGAGTCACCGGTGTAGACGATCGACGACAGAAAGCGCATTGCCCCCAGCCCCAGAAGGTTGATCGCCACACCAGAAACGATGTGGTCGACGTTGAAGGTCACCGTGGCCAGAGCATGGAGCAGACCGAACACCGCTCCGCCCAGGATCCCGAGCACCACCCCCTGCCAGGGCCCGTAGGTCCACGAGCCCCAGGCCGCGAACCAGGTGCCGGCGATCATCATCCCCTCGAGGCCGATGTTGACCACGCCCGAGCGCTCCGAATAGAGGCCGCCGAGACCGGCGAGGAGGATCGGAATCGCCAGCCTCAATGCGGCGCTGGCGGTACTGCGGGAGGTGAGGTCGTGGGTGCCGGTGATCGAACTCGGCGACGGTCATCACCAGGATCCCGAGCAGGGCAATGATGACGATTCGCCTCGATCGTGCGGGAAGACGCATTCGCTGGGGGACCGCGGTCGTCGTCATGCCGCCACCTGAGCCGCTTCATCGGCCTCGGTCGCCTGAGCCGCTGCGGCCACTGTTCGACGTTGCACGTAGCGAGAGATCACCTCGTAGACGATGACCACGGCCAGGACCACGATCCCCTGGATGATGGTGACGATCTCCTTGGGGACATCCTTGAGGTCGAGGATCAGCGACGACCGGTTCATGAAGCCAAAGAGGATGGCTCCGAAGGCCATGCCGACCGGGTTGTTCCTTCCGAGAAGTGCCACCGCGATGCCGGCGAAGCCGTAGCCGGCCGGAAAGTCCTGGGGGTATTGGTGGTAGAAGCCGAGCAGGAGGGACATGCCGACCAGACCGGCAAGGCTCCCCGAGATCAGCATCGTCTTGATGATCATGCCGTTCGAGTTCACACCGCTCGCATTGGCGGCGGACGGGTTGATACCGCTGGCGCGGAGGTCGTATCCGAACCGGCTCCTGTTGACCAGGTAGTAGTAGGCGATGCCGAGGACGACGGCGATGACCAGGAACCCATGTAGGTCGGTGCCGGCCCGGGGCTCGATCCCGAACCAGCCCAACATCGGGTTCAGCGAAGGGATCCAGCCAGTCTCAGGTATCAGGTTGGTGGCAATCGTCAACCCGGCGGTCTCGGCCTTGAACACATTGAGGAAGAGCCATGCACTCAACGAGAAGGCGATGAAGTTGAGCATGATCGTGGAGATCACCTCGTGGACCCCGCGCTTCACCTTGAGCAGGGCCGGAATCAACGACCAGAGGGCGCCAACCGCCACGGCCACGAGGAGGATCGACAAGACGTGGAGCACCGGGGGGATCGAATAGAGCGAACCGACGTAGGCGGCGACCAGGGCCGCCAGGAGATAGCCCCCTTCCACGCCGATGTTGAACAGGCCCATCTTGAAGCCGACTGCAACCGCCAGAGCCGAGACGAAAAGCGGGATCGCGTAGTTGACGGTGATGATCAGCGACTCGGTGGTGGTCCCGAACTTGATCATCTCCTTGTACGCCTCGATCGGATTGATATCGACGAGGAGCAAGGCCAGAGCGGCGATCGCAAAGGCGATGATCAGTGCGATCAGAGGGGCGACCACAGCCGTGAGCAGCTTGCCGCTCTTCACGAGGCCTTCTCCCGGCCCGGCCCCGGTCATGTAGGAACCGAGGATCTCGGGCGTCACTTCGGCCGGGTTGAGCTTGGCAACGAATCGGCCCTCGAATAGCACATGGATCGTGTCGGAGAGCCCGATCAGTTCCTCGAGGTCGGCCGAGATCAACAGGATCCCCATGCCCAGCGGCCCGGGCATTCTTCAGTTCCTCCCACACCGCGGCCTGGGCCCCGATGTCGATGCCCCGTGTCGGCTGGGCTGCGACCAGGACCACCGGATCGGCCATGATCTCGCGTCCCACCACCAGCTTCTGCTGGTTTCCCCCGGACAGGGCGGTGGCAGGCACATCGACACTCGGGGTCTTCACCGCGAACCTGCGGACGATCTCCTCGGTCTGCTTGCGTGATCCCTTCTTGTCGATCCAGATCCCGTTGGCGTAAGGCTCCTGGTACTGGTGGCCGAGGGCGGCGTTCTCCCAGAGTGGAGACGACAGCAAGAGGCCCTGACGGTGCCGGTCCTCCGGTATCAGGCCGATCCCCGATCCCCGCCGCTCCCGGGCAGAGAGATCTGTGACGGGCTCACCGGCCAGGACGATCTCACCAGTGGCAGCTCCTGCGAGACCGATGATCGAGTCGACCAGGGACCCTTGACCGTTGCCTTCGACACCGGCAACACCGACGATCTCACCCTTGTGGACCTGGAAGCTGATCCCATCGAGCAGAGGGCGCCCATCGGCGGAAAGCAACCCAAGGTCGGCCACCTGCAACAGCACCTCATCCTGGACGGTCGACTCCCTCGTTTCGGGAGAGGGAAGCTCCGATCCGATCATCATCTCGGCAAGCTCGCCGAGCATCGACCTCTGTCGGGGTGGTGGTGCCCACGGTGCGGCCGGCGCGCATCACTGTGATCCGATCGGCGATCGCCAGCACCTCATCGAGCTTGTGGGAGATGAACACGACCGTCTGGCCCTCTTTGGTCAGCTCACGAATCGAATCGAATAGCTCGTCGACCTCATGGGGCACGAGGACGGCCGTTGGCTCGTCGAGGATCAGGATCTTGGCGCCTCGATAGAGCACCTTGATGATCTCCACCCGCTGTCTCTCCCCCACCGAGAGAGCCTCGACCCTCTGGCCCAGGGTCGAGATGCAGGCCATAGGAGTCGCCGAGTTCCTTGATGCGCTTGGATGCGTACTCGAAGTCGATCTGCAGGCCCGAGCGGGGCTCTGATCCGAGGACCACGTTCTCCAGGACTGTCAGGTTGTCGGCCAGCATGAAATGCTGATGCACCATGCCGATACCGGCGTCGATTGCCTCTTTTGGCGACTTGAAAGCAACGGATTCGCCGTTGATCGAGATGGTGCCCTCGTCGGGCCGCACCATCCCGTAGATGATCTTCATCAGGGTGGACTTGCCGGCCCCGTTCTCACCCACGATGGCGTGAACTTCGCCATGGGTGACGGTGAGCTCGACGTCCTTGTTGGCTACGACACCCGGATAGCGCTTGGTCACGCCTCTGAGCTCGATTGCAGGTGCCTGGGCCAATTTCTCCGTCCAATAAAGAACGCCGGGCCCAGGAAGCCTGGGCCCGGCGCAAATTAGCAGGAGTGCCTAGATCAGGCTTCCGGCTCTGTGGGGACCACGATGGTCCCATCGACGATCTGAGCGGAATAGTCGTCCAGCTGGGCTGCGATGTCATCGACGAACCCGCCGGAAGTGGCATAACCGATGCCACCCTCAGCGATACCGAGGCGAACCGCACCCGGGGTGAAGTTGCCCTCGAGGAAGTCGGTGATGGCCTTGCCCACCGCGACATCGACTCGCTTGAGCATCGAGGTCAGGATGTGAGCCTGGAGCTCGGGCTTGTCCGCAACCTGGTTGTACTGGTCGGAGTCGACACCGATCGCCCACAGGAAGCTGTCATCGGTCGACAGCTCGGCAGCGGCCTCGAAGAGACCGAGACCGGACCCACCTGCAGGCGTGGTAGATGACGTCCGCACCCTGCCCGTAGAGGGCCAACGCGGCTTCCTTGCCCTTGACCGGGTCGTTGAAACCGGTGAAGTCCGGGACCTGGGTCAGGTAGACCGCAGGCAGGATGGTGATGTCGGGGTTGGCAGCCTTGGCGCCAGCCTCGAAACCAGCCTGGAACTTCAGGATCAACGGCACCTGAACGCCGCCGATGAACCCGACGGTGCCGGTGGTGCTCTTCAGAGCCGCGGCGACACCCATCAGGAACGAGCCCTGCTCTTCAGCTGAGAGCATGCAGCGGACGTTTGGCATCTCCACCACGGTGAAGGTGTCGTCCTGCGGGCAGTCATCGGTGATGCCGAACATCACGTCCGGGAACTCGGTCCCGACCCGCCACACGTTCTGGGCGAAGGCGAAACCGTTGGCGATGATCAACTCGGCACCCGACTCGGCGAGCAGACGGAGGTTGTCCTCACGATTCTCACCGTTGGCGGAAGGAGTCAGCTCATCACCGGTGTAGCCGTACATGGCCATCCCGTCGTCCCAGGCCTTGGCGGCCAGGTCGTTGAACGAAAGGTCGCCACGTCCGCCTACGTCGATAGGCCATTCCGATGTTCCGACCCTCACCGATGAGCGGAGCGGCAGTCGTCGTCGGAGCGGCGGCTGTTGTGCTCGTCTCTCCACCGGCCGTGGTGGTTGCGCCACCGGCCGTGGTTGTGGTGTCACCGCTACCGCTATCGCCACAGGCCGCCAGGACCAGTGCCAATGCTGCAAGTGCGGCAAACACCCGCGTAAAGCGTTTCACGCAGTATTCCTCCATGTTGTTTTATTGACGGCAGGAGAACCCTGCCCGTCACGGAGGTTAGTGATCGTCGTCAGAGAGGGCGAGGCGAAGCGGGGTCGGCTTGACCCAGTAGATCCACGGAATCGAGACCACCGTGATCACGACCTTGAAGACCACATTCACCCAGAAGATGGACCACGCCACTTCTGCCGGGAAGACCCCGAACAGGGTCACCAGACCCACAAAGATCGCAGAGTCGACCGGGATGGCGATTGAATTGGAAACCAGGACCCGACCCCATTGCTTGGTCTCGCCGAAGCGGGCAACCCACCTGCTGTAGGCCGCGGTATCGATCAGCTCAGAGATCACCTCGGCAACGATCGAGGCGACGACGATGCCCCAGACCGGGGACAGCACCTGCCCGAACTCGATTTGGGGCCCGGTGATCGGATCCGGAGGCAGCCTCGAAGTCAGCCAGAAGAACCCGGCCATGGCCACGTTGATCACTGCCGCCAAGAAGATGAGGGTTCGAGCCGCGGCCTTCCCGCCGATCTTGTGCACCAGATCGCGCAGGGTGAAAGTGAAGGGGTAGATCAAGGTCCCCGCATCGACGGCGTAACCCCACGCCGAGATGATCCTGAGGCTGCCGATGTCGGCCAGCATCTGTGCCGCCACGTAGGCGCCGCTCACGATCAGGAGAGCCCGATAGGGGGACGCCGGCCTGTTCACAGCTGACCAATCACGCTCGGGACATGATGCCAGCCTCGCATCGACGGTCCGGGCGAGAATGATGCCGTGGGATTCGTGGCAACAGTCTCTCGTCTCGCCGACGAGACCCCGACTGACAGAAACCGTGTCGTGGACGCCCTGCGCGCCGGCTCGATCCTGGTGGTCGTGTTCGGCCACTGGCTGATGGCCGCCATCACGGTGGAGAACGGGAGTCTGGTGCCCAATCACCTTCTGGTCTTGGCGGAATGGACCCATCCCTTGACCTGGGTGCTGCAGGTCATGCCGATCTTCTTCTTCGTCGGGGGATACGCCAATGCCCTTTCGTGGCGCTCCGCGAGGCGGCGGGGCGAGGGCTATGCCAGTTGGCTCCGATCGCGACTGCGTCGCCTGGCGATCCCGGTGATCCCGGTCCTTCTCTTCTGGACGACCTTCGGCTGGCTGGCCCTGAAGCTGGGTCTCGCTTGGGAGACCCTGCAGCTGGCGTCGCAGGTGGCGCTGGTGCCCACCTGGTTCCTTGCCGCCTATGTCGTGATTGTCACCATTGCTCCGCCCCTGTTGGCGCTCTGGGACCGCATCGGGATCTGGTCAATCGTGGCCGGGCTCGCCCTCGCCGGGCTCTGTGACCTGCTGTCGATCGCCGGTGGAGTGATCCCGTTGGGCTTCCTCAACTATGTGTTCGTGTGGGGGACGGTCCACCAGCTTGGCTATGCCTGGCTCGACGGGAAGCTCGACGGCATGCCGAAGCGAATCGGCCTGATGGTGGTCGGCTTCCTGACGACCCTGATCCTGGTCTGGGCGGGCCCCTATCCCGTTGCGATGGTTGGGCTCGACACCGCCGAGGTGACCAACAGCTACCCGCCGCGGGTCACCCTCGCCTTTCTCGGACTGTTCCAGGTCGGGCTAGTCCTCATCATCGAAGGCCCGCTGCGCAGATGGCTCAACCGGCCACGAGCCTGGCGATTCGTCGTGGGCGTGAACCTCCAGATCATGACCCTCTATCTCTGGCACCTGACGGCCATGGTGCTTGTTATCGGAGTCTCACTGTTGCTCGGAGGATTCGGCCTGGGGATGGAACCCCTCTCCGCAGCCTGGTGGCTGACGAGGCCGATCTGGTTTGCGGTGCTCGGGCTGGTCACCGTTGGCCTGATTGCGATATTTGGGCGCTTCGAGCGGCCCGCCCCCGATCCCCGGCCTGCTCCCCCGGCCTGGCGGCCGGTGTTGGCGGTGCTCTCGATTTGTGCGGGGCTCGGCCTGCTGGCCGCGATCGGGATCGCAGACGACGACGGGCTCAACGGGTTGGTGCTCTCACTCCCGGTGATCGGGGTGATTCTCGGTGGAATCGTGCAGTTGCCGAGGTTGGGCGCCGCCAGCAGCTGATCACTGGACGATGTGGATCAGTTCCTCGTTGAACTCGTAATAGCCCACCAGGGTCGGGTCGGTCACGCCGGCCCACTCCCAATGCCACGGCTCCCTGGTGCTCATGTCGCACCATGCCCACCTGGGGTGGACCCAGCCAAACCGATAGGCATTGCCTTGCATCCAGCGCAGGGCGCGATCGTTGCAGCCCAGCACGCCTGACCCGTCTCCGAAGTCCACGGCACGGCCCCAGCCATGGTTGGAGAGCCCGGGAGGTGCGGTGGGCGGGCCGGTGCACTTCCGAACCGTCCTGGTGCCGGTTTGTGCCCGCTCCCCGGTCATGGGGTCCACGGAGTACACATCGACCTCAGTCTTCGGGCAACGCTTGTTGTAGGCAGCCTTCTGGAGGTTGTACGACCGATAACAGTCGACCGGCCGGAGCTTGATCCCGTCCGCCTCCGCCGCCTCGAGAAGCAAGGCGTACATGTAGGCCGCGTCCCGCTCCAGGGTGCAGCCCCGGTAGGTCATGAGACGGGCGTTGTCCATGTCGCCGTTGACATAGCCGTCGACCTCGAGATCCAGGTGGTAGGCCTCGTCACCCGCGGGCACGTATTCAGACTGCGCGCCGGGTTGGATCGCGGTGGGGGCGTAAGTGGGAGGAGGCACCTGGGACCAGCGCGGCGAGGAGCGACAGTATTGCGAGAGCTGTGGACATATCTATTGGGAGTTATCCAATAGATCGGCCCGGGAACAGGGCCGCTTTAGGCCTCAGTCCTGGCCGGCCATCTCCACTGGTGGCGTGTTTGGCGTGGTCACGGCCTCGAAGTTGAGCTCGTCGTTCTCGCTGTCGAGGGAGACCATGATCGTGACCCCGGCCTTGAACTCACCGAGCAGGACCCGCTCGGACAACGGGTCCTCGAGCAGTCTCTGAATAGCCCGCCGCAGCGGCCGTGCCCCGAGCTCGGGGTCGTAGCCCCTGGTCCCGAGGAACTCCTTGGCATCGTCGGTGAGCACGAGGTCGAGGTGCTGGCTGGTGAGCTGGTCGGTGACCCTGAGCAGCATGAGATCGACGATCGCCTTGAGCTCGTCCATGCTGAGCTCGTGGAAGACGATGATCTCGTCGAGACGGTTGATGAACTCGGGCCGGAAGTGCTTCTTGAGCTCCTCGGTGACCCGGCCCTTCATGTACTCGTAGGAGATTTCCTCGTCCTCGACGTGGAAACCGACTGCCTTCTTGTGCAGGTCGCGGGTCCCCAGGTTCGAAGTCATGATGATGACGGTGTTCTTGAAGTCGACGGTCCGGCCCTGAGCGTCGGTGAGCCTGCCCTCCTCGAGAATCTGGAGGAGGGTGTTGAACACGTCGGGATGCGCCTTCTCGATCTCGTCGAAGAGGACAACCGAGAACGGCTTGCGCCGAACGGCCTCGGTCAACTGCCCGCCCTCGTCATATCCGACGTATCCGGGCGGGGATCCGACGAGACGGCTGACCGTGTGCTTCTCCATGTACTCGGACATGTCGAGCTGGATCAGGGCGTCTTCCTTGCCGAACAGGAACTCGGCGAGCGCCTTGGCGGTCTCGGTCTTCCCCACACCCGACGGGCCGAGGAAGATGAACGATCCCGACGGGCGGCGAGGATCCTTGAGGCCGGCCCTGGTCCGGCGAATCGCCTTGGAAACCGCGGTGATTGCGTCGTGCTGGCCGATGATCCGCTTGTGGAGCTCGTCCTCCATGTGGACCAAGCGGGCGGTCTCCTCTTCGGTGAGCCGGTGAACAGGGATCCCGGTCCACTGGGCGAGGACTTCGGCGATCTCCTCCTCGTCGATGACCCACCCCGACTCGGCGTCGGCGGCCTCCTTGACGGCACGGGCACTCAGCAGGTTGCGCTCTTCGTCACGAAGGTTGGCGGCACGCTCATAGTTCTCCCGGGCCACGGCGTCCTGCTTGTCGCGGCGGACGTTTGACAGCTTCTCGTCGATGGCGGTGATCTCGGGCACATCGCTGGTGCGATGGATCCGGGTGCGGCTCCCCGCCTCGTCGATGAGGTCGATGGCCTTGTCCGGTAGGAAACGGTCGGATAGATAGCGGTCGGCGAGATTGGCCGCGCTCACGATCGCCTGGTCCGTGAAGCGGACCGAGTGATGCGCCTCGTAGCGATCCTTGAGGCCGAGCAGGATCTGGATGGTGTCGGTGACGGAGGGCTCCTCGACCTGGACCGGTTGGAAGCGCCGCTCGAGGGCGGAGTCCTTCTCCAGGTACTTCCGGTACTCCTCGAGAGTGGTGGCCCCAACGGTCTGCAGCTCCCCTCGGGCCAGCATCGGCTTCAGGATCGAGGCGGCGTCGATGGCACCCTCGGCGGCACCGGCGCCAACCAAGGTGTGGATCTCATCGATGAACAAGACGATGTCGCCCCGGCTCTTGATTTCCTTGAGCACCTTCTTGAGACGCTCTTCGAAGTCACCGCGATAGCGGGAACCGGCCACCAACGCGCCGAGGTCGAGGGTGTAGAGGTTCTTCCCCTGGAGGTTCTCCGGGACTTCCTTGGCGACGATCCGCTGGGCCAGGCCCTCGACGATGGCGGTCTTGCCGACGCCGGGCTCGCCAATGAGCACGGGGTTGTTCTTGGTGCGCCGGGAGAGGATCTGCATGACGCGTTCGATCTCACGGGCCCGGCCGATGACCGGGTCGAGCTTGCGCTCCCGCGCCATCTGGGTGAGGTTGCGGCCGAACTGGTCGAGAACGGTTGACCCACCAGCGGCGGTCTCACGGCTGCCCGACCCTGCCGGCTCGGACGACTGCTCCTCGCTTCCACCTGGGCCGGAGAGCAGCTGGATCACGGTCTGGCGGACCTTCTGCAGCTCGGCGCCCAACTGTTGGAGGACCTGGGCAGCCACACCTTCGCCTTCGCGGATCAGCCCGAGGAGGATGTGCTCGGTGCCGATGTAGTTGTGGCCGAGTTGGAGAGCCTCACGCAGGCTCAGTTCGAGGACCTTCTTGGCCCGTGGGGTGAACGGGATGTGACCGGACGGCGATTGCTGGCCCTGGCCGATGATCTTCACGACTTCGTCGCGAACCGAGGCGAGGTCGATGTCGAGGCTCTCGAGGGCCTGCGCCGCGATGCCTTCGCCCTCGTTGAGGAGACCGAGCAGGATGTGCTCGGTGCCGATGTAGTTGTGGTTTAGGTGCCGTGCTTCTTCCTGGGCCAGAACCACGACCCGGCGCGCACGATCTGTGAACCGTTCAAACACCTCTGTCTCCAAAGCCTGGCATACGCAAGTTTAACACCGGGTGGGTCCTGGCCTATTTGGGCCGTTTCCGACGCCTGTGTTCGGTAATACCATCGTCAAGAGTGGACGACCTCCAAAGCATCATAAATATTCCGCGCATCTGGACTGCGATGACCCGCGTCGAGGACCGCCTCCTCGAAGCCGCCACCGCCGACGACGATTACCTGACCCGGATCGCCCAGCACTTGCTGGTGGCCGGAGGCAAGCGCTTTCGACCGCTGCTCGCCATGCTCGCCGCCGAGTTCGGCGACTACAACGACCAACGACCGGTAGAGGCCGGCGTCTCGGTCGAGCTGATCCATGTCGGCTCCCTGTACCACGACGATGTGATCGACGAGGCCGACACCCGGCGTGGGGCCAGCTCGGTCAACGCCAACTGGTCCAACACGGTCGCCATCCTCGCCGGCGACTTTCTGATGGCACGGGCGTCCGAGGTGGCGGCTACCCACCTCAGCCAGGAATCCGTTCGCTTGCTTGCCGCCACGTATGCGGATCTGGTGGAAGGCCAGACCCGTGAGCTCCAGCTCGATTTCGACCTCGACCACGGCGTCGTCGAGTACGAGAAAGTGATCGCCGGCAAGACCGCCTCCTTGATCCGAACCTCGGCCCGGCTCGGAGCGATGGCCGCCAACGCGGGCGCCGATGTCGTCGAATCGCTGTCGGATTGGGCGTGGGAGGTCGGAATGGTGTTCCAGATCGCCGACGACGCCCTCGACCTGGTCGCCGACGACGAGACGATCGGAAAGCCCGCCGGATCCGACATCCGGGAGGGGAAATTCACCATGCCGGTCCTCGAAGCGCTGGCCGGGGCCGAAGGCTCCCGGGTCCGAAGCTTGTTGGAGAGTGCGCGTCCCTACCCGGACGAGGTGGTCACCGAGGTGATCGACATCGTTCGCTCGGGTGGCCACGTGGATACTTCGCTGGCGGAGGCCGGGCGGAGGCTGGAGCTGGCGTCGAAGGCCCTGGCGGCCCTCCCCGACGGAAAGCCCCGGCAGATCCTGGAGACGCTGGGGTCGTACCTGGTGGAGCGGGTTGACCAGGCGAAAACTTGACTGCCGGCGGACTCTGCCCGCATGCCTGCGTCGCACCCACGCCAACTTCGTGACGAGGGCAGCAACCTGCGGCGGTCACCGGCGTCTGGTTCGCCCGAGGCAGCGCTAGACGCTGATCCGCCTGGGAGCTTCGACGCGTGATTGAGGTTTGGCCGAGGGCGAAGTCCGCCGCTAATCAAAGCGGCCTGAGGGTCGGGAACAGGATCACGTCCCGGATGTGGGAACGGTCGGTCAACAGCATCACCAGCCGATCGACGCCGATCCCCAAGCCCCCGGTGGGGGGCAGCCCGTACTCCAACGCCAGCAGATAGTCCTCGTCGAGCGGATGGGCATCCTCGTCTCCCGCGGCCCGGGCCACCGCCTGCTCCTCGAAACGGGCCCGCTGGTCGTCGGGATCGTTCAGCTCGCTGAATGCGTTGGCGTACTCCGAACCGGCAATCACCAACTCGAAACGATCGGCAAGGCGGGGATCCTCGCGATTTCTGCCGCGCCAGAGGTGAGACCTCGATCGGAGGGTGAATCACGAAGGTCGGTTCCCAGATCTTGTCTTCGACCGCCTCCTCGTAGATCTCGGCAATGAGACGCCCGGCGGTCCAACCCTCATCGACCTCGACACCGACCCCTTCCGCAAGACTCCGCAGTTGCTCGAGCGGGGTGTCCAGATCAACCGCCTGACCCAGTGCCTCGGAGACGAGGTCTGTCATCTCCGCCTTCCGATACGGGGGAGTCATGTCGAGCGGCTTCCCCCGATAGGTGATGGCGGTTTGGCCGGTGGCTCGCTCGGCCACCGCAGCGAAGACCTCTTCGATGAGGACCAGGATGTCCTGATAGTCGGCAAGGGCTTGATAGGCCTCGAGCATCGTGAACTCGGGGTTGTGGGTCGAGTCGATCCCCTCGTTGCGAAAGATCCGACCGATCTCGAAGACACGCTCCAGACCGCCGACCACCAGCCGCTTCAGATAGAGCTCGGTCGCGATCCTGAGGTACATCGTCATCCCCAGGGCGTTGTGCTCGGTGTGGAAGGGACGGGCGGTGGCACCTGTCGCCTGCGGAAGCAGGACCGGGGTGTCGACTTCGACGAATCCACGCTCCTCGAACTGACGCCTCAGCTCGGAGACGACGAGGACACGGGTCATGGCGACCTCCCGTGAATCCTCGTTCACCATCAGATCGAGGTAGCGGTGCCGGCTCCTTTGCTCGATGTCCTGAAGACCGTGCCATTTCTCCGGGAAGCGAGCGAAGGCTCTTCTGAAGGACGACCAGCTCCGCGACGTTCACGCTGAGCTCGCCCTTGCGGGTAGTCATGATCGATCCCTGGGCCCCGACCCAGTCTCCGAGGTCGATGGCCTCGAACCTGTCGGCGATCTCGTCGCCCGCGTGCCCACGATCGACCAGGAGTTGGATCGTCCCGCTGCCGTCCCGCAAAGTTCCGAACTGAAGCTTGCCGAACGAGCGATGCAGCATGAGCCTCCCCGCCACCGAGGTCTCGACCTCGGTGTGAGTGCCGGGCTCGAGGTCGGCGAAGCGCTCTTTGAGATCGGCCGCCCAGTCGGTGCGGTCATACCGAGCCGGATAACCACCCGATTCCAGGATGTGCGCGTGGCGCTCTCTTCTGGCCGCGACCAGAGGGTCGGTCTCCTGCTCCACGTGGTCTGTCATCGGGCTCGCTGCTTCGGGGTCAGCGCAGGGTACCGAGCCGACTCGGCTCATCGAGGATGAGCCCGCGGTCGGGCAGGAAGCGACCGTCGATGACGTCGATGGCAATGTTGTCGATGAGGCGCACACCGCCCACGGCTACCGCGGCAGCCAGGACCGCCGGTCGATCCAGGGTCTCGATGGGAGTCATCGTGGCCTGGGAAGCAAGCATCACATAGTCGACCTCGAGGTGGCGGATCGACTTGCGGACGGTTGATTCCAGACGCTCCGCTCGGCGTTCGCCGGCGTCGATCTGCTCCGCGGCCTGAGAGAGACCCCGACTCAGGGCCAGTGCCCGCTCCCGGTCTTCGCGGCTCAACCGAACGTTGCGGCTGGAGAGGGCGAAGCCATCCGGCTCCCTGATCAACGGAGCCTGGACGATCTCGATCGGAAATCTGAGGTCTCGCACCATCGCGGTGAGCACTGCCAATTGCTGGGCGTCCTTTCGCCCGAAGATCGCCAGGTCCGGCTGCAGCCCGGCGAAGAGCTTGGCGACAACGGTCGCCACCCCGGTGAAGTGCCCGGGGCGATGTCGACCCTCCATCTCCTGGGAAACCCCGCCCACCTCGACGATCGTCGTCCACCCCTCGGGGTAAACCTCCTCCTGTTCGGGCAGGAAGATGATGTCCACTGCATGTTGCGACGCCAGATCGGTGTCCCGGGCAACATCGCGCGGATAGGCCTCGAAGTCACCGGGATCGTTGAATTGGGTTGGATTCACATAGTGGGAGACCACCAAGGTGTCGCACTGGGCACGCAGCATGTCCATCAACTCGAGGTGGCCTTCATGGAAGAAGCCCAGGGTGGGAAGCAAGCCCACGGTTCCCGAGTAGAGCTCGCGGGTCTCATCGAAGGTCTTGGTCAGTTCCATCGATCGACCTCGTCGGGCCTGCCGGCGCGAATGGCAGTGGCCTCGGCCATGAGCCGGAACTGATGGCCCACCTCCTCGGAGACGGTTCGTGCCGCCTCCAGGTGCCCGATCACGGTCTCGGTGTCGGCCCGGGCGATGGGGCCGGTCAGCGCCTGCGGTCCCTGCTCGTAGAAGTTCGCCACGGCGCGTTCCACCAACGGACGGGCAACTCGTGGGTCGACGCCAGCCGAATCGAAGAGATCGCCCGATGTGGCCAGCGCCGTCAGAACGAAGTTGGACGCCGCCGCCGCGGCTGCGTGATAGGCAGGGCGAATGGTGTCGTCGAGTCGGAATGGCTCCATCCCCAGAGAGGATGCCAGATGGGTGAGAGTGTCCATGGCTAGCGGATCCCCGTCCAAGCCGACAAAGGAACCGGCCAGGGCGTCAGCCCCTCGCTCGGGATCGGGGAGAGTTTGCAGCGGGTGAAACCCACCGGTGCTCAGCCCCTTCTCCGCCAGGGCTCGTAACGCGGTCACCGGAGTGAATCCGGAAAGGTGTGCTGCCACCGCCACGGAGCCCGCCCGGCTGCTCAACTCCTCGGCGACCTTGGCTATCGCCTCATCCCGCACTGAGATCAGGAGCAGGTCCGACTCCGGGAGCGGGGCGTCGGGGCCGATCAGCGGGCCGAAGTTGGCGTCACCTGATCGTGAGATGACGCCACAGATCTCATGTCCGGCGCGGGCTGCCGCAATCGCGATCGACCCGCCGGCCCTCCCCGGGCCAACGATCGTCAGCCGCATCCTCTCGCCCGTGCCTGACACACGAGCAGGCTAGTTGTGCCCGTCTCCGGGCTTCAGGCCCGCTCCTGACGGATTTGCTCCGAAGTGATAACGGGCCAGTTGGAGTCGAGCTCGGACTTCATGGTGCGGTAGTCCTCGCGCCTCTTCCAGAACTTCGTCTTCCACACTCTGAAGCGGCGCTTTCCTGGCTCCGGCTGCTCGTGGAAGATGTCGTGCTCGCCGGTGCCTCGGACCTCGGGCAGCTCGGCTACTTCATCCGGATCGTCGACCATGTGCAGCACCTGGTGGGTGTGATGCCTGACCTTACGGTGCTCCAACTTGCGGTCGTCACTCGACGGCCTGCTCTCGTTGTATCCGGGGATTTCCTTGCGATGCACTCGCGACCGCTTTGCCATCTAGATCGTTTCTCCTTCCTGGACGGCGCATGTCGATGGTTGGAGAAAGTCGGGGGGGCCGCGGCCACATCCCATGACTGGAAGCTAGCACGGCATGTGGGATTCGGTTAGAGGCGTTAGACCAGAAATGGGATGAATCGTTTGGTCACTCGCCGGCGGTAGGCCGAGTAACCCGGATAGGCGATCCGCAGCTGACGCTCCTCATAACTCGACTTCATCCAGAAGAACACAGCGAGCACTGCGCACACCACGTTTCCGGCCGTGCTGGTGAACAGCAGGGAGGCCCCGAGCAAGAGCACGAGAATCGCGCCGTAGATCGGATGACGGACATACCGGTACGGGCCCGACTCGACCAGGGTCAGCCCCGGCGAGCGGTTCGGGCACGGCAGTGAGAGCCCGTCCCAGCGACCGGGCAGCTACGACGAGGCGAGACCCCACCACCCACCAGGAACACGGCGCCGACGATTCTCCAGCCATCCGGCCCTCCTCCGACAATGTTCAGCGGGTCGGCTGAGGTGCCCGGCAGGGACCCATCCATGACGAGCGCGATTGCGAAAACCACGAAGAGCACAAGCTGGGCGATCACCCAATAGCGGCCCGGCCCCGGCTCTGCGGACGCCCACTTTGAAGCCAAGAGATCCACGGCTTGGTCGGTGACGGCTCCCCTGGCTTGTGCCGCAGTCAGCCCGTTTCCGACGACAGCCTCGGGCCAGACGTCGCAAAGTGGCTCGAGGACGAAGCGACGCTCCGCTGCCCGGGGATGGGGAATGGTGAGGGTCTCGGTATCTACGGTGCCCGGGTCCATGGCGACGATGTCGAGATCCAGGGTGCGAGGCCCCCAGCGCACGGTTCGCTCCCGGTTTTGCCCGGCCTCGATCGCCTGCAGCGTTTGGAGAAGGTCCGTCGGCTCCATCGGCGAGTCGAGGACCACGACCGCGTTCAGATAGGGGTCTTGCTCCGGCCCACCGACCGGTGCCGTCTCGTATAGGGACGAGACCCGTTCGACTTTGGAGATGCCGCTGATCTCATCGACCGCGGCACGGAGATGAGCCAGTCGATCGCCCAGGTTGGAGCCGAGAGCGACGGCGTACCTGGTCATCGACTGCGATCGACCGTCACCGACACATCACCGAACTCGACCGAGATCGGCGCCTGTGGCTTGTGGACGGTGACGATCACGCGCTGAGCCCGAGCATCTTCGAGAACCCGAGCCGCGACCCGACCGGCAACGGTCTCGATCAGGTTGTGGCTCTCCGAGGCGACAAGGTCATGGACAATCTGAGCGAGAGCTCCGTAGTCGATGGTGTCGTCGAGGTCATCGGTCGCCGCGGCTCCTGAGGTGTCGAAGTGGACACCGACATCGACGACGAACAACTGATCCTTCGTCTTCTCCTCGGGGAGGGCGCCGTGGCGGGCCCAAACTTCGATCCCTGTGAGATCGATGCGATCGGTCACGAATCGGCGGTTGCGGGGATCAACGATCGGCCTTCGGGCCCGAGTGCTCTCCCCAGAATCTGCTGAATCACGGCAAGGGCCAGGATCGGGTCCTTGACCAGGCCGGAGACGACGAGATAGCCGCCGAGCAGGCCGCCGACTGTGTCGTCGATGGTCTCCCGGTGCACCAGGACCCGGGCGCGGTTGCGGGTCATCGCCTTGGACAGGGTGGTGAAGAAGGCTTCGATCTCCGCTGCCTCGAACGTCGGGGCCACGGGAACCGAGTAGGTGGCCATCCCGGCTTCCTTGTAGGCGAGGAGGTTTTGGTTCCCGGGGAGCATCGAAACGACGGAGTTGATCCCGGCCTCTTCGACCAGCCACGTGATCTCTTCCTCCCGCCTGACGCGTCGGTGCTGGAACCCGGAGCCCCCCACCCGTTCCGACACGGCAAGACGATCGGTGATTACCCACGTGAATCCACGTGGCTTCAGTCCGGCGACCATTCTTCCCATAGCTGTGGGGCCACGATAGTGGCGGCTGTCAACAGCGCTGCCCTTGACGAAGAAACATCGTGGACCCGAAAAACCCTTGCTCCTCGCTCGTATCCGAGTGCCGTCGTCACTGCGGTCACTCCATCCCTGTCTGATGGGTTGTCGATGCCGGTGATCTTGCCGAGAAAGGACTTCCTCGAGGCTCCGAGCACCACCGGGTAGCCGAGGGCAGCGAGATCGGGGAGGCCGGCAATCAGTTGGAGGTTGTGTTCGACGGTCTTGCCGAACCCGATCCCGGGATCGACGGCGATCGCCTCCCGGCCGACGCCAAGGCCGATGAGGTGTGAGGCTCGTTCGGCGAGGAAGTCGACGACCTCCGAGACCACGTCGTCGTATTGAGGATCCTGCTGCATATCTCTCGGCGTCCCCTTCATGTGCATCAGGACCACTCCAACCCCGGTCTCGGCCACCAACTCGGCCATCCCCGGGCTCGAACAGGCGGTGACATCGTTGAGGATCCCGGCCCCGGCGTCGATGGCGGCGCTCGCCACCGCCGGCTTCGAAGTATCGATCGAGATCAGCAGACCTCGGCCGGCGAGCTGTTCGACCACAGGGATGACCCTTTCCAATTCGTCCTCAGCCGTGACCGATTGGGCTCCAGGGCGGGTCGACTCTCCTCCCACGTCGACGATGCCGGCACCGGCGTCACGCATCGCGATCCCGGCGGTGATCGCATCCGAAGTCGAAGCGTGGAGCCCTCCATCAGAGAAGGAGTCGGGGGTGACATTGAGCACCCCCATCAACACGCCGCGGGACACGTCGAGGGCCCCGGCGCGCAGTTGCCAGATTTGGCTCAAGACCCTCAGCGGGCGGTGCCGAAGAGCAGCGACATCGCCTCGGCGCGGGTGGCAGGGTTGGTGTGCATGATCCCCCGCACAGCCGACGTCACCGTCTTGGCTCCCGGCTTTCTCACCCCGCGCATCGACATGCACAGGTGCTCGGCCTCGATCACAACCATCACGCCGAGCGGTTCGAGACGCTCGGCGAGGGCGTCGGCCACCTGGGCAGTCAGACGCTCTTGCATCTGCGGGCGGCGGGCGTATCCCTCCACCAAGCGGGCCAGTTTGGAGAGCCCGGTCACCCGGCCCTTGGGCATGTAGGCGACATGGGCCTGACCATGGAACGGGACCAGATGATGCTCACACATCGAATAGAACGGGATCTCGCGAACCATCACGATCTCCTGGTAGCGCTCTTCCCCAAAGAAGGCGTCGATCTCGTCTCCGGGGTCGCGGTGCAGACCGTCGAAGACCTCGAGGTAGAAGCGGGCCACCCGCTCCGGAGTCTCGACGAGACCTTCACGCTCGGGATCTTCCCCCAGAGCCTCCAGGATCTCCCGGACCGCCTTTTCGATTCTTCCCTGGTCGATCTCTTTCATCCCTGGTGAAAATAGGCGCTCGGAGCCACATATTCCCAAAGCACCGCGATCCGGCTTGACAGTGACGCCACGATGACATTATGGTGACATCACCACGACATCACATCTGATGTCACAACCGAGGAGATTCCGATGTTTTGGATCAGAAGCGCCGACAGCCTGGAAAGTGAGCTCTCCGACCGGGTGCGGCGAACCACGAGGAGTCGCTGATGCATCTCGACCACGTGTTCATCGAGATCGAGAACGCCGTCGACAACCAGGTGAGGATCGGCTCCCCCGAGTTGGTCGAGGTCGCCACCGAGCTGATGACGGCGCTGCGGCCCACCTTCGAGCGGGCGATGCTCGGTGTCATCCAGGAAGCCGCCGCCGAGATCTCGGCCCAGTTGGTCGGTCAGAGCGTCGAAGTCCGGCTCAGCGAGGGCGAACCAAGTCTGGTGATCACCGAACAGCGGAATACCCCGTCCAACGACCAGGAAGAGCTCGAGGCTCGGGTCACCGTCCGCCTCCCCAGCTCGTTGAAATCGTTGATCGAAGAGTCCGCCAGCTCGACTGGTGATTCGATGAACGGCTGGGTCGTCGACGCACTTCGCACCCGAGCCGGGCGAAAGGTGCGCGGCACGCATGTCGAGGAGACCTTCGAACTGTGATCGAGCAGACATTCAGTGTGGGTGACTCCCCCCGTTTCGTGGCCTCGATCAGTTCGGGGTCGGTCGAGGTCGTCGAGAGCGCGCCCGGCTCGATCGACCTCCGCATCGAAAGCTCTCGTGAGGCGGAGTTCGAGGTAAGCCATAGCGGCGACACCGTCACCGTGCGCCGCCCGCCCAACGGTGGAGGATGGAGCCGTCGCGAATCGAACACGCGACTTCGGGTCGCGGTCCCGGTGGGCACCACCGTCAGGATCTCGTGCGCCTCCGCCGACGTCACCACCGAGGTTCGCCTCAACGAGGCCTACATCGATACTGCCTCAGGCGACGTCGCCATTTGGGAAGTGAAGAACGCCAAGGTGAAGACGGCCAGTGGCGATGTGGCCATCGGCACCGCCTCGGGTGATATCAGCCTTCGCACCGCCTCTGGCGACGTGAAGGTCGGGGATGCGACGGGACGGATCGAGCTGAGCACCGCCTCGGGGTCGGTCGACCTCGGCAGGGCCCGGGGAGACGTGACTTCGTCGACCGCATCGGGAGATCTCGACATCGAGCGTTATGAAGGGACCGACCTGGACCTCAAGTCGGCGTCGGGAAGCATGCGCGTCGCCCTCCCCGCCGGAACCAAGGTCGCACTGGACGCACAGTCGCTATCGGGCCGCATCAGACTTCCCGAGCGCAATCCCTCCCGGGCGTCCCGTGCGGATCGACTTCAGGTGAGGGCCAGGCTGCGAACGATCTCGGGTGACATCGAGCTAATTCGGCTCGATTAGTACGGGCCGACTTTGCCGGGCCGAAGACCTCGACGAGCCGGTAGCCCGGGCCGACCGGCGTCTGTTTGCCCGAGACCGTCATCCGGGAAATCAGCCAGCTCGGTCAGATGAGGGTTGGTCGAGGGCAAAGTCGGCCCGAATTAGAAGTCGGCCCGAAGGTCGTTCAGGCGCCGGCGTCGGCGGGGCGGCCCTTGGGTCGCAGGCTCCTCTTGAGGCGAAGCGACTCGGTAACCGGCTCTTCCTCTTCCTCGACGACCTTCTCGGCCGCGGCGATCTGCTCCCGGGGTTGGGGCATCACCGGATTGTCCGGGTATTTGATCCGCATCGCACCCTCCGCGGTGTGCTCCCACTTGGGAACGTCATTGAAGAGCTTCGCAACGTCGTCCTGGCCGACTGTCTCGGTCTCCAGGAGTTGAGCCACCATCCGCTCCATGGCTCCACGATGCCGCTCCAAGACCTCGCGGGCCTCGTCATGAGCCGCCGTGATCAGCTTGCGGACCTCTTCGTCCACCTTGGCCGCAACGTCGTCCGAGTAGTCCTGCTGACGGGAGTAATCCCGCCCGAGGAAGACCTCGCCGTTGGGCTTCCCATACTGCATGGGGCCCAAGGTCTCGCTCATTCCGTACTCCATCACCATCCGGCGGGCAATGGCAGTTGCCTTCTCGATGTCGTTGGCGGCACCGGTGGTGGGGTCGGCGAAAATGATCTCCTCGGCGGTACGACCACCAAGCAGCATCGCCAGCTGATCCACCAGCTCCGACCTGCGCACCAGGTACTTGTCGTGGGTGGGAAGTGCGAGGGTGTGCCCTAGTGAGCGCCCCCGGGCCACGATCGTCACTTTGTGCACCGGGTCGGAGTTGGGCATCGCATATCCGACCAGGGCATGGCCAGTCTCGTGGTAGGCGATGAGCTTCCGCTCTTCGTCGGTCATCACCTTGGTCTTGCGCTCCGGGCCGGCGATGACACGGTCGATCGCCTCCTCCAGCTCGAGCATCGAGATCTCTGTCTTGTGGCGCCGGGCGGTGAGCAGTGCGGACTCGTTGATCAGGTTTGCGAGGTCGGCCCCTGTGAACCCGGGGGTGCGCCGGGCCAGGACTTCGAGGTCGATCTCCTTGGCCAGGGGCTTGCCCTTGGAGTGGACGTCGAGGATCGCCTTGCGCCCCTCGATATCCGGTGCGTCGACCACGATCTGACGGTCGAAGCGCCCTGGCCGGAGCAACGCTGGGTCGAGGATGTCGGGGCGGTTGGTAGCCGCCATGACGATCACCCCGGTGTTTCCTTCGAATCCGTCGAGCTCCACCAGCAATTGGTTGAGGGTTTGCTCCCGCTCGTCGTGGCCACCACCCAGACCCGCGCCGCGGTGACGTCCCACAGCGTCGATCTCGTCGATGAACACAATGGCCGGAGCGCTCGCTTTGGCCTGCTCGAAGAGGTCTCTGACCCTGGCAGCGCCGACACCAACGAACATCTCGACGAAATCCGATCCCGAGATCGAGAGGAACGGGACACCGGCCTCACCTGCAACCGCTCTGGCGAGCAACGTCTTGCCGGTGCCGGGAGGGCCGAAGAGAAGGACGCCCTTGGGGATCTTGGCCCCCATCTGGCGATACCGATCGGGGTTGGCCAGGAAGTCCTTGATCTCCTCGAGCTCCTCTTTGGCCTCTTCGAGGCCGGCCACATCATCGAAGGTGACCTTCGGCTGTTCCTTGCCCACCAACTTGGCGCGGGACTTTCCGAATTGCATCACCCGGTTCCCGCCGCCCTGCATCTGCATGAAGATGAACACCATGAACCCGAGCAGGAAGAGCCACGGCAGGAAGCTGATCAACAGCTCCCAGAAACCTGGCGGCTCCGGGTCGGAGCTGTAGTCCACGCCCGAGTCCTGGATCTGTGTCGTAAGTTCGCCTTCGTAGCCTTCCGGGTAGCTGGCGACGAAGTCCCAAGTGTCCTGAGCATCGGTGGCGGGTTCGATCCGGCCCTGCACCTGGTTGGAGCGGGCGAGGATCTGAACCTCTGTGAAAGTCCCGGCGTCGACCTTCTCCATGAACTGGGAGAGGGTCACCTCCTCGGGCCCCGAGACCTGGTCGAACCACCACTGGGCAAGGACAGCCAACAGGATGATCGACAACCCGTAGACCACCAGCGTGCGCAGAGTTCGGTTCACAAATACCTCAGTTTCAGAAAGAGAGTTCTTGAACCGTCAATGTTACGGGACGAAGCCGAATAGTCGAACCCCCGCTCATTCGCCGCCCATCACCCCGACGTAGGGGAGATTGCGGTACTTGCCCGCGTAGTCCAATCCATACCCGACCACGAACTCGGGCCCGATGGGGAACCCGACGTACTTGACCCCGATCGGAACCCTTTGGATTCCCTCTTTCAGGAGCAGCGTCGCCACCTCCAACGAGGCCGGTTTGCGAACATTGAGGCTCTTCATCAGATAGTTCAAAGTCAGGCCCGAATCGATGATGTCCTCGACGATGAGGACATGCCGACCCTCGATCTCCTCGTCGAGATCCTTGAGGATGCGCACCACGCCCGAGGTCTGCGTGGACGCCCCGTACGAGGAAACCGCCATGAAGTCGAACTCGACAGGAAGGTCGATGTGACGTGCCAGATCCGCCATCACCATGAACGCACCGCGCAGCACGCCAACCAGCAGGAGGTCCTCGCCCGAGTAGTCGTCGGTGATGCGCTTGCCCATCTCGGCGAGCTTGGCGTTGATGTCATCGGCGGTGATCAGTGGCTTGATGTCCATCCGGATTCCTCTCTGGCGGAAACGGAAAGGTAGCCGCGGGTGGCGGGCTGATACCAAGCGACCGAAGAACGGCGCACCCCGGGCACCCAGGCAGGTTTTCCGTCGGCCTCGACCACGACGCCATCTCGCACGTCGACCATGGCGACCAGGTTGGCGTCGGGGCGAAAGATCGCGCCCCAGGTGCCGAGTGGCGCGACCTGACACACCTCATCTACGAGATCGACCTCGAAGACCGTGTCCCCCACTCGATGCGATCCCGGCCCGAGGACAACACGAACGATGTCGGGAGCTTTCACTTCTGGATGCTCGAGGCGAAGCATCGGGCCGACCCGTCGGGCCACGAGGCCGCCAGCCAATTCCTCCATCACGGATCCACCGTCGATCACCCGCCAGACCCGGGCGATTTCCTCGGCACCGAGGCTGGCGTGCTCACGGAACGGGCCCGCCATGGAAGCCAGGGCCCGGTTGGCGACCGATCGATCGACACCGGTCAGGGCTCCGACCGCGACCTGAGCCCGATTCTCCTCAACCACCACCGGCAAGGTGGCCGCCTCCTGATCGAGTGCCTCGGAATCCGCCCGCACCGCGTCGGCCATCCGCGCCAGGGCGCTCAGCAGCTGCGGGTTGAAACGGAGCAGGTCGGGCATCACCCTGAGCCGGATGGCATTGCGGGTGAGGCCTGTCTCGTCGTTCATCGGGTCGTCGAAGTACGGAAGCCCGGCCAGCAGCGCCAACTCCCGGGTCTCGGATCTGGTGATGCGGAGCATCGGTCGGCTGATGTTCGGAGCCCGCCAAGTGGAGATCCCGGCCAGGCCCCGGGTGCCGGTCCCGCGCAAGATGTTGAGCAGAACGGTCTCCGCCTGGTCGTCGAGGGTGTGCCCGGTCAGGATCACCTCGCCCGGTTCCGAAGCCTCGATCAAGGCCTGGTAGCGAACCGCCCGAGCCTGGCCCTCCGGTGAACTGCCCTCAGGCACGACGACGGTGACCACCTGGAGGGGAATGTCGAGCTTGGAGGCGATTGCTGTGGCTGCTGCCTCGAGCCGACTCGAATCACGAAGCGAGTGATTGACGTGGATCGCCCTCAGGTCCGAAGAGTCGCGGGCCATGAGGAAGGCCATGGCTGCCGAGTCGGCACCACCTGAGAGAGCGACCAATGGCCGGCCGGGGTGCAGTTCGAGAAGTGACGCCAGCCGGTCGACGAGCCCGTTCAGGCGACGCGTTGCAACCATCGGCTGGGAGCCTCGATCTCTTCGAGGGTGGGAAGGCTGCCCACCCCCCGGAAGGCGAGCTTGACAGAGTCCCAGCCTGCCTCCCTCTCAACGGCCTTGATGAACTGCTCACCCATTCGGTACTGGTTGAGTTTCATCTCGAGCCCAGTGATCCGGAAAAAGGCAGCAGTCCGCTTGTCGAGCTTTCGGTTCTTGAGGACCCGGCTCATCCGCTCCTGAGACTTGAGATGCTCGTGCCCGAGCCGGTCCATCACCACATGCCCGTGACCCTCGAGGAGGGACATCAGAGCTTGAACCTTGTCGATGATTGCGCGCTGGCCTGAGGTGGCGAACAGCCCGAGGAGGCCTCGCTCATCCAGCAGGGACTCACCACTTTCCCTGCGGCTCGTGATCTCCTCCATCATTCGGTTGAGGCGTCCCGGTTCCGGCACCGATTCCTCGACCAACTCCGAAACCAGCCCCATGAAGTATTCGCGAAGCCAGGGAATCCCCTGGAACTGGGCACGATGGGTCATCTCATGAAGGGTGACCCAGAACCTGAACTCCGAGGGGCGGAACTGGTGGGTCCGCTCCATTTGCATGATGTTGGGACCGACGAACGCCACCACGTCCCCGTCTTCGCCTGTCGGGAGCACCAGTTCGTATTGGCCGAGCACTCGACGAGCGAGTACGCCGAGAACCGCGGTCATCTCCGCTTGCATCACCCGGGAGGTCATCGCGGCGGCGCCCTTGGCGCCAGGGCCGGCGTCGGCAACCCGCTCTTCGAGGTGTTGGCGCACCGGTTCGATGAGATGAGAGAAGCTGGCGACGTTGCGCTCGACCCACTCGGTGCGGCCGATGACAACGGTGCTCGGGCTGCCTGGCAGCTCCAACCCGGTGGCCTCAGGGACCAGCCCGGCGACGGTCTCGGTGAGAGCCTCCATCTCGGCTTCGAGAGCGGCGAGGTGATAGGTCTCGGCGAGGGGATAGGTGCCCGCGATCCGACCCGCGAGACCTCCTGCCCCAAACTTCGGGGAGCTGGTCACTCCTCGACGATTCGGTACCGCTTGCGGACCACTCGTGTGAAGTACTGAACGGTGGTCAAGACCACAACCAGGAGGGCGATGACGAGGCCTGTAGCCACCATGTAGCGGTAGGTCCAGTCGGGCAGCGGCTGTGTGGGTGCAGGTTCAGTGACCGGAACCGCGGGCTCGAAGTCAACCTGAGGAACCGAAGTCTCGGTGACGGTGGTGCTCGTCTCCTGGGCGAACGCCGTTGCTGCGATCGAGAAAAGAGCCCCGACGACGATGGCTGCGGCCAGCACCCGACTCAGACGCTTCATGGACGCGCAGCCTACATCTGGTGGTGGGGTGAGGCCAACGTCACCGGTCGCCGACCGATTCCTTGGCCAGGGCGGCTCGGAGACGTTCGATGAATTCGGGGGGAACCTCTTCGGCGAGCCGTTCGCGGACCACGACCTTGAGCCGGATCTCGAACTCGAAGATGTCGAGGCACCCGGAGCAGTCGTCGAGGTGTGCACGGATCCGGTCGGAGTCCGCCGCTCCCATTTCCCTGTCGAGATATTGATAGAGGTTGGTCAGGGCCTCGTCGCAGTTACGGCCGCTCATGGTTTCTCCGCGTCTTCGGGCAGGAGCCCTCTGTTTTCCGCGAACTCCCACAACCTCCGCTGAAGCGCCTTTCTTCCCCGATGCAGCCTGGACATCACGGTCCCGATCGGGATGTCGAGGATCTCGGCTATCTCCTTGTAGGAGAATCCTTCCAGATCGGCGAGCAGTACCGGGATGCGGAAGTTCTCAGGGAGCTCCTCGACCGCCTGTTTGATGTCGGATTCGACGAGCCGATCGAGCACCCGATCCTCGGTGGTGCGCGCCGCCTCGGCCGACTCCTCCGAACCGATCCGTCGGTATAGGTAGAGGTCTTCGACCGCGCCCAGGTCGACTTCATTGGGGCGCCGCGACTCCTTGCGGTAATTGTTGATGTAGGTGTTGGTCAGGATCCGGTACAGCCACGCCTTGAGGTTGGTCCCCTCTTCGAATGTGTGGAAGGCGCGGTAGGCCTTGAGAAAGGTCTCCTGAACCAGGTCCTCGGCATCCGACGGGTTCCGGGTCATCCGCATGGCGGCGCTGAACAGTTGTCGGGTGTACTGCAACGCCTCGCGTTCGAAGTCGGCCTGGTCCGCCATTGCCCCGGGGACGGTACAGAACCGACCCTGCTTTTCCGTCATCGGTCCGGCCAAAGTCGGCCGAGCCAGCTTCCGGCCGACCGGCGTCTGTTTGGCCGACCCAAAAACCGACGAAGTGCGGAGGCTCGACTTGGCCCCCGGTCACACGATAGACCGCGACGAGGGAGGCATGCGGCCAAAGTCGGCCGAGCCAGTTTCCGGCCGACCGGCGTCTGTTTGGCCGATCCAAGAACCGACGAAGTGCGGATCTCGACTTGGCCCCCGGTCACACGATAAACCGCCACGACGGAGGCAAGCGGCCAAAGTCGGCCGGCATATCACTGAGAGCCGGAGAGGGGAGTCGAACCCCTGGCCTACTCGATTACGAGTCGATTGCTCTACCACCTGAGCTACTCCGGCAAGAGCCGCAATGGTAAGGGCGAGGTATCGATTGATCCAGACAAAGGATCGTGAGGATCACCCTCCAGCTCTCGATAGCGGCCAGCGAAGCGGATTCCCTTGAGCTGACCGTTAGCAGTCGGGACCAGTCGCAGGTTGACCCGACACTGGCCGTCCCATTCTGACGCCGGGAGGTACACGCACATGTCCTCGGTGGCGTCGTAAACGGCGATCCAGTCGACGTCGGCGGCGGTGTATCGATAGTGGACCCACGCGGAATTGCTCTCCACCCGGACTGCGATGACCCGCCCGTTCGAAGTCGTGTATTTGCACTGAACCCGCTCCAGAGCGCCATCTTCCTTGCGGACCACGATCAGGTCGTAGGGCAGATCGTGTCCGAAGGGGATGGCCACGCCGTGTCCCTGTCGTTGCAGGTCGGCGAGGATGATCGCCTCCCCGACCTCCCCCTTGGCGGTGGTGATGCCCATGATGTTCCCTCCCAATCTGGAAGGTATCGGGCGGGTGGGACGGAAAGTCTCAGTCCTGAGAGCCGAGACCGGTGAAGAGGGTGGCGAGGACCAGCTCCCGACGGAGACTCCCCTGGATGTCGACGACCGCGTCGAGCACATGCTCCGCCGACATCACCGCTTTCCGCGGATTGACGTCGGTGAAGGCGGCCAGAGAAAGGTCGGAATTCTTCACCGGGCCACCCATTTGCAGGGAGGCCGAGTCGGCGTACCAGGAGGCGAGGATCTCCAGACCGTTGACCAGAGAGCGACTGCTCCGACCGCCGCCGCGCACGCTGTTGGGCTTCCTTGCCCATCTCGGCCGACACCGAGCGCTCGGCGAGCGGGCCGATCTCCTCGAGGACCTCCATCGCCAGCCGCTGACCGTCACCGGGGCGGGGCGTGACCCGTCCCGGGATCGACAACCAAAGGTCCCGGAACTGCGCCACCTCGGGACGGTTCATCAGTGCCAGCGCCAGCCCGGGGCGGCCACCGGCGACCACTGCAACACTTGTCGCCTCATCGGTTCCGAGACCGCGCTCCTCGAGGGCGGCCACCAACTCAGCCAGCGGCACCCGGCCCACGTGAACGGTCCGACAGCGAGAAGCGACTGTCGCCGGGAAGTCGTCCTCCGATTCGGCGACCAGCAGGAATACCACGGCCGCCGACGGCTCTTCCAACGTCTTGAGCAACGCATTGGCCGCCTGGTCGGTCATCGACCCCGCCTCGGGCAAGAGGAACACGGTGCGAGGTCCCTCGACCGGTCGCAGGGCCGCACGAGTCACCACCGATCGGATTTGGTCGACCCCGAGACTGGTCGCCCCCTCCGGCTCGACTACCGACACATCGGGATGACTCTCCGCCGCGACCAGCCGACAGGAGCGACATTCGACGTCGTGGACGCCCTGGGAGGCGCAGAGCACCGCGGCCGCGAACTGCTTGGCAAGCAGAGCCCTTGCCCACCGACTCGGGGCCGACGAACAGGTATGCCTGCGCCGGCTCGGGGGCGTCCCTCCGCAGCAGCTCGATGACACGGGAGTGGCCGATGACGCCGGAGAAGGGATCAGTCATCGCCGATCACCTTCGAGGATTCGGTCGACCAAGAACTCGACCGGTTCGTCTCCACTCAAGACGATCACCCGTTGCGGCTCTTCTCGGGCGAGGTCGGCGTAAGCCTCGTAGACCTGCTGCTGGAACTCCACACTCTCGGCCCCGATCCGATCCGGGCGCTTCTGACGACCCAGTGCGGTGCTCGGATCGACCTCGAGGACAAAGACATGGTCGGGCTCGATTCCCTCCAGACCGATTTCGTTGATCTGACGAACCCGGTCCTCACCCAATCCCCGTGCCCGACCCTGATAGGCGATCGAGGAGTAGTAGCTCCGGTCGCTGATCACCCAAGCTCCCTCCTCCAACGCCGGGAGGATCACATCTCGCGCCAGCTGCGCTCGTTGTGCCGCGAAGAGAAAGACTTCGGCCCACCGATCGACGTGATCCGAGTCGAGGACGATGTCCCGCACTCGCTCGCCGAGGTCGGTGCCGCCCGGCTCACGTACCAGCACCACGTGGTGTCCCCGGCCTTCGAGACGGTCGACGAGGGCGGAAGCAACGGTGGTCTTCCCCGAGCCGTCGCCACCTTCAAGCGCCAGATAGCGCCTCACGAATCACCCTTCATCGAGCACACAACTCGCACGGTAACGGGCTGGTGTCGAAGCGCATATGTTGACATTGCCCTTCCATTTGGGGTCAACTCACCCCGCGAATGCCCAAGAGTCTCGTCATCGTCGAATCTCCAACCAAGGCCCGGACCATCGCCGCCTACCTCGGCGCCGATGTCTCCGTCGAGTCTTCAATGGGTCACATTCGAGACCTTCCGCGCTCGGCCGCGGAGATCCCGGCAAAGGCCAAGGGCGAGGATTGGGCCCGTCTCGGAGTCGATGTGGAACACGACTTCGAGCCCTTGTATGTCGTCCCCAAAGAGCGCAAAGACCGGGTCAAGAGGCTCAAAGAGCTCCTCGCCGGTGTCGACGAGCTCTATCTCGCAACTGACGAGGACCGGGAGGGCGAGTCGATCGCGTGGCACCTCACCGAGGTCCTCAAGCCAAAGGTCCCGGTGCATCGCATGGTCTTCCATGAGATCACCAAGCCGGCGATCGAAGCTGCCTTCGCCAATCCTCGAGCCCTTGACCAGCGCCTTGTCGACGCCCAGGAGGCCCGGCGCATCCTGGATCGCCTCTATGGATACGAGGTCTCACCGGTGCTGTGGAGGAAGATCCAACAGGGGCTGTCCGCCGGAAGGGTTCAGAGCGTCGCCGTTCGCATCGTGGTCGAGCGGGAGCGGGAGCGAATGGCCTTCGTCGCCGCCGGCTATTGGAGCATCGAGGGGATATTTGCCCCGGCGGAAGATCTCGAGCGCACCTTCGACGCCACCCTGTTCCAGGTCGACGACAAGCGAGTCGCCAGCGGAAAGGACTTCGACAGCTCGGGTCGGGCCAAGGAAGGTGTCCTCACCCTCGACCAGGAGCAGGCGACCCAGCCTGGCCGAAGCACTGCTCAATCAGCCGTTCAACGTCGAGTCAGTCGAGCAGAAGCCCTACAAGCGCTCGCCCTACCCGCCGTTTCGGACCTCGACGCTGCAACAGGAGGCGGGCCGCAAGCTCCGTTTTTCGTCGTCGCGCACCATGTCCGTAGCGCAACGTCTCTACGAGAACGGGTACATCACCTATATGCGGACCGACTCGACCGCCCTCGCCGAGTCGGCGGTGGCCTCGGCACGGGCCCAAATCGCCAAGCTCTACGGCGACGAGTACCTGTCGCCAAAGCCAAGGGTCTACTCGTCGCAGGTGAAGGGGGCTCAGGAGGCACATGAGGCGATCCGACCGGCCGGCGAGGTGTTCCGCACCCCCGAGCAGGTGGGCGCCGAGGTGGGGCCGGACGAGGCCCGGCTCTACGACCTGATCTGGAAGCGAACCCTCGCCTCGCAAATGGCCGATGCGGTGGGATTCACGGTTTCGGCGAAACTGGCCGCGACCAGCGCCGAGGGGGTCAAGGCAACCTTCAGCACCAGTGGGCGGACCATCACATTCCCCGGTTTCCTGCGGGCATACGTGCAGGGAGCCGACGATCCCGAGTCCGATCTCGACGATCGCGAGGAGATCCTCCCGCCTCTGACCGAAGGAGAAGCCCTGGCCGCGCAGCGCCTCGAGCCGACCGGGCACGAAACCAGGCCGCCCGCTCGCTACACCGAGGCCTCGCTCATCCAGAGGCTCGAAGAGCTGGGAGTGGGCAGGCCGTCCACCTACGCCTCGATCATGTCGACCATCCAGGACCGGGGCTACGTCTGGAAGCGGGGAACCGCCCTCGTCCCGACCTTCACCGCCTTCGGTGTGGTGTCGCTTCTCGAGCGCCACTTCCCCAACCTCGTCGACTACGCATTCACCGCGGAGATGGAGAACGACCTCGACCGAATTGCGACCGGTGAGGAAGAGACCGTGCCCTGGCTCACCGCCTTCTACTTCGGGAGCGACGGGCTCAAGGAACGGGTGGCTACACGCCTCGACGAAATCGACCCCCGGGCCATCGGCTCGATCCCGATCGGCGAAGACGGAACAGGGCAGGCTGTCATCGCGCGCATCGGCCGTTACGGGCCCTATGTGGAGCGGGGCGAGGAGCGGGCCTCGATTCCAGAGGACGTCGCACCGGACGAGCTCACCGTGAGCCGCGCCCTCGAGCTCTTGGAGACCCAGAACGCCGGGGACAAGATCTTCGGGACCGACCCCTCCACCGGGCTGACCGTCTACGGGCGGACCGGCCGCTTCGGTCCCTATGTCCAACTGGGTGAGGTCGAAGAGGGCAGCAAGGAAAAGCCGAAGCGGGCCTCGCTCCTCAAGGCGATGTCACTGGACGAGCTTTCCCTTGACGACGCCCTCCGTCTTCTCTCGCTGCCCCGCACGGTGGGTAGCGACGAGGCCGGCGTGGAGATCGTGGCCCTCAACGGCCGGTACGGCCCCTACATCCAACGGGGCGCCGATCGCCGGAGTCTGGAGGCAGAGGAACAACTCTTCACTCTGACCGTCGATGAAGCGCTCAAGCTCCTTGCCGAGCCGCCCCGGCGACGCGGCCAGCGCAATACGGGCCCTCTAAAGGAGCTCGGCGCCGACCCGGTCAGCGGGAAGCCGGTATCCGTCCGCTCGGGCCGTTTCGGCCCGTACGTCACCGATGGCGAGGTGAACGCCTCGCTGCGCCAGGGGGACTCGCCCGAGAGCATGACCTTGGAGCGAGCAGCCGAGTTGCTTGCAGGCCGTCGCGAGCGCATCGGCGGCTGACCAGGCTGACCGGCGATAGGCCTGGGGACCCTCAACTTCCCCGGCCAGGGGGCCGATCTTCTAGATACAGGAGACAACCCCCATCGCAATCCAATCCCCGACCCGATCGACTTGGGCAGCTGCGACACGAGCGGCCTCGATTGTCGTTGCCGTAGTTGCCTTTGCGTTTGGCTTTGCACTGGTTGCCGGCAAGCCGTTCCAGGACGTCAACACCGCACAGGTCCTCTATGCGACTGCGGCGGTCGCATCGGGTCTGGTCCTGGTCGCTGCTGCGGTCACTTCGAACGGCCGTTCCCGGATCGCTTGGAGCCTGATCGGCTCGGGTGTCCTCTTCTGGGGAATCGGCGAAGCAGTGTGGATGATCCAGAAGCGGGCCGGGGAGATCCCCTATCCCGGCGTCGCCGACTTCTTCTACGTCGCCGGCTACCCGTTGATATTTGCCGGCGTGATCGTCCTCCCCTATCTCCGGCCGGGTCGCTTCGAGCGAATCCGGCTGGCCATCGATGCCACCGCCGGGACCCTGTCCCTCGCCGTGGTGATGTGGGTCGCCTATCTCCACGACGTCGTGGGGCTGGGGATCGACCCGATCGAGAACTTCCTCAACGTGGGCTACCCGCTGGGCGACGTCCTCTTGATGACGGCGTTGATGGTTCTCGCTATGCGCAGGTCGGAGCAGCGGCTCGACCTCCGAATCCTGCTGCTGGCAGGCGGCGTTGCGCTGACCGCGGTGGCAGATGTCGCTTTCTCACTCCAGACTGCCTCGGGCACCTACGTCGAGTGGGGCTGGATCGATGGGTTGTACCTGTTCAGCTACGGGTTCCTCGCCCTTTCGGCGTGGTTCGTCACCAGACCTGCACCCTCGCAAGAGACCAGCTATCGCTCGTTGAACACCTGGCAGTTGATCGCCCCCTACACGGCGGTGGCGACTCTGTTCCTGGTGCGGCTGTTCACAAGTTCCGGCAGCGACCTCCTGCTCAACATCGCAACCACCGCAGTGGCGATCCTGGTCGTCGTCCGCCAGAACCTGGCAGTTCGGGAGAAGAAGGAGCTCTTGGAACGCCAACGTGACGATCTCGTCGCTTCGGTTTCACATGAGTTGCGGACTCCGCTCACCGGGATTCAGGGATATGCCGAGATCCTGTCGGACTCATGGGAGATGCTGTCCAACGACGAGCGCGCCGAGATGCTGGACACGATCAACACCCAGGCCAACCATCTCGGCCACATCGTCACCGATCTGATCGATGTTGCCCGAGACAGGTTGCAGAACGTCAAGCTGAACCGCGTCGACTACAGCGCCGCCGACATCGTCCGGGAAGCGGTCGCCGCCAGCGGCGCCGGTCGCGATATCCGCATCGCTGCCGAGGCCGAGGCTCGAGTCTGGGCCGAACCGGACCGGGTCCGCCAGGTGCTCGTGAATCTCATCACAAACGCCATCCGATACGGTCACTCCGAGATCCTGGTCACGGCCGCTCGCACCGGAGGAATGGTGACGTTCGCGGTCCATGACGACGGGGAGGGTGTCCCCGCCAAGTACCAGGCCGACATCTGGGAACGGTTCGAACGTGGATTCCACAAGTTCAACACGAGCGAGCCCGGCTCGGGGATCGGGTTGTCGGTGGCGAAGGGCCTGGTCACCGCTCATGGCGGGACCATTGGCTACCGAACTTCGGAGCTTCTCGGGGGAGCGTGCTTCGAATTCACGATCCCAACCGCCGATGACCATGAGCCCATAGCGGTGTTTGGCGGTCGGGTGGAGCGAGTTGGCTGAAACGAGCTTGGCTGGCTATTTCTGGAAATAGCTGGCCAACATCCCGAGCCCGACGCCGATGACGGCGCCAATCCAGATCCCGGTCGACATTTGATCGATCGCCACACCCACTGCGGCGCCGATCCCGACGCCGAGCACCGCGCCGACACCGACCAACGATCCCCGGCGACCTGGCTTCTCGCGATCCTCACCCTTCTCCGGCTCGGTCATGATTCCTCCTAGAGGATGTTGGCTGCCATCTCTGCCAGGGGTGAGCGTACGGACCGCTCCAGGGTGATGTGCCCGAACAGCGGCGAGCCTTTGAACTTTTCGATCAAGGCTGCCATCCCGCCAAAAGGCGAGATGTAGGGATTGTCGACCTGGGATAGGTCCCCGCAGAACACAACCTTGGAGTCCCGTGACATCCGGGTCAGGATCACCTTGAGGGTCGGCAATTCGAGGTTCTGGGCCTCGTCGATGATCACGAACTCCCCGGTGATCGAGCGCCCCCGCAGATAGGTGACGGCTGCCATCTCGAGCTCGCCACGGTCCACCAACTCGTCGATGGCGTGCCTGGCCCCGTCGACGCCTGCGTCTGAGAAAAGGGCGTAGAGGTTGTCGTGAACCGCGGCCATCCATGGGGCGAGCTTCTCGTTGAGATCACCGGGCAGGAAGCCAACTTCCTGTCGCCCAACCGCGACCAATGGCCGGTACACCGAAACCCGGCGGTACCTGCCCTGTTCGACTACCTGCTCCAAGGCGGCCGCCAGAGCGAGGAACGTCTTGCCGGTGCCCGCCATCCCCATCACCGAGACGGCGGGGATGTCCGGATCCAGCAGTTGGTGCAAGGCCACGGTCTGGCGGACGTTCTTCGGCTCGACGCCGAACGCTCGGACATGGGTCGGCACTCGCTCGACGATCACCACCGGGTCGGACTCGATGACCCGAGCCAGCGCCGAATGCGAGGTGCCGGCCTTGAGAACGATGAATTGATTGACCTCGGCCTCCACCCCCTGCAAGTCGATCTTCCCCTCATCGAAGAGGCGGTCGATGACCTCACCTTCGGTGAAGTGCTCGATCAGCCCTGATTGCAGTTGCTCCACGGGGACGGTGTCGGCCCGGTAGTCCTGGACTGCCACACCGAGTTGCGCCCCTTTGATCCGCAATGCCGCGTCCTTGGTCACCAGCACCGCCGCCGTCTTCTCGACCAGGTTGAGGCAGGTGGCCAGGATCCGGTGATCGGGTGTCTGGGGATCGAGAGCTGCCGGCAGGCGCTCCGAGGTGATCCCGTTGAGCTCGATTCGAAGCGTCCCGCCACCGGGGAGGGGCACCGGTTCTCGCATCCCACCCTGTCGGGAGGCGCCGAGCTCCTCGATGAGCCTGATCGCGGCTCGAGCATTGGCGCCGACCTCATCCATCCGGGTCTTCTTCCGATCCAGCTCTTCGATGACGACCAGGGGCAGGACCACATCGTGTTCATCGAAGCGGAGGGGGGATTGGGGGTCGGCGAGCAGGACGCAGGTGTCGAGGACAAAGGTGTCGGCCACCTCGATGATCTCCTTCAGGGTCGTCGCCAGGGGCATAGCTTCCCGTGCGTGAGGCGTGAATTACAAGGATCGGATTCGGTCGGGGATAACGTCGCTGGGAGATGACCCCGCCAGACCGGAACCAAACGGATCGGGGTTGGGCGCGCCTGGTTCCGATGACAGCGTGGATCCGCACCTACGACCGTGCCTGGTTCCGCAGCGACTTGATCGCCGGGGTGACGGTCGCAGCCCTGATCATCCCCAAGAATCTCGGCTACGCCGACATCGCGGGAATACCTCTCCAGAACGGCCTGTACGCCGCTGCCGTGGCGGCGATTCTCTATGCGGTCTTTGGCACGAGCCACCAGATCTCCACCGGGCCCAGTTCGGGGCTTGCAGCGGTCGCGGCCAGCGCGGTGGCAGTAGCCGGAATCTCCGGCATCGACCAGGTCGCTGCTTTCGTCGCCATGGTCACCCTGGTGTCAGGCGCCCTCTTTCTCCTGGTCGCGGTCCTCAAGATGGGTTGGATCGCCCGGTTCCTATCGCGGGCGGTGGTCACCGGATTCCTGTTCGGAGCCGGGATCGATGTGGTGATCGGGGAGCTGCCAAAGCTGACCGGGACCGAGGCATCCGGCTCCAACGCACTCGCCGAGCTTTGGTCGTGGCTGGGGACGATCGGTGAGGCCCACACGCCAACTGTCGTCGTCGGATTTGTCGCCCTTGTGGTCGTCTTCGGGCTGAGAGTTGTTGCGCCCAAGGTGCCCGGTGCCCTTGTCCTGCTGGTCGGAGGGCTAATCGCCTCGGCTGCG
Organism: uncultured Acidobacteriota bacterium; assembly: GCA_963724825.1. GTDB lineage: Bacteria > Actinomycetota > Acidimicrobiia > Spongiisociales > ZC4RG35 > JALYNX01. The sequence goes on from CAVRWT010000002.1 coordinate 72,095, forward strand.
CTCGATTTGTCTGCCAAAGGGGTGGCCCTGGTCGGTGACATCCCCCGGGGCCTACCCACGCTTCAGATCCCTGACCCCTGCCCTACTGGTCGAACATCCGAGCACGATTGCAGTGGCGGGGGTGGCCCTCGTGCTGATCGGCTTCTCGCAAACGGCAGGAGACGCTCGGATGTTCGCCGCCCGGCACCGCTATCAGGTCGACATCGACCAGGAATCGGTGGCTCAGGGGATCGCCAACGTCGGGGCAGGCATCTTTCAGGGCATGCCGGTGTCCACCAGCCTCTCGGCCTCCTCGCTCAACGACCAAAGTGGGGCCAGGACTGGGTTGGCATCTCTCATCTCCGGCACCATCGTCCTGCTCGCTCTCCTGGTGCTCGCTCCCCTCTTTTCCGGTCTGCCCAAGCCTGTGCTGGCCGCCCTGATCATCGAAGCGGTGGTCATGGGAATGATGGATGTGCCCGAGATGCGACGCCTACGACGGGTGCAGCGGCTCGATTTCTGGATCGCGGTGGCGGCGATCGCAGGGACCCTGCTGTTCGGAGTGTTTGCAGGCGTCATTATCGGGATTGGCTTGTCACTGCTCTGGCTCGTTTCCGTCGCGACCCGTCCCCCAATGCCTCTGCTCGGTCATGACCCGGCAACAGGCGTGTTCCGTGAGCTCGATGATGGTGTCGACCGAACCGAGCTGGCAGGGGTGGTGATACTCAGGTTGGATGGAGGGCTGTTCTTCGCGACTTCAGACGCCCTCGAAGACCGGGTCCGGGAAGTGACGAGGAAACGGCCGGGCACGAAGTCAGTGGTGATCAACTGCGAAGGGGTCCACTTCATCGACTCTCAGGGATCGGCCAAGATACGAGAACTGGTCGAGCTCACAAGCCGGGAGGGAGTAACGCTGCATTTCGCCAGACTCAAGCCGGCGGTTCTGGCTGTGCTGGAGCGGGATGGCGTACTCGGGCTGATCGACCCGGCGAACATCCACGAAACCGTGAGGTCCGCTGTCGATTCAGCTTGAGTCTCAGAGACGCGGCATCAACCCCGCCTGCGGACGACCCAATCCAGAAACTCCGCGACCGGCCGGGCGTTGACCACCCGATCCGTGGTGACCCAACCTCGGCGGGCGTACTCGACGCCGTAGCCCATCCGCACCAGGTCGCCGACGTGATGGGAATCGGTGTCGATGACGAAGTCCACGCCGCGGGCCATCGCCAGCCTGCTCACCTCGGCCGCAGCATCGAGCCGGTCGAGGGCGCCGTTGATTTCGAGCGCCACACCGGTGATGGAGAGACCCTCGAGCACCGCATCGATGTCGAGCTCCACCCCCGGGCGTCGACCCACATACCGACCGGAGAGATGCCCTATCGCATTCACCGACGGGTCGGCGAGCGCGGTGAGGATGCGAGCGGTCTGCTCTGACTGAGAGCAGGTCGAAATGGGAGTGGATCGAAGCAACGCAGTAGTCGAACTCGAGACGGAAGTCCGGGTCGTAATCGAGCTCGCCCTTGGGCCCGATGTTGAGCTCGCAGCCGAAGAGGATTCGCAGCTCGGGGTGCGTCTCCTGGAGGGCTCGCATCCGATCTCGGTGCGCCAGCATCTCCTCGCGGCTCGAGCCATTGATCGCCAGGTCCTCGCCGTGGTCGGTGAAGGCGACGTATCGATATCCATTTGCCACTGCAGCCTCGATCATCTCCTCAACTGTCGAGCGCCCGTCGCCGGATCTGGTCGAGTGATAGTGAAGGTCGCCCTGAATCTGATCCCTGGAGATCAGAGCAGGCAGCCCGTCCCCCGACGCAGCTTCGACCTCACCGGTCCCCTCCCTCAATGGCGGGGGAACGAATTGCATCCCCAGCGCCTCGTAGATCTCCTCCTCGGTGGTGGAAGCGACCAGCCGGTCCTCCTCGAACAGCCCGTACTCGCTGAGCAGCCAGCCCCGTTCGATGGCCCTTTGGCGAAGGGCGATGTTGTGAGCCTTGGATCCGGTGAAATAGAGGAGGGCCGACCCCATCTGATCCTCGCTCACCAGGCGAACGTCGACCTGCATCCCCTCGCGGGTGAGGAACGAAGTCTTGGTCTCCCCGGCGCCCAGGAACTCAGAGGCCTCCGGCATCTCGAGGACGAACGAAGCCACCGATGCCGGGTCGTCGGTGACGACCACGATGTCGATGTCCCCGACCGTCTCGGAGAAGCGCCGGATCGAGCCGCAGGGCACGGCGGCCGCCACCGAGGGCAGGGCAGCCAACCTCGCGGCAAGCGCTCGTGCCAGGGGAAGCGCCTCCACCAGCGCCGTCCGCCGATCCTTGCCGTGGAGCCCGAGACGCTCGATCGCCCTGCCGATCTTCTCCTCAGAGACCTTGCCCATCCCGGGCAGATCGCGCAGTCGCTCCTCTGCGATGGCCGCACGGAGGCCATCGATGTCCTCGACTCCCAACTCGCTGCGTAAGAGCTTGAGGGTCTTGGGGCCGAGACCCGGGATCTTGCTCAGTTCGACGAAAGCGGGCGGGTACTTCTCCCTGAGGGTGTCCAGCTTGGCCACCCGACCGGTGCTCTCGAACTCGAGGATCTTGTCTGCGGTTGAAGGCCCGATCCCGCCTATGGCGGTGAGTTGCTCCTTGTCCAACCCCGAGATCTCACCGGTATGTCCCTGAAGCGCGTGGATGGCGTTCTCGTAGGCCCGTACCCGGAACGCTTGGGGGCTTCCCTCGTCGAGGGAGGTGAGCTTGGCGAGTTCGGCAAGCATCCGGAGATGGTCGAGACGACTGGCCATAGCCCGAGACTATCGGTGTGCGGGATCCTCGACGAGGGAGGCCACCGTGGCGCCGGTGACCCGGATCAGAGCAGCGGGCTCGAGCTCCAGTTGGAGCCCGCGCACCCCGCCTGAGACGGCAATCGTGGGGTGGCCGGGCGCTGACGAGTCGATGAACAGATCGAGCGACCGCTTCTGGCCGAACGGGCTGATCCCGCCGGTCACATATCCAGTGACCCGCTCCGCATCGGCCGGAGACATCATCTCGGCCCGCTTCTTGCCGGTTGCCCGGGCAAGCATCCGGGTCGAAAGCCGGGCGGTCACCGGGACCACGGCAACCACTGGTGCCCCGTCGACCTCGGCCATCAGTGTCTTGAACACCCGGTTTGCAGGAAGGCCGATGGCGATCGCCACCGCCTCCCCGTAGCCATCGCCCACCTTCTCGGCCACCGAATACTCATGGATGGTGTAGGTGACACCGGCACGATCCAGAGTGTCGGTTGCCCTGGTTGTCCTCGCCATGGGACGCATTGTCCCATCACCCGCCAAGCCACAGCCCAGGATCGAACTCCGAGCGCGCCGATGCCCGCACCGTCACCTGGCCGAATATCGGAACCTCGACGGCGAGGGCCGTGGTCACGGTCACAGTCCTCGGGAGCATCGAGATGTCGACCGGACATCGGCACATCGCCAATCTCGCCCCGTTGCGCCGGGCGTACTCAGCAGCCTGGGCCACGGGAGACCCGGTTCCCGCCGGCGGGTAGGTGGCCACCGCCGAGGCGAGGGCCGCCGCCTCCGCCGCGGTGTAGGCCTGCTCCCGGGCTGCGAGAAGGGACCCGATCGAGGTGGCGGCCACACCGATTACGGCAATGACCGCCACCCACCCGATGACGAGAACCGTCATCCCTCCTCGATCGGACTTCACCTCTCGGTGCGCATCGTCGCAGTCACCGTGAGGTCCACCCCCATCCCTGCCGGGAAGGGCGCTCCCAACAGGTGTCGGAGCCGCACCGTCACCCGGGCCGGGACCCCCACCCGGTCGGGCCGCTCCACCGAGATCCGGGCTCGATCCCGGTCGTCAGGGGAAAGGGCGGCCATGACCGAGGCGACGGCGCGGGAGGGATCGGGAGTGGTCGCCGCCACCCGGGCCCCGTCCCGTGCCGCGGCCTGCAACTCGAGCCGGGCTTCCGCGATCCTCATCACCTGGATCGAGGCCACCGCGACCAACACCACCAGCGGCAGCACCAGGAAGAATTCCACGGTGGCCTGACCTCTCTCGGTCAGAACCTGCCGACGACCCATTCGATCACTTTGCCGAAAAGGCCACCGAGCAGACCGCCGCCACTACCCGACTGAAGCCACTTCAAGGCCACGATCGCCAGGGCGGTCGCGGCCAGGATCACCAGGAAGTACTCGACCGTCCCCTGCCCTCTTTCGTCGCCCCTGGTGAGCACCCAAGTCCAAATACGAGCCATCGGCTCTCCTTCCAATCCGGTGACCGACCGGTGCGGGGAGAAGTGCGGATTTCATGAGAAGGGCCCCGAGATCTCGGAGAAGAGCCGGAGAAGAGATGGGGCGTAGAGGAGCAGGACGAGTCCGGGGAGGACAAGGAGGGTGATGGGAATGATCAGCCGGACCGGAAGCGACCTCGCCCGCTCCAGACGCCGGGATCTCTCGGCGGCGATGTCGGCGTCGAGCATCGCACGAACGGCGTCGGCCACCGCCGAGCCCGATCTCTGGGCGCGAGCCAACTGGGCGACCAACTTGCGGACCTCCCCCCGGCACTCCTCGACGGCCGAGTTGAGGCCTTTCACCATCGCCACCCGGGCCGCCAGGTTGAGCTCGTGGTGAGTCGGGAAGACCAGCGACGCTTGCTGCAACGCGGCCAGAGTCGACCTTCCCGCCCGCAACTCAACCAGCAACACCAAGAGAACCGGCCGAATCGGCGGCGAACTCGGCCTCCGCCTCCGCAACGAATGCAGCTTGGCCGCCATCGCCACAGCAAGGGCGAGACCCGGTCCTCCGATCACCAGCCCCGCGGAACCGAGCACGATGGGGATCATCTCGACTGCCTCAGGATCGCCCCCGCGACCCCGAGCCCGATGATTACCAGGGAAAGCCCGATCAGCGCGGAGACTCGTTGTGGCGGGCTCTCCAGATATAGCCCGAGGCGATTGCTCATGGTGGCCGAGCCGATGGCGGCCAGGGGAACCAGCAGGAGGACGACAGGCGGTCGCCCGGGCCGGCGCCGCGGCGGTGGCAATCTCGTGAGCCACCTCGACCTGGGCAAGCGCCAGGACCCCCATCTCGTCGAATAGTGGGGCGGCCGGAGACCCGAGCCGCGACAGTCGTTCGATCACTGCCCCCAACTCGAGGCCGATCTCGGCGAATTCCTCCCCGGCACGACGGCCGATATCGGCAAACGATGCCCCTGAGCGACTCATTTCCTCGAGGATCGGAGCGTCGACCGACGCGGCCGCGCGCTCCAAGGCGTATCGCAGCGATGATCCCGATCGCAACTCACCGGCCACCGCATCGCAGAAGGTCGCCGCCCGGGTCGAGACCCGGGGACGGGCTCGCCAGGCATGAACAGCAAGGAGGCCTGCGAGAGGCACCGGGGCGATGAGAACCAACAGCAACAGCAAGGTGCGGCGCTGGTCGAGGCCATGAATGACGCCCCACCCGATGAGCAGCGCGGGGATCATGCGCAGTCCTCGATCACACCATCGGGGCCAACCCGCGCCAACGTCTGAATCTGGCGGCTGGCGCCGACGCGTTCGATCTGGACCAGGTAGTCCACCGCCGCGTGAAGTTGGCGGCGCACCGAGATCTCAGATGTGTCGCCGGCGCTGAGAGCCAGCGTCTCGAGGCGCCACAAGGCCTCCTCGGGCGAGTTGGCGTGAACAGTCGACAGCGATCCGCGATGTCCGGTGTTGAGCGCCCACACCAAGTCCAAAGCCTCAGGGCCACGAACCTCGCCCACGACGATGCGATCGGGGCGCAACCGAAGCGCCGATTTCAAGAGGGAGCGAATGGTGATCTCGCCGGCGCCCTCGGCGTTGGCCGGATGGGCCTCGAGCCGTACCACATGACCTGGCAGCTGCAGCTCGGCAGCGTCCTCGATGGTGACCACTCGCTCGGCCGCAGGAATCAGGGAGCCGAGGAGGTTGAGGAGGGTGGTCTTGCCGGCGCCGGTGCCACCCGAAACGATGATCGTCTTCCGCGAGCGGACCGCCTCTCCGAGCATCTCCGTCTGCAACGGGGTTGCGGTTCCCAGGGCAACCAAGGCCTCGAAAGTTGGCACCACCTGGGTGAATCGCCTGATGGCGACGATCGGGTGACCCACTGCGGCAGGTGGCGCCACGGCGTGCAACCGGCTTCCGTCGGCAAGCCTGGCGTCGACCATGGGAGACGAGCGATCGATTCTGAGCCCCAAAGGGGCGATGACACGCTCCACTGCCGCCAGCAATGAGTCGTCGCTGTCGAAACGAGCGTCGACCCGGATGAGATGGCCGGCCCGGTCGATCCACACTTCTTCGGGGCCGTTCACCAGGACGTCGGTGACGTCGGGATCGCGGAGCAATTCCTCCAATGGGCCGAGGCCGAGGACACGGTCGACTACGGCACCGGTTAGCTGGGCGGCTCGATCGGGAGCGGCAAGACGAAGCCTTCGCTCTGCCTCGATGACCACGTCGCCTCGGCGCATCGGGACCGAGCCGGAGGCGATCTGGCTGGCCACCTGATCGATCACGCCCATGGCATCGCCCAGACCTTGGCCCAGACACCGAGCCACCGACCCCGGCTGGGCAGCCGGCCCAACATCAGGTTATGAGCAGTCCTCGAGCCCAGCCTGGGCAGGACCGGGCCCGGCCCCGGGGGACGAACCCCGCCGTTCATGCTCTGCCACACGGCAGGAATGACATCGGTTGGCGCCAGCATTCCAGGCAAGAGAGGACGGAGCGGGACCTTGGGGCCTGGCCAATTCTCGGCGGAGCATCTCACCACGAGAGCAGGCCAATTCAATGCCAGTCTGTCGATCATCGGCAACGCTTGTGCCGGGTCGATCGGCCCCGCCGAGATCACCGCCACACCGGATCGGGCCGGGCTCAATTCATCGAGTGAAGGCCCATCCTCGAGAAGGTCGGCGATGGTGCGGCTGGTTCCGACCCTCCAGCTTTCAGCCAGGTCGACCACGAGTGCCGTGCCCGCCGAAGCAGCAAGCCCGAGTGCGCCAAACAGCGACAACACCGGATCGGGCGACTCGATGCCAAGGACGCCCCGTCTCCCCACCCCCTCCATGAGCCCGAACCTATAGGCCCGATCAGGGCGTCACAAGACCCCTGTCTTCGGGTTGATCACCTGCCACTGAAAGCCGGCGGCAACGACCGCATCGACCAGTCCTTCCGGATCGATGGTCTCGATGTCGAGGGCGAGAAGTACCTCACGTTCCAGCCGAAATCCTTCGATCGACCACAGGGTGCCCCTGTCCAATGAACCGCGTACCTGGCCTTCGTACACCACCTTGACTGCGTCGGTGACCGGTACCGCGATCAGGATGGCGGGGCCGTGGACATCCAGTTCGCCGCGGTCGACCAAGGCGCCGCCATGGTCGATGTCGAAGTGGTCCCGGTCGCCTTCTGCCATCTCCCGGAGAGCCCTGATGTCGATCACATGACCAAAGTACCCTCGGCGCCAATGTCGGGACGGGCGATGATCATCGTGGCGGGGGGGACCAGCTCCCGTTTCGGCGGCGACAAGCTGATGTCACCGATCGCGGGCCGGCCATTGCTCGCCCACACCGTTGCCGCAGTGGCCCCACTCGTCGATCGTCTGCGTGCTCGTTTGCCGGGAGGAGCACGCCGCCGAGATGAGTGATTTGGCCCCCAATCTGATCCTGGTCAGGGGCGGCGACACCCGGACCAAGAGCGAGTTGGCCGGACTGGAAGCGGTGCCTGACTCGATTGAGATCATCGGGATCCACGATGGGGCCAGACCCTTGGCCTCACCTTCTCTGGTGAGCCGGTTGTTCGATACCGCGGCCGAAACCGGCGGAGCGGTGCCGGTCTTGGCGACAACGAATCCCCTGGTTCGACAATCGGATCTCAGTCCGGTCTTCGACGCCGCAGTTGCCCAGACGCCTCAAGTGTTCCGAGGCCCCGAGCTGCAGAGTGCCTATCGGGCAGCGGCGGTTGCCGGATTCGAAGGGCACGACACCGCAGACGTGGTCATGAAATTCAGCGAGTTGACGATCGCGGCCGTGCCGGGCGAGCCCGGGAACGTCAAGGTGACCTATCCCTCCGACCTCGACGCGGTCAGGGCGGTTCTAGAGCCTTCTCGTAGCGAACCTCAGTGATCTCGGTCCCTCCGATGGTTTCCAGCCGAATCGGCTTTCCTTTGACCCACCCCTGTCGCTCGTAGAAGGCCCGGGCCGCCTCGTTACCCTCCAAGACCCAGAGCAAGGCACGCTCGAAGCCATCGGCGGCGAGACGGGCCTCACCAGCGTTCAACAGGGCTCGGCCCATGCCCTGCCCCCAATGGTCCGGGATGCACATAGATCGCAAAGACCTCGCCCCGACCTTCCTCATCGCCTTCCCCGATCAGGCAAAAGCCGGCTATGTCGTCCGGGCCGTCGACAACGTAGGTGACCCGCTGACCCCGGAGGAGGAGTGCCTCCCACCAGCCGGTGCGCACCTCTAGATCCAGCGCACCAAGGAAGTCGCCACTGAACACTCCTCGATAGGCCACCTGCCAGGTCGCGATATGGACGCTGGCGATTCCCCCTGCATCAGCCGGCACAGCAATTCTCACCATGCTGCCAACCTAAACCACTTGACAAATGGTCGGGAATTACCGACCATACGGGAATGGCCGACCTATCACCTCCAGGTTACGAGCTGGATGAGACACTCGCCTTTCAGAGCTCCGAGCAGTTTCGCGCCCTATTCGAAGAAACCAGGCTCCGGATCGTCGATTTGCTGCTGGAGCGGGCGGCAACAGTCACCGAGCTCGCCGCGGTTCTCGACAAGCCAAAGGGCACGGTCGGCCACCATGTGGGTGTCCTCGAGCACGCAGGCCTGATCCGGGTGGTCCGGACCAAGAAGGTCAGGGCCATCGAAGCGAAGTACTACGGGCGAACAGCCCGGACCTATCTCCTCACACCCCAGGTCGATGTCGATCTCCACGTATCCCCCGACTATTTCCTGACCTCGGCCGCGGCAGAGTTCGCGAAAGCCTCGCATGGTGATGAGGAACTGATCCACAACACCATGATCAGCACCCTGCGCTATGCCCGCATCCCGGCGGATCGCGCCCGAGAGTGGGCGCTCCGCCTCGGTGAGCTGGCCCAGGAATTCGTTAGCGAAGAGAGGGGTGGAGAAACTACTTTCGGGCTGCTCGTTGCCCTCTATCCCACCGACCGCCCCCATCTCCCCGATCCCAAGGAGCAGAAATGAGCACGCCCCTGGGTCGCAATTACTGGAAGCTGTGGACCGCTTCGGTCATCTCCAACTTTGGAGACGGCGTGTCCTTCATCGCCTACCCGTGGCTGGCCTCGGCGATCACCCGGGATCCGGTCCAGATCGCGCTGGTGGGCGTGGCCACACGAATCCCATGGCTGATCTTCACACTGCCCGCAGGCGTGATCACCGACCGGGTCGATCGGCGGAAGCTCGTGGCCTGGATGGATGTGATCCGGTTCCTGCTGACCCTCGGTGTTGCCTTCATCGTGCTCGGTGTCCAGGACCAACTGGCATCCCCGGATGCGATCGCCGCCGGGACCGCCCCGGTGCCTGAGAGCGCCACCCTGCTCCTGGTGATGATCTACGCCGCCTCTCTCCTTCTCGGTTTCGCCGAAGTCCTCCGTGACAACTCGGCTCAGACTCTGATGCCGGCCATCGTGGTCGAGGAGAATCTGGAGAAGGCCAACGGCAGGCTGTGGGGCGCCGAACAGGTTATGAACTCTTTCGTAGGGCCGCCCTTGGGCGGGCTCCTGCTGGCGATTGCCTTTTCCCTCCCCTTCTTCGTCGACGCCGGCACCTTCGGGGTGGCAGCCGCCCTGGTGTTCATGATCGGCGGCGAGTTCCGGGCCAAGAAGAGCCCGAGTCAGTCCGAGGTCAAACCCTCGTTCAAGGCCGAGATGAAGGAAGGCGTGCGCTGGCTCTGGCATCACCCGCTGTTCCGACCGATGGCCATCTCCCTCGGAGTGCTCAACGCCATGTCCAGTCTCGCCTTCGCCACCTTCGTCCTGTTCGCCCAGGAGATCCTGGGACTCGATGCCGCCGGGTTCGGCATCCTGATGACGGCGGGAGCCGCGGGCGCCGTGATCGGGTCCTTCATCGCCTCCTGGGTCTCAAAGAAGATCGGACAGGGGCCTTCGCTGTTTGTCACCCTCGCCGGTGGCGCAATCACCCTCTTGGTGATAGGTCTCACCTCGTCGAGCCTCGTGCTGTGGACGATGGTGGCCTTGATGTCGCTGACAGCGGTGTTGTGGAACGTGATCACGGTGTCGTTGCGCCAAGCGTTGATCCCGGACCACCTGCTGGGGAGGGTCAACTCGGTGTACCGCTTCTTCGGTTGGGGGATGATGCCCATCGGCGCCGTCCTCGGCGGGTTGATCGTCGTGGTTGCCGAGCCTTTGGTCGGACGGGAATGGGCCTTGCGGTGGCCCTTCATCTTCGGAGCGCTGGTCCACGTCGCCCTCTTCTTCTACGCGGTGCCCAACCTCAACAGCCGCCGCATCGAAGAGGCCCGGGCCATGGCGAAGACTCAGGAGTCGGGAGTGGAGTCAGTCGGAGACTGATCGTCGGATTCAGGCTCGTCAGCCGTCATCGCCCGACGCCTCCGAATCCAGGATCGACCGCGGCCTCACGGTCGTCCTTGCCACCGAGGACCCAAAAGGCAAGAGCCGCCAGAGACGCCGCACCAAAGGCCAAGGCGAGCCAGCCCCAACCCCGGGTGGCACTGCTGACCCCGTCCTCGGTGGTGCTGGTGACCGGTTGACCGGCGTCGCCGATGTCGGCGCCCAGATCGGTCAGGGACACCGGTTGGGACTGGACCGAGGGTGTCGCCCAGAGTCTCGAAGAGAACCTGATAGTTGGCTGGCTTCAACTCGGTTGCGATGCCGAAGACCCCGTCTGCCCCTCGAAACCAGGGGAAGAGTCACCGGATCCTCGTCTGAAAGGACGAAATGAACGACCACTGCATCGGCTGAGTTCTGGACTTCGACCCGAACCTCGATCTCCATCGACTCGTCGTTGATCGAGAGGACCTCGGCACTGGCGTTCCCGAAGCCTCCACCCAGGTTCACCGAGGCGAGGAGGGCAACGGCAAGAATCCGCGACATCGACCCCGATGGTACGACCTCGACCCCGCTTTCATTCGACAGCCGCGCTCAGTGCTGCCACTGGCCTCTCGAAATGAGGAGGTCGCGGAGCAGATCGGGACGGTCGGAGATGATCCCGTCGACTCCCATGTCGAGGTAGGACTCCATCTCGGCCGGGTCGTTCACGGTCCACACGTGGACCTGCAGGCCGTTGTTGTGCGCGGTCTCGACCAACTTCTTGTCGACCACCTTGATCCCACGGACCTGCGTCGGCAGTTGCAATGCGCTGGCCTGGCCACCGGCCCCCCGGCCCACCCGGGAAGTGAGCAGCCACATCCGGCTGAGCATCGGCCCGGACGAGGTGGCAACCCTGCCCCCGGTGGCGCTGCGGAACTCATCCAGGCGCTGGTCCGAGAAGGAACCGACGATCAGTCGATCGTGAAGTGACAGCCTCTCGATCAGCGCGGCCAAGAGATCGACTTGGCCCTCGCCTTTCAAGTCGACCACAAACGAAGCATCCGGCAGGCCGGTGACAGCCTCCTCGAGACTGGGCACTGACACCCCGGCCCCTCGAAACGGGTAGCCGCCGGCGGCGTTGTGGCGAAACCCGGCGTCCAGCCCTGCCAATTCCTCGAATCCGAAACCGCTAACGGGGCCCGTGCCTTCGGTAGTTCGGTCCACCGTGTCGTCGTGGATGCAGACCAGCACCCCGTCGGCGGTCACGTGGAGATCGGTCTCGAGGAAGCGAAAACCAAGCGCAACTGCTTGCGAAAACGCCTCCATCGTGTTCTCCGGCCACAGCTCCCGGCTTCCCCGGTGGGCGATGGCGATAGGTGGGGCCCAGTGCGACGGGATCATGTGTCGGCCAAAATAATGGACCCCGCCAGAGGCGGGGCCCACCAAATTCCCGGTTGAACGGCTCTCAGACGGCCACGCGGTCCTTGAGACCCTTGGACGCAGCGAAGTGCGCATATTTCTTCGCCGGAATGGTGATTGTTTGCCCGGTTGCGGGATTGCGGCCCATGCGTGCCGAACGGGACTTGAGGCTGAAATTGCCGAATCCGGTGATATTCACCTTGCGCCCGGCATCGAGCTCGACGGCGATAATGCCTTCGCCATCCTTGGTTGAGAAGATGATGTCGATGATCTCGGCGGCCTTCGCCTTGGAGACATCTGCCTTGTCGGCGAGTTTGTCCGCCATCTCGGATTTGTTCACGGCCCCTCCTTGTGGGTCGACGATTGGGCCTGTCGCTAAGCGACGATGAGCCCACGTTAGGCGAAAACCCGGAAAGTTCCGATCATTACTGGTATTTCAGTCTCAGGTCGCCTCACCCCCCTCGCCCGACCTGGAAGGTCGGGCGGTCCCCCCGCTCCGCAGGGAGACAACTACACCTTCACCAGATACAGCTCCAGGGTGAGCCGGCCCGCCTCGCCGTGACCCAGGGCGACCCCGACCTCCGTGTTGAGCCAGGCGAGATCATCGTTGCCGGTCTGAAAGGTGACCAGCTCCTTGGGGTCAGCGGATTGATCCGGGTTGGCGATGGAGACCCCTCGTGCGGTGTAGGCCACTGATTCGCGCTTCTCGCCGATCACCCCGTAGATGACCAGATCCATGTTCCCGTCCTCGCGGACCGTCGCATGGTCGACACCGACCACCGGGCGCTCGCCCTCCCAATGGGGCCCTACAGCCACGCCTTCGAACGGAAAGTCGATTCTCATCCCCTGGGGCGCCTTGCCCAGGATCTTCATCCCGAGGCTGGCGTCGATGCTGCAGAACTTCTCCAATTCGGGCAATGATCCTCCACGTCTGATTGGCGATCGACGCTAGCGATCTCCACGGGAGCGAAGCAGAAGGTCGCGAACCTCGTCGTTGGTGGTCTGAGAGAAATCGCGGTACCACGCTCCGACCGCCATGAAGCGCTGGGGCCGATGGAGGACCACCACCTGGTCGGCAACTTTCGCGACCTTTCGAATCGAATCGGCGGGTGCAACCGGGACCGCCACCCACACCTCCCTGGCCTGTCCGGCTCGGGCGACGTCAACAGCCGCCAGGGCGGTCGAACCGGTGGCGAGGCCGTCGTCGGTGACGATGACCGTCCGCCCCGCATGGTCGATCGGCGCCGCCACCTCGCGATAGATGCTGACCCTTGCCTCGAGCTCGGCCCTCTCGGCGGCCACCACCGCATCGAAGGCGGGCTCGGTGATGCCGGCGGCCCGCATGACCTCACGGTTCCGGACCACCACTCCCCGTTCACCCACCGCCCCCATCGCCAACTCGACCTGGAAGGGGACGCCCACCTTTCTCACCACGAGCACGTCGAGGTCACAGTCGAGGGCCTTTGCAACCTCGAATCCGATCGGGACGCCGCCCCTCGGGAGCGCCGCCACCAGCGGATCAATTGGATTGCGCTCGGCGACCGCCCGCCCGAGCAGCTCTCCAGCTTCCCGGCGGTCGGCGAATCTCACGACTCAGCCGTATCTGGCCGCGTATCGGGCCAGCCAGGGCATGACCTGGGACAGATACTGCTCGGTCTCCCCCATGGGAAGGGTCCTGGCGGCGTAATTCATCAACATGATCTGGCGGGCGGCATGAAAGCCATCCAACTGCTCGTGATCTTCCAGAGGCCAGGGCGCGATCTCCTCATATCCCTTGCGGAACGCGTCCTGGATGTGGCCGGCTCGGTCGTTGGTCCGCGACGAGTAGAGGCAGACGGAGATGTCCTGAGCGGGAAGGGCGATCATCACGTCCTCGAAGTCGAAGGCGTAGAGCCTGGTGCGCACAGTGTGCACGTTCCATTCGTGCAGGTCTCCGTGCACCACCTGCGGGTTGCCCGCCTCCCAGGAGGCCTCGAGCACGTTGGTGGCAGCCTGGCCCGCCTTGTCGATGATGGTTCGTCGACCGGGGCTGAACAGATGGTCGAAACGAGCGTCGTAGATGATGATCGGATCGAGCCCCTTGTCGTAATAGAAGATGCGATCCCAGCGGCGCATCCCTTCAGGGTGCTCGGGCATCCACTTCTTCCCGTGTTCCTGGAGGGCGGCGCACATCGCACCCAGCAATCGATATCCGAAGGCACCTGCACCGTCGGCGAGAGGGGCTCCGGGCACCCAGGAGAAGAGCACGCAGGGCCGGGTCAACTCGCTCTCCGGCTCCCGGGCATCGACGATCAAGGCCCCATACCCCGTCGGGATCGGATTCACGACGTCGAGCTCCGTCTCCTTGTTGAGGGCCGAGAGCCAGGCCACCTCGAACTCGATGTTGGCCCTCGAATTGCCGAATGGGTCTCCCACCCGGAGCACCAATTGGCGCCCATCGTTGGTGACGACCCGATACATGACGTTGGAATGGGTCGCCAGATGCTCCAGCTCCCTGACTTCGAACGGGTAGCGCTCGAGGACCTGGCGAGCCAGGGGAAGAAGGCGCGATGCCTCGGCGGCGATGCGGTGTGCGTCCATTTGCGAAAGGCGAAAGAGTCCCTACCCCTCAATTCTGGTCAACAAAACAGTGCTTCGCACCGGTTACTTCAAGAGGCCGCAACCAGCACTTCGTCGAGGGCCGTCACGAACCTCTGATTTTCCTCGTCGTTGCCGACCGTCACCCTCAGCCACCCCTTGGACATGGGACGCACGATGACACCACGAGCCATGAAGGCGTCGCTCGCCGTTGACGAATCTTCGCCGACCCGAAAATAGACGAAGTTGGCGCGGCTATCGCTGTGGGACAGCCCCCGCTCCTCGAGAACCCCACTCAGGTGATGACGTCCCGCCTCATTGGCCTTCACCCGTCGTCGATGCTCGACCTCGTCGCCAAGGGAGGCGGCCGCCGCGGCCTGTGCCACCTCGCTGATGCTGAACGGGATCTGGGTCTTGCGCAATTCGGCAATCGTCGCCGGTGTCCCGATCGCATAGCCGACCCGATGCGAGGCGAGCCCGAAGATCTTGGAGAAGGTCCGAAGCACGATCACGTTGGATCGCTCGACTGCGAGCCCAAGCGCGCTCCGATACGACTCGTCGGTGACGTAGTCGTGATAGGCCTCGTCGACCACGACCAAGACCCGGTCGGGGACCGACCCGATGAACCACTCCATTTGATCGCCAGTGACGATGGTCCCGGTGGGGTTGTTCGGGTTGCAGACATAGACCACCGTCGTGTCTTCGCGGATCGCAGCTCGCATCGCCTCGAGATCGTGGACCAGTTCCGTCGTGAGAGGGACCTCCACCGTCTCGGTGAAGGCCCACCGGGAAACGGTCCGATACATGACGAAAGACGGCCAGGCGAGAACGGCACTGGTACCCGGGCCGCCCACGGCAAGGGCGATGTTCGACAGCAGGGCGACGCTCCCGGCACCGAGCCACAGATGATCGGGAGACACGTCGAGCCACCGCGACAGAGCGTCGGAAAGCTCGACGGTGTCATTGTCCGGGTATCGATGTGAGTTGGGGAGGGAGGCAGTCGCTGCGGCGATAACACCGGGAAACGGGCCGTCGGGGCTCTCGTTCGATGCGAGCTTCACTATCTGATCCGGGGTGGTGCCCAACTCACGTGCCAGGTCTTCGATGGGGCGCCCGGGCACATAGGCGCCGATCGCCGACAGGTCCTGCCGGAAAGTGGGCATTGGATGACGATAGCCGCGGGCCCAAATGCACAATCGAGGGGCGCGGCCGTGGATGAACAGTGGTTTTGAGGCCACGACGTAGCATCGCCTACCGTCATCCCAGGCAGGATTTCGAGGGCCGGAAGGAGAAAGCAGGCGTTGGCACGGAGAGGCGGATTGGGTCGGGGTCTAGAGGCCCTGATCCCTACCGAGACAGCGGAGCAATCGCGGAAGCGGTTACTTCGAATCATCGATGCCAACGGCGAGCTGGTCGGCGACGACCCCGGGCTCGACCCTGAGCTCTACCAGCAGATGTATCGGCGAATGGTCCTGGCACGGACTCTCGACCGGAAAATGCTCGCCCTGCAGCGCCAGGGCCGTCTCGGGACCTATGCCATGCTCGAGGGCCAGGAGGCGGTGCAGATCGGCTCCGCGCTCGCTCTCGAAACCAGATGACTTCGTCTTTCCCTCCTATCGGGAGCATGCGGTCCAGGTGACCCGCGGCCTACCTATCGAGGTCCTGCTCGCCTACTGGAAGGGCCTGCCCAACGCCGGCTGGGACCTGAACAAGTATCGAACCGGGATCGTGACGGTCCCGATCGCCACCCAACTCCCGCATGCCGTTGGCTACTCCTACGTCACAAAGCTGCGCGGTGAGGACACAGTCACCGCCGTTTACTTTGGCGACGGAGCCACCTCGGAGGCCGATTTCCACGCCGCCATGAACCTTGCCGGGGTGTGGAAGACCCCGACCGTCTTCATCTGCGCCAACAACCTCTATGCGATCTCGGTGCCATACGAGAAGCAAACGGCCTCGGAGACCATCGCTCAGAAGGCTGCGGCGTACGGATTCGACGGTTTTCGGGTGGACGGGATGGATCCGATCGCCATGTACCTGGCGACCCGGATCGCGGTGCGACGAGCACGCAAGGGCCAGGGCCCGACGCTGATCGAGGCGATGACCTACAGGTATGGCCCGCACGCCACCGCCGACGACCCCACCCTCTATCGGTCACGTGAGGAAGAGGAGAAGTGGCGCAAGCGGGATCCGATCGAACGACTCCGCCTCTTCCTCGAGGGTCGCGGCGAATGGGACGAGCGAGTGGGTGAGAAGGTCGCCCAGGAAACCGCAGACCAGGTGGAGGCGGCGATCACGGCGATCGAGTCGGAGCCCCTTCCTGGCCGTGATGACGCAATTCGGCACGGGTTTCAGCGGATTCCCGCTCATGTGGTCGACCAGCTGCACGCGATGCAGGAAGCTCACGGCGAGGAGCCCACCGTCTTTGGCGAGGAGGAGATCTGGGCCATCGGCGACGATCAGCCAGTGACCGGCCCCACCGAGTCGTGGACCATGGCTGACGCTATCAACGCTGCCCTCGACCAGGCGATGGATCGCAACCCGGATGTCATCGTCCTCGGCGAAGACGTGGGCCTGAGCGGGGGCGTGTTTCGGATCACCGAGGGACTGCAAGCGAGATACGGAGAAGGCCGTGTCATCGATACCCCTCTCAACGAGTCCGGGATCGTCGGCAGTGCGGTGGGGATGGCACTGGCCGGCGCCCGACCGGTGGCCGAGATCCAGTTCGAAGGATTCGTCTATCCGGCCTTCGATCAGATCGTCAGCCACTTGGGAAGGTTCCGATACCGGACCCGGGGCAACTCCAGCGTGCCGGTGGTTGTCCGCTTTCCCAGCGGGGCCGGGATCGGCGCCCACGAGCATCACTGTGACTCTCCCGAGGCCTATTTCGTTCACGCACCGGGCCTGGTGGTTATTTGCCCCTCGACCCCCACCGATGCCAAGGGCCTCCTTACGGCCGCCCTCGAAGGGGACGACCCCGTGATCTTCCTCGAGCCCAAAGTTCTCTACCGCGCCGGGAGGGAGGAAGTGCCCGTCGAGCATTTCGCCATCCCGATCGGCCGGGCCCGAATTCGCAAGCCTGGGACCGATCTCACCCTGGTCACCTACGGTGGGATGGTCCCGGTGGCCCTCGAGGCCGCGAACCGGGTAGAAGCCTCGGTGGAGGTCATCGATCTGCGCACTCTCTTCCCCTGGGATCGGGAGACCGTCCTCGAGTCTGTGGCCAGAACCGGCCGGCTCCTCGTCGTGCAGGAGCCGCAGGGCTCGGCAGGGGTCGCCTCCGACGTGGCGGCCGTGGTGGCAGAGAAGGCGCTCTACCACCTCCAGGCCCCGATCGTGAGGGTCACAGGGTTCGATGTCCCCTGGCCCCAGTTCGCCATCGAGAGGCATGCCCTGATCGATGCCAGCCGGGTGCTCGCCGGAATCGAGGAGGCTCTGAGCGGTTGAGTTCGCCACGCACGGTGGCGGTGTTCGGATCGTCACAGACCGAGCTCGATTCTGAGGAGTGGGCCGACGCGGTCTCGGTGGGGGCCCGGCTCGCCTCCACCGGTGCGGCCGTGGTCACGGGTGGTTACGGCGGCACGATGGAAGCGGTGTCCTTGGGGGCGGCACAGGCAGGAGGGCACGTGATCGGGGTGACCGCTCCAACGCTGTTCCCCGGCCGGGATGGCGCCAATCCCCATGTCCACGAGTTGATCGAGGCCTCCAGCCTCGCCCACCGCATCGATGTGATGATGAGTCGGGCCGACGCCACCTTGTCGCTGCCCGGCTCGCTGGGAACTGCAACAGAGTTGCTCATGGCCTGGAACACCAATCACATCAAACGTCACAACGAGGACCGTCTCTTTCCCAGCGCCGCGGTCGGGGCTCAATGGAAAATGGTTGCCGATGCGCTAGTCCTGCTCATAGGCGCCGAAATCGACGGTATCTATTGGGCAAAAAGCACCGAGGAGGGGGTCGACTGGATCGTCGACCAGCTCGAGGTGCTTTGACAAGATCTGGCCAGCCCTAGTCTCTGAATCAGTCATGAGTCATATCCGCCCTGTAATGAATCCGTCCAAGCACAAGATCGCCGACTGTCGGAGAGGCAGCCACGACTACGGCGAGGGCCAGCACATTGGTGCCGGGATCATGCGCCGCGTGTGCCAGACCTGTGCTGATGTGACCATCGATCTCACTGGTTCCGCCCTCTCCTCGGATGGGATGACCGAGAGCCAGGTCGCGGCCCGACTCACCACCGCCAGGCGGTAAATCGAACAGAGGCCTCTAAGCTGACCCCGGTGCCACGACTCATTCGAGCCGCCGGGGGTGTCGTTCTACGGCCGACGAAAAAGGGCCGTCTCAAGGTCCTGGTGACCCATCGCCCCAACTATGACGATTGGTCGTTGCCAAAAGGCAAGGCAGATCCCAAAGAGACGCCGGAGCAAACCGCGGTCCGTGAGGTCCGCGAAGAGACCGGATTCGAGTGCCGGATCATTGCTCCGCTCGGTCAGACCCGCTACCCGGTGAACGGCGGCACCAAGGAAGTGTCGTGGTTTGCGATGCGGCCGCTGCCAAAGGGCAAGGGCTTCGTCCCGAACTCCGAGGTCGACCGGGTCAAGTGGCTGGCGCGGAAGAGGGCGGCATCCCTCCTCGACTACGAGCGGGACCGTGAGCTGGTCATGGAGACCGATCTCAGGAGCCTGGCGCGAACGGGGACGCTGTTTCTGGTGCGACATACCACCGCCGGCGATCGGTCGAAGTGGAAAGGCGACGACATCTCACGGCCCCTCACCAAGTCGGGCGTCCGCCAGGCTGCGGCCATCGCCGCCCGAATTGCGCCGAGTGGGATCGAGCGAATCGTGAGCAGCCCATATGACCGCTGCACGCTCACCATGGCCCCGCTCTCGAGACTCACCGGGGCCAAGGTCGTGATCAACGACGCTCTCGCCGAGGACCCTGATCTGGACCGCACCTGGGCGCTGGTGGAGTCGCTGATCGGATACAACGCCGTCCTTTGCTCCCACGGCGATGTGATACCCGGGATCATGCATCGGCTGAAGTCGGCCGGCCTCAGCGTCGAGTCACGTTTCTACTGCTCGAAGGGCTCCACCTGGGAAGTGGAAGTCGACGGAGGCAAATTCACCACCGGCACCTATGTCCCCCCTCCGGAGACCTAGCGGGTCGGGACTCATGCCAAGGTCCCGGCCACCCACGGATCCGAGGATCGGACATCGTGGCCGCCGCACAATCGTGGTGCTCGGGCTGTTCACCATCGCCCTGATCGCCACGGCTCTGCCGGTGGCAGCCTCCGACACCACTGTCCGCTGGGAGAGCTTCTCGGAGTCGCCACAGTGCGGCGAGCCCTACACCCGGCCCCCGATGGGCTCACGGGGCGGCTCGTTGCCCTACAGCGAGCCGATCCTGGGGCCGTACGGCACCTACTTCGGCCGCACGATCACCCAGGTCCGCTCACGACTCGTGCTCTGGACTGTTCCCGGGAGCGGAGGGCAGCGGATCCTGGTCCACAAAGCGATCCTGCCCGCTCTGCAGCGGGTGTCCGCTGGCCTCGCCGCCGAAGCCGCTGCCGGGCGGGTGTATCCCATCACCAGAGTCAGCGCCTTCGCCGCCCGGACCGTGAGCGGAACGCACCAGATCTCGAGACACGCCATGGCAACGGCGATCGACATCAACTACCCACAGAATCCCTACCGGGCAGACGGCAAGCTGATCACGAACATCCCCGACTGGTTCGTCAAGGTCTGGCATGACGCCGGGTTCTGCTGGGGGGGTGCCTGGAAAGGGAGCAAGGACCCGATGCACTTCTCCTGGATGGGGCCAAAAGCGGCGCCCAATGCCAACGACCCCCTCGATCCGATCCCGCCACTGACCTCGATCAAGGCTTACGGGCCACCGGAGGCCGACATCGCGACGATCTTCGCCCCGGTTATGGGGCGCTACGGCTTCATGACAGCCGATGGGGATGGGAACGCCTCCCCCGATGTGGTCGGTCTCCGCACCCACCCCGACGGAGCGGTGCTCGACATCGCCCTTGGGGCGCGGAACTTCGGGTCGTGCTCGATAGCCCGCTTCTTCATCCCCGATTCCTCGGTGGTTGGGGCCGAACACACCCTCTTTGTCGACATCGACGGGGACAGCCGTCAGGACCTGGTGACAATCAACGGGTCCCAAGCGACGGTGGCCACCCGACGCGGGGATTACGAGGATCTGACGACCAAGGCGACATCGCTCGACCCGGACGCGGTAGCGGTGACCGGCGGTGACTTCGACGGTGACCATCACGCCGATCTCTGGGCGGTGTCGCCGGACGGCACCCTGCGGGTCTACGGCGGAGACTCGTGGGATGTCCTGCTCCACGAACAAGACCTCCCCAGCGGTGCCCCGCAGCAAATCGCGGTCGGCGACCGCGACGGCGGCAACCTCCCCGAGGTCTTCGCCCTATATCCGGCGAGCACCGGCTCGAGGGTCGAGGTGCTCCGACTCAACAACAGCTGGCAGTTGATTCAGGCGGTTCCGGTTGCCGTCGCCTCGGCACAGGTGGCCTCGATGGCGGCGGCCGATTACGACGGCGACGGCCGGGCGGATCTGGAGATCTTCGACTCTCAGGGAAGGCTCAAGTCCTATGTCGGGAATAGCTCGACCGGCCGCCCCGCCTCCGGTTGGTTCGTCGACGTCAGTCCCGATTGCTCCGACCCGGTCAGGCTGGTCTACACGGGGACCTTCTTCGACGACGACAGCAGCGTCCATGTCAAAGGGATCGAGGCAATGGCGGCGGCGGGGATCACCAAGGGATGCAACCCGCCCTTCAACGACATGTTCTGCCCGGAACGGATTCTCACCAGGGCCGAGGCGGCGACTCTTCTCTCAAGGGCCCTCTCGCTTCCCGACTCCAGCCAGGACTACTTCACCGACGACAGCGGCCACGTCCTCGAGGGTGGGATCAACCGCTTGGCCCAGGCCGGGATCACCAAGGGCTGCAACCCGCCGGCCAACGACCGCTTCTGCCCGGACCGATCGCTGTCCCGAGCCGAATTCGCCGCCTTTGTCGCCCGTGCACTCGGGCTTCCTGCGGCCTCAAAGGATTACTTCAGCTGACGACAAAGGCAACGTCCTGGAGGGGGCGATCAATCGCATTGCCGAAGCAGGGATCACCAAGGGGTGCAACCCACCGGCCAACACCCATTTCTGCCCGGCAAGCCTGACCACCCGAGCCGAGACGGCAACCTTCCTCGACCCAGGGCACTTGGGCTAGGATCGGGCTCGGCTCTCCGAGCCTCAGACCGTCTTGTGCCCGCCGCCCAGTCGTGATAGAGCGCGGCATAGATCCCGCCCTTTGCGATCAGATCGCGGTGATGGCCGCGCTCGGCGAGCCGCCCCCGGTCGAAGACCAGGACCTCATCGGCGCCTTCGGCCGTCGCCAACCGGTGGGCGATGGTCACCGACGTCCGGCCCTCGATCAAACGCTGGATGGCGTGACGGAGCGCCACATCCAGGGCCGGATCGACCGCTGAGGTCGCCTCGTCGAGCACGAGGAGATCTGGTGACCCGATCCAGGATCTGACCAGAGCCACCAGTTGTCGCTCCCCGGCAGAGAGGTTCCCTCCCCGCTCGCCGACCCGGGTGTCCAGGCCCTTGGGAAGGCCCGAAACCCATTCGCCGAGGTCCAACTCGTGGAACGAGGTCCAGATCTCGGCGTCGTCAGCCTCAGGGCTCCCGTAGCGGACATTTCCGGCAATCGTGTCGTCGAACAGGAAGCCTTCCTGGGGCACAAAGGCAACCCTGGTCCGCAACTCTTCCAGAGGAAGCTTGGCCGCGTTGACCCCGCCGATGAAGACGCTCCCCTCGGTCGGATCTATCAAGCGAACCAGCAGCTTGGCGAACGTGGTCTTGCCGGATCCCGTCTCGCCGACCACCGCGACATGGGATCCGACTGCGATGTCGACAGTCACGCCGCTCAAGACCTCTGACCCCTCCTCGTATGAGAACGACACATCGTTGAAGCGTGCGCTGAGCCCGCCCGGCCTGAGATGGTCCGGATCTACGGGGTCGGCGACCTCGATCTCGCTGTCCAGGGCCCCCAACACCCGCCTCAGGCCCGATGCCGCACTCTGACCCATTTCGAGGGTCTCGACCACGATTTGCAGAGGCTCGATCAGCAGATTGGTGAGGAAGAGGAAAGCGATGAGCGTCCCAGCCGACATCCCCTGGGCGGTGCCCACGATGATCCCGACGACCACGATGGCGGCGGTCAGTGTCCCGGCGAAGATTTCCGCCGAAGAGAACAGGATGTTGCCGAACCGGGCTGTCTTGAATTCAGACCAGAAACGCCGCTCCAGCGCATCGGCCACCTTGACCTTGGTGGCGTCCTCGATGCCGTAGGCCCTGACCACAGGGATGGCGGTGATCGACTCGCTGAGCACACCCAGCGAATTGCCCACCTCGTTGCGGACCCGGTCGTAATTGCGGGCCAGCATCTTCTGGAACCACCTCATCATCAGGAGGTAGAGGAGGACGCCGACAAGTGCGACCAAGGCGAGTCGCCACTGGTAGTAAGCCATGGCGGCAAGGGACAGCAGCACCTGGCTGCCGGCGATGATCATCCCGACCCCTCCCCATTCCATGAACTCCTCGAGGGTGGTCACGTCGGAAGTGACCTGCGAGACCAGGTCCCCCCTCCTGTCCGACTCGGTGTGGAGCACCGAGCGCTTGAGGAGATGGCCGAAGGTCATGGTGCGCAGGTCGGACAATCCGGTCGACGAGCTCCTGATCAGTCGGTGCACCGCGGCGCGTCCGACGAACGCACCCACGATCAGGGCGACGATGGCAACGGCCGCCTTCTGCAGGACGCCGGCCATGTCGACCCCACCGGGGGCCAGGATCTCGTCGTCGATGATCTTCTGTATGACGATCGGGGTCACCACGGTTATCGCCTGGCCGACCATCGCCATGAGCAACGTCACCCGAAGCCCCTGTTTCAAGGCGGGGGCGACTCGAAAGGCGTTGATCAGCATCTTGCTGCTGGCCTTGGACTCGCTCATGACGCCTCACCTGCCATTCTCCGGGCGTCCTCCTCGTAAGCCTGGACCAGGCGTGCGTAGCCCGGTGTCGTCTCCAGGAGCTCATCGTGGCGCCCGTGGGCGACCACCCTCCGTTCGTCCACGTATACGACCTCATCAGCCAGGCGGATCGACGCCGGTCGATAGGCGACCACGACGATGGTCGAGGGAAGAGCAGCCGAGCGGAGGCTGCGCAGGATCTCGGCTTCCACCGAAGGGTCGACCGCAGAAGTGGCGTCGTCGAGGATGAGAACCCTGGGCTTGCGAATCAGGGCCCGAGCCAGCGCGATCCGCTGCCGTTGCCCACCTGACAGCGTGGTTCCCCGCTCCCCGAGCTGGGTGTCGAGGCCTTTGGGAAGCGCCGCTATGAACGACTCGGCGCCTGCGAGACGCGCAGCCGCCCTGACCTCGGTCTCAGAGAACTCCTGACCCAAGGTGATGTTCCCGGCGACGGTGTCATCGAAGAGGAAGGCGTCCTGGGTCACGTAGGAGACTTCCTTGGGCAGTTCCGAGGCTGCAAAAGCCCGCAGGTCCTGACCATCGATGTGGATGGCACCGGCAGCGGGATCCCAGAGCCGGGCCAGCAGGAGTGTCAAGGTCGACTTGCCCGATGCCGTTGGCCCCACCACGGCCAAGACAGTCCCCGCCTTGAGATGGATGTCGAGGTCGGCCAGGACCGGTCCCGAGTCGTCGTATGAGAAATGAACTGTTTGGCCATGGATCGGGAGCCGCTCCCGAGTCGGATCGGGCCATGGCCTCGCCGTATTCCATCTTCTCGTCGGCATCGAACACGGCCTGAACCCGCTTCCAACCGGCCAGGCTGCCGGCGAGATCCCACAGCACGAACCCGATCAGCTGGATCGGGAAGGCGAGCAATGCCAGGAGATAGGCGACGGTGACGACATTCCCCGCGGTGATCGCGCCCTCCTGGATCCGAAGCGCGCCCAACCGTGACCAGGGCGATGATCAGTGCCTGCGGGAGGGCGCGAATCACCGCCTGATACGAGGCCCAGGTCGAATTGACCTTGATCAGGCGGTCCCGGAGCAGGTCGGAGGCGACGCCGAAGTGATGGGCCACATAGTTCTCCCGTCCCAACGACTTGACGGTCAGGGCCCCATCGAACGACTCGTGGGCGACCGCGGCCACTTCGCCACGGGATTCCTGAACCTTCTCCCAGAGCCCGTAGGTGACCCAGCTGCCCCGGATATCGACGACGACCACGACGATGAGGCCAATCAGGGCGCCCAGGCCGAGCCAGGGATCGATAGCGGTGATCATGACGATCGTCCCCACCAGGAGGAGCGAGACGCCGGTGGCGTAGGGCAGAGGCCCGAGGACGCCGGTGCCCTGGTCGACATCGGTGTCGGCAACTGCCAAGAGGTCACCAATCGATTGCCGGTTGAGCCACGACATGCGCAGGGAGAGTTGGTGCTCGAGGAGCTCGTTTCGCACGTCCTGTCGGGTCCGGAACTGGAGATACCCCGCCGAGGTGCGGCGCATGACGATGCCGAAAGCCTTGATGATCGCCACCGCGAGGATGGCGGCGGCCGCCGGGAGCAGCAGGCCCTCGGGGCTGGCGCCCTTGTCCAGAACGGGGATGATCACCTCATCCGTCACCCGTCCGATTACCCACGCCGAGGCAATGATGGCGCCGGCGAACAGGGCGGCGCCGAATACGGCGAGCCCGAAGGCCGCCGGATGCCCCTTGACGAACCGCCAGATGAGGCGGATTCCGTCGCGCAGCAAAGACCAGGGGGTGATTTGTGTCGGATGACATGGATCTCAGAAACCTACAACTTCAAGTTTGGTTTAAGTCAAGTCGGATGACCAGCCAAACCAGAGGTGATTCTACGACCCGACGCCCGCTGGGCCGGTCGAATTACGAGGGCCGCCGGCCTAGGTTGGCGCGCAATGGACACTGAACCAGGCAAGTTCTACATCGGAGCCGACCGGGAGACCGGTGACCACCTGCTGTACGACAGTGCCGACCTGACGACCCACGGGGTCATCGTGGGCATGACCGGGTCGGGGAAGACCGGGCTCGGGATCGGGCTGATCGAAGAAGCCCTGTTGAGCGGCGTCCCCTGCCTGATCATCGACCCCAAGGGCGACATGGGCAACCTGTTGCTCGACTTTCCCGAGTTGCGCCCCGAAGACTTTCGACCCTGGATCGACGAGGCCGCGGCGGGCAAGGAGGGCGTCACCCCTGAGGAGAAGGCGGCTTCCACGGCTCAGGCCTGGAGTGAAGGGCTCTCCAAGGCGGGGATCACCCCCGATCGGATGACAAAGCTCCGCGACTCCACCGAGATGACCATCTACACCCCGGGCTCGTCGGCCGGTGTTCCGCTCAATGTGCTCGGCTCGCTGGCAGCTCCCAATCTCGATTGGGAGGAGCGAGTCCGAAGTGATCCGGGACGAGATCGAGGGTTTCGTCTCCTCGGTACTCGCCCTGGCTGGTGTCACCGCCGATCCGGTTTCGAGCCCGGAGCACATCCTGTTGGCGACGATCATCGAGACCTGGTGGCGGGACGGGAAGGACCTCGACCTCGCCACCTTGGTCGGTCAGATCCCCAAACCGCCGATGCGCAAGCTCGGCGTCTTCGAGATCGACACCTTCTTCCCCGAGAAGGAGCGGATGGCCCTGGCGATGAAACTCAACGGGCTGCTGGCGTCGCCTTCGTTCGCATCCTGGATCGAAGGTGAGCCCCTCGAGATGGAAAGCCTCCTCGGCTCAAACGGGAAGACACCGGCGGCCATCATCTATCTGGCGCACCTCTCGGACGCCGAGCGCCAGTTTCTGGTGACACTCCTCCTCTCGAAACTGGTGACCTGGTTCCGGGGTCTGGCCGGAACCTCCGACCTCCGAGCGCTGGTCTACATGGACGAGGTTTTCGGATTCGCCCCGCCCACCGCCGAGCCGCCATCCAAGAAGCCGATCTTGACCATCCTCAAACAGGCAAGGGCCTTCGGGGTCGGGATGGTCCTCTCTACCCAGAACCCGGTCGACCTCGACTACAAGGCGATGTCGAACGCCGGCACGTGGTTGGTGGGACGCCTGCAGACCGAGAACGACAAGAAACGGATCCTCGAGGCGCTCGACTCGGCTGCGGGCGGAGTCGATGTCTCCGGCTACGACAAGCTCATTTCCGGCCTCGAGAAGCGCCAATTCCTGCTTCACACCACCAAGGGCTCCAGGCCCGAAGGTGTTCGACACCAGATGGGTCATGTCCTACCTGGCCGGGCCGCTGACCCGGGACCAGGTGTCCAGGTTGATGAGCGGTCGCAGTCCCCAGCCTGCGACCTCGCCGGAGGAGAGCCCGGAGCCAGCCCCGCAAGCCGCCGATCCGGTGGTGGGCGAGGAGTCGGTCCCGGTGATGCCCGAGGTGGCACCGGGAATCGCCGCCGTGTTCCTCGATCCGGCCGCATCCTGGGCGGGGACGGTGGGGTCCGACCCCACCGGCGCCCGCTATCAACCGGTGGTGGCCACCACGGTCCAACTGCTCTACGACGACACGACCGCCGGCGTGAGCCATCAGGAGACGTATGAAGCCGTCATCCATCCCATGGGCGGGATCGTCGGCGCCGGAAACGGTCCATGCCGTCGATCACGACCCAAGAGACTTCCTTGCCACCCCGCCAACGATTCTCGAGTTCGCCATCACCGAGGTCCCGATCGGGGCGAAGGGCTTCTGGACCGCGCTCGAGATCCGATCTCAAGGGCTATCTGGTGGCCAATCAGAAGGCCACGGTGTTCAAGAACGCACCCCTGCGCCTCTATTCCAGGGTCGGCGAGACCCAGGACGAGTTCATCGCCCGAACCGGGGAGGCCGCCGAGGGAGCCGGCGACGAGGCGATGGCAAAGCTCAAGGACACCTACGCCGCGAAGATTGATCGGGTCCGCGACTCCATCTCCAAGGCGGAGAACAGAGTGGCTGACCTCCAGGCGGAGGCGAGCTCGCGTCAGAGCGACGAACTGCTCTCCGGAGCCGGGGATCTGCTCGGGGCCTTCCTCGGGCGGGCGCAAACGGTCCAACCCCCTCGGTCAGGTGGCCCGCCGTCGCGCCGCCTCAGAGAAAGCGCAGACGCGGGTCGAAAGCGCAAGCGAAGCCCTGGCCGATGAGCAACGGGAATTGGTCGAGCTCGAAAACGAGTTGGCCGCCGAGATCAGCGAGATCAGTGATCAATCCGGGGCAAAGGCGTCCCAGATCGAAACGGTCGAAATCCCACTCGAGAAGACCGACATCCGGGTGGTGGAGATGAAGCTGGTGTGGGTGCCGGTCCGCTGACCGGGGCACCCTCCGCTAATTGAGACATACAGGGGTCATATTCGGACCCCAGGATCCCAATTACGGATGGTTCAGACCAGGTCGGCTTCCCTGATCCCGAACGAGGGATGACGGAGACGGCACAGGGCCAGCTTCTCCAGCTGGCGGATCCGCTCCCGGGTGAGGTTGAACTCGTCGCCGATCTCTTCCAGCGTCCGGGGGACGCCGTCGTAGAAGCCGTAGCGAAGGGCCAGGATCCGGCCCTCACGCTCGGGAAGCCGCTCGATGGAGATCCGGAGGGAGTTGGCGACGTCCATCTCCTCGGTCATCTGCACCGGGTCGGCGGCGTCCTCGTCCTCGATGAAGTCACCGAGTTGGGCGCCATCCTCACCGATCGGCTGCTCCAGGGAGACGGTGTCGGCCACGCTTAGGGCGAGCTCGACCTTGTCTGCAGTCACGCCCGCTTCCTCTGCGATCTCCTCCGGCCGTGGGTCACGGCCCAGCTCGGCCTTCAGCGAGGCCTGAGCCGCCCTGACCGCGGCCAGGGTGTCGTGGAGGTGAACCGGAATGCGAACCGTGCGCGACTTGTCGGCTATGGCACGGGTGATGGCCTGACGGATCCACCAGGTCGCATACGTGGAGAACTTGAAGCCCTTGCGCCAGTCGAACTTCTCGACGGCGCGGATGAGGCCGAGGTTGCCTTCCTGGATCAGGTCGAGGAAGTCGATCCCGGACGTGTTGGCGTAACGGCGGGCGTTGGCCACGACCAAACGGAGGTTGGCGGTGAGGAAATCGTCCTTGGCTTGGGCACCACGCCGCGAGAGGCGACGCAATTCCATCTCCTCGCGCTTGCCGCTGTACTCGCCCTTCTCCAGCCGCTCGGCAGCCTCTTCGCCCGATTCGATCTTCTGGGCGAGCTCGACTTCCTGCTCGGCGGTGAGCAAGTCGTACTCACCAATGGCGGTGAGGTACTGGGAGACAAGGTCGGTGGTGAGGCGACCGCGCTCGTCCGTCAGCTTCGAATGAAGCCGGGGGCGTGGCTTTTCAGTTTTCTCGATACGCGTTTCAGCAGCGGCCATAAAGATCTAAGTCCTCCTGGGGGCCCGTTGGGCAGGGATGCGGTGATCCCCGGGCCGCCCAACTATGACACAAGAAGGGCGGTTTGTGAACCCCCCTCTTTTCAACAATGTTTAGACGTCCTGGGGACAACTGAAGTTCCCGCCTCGCCTACAGAGAGAAAAACCTATTCAGGCCGCCCGACATTCCGAAATCGGGCCCAATTTTGGAGCCGCATCGGCCTCATTCGCGATCCCACTCCGAGCCAAAGAACATTCTGGGGTTGATCACGAATCTCAGCCATCCCCGCCCCTCGACAAGCCCTTCCCAGGTATCCGCCAGAAGGTCGATGGCAGCCACCCCTGCGGTCCTCATCTCCACGCGGCCGCCGGTGATCTGCTCGGCGAGCATCGACCAGGTCGGCTCATGGCCGACGAGCATGATTCGCTCCTCGTCTTTGGCAATGCCCTCCGCAACGCCGAGCACTGTCCCCGGGCCGGTGCCATAGAGCTCGGATTCGACGGCGATCGGGCACTTCCACGATCCGGCGCGGGCAACCTCTTCCGCGGTCGCCCGGGCCCGAGCCGCCGAGGAGGTGATCACCAGATCCGGGACCTCGTCCCAGGCGGTGAGGACCCTGCCCATCACGGTTGCGCTCCGATGCCCCCTTGGGGCCAGGGGGCGATCGTGGTCCGATGCGTAGGAAGCGTCCCAGTCGGACTTGGCGTGGCGCATGAGGAGAATGGTCTTCACCGCATCAGCCTACGAAATTGGAGATTGACGGACGGCCACGAGGTTTAGCCTCATCGGATGCCCGAGCCCTCCACACTGCTCGTCTTCCTCGGCGCCACCCTGTTGCTATTGGTGATCCCCGGCCCTGCCGTTCTCTACATCGTCACCCGCAGCGTCACCCAAGGGCGGCGCGCCGGCCTGGTCTCGGTGCTTGGGATCCACCTCGGGAGCCTGGTCCACGTTGCGGCCGCGGTCGCCGGGCTGAGTGCCCTGATCGCGGCATCGGCCACCGCATTCGCCGTGGTGAAGTTTGCCGGAGCCGGCTACCTGATCTACCTCGGGATCATGGCGTTTCGCTCCGCCGGCAAGCCAGAAGGCCTCCCCCGACCCGACCCGATGTCGATGCGCCGTGTCTTCTGGCAGGGCGCAATCGTCAACATCCTCAACCCGAAGACGGCATTGTTCTTCCTCGCCTTCGTCCCCCAGTTCGTGGACCCGGCACTGGGGAACACGACGCTCCAACTGGTCGTGCTCGGTGGGATCTTCATCATCGCCGGGCTGATCAGCGACGGCACCTATGCGATGGTCGCCGGGGCGGCCGGTGCCCGATTCCTCGACAGCGAAGCCTGGCGGCGTGGGCAGGGCTACGTGGCGGGAACGATCTACACCGGGCTGGGCCTGGCAGCCGCCTTCACCGGCGGGTCGAAGGCTTAGCCGGCGAGCCGGGCCGCCGTGGTGAAGATCTCGGGGATCCGGGTAGTCCTCGCAGTAGTTGTAGGGATAGGCGACCCGGATGATCCCATCCACTCCCACCACAAATTCCCCGGACTGCATCCAAGGATCGTCGACCAATGGTCTCCCCATTGCGCGCCGTTCGGCCTGAAAATCGACACCGGTCTCCTCGGCGAGGTCGCAGAAGTGGTCCGGCGCGTCATAGAGAACCTGCTCGGGCGACCAATGGCCGAGCCCGAAGGCCCGGTGCGTCGAGTAGTCGCTGTCGGCCAACATCGGCGCCGGGACCCCGTATTTCTCCTTGTAGACCCTGACCCGCTGCGGTTCGCCCGGGGCAACCACCACCACATCGAGGCCGGCTTCGACATATCCGGGGTAGTCCCTTTGGAGCTGGGTGGTCCTTTCCAGTCCGCACCCGCAACCGAGGTGTCGCCACAGCATCACCAAGGCCGGTTGCTGGCGCCAGTGCGAGCTCAACGCCACCAATGAACCGTCTTCTGCCACCAGTTCAACGTCGGGAGCGAGATCAGCACGTCGAAGCGGGTTGCCCGGCAAGGTCGGGGCCGTCGATCCAGTGCTGCAACCAGCGTCTCTCGGCCGACTGATAGAGCTCCTCGAGATTGGCGTCAGTCACAGAGCCGAAACTTAGCTCAACCAGCGTGGGCGTCGGGGTACGGTCATCCTGTGGCCAACCGTCTCGCCAAGGCATCGTCTCCCTACCTGCTCCAACACCAGGACAACCCGGTCGACTGGCAGGAATGGGGCGAAGAGGCATTCGCAGAAGCCCGTCAGCGTGACGTGCCCGTCCTCCTCAGCGTCGGCTACTCGGCCTGCCACTGGTGCCATGTGATGGCACACGAGTCATTCGAGGACCCCGAAACCGCCGAGGTCATGAACCGCCTCTTCGTCAACGTGAAGGTCGACCGTGAAGAGCGACCGGACGTCGACGCCATCTACATGGAAGCCGTCCAGGCGATGACCGGGCGAGGCGGGTGGCCTATGACCGTCTGGATGACCCCGGACGGCCAGCCCTTCTACGCGGGCACCTATTTCCCGAACCGGGATCATCACGGCATGGCTTCGTTCTCCAAGGTGATGACCGCGGTCTCCGATGCCTGGGTCAACCGCCGCGACGAGGTCCTCGAGCAGTCGGCGCGATTGACCGAGGCCATCAATCGGGACATCCCGCCCAGCGACGGTCTGCCGCAACAGCAATCGCTGCCAAGACGCCTACGAGTCGATTGCTGCAACTTTCGATCCGATCAATGGCGGGTTCGGAGAGGCTCCCAAATTCCCTCAGCAACCGATCCTGGAGTTCCTGCTGCGGGTACGCGGTGAGCCCTGGGCGCCGCGAGCCGACGCCATGCTCCGCACCACCCTGACGGAGATGGCAGCGGGCGGAATCCATGATCAGCTCGCAGGGGGCTTCGCCCGGTACTCGGTCGACAACCAGTGGCTGGTCCCCCATTTCGAGAAGATGCTCTACGACAACGCCCAGCTGGCCCGCATCTACCTCTGGGCCGGGAAGGAATTGGCGGATCCGGGTCTGATCGACGTCGCTCGCTCGACGCTCGACTATCTGCTCACCGACCTCCGCCACCCTGATGGCGGGTTCTTCTCGGCTGAGGATGCGGACTCCGAGGGCGTAGAAGGCAAGTTCTATGTGTGGACGGTGGGCGAGTTGGCCTCCGTCCTCGGCGACGACGACGCTGAGGAGGCGGCTCACTTCTTCGGCGCCACCCCACATGGGAATTTCGAGGGCTCCAACATCCTCTTCCGGCCCACCACCGACCCTGGAGCGACCGCATCGAGTCGATCAGACTGCGCCTCCTGGCGGCACGCAGCCAGCGAGTCCGCCCCGGCCTCGACGACAAGGTGGTCACCTCGTGGAACGGGCTGTCCCTCCGAGCCCTCGCCGAAGCGGGTGCCGCCCTCCACGATCCCGGCTACATGGAAGCTGCGGAGGCCACCGGCCGCTTCCTCCTGAACAACTTGATCGTCGACGGCGCTCTGATGCGGTCATGGCGGGAAGGTCAGACCCGAGTCCGGGGATTCCTCGAGGACTATGCCTCGTTGGCGCTGGGTCTCTTCGCCCTCTACGCGGCCACCGGGAGCTACGAGTGGTACGCCGAGGCGGAGCGGCTCACCAGGCAGATCCCGATCCAGTTCGCCGACCCGTCAGGAGGGTTCTTCGACAACGCCGAAGATGGCAGCCTGATCAAGCGACCCAAGAGCCTGGCCGACAACCCACTCCCCTCGGGGAATGCGATGGCGGCCGAAGCGCTGGCCATCCTGGCCGCTTACACCGGTGAGGCAGAGCTCAGAGACCTGGCGATTGGCGCTCTAGCCGCCGCGGGGGCCCTGATCGAGCGCTATCCGTCGATGGTCGGACATCATCTCTCGGTCCTCCACGGCCTGGGAGTGGCCCGGGAACTGGCAATCGTCGGCCCCCGGCCCGGTCCTCTCGCGGACGTGTATTGGGAGCGGTTCCGACCCGCGGTGGTGCTCGCCGTGGCGGCGGCGGCTGATGACCGGGTGCCCCTTCTCGAGGGCCGTGGGCAACCGGACTCGACGATCGCCTACGTATGCGAGAACCAGGTCTGCAATCTGCCCACTACCGACCCGGAAGCGGTGCGGGCTCAGCTCTCAGCCTGAACCCCGACTTCGATCGCCCGATCGAGCGCGGCCGTCATCACCTCGGCCGGATAGGGCCCTCGTTGTGCCATCTCCTCGACCGGGTGCTTGTCGACCAGGCACCAGGTCGCGGCGCGGGCAACCTCCTTCAACTCCTCCAGCTGGGTCCCGGCGTCGGCGGGCGTCATCACCTCGCCATGACCGGGAACAATCAGCCCGTCGAGCGATGACATGGCGGCGCCGAGAGTGGAAGGCCAGGACAATGGGTAGCTGTCGCCGAAGTTCGGGGGCGCTCCGTTCTCGAGCATGTCACCGAAGAAGGTCACGCCGCAGTCGGGAAGCCTGATCACGATGTCGGCGTCGGTGTGGGCCAGCCCGTGATAGGTCAGCTCCACGGCGCGGCCGCCGAGATCGATGGTCACTGAGTCCTCGAAGACCGATCCCGGCGGGACCACGACCACCTCTTGATGTCGTCCGCCATCGTGTCGTTGCCGTCTTCGCGGAACATGTCGGCGACCTCCTCGACCATCTCGGCGCCCAGGTCGATGAGCGCCTCCCTGCATAGTCGGTGGCCCCAGATCTCGGCACCGGGGAAACGGGAGTTGCCGAAGGCGTGGTCCCAATGCCAGTGGGTGTTCACCAGCCAGGCGACCGGGAGATTGGTGAACGCCTCGATCTCGTCGATCAACTCGTCGGCCTCTCGATGCGAGGCCCGGGTATCGATGACCAGCACCGCCGACTCTCCGAAGAACCAGGCCGACGTTCAGGTCGAGGGATTCGAAGCGTCTTCGAAAGACGCCATCGGCAAGCTCATCGAACACCAGGCGAGGGTAGACCGGCTAGCTGCCTTCGCCCCGGGCCCTGCCTCTCGTGAAGTCGATCGCCTCCAAAGTGGCGTTGTAGACGAAACGCTCCCGTTTCGGTGAGGCGAGGAACCTGCCGGCGGCGATCATCGGCGCACGATCCCCGATGATCTCCGACTCCACGATCGAAGCACGAGCGGTTTTCACGGCGTGGGCCACCATGATTGGAGCCACGCTGTTGTCCTCCGAGGCGCTGTGGGCAAGGGCACCCCTCAACTGCTCCTGTGGGCCCTCGAAACCGGCGATAGCGGCCTCGACCCCCTCGGGATCCTTGCCCCGAATCGCCTCGAGGATGGCCCCAACATCGGAATTGGCCCATGGCTCGGGCCGAGCCCTGGGGACGCGCTCGTCGAGCTGACGGGTGAAGTTGACGAACCAAACCGCGTGATAGACCCCACGCAGCACTTCCGGGCTGGGGTCGACCGACCAGGCCCAGCGCAGGGCATCGAGATACGTCAGGTTGTGGGTCACGTCCAGCCATCCCCACTCGTTCGTGTCATCAAGATCGATGTCGATGTCGAATCGACGAAGTCGCTCCGACGCGGCACGCGAGATGGCGTCGAGGAGCCGGGGAACGGCCACCTCGCCGTCAAGGGCCTCACTCAAGGCGCGGCACGCGGTCGCCGGATCACCATCGAGGACGGCCGACGCGAACGGCCCCTCATCAAAGCGGGCATCGCCTCGACCACCCGCCTGGCGGCCCAGGTCGGGGGCGAGCTCCTGAAGTGCACGGTTGAACTTGCGCATATAGGGAAGACGGTCGTATCGAGTGCCGAGGACTGTGCTTGGCACCAGCGGCCCCAGGACCGTGTCGGCCTCTCCCCAACCAACGGTCTCCAGCATCTCGAACGATTTCTGGGCATAGATCATCGGATGCCCGTATCCGAGGAAGTGATCGGTGATGGCGGTGAGGAGAGCATGGCGAATCCTTGTCTTGTCCACCCCGGCCGTGATCAGACCCCGCAACAACCCCTCCGCCTCGTCCCCCCTTTCCTCGTCCACCAGAACCGGATAGGCGGCCAATGCATCGTCGATGCTGCCGTAGGCCTCCACCGGATCGACCGGCTCCGGCCTGGGTCGGAAGGGCCGACGAACTTCATTCTGGGCCACGACTGACATCCCCTGGATCACAGGGAACGCCTGAAGCTCGCCCTCGAACATGGCAGCAAGGTGGAGGCAGTCGGTGAGGGTCGCCAACGAGTGGTTCCAGCCGTACTCCATGCGGGGAGCCCCATACATCACCCCCTCCCGAACCACGTCGGCGAGCGGTCGGCCGATCTGACGGAGACGCATCGTGTCCCGGGCCATCCTGCCGATGTCGACGTCACCCATCGCCTCCAACAGACTCTGAAAGAGCTGCGGTGCGATTACCTCGGCGCTGGGATCGGTCACGTCGACGAAGACCTGACCCTGACTGACGCGCACCGGATAGGTGCGAACCGCTTCTCCCCCGAAACTGCACGTCCCGTTCTCGTCCAGCTCGAACTTCCAGTTGTGCCAGGCACAGGTGAGGGTCTCGCCCCGCATTTCACCCTGAAGCAGGGCATAGCCCTGATGCGGGCAGCGATTGTCGACGGCGTAGACAGCCTGCTCGGTGCGGAAGATGGCGATCCGCTTGTCGTAGTGGCGGAAGAGCTTGCGACCGCCAACCAGGAGGTCGTCGATTCCGATCGCTGCCACCCATTCGCCTTGCTGTGTTGTCATGACAGTTGACGCTACAACTTCAAGTTCACTTGAAGTCAAGGGCTATGCTGCAGATATGGAATGGCTGTCAATTGGCGAATTGGCCGAGCGAGCGGGAGTCGCCACCTCGGCACTTCGCTTCTATGAGGATCGGGGCTTGATTGCCTCGGAGCGGACTTCCGGCAATCAACGGCGCTATCCGAGAGCAACGCTGCGTCGGGTGGCCTTGATCAGGGCGGCCCAGGAGATGGGCCTCTCCCTGGGGGAGGTGGCGGTCGCCCTGGAAACGCTTCCCCACGAGCGAACGCCGACCAAGCGAGATTGGGAGCGGCTTTCTCGCTCGTGGAGGGCGCGGCTCGACAATCAGATTGCCGAGCTCCAGGCGTTGCGCGACGAGTTGTCCGACTGCATCGGATGCGGCTGTCTCTCGCTGAAGTCGTGCGCCATCTTCAACCCATCCGATGCCATCTCGAACAAGGGCACGGGCCCTCGCTATCTGCTCGGCGACGAACGGGTGCCTATACCGTCTGACTGACTCCTGCCGGCACTTGAAGGGCCTGCGCCGAGGCGAGGACGTATGTGATCCACAGAGCGTCCGCCAGGAGCAAATGCAGCAGCTGCATCCACACGGGGACCCCGAGCACGATGTTCAACGACCCGGACACGATCATGGCGCCCACGAGGATCGGCAACGCCTTGGCCGCCGACGACCTCGCATCACCGGCGCGACCAGACACCCACCACCCGATCGAGGCCGCCAGGATGGCGAGGATCGGGTGAATCATTCTCAGATCGGTGAGGAAATGGGCCTCGCCTGACTCGCCAAGGCCCACCGCATCTTTCGGGAACAGGGTGTCAGCGAGTGCGGTGATCGCCCCGGTGGCAGCCAACAGGATGATGGCGATCCCGCCGGCTACCACCCATCGCCACACCTCAGGGTGGGAGCTCGGCTCCAGGCGCCTGCCGCCTGACAGCCAAAAGGCGGTGAGGGTCAATGCCGCCAGCAAGAACAGGGTGTTGACGAGATGAAGCGGGACAGCGAACACCCTCGCCACCGAAGTGTCATCGGCGACCCACTCGGCGAGGACGATCATCGCGCCGATAAGCGCTTCCCCGACTATCGAGATCACCGACAACAAGGCACCTCGTCGTGAGGGTTGCCCGGGCGGGACCTGGCGCCACACCAGCACAGCCAGGGTGACCACCAGCACGAGGGCAATCCCGCTGGCGGAGCGGTGAGCGAACTCGATTCGGGTGGCGCCCTCGAGTGGGGGAAGCACCTCACCCTGACAGACCGGCCACGAGCGCCCGCATCCCGCCCCTGATCCGGTCGAGCGCACCAGGGCGCCCATGAGGATCACGACGACGTTGAAACCGAGGGTGAACCAGGCGAAGCGTGCGAGTCGGGTCACAAGCCCAAGGTTAGGAGCGGGCCGCGATTCGCCTCCAACCGGGCAGGCCTAGCCTCCAGCGGCCATGGAGATCTTCGACGACGTAGTCGCCGCGATTGGCAACACACCGCTGGTCCGTCTTGGCAGGCTCCATGAACCTGGCAACCTCGTCGCCAAGATCGAGCACATGAACCCCGGAGGCTCGATCAAGGAGCGCATCGCCGTCTCGATGATCGATGCCGCCGAGAAAGCCGGGCTGCTCCGCCCTGGGGGGACGATTGTCGAACCGACCTCGGGAAACACCGGTGTTGGCCTTGCCATGATCGGCGCGGTGCGCGGCTACCGCGTGATCTGCACGGTCCCCGACAAAGTGTCCCAGGAGAAGCGCGACCTGCTCGCCGCCTACGGAGCCGAGGTCATCGTCACCCCAACCGACCTGCTCCCGAGTCATCCCGACTCCTACTACGGGGTGGCAAGACGCCTCGCGTCCGAGATCGAGGGCGCCTTTCACCCCGACCAGTACACCAACCCCGCCAACCCCCAGGCCCACTACGACACGACCGGGCCCGAGATATGGCGTCAGACCGACGGGCAGATTGCCTCGCTGGTGGTCGGAGTTGGGACCGGAGGCACCATCACCGGCGCCGGACGCTTCTTGAAGGAGCAGAAGCCCGAGGTTCAAGTCGTGGGCGCCGACCCCGAAGGCTCGATTTACACGGCTGGCAACCACGGCGAGGTCCATCAGTACGCGGTGGAGGGGGTCGGTGAGGACTTCTATCCGGAAACCGTCGATCTCGACGTGATCGACCGATGGGTCAAAGTCACCGACGCCGAGTCGTTTGCCATGACCAGGAGGCTGGCCCGGGAGGAGGGGATCCTGGTCGGAGGGTCGTGTGGGATGGCGGCCCATGCCGCACTGCGCATCGCCGATGAGGACCACGATGCATTGGTGGTGGTGATTCTCCCCGATTCGGGTCGCGGCTACCTGTCGAAGGTCTTCAACGACCGTTGGCTGGCCGAGCGAGGCTTCGAGACATGAAAGAGCCCCCGGCGGTTGGCCGGGGGCTCTTTTCAAATCGGCTCGGGCGTTGCTTCGGATCAATCCGCCTCGGGTGGACGAAGCCCTTGGTAGCCAGAGCAGGGTGGTCCGAGATGGAGTCGCCACCAGTCCCTTTGGGACGAGCGGCGCATGCGGTCAGCGCCGCTCAGCGCTGGACCACCTCCAGAGTCCGTAAACCTTCTAACAACTTAGGACCACCTCCTTTCTCTGGTCCCGACAGTTTGCCACGCAGATGGGCCATAACGCCAGGGTTTTCCAGATTTCGCGGGCCGGGCCTCTTGCGCCCGCGCCCGGGAGCGGGTCGGTTAGCCTCTCGCCAACAAAAGGGGGTATTCCATATGCGATTCCTGCGGACCATCGTTCTGGTCGTCGTCACAGCCTTTGCACTGGTGGCCTGCTCCGGCGGAGATGTCGCCGAGCAGATCCTGGAAAGCCAGGAAGGTGTGGGTGATGTCGACATCAACGAGAACAACGGATCGGTTCAGATCGAAGTCGAAGACGAGGACGGCAACACGGCTGTCATCGGTGGGGGCGAAGTGCCGGACGGATTCCCGATCCCGGTCGCCGATGGCGGGAAGGTGGCAGCAGTCTTCACCCAGGGGTCGGACGCCACGGTGACCCTGACCTACCCGGCGTCGGAATATGACTCTCTGGTCGCCACCTATCAAGAATTCGTCGACAGCACCGGTGGCGAGGTGAACACTTTCACGAGCTCGGAGCCAGAGAGCGTCACCTGGACGGTCACCACCGCCGACGCGGGCTACAACATCTCCGTCACCAAGGGAGACCCGGACGTCACGGTGTTCTTGGTGTCCAGCTCGACGGGCTGAAGTCAGCCGCGGAACACATCCGGGGGAATCGGGTCCTGCTGGCGTCTGCGCGCGTTGAGGCCGGACAGGTACTGATCGGGGAACGGGAAGTCGGCGTAGCCGAGATCGATCGCGGCGTTCATCGTCCAATAGGGATCGACCAGGTGGGGGCGGGCCAACACGCAGAGGTCGGCCCGCCCCGACACCAGGATGTTGTGGACGTCATCGATACTCGAAACCGCGCCGACAGTCATGGTTGGGATACCCACCTCACGCCGAATGCGGTCGCTGAAGGGCGTCTGATAGAGGCGGCCGTAGTCGGGCGTGGCCTCCGGCGTCGTCTGGCCTGTTGAGACGTCGATGATGTCGCAGCCCAGGGCCTTCAGCTCCGCGGCGAAGACGACCGCGTCGTCACCGTCGAAGCCACCGGGCGCCCAATCGGTTGCAGAGATGCGGACCGAGATCGGCTTGTGCGACGGCCAGGCCTCGCGCACCGCCTCAAACACCTCCAACGGGTAGCGCATCCGGTTCTCCAGGGAGCCGCCGTACTCGTCGGTGCGCACGTTGGCCAGGGGGGTCAGAAAGCTGGAGAGCAGGTAGCCGTGGGCAAAATGCAGCTCGAGGAGATCGAAGCCGGCCCGGTCGCCACGGACGGCGGCCGACACATGCTGGTCACGTATCGAGCCCATCTCCTTTCTGGTGATCTCCCGAGGCACCTGGCTGTCCGGCCGGTATGGGAGCGGTGAGGGCGCCACGATCTCCCAGTTGCCATTGTCGAGAGGCTCGGTGTCACCCTCCCACATCAGCTTGGTGGAGCCCTTACGGCCCGAGTGGCCGATCTGCAGCCCGATGGCGGCTCGCGTGTGGTCGTGAACGAAATCGACGACCTCGGCCCAGCGGTCGGCCTGTTCGTCGTCCCAGATCCCGGTGCACCCAAGGCTGATCCTTCCCTCCCGGGAAACGCAAGTCATCTCGGTCATGACCAGTCCGGCACCACCCACCGCCCGGCTGCCCAGATGCACCAGATGCCACTGGTTCGGCATCCCCTCGACCGCGCTGTACTGGTCCATCGGGGAGACCACGATGCGGTTGGAGAGCACGAGGTCTCGAAGTTGGAAGGGGTGGAACATCGGCGGGACCCGGTGGTCGACCGGGGTCGGACACCCATGCATCGACGATGCGTACCAGGCGTCGACGCCCGACATGTATGAGGCGTCCCGGACTCGAAGGTTGTCGTAGGTGACCCGCTGACTTCGGGTCAGCATGCTGAAGACGAACTGCTCCGGGTCGACGTGGCGGTACCGGTCGGTGCCTTCGAACCATTCCAGGCTGGCCCGCGCCGCCCGCTGCAGGCTCTGAACCTCCGGGCGCCTGAGGCGTTCGTACTTCTCCAGAGCTTGCTCGAGGTCGAGGTCCTCCGACAACACGCCAGCAAGAGTGATCGCGTCCTCCATGGCGAGCTTTGTCCCCGAGCCGACTGAGAAATGGGCGGTGTGGATCGCGTCCCCGGTCAAGACCACGTTCTCGTGGTGCCAGTGAGCGCAAGTGACCGTGGGGAATTGGAGCCATTTCGAGTTGTTCCCGACCAAGCCACTGCCATCGAGATGCGCCGAGAACAGCTCCTCACATCGGGCCAGGGCCAAGAGATCACTCGAACCTGGCGCAAGAACCTCGCCTTGGGTCTGGTCG
Source organism: uncultured Acidobacteriota bacterium (assembly GCA_963724825.1). Lineage (GTDB taxonomy): Bacteria > Actinomycetota > Acidimicrobiia > Spongiisociales > ZC4RG35 > JALYNX01. The sequence continues at coordinate 112,579 of CAVRWT010000002.1, forward strand.
AGCCCCAGACCGGTCCAGGTCTCCGGTGCCATCTCGACGATGAAGGTGCTCCCCTCGTCGCTGTAGGGATAGATGTGGGCCCAGACCATGCCCGCGGCTGTGTCCTCGAAGACGAAATTGAACTCCTCGAAGACCTTGGGAGTCCCGAACCAGATATAGCGATTGCGCCTCAGGTCGATCGACGGCTCCAGGTAGGAGGCGAAGTGACGGCGCACCACGCTGTTGGCGCCGTCGGCGCCGACGATGAGGTCGGCGGCCGGAAGGTCTGTGAAGTCACCGACCTCGGTCGAGAACTCGACGTCGACGCCCAAGTCTCCGGCGCGCTGGGTCAGGATCTCCAACAGCCGACGACGGCTCACCGCGGCAAACCCGTGGCCTCCTGATCGAAAGTCCCTCCCATCGGGGTGGTGAACCTTGATCTCCCCCCAGTGCCGGAAGCTGCGGGCGAGTGCTTCGAAACTGACCGTGTCGGCAGCCTCGAAGTTGTCCAGGGTCTCGTCGCTGAAGACCACCCCGAATCCGTAGGCGTCGCCGAATCGGTTTCGCTCCAGAACTCGTATCCGATGATCCGGCTGGCCCTTCTTGAGCAGGGTCGCCAGGTAGAGGCCCGATGGGCCCCCGCCAACGATGAGGATGTCGAGCGGAGCTGGATTCATGGCCGGTTAAGGCCGAACGCTAGAGCTTGAGCGTCCCGACGAAGTCCTGCCACCAGGAACCGAGAGCGTCGAAGGTGCTCGACAGGGCCCAGAGGAACACGATCCCCATACCAACCAGCAGAGACGATCGTGGCCAGGTTCCGAACTCGGTAGAGCTGACGCTGACCTGTGTCCTCCATGTAGGAAGGCTCGAGCATCGGCGGGGTTGCGGCCGCGAGCACGAAAGGCTCGGGTGGCTCGATGAAACCAGGAGCGGGCATGGATGGTGTCACGGCATTCGAAGCTACAGAAGTGGTGGTAGCCAATGTCGCCGCGGGGAGATCTGGTTCCCAAACCGGGTATTCGTCCTCGATCGGCGTTGGGCCTTCGAGCGGCTCATCGAGCAGGGCTCCGGGCCCTGCCGTTACCTCCGCGGGCTCGTCTGCGATGTCGAGCTCGATGCTGGGCTCGGGCTCCGGTGCGACTCCAATCGACGGGGTATCGGTGTGGGCCAGGGTCGGGCCAGGCGTCGACTGCGCAGAAAGACTGGCAAATGCTTCCTCCAGGGTCGGGCTGGTTTCCTCGGACGGCATCTCGAGCCCCGCTTTCTCGAACAGCGATCGCCTGTCGACATCGAGGACCGCAGCCAGTGCCGTCACTACGGATCTCGTCAGTCGGGAGGGAGGAATCCCGCTCCCATGCTCGAATGGTCGTGGCCGAGCGTCCTACCAGCTCGCCGAGTTTGGCTTGACTCAGGCCGAGCTTGGTGCGGCGGAAGCGTATGGTCCTTCCGAACGAACGAGGGGGCATCTGCTTCCTCGATGGTACAAGTGGGAGCGGATTGGGCACATGGGTCTACCCAATTCCCCTGAAGGTCAACCCTGATGGGACCGGTACCCCCAAACCAGGGACTTTCGGCCCTCAACGCGTCGGCCCGCAACCTGTTGAATTCGGGCAAGCCACAAGAAGGAAGAAAGTAATGAGAAAAGCCGCATCGATTGCATCGATCATCCTGGGAGTGATTCTGATCATCGGAGGGGTCGCTACCTGGTTCTCGGTGAGCAGCGAGCTGTCCGAGCAGAAGATCGTGACTTCGGATGACGCATGCCTGCCCGGCCGAGAGGTGCGCGGGCCGTTCACTGCCTATTGCGAAGCCGAGGTCATTGCGAAGCACGCGCTCGAGGCCACCGGTGGCCTCTATTACGCAGAGATGGATCGGGAGGATCCGCTCCGGGCAACCGCGGCAACCGCTTCCTTCCTCCGAGCCTCCTTGTACACCTCGGTCGTCGCCTTCGGCTCGGCCGCGATGGCGGCAGGAATGGGAGTCGTCTTCGTCCTGATCGGTCTCGGGATCCGCGACGTGGAGCAGCGAACCAGCGTCTGACTTGGGCTCGGCTGAGGGGTTGATCGGACCTAACGTCAGGCGATCAACCCCTCACGTGCCCACCAGCTGACGATCAGACTGGTTTGAACCTGATGAACGGTGCCGTGTTGACGTAGTGGTCTAGATGGGCCTTGGCGCGGTCAGGCTCGCTGCCCCAACTTTCCGTCAGCGCCCGGTAGATGATGGCACCCCGCTTCTCGGGATCGACCTCTGACTCGCCGACCACCGGGACATCCGCCGTCACTCCGCGCTTCAGATTGAGGGTGAACTCGGGGTGGGCCTTGATGTTCGCCTCCCAGTCTCTCTTGAAACCGGGACGGCCCGTCAGGTAGTACTCGCCATCGAATTGGTGGAAGTAGATCTCGACTCTTCGCGGCAAGCCGGTCTTGCGACCGGTCGTGGTGATATCGGCGATCCCCCCGCGATCCAACGCCTCTTTGACTGTTGCATCCATGACCGGAGCAACCTCGCTGACTGACGCGATGTTCCCAACCGGGTAGCTTGAGCCCATGGGCCAACGCATCGAGGTGTCGGCGGTGCCGATGGGGACTGTGGCTCTCTTCAGCACGGACCGTTCGATAACCGGACAGGACGGCGTCGGGTTCGCGCCGGGTGCGATGCGTGATGACGGTCCTCCGGCCGAGCTCGCCCAGCGACTGTTCGAGTCTGACCCTTCGATCGATCACGTCTACGTGCTGTCCAACACGGTTTCGGTGCGACGTCGGGAGGCTTGGGACGACGACTCTCTCGGTCACGCCAGCGGGGTCATCAGCGGGCTGTTCATCCACTATTCCCCCGTCGAAGGCGACACCTCCGCCGAGGGGGACGAGGCGTTGCGACGCCAGCATTACAACGCCACGTTCACCCACATCCGGGCTCACAACGAAGACCTCTGGGTGATGCGGATCCGGTCGGACGAGCCCATCGAGCCGTTCCGAGGCTGGCCAATACACGACCCTTGCCCTCGGCTATTGGGAGCCCAGGGCGGACGAGGCGCTGGAGAATTTCACCGGTGGTCAGCGAGAGAAGCTCGCCCGACGCTCGTATTCGGTCTCGAGCTCGATCGTCGACGACGAGGGCAACCTGGTGGAGGCGAACCCCCAGGACGTCGAGTTCTACGTCGTGAAGGTCCGGCCAGGAGAGGAGGAGATCCCCGCTCTGACTCCACGGATGTTCCTCAAGGGGGTTGGAGACCGGATCTTCATGGGTCGCAAATTCACCGGCCACTACACCCTCGAGGGGGTACAGCCGACCGACAATGTGATCTTCCTCAGCACCGGGACCGGGGAGGCTCCGCAGAACAAGATGACCGGCGAGCTTCTCCGTCGAGAGCACAAAGGCAAGATCCTCAATGTGGTCTGCGTCCGCTACCGGGCGGACCTGGCTTACACCGAGCAACAGGTCGTCGTCGAGGGGCAATACCCGAACTACCGCTACATCACCCTCACCACCCGTGAGCCGGAGAACGAGGGGAAGAAGCTGTATATCCAAGACCTGATCACATCGGGCCAACTCGAGGAAGAGTTGGGGGAACCGCTCGACCCGGCCAAGACCCATGTCTATCTGTGTGGCAACCCTTCGATGATCGGCTTGCCAAAGTGGGACGGTGACGACATGACCTTCCCCGAGGTGGTCGGGGTGTGCCAGTTGTTACACGAGCGGGGGTTCACCATCGACCACGGAAAAGCCAAGGGCAACGTCCACTACGAGGAGTACTGGAAAGACCGCTGAGTTTGCCCTGGTAGCGGGCCTATTCGGTCGTGGCCTGGCCTATCCGTGACACGCTGGTGACACGGGAGCCGTGGGCGGCGTCGAGGTCGGGGACATCCTCGCGTCGGGCGACAGTGCCCAGGGTCGAGGGTGGTCGGGGCTAGCATGGCCGAGCCGGGTCTGCACCAGCTTCACCGATGCCCCTCCAGCGATCAGCAAGCCCCGTGTGCCGGATGTGTGATCCGCTGACCAACTCGACGGGACGGTCGCCCGCGGTCCTACCGCTACTACCCGGGCAGTGCCATGCCGTCGGATCAGGGTCGCCACCGTCGGGTAGTCCGGGAGTGGGTGGGGGACTCAAAAGTCCGCGTAGTAGAGGAAGTCGATTTCCGGTGGAGTGTGGCCTGCTCGTTCGAGAATCAGGGCCGCGTCTCGACGCTGCTGGGTGCTGTGCGTGATGACGTGAGTCAGGAACACCCAGAGTGGAAAACGGTCCTTGGGACCGAGGTCGACCACATTGCTCAAGTCGTCCTCATTGAGATGGAGTAGCCATGCTCGCATTTCGGCTTCATCCTCATCCCACGCATGCCCGAGGGTTGCCACATCGGGGAATAGCTCGGGGTCGATCTCCGTGTCGTAAACGGATGCGGGCTCACCCCTGAGACGTTGACGCCAACTCTCCTCGACGTCGAGGGCATGGACGAGCGTGGCCCGGAGCCCACGGTATGTGAAATCGGCCGGAGCAGCGAACAAAGCGGGCGAGGCTTCGCTCACCGCTGAAAGGATTTGACGGGTGGCCCAGTAGCTGTAATCGAACAAGCTCCCCACTGAGAGTGAACTATTCATTCACTGAATTTACTGGGGATACTGACCTGCCCGGCCGTCGTCGCCTGCCGAAGCTACGCCGCGGACATGGAGTCTCGGGGAGTCGAACTGGTCGGGGTGTGGGGCGGCGAGGTGAAGGTGAGTCGGGAGTTGGTCGGGCTCGGCTAGTCGATGCGCCCGGATCGGCCGCGGTTCACGAACCCGGCCGGTCCCACCCAATACTCGAAGTCACCGACGGTCAGGTAGCGGTAGGACCGCGGGGCGACCGTCCCGTCGAGTTGGGAGCCGGGCTGCGGCTATACCCGGGGAGTGCCATGCCGTCGGATCAGGTCGGCCACCCTCGGGTAGTCGGGATCATCGGCTGCCCGCCAGTAGGAGGGGGGCGCCTCAGGGACCGTCCTTGCAATCGTCCAGTCGGTGAGCACCGCTGAGGCGGTCAGCTGCCAGCCTTGGAACCCGCGCGCTCTCGACGTTGGGCCTCGGCCACCGCGATGGCGGTCATGTTCACCACATCGTTCACGGAGGCGTCCCGTTGCAGGACGTGGACGGTCTTCGAAAGGCCGCTGAGGATGGGGCCGATCACTTCGGCGTCACCAAGGCGATTCAAGAGCTTGTAGGAGGCATTGGCCGCGGTCAGGTTGGGGAAGACCAGCACGTTGGCGGCCCGGCTCAGGGCGCCATCAGGGCGACGGTCCTTCAACAATTCGGGCATGACCGCGGTGTCCGCCTGCATCTCCCCATCGACGGGGATCTCGGGGCGGGCGAGCTTGAACAGTTCGACCGCCCTCCGAACCCGAGCGGGCTCGCTCCCACCGGCAGAGCCGAAGTCCGAATAGCTGATGAAGGCGACTCTCACATCCCGATCGAATTCGTTCTGTGCCGTGGCGGTGGCGGCCAGGGCGATCTCGGCCAGTTGCTCGGCGGTGGGCTCGATGTTCACCGCACAGTCGGTGAAGAAGAACGCCGTGCCTCGAACGACCACCAGATAGACGGAACTGACGATCGAGCGGCCCTCCTCCACGTTGAGCACCTGGAGGGCAGGGCGGATGGTGTCGGGATAATAGGTGTTGAGCCCGCCGAGGACGGCGTCTGCCTTCCCCTCGCGGACCATGAGACAGGCATACATGTTGGGGTCTGCAGTCCTGGCCCTCGCCTCACGGAGGGAGAGCCCGCGATGGCGGCGCAGATCCTCGAGGATCGATGCGTAGCGATCCCGCTCCGCGTCTTCGTTGATGTGATCGATCACCTCCATCCCGTCGAGGGAGAGACCGGAGTCCAGTGCCAGCTTCTCGTATCTCGGCGAGATTGCCCAACAGGACAGGGCTGGCGATCCCCTCGTCGATGACTCTGCGTGCGGCCCGAATCAGCCTGGTGTCCTCGGCGTGGGGGTAGACCACCCGCTTCGGCTGCTCCATGGCCCGGATCGTGATGGCGTTGATCAGGCTGTGTGAGGCCCGGAACCTGGTCTGGAGCTGGGTCCGGTATTCATCGAAGTCTGCGATCGGGGTCCCGGCCAGCCCCTCATCCATCGCGGCCTTGGCCACGGCGGGAGCCACCGTCCACAGCACCCGAGGATCGAACGGCTTGGGTATCAGGTACTCCGACCCGAACTGGAGGCGCTCCAGGTCGTAGGCGCGGAGACACAGAGTCCGGCACCGGTTCCCTCGCCAGGTCGGCGAGAGCATGGGCGGCGGCCTTCTTCATACCCTCGGATACGGCCCGGGCTCGAACGTCGAGAGCACCCCGGAAGATGAAGGGGAAACCGAGGACGTTGTTGACCTGATTCGGGTAGTCGCTGCGCCCGGTGGCCATGATCACATCGTCCCGTGCCGCCTTTGCGTCGGGATAGGAGATCTCCGGATCGGGGTTCGCCAGGGCGAACACGATCGGGTCGGGGGCCATGGACTGGACCATCTCCTTGGACACCGTCCCGGCCACCGAGACCCCGACCAGAGCGTCAGCCCCGACGAGGGCATCATCCAGGGTCCGGGCATCGGTCTCGATCGCAAACTCCCGCTTGATTTCGGTCAGGTCGTCGCGCTCGGTGTGAATCACCCCTTTGGTGTCGACCAGGACCACATTGGCTGGATCGACTCCAAGCTCGATGAAGAAGCGGGCCGAGGCGATCCCGGCGGCGCCGGCCCCGGCAAACACCACCTTGGTCTTTGCCATGTCGCGCCCGGTGAGCTCGCAGGCGTTTATGAAGGCGGCGCCACCGATGATCGCGGTGCCGTGCTGATCATCGTGAAAAACGGGGATCTCGAGCCTGTCACGAAGGGTCTGCTCGATGTAGAAGCACTCGGGCGCCTTGATGTCCTCGAGGTTGATGCCTCCCACGGTCGGAGCCAGCATCTCGCAGAACCGGATCACGTCGTCAGGGTCGGAGGCGTCGATCTCGAGATCGAAAACGTCGATGTCGGCGAAACGCTTGAAGAGGACGGCCTTGCCCTCCATGACCGGCTTTCCCGCCAATGGGCCGATGTCCCCCAGGCCGAGAACTGCGGTTCCATTGGAAACCACCGCCACCAGATTGCCCCGGTTCGTGAAACGGAAGGCCGCCTCGGGGTCATCTGCGATGACGAGACAGGGCTCGGCAACCCCGGGGGTGTAGGCGAGGCTGAGGTCAGCCTGGGTCGCCGTCGGCTTGGTCGACCGAATGGCGATCTTCCCCGGGCGTGGGTTCTCGTGGTAGTCGAGTGCTTCAGAGAAGTTGGACTTGTCGGCCATCGCACATGAACCCTACCGGGGGCAGGCCAATTCGGTCCCGGCGATCGCATTGGTCGGCCGGATTCGCCCGGCAACGACTTCGCGATTGGGGTCCCGACCTGCGAGAATCTTGTAGACGAATGGTGACCACAGACCTGCCGATCTTCCAAGACAACGGCTACAAGGTGATGCCCGGCTGGCGTGTCGGCCATGCTCCCGAGGAGTCGACCACCCGTTCCGGGTTGCTGGTGCCCATCGGCACCAAGGACGGCAACGACGCACTGGCCCTGATGGATGTCAACACCGGACAGCGTTTCTGGGCCGTGCCCACCGGCGCCTGGAGATTCATCTGGCCGGCAACTGGCAAACCGGTGATCGCGGTCCGCGAGTCCCAGATCATCGCCGAAGAGCAGCTGGAGCACGTCGGCGACGAGGGCCAATATCTCTGAGCCCGGAAAATCCACCCGCCTGATGGGATCCGGGCGGCAATCATCCTCGATTCATCGACCTGACTGATCATGACTCGAGAACCCACATCACGTAGCCGCCGCCGCCTGACCGCGACAGTCACCGACCTCGACGTCAGGGTTCAGCGCGCATTTCTGGTCGGGGTGACCCTGCCCGGGATGACCTCGGTCGAGGCAGAGCGCAGCCTCGACGAGTTGGCGCTGCTCACCGACACCGCCGGTGCGGATCCGGTGGACCGCGAGCTGGTACGAAGGCATCGGATCGACCCCGCCACCTACCTGGGATCGGGCAAGGCGGAAGAGTTGGCAACCCTCACCAAGGCGCTCGACATCGACCTGGTGGTCTTCGACAACCCGCTCGCCCCGGCGCAACAGCGCAACCTGCAAAAGCTCTTTGAATGCGACGTCGTCGATCGCGAGGCGCTGATCCTCGACATCTTCGCCCAGCACGCCACGTCGAAGGTGGGTGCCATCCAGGTCGAGTTGGCTCTGCTCCGCTATTACCTCCCTCGTCTCAGAGGCAAGGGAAAGAGCCTCTCCCAGCAGGGGGCGGGAGTCCTCGCTCGAGGGCCCGGTGAGACCAAGTTGGAGACCGACCGCCGCCGAATCGTGCAACGAATCTCCAAGCTCGAGCGGGAGCTCAAGGCCACTGTCCAGCACCGTGCCACCCAACGAAAGGCGCGCAAGAAGACCGAGATCCCTCAGGTGGCGATCGTCGGCTACACCAACGCCGGCAAGTCGACGCTGCTCAATGCCCTGACGGATGCCGGAGTCCTCGTCGAGGACCGGCTTTTCGCCACCCTCGATTCAACCGTGCGCCGCCTCGTGCTTCCCAACCAGAGCAGCGCACTGGTGGCGGACACGGTCGGCTTCGTCCGACGCCTGCCTCACCACCTGGTCGAAGCCTTCCAGTCGACCCTGGCCGAGGTTGCCGAGTCCGACCTCCTCCTGATGGTTGTCGACGGGACCGACGAGAACCCGGCAGGCCAATTGGCCGCAGTGCGGGAAGTACTCCTCGAAATCGATGCCGGAGCCATCCCCGAGCTGATCGTGGTCAACAAGGTGGACGCCATGTCAGAGATCGCAAGACAGCGCCTGCAGAACCTCTATCCCGACGCAGTGATGGTGTCTGCCCTGCGCCGGACCGGGCTCGACCCGATGCTGGAGCGCATCGCCGACCTGTTGGAGAAGCCCATGGTGACTCTCACCCTCGAGATTCCCTACGACCGCGGCGACCTGGTCGCCGCTGCGCACAGGATCGGAGACGTCGTCGAGGAGAAGCACGACGACCAAGGAACGATTCTCGAAGTGAGGGTCCCGGTCACCGCCACCGAACAGTTCGCGGCGTTCAGCCGCTAGCGAGCCCCGCCACCAAGCTGGCCGCGCCGATGATTCCGGCGTTCTTTCCGAGACCCGCCGCCACCACCGGGAGCATCGGGTCAAAAGCGGGCGCGAACGAGTCCCACTTCGTCACCAAGCCCCCGCCCACCACGATCAGGGTTGGGCTGAAGACCTTGTTGACGTGGGTGATGAACTCATTTGCCCGCTCTCCCCATTCCGCCCACGTCAGGCCCTCCTGAGTCATCGCCTTTCCCGAGTAGCGAATCTCTGCGGGCTTGACGCCGTGCAACTCGATCTGTCCCAGCTCCACGTTGGGAACCAATGTCCCGTCCACGAGCAAGGCGCTTCCGATCCCGGTCCCGAAGGTGAGCATGATCACGGTGCCCATCGCACCACGGGCCTCCCCGAATCTGGACTCTCCAAGTCCGGCAGCATCGGCGTCGTTGATGACGGTGACCTCGCGGCCGGTCGCCGTCGAGAAGAGGCCGACCGCGTCAACTCCGATGCACGACGGATCGATGTTTGACGCCGAATAGACCAGGCCCTCCTTGACGACCGCCGGGAAGCCGATCCCGATCGGCCCTTCCCCGCCGAGGGTCTCAACCACCGAGTTGACAGCCGAAGCGATCGCGGCGGGAGTGGCCGGGCGGGGGGTGTCAAAACGCACCCTTTCGGACAGAACCTCTCCGGTCTCGGTCTCCACGAGGGCGCCCTTCACCCCGGAACCACCCACATCGATGCCTATGCGAATCGTCGACACGAGGGGCGAGAGTAGGACACCTTCCCGGGTCGGGACGGCGAAAGCGGGGCGGCCTCCCGTTAGCCTCGCTGACGATGAGCGAACTAGCCGACATCGGGGTTGTGGGCCTGGCTGTGATGGGGGCCAATCTCGCCCTGAATTTCGCCGACGCCGGGAACAGGGTGGCGGTCTTCAACCGTACCCACGCGGTGACCGAGGAGTTCATGCGTGGCGAGGCCGCCACCAAGGACATGGTGGGTGCGTCCTCACTCGAGGAGCTGGTCGGCCTGCTCCAAGCGCCCAGGGTGATCCTGCTCATGGTCAAGGCAGGCCCTGCGGTCGATGACCTGATCGACACCCTCGCCGAACATCTCGATCCGGGTGACATCATCATCGACGGCGGCAACTCGCTCTACACCGACACCGAGCGTCGTCAGACGGTGGTCGAAGGCCATGGGCTCCTCTATCTGGGCATGGGGATCTCCGGGGGCGAAGAGGGAGCGAGGCACGGGCCTTCCCTGATGCCTGGAGGCAGCCGCGCCGCCTGGGACCGGGTGGAGCCGATGCTCAAAGGAATCGCGGCCCGGGCACCGGACGGTGCCCCGTGTTGCGAGTGGATCGGCCCCGGCGGCGCCGGTCATTTCGTGAAGATGGTGCACAACGGGATCGAATACGGCGACATGCAGGTGATCGCTGAGGCCTACGACTTGATGCGCCGCGGGATGGGCATGGGCGCCAGTGAGATCAGCGAGGTCTTCGGCAACTGGAACGAGGGGCGGCTCCAGTCGTACCTGATCGAGATCACCACGGAGATCCTGAAAGCCACCGAGAACGGGCAACCGATGGTGGATCTGATCCTCGATGCAGCCGGGCAGAAGGGCACCGGCAAGTGGACGGTGATTTCATCGATGGACTTCGCCGAGCCAACCACACTCGTCGCTGAGGCCGTCTACGCCCGGATCGTCAGCTCCGACCCGGAACGTCGTAGGAAGGCGGCTGCTGTCTTCCCTACCCCGATAGGCGACCTTTCCGGAGTCGAAGCGGGTGACATCGAGCAATCGCTGTACGCATCGAAGATCATCTCCTATGCGCAGGGCTTCCGTCTGATGCTCAGGGCTTCAGACGAGCACCATTGGGGCTGAGCCCGGGGTCGATCGCTTCGATCTGGCGGGCGGGCTGCATCATCCGTGCCGCCTTCCTCGAGGACATCACAGCGGCATACGTGCGCGACCCGGGTCTGGCCGACATGACGGAGGACCAATTCTTCGCCAAGGCCTTGCTCGATGCCGAAACTCCCTGGCGCAAGGTGGTGGCCGGTGCGGTTACGGCCGGAATCCCGGCGCCTGCCTACTCGAGCGCACTTGGCCTATTTCGACTCGATGCGCTCGGCGCGGTTGCCCGCCGACCTGATCCAGGCGCAACGTGACTATTTCGGGGCCCACACCTTCGAACGGGTCGACCGCCCCCGCGGCGAGTTCTTCCATCGGGAGTGGTGAAAGACCGACCTCAGCAAGGTGCGCAGTGCGGCAGACCAGCGTCTGTTCGGCCGAGGTCTGAGAGCCAGTCAAGCTTCAACCGTTTTCCACCGCCGCCTGACCGAAGGCCGAAGTCTGCCGCCATCAATCAGTCGGCCGGCAAAACAAACGACCCTCAAACAGGTGGGATTCCCGGCACTTCGATCCGATCCGGGGCCTCGAAGTCGGGATCGGAGGCGTCGGCATCTTCCACGTCCTGTCGCCTGATGCCCATGATGAAGAGGATGGCGTCGAGGAATGGGACCGAGATGTTGGTGTCGGCTTTCTCTCGAACCACCGGCTTGGCGTTGAAGGCAATCCCCAGCCCGGCGGCCGCCAGCATGTCCAGATCGTTGGCCCCGTCGCCAACCGCGACCACCTGGGCGAGGGGAATGCCCTCGGCCTCCGCAATCGCCTTGAGGAACTGGGCCTTCCTCGGCCCGTCCACCAGCTCGCCGGTCAACTCACCGGTGAGCACACCGTCGACCGACTCCAGGGTGTTGGAGAGGGAATAGTCGATGCCGAGATCGGCGGCGAGCACGTTGGTGAACCTGGTGAATCCGGCAGAGACGATGGCTGTGACCATCCCCAACCTCTTCAGGGTCCGGATGAAGGTCCTGGCCCCACTGGTGAGCGTGATGTTCTCGAAGACCCTGGTCAGCGCCACCTGATCGAGGCCCTTGAGCAAAGCGACCCGCTCCCGCAGCGACTGCTCGAAGTCCATCTCACCGCTCATCGCCCGATGGGTCATTTCCGCAACCTGGTCCTCCACCCCGGCCTCGCGGGCAAGAAGGTTGATCACCTCGTGCTGGATCAAGGTGGAGTCGACATCCATGATCACCATGCGCTTGGACCGCCGCTCCAATCCGTCCGGTTGGATGGCAACATCGATTGGCAGCTGGGTAGCGGCCAGGACCAGGCCCTCCCGGATCAGCGATAGATCCCCGCCGGAAACGAGGAGCTCGTAGGAGACAACCGGATAGCGGGACAACCTGAAAATGCGCTCGATGTTGCCTTCGCCGGCTGCGATGGCGGAGGCGACCGCCCCGAACTCTTCAGGCCCGATCTTCATCCCGATCACGGTCACGGCGGACATCGCTCGGGCGGGGCTGGGCGTGTCGTCGACCACTTCGAAGTCGACATGGAGGTCCTGCTGCCATCCGTAGAAGAGCAGGTCGCCGATCGTGGCCCGTTCGCCGGACACTCCGATCAAGACGTTGAGGGTGAGGCGGCCCCGGACCACGATCTGCTCGACGTCGTAGATCTCGGCACCAGAGTCGGAGAGGACTTGCATGAGACCGGCCGAGATCCCTGGCCGGTCAGGCCCGTTGACTGCCACCAGGATCGTCGACTTCTCACTCATCGGCAGCCAGGGTAAAGGCGCCGGCACCAATGCCAGTCATTCGGTCGTGGCACATTCCTGAGTCGGTACCATCTGACCGGTCCACTGACTATCCGAGGCTGTCCGTGTCAGAGAATCCTTATCGTTTGCCGCGCCAGGTCATCCCCAGCCACTACGCCCTCCACCTGGAGCCCGACCTGGAGACCTTCACCTTCAAGGGAAAGGTCTCGATCACCGTTGGTGTAACCGAAACGGTCGACGTGATCGTCATGAACTGCGCCGAGCTCGACCTGGGGTCGGTCACCCTCACTTCCGGGGACTCCGCCACCGCCATCGATGACATCTCCTACGACGAGGACTTCGAGTTTGTGACCCTCAAGCTGGGCTCGCCCGCTGCTCCCGGCACCTATCAACTCGACATCGAGTACACGGGGATCGTCAACGACCAACTGCGCGGCCTCTACCGGTCGAGCTTCAAAGACGGCGACGGCGTGGAGCACGTCATCGCCACTTCGCAGTGTCAGGCGACTGACGCTCGACGGGTTTTCCCGTCATGGGACGAGCCGGATTTCAAGGCGACTTTCCAAACGACCATGGTCGTGGCCGATGGGCTCGAGGCCTACTCCAACACCCAGGAGGTGAGCCGAACCGCCCTCGGTGACGGCCGGGTCGAGTTCGCCTTCGCCCCGACAATGAAGATGTCCACCTACCTGCTGGCATTCATCGTCGGCGCCTTCGAGGCCACCGAGCCGGTGGTGGTCAGGGGCACTCCGATTCGGGTCATCGTCCCCAAGGGCAAGCTGCATCTCACCGAAGTGGCACTGGAGAACGCGGTGTTCTGCTTCGAGTACCTCTCCGACTACTACGGCATCACCTATCCCGGCGACAAGCTGGACCACATAGCGATCCCTGATTTCGCAGCCGGTGCAATGGAAAACGTCGGCCTGATCACCTACCGGGACGCCTATCTGGTCGTCGACAAGAAGAAGGCGAGCCAGAGCGAGCTTCAGAACACCCTCGACGTCGTCGGCCACGAAGTCGCCCACCAGTGGTTCGGGAACCTGGTGACCATGCGTTGGTGGGAGGGTGCCTGGCTCAACGAGGCCTTCGCCAGCTTCATGGAGTTGAAGGCGACCGACGCCAAGATGCCGAACTGGAAGCGGTGGCTTGCCTTCGCCAACCTCGAGATCCCCTGGGCCATGGGCACCGACCAGCTCCACACCACCCGGCCGATCGAGTTCGAGGTGAACTCTCCACGCGAGGTCGATGAGATGTTCGACTCGATCACCTACGGCAAGGGATCGGCCGTTCTGTGGATGATCGAACAGTTCATCGGCACCGAGCAGTTCCGCCAGGGTGTGGGCAACTACCTGCGCAAGCACGAGTACGCCAACACGGTCACCACCGATCTCTGGGAGGGCCTCGACGGTGCTGCCGACTGGCCGGTCGGCGAGATCATGGACACCTGGGTCTACCAGCGAGGCTTCCCCCAGATCGAGGTCAGCCTCGTTGAAGGTGGGATCAGACTCGGCCAGCGCCGCTTCCTTGCCCTCCCCGACGAGACCGACACCACCATCTGGAAAGTCCCCATCCAGCTCCGCGGTGTCGCTGGTGGCCAGCCTTTCGACCACAAGGTCCTTCTCGACGGCGACGAGACCGTGGTCGAGTTAGCTGGTGACGTCGAGTTCGTCGTCGCCAATGCAGGAGGCCACGGCTTCTACCGGACCCGCTACTCGACCCCTCTGTTTTCGGCCCTCCTCGAGAACCTTCATCTCCTCGACGACATCGAGCGCTATGCGCTCGTTTCGGACACCTGGGCCATGATCCGGGGGGCGCAGGTCCCTGCCTCGGACTTCCTCGATCTCGTCGGCCAGTTCGGTGACGAGAAGGAACAGGCGATCTGGTCTGTGATCAATGGAGGGCTGGCCGCCATCGATCATCATGCGGTTGCCGATGACACCCGTCCCGCATTCCAACAATTCGTACGCGACCTGGTTGGGCCCGCCCTCGGCCGCCTCGGCTGGCAGCCGGCTCCCGACGAAAGCGACCTGACCCGCAAGCTGCGCGGAGACCTGATCGCGGCGATGGGAAACATCGGGCACGACGAGGAGACAATCAATCGCTCGAGGACGATCGTTGCGGACCTCCTCGGCGGGGCGACGATCGATCCCGAAGTGGTGACTGCGGCTTTGTCGGTATACGCCCGCCACGGTGGTGAGGCGGAGTACGACCTGCTTTGGGAGACCTATCTCGCCGCAACCGAGCCCCTGGATCAGGTTCGCTATCTCCGGTCGGTGGCCGCAGTCCCGACGAAGGACCAGGTGGTGACCACCGTCGATCGCATCGTGAACGGTGACATCCGCACCCAGGACGGCTTCTGGGTCCTGGCCCGGCTGCTCGTCGGAAAGGGTGGTCAGGCGGCGTGGGAGAGTGCCCGCACCCGCTGGTCCGATGTCCTCGCCCGGATGCCGGGGCTGACCAAGCGACGGATCACCGAAGGTCTATCCGGGCTGTCACAGCCCGAGGTGGCGGCCGACGTGAAGGCCTTCTTTGCCGAGACACCGTTGCCGGAGGCAGCCACCAGCCTCGCCCAGAACCTGGAGTTACTCGACGCCAATGTCCTACTCCGGGCCCGGGAAACCCCGGTGGTGTCGAAGTATTTCGATTCGAATAGAGAAGGCCCCCGCTAGCGGGGGCCTTCTCGTTGTACGTATTACGTACGACGAAACTCAAATAGCTTCGTTATTTGAGTTCGACCGTTGCTCCGGCGGCCTCGAGGGTCTCCTTCGCCTTGTCGGCTACTTCCTTTTCGACGGCCTCCAGCACATTGGCGGGGGCGCCGTCGACGAGGTCCTTCGCCTCCTTCAGACCCAGGGAGGTGAGCCCGCGCACTTCCTTGATCACCTGGATCTTCTGGGCACCGGCGCTGACGAGGACGACATCGAACTCGTCCTTCTCCTCGACAGCCGCGGCGCCTGCACCGTCGCCACCGGCCGCGGGAGCGGCCGCCATGGCCATTGGCACCGCTGCGGTGACATCGAACTTGTCCTCGAACGCGTCGAGGAATTCCTTGAGCTCGAGGACTGTCATTTCCTCGAATACGTTGATCAGCTCATCAGTGGTCATCTTGGCCATTGATCATTCCTCCTCGGCCGAGACGGCCGTTTCTGTCATGGGCTCGTCCGCCGGAAGGCTGGCCTCTACGACCGGCTCCACCAGGTTCTCACCCGACGTCTTCTTATCCAGTAGCTGGTTGAACATCGTTGCTGCGTTGCGGTTGAAGGATCCGAAGAACCCTGCGGCCTTCATCAGCGGGGCCTTGGCGGCGCCTGCGATCTTCGACAACAACACGTCGCGAGGCTCGATGTCGGCGAGCTTGGAGACTTCCTCAGGGGTGAGGAGGTTCCCCGCCAGCAGGCCGGCTTTGAGCACGAAGACCTCGTTGGTCTTCGAGAAGTCCTTGAGAGCCTTGGCGGTGGCAACCGGGTCCGTCATCGCGAATGCGAGGGCGGTCGGGCCGATCAGGTACTCGTTGAGACCTTCCACCCCGGCATCGCTTGCGGCGAGTTGGGCGAGGGTCATCTTGACGACCTTGTATTCGGCGCCACTTTCACGCAGGCTCCTTCGGAGCGCTTGGACCGCCTTGACGGACAGCCCGCGATATTCGGTCAGGAACACCGCTTCGGCGCCTTCGAGCCTCTCTTTGATGTCGGCAACAGCCTGGACCTTTTCTGGTCTTGGCATTTCGCTCCTCCGGTAGACATCAATAAAGCCCCTCGACCGTGGGACAAGGGGCTCTGGGAAGAGCGACCTGCGTTGGCGGCTGATTGCCTTTCAGTCCCGAGGGACACCGACGGTCTTGGGCCGAGGATTATTGGAGTTGCAGGTCGGGATTGTACCGGTGTGCCCGGTGTGGGCAATTCGGCGGGCTCTGCGCGCCCGCTAGGTTCAGGCAGATGCCCGACACACCGACCGGCTTCGCAGCTTCCGGGGGAGCGCAACTCCACTACCAAACAGCCGGGGAGGGTGACACCGTCTTTTTCATTCATGCCGGTGTGGCCGACAGCCGGATGTGGGAGCACCAGTTCACCGACCTCGCCTCCAACCACCACCTCGTTGCCTATGACACGCGTGGGTTCGGACAGAGTGTGTTCTTCGACGAGCCCTTCTCCGACCACACCGACGCCCTCGCCGTGATGGATCACCTCGAGATTGGATCAGCGGTCGTCGTCGCTTGCTCGATGGGTTGTCAGACCGCAATCAATCTGGCGCTGACCGCTCCCGAGCGGGTGCGGGCTCTGGTTCTGATCGGAGGCTGGCCGCCTGGCTTCGAGGCCTCGGAGGAATACGAGCCGCCACAATGGCCGGAACTGGTCAAGGCGTTTCGAGCGGGGGACATGGAGACCACAGCCGATCTCGGAGCCGAGATCTGGGTGGTGGGGCACGGCCGATCGAAGGCAGACGTCGATCCAGACGTTTTCCGACTGGTTTCGGAGATGTCGCTGATCGCCCTGCCCCAGGAGAAGGCTCGTGAGGAACGGGTGGTCGCTCTCGACCCGCCGGCCAAAGACCGACTGAGCGAGATAACGGTTCCCACCCTGGTGATGATCGGTGAGTACGACCTCCCCGACCTTCAGGAGGGAGCGGTGCACATGGCCGGGCTCTTCAGCCAACAGCCGGCGGAGGTGATTCCCGGCGCTGCCCATCTGCCGAGCCTGGAGCAGCCTGAGCGATTCAACCAACTGCTTCGGGACTTTCTGGCGACCCTCTGACGCCTGACTTCCAGAATCTCCCTGGACAGGCCAGAAACGGCGCGCGACACTAGGTCTATTGAGAACAGGGGGTCTCCGTGTGAGCCCGGGCGGGTTCCCTGACCGCCCCCGCCCGCTCTTCGGAACCAAATAGTGAGGGCCGCGAGGCCGACAAACGGGATCAGCCCCTACCCTGGCCCCGAGACGAAGGTCGGCCCGTGCGGACGGTGGACCTGGCAGCCGAAAGCCCTTACAGCCCACGGTGAACCGGAGCACGGAGATCCCCCTACTTCAGCAGAAAGCCCCCTCGAAGAGGGGGCTTTCTCACATTGTCCATTCAGTTGCCAGAGATCAGCCGGCGGTCTTGGCCACGTCGTCGAGGCTGCCGAGGTCAACCTTCACCCCGGGGCCCATGGTCGAGGAGAGGGAGAGGGCCTTGAGGTAGCGCCCCTTGGATGACGCCGGCTTGGCCCGGACCAACTCTCCGGAGACAGCCGCCAGATTGGACAACAACTGGTCGACATCGAAGGAAACCTTGCCCAGGGGAATCTGGACATTTCCGTAGCGGTCGTTGCGGTACTCGATGCGACCGGCCTTGAACTCGGAGACGGCTTTGCCCACGTCCTGAGTCACGGTGCCGGCCTTGGGATTCGGCATCAGACCTCGGGGGCCGAGGATGCGACCGAGCTTGCCGACTTCTGCCATCAGATCGGGTGTGGCGATGGCAATGTCGAAGTCGAGCTCACGTCCCGCGGCGAGCTGCTCGACCAACTCTTTGCCCCCGACCACGTCGGCGCCAGCCTCGGTCGCTTCCTTTTCCTTGTCCGCCGGGACGAAGGCGGCAACACGGACGGTCTTCCCGGTTCCGTGAGGCAGGGAAACCGTTCCCCGAACCAGCTGGTCTGCCTTCTTGGGATCGATTCCGAGCTGGAACGCCGCCTCGACGGTCTCGTCGAACTTGGCAGGCGCCAGGCTCTTGACGAGCTCGAGCGCCTCGTTTGGCTCGTAGGGGGTTTGCTTGTCGTACCGGGCAGCAGCCTCTAGGTACTTCTTGCCGTGTGCCATTGTCTCTCCTTGTGGTTCAGGCGGCCTTGCGGCCTCCCACGGGCAGCGGCTGACGCCGCTGCGGTTCTTCTGCCGTCGGTTTCAGCCTTCGACGGTGATTCCCATCGAGCGGGCGGTGCCCTCGATGATCTTCATCGCCCCGTCCAGGTCGTTGGCGTTGAGATCGACCATCTTGATCTCGGCGATGTCTTTGACCTGCGACCTGCTGACCGAGCCCACCTTGATCTTGTTGGGCTCGCCGGAGCCCTTCTCGACCTTGGCCGCCTGACGGAGCAGGGCGGCCGCCGGCGGGGTCTTCATCACGAAGTCGAACGAGCGGTCCTCATAGATCGAGACCTCGACCGGGATGATCTGCCCGCGTTGGCTGGCGGTGGCGTCGTTGTATGCCTTGACGAAGTCCATCAGGTTGACCCCGTGCGGCCCCAGGGCGGTGCCCACGGGCGGTGCAGGCGTGGCCTGGCCGGCCGGCAGCTGCAATTTGAGCGTTGTTACGAGTCTTCTTCTACCCATTGTGTGTCCTGTTGCTTGAGGCCTAAGGCTTGAGGCTTAGGGCTTAGTTCTTCTGAATGTCCTCGAAACCGAGCTCGACGGGAGTGTCCCGGCCGAAGATGTTGACCAGCACCACGATCTTCTGCTGATCGACGTTGATGTCTTCGATGACGCCGTTGAAGTCGGCGAAGGGGCCGGTGACCACTCGCACCTGCTCGCCAACCTCCCAGTCGGGCTTGAAGCGAGGCTTGGTCTTCTCTTCCTCTTCCTGGACGCCGAGGAAGCGCTCGACCTCGCGTCGGGAGAGGGGGGTGGGCTTCTGGGCGTTGCCTGCGACGAATCCGGTCACGCCTGGCGTGTTGCGCACCGCGTACCAGGAGTCGTCGTCGAGGCTCATCCTCACCAGGATGTAGCCGGGGAACACCTTCTTGGGGACGGTGACTTTCTTGCCGCCCTTGAACTCGACCACGTCCTCCATCGGGATGTGGACTTCGAAGATGCGGTCGCCCATGTGCATCGACTGGATGCGGGTCTCGAGATTGGCCTTGACCTTGTTCTCGTACCCCGAATAGGAGTGGATGACGTACCAGTCACCCTCGAGGTCGTAGGGACTGATCGGCTTGACCGGCTCGACGATTTCGATCGTTTCGTCGGACTCGACCTCGATCACTTCCACGGTTTCTACAGCGTCGGTCATTGGGCCCACTCGAAGATCTTGAAGACGAATTCCTTCATGACGATGTCGATTCCGAAGATGACCCCGCTGAGGAGCACACAGGTGACGATGGTGACTGTGGTGAAGGCGATCATTTGCTCCCGTGTCGGCCAGGTCACCTTCCGCATCTCCTGACGCACCTCGTGGAGGTAGCCGCCGAGACGATGGATGAAGGACTTGCGTTCAGTCTGCGGCTTCGATTGGAGCGCGGCGGCACGACGCGAGGTCTTGTCCTTGCCTGAGTCCGTCTTCTTCTGGAGTCGCTCTTCACGCTCCTGAATTCGGCGCATCTCTCGGTTCATCAAATCTTCCTAAGCCTCAGTTGAGTCAAGTCTGGCAGGGGCGGAGGGACTCGAACCCCCAACCTCCGGTTTTGGAGACCGGCGCTCTACCAATTCGAGCTACACCCCTAGGGGGTTCGCGGGAAGCGCAAAGTATACGGGCATCCCCCCCGTGTGGAAACTCGGTCGTGGGAAGAGAGATAGAGGTAGCGAAACCGGACTATCCGTCGCGGGCTCGAGCTATCCCAAAAATGGATCCCTTTGTGTGAGCCATCCGTAAACTCAAAATGTCGGTTCGGATGCGTCCCGACGACCAGCGAGAGGCAAATGGCACGTTCGAACGTCGCCTCGGAAGGTCTGCGCTCTTCGACGGATACGAGGGAGAGCCTGATCGCAGGTGGAATGCTGGAACGCCAAGCCGGAATCTGGGTAGGCAATGGGCTAGCGAACTACCACTGATGGTTGCCGGGGGCAGTCTTCCCATGGAACATCTCACCCAGATTCAGGTCCTCGTCGAGGAGGGGAGACCTGAGGACATCTCGGAGGTCGTGGCGGGCGATTCGAACGTCGCCGACCTTCCCAAGACTGTCGAGGAGCTCTACAGAGTGCTTCTCGATCGGCGACCGGATGTGACGAGTTACGACCTGGTTCTGGCGGTTCCTCGGGTCGTCGTGTTCTCGGACGAGACCATCCTCTACATCGAAGTCGACCCAAACCATCAGCCAGCTCCATTGACAGGCACCACAGCCGCTGACTGACCCCGCTCGGAGGAGGCAGGGCCTCTTCGGTCGGCGGCTGCCGGTCGCCTCCGAAACTCCAGTCGCGGGCGTCCAGTCAGAAGAGTCACGGTCGGGGTAGTCGCGTCCATCGATGTGGCGTAAGTTCTGATTGGGATAGGCACTCCTAACGGCCTGCGGCCTCGAGTTTGCTTCTCCTGTGGTCTTCGTGCAGGAGTGATGATGATCGATGATCGCAACGCCCCGAGTCACCTGTTGTCGCTCCGATCGAGTCGAGCCACCCTGTTGATTGCGGGTGTGATCGCTGTCCTGGTCGGCGCCGGTTGCGGCGCTTCCGATGACACCACTGCAACGCCACCACCGACGCAACCAACCACCACCACGATCACGGTGAGCACCACACACAGTTCGCCGGTCACCACGATCCAACTGACAACGACCACAACTCCGACGACCACGACAACGACCAACGCTGCTGATCATCGGTTCGTTGTCGGTGAACTGAGTCCTTCATGTCCGTATACGGAGCCCGAGCCTGTAGGGCCAGAATCATGTGTCGACAGCCTCTATCGTGCCGAAGCTTTGGCGGGGAGCGAAGGCGCTGCAGGATCCGGGTGTGCTCCTGGTACGAGCTCGCTGCCCGACGGCATGTGGCTCGGGTTCGTCACCGCCAGAACCGCCGCTGCAATCGAGTTCGATCTGGCATGTATCTACTTCTGGGCCCCCGGATACGTCGAGGAGGACAGCAGCGAGGACTTCCACAACAACGACCTCACACTGCGGACGATCGCCGTTGACCCGTCAGTACCGGTCCATGTGATTGCACCGGTCGAGCTCGGTTTCGTCACCATGCCTTTCTCCGTCTGGCCCGAAGACCCGGACCTTTACCCGATGTGCCCGAGCGATCATTGCGTGGTTTGGCTCTTCATCAACGGCGGCGAGGTGACCGAGATTCTGGAGCAACTCATCCTCAACGCTGTTAGACCGCCCCCCTGATCGCACAGTGCTGGCTAGGTTTTGATTGACGGAGGACCCAGGGTTGGCAGTGGACTAGGCGCTACTCGGGTACGACGAATCGGAGGACTCCATGGCCGACCTCATCTACATCATCAACTCATCACTCGACGGCTACATCGCCGACGAGAACGGCAACTTCGACTGGACAGAGCCATCCGAGGAGGTGCACGCCTTCTTCAACGACTTCCAGCGATCGGTCGGCACCGTGCTCTACGGCCGTCGCATGTACGAGACGATGAGGGTGTGGGAAACGTTTTCCCTCGATGACCTGCCCGAGGTACAACGCGAGTTCGCCGAGGCATGGCGGGCAACCGACAAGGTCGTCTACTCATCCACATTGGACGCCGTGTCGGAGCCGCGGACCCGACTGGAGCGGACTTTCGATACCAAAGTGGTGCAGACCATGAAAGAGGACGCCGACCGCGACCTGGGCATCGGTGGCCCTGGCCTGGCAGCCGAGGCCATGCGAGCAGGTCTGGTCGACCGGTATCAGCTGCTCCTGGTCCCGACCATCGTCGGTGGCGGCACCCCTGCACTCCCCGAAGGGGTCAGGGTCGACCTCGCTCTCAACACGACACGTCGTTTCGACGACGGTTCCGTCCTGCTCGACTACCGCCTGCGAAGAACCTGATGACCCCTGGAAACACGAGGACCGCTTGATCGTCGGCCTGGGCCTCGATCGCTCGGAGGTCGCCTCAACTAACGGAGCGGAAGCTCCGGCAGAAGCTCTCCGAGCAGGCCGCGTACCCGACTCTCGATTTCATCTCGGATTGGCCTGACCTCGTCGACGGTCTTGCCTGAGGGGTCGTCGAGCTCCCAGTCGACATATCTCTTCCCCGGGTAGAGCGGACATGCGTCGCCGCATCCCATGGTGACGATCACGTCTGCGGCGCGGACGATCTCGTCCGCCCACGGTTGGGGAATCTCCCCACTGATGTTGATGCCGACCTCGGCCATCGCCTCCACTGCCGCCTGGTTGACCTGTTCGGCCGGCTCGCTCCCACCGGAGAAGACGTCGAGCTGGCTCCCGCCAAGCTTCTTCGCCCATCCCGCGGCCATCTGGGACCTCCCGGCGTTGTGGACGCAGAGAAAGAGGATGCTCGGATTGAGAGTCGTCGAGTCAGATTCGAGCCTGACCAACGCACGGAGACGGTCGCGAGCGAACCGCTCTGCGAGCAGTGGGATCCATGAGCTCGTAGTGGCTCCTCGCACCAGAGAATCGAGCGAGTCGTTCATCAAGCGCTCGATGGTCTCGGTATTGAGAGAACCGGCGAACTGCCTTTGGAGCCGCACCGCGGCCTGGCGGATTTGGAGCTGCTCGGCGGTGGTCAGGGTGATGGACATCAGGCTCCTTTCGGGCGGGGCCGATGAGCCAGCGGCACGATTTGACGTCTCATGTGGCGTCGGTCAGATGGTCGATGCGGCGCTCGATCTCATCAAACGCCGACCGGAAGGCGGCGACAGTCGCCGGACCGAACCGGGTCGGGAATCGACCAGTGCATGAGGCGCTCTGCATCCGGGAGCGATCCTTCCCGCGCCCGATCACACACCGACACCAGCAATTCGGGAGTGCCGACTATCGAGTCGTAACCGCCGGGGACCGCTGCGCTGAGATCGAGGCCTCGTTCGCCTGCAACTCGGACCGCGGTCGGATGAACCCTCGAGGCCGGATCACTACCCGCGCTCGCCGTGGGCTGGCCGGTCCTCGCCTCCAGGTAGGCAGCCGCGTACTGGGAGCGGGCCGAGTTGTGACTGCACACAAACACGACGGCTCCAACGAGACCGTGGCTGGAAGGCATCAACCCATCAAGTGTGTCCCACCGGAGGGTGACGTAGCGATGGCGCCGATCCCCTTCAGACTCTCGTCGCTCAACCACCCCCGCCACCTCCAGGACATTGAGATGGTGGGCAAGCAGATTGCCTGGCATTTGCAGACGGGCCCCCAGCTCGCGAACGGTCAGGTCACCAGCCACCAGAAGATCGACGAGACGCAGGCGCCCAACATCACCGAGGGCCGAGTGCACCCTTGAACGCTCGTATACGGTCATTCACTCAAAGAATACTGATTCAATATCTGCTGAGCAAATGCCTAGCTGCCCGGAGGCCTAAAGGTACGCAAGCAGTCCGTCGAGAGGCCGGGGAATCCGGTCAAGATCGAGCGCCTCGACAAGGAACCGGGCGTAGTTGATCTTCCGACCGGAACGGGTGCCCATGAAGCGCCGGAGCTGCGCCTCATGGCTCCGCTCCCGTTGCGCCGGCTGCCTCTGGAGGATTCGAAAGGACCCGAGCTCGCCGTGGGCCTCGATGACGTCCTCGACCGCATTGACACCAAGGGAGCGGATCAGCTCGTCCTCGAGGTCGGCGACACAAACGAAGAATCCCAGTGACTCCATGTCGCGTCGGGTCAGGTCGCTCCCGAGGCCGGCACGCTCCAGACCACGCCGGAAGTCCCCCTCCTCGCCGACATCGCACAGGCCCGCCAACCGGACGTCGAGCCCTGCCGGTCCATAGAGATCGAGGAAGTGAGCGATGTTGGTGGCACCCCCCATCGATGTAATGGAGACCCCCTCCGCCTCGAGATCACGACCACAACGCTCGGCGAGCGTCTCCACCGCGACCTGATCACTGGTGCCCTCCACGAGAACCACTGTTCTCTGAGATCCTCGGTCGCTTTCCATCGGCCGCAGCTTCGCAGCCAGACGAGAGCCCACCCCCTCAATATCGGGGACTGAGTTCGTAGGGTTCGAGGCATCGTGCTTGCCAACGGATGGGACGAGCGACGCGTCGCCGGTTTTCTGTTGATCGTTGGGTTTGCTCTTCTGATGGTCACCGCCGCTCTCTTCGTTACGAGTTCCAGCGCTGGATGGCAGAACACCGCGCTGACATCCGGGCTGGTGGTGACGTCCTTCGGCCTGGCCGTACTCGAGCTTGTCGTTCGGGACGCCGGCGACCGTGTGCTAGGGCGACTGGGAACGATCGCCTTCCTGGTGGGATCCATCTTGTGGATCGTCGCTGACACCCTGGCCTTGAGTGGCGTGCCGTGGGTCTTCGAGAATGAAAAGGACTACGTCGTCCTGGCCTGCTTTGCCGTGGCCGCATTCGGCTGGGCCTTCCTCCGCACCGAGGCCTTGCCGCGATGGCTTGGTTGGACTTCCATCGGATGGGCCGTTTCTTGGGTCGCTCTTTATCTCAGCCGGGTGGTGACGGCGCCACTGGGGATCAACCTGATGACATTTCTCTTCGGCCTGCTTCTCTTCCGGCGTTCGGAATCCAGATCCGGATAGACGTCGATCTCAACCCATCACGGCAAAGGCGCGGACAGGGAAGCTCCCCATTTCTCGAACCGGGGAGGGGACCGAGAAGAATCGGAACTCCTGATCGACAAGATGGTCCAACCCGGTGAGGTGCTCCACGATCGGAATCCCCGCCTCGAGCAGGCCGGTGTGCGCCGGGCGGCCGCCGCCCCGAGTGTCGTCGATGTTGACCGAGTCGATACCGACCAGGGCGGCTCCACCAGCAACCAGGGCGTCGACCAACCCGGCGGTGACAAATGGATGAGAGGGATCCCCGTAGGTCTCAGTGCGCCAGTGCCGGTCCCACCCGGTGGCGAACAGGACCGCTCGGCCACTCACATCGATGTCGTAGAGAACCTCTGCTCCAAGTTCCGGACCCGGGTCATGGACGCAGATTCCGGGCAGATCAGCCACCTTCTCCAGTGGAAGATCGGCGAGGTCGAAACCACTTTCGAAACGATGGAACGGGGTATCGAGATAGGTGCCGGTGTTGGCAATCATCTCGATCCGACCGATGTTGAACTCGGTACCCGGGTCATACCGACCCCGCGAGTCCGCCCGGGACATGTAGTCGCTAATCACCGGCCCCGGCATACCCGGGTACGTGGTCATCCCGGCCTCGATGGGATGGGAGAGGTCAACGAGATGAGTCATCAGCCGATGGTATCGATGCCGACGCTGATCAGAACGGCCAGAACACCGGAACCAAGAACACCGCGGCCAGCATGAACAGCAAGAGCATCGGAAGGCCCAGCTTCCAATAATCCCCGAACTCGTAAGCGCCGGGCCCCATCACCATCAGATTGACCGGAGTAGCCACCGGAGTGAGGAATGCAGCAGCAGCAGCCACGGTGAGCGACATGAGAACCGGACGCACCGAGATCCCGACATCGGTGGCCGCGGTGACCGCGATCGGGATCATGATCAACGCCGTGGCCATGTTGGAGATCAGCTGACCGAAGACCGCAGTCAGGACAGGGCGGCAGCCTCCATCCCAGCGTGCACCAGAACCGACTCTCGATATCCCCTGCCGCCGGCCTGCCACTTAGACTTTCATCGGGTGGGCAAGAGCGATTCTTTCAGAGCACCTTGGGCGCTATTCGCCGTCATGGTGTTCGTCTTCCTGGCCGGAGTGATTGCCACCAAGGACGGCCTCGCTATAGGTCTTCGTGACTCACCCGTCTATCTCTCCTCGGCTGAGAATCTCGCCGCGGGCAATGGCTTCGTCATGTCCTTCGGAGACCCTGGCAGGCCGATCGACTTCGGCAGTTCCGTTTCACCGGTCACCGATTTTCCGATCGGCTACCCGGCCGCATTGGGTGCCCTGATCGCGCTCGGCTCGGAGTCGGTGGCCGCAGCTCGGTGGATCGGGATCGTTGCCCTCACCCTCATTGCCGGACTGGTCACGGCGAGCGCGCTTTGGCGTGGGATCTCTGGGATATGGTCGATGGTCGCCGGGTTGACGGCTGCGACGTTGTCGTTCTCCTATGTGCTGTTTCCGTTGTCGGAACTTCTCTACGGCGTATTTCTCGTGATCGCGCTCATCTGCTTGGAGAGATTCATCAGGGACAGCGGTTTCAAATGGTTCGCTGTTGCAGTGCTCGCCGGATCAGTCTCCTTCCTGGTTCGCACCATAGGAGTCGCCCTTGTCGGCACCGTCGTGTTGATCGGGCTGATCGCGGGCGGTAACAAGCGTGATCGGTTGTTGCGTACGGCGGTGGCAGCATTGTTCAGCCTGTTGCCGGTCGCGATCCTCGTCGGGGGTGGCGGATCACGGACCTTGATGTTGCACCCTCCGAACCTCACCGATCTAAAGGTCCTCGCCAACACGGTGGCCGAATGGCTGTTTCCGCCGCTTAGCAGCGCGACCGTCAGAGTCGCGGTGGTTGGAATCGCGGTAGCGGTTGCCGCTTGGAGCATATTCAGGAGCGAACCCGTCGTCGGCCCTCCTACTCCGAACCGGTCGTGGTGGCCAGGCGGCACCTCCGCGGCGATGCACCTGTTCGCTCTGCTCGCGTCACGAACGCTTTTCGATGCCCAGAATTTCCCCGGATCGAGGTTGATGTACCCGGTCGCTCTCTCGCTTCTGATGGCAGGAGTCCAGGGCTATCCGCAGCCCGACGGGCAGGAACGCCTCAAGCGCGCTCGGGCGATCCTCGCCGCGTCATGTGTCGCTGCCTTGGTTGCCGCCACGTGGTCTGGGTTCGCGATTGTTCAGAAGCTCTCGGTCAGGCCTACCTTGTTCTCATCGAATGACTTCCAGGGCTCGGCGGCCGTCGACCTGGCGGTCAACTCACCGACTCAGGTCTTTTCCAATGTTCCGGATGGCCTTTGGTACGTGGGAAGACCGGGTGTCTTGCCCGTGCCGGACGAAGTGAGTCACCTGACCACGAAGCCCAACTCGAATCTCGATGCAGAGATGACCCAGCTGTCAGAGGCAATCGAAAATGGAGCAATCATCTTCTATCAACGAGGATCCCGACCGTATCTGGTCGACGAGGAGGAGTTGACGACGCTGGCGCCATGCATCCTGATCGACGATGGGCGGAACCTGGTCATGGCTTCGCCGTCCCACCCGCGATGCCCTGATGGGTAAACCCGAGTTCACGTATTGTGAGCTTTGATCACTCTGAGTAGTCTCTAGAGCCGTTCTGTGGGGTTGGATCGTGGGAGGAACTGTGAACAAACGGGGCATGGACGTAGGGTGGACGCGGCATGACCCAACGGACCAGAATGAGAGCCGGGGTGTGAGCCCGTTGCCGTCCGATCAGGACCGCTCAGGTCGCTCGTTCGATGAACGCGAACTCTCATACCTTGCCGCCGTGATGGAATCAGGAATACTGTTCGGGCCGAAAGGGACCTTTTGCAAGGCCCTGGAGGCAGCATTCTCGGATCAGGTGGAGGGAGCCAGCGTCATCGCAACCTCCTCGGGCACCGCTGCCGTACACACCGCGATCGCCGCATTGGATCCTGAGCCGGGACAGGAAGTCATCACCACCTCGGTCACCGACATGGGCGCCCTGACTCCCTTGCTCTATCAAGGGGTGATCCCTGTCTTTGCCGACGTCGACCCGACGACGGGAAACTTGACTCCAGAATCGATTGAAGAGCGGATCTCGGATCGGACTATGGCAATCGTCGTTACCCACCTCTTCGGCAATCCGTCGGACATGGGGCCGATCGTTGACCTCGCGAGGGAGCGCGGGATCAAGTTGATCGAAGACTGTGCACAGGCCCTCGGTGCCCGCTACCGGAACCGACCGGTCGGTACGTTCGGTGATATCTCGTGTTTCAGCCTTCAACAAGGCAAACACATCACTTCTGGCGAAGGCGGCTTGGTATCGACGGCGGATCCCGACCTCGCTCATCGAGCTCGGCTCTACGTGAACAAGGCATGGGACTACGACTCCCCCTCCGACCATGAGTTCCTCGCCCTCAACTATCGGATGTCGGAGCTTCAGGCCGCGGTCGCCCTCGCCCAACTCGAAAAGCTCGACGAGGGGGTCACAGTTAGGAAGGCGAACGCGCTGGCTCTCGACGGGATGCTCGACGATGTCGCCGGCGTGGAATCGGCTTCGCAGGTACCCAACGCCGCACCCAGCTATTGGAGGTACGCCCTCCTGGTCGACCCAGAGGCGGTGCCGGGAGGTAACGTCGCTCTCTCCGCAGAATTACGTGACATGGGCGTCCCGAGCGCAGCCCGATACATTCAGAAGCCGGCATTTCGGTGCGGCATCTTCGTCAACAAGAAGACGCTCGGATCTAGCAGCTGGCCGTTCACATTGGCCAGGCCGGAGGCGATCGACTACTCAGCGGAGCTCTTCCCCGGCACCTTCGAGCTGTTGGATCGAATCGTGGTCATCCCATGGAATGAGAAGTTCACCGAGACCGATGTCGGTCGTTTGGGCGACGCCATCGTCGAAGCCGCCGCCAAGCTGAGGAGGGAGGCGGCATGAACCCCCTTCGACTTGGAATCGTCGGGGCGGGCCGGATCGCCCAGACATACGCACAGGTCCTGGCCGGATGTTCCTCCGTGACCGTTACCGCGATTGCCGACACCAACCTGGAGGCCGCGGAGAAGCTCTCTGTCGAACTCGACTGCAAACCGTTTGCCTCGCACACCCACTTGTTCGAAGCCGGCTTGGCGGACTCGGTCCTGATCTGCTCTCCTCCACTGACGCATCCCGAACTATCGATTTTCTTCCTGGAGAACGGGATCCACGTGATGTGTGAGAAGCCCCTGGCGATCTCGGTCGATGCGGCCTGGCGCATGATCGAAGCCGCTCGCGCCAGCAGCTCGGTGTTGACTATGGCCTCCAAATTCAGATATGTCTCTGACGTGGTCAAGGCTCGATCGATCGTCGAGTCCGGGATCCTCGGTGACATCATCCTGATGGAAAACACATTCGCCTCCAGAGTCGACATGCGGGATCGTTGGAATTCGGACCCAGCGATCGCCGGTGGAGGAGTCCTCATCGACAACGGCACACACTCGGTCGACCTCACCCGGTCCTTTCTCGGCCCCTTGGCGGAGGTGATGGCGGTGGAAGGTCGCCGGGTTCAAGGCACAGAAGTAGAGGACACCGCACAGCTGTTCCTTCGCTCCAGAGATGGGGTCCGGGCGACGATCGACCTCTCGTGGAGCATCGACAAGGAGCGGGACAGCTATCTCGACATATACGGTTCGAATGGGACCGTGCAAGTCGGGTGGCGCCGGTCACGATACCGACAGACGACTAGCCCGGAGTGGGTCGATTTTGGCGCCGGATACGACAAGGTCCAGGCGATACGGGATCAGCTTTCCAACTTCGCAGGTGCGATACAGTCTGGCGAGTCGCTCCGGCTCACCGATGTCGACGCCTTGGCCTCGGTAGAGGTCATCGAGGCAGCGTACAGCTCACTTGGAATCCAGAATTGGACCCCGATCGAGTCCCGCCGGCCGATTGTGTCTGTGTGAGGAATGCCGGCTCGGATCCACCCGACAGCTCTCATCGACGACGGTGTGGTCATCGGCGATGGAACCAGCATCTGGGACTCGGTCCACGTGCGCGGGCCCTCAGTCATCGGCTCTGACTGCATCGTCGGAGAGAAGACCTATGTCGCCTACGACGTGACGATCGCCGACCGGGTCAAGATCAACGCCCAGGTCTACATCTGCGCCGGAGTGACGATTGAGACCGGGGTCATGGTGAGTGCTGGGGTGACTTTCACCAATGACAGGTTCCCTCGTGCTACCACACCGGACCTGAGTCAATTGTTGCCTTCGGAACCCGAAAACGACATGCCCCGAACCGTCGTGGAACACGGAGCGACACTCGGAGCGGGTGCCACCATTGGTCCTGGGGTGACCATCGGCCCGTTCGCGATGGTGGGAATGGGCGCGGTCGTCACCCGCTCGGTCGACGCCCATACTCTCGTCATCGGGAGCCCGGCCCGTCCCGTAGGGCTTGTCTGTCGGTGTGGTCAACCCATCCTTCGGGGGGATCCAGCCGCCGCACCAGAGTCCACAGTCACCTGCGATACATGTGGCAGGCGCTACAGGATCGATGCGAGTGGCGTCGAGGCATTGGACGGATCATGACTCGCTGGGCCGTGGTGGGTGGCGGAATGCTGGGGTCGACTGTCGCGCTTCGCTTGGCACAGGCCGGCGATGTGGTCCTCTTCGAGTCGGCTAAAGAGCTCGGGGGCCTCGCTTCTGCATGGTCCATTGGAGACGTCATGTGGGACCGGCACTACCACGTGACCCTTCTCTCCGACACTTACACGCGGGGACTCTTAGCTGACATCGGGCTCGAAAAGGAGATGCGCTGGGTCGAGACCAAGACCGGCAGTGTGTTCGGAGGCAAGACCTACTCAATATCCAACTCGATCGAATACATTCGCTACCCGCCACTATCCATCTTGGACAAGATAAGGCTCGGGACGACGATCCTCTATGGCTCCCGGATCAAGAATTGGAAGAACCTCGAGCAGATTCCGGTCGAGACCTGGCTTCGAAAGCTTTCGGGGGATCGGGTATTTGACAGCTTCTGGCTGCCGTTGCTCGAAGCCAAGCTGGGAGATGCCTATCGCGACACTTCGGCTGCGTTCATCTGGGCCACCATCCAACGCCTTTACGCCGCACGCCGTAGCGGGTTAAAGAAGGAGATGTTCGGATACGTACCGGGAGGGTACGCACGGATCCTGGCGACATTGGCGCAGGCCCTAACGGACGCTGGGGTCGAAGTGCGAACCGGTTCGAGCATCTCGGAGATATCCGCTGGCCCAACGGTGGAGTCGACAGCGGGAATTGAGCGATTCGACCATGTTGTGGTGACAACGGCGCCTCCGGTCACCTGGCGGATTGTGCCCGGTCTCACCCCGCAGGAGACCCAAAGCCTCCAGTCGATTCGATATCAGGGGATCGTGTGCGCCTCGCTGTTGACACGGAACCCGCTAACGGACTTCTACTTGACTTACCTGCACGATCCGGCCCCGTTCACTGCCGTGGTGGAGATGTCCGCGTTCGTCGACAAAGCCGAGTTTGGAGGCAACTCGCTCATCTACCTCCCCAAGTACTGCGATCCGACAGATCCGATCTTCGAAGAGCCGGATTCGTCCATCCGTGAGCGGTTTCTTTCGGCTCTTGCCAAGATCCACCCCCACTTCGTGCCTGATGACGTGATCGCGTTCCAGGTCTCCCGGGTTCGAAATGTGTTCCCGATATCCACCATCGGGTACTCGGAAACCGTTCCCGGTCACGACGTATCGATCGAGGGGGTTCACCTCATCAACTCCTCACAGATCCTCAACGGAACACTCAACGTGAACGAGACCATCGAAGTTGCCGAGGCTGGGGTCCACCATTTGCTCACGGCAGAGGAGATCGTGAATTCGTGAGCGAGAACGTGGCCAGCCTCTCGCTCGACCTCGATAATCAGTGGTCTTACCTCAAGACCCACGGCGACGAGTCGTGGCGAGGTTTCCCCAGCTATTTGGACCTGGTCGTCCCACACATCATGGAGATCTCCGACTCTCTCGGCCTGAGTCTCACCGTGTTTGTGGTAGGTCAGGATGCGGAACTGGCCAAGAACGCCGATTCACTTGCCGCTCTCGGGGAGTCGCGCCACGAAATCTCCAACCATTCCTTTCACCACGAGCCATGGTTGCACCTGAGGTCAGCCCAACAGATTCTCGATGAGATCCAGCAGGCGACGGAGGCAATCGAACAGGCGACGGGACGGGTGCCGCGAGGGTTTCGCGGCCCGGGCTTCAGCGTCTCGCAGGCCACCATCCGGGTGCTGTCGAAAGGTGGCTACGTCTACGACGCATCCACGCTTCCTACCTTTATCGGCCCGCTGGCCCGTGCCTACTACCTGCACAAGGCCCCGCTCGGTGACGAAGAGAGACAACGGAGGCAAAAGCTATTCGGTACCTTTTCGGAGGGCTTTCGCAGCATCAAGCCTTACAAATGGGAGCTTGGCCCGGATGAGCACCTCATCGAGATCCCGGTCACCACGCTTCCCCTGTTCCGGATCCCGATCCACCTCACATATGTCCTGTACCTAGCGCGGTTTTCTGAATCGGTTGCCCTCTCCTACTTTCGCACGTCGCTCGCCATGTGCCGTTTGGCCGGAGTCGAGCCATCGATCCTGATCCACTCACTCGATTTTCTCGGGGGCGATGAGATCAGTGACCTGAGCTTCTTCCCGGGGATGGACATGGACGGGGAGAGCAAGCGGCGTCTGGTCCGGCGCTTCATTGGCGTCATTCAGGAGAAGCACCGTGTGATCACCATGGCCGAACATGCCTCGCGGGTCGCGGACGGAGTCACTTCCGTCCAATCGATCCGAAGCCTCGCCTGACAGGGTCAGCGGTCGCTGTGGGTGACTGAGAGAGCGCCCGTGTCATCGACCCGAGCGCGAGCCGCGGTCCATGTTCCCTGGTAGTACAGCTCCTCGAAGTAGCGCTTGCTCTGGGCCGATACGATGCCGAGGCTGATCAGCTGGAACGCGAAGATCAGCGCCAACCCGCCGATCACCAGGCTGTGAGGGCTCAGGTCGAATGCCGCTGCCGCAGCCTCTGAGATCCTGTTTTCGACCGACCCCGTCTGCTCGGGTATGAAGCTGATGAGGTGATAGCCGAACCAACCCAGGCTGTACAAGGCGAGGAGGCTCAGCATCGCACCGGGGAGGATGAAGAACAAGAACGGTCGGAAGATGAAACCAGAAAAGAGGAAATCGATCGTCATGCGGATGATGCTGAAGCTGGCCCGTCGCTTCTTCGTGTCCTCCTCGTCTCTAGTCCAATTCAGATGTGCCGGTATCTCGACGATCGACCCACGCATAAGGTCGGTCTTGTAAATGATCTCAGCGTTGATCTGGTTGTCGACCGACTTGAGGCTCAATCCGGTCACGAAGGTTCGGTCATAGGCGCGAACCATGCCCGTGATAGTCGACACGTGGGAATTGGACACATAGCGCAGCAGGCGGTTCGCCCCCCTGCTGAGCATTTCCCTCAGTTTGGGCACTCCGGTGACCGATCCACCGGTCATATACGGTGAGGCGACCACGACATTCGCGCCAGTGGTATTTATGGTCGAGACAAGACGGTCGATGTGGTCGGGGGTGTAGCTGAGGTCTGCGTCGCACACCACCAGGTACTTGCCGCGGGCGGCGCGGAATCCGCTCTTCAGGGCTTGCCCCAGACCAAGATTCGCGACATGCTCGACGAGCCGGACATTCTCGTGCTCGTTTCCAAATCGGCGAGCGATCGACCCTGTGGAGTCGTCGCTGCCGTCGTCGACCACGATTAATTCCCAGGTATACGGAGCAGCCTGGAGATGCGACCAGATCTGATGGAGGCTGTGGTCGAGATGACCGCCCTCGTTGTAGGCGGGGACGATCACCGAGACTGATGGAACAAGCCCAACACCGCCAGAATCCACTGCTGAATCGATCATCAACGGCTCCCCTGAATCGTCAACCAATCTACCCCTGTGGGCCTGGATCTCAAATGGCCGGTTGTTCGACCAGCTCGAAAATGGCATCCATAGAACGGGCCGAAGCAGAGCCATCCCCGTACGGCGACGGCATCTGGGCGAGTTCTTCGAGGTGTCGGTCGAGGTCGGCGAGCAGGTTGTTCGCCTGCTCGCCGAAGCCCGGACTTGCCGGCATGAGACGAGCGAACGTGCCCAAGACCTCGGGACGTTCGGTCGAACGCCGTATGACGATCATCGGGCGTTTGAGAACGGACACCTCCTCCTGCATGCCGCCAGAGTCTCCTATCACCATCGCGCATTCCGACATGAGGGCGAGGAACTCGGGGTATCCGAGCGGGTCGACGACCTGAATCCGTTCCAGTAGTTGATCGAAACCGTTGCTTGTGACACGAGCCCGCGCTCTGGGATGCATGGGGAGCAGGACCGGGATATCGACAATGGCCAGATCATGGAGGATGGTCCGCAAGGTAGATGGGTCATCGACATTCTCCGGCCGATGGAACGTACTGAGTACGAAACCGGCAGGGACCAAGCCATGGGACTCCAGTATCTCAGCCCGTCTGCCCGCCTCAGGAAGAAGACTGGTGACCGCTTCAACGACGGTGTTCCCGGTCACCCTGATCCGGGATGACTCGATGCCCTCTCTGAGCAGATTCTCCCGGGACACTTCTGTGGGTGCCAGGCAAAGATCGGAGAGATGATCGGTCAGCACCCTGTTGTGCTCCTCCGGCATCAAGCGGTCGTTGCTCCTCAATCCGGCCTCGACGTGCACCAGTGGGATCTCGCGGGCATTCGCCGCTAGCGCGGCCGCGAGCGTCGAGTTGGTGTCGCCCTGAACCACCACAGCCCGGGGTGACATATCACTGAACAGATCGTCAAGGGCAGAGACAGCCTTCCCTATCTGCGCGCCGCGGCTCTTGCCACCAATGTCGATGGCATGGGACGGCTGCTCTAACTCGAAGGCGTCGAAGAAGTACTTGGTGAGGTTGTCGTCGTAGTGCTGGCCGGTGGTGATCGTCACTGCCTTGGAACCGAGGAGCCGAATGAGATGCCCGAGCTTGATGATCTCGGGGCGTGTTCCCAGGACGATCGCGATCGCCGATTCAGGTTGCATCTCGTACCACCGTACCGACCCTTCGGACCCGGCTTGGGAAAGAATGCTCCAGGTACAACTCGCCCTTGGAGCATTACGGTCCCCCAGGGGCTCGACTGGCCGGGGAGGAAGCCCGTTAGGCCGGTTCAGCCATTGGGGCGTGGTCGGAGACGCCAGACCAGGACCGCAGCCACCATCGAAAGCAAGGCCGCCGCGAGTGCGATCGGCCGCTTCCAGGAACGGGTCACGGCGAGATCGCCCTCGAGCGAAGACATCACCCTCCATTCGAGATCCAGCGGGGCGCGCATCGTCTCCGAGGACAGGACATCGAGCTCGCGGGCGGTTCGGCTCATAGCTGCGTGCCGAGCCTGGCACCGCAGGCAGGCGTCGGTATGGCCCCGGAAGGGCCAGATCACCTCGCTGTCGTCGACAGCACTGTTCGCCACGAATGGAGCAGCCAATTCACACACGATGGTCATCCAGATCCCTCCAGATTCCTGGCCAGACGCGCCCGAGCGCGATGAAGGCGGACTTTGGCGGCGGTGACAGAGATCCCCATCGCCTCTGCGATCTCGATGTGGGACCAGTCATAGACGTCTTTGAGGATCACCACCTGCCGCTGGGATTCGGGCAGGCTCTCAAGAGCACGTCTCAGCCGCCCTCGAAGCTCGATCATCTCCCCAGCGATCTCCGGATGCTCCCTGGTGTAAGGAGCAGCCACCTCGGCGAGATCGTCGAGAGACGCACCCTGATGGCGACGGGCCCGCTTCTTCTGGGTCCAGGCGGTGTTGACCGTGATCCGGTGCAACCACGTCGAGAAGGCGGCTTCACCTCGAAAGTTGGGCAGGGCGCGCCAGGCACGGATCATGGTCTCCTGGGCGACATCTGCGGCCAGATGCGGATCTCCTACCAGCCTGCGAGCCAAGGTGTAGACCTCGTTTCCGTGCTCACGGACCAGGACGGCGAAGGCGGAGCGATCCCCGGCCTGGGCCCTGGCGATGAGCTCTTGTTCTCTCGACCGTTCGACCCGCGGGATTTCCGGCTGGTTACTCATCGCTGAGCTCGATTCTGGCGTTGATGTACTCGGTTCCGGTGGCACCGAGAGTCACTGTCGCCGAGCCCTCGGATTCCTCTACCTCCAGGGTGGCCGGGGTGGCCGGGGGTAGAGGGCTACGGAAACGTACCTTGGCCGAGCGCAGAGGGCTGTCCCCCGGGCGAAGGCGGCTGGCGGCGGCGAAGGCCCACGAGGCCTGGAGCAGACCGTGAACCACGACTCCAGACACACCTGCGGCTATCGCGGCGTCGTGGTCCCAGTGAATCGGATTCCAGTCGCGGGTCGCCGCGGCGTATCGGACGAGGTCTGCTCGGCAGGCACTCACCTGACCGGGGCCAGGATGGCCGTCGTCCAAGGGCGAAGGCTCCGCCGCCTCCTCGACGCCGCTGACCGGGGTCGACTCGCCGGACACCAGGAACATCGCCGAGCCCTCGGCGATCACCTTGTCGGGACCTGACACCTCGAGATCGAAGGTCACGAAGTAGACCCCGCCTCGCTCCCTAACCCTGCGACACCGTCCCGGAAACGCTTAGGTCGGTCTCGATGCCCAGAGGCTCATGCCAGGTGAATGTCTGCTCACCGTGGATCACCGAGCGATCGGTGAACTGGCTGAGCAGATCTGGGGCCACGACGAAGAGAGCCGCGGCGACAAAGCCCGGGGGGGCCGCCTCGACCCATCGATCCGAGTCGTCACCGGTGGCCGAGACGAAGTCGGCCACGTTCTCGAGACACACTCGAAACCGATGCGGGCCAAACCTCTGATCGACGAGGGTGGACGGGTCCATCCCCGAAACGCTAACGGGGCCTACCGGGTCTCGCGATGTGCGGTGTGCTGCCGGCACCACCGGCAGTACTTCTTGAGCTCGAGACGATCCTGGGTATTGGATTTGTTCTTGGTGGTCACGTAGTTGCGCCGCTTGCACTCGGTGCAGGCCAGCGTCAACGGCGGTCGTTTGTCAGATGGCATTTGTTGTCCCTACTTGAGGATCTTGATGACTCGTCCGGCGCCGACGGTGCGGCCACCTTCACGGATCGCGAAACGGAGACCCTCGTCCATGGCGATAGGAGCGATCAACTCCACGTTCATCTCAGTGTTATCACCAGGCATCACCATCTGAGTCCCCTCCGGCAGTTGGATCGACCCGGTCACGTCGGTGGTCCGGAAGTAGAACTGGGGGCGATACCCGGGAAAGAACGGGTTATGCCGGCCCCCCTCCTCCTTAGTCAGGACATACACCTGAGCTTCGAAATCAGTATGCGGAGTGATCGACCCCGGCTTCGCCAGAACCTGACCCCGCTCCACCTCATCCTTACCCACACCACGCAGCAGGACCCCCACATTGTCCCCCGCCCGACCCTCATCCAAGAGCTTGCGGAACATTTCAATCCCAGTAGCCACCGTCTTATGAGTCGGCCGGATCCCCACAATCTCCACCTCCTCATTCACCTTGAGGATCCCCTGCTCCACCCGACCCGTAACCACCGTCCCCCGACCAGTAATACGAAAACACGTCCTCGATCGACATCAGGAACGGCTTATCCGTATCCCGATCCGGCTCCGGAATATAAGAATCCACCGCCCCCATCAACTCCATGATCTGATCCGAAGCCGCCTCATCCCCCTCCAACGCCTTCAACGCAGAACCCCGCACCACCGGAACCTCATCCCCCGGAAACTCATACTCAGTCAACAAATCCCGAACCTCGAGCTCCACCAGGTCCAACAGCTCAGAATCGTCAACCATGTCCACCTTGTTCAAAAACACGACAATCGAAGGCACCCCCACCTGACGAGCCAAAAGAACATGCTCCCGAGTCTGCGGCATCGGACCATCAGCCGCCGACACCACCAGAATCGCACCATCCACCTGCGCCGCACCCGTAATCATGTTCTTGATGTAATCCGCATGACCCGGCATATCCACATGCGCATAATGACGAGCCGAAGTCTCATACTCCACATGAGCAATCTGAATCGTGATCCCCCGCTCCCGCTCCTCAGGCGCCTTATCAATCTGATCAAAAGACGTCAACTGATTCGACCCACCAACCCGATCCGCCAACACCCTGGTGATCGCCGCCGTCAACGTCGTCTTCCCATGATCAATATGACCCATCGTCCCCACATTCACATGCGGCTTCGAACGCTCAAACTTCGCCTTCGCCATCGTCGGCTCCTGTTCCTTTCCTTGTCCCTCTCGCCCGACGCAAACTACGCGCCGGTGCCGATGTAGCGGCGGGCAGACTCGAACTGCCGACCTCTCGATTATGAGTCGAGCGCTCTCACCAACTGAGCTACGCCGCCTCAGGCGGGCCTTGCCCACCGGAGCCCCCTTCCGGATTTGAACCGAAGACCTCTTCCTTACCATGGAAGCGCTCTACCGACTGAGCTAAGGGGGCCAATTTGTCAGACACCTCGAGGCGCCCGGTACCAGACGAAGGATTCGGACCTCCGTAGGTGTCAGCCGGCAGATTTACAGTCTGCTTCCAGTGGCCGCACGGCATCCCGGCATGCCGAAACCCCACGCCGAAAGACGCAATGATTCGGGAGGCGCGATATTAGCTCCGTGCCCAAGGTGTGCCAGTCGCGCACCTGCCCTGGCCCATGAGCTCGGTTGTTGGTCACAGGTGCACTGTTGGTAACGTTGCCGATCATCGTCGATCTCCGTCAACCAATTGGTTCCGTCGTTTAGGACTGAGCTAATTCCCGCCGATGAAGACCATGACCTTGAGCTCAGCAACGGCATTCGACGGCTTGCCCAATCACCGGGGGGCTCGGCCGAGGACAGGGCCAGGGGCCAACAGTCCATCCGGCCGATTCGTCGCATGAGGGTGGAGAGGTTGAGGGAGGAGGTCGACGCTGTTGTCGTGGGAGGGGGCCAGGCAGGTGTCATGCTGTCGCATTACCTGAGCCTGCGCGGCATCACCCACGTGGTTCTTGAAAGGGATCGTGCCTTCTCTGCGTGGCACAACCGTTGGGACGGCTTTCAGACCAACACACCGAACTGGATGAACACTCTCCCGGTGCTGCCCGCTGATCGCTTCCCATCCGACGACCCGCTTGCTTTCGCGACGCGTGACGAGATGGTCGCCTATTTCGATGAGTGCCTCGCAGCAGTCGCACCCCCGCTGCTTTCCGATACCAACGTCGAGAGGATCTCGTCGTCTGACAGCGGGATCTGGGAGGTAGAGACGGACGGCGGTGTCTACCGAGCCAAATGCGTCGCCCTATGCAATGGAGCGATGTCGAGGCCGAACGTCCCATTGGCCGCTGCGGAGATCGTCGACACGGTCAAACAGATCCACTCGAGTGAATACCGGCAACCCGAGCAGATCGAGACAAATTCGGTGCTCGTGGTCGGGAGCGCGAGTAGCGGAGTGCAGATTTGCCGCCTTCTGGGCGAATCTGAGAGGTTTGACCAACTTCACATGTCGGTTAGCAGCGTCACTGTTCTTCCCCCGAGAATTCTTGGCGTCCAGACCCACCGATTCCTCCACGCGCTAGGTCTCTTCGACGTGAGGAGCCGGTCACGACTCGGAAGACTCATGTACTCCGATCTCGAAAGGAGGGGTGACCCGATCATGAGGCCCGCCCCGGGCGACCTGTCGAAAATTCATGGCGTGAGGCTCTTCTCCAAGTACGAGGGTGTCGGGGGATCCACACTGAGGTTCACCGACGGACAGTCGCTCAGTACCGATGACCTCACGATCATCTGGTGCACCGGATTCAAAGGCGACTATGCGATGCTGGATATGACAGAGGATGTGCTGAACGACGACGGGTTACCGGTCCATTTGAGAGGTGTCGCGAACGCAGCACACGGGCTCTTTTTCGTGGGGCTTCGCCACCAACACACCGTGGCTTCGCATGACATCTATGGGGTGGCGAAGGACGCCGAGTTTGTAGCCGATCGCATTCGTGATCGTCTGGTCAGCCTGGGCAGTACTACTGCCGATGACCATGGAGTCGCACGCACGTGAGCAGCAAAGCCGATAAGGCACTTCGCTTGGTCCCGGCCAAATGTTGTGTCTGCGATACCCATGACGCCGATCTGCTCGGCAGCGGCCTCGACTACGAATACGAGACGAGTCCCGAGGTCTTCCATGCCTACCAGTGCAACTCTTGCGAGACCGTGTACCTGAATCCGAGGCCCGACGTTTCCGAGTTCGCGCGGATCTACCCCGACAACTACCACACATTGGAATTCTCCGAAGCCAACTACTCGATCGTCCACAAGATTCGCTCGCGGCTCGAAGCCAGACGACTGTTGAACTATTGCACTGGAATCCCACCCGACGCCCGGATCCTCGACGTCGGCTGTGGTGACGGGTTCCACCTGAGGCTCCTGAGAGAGTTCGGAAAGCCCGGTTGGAGGCTCGAAGGTATCGATTTCGACTCGAGGGCGGTAGACATCGCAGTCGACTCGGGTTTGAACGTCCGACTGGGAAGCCTCGAAGAAGTCGACCTCCCGCAAGACAGTTACGATCTGGTGTACACGCTTCAAACGCTTGAACACGTGGCGAGCCCAGATCAGTTCCTTCTAGATATCCGGCGCATTCTGAAGCCTGGCGGGCGACTGGTGATAGTTACCGACAACACCGACTCCTACGACTTCGCTCTATTCAAGGCGGGATCTTGGGGCGGATACCACTTTCCGAGACACTGGTATCTCTTCAACCGGCGCTCTCTACACCGCCTCGCCGTCAAGACCGGCTTCGAAGTTGCAAAGATCACAACGATCGTGAGCCCCGTCAACTGGGTCTACTCACTCCACAACCTGCTCATCGGCATCAACGCACCCTCATGGGTCGTTGCGAGGTTCACCCTCAAGTCGCCGGTATCTCTCG
Source organism: uncultured Acidobacteriota bacterium (assembly GCA_963724825.1). Lineage (GTDB taxonomy): Bacteria > Actinomycetota > Acidimicrobiia > Spongiisociales > ZC4RG35 > JALYNX01. Next base: position 153,565 of record CAVRWT010000002.1, read on the forward strand.
CGTTATTCACGCTGATCGACGCCGTGCTTCAGAGGCTCGGAAGGGGTGCACTGCTCAACGCTTACCTCACGAAGCCGTCCTGAGGGGGGTCGAAACTCGCGACTGATCTTCCGGTCAAGTTCGTGTCATCGTTGCTCTGACGACCATGCCACAACGAGGTCCTGGACCAAGTCCTGACATCGGACATGAACCGAAGAACTCTTCCTTAACCATGGAGGCGCTCTACCGACTGAGCTAAGGGGGCCAGGTTGTCAGACGCTCCGGAGCGCCCGTGCCGGGAGAAGGATTCGAACCTCCGTAGGCGTCAGCCGGCAGATTTACAGTCTGCTCCCTTTGGCCGCTCGGGCATCCCGGCATGCCGAAACCGCACGACTCAACGACGCACAGTCCGGGGAGCCGAATGTTAGCTAGGTCCACGAAGCAAGGCCCAACCCTGACGAGGCGGCAGCCCCGGTCTCTGCATGCCGGCCGACTTCGCCTTCGGCCAACCCTCAGCCTCCAACAGAATCGGGGACGGCCTTCCTTCACAGCCTCAGGTCGAAGAGACGCCGGTCGGCCGGTGCTTCCGCCTCGTCGGGGGTTATCGAGTTCCTTCGGCCATCTGTTGCAGGCGGAAGATCCGCTCCTCGGTGGGCGGATGGGTGCTGAGCAGCCTCATCATCCCGCCCCCGCCGCGGAGGGACTTCATCGGGTTCTCGATAAACAGCTGGGCCGTGGCCGGATTGACCTTCATCGGGATCCGGTCGGCACCCATCGAGATCTTCTCCAGGGCGCCGGCGAGCTTCATCGGCCGTCCCGTGATCTCGGCACCGGTCTCGTCCGCCTGGAACTCCCTGGTCCGTGAGATGGCGAGCCGAATCAACATGGCTGCGATTGGAGCCACGATGAGGGACAGCACGGCGCCGATCGCCCCTAGCGGGCTCTCCCGATTGTTGCCACCGCCGAACCAAAAGGCCATGCGGGCGAGCATGGTGAGCGCGGCGGCGATCATGGCGGCGATCGAGCTGATCAGGATGTCCCGGTTCTGGACATGGGCCAGCTCGTGGGCGAGCACACCTTCGAGCTCGTCGAAGTCGAGGATCTGGAGGATGCCCGAGGTGACGGCTACCGCAGCTTTCTTCGGGGACCTCCCGGTGGCGAAGGCATTGGGTTGCGCGGAGTCGATCAGATAGATGCTGGGCATCGGCATCCGGGTCTGCTCTGCGAGACGACGGACGATGGCGTAGACCTGGGGCTGCTCGGCCTCGGTCACCGGTCGGGCCCGGCTCGCAGCCAGAGCCATCTTGTCTGAGAAGAAGTAGGCGAGGAAGTTGAAACCAACCGCGATGACGAGTCCGATCATGAATCCGCCATCGGGGAAGAGGGCGACGCAGACCAGCCACAACAGGGTCGTCATGAAGGCGAGAAGGCCCACCGTCTTCAGGTTGTTCATGTTCCCAGGGTATCCAGCACGGACGCCTATTCAGATCTCGGCCAGCTCAACTCGGGCTTGACCGCGGCCCACTCTCGGTGGTGTATGGTCCCCCGCGCGGTGTGGGGGAATGCCTTCAGGCTGTCCGTGTGGAGGATGACAACCCAAGGAGGAAACACTTGAGAAGGAAGCTTCTCGTGGTCGGAGCCGCACTGGCGACGGCCCTCGCGACTTCGATCCCGGCCGGCGCCGGACCAACGGCCATCACGGCAGCGGTGAGCGCCTCCGAGGCCCCGTACATCGTTGTCATGGACTCCCCCCCGGTACTCGGAAACGAGGATCTCGCCCCCGACGAGGGGGACCGCCCTGACCCCGAGAGTGCCGCGGTGGAGGATTACACCGACGAGCTCCAGGTCGAGAAAGTCGACGTTCTCGAGAATGCCGGCATCGACGAGACCGCGATTGTCGCCAGCTTCGACTACGCCGCCAACGGTTTCAGTGCCCTCCTCACCAAGGCCGAGGCCGAATCGCTGGCTGGCCAAAAAGGGGTCAACTCGGTGGTTCGGGATGAGTTGCACCAACTTCAGACCGACAACTCACCTCACTTCCTCGATCTCGATGATCGGGGCGGGGCCTACGCCAGTGGCTTCACCGGAAAGGGCGTCGTAGTCGGAGTCATCGACACCGGCATCTGGCCGGAGCACCCGTCCTTCGATGACCGGGGGAACCTGGGCCCGTCGCCGATCGTGTTCGACACCATCGACCTCGATCCGGATCCAGTGACGGAGTTCATCAGCACCGGATGCGACTTCGGGAACACCGCCTACAACCCCGATGACGCACCATTCGCCTGTAACAACAAGCTGATCGGGGCCCGCAACATGCGGATGCTCTACGACACCCTCATCACCCCGACAGAGCTCTATCACTCAGCTCGTGACTACGACGGTCACGGCACCCACACCGCCAGCACAGCCGCCGGGAATGCCGGTGTCGAAGCTTCGATCTTCGGTCGGGACTTCGGGGAGATCTCCGGAATCGCCCCGGATGCTTGGGTTGTCATGTACTCGGCGTGTGGAGACCAGGGTTGCTTCGGCGGTGACCTCGCCGGGGCCATCGACCAGGCAGTCGCCGACGGCGTCGATGTCATCAACTACTCGATTGGAAGCGACACCCCTGGCCTCAACGGAATCGATGACATCGCCTTCTTGTTTGCCGACTTTGCCGGCGTGTTCGTCTCGGTTTCCAACGGCAACGCCGGACCTGACGCCGAAACCGTCGGCGCTCCGGCGAGCACGCCGTGGGTCACTTCGGTGGGGGCGAGCGAACAGGACCGTGCCTTCGTGGCCCAGGTCAAGATCGACAACGGGAGCAAGAGCCGTTGGTCTCACTTCTTCAAGAAGGACTCCGGGATCTTCGAAGGGGCCTCTGTAGGCCCAGGCACCCATGGAAAGTTCCCATTTGTCGATTCCGCGGATCACGGCAACGAGGCTTGCGATCCCGCCGTGGACTTCGACCCGGACATCACCGGGATGGTGGTCCTCTGCCCGAGGAGCCCGGGACGAACCGAGAAGAGCCTTGCAGTGTTCGAGCAGGGCGGGGTCGGCATGGTGATGTACAACGCGGACGACGTCCAGTCGCTGCTCACCGACAACCATTACGTTCCGTCGGTCCTGGTCAACAACAGTGACGGTCTCGCCCTCAAGGCGTACATCGCCAAGGCAGGGGCCAATGCCCGGGTGCGTCTCACGGCAGCCGAGGCGGAGCACCAGCGGGGCAACGAGATGTCGGAGTTCTCTTCCCGGGGCCCGGTGGGCGCTCCAGCCTCACCGGACATCATCAAGCCCGACGTCACCGCGCCGGGAGTGCAGATCCTCGCCGGGAACACACCTACGCCGACTGCAAGCGCACCCGGTGAGTTGTTCCAGGCGATCTCCGGGACCTCGATGTCCAGCCCGCACGTGGCTGGCCTCTTGGCTCTGCTCAAGCAGGCCCATCCCGAATGGACACCGGCGATGGCCAAGTCTGCCTTGATGACGACCGCCCGCCAGGACGTCCGACAGGAAGACGGGCACGGACGTGCCGACCCCTTCGATTTCGGAGCCGGCCACGTCGACTTCAGCGGGCGGACCACCGCCGAAGGGTCGGTGTTCAACCCCGGTCTGGTCTACGACGCGGGCCTGTTCGAGTATGCAGGGTTCACCTGTGGAGCAGACGCCCAGATCTTCGCTCCAGAAGACTGCGACTTCTTGGGGTCGGTGGGCGTGCCGCTCGAGACCTACAACCTCAACTACCCGTCCATCGGGGTTAGCGAGGTGCCGGGCTCGAAGACCGTGATCCGGACCGTCACCAACGTCTCGAACAAGACCACCAGCTACCGGGCCAAGGTCGACGAGCCGCGGGGCTTCGATGTTGACGTGACTCCGAACCGGATCGAGCTGGCCCCGGGCGAGTCGGCGACCTTCGAAGTCACCTTCACCAACAAGAACGCCCCTGTGGGCGCCTGGCGTTTCGGGTCACTGACCTGGGACTCGGGAAAGAACGAGGTGCGGAGCCCGATCGCGGTCAAGGCGGCTGCGATCGAATTCCCGAATTCGGTGAGTGGGACCGGGGTCACCGGCAGCGCCAGCTTCCCGGTGGCGTTCGGCTACACCGGCACCTACACGGCCACGGCTCACGGTCTGGCTGCGGATGCTCCGCAGTCTGGTGTCGTGCTGCACGATGGCCCGGACCAGGAGTTCGATCCCGACGAGGACGTGCCCCAGGGCGACGTGGTGGCGCATCCGTTCACCCTCTCCGGTTCTGCCTTCCTTCGCATAACCATGGGGGAGGACGACTTGACAAGCGTCGACCCGTCGGCGACGGACATCGATCTCTTCCTCTACTTCAACGGGGAGTTGATCGCCCAGTCCACGGCCGGTGGCACCGATGAGGTGATCGACCTCGAGGCGCCGGCAGATGGGAATTACGTCCTCTACGTCCATGGGTGGCAGGTCGTCGATCCGCCTCCGGGTGTTGGGTACACCTTCCATCTCTGGGATGTCCCGACGGCTGCGTCGAGCCTGTCGATCAATGCCGCCACACCGACCACCGCCACCATCGGCACCGTCGGCACTGTGGTGGTGGATTGGACCGGGCTCGCCCCGGGTGGCTCCTACCTGGGAGCCGTCTCCCACTCCGATGGGACGACCGACTTCGGCCTCACCCTGGTGCAGGTCGACTCGTAAGGGTCGTCACACGACTGTTATGGAGAGGGGCGCCGTTGGCGCCCCTCTCCGTTAGTCGTTGAAACCGGGCGGTGGAATCAATTCCAGGGCACCCGAGTCGCCAGTCGACACCGTGTAGCTGCCGTCCGCAGGGTGCTCGCACAAGAAGAGCTCACCACCACCCTGGTGATAGGTGTAAGTGGTGTCGCCATGGGTCAAAGTCACCCTCGCCCCATCGACCAGGGCCTGGGTGTAGGACATGTCGGGCTGCGGGCAGCCCATGGAGCCGTCGTTCCAGGTGACGGCGGAGGCCCCGGTCACGGATATCTCGTCCTCGGGGACGCCAAGGGTCGCAGCAAGATCGGCACGGGCGGCCCGGGCCAGGAGGAGGAGGGCAGCCTCGGACTGGGGCGCTGTCTGCAATGTGAGAACCTCCGTCGTGGAAGTGGCTCCGCCTTGGGCGGCCGCCGTCGTCGTGGTGGTGGTCTCCGGCTGGGCAAGAGGCTCTTCGGCTGATCCGCAGGCCGTCAGGCCGGCAACTACCAAAGCAAGTATGAACACTCTTCTCATCAATATCTCTTCAAAGGTATGACGCTGATTCTGGTGCCGCGGTTCCCATCTCAAATCGTCGCAATCAAAACCCTGAAATCCCCAAGCCCTCTCGGGTGGAGCAGGGTCTCGGCCTCCGTCTTGAGGGACCTGACCTGAAGGCGGGCCATCTCGTCGCCTCCACGGGTCGCTTCCAGTTCGGCATGTCTCAACTCGGAGAGACGATCCCGTAGCCCGAGGCTCGTCAGAAAGTCGTCCTGGCGGAGCAGGGTGACGCTGGCACCTGCTTTCTCCGCTGCGCCCATCAAGGCCGTGAAATTCACATCGGCGGTGATATCGGTCTCCCCGGGCTCGTCGAGCGGGTGTGGCCCGAGGTGATGGGCGCGATAGGTCCGCAACGTGCCGTCCTGTCGTCGGGGAAGCAGGTTCTCTGCAGTGTCCCCGTAGTCGATGAGCACGACCGAGCCTTCATCCATACGGGAGAGGGCATCTGTAAGCCAATCTGTTGCGCTCAGTTGGACTTCGACCCAACCGCCATCGGGAACCGGCCCGGCATACGCCTCGAGCCAGGCCTCGACCTCAGGCCGGACAGGAGCGTCAACGAAGACCAGGCCGTCGTCATCCGATCCCACCCAGCGCTCCCGCCAGGCCCCACCAACCCTCTGGCTCAGGGCCATGGGCAGGTTGTCGATCAGCTCGTTGGCGAGGATCACCCCCCGAATCCGATCCGGAAGCACCTCGCGTATCGACGGGACGGGGAGCAGATCCTGAAGTGCTTCGCGGGCGGCGGGCGAGGCTTCGACCGCGACCACTTCGACCTCGAGAGTCGAGAGGAGAGCCCGAATCAGCGAACCGGAACCGGCGCCGGCCTCCACCAGCTGGAAGGGCTCACCCAGACGATCCCGCTCTCCCGAGACGAACACCGAGATCGTCTCCCCGAAGAGAGAGCTGACCTCAGGGGAGGTGAGGAAGTCGCCCGCCTTCTCGGAGCGGAGACGGTCGGAGGAGAAGAAGCCCAAGTCCGGGTGATAGAGGGACATGTCCATGAACACTTCGAAGGGAAGCGGGCCATCTTCGGCGATGCGGCTCTGGATCAGCTCCTTCAGCGAGGCCGGTACGGTCTGGTCCATGGATTTCGGAGTTTTCATGTTCGCGACCGATACATCAATTCGCCCCGAGGCATTGGCCCGTGAAGTCGAGGCCCGTGGGTTCGATTCACTGTGGTTCCCCGAGCATTCTCACATCCCGGTGTCGCGCCAGACGCCGTGGGGAGGTCAGGAAGGAGCGCCGCCCCTCCCCGAGCATTACTGGCGCTCTCTCGACCAATTCGTAGCCCTCGCCTATGCGGCGGCTGCCACCACCACATTGAAGCTGGGCACCGGGATCACATTGGTCGCACAGCGCGATCCGATCTGGACCGCCAAGGAGGTCGCCACGCTCGACCATCTCTCTGGAGGCAGGGTTCTCTTCGGCATCGGCTACGGCTGGAACAAAGAGGAGATGGCCCAACACGGGACTCCGTACTCTCGAAGGAGAGAGTTGCTCCGTGAGAACGTCCTGATGATGAAGGCGTTGTGGACCGAGGAAGAGGCGTCGTTCCAGGGCGCCAACCGCGCGCTGGAGACTTCGTGGGCGTGGCCCAAACCGGTGCAGAAGCCGCATCCCCCGATCATCATGGGCGCCGACGCCGGACCGCGCACCATCGCCGACATCGTGGAGTTCTGTGACGCCTGGATGCCGCTGGCGACCCGGATGAACGTGGTGGACCGCGCCGCCGACGTGCGTCACGCCTTGGAGGACGCCGGCCGGGACCCGGCATCGTTCGAGATCACCGCCTACTCAGCCAAGGTGGAAGACCTCGACCTCCTGCGCGAAGCAGGGATCGATCGGGCGGTGTTCTCGATCCCTCCCGCAACCGCCGACGTCGTTCTCCCCCGCCTGGACGCGCTCGCGGAGGCGATCGGGCTTACCTGAGGTACGTTCCGCCAAATACGGCGCCAAACCGACATAGAAAAGCCCAGGTGTTCCAAATCGGTCAGCCGCAAGGCATGTTCCTGATATGGGTAAGTCGACAAAGGCGGTCATTGACCATGCCGCAGACCACGACGGGGTTGTAACGCGGCGAGAGGCTTTGGCATTGGGAATGACGACACGCACCTTGGACCGTCGCGTCGAGGAGGATGCTCGTAACATGCCCAGCGTCCGGGGAGGGTGACGCCGAGCCGAGGCAATCGCATTGGGAATTCCAGCAAAGACGCTGGACCGACGCATCGAGGAGGGCGATCCTCACCGCGTCATAGTCGAGTCCTGTCTCTACCCGGCTATATCGACAGCGACCTGGCCGCCCTCGCGGCAGCCACCAAGGCGCTGAACGCTGTGGTCTCGCACGAGGCAGCGTGGATCCACCGGGTCTTCGGATGGTGGTCTCGGTGGCGATCCGAAGATCGAACCGTTTCCCAAACGTAATGGTTCACCAGCTGACAGATTTGACTCCCGATCACGTGCTGCAGATTGACCGTCTCCCTACAACAACGCCGACCCGGACGATCGTCGATCTGGCGTCTTGCGTCGGAGTCCAGAAACTCACACGATGCCTCGATCACGCCCTCTCTTCGGGGCTCGCGGAACTAAACGATCTAAACGACACCTTGCAATTCACTGGCAAGGAAGGGCAAGCCTGGCGTCGCGAAACTGAGGTCCGTCCTGACATCTAGACAGGCACTCAGCTCGATCCCCGAGAGCGTGCTCGAAACGACTTGGCCTGATCGACGGTGTCTTGATAACGGATGGCGACCTCGGTCTACGCGCTCCCAGGCGTCTTTCGGGCCGAGGAGTCAACACTTGCAGCGGCAGCGCGCGCATTGGGTGGGGTCGTATCCCACCAATCTGCCGCACGATTCCATGGCGTGGATGTACCGGGTCCTGGGATGGTCGTTTCCGTGCCTCACCGAAGAACCCACCGATTCGCCGATGTCGTCGTCCATCAGCTGACTGACATTCGGCGAGCGGACATCGTCTCGGTCAGATCCATTCCAAGAAGACTGGCGCAAAGGGGAAGCCGGGAGTGATCCGCATGCGGCGCGCATTGGAGCCTCGTCTTGGGTCGAGCAGCGCCTCAGAGAGCGATCTTGAATCCCGTCTCTTAGAGGTGATTCGTATCAGCGGGCTCCCCGAACCCGAGATCCAGCATCGACCGCCGTGGCTCAAGCATGTGAGTGGGCGGGTGGACTTGGCGTACCCCGACGCCATGCTCGTGAGCTCGAAGGTGACAAGATCAGGGCTTGGACAGAAGATGGGGACGAGCACACATTCACAAGCTGAGTCGAGACGGGTCTCGCCCACAAAGAACGCCTCGGCGTGCGCCACGTTTCCATCGGCCTCATTTCCCCGGATCGACATCAGTGAGTGACCTCGCGCACCGAACCACAGGACCTGCAGTGAGACAACGCTCCACCCTCCGAACGGGACAACCTGGCGCAGCTTGGCCGGTTGGCGGATTCTCCGATTCACCTGGCACGACATCATTCGCCGACCCGAATACGTAGTTCTCTCACTACGGCGGGCGCTCGGAGCTTCTCTGTCCGTGTAGCGCCAGATATGGCGCGATGTACCTCAGGTAAGCGGAAGGGGCCCCTCAGGGGCCCCTTCTCTTCGAACCAGGGTTTGGCTTTAGAAGTCCATTCCTCCGCCACCGTCGTGGCCGTGGCCGCCACCCATCGAGGGGGCGTCTTCCTTCTCCTCGGCCACCAGGGCCTCGGTGGTCAGAAGCAGGGCCGCAATCGAAGCTGCGTTCTGCAGCGTCGACCGGGTCACCTTGGCCGGGTCGATGACTCCGGACTTGACCAGGTCCTCGTACTCGCCGGTGGCGGCATTGAAGCCGGTGTTGCCTTCGGCGTTTCGAACGTGCTCGACGACGACGCCGCCTTCGAAGCCCGAGTTGACCGCGATCTGGCGCAGCGGCTCCTCGATTGCCTTGCGCACGATCGCCCGCCCGGTCTTCTCGTCGTCGCTGCCGCCACGGATCTTGTCGATCGCGGTCTGAGCCCGGAGCAGAGCAACACCACCACCGGGGACGATGCCCTCTTCGACGGCGGCACGGGTCGCCGAGACGGCGTCCTCGATGCGGTGCTTCTTCTCCTTGAGCTCGACCTCGGTGGCCGCGCCGACCTTGATCACCACGACACCGCCGGAGAGCTTGGCGAGACGCTCCTGGAGCTTCTCACGGTCCCAGTCGGAGTCGGTGTTCTCGATCTCACGCTCGATCTGCTTGATGCGAGCCTTGACGTCAGCCTCGGACCCCGCGCCGTCGATGACGGTCGTGTTGTCCTTGGTGGTGACGATCTTGCGGGCCCGGCCCAGCATGTCGAGAGTCACGTTCTCGAGCTTGAGCCCGACCTCCTCGGAGATCACGGTCCCACCGGTCAAGGTTGCGATGTCCTGGAGCATGGCCTTGCGGCGCTCTCCAAAACCAGGGGCCTTGACTGCGATCGATGAGAACGTGCCACGGATCTTGTTGACCACCAGAGTGGCCAGGGCCTCGCCCTCCACGTCCTCGGCGATGACCAGCACGCCCTTGCCGGATTGCATGACCTTCTCCAGGACCGGGACCAGGTCGTTGACCGAGCTGATCTTCTGGTTGGCGATCAGGATGTAGGGGTCCTCGATGACTGCCTCCTGCCGATCGGGATCGGTCACGAAGTAGAAGTTGAGGTATCCCTTGTCGAACTGCATGCCCTCGGTGAACTCGAGCTCCAGACCGAAGGTCTGACCCTCCTCGACCGTGATCACGCCGTCCTTGCCGACCTTGTCCATCGCCTCGGCGATGACCTTGCCAATGATCGGGTCGTTGTTGGCCGAAATAGAGGCCACGTTCGCGATCTCGTCGCTGGTCTCGATGTCCCGAGCCATGTCGCCGATCGCCTCGACAACCTTCTCCACGGCGCTTTCGATGCCGCGCTTGAGATCCATCGGGTTGGCGCCGGCCGCCACGTTGCGCAGACCTTCCCGGACCATGGCCTGGGCGAGGACCGTCGCCGTGGTGGTGCCGTCACCGGCCACGTCGTTGGTCTTGGTGGCGACTTCCTTGGCGAGCTGGGCGCCCATGTTCTCGTACGGGTCGTCGAGCTCGATCTCCTTGGCGATCGTCACGCCGTCATTGGTGATGGTGGGTGCGCCCCACTTCTTCTCCAGGACGACGTTGCGACCCTTGGGGCCGAGAGTCACCTTTACTGTGTCGGCGAGCTTGTTGACGCCCGCCTCGAGGCCACGGCGGGCCTCTTCGTTAAAGCGAAGTTCCTTCGCTGCCATTTCTTATCAGCTCCTAATTGACGACGGCGAGAAGGTCACGCTCGGAGAGGACGAGGTATTCGTCCGAGTCGAGCTTCACCTCAGTGCCGGCGAACTTCGAATAGAGGACCTTGTCGCCGACCGAGACATCCATTGGGATCCGGTCGCCGTCCTCATCGCGGGCCCCTGGGCCCACGGCGATGACCTCGCCGATCTGGGGCTTCTCCTTGGCGGTGTCGGGGATGACCAGCCCTGAGGGGGTGCGGGATTCCGCATCCTCCGTGGGCTTGACCACCACTCGGTCACCGAGCGGCTGAAGCTTCATTCTTTGCTCCTCCTTGAAGCGCCTGCGTTTCCTTGCTCAGGCCTCATACTGCGACCCCGAAATGAACCATGGGCCAACGTATGAGAATCTGAGGGTTAGCACTCGGATAAATCGAGTGCCAACCAAATTTAGCACTCTGACGAGGAGACTGCTAATTGAGATCTGAGTCTATGACACTCAACCCAGGACCCGCCCCGGGTCCACGTTCTCGGCCCAATCGGTGATCCGGCCCTCACTGAGCCAGTGGGCGCCCGCCACCCCGATCATCGCCGCATTGTCGGTGCAGAGGAGCGGGCTGGGGAGGGCGAGGCGGACCCCCCGTTTGTCCGCCTCCTCGGCGAACCGCTCCCGCAGGCGCCGATTGGCGAGGACTCCGCCGCCTCCACCGACCACTCGGACCCCGGTCTGATCGACAGCGTTGAAGGTCTTGGTGACAAGGACATCGACGATCGCCTCCTGGACCGAAGCCGCCACGTCGGCCAAAGACGGGAGCTCGGAGGCCGCCTCCGCTTTCGAGATGAAGTTGACCACCGATGTCTTGAGGCCGGAGAAGGACATCTCGAAGGGGCGGTCGGATAGCGCCCGCGGGAAGTTGACCGCCGATCGGTCCCCTCCATCGGATGCCAGGTCGATCGCCGGGCCCCCGGGGAACCCAAGGCCCATCACCCGGGCAAGCTTGTCGAAGGCTTCCCCCGCCGCGTCGTCGATCGTCTGGCCCAGCGTCTCGTACTCACCCCAGCCACGAACATGGACGATCTGAGAGTGTCCCCCCGAGGCGAGCAGCCCGACGAAGGGAGGATCGAAGTCGCCAAATTCGAGGCGGGGGGCCATCAGGTGCCCTTCCATGTGGTCGATCCCCACGAATGGGAGCTGACGGGCCCAGGCAGTGGCCTTGGCGAAGGAATGGCCGACCAGGAGGGCTCCAACCAAACCCGGCCCGGCGGTGGCCGCCACCCCATCGAGGTCAGCGGGGTGGACGCCGGCCTCCTGAAGGGCGCGGTGAGTCAGCGATCGGATCGCCTCGACGTGGGCCCGGGCCGCCAGTTCAGGCACGACACCACCGAAGCGAGCATGCAGCTCGATCTGCGACGACAACACATTGGACAGGGACTCGCTGCCCCTCACCACTGCCACCGCCGTCTCGTCACAGCTGGTTTCGAAAGCCAGCACCAGCGGCGTCATTGGAGTTCCTCCAGGCGACCCTGGTATTCGTCGCTGTCGATCTCATGCGCCCACAGGATGAGGGCATCGTCGTCTCCGTAGTAGCCCTTTCGCAGGCCGACCGGGGCCAGGCCGAAGTCTGCATACAGCGACCGCGCCGGATGATTGCGAGAACGGACCTCGAGGGTGAGATGACGGGCACCGTGCTCGATGGCGGCATCGATCAGCGCCTTCAAGAGCCGGCTCCCGACCCTCTGCCTTCTCGATTCGGGTGCCACCAAGAGATTGGTCACATGCGCCTCGTCGCCCACGACCATGACGCCGCCGAACCCGACCAGCACCTCGTCTTCGGCCACCAGGTAGACCCGGTTGTCTGCAGCCAGCTCGTCACGAAACACCTGGGCGCTCCACGGCTGGGGACGGTCAAGGGCCTCGAGCTCCACCGCGGCGGCGACATCGGACTCCACGAAATCCCTGATGGTCACACCTGTCATTGCGACCCCCATGGCCCCTCCTGACGCAGCTTGGCCCAGTTGAGGGTGACATCCGCCTCGCGCAGGTAGAGAGGCCTGATCTCGTCGGGCGCAGGGAATTCCCCGCGCTCGTATTTGGCCCGGGCCGCCTCGGCCAACGTGACCGCGTAGGGATAGCGAGGGCGCCCGGTCTTGACGCGGTGCAGGCCGAGGAGGAGCCCCTCAGGGAGGGCCCCGACGTCGCCCACCACCAGGCTCTCGTCCGGGCTCGAATCCAATTGGGCAGCCAGCACCTCGGGCCGCATGAGCTCCAACGACCCTTCCTTGACCACTCCCCCCGGGACTGGCCGATACCGGGCCACCGCCAGCTCACCCCGGCGCACGTCGACAACGGCCCAGATCAGACGATGGCCGGTGCGGGCTTCGAGGGCGATGGCATCCAGCGATATGGCGGGGATCACCGGGATCCCGAATGCGGCGGCCAGGCCTTGAGCCGTGGCGAGCCCGACCCGAATCCCCGTGTAGAGGCCCGGACCGACATCGACAACGACGGCATCGAGGGCCGACGGCGACCAACCGACCTGGTCGAAGCAGAAGTCGATTGCAGGGACCAGAAACGTGGCGTGGCCGACCCGATCGATTCTGGAGGCCGCAGCCAGGGTCGAGGCATCCTCCACCAGGGCGACCGACGACCCCGGGGTGGAAGTCTCGATGGCCAGCAGTCTCATGTGATCGTCTCCAAGTCTCGATCCATCCAGTCGCCGCTGGGAATCAGGCGCAACAGCCTGGTCTCATCATCGTTGACGACGAACTCGATGCGGAGATGATCCTCCGGAAGCGCGGATTCGACCGCGTCGCCCCATTCGATGACCAAGACTCCGTCCGCCGCCAGCTCGAACACGTCCAGATCTTCGAATTCATGCATGGAGCCGAGCCGGTACACATCCACATGTACCACCGGCATGAAGCCGGTGCGGTATTGGCGCACCAAGACGAACGACGGGCTGACCACCATCTCCTCGACGCCAAGCCCCTCACACAGCCCGCCGGTGAGAAGCGTCTTCCCGGCGCCAAGGCCGCCTGCGAGCTCGACGACGTCACCCGGCCTCATTGCAGCGGCCAGCTTGCGCCCGGCAGCCCTGGTGTCGTCGGCGGTGGCGCAGAACACCTCGATCATCCGAACAACTCCATCTGGGAAGGATCCGGCTCGTCTGCTTCAGGCGTCGATTCCACGGGTTGATCGCGCCCGTCGAGGATCGAGCGCACCAGCCGGAAGTCCTCGCGCATCTGATCGGCGACCCGGTCGCCACCGCGCAGGGCGGCCGCAGGGTGGAATGTCGGCACCAGGGATGATCCGAGCCACCAGGGTTGGACCCGGCCTCGGAGCCTGGTGATGCCGATCTCTGTCCCCAATAGGAGCTTGGTGGCGAAGTTGCCCAGCGTCAGCACCACCTCCGGGCCGATCAGGCGGATCTGCTCGCGGAGATAGCCCTTGCACGAGTCGATCTCGTCGGGATGCGGGTCCCGATTTCCGGGCGGGCGGCACTTGAGGACGTTGGCTATGTACACCTCGGACCGACTGAGCCCGATCTCTCCAAGCAGGGTGTCCAGGAGCTTGCCGGCGGCACCGACGAAGGGCTCCCCCTGCAGGTCCTCGTTCTTGCCCGGCGCCTCTCCCACGAGCATCAATCTGGCTTCGGGGCTGCCCACCCCGAACACCACATTGGTGCGGGTTTGGGACAGGCCGCAGTCGGTGCAGACCAGGGCGCGGGCACGAAGCTCTTCGAGAACGGGGATGTGGTCGCTCACCGGTCCGGCCATTGTGCCAAACCGGATCACACCATGGATGCGCGTACCGCGAGTTCCACTGCTTCGGCCGTCGCGCCGAACGCCGCCTCGGCGGCTGCCTCTACGTCGCACGGCATCGAGCCACAGGACACCGCGAACGCGATGTCCCCGTCGAACCGGGTGTGGACCGGTCGAATGCAGACCGCCAAGGCATCCTGAGAGCGCACGGCGAGACGGGTCAATTCGTTGCGCGTCATCGCGAAGTCGGTTGCCACCACGATCAGAGTCGTGTTGGTCATCGTGCTGTCCGGGAGAACCGGTGGGCCAGGCTCGTGCGGCCCGCCGGTCAGGGCGTCGCCGGCGAGTGTGAACACATCGCCCACGGCGTTGACTACCACCAGCACGCCAACCGTTGCCTCTCCGACGCGGCGCACGGCAGAGCCCAGACCACCAGGCTGCATGTGCTCGAAACCGCGCCACTTGGCGACCGTGGCCCCGGTCCCGGCCCCGAATCGCCCGTTCGCCACCGGGGCATTCGAGGCATCGCGGTAGGCGGCCTCCCCTTCCGCCGGCCCGGGGCGAACGCCCTCACCGTCCGGCCTCAAGTCAAAGATCACCGCCGCGGGGACGATCGGGACCCTGGCAATCGGGGTCTGGTGGCCTCGGCCGTCGGCCTCGAGGGCACGGACCACACCGTCGGCGGCTGCCAGGCCGAAGGCGCTGCCCCCGGTCAGGAGAATCGCCTGCGCCTGCTCGACACGCATCCCGGGCTCGAGGAGAGCCGTCTCGCGCGAGCCGGGCGCCGCACCACGAATTTCCACGGCTACGACGTTCGGCTCGGGCAGAACCACGACGGTGCAGCCGGTGCCGGCTGACGGATCGGACCAGTGCCCGACCTCGATTCCGGGAACCGCGGTGATGGTGTCGTTCATGGCAGATACCTCCGCGGGACACGGGGGCCGATCTCACACACCACTTCGTATGAAATGGTGCCAAGGATGTTGGCCCAATGATCGGCGTCGACCGATGCGTCGCCCTGACCACCGAGGACGACCACCTCGTCCCCGGGCTGGACGTCGGCGTCGCCGACATCGATGACGATCTGGTCCATGGTCACGGTTCCAGCGAGAGGGAAGCTCCTGCCCCCGATCAACGCCGACCCCGACTCCGAGAGCCTCCGGGGAAACCCGTCGGCGTATCCAATCGGCGCCGTCGCCACGGTCGAGTCGGCTGGCTAGCGGCCTGATCCTTCCGTAGCTGGGACGGGCACCCTGCTCCAGGCGCTGAACGTGTGAAACATGGGTCACGATCCGCATCGCCGGCTTGAGCTGGACCAGGTCCCGAGTCTCCGCGCACGGATGCAGCCCGTACATGCCGAGCCCGAGGCGCGAGAAGCTGCGTCGAGATTCGGGAAACAGAACGGCACCCGCGGTGTTGGCGAGGTGCATGAGCGGGATCTCGTATCCGGAGACCGCAGCGTCGAACACCTCGATCTGATGACGGGTGAACTCAGGGTCCTCATCGGCGACCGGGAAATGGGTCCAAACCGCCTGCAGGCCGAGACCTGAAGCTCGAGCCGATTCGATCAGGTCGTGGAGGAGGCGTGGCGACGCACCCACGCGATGCATTCCGGTGTCGAGCTTGATGTGGATCTCGATCCCGGGTGAGACAGCCGCCAGCGCCTCGATGCATGAGATCGAGTAGACGGTTGGGGTGAGACCCCACTTTGCGATCTCGCCAACGGAGCTCGGATCAGGCTCGGACAGCACCAGGACAGGCGCCTCTATTCCCGCCTCACGGAGCCGGACCCCCTCCTCCACCAGGGCAACCGCGAGCCTGGTCGCCCCAGCTGAAAGGGCCGCTTCGGCGACCGGTGCGTCCCCGTGCCCGTAGGCATCGGCCTTGACCACCGCACAGACCTCGGACGGGGCAATCAGGGCAGCGAGAGCTGTGACGTTGTGCCTTATCGCACCGAGGTCGATCTCGGCGTAGGTCGGCCTCAAGCCCTATCCCCTCCGGGACGCTCACGAGCCCCCCTCCCGGCTTCGCCGGCTCTCCCCCCAACGCTCGCTTCGCTCGCTGGGGGGAGAAACGCGAACCTTCCAACGTGGGTGCTGAGACGGTCGGCAGTCACAGTCCCGTCGAGCGCCAGATCGGCTCCGGCTACACCGTGCCAGTAGGCGGCGGAGACCAGAGCGGTTCGAACGTCCAAGCCACGGGCCCAGAGCGCCCCGGCCATTCCGGCGAGAACGTCCCCGCTCCCGATGGTGGCCAGTTCCGGCCCGCCGCTGCGGACCACGATCGGCGCACCACCATCACAGACGAGGGTCGGATTCCCCTTGAGAAGGACCGTTATCCCTTTCTGCTGGGCCAGGGCGCGCACCGCGTACTCGCCGCCGCCAACGCCGGCAATCCGCTTGAACTCGCCGCGATGGGGGGTGACCGCGACCTCACCGCCACCGTCCAACGCGGCGTCGAGCAGCTCAGGGGTGAGCCCACCGGCGTCCAGCAAGACCTTGCCCGCCTTGGCGAGGAGCGGCAGCACCCCGGGGTAGTCGGATTCGGCCAACCCAGGCCCGGCCACCACCACGTCGAAGCGGTCCAACTGATCCTCGACGTCGTCAATCGGCCTGGTCAGCAACTCAGGGGCGACTCCGGCGATTGCCTCGGGGTGAGGAGAGCCAACCACCACCGAGCCGGCGCCGAAATGAAGGGCGCTCCGACCGGCAAACACCGCGGCACCGGTCATCCCCGTCGATCCACCCAGGACCAGCACCGCACCTGCTGTCCACTTGTGACTGCGACGCTCACGCGGCGGCCGGGGTGCATCCTCCTCGCCGGCGAGCCACATCGAAGCCTCCCCGCCCTCGATCCCAAGGTCGACAACGGTGACCAAGCCGCACACATCGGGACCGTCATCCTTGACGTGACCGGTTTTCAGGTACTGGAAGGTCACGGTCTCGACCGCCACGAACACCGCTCCTTTGACTTCGCCGGTGTCCGAATCGAGGCCGGTCGGAAAGTCGACTGCGACGACCGGGGCTTTGGTCTTGGTCCACTCCTCTACGACGGGAGGAAGATCGCTTCGACCACCGCCCCCGAAAACCGCGTCGATCACGAGATCTGCAGATATCGGAGGGCCCATCTCGACAACCCTCACCCCGGCCGACCTTGCAAGGCGGGCAGCACGAATCGCCTCCGGAGTCTTCGGCTCGCCCAGCGCCTGAACTTCGACCGCAGCCCCTCGCCCCGTTAGGTAGCGGGCCGCGACGTAGCCGTCGCCACCGTTGTTCCCGGGCCCGGCCAGGACCACGACTTGCTTGCCGTAACCGGCTCCGTGTCGCACCGCGGCAAGGGCAACAGCCATACCGGCCTGATCCATGGCGGCATCGAGATCACCCGTGTAGGCCTGATCGACCCGCCGATACTCCTCTGCGGTCAGGATGGGCTTCACGAGCCGAAGGTCTCCCGGACCCCGGCGACAACCCGCTCCCGATCCAGATCGCTGAGGTTGGAGCCACTCGGGAGGCAGAGGCCATGTTCGAAGAGGTCAGCCGACACCGCCCCACCGAAGGCCTGACATCCGGAGAACACCGGCTGCAGATGCATCGGCTTCCACACCGGGCGGGCCTCGATGTCGAGTGACTCCAGATAGAGCCTCACCTGCTCACGGTCGGTCCCCGCCATAGTGGGATCGATGGTGATGCAGGTGAGCCAGAAGCTCGATCGACAACCTGGTCCCTCAGGCATGAAGGCCACCCCGGCCAAGTCACCAAGCGCCTCGCGATAGAACGCGTTGTGCCCGCGGCGCACTTCCACTCGACGGTCGAGGTCGGCCAACTGGGATCGACCCAGCGCTGCGAGGAGATTGGAGAGCCGGTAGTTGTAGCCGATCGTCGTGTGCTCGTAGTGGGGAGCGGGGTCGCGAGCCTGCGTCGCCAACCACCGGGTTTGCCGGGCCCAGTCCTCCCTGTCGGTGACGAGTGCGCCGCCGCCACTGGTGGTGATGATCTTGTTCCCGTTGAAGGAGAGTGTGGCCATCACTCCGAAGCTGCCTGCACTGCGCCCCTGATAGGTCGATCCCAAGGCCTCTGCCGCATCCTCGATCAGCGGAACCTCATGCTCGGAGCAAAGTGCCTCGATGCGGGCGTAGTCGGCACACTGGCCGTAGATGTCGACCGGCACGCAGGCCGCAAATCGACCGCCGCTTCCCAGTGCCTCCCCCAGAAGATCGGGGTCCATGTTCCAGGTGACCCGGTCGCTATCGACAAAGACCGGCTCGGCACCGGTGTATCTGATCGCGTTGGCAGTCGCCGCGAATGTCAGGGACGAGACGAGCACCCTGTCCCCGGGGCCGACTCCGAGAGCAAGCAGGCCGAGATGGAGAGCGGCGGTCCCGCTGGAAAGGGCGACGCCGTGTTCTCTACCGGTCACGGTGGCGAGATCACGCTCCAGACCGTCGACTTCGGGCCCGAGCGGGGCAATCCAGCCTGACTCCACGGCCCGTTCGATGGCTGCCTTATCGGCGACGCCCACGTCCGGGGGTGACAAATAGATCCTGGCCATGTGAGGTTGAGGCTACCGAGCGTCCGCTGGAGCGGAAGATGCCGCGGCGCTGAGGAGGAGAGCCTCGACTTGTCCGGCGATGCGGTCCAGATCATGGTGGTCTGCGACCCAATCCTTGGCTTCGGTGTCGATCCGCTTCGCTCGGGACAGGTTCTCAACCAACGCGGTGGCGAGCCCGGCGATATCCCCGACCGGGACCAAGGTGGCGTATCGACCGTCGGCCGTTGCTTCTCTGACCGGGGGGATGTCGAAGGCGACCACGGGGACCCCGACCGCCATCGCTTCCAGCACCGCGGTCCCCAGGCCTTCCATCAGAGACGAAAAGGCGAATACGTGAGCACTCCGGAGATAGTCGACCACGTCGGGTGTGTGACCCACCAAGGTGACCATGTCCTGCAGCCCGAAGGATTCGATTGCCGCCAACACTTGACTGCCGGCCTCCCCGTCTCGCCCTACGATCGCCAGGCGGGCTCCCGGCACCTGCGCTGTGACCTCAGCGAACGCCTCCACCAGGAGGACCTGGCCCTTCTGCGGGGCGAGGCGGCCGACATTGACAGCCAACGGGCCTTCTGGAAGACCCAGTTCGGCGCGGGAGCTACCTGAGGCCTCTGGGGGGTGGGGCACACCCCTTGGGATCACCGTCACCAGGGAAGGATCGACGCCGAGCAGAGCTGCGTTGCTGGCCCTGACCTCCTCGGTGAGGGCCCTGAATCGGACATGATCGCTCCGGGCCGCCCAACCGGCAATGGAGCGCAACAACGCCGCCCTTCGGGAAGAGGCCCCCGGTTGATAACTGCGCAGCGCCTCCACATCCCCGGAGAGCACCAGATTGGAGACGACCGGGATCCTGAGGCTGCGCCCCGCCAACTGGCCTACCAGGTTGCCGAGGAACAGGCTGGTCTGGATTACGTCCGGTTTGAAGTCACGGGCGATCCGCCTGACGGCGGTGACCGCGCGAGGCCAGGACCGCGAGCCGCTTCCCTCCTTGAGCCCGACCAGGTCGACTCGAATCTCCCGTTCCACTAGCTCCCCGGCTAGCTCCATGCGGTCATAGAGCGTTAGGACGCGCTGCTCGGTGCCGGGGGAGAACCTGGTCACCTCACGCACCAGACCCTGTTCGGCACCACCAGACGCCGCGAGGCTGTCGATGACGTGCAAGACCCTCATGTGGCCCTTCGAAGGGGGATTTGTCGAATGGCCGAGGCTAGTGGGGCCTCTGTCCACGGCCGGTGAGGCCTGGTCGAGGAGGGGCCGAATAGATCCGGTAGGAGGCGAGCAGGTCTTACGATCCCCCCGGATGTCGGACTCCCTCTCGACTTTTCTCGACCTGCTGACGCGTACCGACTTCCTGGTGGGCGGGTTCTTCGGGCTCACCGGGCTGGTCTTGATCTACTTCGCCCGGACCGATGAGGGGTCGGTGCTGGAGTGGGGGCTCACTCTCACATCGGCGGCATTCCTTGCCGTGAGCCTCGCCGTGGGCTCGAGACTGTCCCTACTGGCGTCCCTGTTCGCTCTAGCCGTTGGTGGGTGGATGGCTCGACCGCCGAGCGGCAGCGCCCGGGCGCCGTTCGGCTGGGTCCTGATCGTGGCCGGTGCGGTCGCCCTCGTGCTTCGGGGCGGCTTTGCCGAGGTCGGATGGCTCGCGGTTGTGGCTCCGATCGCCACCATCGCGATCGGAGCGGTCCTCGCCGCCTGGGCCCACCGACTCCCCCAGGACGTCTTGGGAGTCATGGTTGCCATCAGCGCCTTCGGGATCTGGGCCACGGTGCCGGAGACCGAGACCGCGAGGGCGCTTCTCGGGGCCTCGATTCCACTGGCTGTGGCGACGCTGCCACCGATCCGCGCCCGGCTCGGCTACTCAGGTGCCTTTGCCCTGGCCGGGCTCCTGGTGTGGGTCGTCGCCACCGGGGGTGAGGCGCGCCCGGCGTCCATCGTGGGTGGGTGGGCTTGCATCGGGGCTATCGCCATCCTCCCTCTCTACAACCCGCCGGTGGCCGCCCTCGTCGGCCGCAAGAGAGTCGTCACTGTGTTGATCCACATCGTGATAGTGGTGGTCGCTTCGAGGGTGATCGGTCTCTGGGAGTCAGCCGGCCTGGCGTTGCTCGCGGTCGTGGCGTTGTTCGGGGCGTGCTACTTGTTGCTCAGCCTCCTGCCGTCGATACGGGCCCGCAAGACATCGACCACCGGAGGCTCCTAGCTGGCAGGTCGGCATAGGTATTCGGATTCCCGTCCCCTACCCTGATGTCATGCGAGTGGGTGTCCGCCAGAGTTTTGCCCTGCTGCAGACCATTATTCCCCGCGGTCAGCGAGCTAAATGGCTGGCGGTGGCCGGGCTCGGTTTGGTCGTGGCAGCAGCAGAATCGGTGTCTGCAGTGCTGATTGCGGTACTGGTCGACGCCATGATGGGGGATGCCTCGACGTCGTTCGATCTCCCGATCATTGGCGACGTCAGCGACATCCTCCCCGGTGAGACGCCAGCCGATCAACTGAGGTTTCTCGCCATCGGCATTGCGATCTTCTTCCTCCTGAAAGCAGGACTTTCTCTGACCAAGACCTACGTCCAGGCGCGGGTGGCGCAGAACACCGGCGCCCGACTCGCCAATCGGCTGTTCGAGGGTTACCTCACCATGCCGTACAGCTTCCACATCTCGCACAACAGCTCAGAGTTGATGAGAAACGCTTCCTGGGCCGCCGACGAGGTTGTATCCAACTTTCTGACTCCTATCGCCAACCTGATCACACAAGGGGCCATGCTCATCTTTCTCCTCGGAGTCCTGGTGGCGGCCGCTCCGACCGTGACCCTGATCACGATTGGGCTTCTGGTGCCACTTGTCCTCCTATCGCTCGCGCGGTTGCGTCGGTTCTCCATCGACTGGGCAATATCACCAAGCACACGGTGAAGGAGACCTTGTCGTCACTTCAGCAAAGCCTTGCCGGGATCCGCGACATCAAGGTTCTGGGAAGGGAAAGCTTCTTCGCTGAAGAGTTCCGAGACAACAGGAGGCTCTTGGCGCAAGCCAAGTACATGTACCCGACGGTGTCCTCGGTCCCTAGCCTTGTCATCGAGACGCTGCTAGTGGTGTTCATCCTTGGATTCGTCGCCTTTGGTAGCGCAGAAACAGGAGTGGCTGGTGCCTCGTTGCCTGTGCTCGGCCTCTTCGCCTATGCCGGGCTGCGGATGATCCCCACGATGTCCGCCATCGTGTCATCAGTGAACCAGATCCGCTACGGCGGGGCAGCGGTCCAAACGGTGGCGACCAACCTCGAGATGATCGACGACGAGTCGGATACCTTGCCGACGGACTCCGCGCCGCCCATGGAGTTCAAGACAGGCCTCGAGCTGAGTTCAGTCGAGTTCTCGTATGAGACAAGTGCCGAAGTCCTCAAGGGGATCGACCTCGTCATTCATCGCGGTGAGTCGATCGGCATCGTTGGGACCACCGGCGCAGGTAAATCGACTCTCATCGACTTGATCCTGGGTCTCCTGCATCCGACCGCGGGGGAGATCAAAGTCGACGGTCTCGCTCTGGCAAGCGACCTCAGATCGTGGCGAGCCTGTCTCGGCCTGGTCCCCCAGTCGATATTCCTTCTCGACGACACTATGCGTCGCAACATCGCCTACGGAATCAAGGACGGGGACATCGATGAGCAGGCCCTTAACGACGCGGTCGAACTCTCCCAACTCCGATCATTCATCGACAGCCTTCCCGAAGGCCTGGACACGGTCGTTGGGGAGCGTGGGGTGCGGATCTCCGGCGGGCAACGGCAACGGGTTGCCATCGCCCGTGCCCTCTACCGGAAGCCTGAGGTCCTGATCTTCGACGAAGGCACGGCTTCGCTGGACAACCTCACGGAGGCTGCCCTGCTGCGCGCCCTCGAGGATCTGAAAGGCACTCACACCATCATCACCGTTGCCCACCGTCTGACGACGGTGAAGAGCTGCGATCGAATCATCCTCCTCGCCGATGGCGAGATCGTGGATGAGGGCTCCTATGAGGACCTGCGCAATCGCAACGTCACTTTCCGTGAGATGACCGGATAGACGCCCTCAGGGGCCGGTGTATCTCTTCACCCGGCGCCGAATGACCTCTTCGAGCCGGAACCCGCCACGCAGACGGCCTCTGAAGAAGCGAAAGCCATCCGACAATTGAACCGGGTAGCGGGCAAGACGATGAGGTTGCAGTTCCTTTGTTGCCCGGCCCGAGCCGGCAACGGCCGCTGATGAATAGCGCTCGCTCACGGGCCCGTCGGCCGTCGGGGACCAAAACCCCCAGGGATATGCGAAATGTGCCGGGCGGAGGCCCAACCTTTGCTCGATGAGGTCGTCGCTGATCCCTAACTCCTCCTCCAACGCTTCGGTTGAGAGCTGGCGCAGATCGGAGTGGCGATGGGTGTGAGCCCCGATCGTCACCAATCCCGACTCGTGCATGGTGCCGATCTGATCCCAGGTCAGCGGTTCGGCTCGCTCGGGGGGCCCCAATGAGATCCCGGTCTCTATGGACTCAGTTGCGAGGTAGAGGGTGAACGGGAGGCCGCGTTCGAGGAGGATGGGAAACGCAGTTGTGTAGGTGTCCCGATAGCCATCGTCGAAGGTCAGGGCGACGAACACCTCTGAGCCCGGCTGTCTCCATCTGACCAAAGCCTCACCAAGATCGACCACCTGTCGATTGGCGCCGAGCCAATCCATTTGGCGGCTGAAGTCCTCCAAACGGACCTCCATTTCTCGACCGAGTCCGGCTTCGACCTGGTGATAGATGAGGGACACGAGGCCCGGGGGGCGGCGGAAGCATGGCGTCGGTGAGGACCGAGGCAGCCTTGACCGCAGTTCGGGCCAGCGACACGCCTAGCCGGTGGCGAGAAGAGAGTTCATCTCATCCTCGGTGAGAACTGGGAAGAGAAGTAGCCCCAATCTCTGCAGAGGTGCCAGATTGGCCCGATAACCCAAGGACCAGTCGGGATTCCATTCCCAGGCACCGCCCTTGGTGCGCTTCCGCGAAACCTTGGTCTCCTCGTCCACCGTGATCCCGAGCAACAGGCCCAGCGAGGTCTCCATGCGCCTCACCTCACGGATCCTTGCTTCGAGGAGGGCTGCGTTTTCTGTTTCACCTTTGACGTTGGCGGTCTTCATGTTCCGCTCTAGCTCGTCGATCACCCGACTCGTCACCTGGGTCATGAGGTTCTCGATCTTCTGGCGATCGAAACGGTGGGCAGGCACCAGGACTTGAACCGCTCCCTCTTCGCTCGTCAGGTGCCAGACCGAGGGGTCGCCATTGGTGCGCTTCAGGTGTCGCAGGAAGAATTCGCCAGCGAGCCATTCGTCAACGCTGATGGCCTCGCGCCCCGTCCCGACGGCGAGGATTTCCTCCATCTCGGCAACGATGGCATCGGCGGTGTGAGGGGCCACCTCTCGATGCAGCTCATCCATCAACCATCGGCCCACCGACGGATGCTCGGTAAGGGACCGGAACGGTAGAAAGCCGCTCAGAGCCACCTCGTCGACCACATCATCGGAGAAATCCCCCTGCCCGTAGCTGGCAGTCATCATGTCCTCGACCCTGGAGACCAGATAGTCGCCTACTGCCTCGAAGGCGACCTCCGGGGACGCACCATCGAGAGCGGAAAGCAGCTCGCGGCCGAACTCACTGGCCTCGGAGGCCACCTGCAGCGTGCCGACCCGGTCCACAAGGTCGTGCAGCGAATCCGGGGACACGCCGCCGGTACCACGATGAGTCGGCGTTGGATAATGGCTCAGCCTCGACATCGGCGAGCTGGTCGGCACCACATGGGTCTCCGGGGCGACGGACTCGACCTGGCGCTCCCCCATCCACCACATCGTCCGTTCCGAGCGCTCGAGGAACACCGCGCCCATGATCGAAACCTGCCGCTGGACGACGTCGAATACCAGCCCGTTGACCTGGGGCATGGTCGATCGTCCCGGGCTCAGCACCAGGACGCTGCGACGCAACCTCTGCATGGCTACCTGGGCGGCCGGAGTTCCGATATCCCCCACCGCAACAACTACAACATCGAAGTGCCTGCCGGCCTCCTCGATAAAGGCGCGGAACTGCCTGCCGGCCATGGCATCGCCAGGAGATGGCGGTGGCGGCCCGGAGGGGACCACGGCGAGATCAGGCCGGATGAATAGGGCGTTGGAGACAGCGGCCGCGACGGCTCGCTCGAATCCGAGTGACTCGGCGTTGAGCGCCAGCACCCCGGACAACGACGAGCCGCCGACCTTGTATTCGGCGACCGCGGAGTCGCTGGCAAAGTCGGCATCGACGAGGAGCACCGACGACCCGGCGCTGGCCATGGAGACCGCGAGATCGGTGGCCAAGGCGTGAACACCGGCCGCCGGCACGTTGTGAGCCGTCAAGGCGAGTGTCGCCGCCCGATGAGGGAAGCTGGGCTTCCACAACCGAGCGCAGCGCCTGGATTGCCGGTTTGCGTGCCCCACCCTCGGTGGTGTCGTACCACGCTTCGCCAACCGCGGCGCCGAGCTTGCGCGCCGGCACATCGCCGAGGAAGGCGATCTCCAGATCTTCGGGAAGCCAGATCGGCTTCTTCGCCCGGTTGATGAAGACCAGGCCGAACAGGGCAATGGCGACGCCCCCGAAGAATCCGATCAGGCCATTGATCAATGGATTGGCGGGTTTGCCCGTCAGATCCTCGAACCTGGGAGGTTCGATGGTCCCGGTGTCGATGATCCCCAATTTGCGCAGATTCAGCTGTTCGTACTCAGTGGCGAGCAACGCAAGTCCGTTCTGCAACGAGGTCAGCCTGAACTGGTCGGCCACACTGAGCACAGTCGAGGGTGCCGGGTCCAACAACGCCTTCTCGGCCTTGAGATCATCGACCGCCTCCTGGAGCCGTTGCCGGCGGGCGGTGACCGCGGGCATATCGGCCGCAGAAGCTGATTCCTCCTCGACCAGAGTCTGGATCAGGGCATCAGTGGTGGCGACAATCTGCTGATCGAGCAGTGCGTGATGATTGGCCAAGGCTTGTTGCTCGGGAGTGAGAACGATCTGAAGCTCGTCGATTTGTTCCTGAATTGTCGCCGCGGATTCGAGAACGTCGGCGAGCCGTTCGTCGACCGGGCCACCGGCGGTCGGGTCCACTGCCAGATAGGCTTTTACCAGGGCCCCCGCCTTGGCGGCGGCCTCTTCATCGCTGTTGCCGACGGCACGGAAGACAAGAAGACCGGTAATAGGGTCGATCTCGATAACGGAGCTCTTGTCCTCGGTGAGGAGGCTCGCGGCCGCTTGCATGGCTCGGCCCAGGGTGGCGTCCCGCTCGGACTCGAGGGCATCGGCTGTCTGGCCTTCCTGTGCCTCGAACCGGATGGCGATGGTCGCCTTGATCTGCTCCTCGCGGTTCTCATTGGCCAGGTTGGTGAAATACCAGCCGGCGAACAGGCCGAGCAAGCCCACGCCGAGAATGACATACCAACGGTCCTGAAGGACCCGAAGCAGCCGTTTCAGCTCCATTGGGGCTCGAACTCAGGGTCGTCGACTTTGGCTTCCACCGTGATGGCCGCGTTGGCCAGATGAGCGAGCAACCTTCTCACTTCGTCCTGCTCCCCGGCATGGGCTGCGTCTTCGAGGTCGGCGACACTATCGAGGACGACATATGCGGTTGGATGGCCAAGTTGAGCCTCAAAAATCTGTGGGTTCCGGGTAAATGCCATCGGGTCTGTCGAGAGTCTCTCGGTCAGCTTTTCCCCGGGCCGACGGCCAGTGTACTCGATAGCAATATCGTCACCAGGGGTGAGGCCGGCCAGGCGAATCAGACGTCGAGCCAGGTCCACGATCCGAACCGGCTCCCCCATATCGAGCACAAAGACCTCGGATCCTTCGGCGAGAGCAGAAGCCTGAAGCACGAGCTGGACAGCCTCGTCGACAGTCATGAAGTAACGGGTCATCTCGGCGTCGGTCACCGTCACCGGGCCACCAGTCTTGATCTGCTCGACAAACGTCGGGATCACGCTGCCCCGGCTACCGAGGACGTTGCCAAACCGGACGGCGGTGTAGACGCACCCGTCGTTGCGATGCTGCCCCAATTGGACCATCAACTCGGCGATGCGCTTGGTGGCACCCATGACGGAGGCCGGATCAACCGCCTTGTCCGTTGAGATCAGGACGAAATGACTCATCCCGGCACGGGAGCCCGCCTCGATGACATTTCGGGTACCGACGACATTGGTCAGAACCGCTTCGTCAGGGAATTCCTCGAGCACCGGGACATGCTTGAGGGCGGCGGCGTGGAACACCACATCGGGGCGTATCCGCTCGAAGGTGCGCAGTGTCTTCGCTGCGTCGCGGACATCGGCGAGGACGATGTGCGCCTCACCGTTCCAACCCAGGGAAGCATCGTGAAGCAAGGTCTCGTCGCGGTCAAGGGCCCAAACCCCAGCCGGCTCGAATCCGAGGACCTGAGCGACGATCTCGCCGCCGATCGACCCGCCGGCGCCGGTGATCAGAACCCGCTTGTCCTTCAGGAGTTGGGCGACTTCTTCGAGATCGGTGGCAACGCGGGGCCGGGAAAGGAGGTCCTCTACGCTGATGTCCCGAACGTCGACAGCAGCAGAACGATCATCCATGATGTCCTCGGCCACGGGAAGGATCCGCAACCGAACATCGACTTCGAGACAACGGTCCACCACTTCCCGGGTCCGCGCAGGTTCGGTGCCCACTACAACGACCTCGTCGATTTCATGTTCGCGCACCACATCGGCGAGCTCTCCGAGATGCCCCAGGATGCGAAGACCGGCCAATCGCCGCACTGACTCTGACTCAGTGGGCCCTTCGGCAATGAAGCCGACCGCCAGTCCCTGATCGGCCAGTGTGGGCACCTGCCTGGCGAACACGGCTGCCTCCCGCCCGGTTCCGACTATCAGGATCCGGGTTCCCCCCCGGTCTTCCGAAAGGAAAACAATCGCGAGCGGAATCGAACCAGCCCCATCCCGGCAAGGGAGAGGAACGAGCCCATAACCACCACGCTGGCAGGGACCACTATGTGGTCCGGCAATTCCTTGAGGATCAAGGTCATCCCGAGAACGACGCCTCCGGCGACCGTGTTGGCGATGACGACCTTGAGTGCCTCGTCAATAGAGGCGTGCTCCCAAACATGGCCATACGCTCCGGAGATCACGTTCGCCAGCAGGTGGATCAAGATGATCAACGGCAGCGCCTTGGCGAGATCGATGAAGTACTCGCGCGGGTTGACGATCCCTGAATCCAACATCCTGATCACGAGGGCCATCGAATACGCCCCCATGATGATGAGGACATCGGTAACCGCGAAAAAGAATGTCCGCCCGGAAACTGGCTGCCGCTACTGATATGGCTCGACGCGGCAACGTGCCGTCCATGACTCCCCACTGGTTGCACCGCCCAACAACTTCAACGCCTCCCAAATACAGTCCGGCCCGATGGGCCGAACCTCCC
>CAVRWT010000003.1:0-274222 GCA_963724825.1 uncultured Acidobacteriota bacterium
CTCATTTGAATCTTGCGCTCCCTCCTCACCCCGAAGTGGATGGCCGCCCACATCGTGGTGTTGGTGGTCTCGGTGGTGTTCGTAAGTCTCGGCATGTGGCAACTCCGCCGACTGGAGGAGCGGAGGCTGATGAATGCGGTCGGGGAGTCGAGATTCGAGGCCGAGCCGGTCGACGCCTTCGCTCTGGTGCCGGCGGCCGGCGCGGATCTGGACTCCCTCGATCACTATCGGGCTGTCGCCACCGGCACTTTCGTGCCCGAATCCGAGGTGCTGATCCGGAGTCAGGTCTATCGGGATGTCGCAGGATTCGATGTGATCACCCCGCTCCTGGCCGAGGACGGGACCGCGGTCTTGGTGAACCGGGGATGGGTGCCGCTCGAATTGGATCAGGTGCCCGTGGCCCAGGCGCCGCCACCAAGCGGTGTGGTGACGGTCGAGGGCTGGCTGGCCCCGACCCAGGAGCGGAAGGCACTCGGGCCCGCCGACCCGGCCACCGGGCAGCTGACCACGCTGAATCGGGTCGATATCGATCGGATCCAAGAACAGGTCCCGTTTCCGCTGCTGCCGGTGTACCTGGTCGAGCTGGGGGAGCGGGGAGCCGATCTTCCCGTGCCGCTTGCCGAGCCCACCTTCGACGACGAGGGCCCGCATCTCGCCTATGCCATCCAATGGTTCTCGTTCCTCGCCATCGGCCTGATCGGCTATGGGTTCCTGATCAGGAGGTCATTGCAAAGCTCAGGCTGAAGGGGGGAGAAGCGCCAGGTCCTCCACGACCTCTGCCCCGTCGATCAGGGCAAATTGCTTCGGATCGAGTTTGATCTTCGCCGTGCGCGAACCCGCCCCGATGATCACCCATTCGGGAGCCAGCACCCGACTGTCGATCCATATCGGTATGTCGCTGGGCAGACCGAACACGGTGACACCACCGATCTCCATCCCGGTCAATTCCCTGGTCTGCTCGGGGGAGGCGAAGCTCGCCTTGCGAACACCGAGGCGTTGCCGAACGATCCCGTTCACGTCGAGTCGGGTGGTGGCCAGGACCAGGCAAGCGGCGACATGGCCCTCTGGCTTCCGGGAGGCGACGAGGATCGTGTTCGCCGAGCGATCCATGGGCACGTCGTAAGCGGCACAGAACTGGGCGGTGTCGGCAAGGTCGGGGTCGCAGGCCATCTCTTCGTACCTGATCGACCGGGCCGCAAGTGCCTGAATGACGGATGGATCAGCTGGCATGGCCGGGGAGAGTAGGGAATTCTCGCAGCCATCCATCCCGAGGTGCCAGAGTTGGGTTATGAGCGACTACGACACGGGGACCTACGGGCAGCGATGGGCGCCCTTCTATGACTCGATATACGAGGAGATCGACCACGCGACCGTTTCCTTCCTGCGAGCCCTAGCCGGCACCCCACCTCGAGCCCTCGAGTTGGCGATCGGCTCGGGGAGGGTGGCATTGCCGCTCCAGGAGGCCGGTGTGGCGGTCACCGGCATCGACATCTCCGACGAGATGGTTGCCCTGCTGCGAGCGAAGCCCGGTGCCGACCGGATTCAGGTCGTGATGGGGGATTTCGCCGATGTGGCCGTCGAGGAGCAGTTCCCGCTGGTCTACCTCCCCTTCAACACCCTTTTCGCTCTTCTCGACCAGGCTCGCCAGGTGGAGTGCTTTCGGAACGTGGCCCGGGCGCTGGAGCCCGGGGGGAGATTCGTGCTCGATACCTTTCTGCCTGACCTGAGCCGGTACGACCATCTCGGCACCCGGATGGGGGTGTCCAGTATCAGCTCCAACGAGGCTCACGCCTACGAGCTGGCCATCCACGATTCGCTGGCACAGACCGTGGTCTCGCATCAGGTTCGTCGACTCGAGGACGGGTCGACAGTCGTGCTCCCGGTGACCGTGCGTTACGCCTGGCCCTCGGAGATGGACCTGATGGGACAGCTCGCCGGCCTCGAGTTGGAGGAGAGGTGGGGCTGGTACGACCGGAGGCCATTCACCGAACGGTCAGGACAACACGTCTCGGTCTACCGCAAGTCGAGAAGTCAGGGCTGAGCGCCGACCTCAGTGAGCGTGGTCGTGGTCATGGTCATGATCGTGATCGTGTTTGTGCTCGTGATCCGGGTCGGCGGCCAGCTCGGCCTCATGGGCCGCAATCTGCGCTCGCACCTCGTCCATGTCCACGTCACGTACCTGTGAGATGAGATCCTCGAGCATGTTGGGGGGAAGGGCCCCTGGCTGGGCGTAGAGCACGACCTGGTCCCGGAACACCATCAATGTGGGGATGGAGCGGATCCCAAAGGCCTGGGCCAGCTCCTGCTGATCCTCGGTGTCGACCTTGGCGAACACCATGTCCGGGTTCTTCTCGGACGCTGCCTCGAAGGTAGGGGCGAATGAGCGGCAGGGGCCGCACCACTCGGCCCAGAAATCAACGAGCACCGTGCCGTTGTCCTGGATCGTCTGATCGAATGTCTCTTTGCTGAGCGCCACTGTGGCCATCGGAAAACCTTCTGTTGATTGATTGGTCGGAGAGAAGAACACTATCCACCGCTCTCCGATTCCCTTCCCTTTGGTGTTTCTTGTGTGGAGTGGGGTGGGAGAGGAGTTGTGAGGCTGTGGGTGGGAAAAGTGGTTTGACCCATAATCTACGTTATGTCAAGTTGGCTAGTTCATGCTTGAAACAAGCCCAATGCAGTGGATTACGGACTTCCCCTACCCCAGGTCAGGGTCTTCGCAGTTGCCGGCACTGATACCCGGCAGCGGATTGAAGATCCTGGGCTCCTCGACATATCCGGAGCCGAGATCTGTCTTCCTGGAGATAGGTCTGGACTGCGTCGGCGAGGGCCTCGGACGCCCGTTCGGTGTACTCAGGAGTGGCCAGCATCTCCGCTTCGCTCGGAGCGGACATGTAGGCGAGCTCGGCCAGGACGGAGGCTGTTTCGGGGAGCCGCACCATTCCGTATGAGTCCTCTCCCCTCGAGTTCATCACCAGAAGGACTCCCGCGTCGGGAGCGGCGTGCCATTGAACGCCGTGGATCTTGGAAAGCTCACTGACAACGTGCTCCCAGATCAAGCCGCCCAGCCGGCGGGAGTGCTCCGAGTCGCTCTGGATGAAGATTTCCGTGCCAGGAGCTATCGAAGCTTCAGGAGTGGGGGCGTTGTGGTGGATCGACACCAGGATTTCGGCGCCGAGGTCGTCGGCGAGCTGGGCCCTCACCGGTATTCGGACTGCGTAGTTGGCGGTCCGGGTCAGAACCACGCTTATCCCCCTTTCCTTCAGCAGCCGCTCAGTGGCTTTCCCGACCTTCAGATTGACGTCGGCCTCTCGTAGGCCATTGGCGCCGACTGCCCCCGAATCGATGGGTCCGCCGTGCCCGGGATCGAGGACCACCTCGACGTGGCCAACGGGTTCGCCGTTCCCGATGGTCGCCGTGTTCCCGCACGGGGTCCGCACGATGTATCCAGTGGCGCCACGGTCGATGATGGCAACGACGACACCGCTCGGAGTGATCAGCGCCCCCGCCGACAGTTCCTGAAACGGCGAGGTGGTGCTCGTCGTGGTCGCTAGCGAGGTGGTGGTGCTCCGGTCACCCTGCGTGGTTGTGACCGCGGGGAGCGACGTCGAGGTGCTCGGCTCCTCCACGCCGGCCCCGACACAGGAGGCAGTCGTTGCCGTGAGCAGCAGCGCGAGGAGTACTCTTGGACCGTGTTTGGCCCTCTCAACGGTCCGCGTATCGCCCTGGTTTGCACCGCCGTCGTCGCTGGACTGGCGGCCCTGATCGCGGGGTATCCCGGTGCGAGCATCGTGCTTTTCGCTGCGGTGGCGATTCATGGTCTGGGATGGCTCTATCTCTACCGACAACAGCGGGGCCGGCGCCCCGGCTGATCAGAAGGCCAGTCCCTCCCCCACTTCCTTCGCCATTTCGGCGGCGGAGGCCGTCAGACGTCGATACGACTCGTCCGGGGAGGTTCCTGGCTCTCCCTGCAGGTCCACATAGACCTTGATCTTGGGCTCGGTGCCCGAGGGTCTGACCAGAACCCGCCCAACATTCCCCAGGTCGAGCTCGATCAGGTCCTGCTCCCCCAGCCAGATCGGCCGATGGCCGGCTCCCTTTCGGTAGTCGATCACCGCCACCACCTGGTGCCCGCCGACACGTTCCGGCGGCTTCGCCGCCAGGTGCTCGACAGCCGAAGTGATCTCCTCCTGACCGGTGGGGCCGGTACGGCCGACGGAGTACTGGGAGCTGACCCAGAGACCGACCTCTGCCCACAGGTCGTGCAGGCGGTCGAGGAGATCTCGGCCCTGTGCCCGTTCCTCGGCCACCAGAGTCGCAAAGGACAAGTGCGGCTGACATTCCGTCTTTGTCCCTAACCGTCTTGCCGACCGAGTAGCCGAGGGCTTCTTCGTAGCCGAAGGCAAAGCTCCCCTCGCCCCTTCCCTCGAGGGCCAGACCGGCGTTGATGATCCATTTGAAACCGGTGAGAGTCACCTCGTGGCGCGCATTGCGACGCTTGGCTATCTCGCCGAGCATCGGCGATGAGACCACCGAGTTGACCACGATCGGGGTTGCCGACTCTTCCCAATACCGGAGCACATAGTCCCCGAGCAGGGCCCCCAACTCGTTGCCGCTGAGGAGCCGCCACTCCCCCGCCGAGGGCACCGCCGCCGCCAGGCGGTCGGCATCCGGATCGTTTGCGATCAGCAGTCCGGCATCCTCTGCCTTCGCCAGCGCCAGCGCCAGATCGAGGGCGCCCGGCTCCTCCGGGTTGGGGAAGCTGACCGTGGGAAATCGCCCATCCGGGGCTTCCTGCTCCGGCACCGTGATGATCCCGGTGTGGTTGGCCTGGGCGCAGAGCCGATTCAGGATCCTGCTCCCCACACCATGCAACGGCGTGTAGACGATCTTGAAGTCCGAGACCTGAGGATTGGGCCTCGCCGCGTTGACCTCTTCGCGGTACCCCTCGTAGACATCCTCGGGAACCCGCTTGACCAGATCTGATGACCCCGAGAATGCTGCTTCAACCCGGGGGACTTCTATGGCAGGTCCAGCCCGATCGATCGCGGCTGCGATGTCAGCGTCCACGGGCGGGATGATCTGCGCGGCGTTCGCCCCGTAGACCTTGTACCCGTTGTCGGCTGGTGGGTTGTGACTGGCGGTGACCACGACGGCCGCAGCCGCTTCGTAGTGCTTCGCCGCATATGCGACGAGTGGAGTTGGGGTCACCTCGCCGAAGTATCCGACCTGGATCCCGGCTCCAGCCAGGACCCCTGCTGCGTCCTCCGCGAACTGACGGCTGGAGGGACGGGCGTCGAATCCGAGTATCACCGGCGCTTCGGGCGGCCCGCCATGCTCGGCGATCAGATAGTCGGCCAAGCCTCTGGTGGTGCGGATCACCACAGCCCGATTCATCCGGTTCGATCCCGGGCCCACTTCACCGCGAATCCCCGCTGTGCCGAAACTGAGGGTTCCTCCCATCGCGCGATCGAGACCAGCCGTGTCCTCCGACTCGATCATGGACTCCAGAGCGGACCGCGTCTCCGGGTCGGGATCGCCCGCAATCCAGGCGCGTGTTTCCTCGATGATGTCGATCACGGGGCGAGGGTACCGATGGTCAGCGGGGCCGGTTTTGCCAACGCCAGGAATCGGAGCACATCTCCGCCAGGTCTCGGGTGGTCTTCCACTCCAGGTCGGCGGCCGCCTTGGAGACGTCGGCGTAGCTGGTGGCCACGTCCCCGGGGCGCCGGTCGGTGATCTCATACGGGATCGGGCGACCCGACTCCTGTTCATAGGTCTTGATGACTTCGAGCACGCTGTGGCCCTCCCCGGTGCCCAGGTTGTAGGTGAACACGCCACTCTCGGCACCGTGCCGCTCCAGGGCTCGGACATGCCCCTCGGCGAGGTCGACGACGTGGATGAAGTCGCGGACACCGGTCCCGTCCGGCGTCGGATAATCGCCACCGTAGACCCGCACTTTGGGCAGGAGCCCCGCGGCCACCCGGGCCACATAGGGCATCAGGTTGCTGGGATCACCGGCCGGGTCCTCTCCGATCAGCCCCGAGGGATGGGCACCTACCGGGTTGAAATAGCGAAGCAGTGAAATCGACCAGTCCGGGTTGGCGAACTGCAGGTCCCGGAGGACCTGTTCCATCATGATCTTGGTCCACCCGTACGGGTTGACCGCGGTCCCCACCGGCAGCGATTCGACCAACGGCAGGACCGTCGGATCCCCGTAAACCGTCGCCGACGAGCTGAAGACGAAGCACTTCACGTCGAACTCGAGAAGGGTCTCTACGAGAGAGATGGTGCCGCCGACGTTGTTGTCGTAGTAGAGGAGCGGCTTCTCCACTGACTCCCCCACCGACTTGAGCGCCGCAAAGTGCATGCAGGCGTCGAAGCCCCTGCCGACCACCTCACGCATCGCATCCCGGTCTCGGATATCAGCCTCGACGAACTCGGGCGTCGCTCCCGCGATCTCACCGATCCTCGTCACCACCGAGCGGTGGGCGTTGGACAGGTTGTCGACGATGACAGGCTCGTGGCCGGCCTCGATCAGGGAGATGACGGTGTGGCTGCCGATGAATCCGGCGCCACCGGTGACTAGGACACGCATTCCGGGCAGGTTAGGGGCCGCCGCCGCTCAGGCCGTCGGGAGGGACAGCACGAAGCTCGACCAGCCGTCCTGATACCGATAAGTGAGGTCGCCTTCCATCAGACGGGCCAGACGACGGGCCACCGCCAGGCCGAGGCCAACCGAATTCGGATGTGCCCCCCGGCTCCCCATCTCAAACGCCTTGAAGATCCGCTCCACGTCGGAGTCGGGGATGGGCTCGCCGGAATCCCGAACTTTCACCTCGATGCGGTCGCCGACCTTTGCCAGGGCCACGCTCACCGTCTCCCCGCCATGGCGGAGAGCGTTCGAGACCAGGTTCTTGAGAATCTGACGTGTCCGCCTCGGGTCGGCGGTGATCATCGAGGAGCCATCGAAGACCTGAAGATCGATCGGGTGATCCTCCACCTCCAAGACCCGCTCGATCTCCTTGACGACATCGAAGACCTCGGGATGGACGCTGACCCCGTTCAGATTGTCCCCGTAGGCGACCAGCAGGTCCTCGATGAGCCAGGAGGCATCGTCGGCCTGCCGGGCAATCATCTGCGCCATCTCCCGGCGGTCCTCATCGTTGAAGGTGTCGTAGTTGCTGGCAAGCTCCTGGCCCAGTCCCAGCATGGCTGCGATCGGGTTACGCAGCTCATGGGAGACGGTGGCAATGAACTCGTCCTTGGCCTTTTGTGCCTCGATCTTGTCGGTGACGTCGACCAGGGAGCCCTCGTAGTAGATGACGCCGCCTGCATCGTCACGAATGGCGCGAGCGGAATCCCGAGCCCAGATCGTCGTCCCGTCCGGGCGCCTCAACTCGATGTCGAAGTCGTAGACGACACCTGTGGCTCCGATCTCCTCGATCCAACGCAGTCGCCGCTCCGGATTCACGTAGACGCTCGCGACCGTCCCCACCTTGCTCGTCAACTCCTCGACACTGTCGTATCCAAGGAGTGCGGCCAGCGCGGGATTCGCCGCCACCAGTTCGCCATTGAGCGCACTTCGGTAGAAGGCGACCGGCATTCGCTTGAAGAAGGCATTCAATTCACCGACATCGGTTTGGTCGCGGATGAGGTCCCCTTGCTGATTGGTCCCGTGTGCGAGTCGTGCCCTTTGTACCCCCAGGGCGTCACTAAACAATCTTCGTCACCGGTGGGGACTTTTCGCAATCGATCTCCCAGCTTCCGGCGCCTTCTACTGGTATCGGCCCGACCAGGATGGGACATGAGGCCTGATACAGCCTTATCGCCACCAAGGCGCCTATCACCAGGATCGGATCCGGCTCGCCAAGGATGAAACCCGCAGGCCCCGTCCCCCGCCTCAATGCCTCCGCCAGAACCGACGACGACGAGCTCGAGCCCCGGCCGTGGGGCATCGCCACGATCGAACCGGTGAGCTCGATTCCCATTCCGGAGTGGTTGCTGTCGATGATCCGACCGGTTTCAGCATCGAAGCCACCCCAGAGCGAAAGCGGCTCCTCGAGGACGATCAGGCGACCTTCGGCCTGGCCCGGGACCAGGACCTCGTAGTCCGGTCCTGTCACCATGCCTCCCCGACGGCCACCTGCCCAGAAACTGCCGACTGAACGCACTCACTGAGGCTGCCCATGACCACCTCAACCCCGATGTTGCCCGGGGCGTAGTAGGCCCATTTGCCGGAGTTGGTCATGACCACGCCAGACAAGTCCTCGATGATCGGCGTGATGTAGGTGCAGGTATCGGTGACGAGGGTTGCTCCGAAGTTGGTGATCGGCTCCACGATTCGTCGTGTCGAGGCCTCCTCCAACACGTCGCGGCCGACATTGACATAGAACGGGACCTTGCTCCTGGCACCGGCGACCAGGCCGGCCAGAGCCTCCAGCTCCCGTATCGAGATGTGCGGGGTGCCAACGCTCACCGCTGAGAGATCGCCAGTCCCGACATCGAGCGACGAGCGGGCCGCGTTCAGACGCTCGACATCGACAACCACTGTGCGAAGAGGAGCCTTTCCTCCTGCTGCCTCGGCCATCGTCGCCGCTTCCGGGGTGACACCAGCCACATGGAACATGGCGACCGCGCCCGACGACGCAGCCGCTGCACCAAGTGCCTTGAGCCGGTCCTCGTCGGCTCGATCGTCGAGCCCGCTGATCACGGCGACCTCGGTGCCGGCCTCCTGGCCGAGGACATGACCGAGTAGTGGATAGAAGAGCTCCTCGTCGAGGAGTCGATCGGGGACCCGAACCTCGAGATGGAACGTGGCACGACGGCCCTCGTCCGTGTGCAGGCCGCTGGCGGGCGCCCGTCCGGTGATGGCGCAGCAGATGTCGAGGAAGTCTCCGTACCGGTTGGTTCGGGCCCCCAGGACACTGTTGGCAAAGACGATGGCGTTCGACTCGCCCCAAGCCACCTGATCGCCGAAGCCGGGCCGGACCGCGAGCTGATAGGGCGCACAGGTCCAGGTCGGTGAGCATCCCATGGCCACATAGGCGTCCATGAGCTCCCTGGCGGCTCGAGCCTCCTCATCAGGCCCCCGATAGAGGCCGGGATGGATCAGGTCGATCGACGAGACGTTCAAAGTGGTCGGGACGGCCACCCGGGCCCCCTGATCAGCCAGCTCACGAGCAAAGTCGAGGCCGGCCACCCCGTGATAGAGGCAACCATCGATATGGGCGCCGACAATGTCCAGCAACTCCGTCGCTCTGCTTGCCGGCGCCGCCGCGGTGAGCAGCTCCATCGCCATCTGTGCTCCGGGACCGGCGTCGCCGTTGAGCATGGCTTGGTCGTTGTCGGAGAGGAACACGTCGGCAAGGTAATGCGACCGGGCCCGGTTGTAGCGTGAACTGCATGGCGCAGGTGGTCGACTACATCGTGATCGGAGCCGGGTCGGCGGGATGCGTCATCGCCGAGGGGCTGTCCGCCCGCCATAGCGTCGCCCTTCTCGAAGCCGGGGGCAGCGACCGAGCTCTCGAAGTTGCGATCCCGGCCGCCTTCTACAAGCTCTTCAAGACCGAGCGTGATTGGGGATACGAAACCGAGCCGGAGCCAGCCGCGAACTCAAGGCGATTGTTCCTGCCCCGGGGGCGGATGCTGGGCGGCTCCTCGTCGATGAACGCCATGATCTACATGCGAGGGAGGCCTTCCGACTTCGACGGTTGGGAGCAGAGAGGAGCCATCGGCTGGGCATGGGATGACGTCTTGCCGGTGTTCAAGCGGATGGAGGCCAACAGCCGCGGCGAGTCCGAGTTCCACGGCTCACGTGGACAGCTGAGAGTCGAGGATCTCCGAAACCCCAATCCATACACCCGGCGTTTCATCGAAGCCGGCCTGCAACACGGGCTCGCGGCGAACCCTGAC
This sequence comes from uncultured Acidobacteriota bacterium, assembly GCA_963724825.1. Lineage (GTDB taxonomy): Bacteria > Actinomycetota > Acidimicrobiia > Spongiisociales > ZC4RG35 > JALYNX01. Next base: position 9,916 of record CAVRWT010000003.1, read on the forward strand.
TTCAACGGGCCTACTCAGGACGGGGTTGGCATGTTTCAGGTGACCCAGCGGCGGGGCCGCCGATGGAGCGCTGCCGATGCATATCTGAGGCCCGCCATGCGCCGTCCGACGCTGGAGGTGATCACCGGAGCCACCTGCTCCAGAATCCTGGTCGAGCGGGGTGCGGCTGTAGGTGTCGATTACTTCAGGGCAGGGCAACTGACATCGCCTCGAGGCTCGGGCCGAGGTCATCGTCAGCGCTGGGGTCTTCGGCTCAGCTCAGCTTCTGCAACTCTCCGGCATCGGCGATCCGGTTGTGCTCGGAGCGGCCGGGGTGGAGGTCAAGGTCGCCAACCCCCACGTCGGCGCCCATCTCCAGGACCACCCCGTCGCCGGGCTGATCCAGGAAGCCACCACCGCCGACACACTCGACGATGCCGAGTCGATCACGGAACTGATCCGCTGGCTTCTCATGCGGAGGGGACGTCTCACCTCCAACGTCGCCGAAGCCGGGGCGTTCGCCCGATCGTCGGAAGAACTGGCCGAGCCCGACCTCCAATTTCATTTCGGCCCGGTCTATTTCGAAGGTCACGGGATGACGCCTTTCACCGGGCACGCCTTCAGCCTCGGCCCTGTGCTCCTCTCCCCCAGGAGCGAAGGCACCGTTCTCGTCGCGAGCGCCGATCCGTGGCAAGCGCCGCGAATCGTCGGCAACTACCTCACTGAGCGTGAAGATCTCGATGCCCTGATCCGGGGAGTCGAAATCGCACGTGAAATCGTGTCGATGCCCGCATTCGACGGAGTCCGGGGTGACGAGATCCTGCCGGGGAGGCGTGTCGCTGACCACGACTCGTTGGAGGACTTTGTGCGGCAGCGCTTCGAGCTCCTCTACCACCCGGTGGGAACCTGTCGGATCGGGCCGCCTGATGCCGGTGTGGTCGACGCCGACCTCAAGGTTCATGGGGTCGCCTCCCTGCGGGTTGCGGACGCCTCAGTGATGCCCCGTATCGTGAGTGGCAACACCAACGCGACCACGATGATGATCGGCGCCCGCGCCGTCGAGAAGATCGATGGGGATCAGGGCTCGAATTCGAGCGTCAGCTGAGGCTCTGCGCGCTGGATCCGGGTCAACCCGTTCCACATCAGATGATCCATGAACACCCATGAGCGCCGGTGGATGGAGGTAGGTCCCCATGCCTGGAGGGCCGCCTTGTGGATCGGGCAGGGATATCCCTTGTTGGCCTCGAAGTTGTAACCGGGGAAGTTGACCGCGGTTTCCCTCATGATTCGGTCCCGGCTCACCTTGGCGAGGATCGATGCCGCTGCGATCGACAACGAGCTGGCATCCCCACGAACTATCCGCTTCGCTCCCCCGACGAAGTCCCAGTTTCCGTCCACGATCACCTGGTCGGGGGTGACACCGAGGGCATCCAGGGCGCGGCGAGCCGCCAAGCGCTGGGCGTCCGACATCCCCAGCTCGTCACACTCCGCCGGGGTGGCATGCCCGACGGCCCAAGCGTCACACCAACCGGCGATCCGGTCGAAAAGAGCCTCTCGCTCGTCTTCGTTGAGCATCTTGGAGTCGCGAATCTTGTAGACCCTGGTGGTGGATGGCACCACCGCGGCCCCGATGGTCAACGGGCCGGCCCAGGAGCCCCGACCGACTTCGTCGACGCCAACCACGATCGGCGCACCCGCCGCCCAGAGGGATCGCTCCACTTCGAGGCCCGGCGCCTTTCGCTTCAGGCTTGGCCTCAGCTTGGGTGCGGTGACGCTGGTCATCCGTCTTGGAGGGTAGGTCTGCGCACCTTCAATTGAGCGCCACGTCCTCGGGAAAGGTGGAAACCAGCGAGAGGTAACCGCTTTGGCGGCGGAGAATCCGGGCCCACTGGCCTTCGGGGCGGTCGAATGGGTCGTCCGGTGATGCTTGTACCAGGTACCACGAACCTTCAGCCAGCTCGGCTTCGAGCTGGCCTGCCCCCCATCCGGCGTACCCGGAGTAGACCCGAATTCGGGTGGAGTCGGTCGGTGGGATTGTCGACAGGTCGACCAGGGTGACCCCCGGCAGCGCCGTCGCCTCACCGATGCCGCCCGGCCCGAGCGCAATCGCCATCTCCGGCTCAACCGGGCCTCCATAAAACAGCCGTTGCGGCTCGTTCTTCCCTGTGACCCACTCGGGGAGGTGGTCGACGACCAGCTCGGGCGTCGGTCGATTGAGGACGAGACCCACGGTTCCCTCGTCATCGTGTTGCAACATGAAGATGACGGTTCGCCAGAAGTGGGGGTCGATCAGCTGCGGTGTCGCAACGAGGAGCTTTCCGGCGTGTGTCTCCATCACGGCGCCATCGTGCCATACGTGGAACCGGACCGCGGCACTGATCTCCCGCAACTGGCGATCGGCGGATAGTCTGTCCGCATCAGGCTCTTATCGGCGTCACGCACGGTGCGGCATCTGATGGTGCTGGCAACCGCAACCCTGTTGATTTCGGCCTGCGGCGGCGATTCCGGCAACGTCGTGACCTACACCGACACCGAGCGTCTCGGCCGGTTCCAAATCCCGGAGGAATGGCACACCTACGAGTTGTCGGAGCTCTCCTCGCTCGACGACCTGCCGTTTGACGAGCCGGTCCAGGGCTTCACATTCCCGCCGGTGAGCAGCATCGGCTTCGACGGAGACCCGGTGCGCGACGTCTCTCACCTCAGCCGGGCCCTGACCGAGTCGGAGTACCCGATCGGATTGATGTCGGTCCGCCAGATCGGCGAGACCGAGAAGGACTTCCTATCCCGCGCCGTTCTCACCCAGTCGGTTCTCCCCTACTACGACCTGGCAAACAGCCAGGAGCTACAGAAGGAGGACTTCTCATTCGGTGGCGGTTTCGACGGGGTCAGAGTGCTCGTCGCCTTCGAGGACGAGGCCGGGCAAAACCAGGGGGTGGCATACATGATCACCGTCTCCAACCCCGACGACACCAAGATGTACTCGATGATCGCCGGCTGCAGCCGGGAATGCTTCATATCGCACCAGGACACGATTGTGGGAGTTGTTGACTCATGGCTGGTGAACAAGAGAGCCTGAACACAAGAAAGCGGGACATACGCCAGACCAGGCGTCGTCTCGACACATGGGACCGGATCAAGTTCCTGATCTTCCTCGCCGTCGTGATGACTGCGATCATCGCCGGCTCGGACGACCTCGGATTCCTGAGTTTCTGGGACGTGGTCGTCGAGTTCTTCAGCAGCACCACCGGAAAGGTCCTGGGGACCATCTTCCTCCTGGAGTGCCTGCGTCAGATCCATTACTGGTTCTCGGAGCGCTCCGCGGCCTACAACTCGTTCTGGCAGGACAGCTTCTTTGGGGGCATCCAGCGCTGGATGGAGAGCCACTTCAAGCCGTGGACCCGTTTCCGGGTCGGCAGATTCTTCCGCTGGGCCCTCTATCTGTTCATCATCGGGCTGCTCGTCGACTACTTCGTCCCCGAAGTCCAGGGCGTGGTCCAGGCGATCGTCGAGCTCCCCCGTCTGATCGTCGGGGTCCTCCCCTTCGCCTTCCAATTGATGTTCGGCTTCTTCTTCGTCGCCTTCCAGTTCCTGGGCATCTTCTGGCTGCTGTCCCGGGGCGGGATGGACGTCATCCTCCCCGAGGAGGTCACCACCCGCTTCGATGACGTCTGGGGACAGGACCACGTCCTCGACTTGATCAAGGAGAACATCGCCTTTCTCGAGAAGCCCGACGAGATCGAGAAGAAGGGCGGATACATCCCCGGCGGGATCCTGCTCTGGGGGCCTCCCGGCACCGGGAAGACCTTGATGGCTCAGGCGATTGCCGGCGAGACCGGCCGGCCCTATGTATTCGTGGAGCCGGGCGCCTTCATCAACATGTTCATGGGGATCGGCGTCCTCAAGGTCAAGAGCCTGTATCGCAAGCTGCGCAAGCTCAGCCTCCGCCACGGCGGCGTGATCGTCTTCTTCGATGAGGCCGACGCCCTTGGATCGAGGACCGGGATGGGCTCCCCCCAGGGTCAGTTCGGGATGTCAGACGCCGATCTGGGCCTCACCTGCAACGGATTCGGCTTCATGGGCTCCCAGACTCAGGCAGCACTTGTCCAATACTGGAGCCAGACCATTCCGGCGGCCGCCGAGGATCAGCCCAAGAAGGGCTGGATCGACCGGATCATGATGGGCGGGATGGCAGGCGGTGGCGGCGGAATGGGCACCCTCCAGGCGCTGCTCACCGAGATGAACGGACTCACCAAGCCGCGCGGGATCACCAACAAGTTCCGCAAGATGTTCGGCTTCCGGCCCAAGCCCCCACCCAAGTACCGGATCCTCCACATCATGGCCACCAACATGCCGAACGCCTTGGACGAGGCAATGTTGCGGCCGGGGCGGATCGACCGCATCTACAAGGTGGGATACCCATCCAAGGAAGGCCGCAAGCAGACCATCGTCGGCTACCTGGACAAGGTGGACCACCAGCTCACACCCGAGCAGGTAGAACAACTGGCGGTGATCACCCCCTATTACTCGGGGGCCAGCATCAAGGACCTCATCAACGAGGCTCTGATCATCGCCGTCCGCGCTGGTCGGGAGTCGATCGAGTGGCCGGACGTTTGGCGGGCCAAGTCACTCAAGGAGTTGGGACCTCCCGAAGATGTCGACTACATCCAACGGGAGCGTCATGCAGTCGCGGTCCACGAGGCTTGCCACGCCGTGACCGCCCACCTTCTGCGCGCCCATCGGCGGATCGACATCGTCTCCATCGAGAAGCGGCCTGGCACCCTGGGGATGGTCAAGAGCATGGGTGAGGAGGAGCGCTTCCTGGAGTGGAAGTCTGAATACGAGAACGACATCATGGTCTCGCTTGCCTCCCTGGCAGGTGAACGGCTCTTCTTCGACGGAGACAACAGCTCCGGGGTGTCGTCCGACCTGCAGAACGCCTCGACCGTGGCCGCCTTGATGGAGGGCTCGTGGGGCATGGGTAAGACCATTTCCTCGACGAGCGGGACACGCTCCAACGAGACTGGCGGCCCGGCCAACCCGGTGTCGACCGCCCTGCGAGAGCGGAAGGATCAGATCGAGGAGCGTCTCGCGGTCCTCTATAACAAGGTTGCCCTATTGCTCGGGGAGCATGAGGACAAGATCCTCGAGCTGGCGGCCGTTCTCGAGGAGAAGAAGCAGATCTCGGGTGAGGAAGTTGCCGAGATCATGGGCTCCGATCCCGGATCGCGCACCATGCGCCAGCCCAAGGGCTGGCAGGCCATGTCGGATGAGCTTGCCGGCGTCAGGAGCCGGGAAGCCCTTTCCAAGGCCGGGAGGAATCCCGAGGCGGCGCCAAGCAACGGCAAGCCCGCCGAAGCCGAGGCCGGGAGCCTGAGCCTGAGCCCGAGCCCGAAGAAGTCGAGGCGGGTCAGGCGGACTGACCCGACGTCGGGCGCCAGCCCGCGTCACCCACCCTGCCGATCGAGCAATTCTCGGCCAGCAGCCGCAGTTCGCCGTCGGTGTTCAGGTCATCCATCAACAGCGACCTGTCGCTGACTGCCAGCACGCTGTGCCCGTCTGCGACCGCGTACAGGGGCACACCTTCCAATGCGGAGTCCAACGTCACCTCCGTGATCTCCCCGGTCACCGCGTTCACTTCCGACACCGTGGTGGCTGACGTGCGAAAGACGGCGGTCTCCTCGTCGAGCCAGCCGATCGGCGAGCCGAGTGGCAGCAACTCATCCAGGCCTGCGGTCACCCCGTCGGACGTGAGCAGGTCCACACCAGTGAGTGTCGCGGTGTCGAGTTCGATGCCTCCGATCGTGATGTAGCTGCCATCCGGAGAAGCCCATGCCGTCACCGGAACCCCAAAGCCTTCGCTGATGGGCTCGATCCATTCGGTGTCCCCCGTCTCAGGGTCGAATCTCGAGGTGGCCACTGCAACCAATTCGGGCTGATCCGGCACCTCTTGGGTGACGGCCAAGAGGAGGTCGTCGCCGATGGACCCGATGAGGCGCGCCGGAAGCCAACCGTCGACGACTGGATAATTGATGACCTCGCCACTGATCAGGTCGGTCAGAACCTTGTCCACCCCGGCCCCCAGGCCGTAGACACTCTTGCTCGTCGCCACCCAGTTGGTCTCGTCGGAGACACCCAGCCCGGTACTCGACCACAGGACCTCCTCTGGCTCGACGCCATAGAGGAAGCCACCTATGGCCACCGCCCGAGCGGTGTCCACATCCGGAATCTGGTCGTCCGCATCGGTGGGCTCGAGATGTTGATAGGCAGTGCGAATCATCACTCCCATGAACGGTCGTTCCGGATCGTCGGGGTTCGCTCCGAGGATCATGTCCGCCGTCGTTTCGGTTCCGTCGCGGACTAGCTCGAGATGGATCGAATTGCCGACCGCTTCCTCGGCCAGAGCATCCCGCAGCTCATCCTGACTGGCGGTCTCGGCGCCGTTTAGGGAAATGATGACGTCGCCGGCCTCGAGTACGCCCTCGGCGCCGGTGTCGTCGAGCACCTCAGCCACGGAAACGCCTTGTGGTGGGCCCACCAGGAATGAGCAGGCGACGGGCTGCTCGAGGACTTCTCCGACGTCGGGCAAGGTGCCTCGCTCGGGTGGCGCCGCCATGCACGCACCGACCAGGACGGCCGTCAGGACGATCACAGGGGCTCTGGGCACGGCGACAGCGTACCGGTGGCCGGCTTGATATCTCTCGTGACTAGCGTGACGAAATGCCCCTGCCATCGGTGCTTCTGCACGACCATCTCGATGGCGGACTGCGCCCCAACACGGTCCTGGAACTAGCCGAGCAACATGGCTACCGGGATCTCCCGGCGGACAACGCCGACGACCTCGCAGCATGGTTCCACCAGACCGATTCCGGTTCATTGGAGCGCTATCTGGAAGCGTTCACCCACACCATCGGGGTCATGCAGCACCCCGAAGCCATCGAGCGGGTCGCATACGAAGCGGCAGTCGACCTGAGTGCCGATGGCGTTGTCTACGCAGAGATCCGCTTTTGCCCATCCCTGAACACCAGGGAAGGGACCAGCGTCGAACGTGTGATCCAGGCGGCCGCTTCCGGCCTGGCCATGGGCGAGCAGGAGACCGGTCTCAGGTGGAGCCTGATCATCGACGCCCTCCGTCATTGGGACGACAGTCTCGAGCTAGCCCGGGTCGCTGCGGCGAGCCGTGATCTCGGCGTTGTTGGCTTCGACCTGGCGGGCCCGGAGGCTGGCTTCCCGCCTGCCGACCATCTGCCCGCCTTCCGTCTAGCGCGAGCCGAGGGCCTGCGGGTGACCATTCACGCCGGTGAGCACGCTGGAGGGAACGGGGTGGCCTACATGGCTTCGGCGATGGACGTGTGTGGAGCCGAGCGCCTCGGTCATGGCGTCGAGCTGGTCGAAGATTGCTTGGTCGAAGATGGGGAGATCGTGAAGATGGGCAAGGTCGCCCAGCGGATACGAGAGCGACGGATGCCCCTGGAGATGTGCCCCGCTTCGAATCTGGCCACCAGTGGGATGTCGGCCCAAGACCACCCGGTAGGCACCCTCTATCGCGCCGGTTTCAATGTCACACTGAGCACCGACAACCGATTGATGAGTGCCACCTCCATGAGCGATGAATTCGACTTCGTCACCAAGCATCACGGGTTCGACGTCACCGACCTCGCCAGGATCACCTGGCACAGCCTGGATGCTGCCTTCTGCTCTTGGGAGACCAAGGCCGGTCTGTGGGAGGAGATGATCGCCCCGGGATACGCCGCGGCTGGGGCAGAGGTCGAAAGGGCATGGCAATGAGGGCGTTGGTGAAACACGCTGACGAACGCGGGCTTCGACTCGATGACGTCGAGACTCCCATCATCGGCCCCGATGACGTGCTGGTCCGGGTTCACACCACCGGGATCTGTGGGACCGATCTCCACATCTACAACTGGGACGATTGGGCCCAGGCGACCATCCCGGTCCCGATGACCATCGGCCACGAGTTCTCCGGCACGATCGTCGAGCTCGGATCCAACGTCTCCGGTTTCGAGATCGGAGAGGTCGTTGGGGCGGAAGGTCACGTGGTCTGCAATCGATGCCGCAATTGCCTCGCCGGCCGGCGCCACCTATGTCACGACACCAAGGGCATCGGGGTCAACCTCCCCGGTGCCTTCGCCGAGTACGTCGCCATCCCCAAGAGCAACGTGTGGAGGCACATACCAGGCATCGATTTCGAGATCGCAGCCATCTTCGACCCCTTCGGGAACGCGGTGCACACCGCCCTCGAGTTTCCGGTGCTTGGCGAAGACGTCCTGATCACCGGTGCCGGCCCCATCGGCTTGATGGCATCCGCCGTGGTGGCTCAGGCCGGCGCACGCAACATCGTGATCACCGACATCAACCCGTATCGCCTCGAGCTCGCCAAACGGATGGGAGCAACCCGGGCGGTAGACGTGCGCTTCGAAGATCTTCAGGATGTCCAGGACGAGCTCGGGATGAGCGAAGGCTTCGATGTCGCGCTGGAGATGTCCGGCAAGTCGGCCGCCCTCGATGACATCCTCCAGAACACCATCCACGGGGCCAATGTGGCCTTGCTGGGAATCCCCTCGGATCCTTACCCCATCGACTGGAGCATCGTCATCTTCAACATGCTCAATCTGAAGGGCATCTACGGGCGTGAGATGTTCGAGACCTGGTACAAGATGAACGTGCTGATCGGCACCGGTCTCGACATCTCCCCGGTCATCACCCACCGCTTCGAGGTGGAGGAATTCGACACCGCTTTCGAGGTGGCCGCTTCCCACGAGTCGGGGAAGGTTCTGATCAACTGGGCCGGGGCGGGCTGACGGCGCTCGAAGCCATCCTCACAAGTGTGCTGAGATCCAGGTGGCAATCTCGGCGACTATCTCCGGCCCCTCGGGCTCGTTGAGGATCTCGTGTTGCAGCCCCGGGTAGAGGTGACGTTCCACTCCGGGCAACTGGCCCAGCGGTGCAGTGGATTGAGGTGGGACGATGCTGTCGGCGCCTCCATGCAGGACAAGAGTGGGGAGGTCGAGCCGGTGGGAATTCTCGGTCACGTCGGTCATTGCGGTGAAGAAGAGTGAACCGAGCCTGGTCGTGGTCTTGGGGTACACCAGCGGGTCGCTGAAGTAGGCCTCGCCTACCGCCGGGTCACGCGAGAGTTGCGTTCCCTTCAGCGAGTTCGGAATCGCCAGAGAGGGCACGACCTTGCTCAGCGCGCCTGCAAGGACCCGTTGCCACGCTGCCCCGCCGCTGAGAGCCGGAGCGCTCAACACCAACAAGTCAGGCGCCGGCCTCCCCGAGAGGACGTAACCGGCGGCGAGGTTGCCCCCCATGGAGTGCCCCATGAGAACGACTTTGACGTCTTGACCACGCGCCCATCCGAGGTGACGCTCGATCTGGTCGTGATAGATGCTCCAATCGGCGATGTCGCCACGCGGCCCACCCGAAGCGCCGAATCCGAACAGATCGAAGGCCCGAACCAGAAAGCCCGCCTCGGCGAGCAATGTTCCGGTTCTCTCGTAGCGACCGGAGTGCTCGGCGATCCCGTGCACCAGGACCACTACGGCCGTCGGGGCGCCATCCGGTGACCACTCCCTCACCTGTTCGATCCCGAACCCCTCGACGGGCTCCGGTCGTGACACGCTGTTCAAATGACTCTCCTCGCCTTGTCTCAGTTCAGTGTGGTCAGTCGAATTCGAAACGCGTCAGATCCTTGGGAAACACCGACCACGCGATCGCCGAGGTCGGGGCCAGGACATGCAATCCCCCGGCCGACTCGTCGGACCATGCTGTCGGCTCCGGGGCATAACCCAACGCCGCGTACTTGCGCTTGAATTCGTCGGACAGCCTCACACCGAGCTCGCCAACAACCGGTGGCGGCACGGTGGAGACGCCCTCGACAATGGTCACCGAGGTGCCATCTTCGAGATGCAATGCGCAATGCGGGTTCACCTCGAGGTTTCGGGCGTGTCGGGTCGTCGGGGAGCCGTCATAGAAGAACTTCTCCTCGATCCAAACCCCCCACCGCGGCACCACATGAGGGCGCCCGTCGGGTCGTGCGGTGCTCAGCCAGTAGTTCGCCGCCTCAACGAGACGCTCCTCCACGGTTTCCCACGGCAGCATCGGACCGGTGTCCACCACCCCATAGCCGTCGGGCATCTCGGGCCGCCCGGTCACTCTCACAGACATGTGGCGGGATCCTAAGAGTTGGTGGGTGGGTCTTTGTGAAACGGCGGAGTTCTGATCGTTGCCGGCACCCAGCGGTCCCGGATCTCGACCTCGAGCAGGGTCTCTCCCGATTCGGGTGGAGGGGTGACGTAGGCCAGGCCGACCCCTTTGTCCAACAGCGGGCTGATGTTCCCGGAAGTGACAACCCCGGCCCCAAGAGCCGTTCGCACCGGATATCCATGACGCGGGATCCCCCGCTCTTCGAGGACAAAGCCGGTCAGTCGACGTGGCACTCCACTTGCCTTCTGGTTCATCAGCGCCTCGCGGCCGACGAAGTCATGTTCCAGGCTCACGGCAAACCCGAGGTTGGCCTCGTAGGGCGTGGTCGTCTCGTCGAGATCCTGGCCCCAGAGCGGTAGACCGGCCTCGAGGCGCAGTGTGTCCCTCGACCCCAATCCGCAGGGGACAGCTCCGGCCGCAAGAAGCGCTTCAAAGAGCCGGGCCCCGGTCACGGGATCGCAGACGATCTCACCACCACGCTCCCCCGTGTAGCCGGTGCCGGCCATGTGCACCTGACCACCTTCCCAAGTCGTCTCCGCCACCTTGAACCTGGCTGGCGCCTCGCCGAGCACCGATTCGAACATCGCTGGAGCCGATGGTCCCTGCAGGGCGAGCAGAACCGTCTCTTCGCGAAGGCTTCGCGTCGTCACCCCGGGCTCGCCGCCGAATGCGGCCATGACCCTCTCCTGGTTGGCGGCATTCGGGAGGATCCAAAGCCGATCAGGCTCCCACCACCAGACGATCAGGTCGTCGACGATGCCGCCTCTGGAGGTTGAGCATCATCGTGTACTGGGTTCGTCCCGGCTCGATTCGCCCGAGATCGTTACAGAGGAGCCTGTTGATCGCCTCTCGTGCCCCGGGGCCGATCAACTCGAACCTGCCCAGGTGACTTACGTCGAACACCCCGGCGCCGCTGCGAACCGCACGGTGCTCGGCGAGCACGGACTCGTATTGGACGGGCATGTCCCATCCCCCGAAATCGACGAAACGCGCCCCTAACCTCCGATGGAGGTCGTCGAGGGGGGACCGATTCATCCGGTCAGCCGCTCTCCCCTGTCTTCGAGGCGCACGATCTCGGGCCGCCCTGGCATCCGGGTCGGCGCCACCACATCCTCGAGATGGTCCGGCTCCTCCAGCCCGTACTTGACCACGAGGTTGAGGTAGTCCCGCTGATAGAAGACCTTGCAGGTCACATCCGGATACAGCTCGCGGAGACGCCTCGCCTTGCGGTTCTTCTTGGTGACGAGCTTCTGGTTCATCGTGGTGATCTCGATGTACATGTCGTCGTCGGGCAGGTAGAAGTCGGGGGTGAAGAACTGGGTCGGAGTGCCCTCCTTGTCCCAGGCGAGGGCGAAAGGCCCGAGGTTCGTATTCCCAGGGGACTCCGTAGAAATCGAGGAGAAGTGCGAACTGCCGCTCACTGTTGTGAGCAAACTCGGTCTCGACGGCCGATTGAAGTTCGGTGATCAGGTAGCTCCTGCCTCGACGACCCCGGCCAACTCGCTCTCCGGGAAGAGACGGTGAAGCTCACCTTCGACCTCGTCCTGCACCGGGCCGATGGCGATCCCGAAGACGCCCTGCCCCCGGCGGAAGACATCGACAACTTCTTGCTCGGAGTGAGCGGCGTAAATGGTTTGACCGTCGCTGAGGAGAGTCACGTCAGCGAGCGGCCGGTCGGAGTCGAGCTGCTCGGCAAGGATCTCAACGGCCTGGCGGATCTTCTTCAAGCTCATCCCGGCGTCGAGGAGGCGCTTGATCACCTTGAGCTGGACGACGTCGGAAAACGAGTACAGCCGTTGGGATCCTGAGCCGTTCGCCTGCTGCAGGGAAGGCTTGATCAGGTTGGTCCGCGCCCAATAATCCAGCTGCCGGTAGGTGATGCCTACCAACTTGCAGACCTGTGGAGCGCGATAGCCCTGGATCATCGGTCCTCCGTGTTACACGCTTGTAACTCCGCCGTTGTCAGCAAGCTACCCATGTCGCGGAGGCAATGTCAACGAAATCCTGTGGATAACTCGTCGCGGCCCCGGCTAATTGCGCAGAGGAGCTTCAGGCTCCGGGCTCTTCCCCGAGAAAGTCTTCCACGGTCACCTCTTCGAGAAACTCCCGAAAGCGGGCGACCTCGTCCTCCTCGTCCGCTTCCTCATCCTCGAAGATGACACCGGCGTCCTCGAGAACGCCGGGGAGGGCGAAGACCGGGGTTCCGGTGCGCACGGCGAGAGCAATCGCATCGGAAGGCCGGGAGGAGACGTGGACCTCGCGGCCCGAGATGTCGAGGGAGAGGTCGGCGTAGAACACCGAGTCCCGCATCTCGGTTATCACCACCCGCACCGCGAATGCGCCGACCGCGTCGATCACCGAGCGCATCAGGTCATGGGTGAGAGGGCGGGGCGGGTTCACGCCCTCGAGCGCCGTGGCGATGGCCGTCGCCTCGGAGCCTCCGATCCAGATCGGAAGGTAGCGATTTCCCTCCTGCTCCCTGAGCAGAACGATTGGCTGGTTGGAGGGCAGCTCGACCCGGACTCCGACCACTTCCATCGCAATGGGTGAGGAACCGTTGCCGGGCATTACGCGAGGTTATCACCGGGTCCCAGAATCGGAACAGGGTCAGTGCCAGCCGACGGTGGGAGCCAGGATCGTTGGGTCGTTGACGAAGGCTTCCATGTCGAGCACCGCCCAGATCGAGCGGAGGTTCCGGTAGTAGCCCTGCCAGTCCATCCCGTATCCCACCAGGTACTCGTCCCCGACTTCGAAGCCCCGATACTCGATGGGCACTTCGGTCACCCGGCGACGGGTCTTGTCGATCAACGAAGCCGTGGCCACGCTGGATGCGCCTCGATCGAGAAGGGTGCGCCGGAGGACGGAGAGGGTGAGGCCGGTGTCGGTGATGTCCTCGATGATCACGATGTCGCGATCGGTGACCGGGGTCCACATGTCCATGGCTATCCCGATGCGGCCCCCTTCGCCGAACCGGTTCAGCACCAGGAAATCGACTTCCGATGGGAGATCCACCTGCCGCACCAGGTCGGCTGCGAAGGGCACCGATCCCGTCATCACCACGACGAACAAAGGCTCGCGGCCCATGTAGTCGACGGTGATGGCTTCCCCCAGCTCGGCCACCCGTGACTGGATCTCGGCCTCCGGGATCGCCTCTACCGCAGTTTCGGCGCTGGAGGTCACTCGCCGAGGACCCGGTTGATCCAGAACATGAAGGCATCGGCCACGGAGGTCTCCCCACCCTGGGAGGGACGGGTCACCTCGATGATCGGCGGCGGCTCCGGCACCGGGACATCCACGAGCGGTGACGGATCCTCGAGCATCAGGCCCTGGGCCGCGAGGTGCAGATAGGTCTCGACGCGGGACATGGTGATCACCGGGTCCGGCTCGACCCTCGCCTTGGCCGCGGTGTAGGGCGTCTGGGTGAGGGCATCGCCGTAGAAGCCGAGATCGAGGAACCCGTAGTCCAAGAGGAGCCTGGCGTCGGCGAAGTGCCCGAAGTTCTCAGGAGACCCCAGCACCACGGCGTAGAGGCGTCGCCCTTCACGTTCCGCAGCCCCGACAAAGGTGAAGAGGGCATGAGGAGTCAACCCGGTCTTGACACCCATCATCCCGTCATAGGAGCTCAGCATGAGATTGGTGCTGATCCCGACTCGCGCCTCGCCATCCGGGGCGGGGGTCATGACGATCACCTTTGACCGCACCACATTGGCGAACTCCGGATGGCTCATCGCCTCCCTGGCAATCGTCAGCAGATCCGCGGCGCTCGAATAGTGGCCTGCGGCGTCCATCCCGTGCGGATTGGCAAAGTGGGTGTGCTCCAGGCCCAGCTCTTCCGCCCGATCGTTCATCATCTGGACGAAGTTGTCGATGCTCCCGGCAATGTGCTCGGCCAGCGCCGTAGCGGCGTCATTGGCCGAACGGACCATCAGCGCCCTGAACAACGAGCCCACCGACAGCTGCTCCCCCGCCACGAGCCCGATCTCCTGTCCGCCGGTGTCGGCGGCCTCCTGGGAGACCGTCACGATGTCGTCGAAGTCGGCGTTCTCGACAACGAGGAGGCCGGTCATGATCTTGGTGGTTGACGCGATCGAACGTTCGTCTGTGGAGCCCGAGGAGGCGATCACCATGTCGATCGAATCGTCGTAGAGGATCCACGAGGGAGCGGAGACGTTCGGCGGCCCGGTGATGGGAAAGTTCTGAAACTCAGGAGACGGGTACACGAAGGGGGCCGCTGCCGCGGGGAGGGCGAGCAGGAGGACCAGCACCGGAACCGGTGCCAGAGCACGTGCCAATCGCTTCATTGCGTTGTTTGCTGCTTCAGCTCTCCCTCGAGCATGGCCCGGTGCATGGCTTGCACCGAACCGGCACTCAGCTCGAGAACGTCGCGGGCCCTGGCCCTCGCCTCCGAGTTGGCCGCCCGCATCAACGGGGCGGTCAGCTGTCTCAGGAGATCGGCCTCCCGATCGACTGACAGCCGAATCGATCTCAAATGGCGCGCCTCCAATCCCTGGTCCATGAGCCGCTTCGCTTCGAGGGCGACCACTCCGGCTTCGACCGGGAAGACATCCGAGTCGGCGATGGGTCGCACCACACCGGCCTCCACCAACTCATCGAGCTGTCGGGAAGTGAGACCGGACCGCTTCAGGACGTCATCCCGCCCCAGTGGGGCTGAGGAGTCGTCGCTGTGGCGCGGCTCCGGATGCCGACTGGAGGCCGGGTCCTCCCCACGCTCCCACAGGGTCAACTTGGACTTGATGACCTTGAGGGGCAGGAAGTGGTCGCGCTGCTGTTGCAGGATGAACCGCAATCGTGCGAGATCTCGGCTGTCGAACTGGCGGTAGCCGCTGTCGGATCGACCGGGGTCGATCAGCCCCTGGGATTCGAGAAAGCGGATCTTGGACACCGAGACGTCGGGAAAGTCGTCACGGAGGAGGTTGATCACCTCGCCGATGCTCATTGAGTCAGGTTCAGGCATCGCCGTGTGCGACGAGAAAGTGGAAACGACCGACCACGACCTCATCGCCGGCCCTGAGTTGGGCTTCGTCGACCCTGGCGTCGTTGACGTAGGTCCCATTGGTCGAACCGCTGTCCTCGACCATGAGCTTTCCCTCACCCAGGAGGAAGCGGCAGTGCTGGCGGGAAATCGTCACGTCGTTGAGGAAGATGTCGCTTTCGGGATGCCGGCCGACCGTGGTGTTTCCCGGGGCCAGGACGTAGGTCATCCCGGTCTGGGGCCCGCGCTCGATCACCAGGGCATAGCCGGTGAACCCTTCGACGCTGCCCGCCTCTTCGCGGCTGAGCGGATGGTCGCCTCGGTCCTGGATCGGCACGTAGACGACGGTTGGATCGCTCTCGACCTCAACTTGAGGGTCGGGTTGGCCCGGGGCGCGTTGGCTGTCCTCGGTCATGAACCCAGATGATAGGGAGTGCCCGGCGTTGCGCCGGGACTCACCTCATTCCGTCAATTCGCGGTAGGCGCCGGCGTCGAGAAAGCCGGAGAAATCGAGACCCTCGCCGACTCCCATCTCCACAAACCAGGCCTCGTCGTATGGGCTCTGGTTGACCAGTTCGGGGGCACTCGCCAGAGCCGAGTTGACTGCGGTGATCTCGCCCGAAAACGGGGCGTAGACCTCCCCCACCGACTTGGTGCTCTCCACCTCGACGAGGATGTCGTCCTTGGCCACCGTTGCCCCGACCTCGGGCAGCTCCACGAATACGACATCTCCCAACTGGTCCTGGGCGTAGTCGGTGATCCCGAGTCGCACGGTGGTGTCGCTGACGCGGCGAATCCACTCGTGGTCTTCGGTGTATAGAAGATCATCGGGTATCTGCATCAGACCTCCACTGGACCGGCTGGCGACTTTAACGCTGCGAGACGGCGTCGACTGTCTCCGATGTAGAGGATCGCCACGTACCAGTAGAGAATGAGGCCGACCACGGCCGCTATCCACGCGGCGGGAAGTATCAACCATTCCAGGACCCCGGCGGTAGCCACAAAGAAACCGGGAATGGCGCCGTACAGGATGAATGTCGCCACCTTGCCCATATATCGAACGTCGACGGTTCCTCCGCCTTTGGCTGCCAGGTAAAGAGCGACCAGCGCTACCACGATCTCTCGAACGATCAGCAGCACCCCGACTACGAGCGGAACCGCGCCCACAATGAGCCCACCGATCACGGCCGAGGCGATCATCAAGCGGTCGGCTACCGGATCGAGCACCTTTCCGAGCTCGCTCACCTGGTTGAGGCGACGGGCTAGGTAGCCGTCGATCCAATCGGTCCATCCGATGATGACGACTAGCCACCCAGCCAATGGGATGTTGTCCTGAACCATGAGCACCCACCAGAACAGTCCCACCCCCAGAAGACGGGCGAAGGAGACCAGGTTGGGGATGGTGAGGATGCGGTTGGAGCTGACAGCCTCGGTCACCGCGATTCAGGCTAACCCCGGGGCTGGTTGCCTCATTCGCCGGGGGTCAGGTCGGTGAGCCCGCCGAGTCTTCCCTGGATGCCGCCGAGGACATCCCTGATCCCGAAGTCGACCCGGTCCGATCGGTAGGCCTCTCTGATCTCGGGGTGGTACAGAACCAGGTAGGGAAGGTCCTGGGCCAGGATCCGCTCCATCTGCCACAGAGCGCTCTTGGCAACAGTGAGGTTGCTGGCCTGCTCGTATTTGGTCAGCTCACCTGCGAACTCGGGATCGGAGTAGCCGGTCGAGTTGGCAGGCCCGTCGGGGGCAAAGAACCATCGGTAATACGCCGGAAGCGACGGGTTGCCCAGGGTCCACCCGAGCAGGTACATGTCGTAGTGGCGGACTCCGTCCTCCCCGGGTGTGAAGGCGAGGTCGACCACGGTGTCGAAGTCGGTGACCACCGGACGGACATCGAATCCGAGCGACTCGAGCGTCCCTTCTATTTCGGCGGCGTACTCGGGCCGGTCGGGGTCGTATTGCTCGCCAGGAGTGAGGATGGTGAGTGGCGCGGGTGCAGCTCCCGAGATGGTGAGGCCTTCTCCTGGGACCAGGGCGCCCTTGACGACCACCGGTTCCTTGGCCCAGGCGTATCCCGCAGCGCGCAACGGTTCGAGGGCTTCGGCCAGGCGGGTCTCCAGGGTCCCGGTGAACTCCTCCTCGATGTCTGTGGCGGCCGCATCGTCGAACCAGGTCTTGTTGAACGGCGAGATCATGGTGTAGGCGGGATCTGATCCGGGGACGAACTCAGCGGCGGTCTCCTCGCGGTCGAGCAACAACGCGAGTGCGTGGCGGAACTGGTCAGTGGCCATCGGCTGGCGGGTCAGATTGAAGCCGAGATAGCGCACCGAGTTGGCCGGGCTCTCGTCGATCGCCACGCCCTCAACCCCGTCCAGGGAGGCGAGACTGGCTTCTGAGAGCCCGGTGGGGCTGAGGATGGTGTCGATGGAGCCCTCGGCCAGGGCGGCAACGGCAGCCTCCTCATCGGGATAGACGTTGTAGACGACCCGATCGAGCGCGGTGCCCGGGTAGCCCGGGTTGGCCTCGGCGACGATCCTGGTTTCGCCGACCTCGGTCAGCGTGAGCGGGCCACCGGACACGTCAGGATCTCCGCTGAGGGCATACGCCGCGTCCGCGGTGGTGATCCCCTCGAGCAACGGCGCCCAGACATGGGAAGGCATGATCGGTGCCAGGCCGACCCCGTAGGGCCACACGGTGAGACTGGGCTGCTTCGAGAAGCTGACACGAACCTGCCTGGGGCCGATGACGACGATGGATCTGACTTCGGGCGGAAACACCTCGGCCCAGCCACCACCGAGACCAAGGCGCCGCACCGTGTCGAAAGTGAAGGCCACGTCCTGTGCGGTGATCGGCGCACCGTCGCTCCAAGCAAGGCCGGGTGCGAGATCGACGACGACCGACCAGCTGTTGCCCTTCCCGGTCGGGGTGGCGCCTTCTGCCGCGGCGAGCTCGGTGACCAAGGCCGTCTGATGCTCGTTGAGGGCAAAGAGGGCGGGTTTGGTCGGTCCGAGGACGTAGGCGTTCCAGACGGTTGGCTCGGCACCGATGTAGGCCCAGAAGTTGTCGGTGGTCAGCCCGGAGAGGAGCCCGACTCTGTATTCGAAAGGCTCAGGGGCGGCAGTGGCGACAGGTTCATCGTTGCTGAGGGCGATCTCGACCGGCACCTGGCTCGCTGCGGGCGAGGCGTCGTTTTTCGCGATCTGAAAGCCGGCGGCGATTCCAACTCCGGCGAGGACCACGGCTGCGCCAATGGCTCTCAATGTTTTGCTCGACACAGATTGACCTCCCGACATAGACAATCGGCAGGTCTGCGTGGAGCCTTAACGCTGATGTCAATCCGTGACGACCGGGTACCATCACGGGTTCCGGGCTGTGGCGCAGTTTGGTAGCGCACTTGGCTGGGGGCCAAGGGGTCGTGGGTTCAAATCCCGCCAGCCCGACGAGGAAGCACGTTGGTACGTCGCAATGAGACCTCGGCTCAGTGCCGGAGAATCTTCGCCATCTCAGGTGGCTGGTCGGGCCGGGAACGTGGCCGTAGCCATGACTTCCTCGGCGTCCGGCAAGAAGCTCGCTAAGTGGCCGGGGTCTCGAGACTCGAGGGCAGCGACGAGAACGTGGTCCGAGCCGCTGTAACTGACGTCGGCGAACCACAGCCGGTACGGATCGTCGCCCGCGATGCCGAATGGCTCGCCCCACTGCGGAAAGCCCAGGAAGTTGTGGCAGACCGCGGCCGGACAGCCCGGGTCATCGTTGACGGCTGCCGGGGAGATCGCCACGTCGACGGCGGTGGCGGGGACCGCACCTATGGGCGACTCGATCGCATCGGAGACGACGAGGCCAGGGTCGGACCGTAGCCATTTGAGCAAGTCGGTTGCGGTGTTGGGAATCCCTTCGACCCGCGTCCCAGCCACGACTGGGTAGACGTCGAGCCAGAACACGAGCCGATAGTCGGGGTCCTCGACCTTCCCCAGCGAGAACTCACCCGTGCTGTCCTCCCAGAGCGCCCAGGGGGTGTCCAGGGCGATGGTCATCGCCCCGTTGAAGAACCAAAGGGTTTGGTACGTCGAGGCGGGAAGTTCGCTGTCGCCGCTCCAACCGCTGGCACAGAGCGGAATGCACGCCGCTGCCTCACCGTCCACAAGCGGCGGCAATCCCGGGCGCGGCTCGAGCCCACCCGATGAGGCCGTCGTTGGTGTCGATGCCGGACTCGATACGGTTCCCTGCACACCGCCTGGGCCGTCGCCACACGCCGCGATCGTGAGGGCCGCGATCGTCGCCAAAACAACCACAGGTCGACCGCGCCGCGGGTAAATGACTCCCCGTCCGGGCCGTCGGGTCCGCATGGAATGTCCTCTCCTCTCAACGCAAGTGTGCAGCAACCACGCTATCGCGTAGCAAGGCTCCGCTGGTCTGATCACCCGCACATCCGCGATCCGATTCTTCTATCTCTCTGACTAACCCTGACCAGTTCGTGACCGGGATTCCGCCGGCTGCCAATATCGAGTCAGCCTCCGGGCGGAAGGTCTTGCCTTCACCTTCCATGCTGGCTGGCAGGGCCGGAATGCTTTGGTGGAGTGACGTTGAGCCCTACCGCAGGTGCACTGCGGTTTGCGACGATTGACAGGTCACTCCCGATCCGAGGTGGGTCATGGCTGCCAATCCGGAAGTCAGGTTCGACCGGCCCGAGTCTGGCTCCGGCATCGACTTGTATTGGATTCCCCTTGGCGCCGGGGGCTCGGGGTTTGTTCAACTGAACGGGCGCATCTACGAGGCCATCAAGGCGCGTATGGGGCGGAGGCGGCCGCTTCATCTTTATCACACCGCACTCGAAGTGCGCCTACCCGACGGACGCTTCGTTGTTGAAACCATGTGGCCTAGCCCTGGCGGCGATCCGGCATCGCGTGGGGTGGTGATGGAAGCCCCGGTTTTTGGCCGATGGATGGCCCTTCTCAGGATGTTTCGATACGAAGTGCGCTGTTGGCAGAATGGGCTTCTTCCGGACGCTCACGAGGCAGTCGGGGGTCCACAGCTCCTCAGCGACGACCCAGATACGGCTCGGCGCCTTCTCCAACTGGCTGGGTCAGTGCCGGCCCTCATCTGGGGTCGAGACCAGTTGGGCGCGGGTGACATGTGGAACTCGAACTCGGTGATCTCATGGTTGCTCACTCGCAGTGGCCTGCCAACAAGGGCGATCCGGCCACCGGCCGGGGGGCGCGCACCCGGATGGGAGGCGGGCATCGTCACAGCCCTCCGCTCTGACAGGTGCCCGCGAAACGTCATTCGTCGAGGATCTTGAAGTAGATGAGTGGGCCAGCTTCTTCCAGCGTCCCACGTTGGATGAACACCCCGACGACGATCGCTTGATGACCTTCGATTTCGACCTGGGAGATACTCAGGTTCGAGAACGAGTAACTCCCCAGGTGGGTGCGGTTCAGGGCATGTACCGAAGACGGCTCTCATCGGCCTTCGCTTGCCGTTGGGCCGCAAACGATGCCTGCCATCGATCCGAAGCGCGCGCCTACCGGCCGGTGAACCCGAGCGCGACCGAAGCCCCTCGACCGGCTGGTTGATGATCCGGCGGGTGAGGAGCTTCGAGTCGGTGTTGACCGACGTTGTGGCGTCGACCCGTATCGGAAACGTACACCACCGCCGCAACATAGTGAATGGGCTCGCCCCCCTGAGGATCCGTCACCGGATGGCGGGCGACTGCCGCACAGCGATGTCACCCCGCCTTCAGGTCGGGAGAGGAGTCAGTGGTGGCCTTTGCCCGCAGAAGACCCACGCCAAGAGCGACGAGCGCCACCGCTAACAGCGCCCCTCCGGCTCGCGTCATCCAGGTTCCTGTGGAGGCGGTGTCTTCCTCACCGACGACCATGTGGACGAAGAATCCGCCGGACTGGAGGAGGATTCCCATCAACAGGGTCAGGCTCAGCCAGAGTTGGGTGCGGCCGTCGTATCGGGTGCGTTCGAGCAGGATCAAGAAGGCGAGGGCAAGGATCAGGAGGACTCCTGCGTGAGCGTGGCCGGCACGGAAGAACTGCTCCTCAAACGACGTGAGGCGGTTCTCACTGGTGAGGAAGCCGAGCAATGACCACCCGCCGAACTCGACTGTGACTATGGCGAACAGGACGACTGCCGCCAGTGGGTTGATGGGTCTCATCCGTTCTCCGTTCGTCTGGGCCGGACCGGCTAGTCAACTCCTCGTAAGGACCCCGCGAAACCAATTCAGTCCCGCAGTCGTTTTGCTAGAACGGTGAGCATTCGAAGTCTTCCTGCCTGCTTGTTTCTCGTGATTTGTGCCTGTGTCGCAAGCCCAGTTTCCTCGCCAACCGCGCCTTTGGTCACCACACCGCCCAGCAGTTCGACACCGGCCACCGCACTCCCACCAACTACCGGTGTGGATCCGACCACGACAGTTCCCATCGATTCGATTGCGATTGATCCCGGTCCCTTGACGGCCCGGAGTGGTCACTCGGTGATTTGGACCGGCGAGGAGATGATCGTTTGGGGCGGCGAGGACGGAACCGGTGGCACTCGACTTGCCGACGGAGCGGCGTTCGATCCGGCTTCGGACACCTGGCGGATCATCGCTGCCTCTCCACTCATGCCCCTCGTCGTTCATATTGCGGCGTGGACCGGTGAGGAGATGCTGGTGGTCGGCGGTCAAGGTGACGTCGACGGAGCGGCCTACAACCCAGCGAGCGACACCTGGCGGGTGATCGCGGACTCCCCCGTCTCCGGTCAGCTCCGCGGGTTCGTACGACATGACGATCGGCTCGGTGTGGACCGGACAGGAACTGGTGGTCTGGGACATATCAAACAACAAGTTGGTGGCCTACTCGCCCGAACTGGACGCTTGGCGAGAACTGCCCTCAATCGACATGCCAGGCGACACTGCTGCTCTGCGATGGACAGGCGATGACCTGTATGCCTTCACCGGCGCACGCGCCTCCCGACTGAATCAGGAAGGAGGGTGGGAGCCACTCCCCGTCAAGGACAACGGCGCTGAAGATCCCAGGCTCACCGCATGGGCTGGTGACCGCTTCCTCGCCTGGACTAGCGACGGTGCCGAAGGAACAACCATCTCATACTCCCCTGCCGAAGGGCACTGGACCGAGGCCGAACCGATTCCAATTCCTCCCTGCGAAGGGCAGGGCGAACCAATCCAGACCGGCGAGACATTCGCTGCCCCCGGTTGGTGCGCATCCAACCTGGCCAGCTTCGATCCCGCGACAGGCTCGTGGGACACGGCCTCAGTCGTTGGACACCCAGACGCCCGCAACACCATCTGGACCGGGTCCGAGCTGCTCAACTGGGGCGGCGCCTGTTGCGACACCGTCGACGCATGGCGATACCCGTTGACAAACTGATCCAAATCGCGAGCGACTTGGAGACCGCCTAAGCCACGTTTCTGCGAGCCCGACAAAGACACCGCGGTGAACCATTGGCCAACCTTCGGCTGTAGTCGGTTCGGAGAGGGGATCGACATCAGTGGCGAGACACCACGGCTTTGGGCCGATGCGGAAGTGCAAGCTGCCGACGTGGTGGTCACCATGGGTTGTGGCGATGTCTGCCCCTTCTACCCGGGCAAGAGGTACCTCGACTGGGAGCTAGACGACCCGTCCGGCAAGACCCTCGATGACATCAGGCCGATTCGCGACGAGATCGAGCGCCGGGTCCGACTTCTCTTGGACGAGCTCGGCGCTGTCAGATCCGAGCCTTGAAGACAGGTCATCGCCCTTCGACAACTGACGCCAACCGATCCACCAGAGCCTCAGCGCTCACCGGGCCCGGAGATACCGAGAAGACGTCGACAACCTGATTGCCACGAGTCGTGACTTTGGCCATTGCTATCCCCACCCCGGCCTCAGTCAGCTCCTTGGCCAGGTCATGAAGCAAGCCCACACGGTCCGGCCCCCTGACCGTGACCTTCCATAGCTCGGAATCGACTTCGATAGTGACTCTCGATTCGACCGAAGGGGTTGCATACGCGGCGGCCTTGGCGACCAGACGGGCGCTCACATCGAGACTTCCCGCGAGCACCCCCCTGAGATCCTGACCGATCTGCTCCCAATCGGCGGGGACTATCCGGAGCGGGCCCAATGCGTCCTCAACCCGGAAAGTATCGATGGCGACGCCGTCCGCTCGGGTTGCGATCCGGGCCTCGAGGACGTTCAAACCATGAAGCGAGAAGACCCCTGCCACCGTCGCCAGTAGACCTGGACGATCTCGGGCGACGACAACGACCGTGGGGATCAGGCCGTCACCCAACACCTTCAGCCGCGCCTCGTGGACGTCTGGAGGAGGGGTTGCCAGATCGAGATGGATACGCGACATCCCAGGTCCGAAACGCTGCAGATATCCGGGGGCCATCAAGTCCACATGCTTCGCCAAGGCCGGCTCCAACGAGCTGTCGATGACTTCGAACGGTCCTCCCTCCATTTCGACTGCGAGCCGAGCGACCAGGGTGCGGACCAGGGATTCGGTCCAATCCGACCAAACCAAGGGCCCCGTGGCTCGTGCGTCGGCCACGGTGAGCACGGCCAGGATCGAAAGCAGCTCCTGGCCTCCAATCCGCTCAGCCGTCGCCTTGATGACAGCGGGGTCATCGAGATCCTGACGGGTGGCGACAGCCGGCAACAGAAGATGAAGCTCAACGGCGCTGGACACGAGATCAACCGTCCGACTCGCGTATCCAACACGGCTCAACAAATCGCGGGCCAAAGAGGCGCCAAGCGTGGCGTGGTCACCCGATCTCCCCTTCCCGATGTCATGCAGGAACGCGGCGAGGAGAAGTTCGTCCAGCGCTCCGAGGTCGTCTGCGCGCTCGACGCACCAATCGTTCGCCCCACCGGTCAGAAGTACCACCTCATCGACCGTTCGCCACAGGTGCGAATCAACCGGATAGCTGTGGAACGGGGCTGTCTGCGGCAGCGAAGTGACAGCGGTCAATTCAGGCAGAGCAATGCGACCCCAATCTTGGATCTGTCGATAGGCGTCCCAACCGCTTCGCCCCGCTCGGAGAAGATCGATGAGGGCGGCACGATCTTCGGAGGCCCAGGCAGCGCTGCTTGGAGCAGCCAGTGAATAGCTTCTCGGCCCTGGGCGGTCCATGTGCGTCACGGCAAAGGGAAGCGGAGTTGTCGCAGTTGGAGCGGCTTCCTGCCTCCGCTTGCGAACCGCCGACACCAACTGGCGGCCCGCCCTGGCGACCGGGTCGAAATCAACTGCTCGCCCGGGGGGCCATATCACCATGACGCCGTCATCGACCAGACGGGCAGCTTCATAGACCTCGTGGCACATGGTGAAAGGGTCCTCCCCCAGCCAGGCAGCGACCGTCCC
This sequence comes from uncultured Acidobacteriota bacterium, assembly GCA_963724825.1. GTDB lineage: Bacteria > Actinomycetota > Acidimicrobiia > Spongiisociales > ZC4RG35 > JALYNX01. Next base: position 34,448 of record CAVRWT010000003.1, read on the forward strand.
CCGAAGGTCCATGGCGAGACGTTCAGCACCCCTCCCCTGGGTCGCGTGCAGGGCATTGCGAACCTTGAGAAGCACTCGTCGCTGCTCTTCGAACTGGTCAGGTCCGGATGACTCACCAACCAACTCGGTCCGGCGCCGCACCCAATCAAGTCGATGGACCGACCGCAACCCACCACGACCGGTCTTCAGATCCATTTCCTGAAGGAAGAAGGGCTCTCGATCCCGAACCCGCAGCTCCTCGACACCGAGCATGTCGACAAAGGCTCGTTGCCGGCGCAGAAGCAGGGCAATCTGGGCCTCGAGCCTCTCGAGGTGCTGCGGGTCGCCGAGAACCAGCCGGGCACTGAGCAGGGAGCAGAGGGTCTCAATACTCTCCGTGGCCCCGGCGATCGCCTCCTTGAGTGAACGAACCGAATGGCCGACCTTCATCCCGGTGTCCCACAGGGGATAGAACATCTGGCGCACCACCTCGGGCGCGGGTTGCCCGAGAATCATGATGTCGATGTCTGACTGGAGGCACATCTCGTTTCGCCCGTAGCCCCCAGTGGCCACGACAGCCCAATCCGACGAATCCAGACCTTCGGCGACCTCGACGATCAAAGCGTCGACAGCCTCGGTGAGAGCCCGGGGCAGGTCGGCCGGATCGCCGGGAGCTTGTTGGCCTGACCACGACGCCCTCAGCTCCCGCAAACGATCCTTAGCCGTCACAAAGCGTCAGCACCCCTCTCACCAGTTCGGATCCTGGCTACTTCCTCAACGGCCAAGACGAGGATCTTGCCGTCACCGATTTCCCCGGTTCGTGCCGCGGATTCGATGGCCTCCACCACTCGGGAGGCGGCTCCGTCGTCGACTGCCACTTCGATCCGGACCTTCGGTACGAAGTCGACTTGGTATTCGGCACCTCGGTAGACCTCGGTCTGCCCCGCTTGACGGCCAAAGCCACGCACTTCTCCAACGGACATCCCGGTTACGCCTATGGACCGCAGCGACTCTTTCACCTCGTCGAGCTTGAAGGGTTTGATATAGGCGATGATCAGCTTCATTTTTCTTTCCTCAGTCTGTCAGAACGTAGGCACGCTCTTCGTGCAGCGAGATGTCGAGCCCGTCGATCTCCGCCTTCTCGTCGGCACGGAGCCCGGTTATCGCCTTGGTGAGACGAGCGAGGAGATACGAAGCCACGAATCCGTACACCAGGACCGCCGCCAGAGCGCCGAGTTGCTTGAGAATCAGAGTGGTCCCTCCAAAGACGAGACCGTCCAACCCCACCGCCTCGTTGACCGCTGTGGAGGCGAATACTCCCAACAGGAGCGAACCGGCGATACCGCCGACGAGGTGGATCCCCACGACGTCGAGCGAGTCGTCATAGTTGAAACGGAACTTCAAGCTGACGGCCCAGAAGCAGACGACTCCGGCGATGAGACCGATCGCGATCGACGCCAAAGGGCTCACGAATCCAGCACATGGCGTGATGGCGACGAGGCCGGCCACCGCACCGGACGCAGCTCCCAGCGTCGTCGGCTTTCCGGTCTTCCACCACTCAGCCACCACCCAGCCCAGCGCCGCAACCGATGCCGCGATCTCGCGTCGTAGTGAACGCGGTGATCGCGTTGGCGTCGGCGGCCAGTGCTGAGCCCGCGTTGAATCCAAACCATCCGAACCAGAGGATCCCGGTGCCGAGGAGGGTCAATGGAAGGGAGTGAGGGCGCATCGCCTCTTCCTTGAAGCCCTTCCTTGGGCCGAGGGCGAAGACGAGTGCCAGGGCGGCTATCCCGGCGTTGACGTGGACCACGAGGCCACCGGCGAAGTCCCTCGCCCCCCAGGCAAACAACAGCCCATCGGCAGCGAAGCCCCAATGTGCAACGACCGGATAGACGAGGATCGACCACAGGCCGACGAACAGGACCCAGGCGGAGAACTTCATCCGCTCGGCCACAGCTCCGGATATCAGAGCAGGGGTGATGATCGCAAACATCATCTGGAACACCGCAAACAGGAGGGTGTCTCCAGTCACCCCTTCGAGCCCGAAGAAGTCGAATCCTCCGAGCAGGCCACCACCCAGGTCCGAGCCGAACGCGATCGTGTAGCCAACGACCACCCAGATCACGGTCACGATCGAAATCGTGAAGAAGTTGCTCATAAGCATGGAGAGCACGTTCTTGGAGCGCACCATCCCGCCGTAGAACAAGGCCAGCCCGGGTGTCATGAACAACACCAGGGCACTGGAAACAAGCAGCCAGGCGATTGAGCCCGGGTCCATCGCTACCTCCTCGATTACTCGGGGCGATATTGAGCGAGTGCTTGTTTCTGGTTTGTTTCAGCCAGGTGACGATTCTGTGATAGGACGCTCAGTAGCCCGGCTCAGGCTCCAACCAGTTCCTTGCCGCCTCTCCGAATCCAACCGCGGTCAGATCGACACTGGGATTGGTGAACTGGGTGCTCGGCCTTCCGTTGAATGAGAGAACGACGTCTGCGGCAACTTCGACACCACCCAGATCCTGTGCGATCAGATCCGCTGTCTCCTTGATCATGATCGGGTCGGTGGCCATCACCACCTCCTGACGTGGAGTGAGGTATCCGGGCGGCGGGACCCGCCAGGTGTCACCGGTCTTGGGGTCGGTGACCACGAATGTGGCCGAGCCCGATTTCTCCGACAACATCACCTGCCAGGACCCCAGATAGCCCTCGCCGGTCCACTTGACGTCCCCAGGGATCGCGTAGTGCCGGAGCGGCAAGACGACCATCAACGCCAGGTAGAAGACCGCCAGGCCAAGCCCGGGCTTCCGGAGAGAGAACGTCGGTTGGGGTCGAGCTTCCTTTCGCAGCGGGAAGAATCGCTCCGGCCAGTCGGGCTCGAAGAAGATCAGGGCGGACATCGTCATCAGCAGTGGGAAGAGCCCGATCGACGGAAACAGGATCCAGGTCGCGGTGTGGAACATCGCCAACCGCCACGAAGGCGGGCAACCGGGTACGTCGGTTCAACAGCCAGAACACGATGGTCAGATCGAAAAGCGCTCCCATCCAGGATGCGACCAGGGCGGTCGCCGGCAGTGCCAGCATCGGGCCGATCAACGGGAGCCCCGACCGTCCGGGCAGCCAGGTTGCCATCGGCTCCCCGTGGAGCAGCCAATCCGCGTTGAGTTTCGCCAGACCGGCAAAGAAGTAGACCATTCCCACCTGGAAGCGGAGCAGCCACACCACCCACGCCGGGATCCAAGTCTCTGACCCCGGGCGGCGCCTGGCGTCCACCGAATACACCCGATCCACCGGCAGAAAGGCGAGCACCAAAGCGGTGAGAATCACCCAGTAGTAGTGATTGAGGTAGAGGGTGCGGTCGATCAACTCCACGTAGGCGAGCAACAACGCAAAGGCCAGGGCGCAGATCCGGGTTCGATAACCGATCAGGATCCCGACGGCGGCCAGGCCGATCAGGGCGAAATGGGCGTACATGCCCCACCCTGGCCAGACCTTGACCCACTCGAAGCCGGGATAGGGAAAGTGATAGGCCGGCTCCAGGAACAGGGTCTCCACCCATCCTTTGGCCAGGAACCGCCACACCAATATCACGCCGCCGAGCCCAAGGCCGATCCGGAACACGGCGGCCGATGCGGCGCTCACCGGCTGCCTCGCCCGCTCGGAGACCGCCGCCATCCCGATCATCCCGTGTCGCCGTCGGCGTCGGAGAATCCGAGCGTGATGTCGAGCAAGGACACGACGTCGGCCTCGAAGATGCGGAGCAGCTCGGCGACGTCGTTGTACACCGGCTCGAGCTGGGTCGGATCGTCAGCGGCCACCGTGCGAAGCGGGGCGTCGATCACGTCCAGCGCCTCGACAGCTGTCGTCAGGTGGGTGTCGATCTGAGTCGAGATCTCCGATGAACGCGAGGCGATCAGAGCACCCAGCGAAGACTCGCCACCGTCGTCGAGGAGAGCTCGAATGCTCTCCAGCTGGGCGATGTATGCGTCAGCAGCGAAACCGGCTCGGCCCTCGGGGATCGCCTCGATGGACGCCTCCTGCGCTGAGATCCCAAGGGCCTTGCCCAGCTGGAACAGCGACATCTGCTTCAAAGTCTCGACGATTGCCGAAATCGAGTTCGCCATGGCTTCATCGGAGGTCATCGTCTCCCCGAGGAATCGATCCACGAACGGGCTTCCGTCCTCGTAGGTGTCGGTCCACGCGGTCTCCAGCGCCTTGGTCTCGGAGGCCACTACTTCCGCAGTCGACGTCATCAGCTCGCAGACCCGGGGGTCGCCAGCCCGCTCCAGACTGTCGAACAGCAGATACTCGATGCCCCCCAGGCCGCGCTGGGTTGCCGCCGCCTGATTCATCACGTAGTCGACATCGAGAACCTCCGGCGAAGCAAGGAGCTCGTCGATTCCCTCCTCGTCGATCGGTTCGTAGTCCACGTGAGAGACGGTTCGCAGCATCTGCGCCGGCCCAAACCAGGTGGTCAGGATTGACCGGCCCCACGCTTGCTTGGCGCTCTTCCACGCCTCCTGCGCTGCCGCCTGGGTCTCGGTGCTCGGTGCCGAGCAGAACGCCTCCACCGAAGCGGCCAGTTCGGCGGCGCCGGCCGTGGACACCCCCATCGCCGGGACCAGGGCATTTTCCGCCATCGACTGGACCACCTCGTCATTCGTGGGCCCGGCGCTGCAGGCAATGAGGACGATCGCCATCACCGACGCTGCGAGGCGCCTCACAACGACTCCATAAAGGCGACGAGCTGAGATCTCTGCTCCGATGAGAGAGCCTTGTATCCGGTTGCGGCCGGCTCTGCCTCTCCCCCGTGCCACAGGATGGCCTCCTCGAGTGATCGGGCCCGTCCATCGTGGAGGAGGAAGGTGTGACCGCTTACCGTCTCCGTGAGGCCTATCCCCCACAGCGGGGCGGTTCGCCACTCGGTCCCCGACGCTTCGCCATCGGTCCGATCATCGGCAAGGCCAGGTCCCATGTCGTGCAACAGAAGATCGGTAAACGGGAAGATGACCTGGTTCGCCAGGGCCGCGATCTCGGCGTCGCCGGTCTCCTGACGTGGCTGATGGCACCCGGTGCACCCGAGGTCGCTGAACAGCCGGGCTCCCGCTCCGACGTCTGGAGAATCGAGGTTGCGACGGGCAGGGACCGCAAGGGTCTGGTTGTAGAACACCACCTTCTCCAGTAGTTCGTCTGTGACCTCGGGCTCGCCGCCATTCGGTGCGGCAGAACACGCGGTCTGGGTCTCGGTGCAATTCTGATCGGGGAAGAGATGGCTGCTGATCCCGATGTCACCGATGAACGCCCCCGCCACCTGGCGCTCAACCGACGCCACGTTCGCCTTCCAGCCGAACCGGCCAAGCGTCGTCTCGCCACTCGTCGGATCTTTGATCCAATTGGGCCGTCCGGAGATCCCGTCACCGTCGGCGTCGTCGGGATCGGCGACACCCACGATGTCGTCCTCGGGAATCGCCTCCAAGAGGCCGGCCCCGATAACGGCCGGTGCCAGCCTCGGAGATACCTCGACCTCGACCGAGATCGGGCCGTAGGCGAGGTCATCGAACTCGTACATCGGCCTGCGCAGGCTGTAGGTCTCGCCGTCGGCAAACACGCCCGGCTCTTCCACATAGAGACGCAGCACCTGCCCTTCAGCCGGCACGCCGAGGATGGAACGGTCCTGGAGTTGGTCGCCGTACACCGGCTCCGGGACCGGGCCGCCCTCCCCTGGAACGCTGAGACGGAAGAGCAGGCCAGGTTCACCCTCCTCGGGTGTCCCCCGCCCATCACGAACATGGCAGGACGCACAGGCCTGCCCGTTGAGCAGGGGGCCGAGACCATCGCGGGCTTCGGTCGAGGAGGGCGCCGTGACCCAATTCTGGGTGAAGAAGCTGTTGCCGACCGCGAAGTCCCTTCGTTCCCCGTCGGTCAGATTCCGCGCCGACATCCCAAAAGCCTCCTGGTTGGAAGCGGTGGTGGTTCCCTCGCCCCCGGACGCCTCGACCATGAGGTCGTCGGGGGTAGATGAGCAGGCGGTCACCACCAGGACCAGGCCGGCAACGGACCACACGCCGATTCGTGCCCGTCCCCTGCGTGACCTGGTCACCGGTGCCACATCAACTCAGGTTCAACACGAGACCTGCTGCGGTCGCCGCTTCCACCAACGTATCCGCCTGAAGCTCGAGCGCGAGAATGGTGTCGAACATGGCGACCCGACCCGGATCGTCATCGGGCACGCCCGGAGCGATGCTCTTGTCGAATGGAGCCGGAATCGACTCCGCCGCAGCGACACTCGCCGCGATCTCCCCTTGGAGCTTGGACGCGAGGTCGGAATCCGCTGCCTCGACCAGATCGTGGATCCCGGGGCCGTCGACATCTCCCACGGCACCGAGATAGACGTTCTGAATCCCGGTGGCGTTGGCGACGATGTCTGACGTCGTGTTGTCGGAGAAGCAGGAGTGCTCGTTCTCCTGTGAATGCTCCTCATAGGCGACGGTGAGACGCTCCCCAGCGAGCTCGCCACGGCTCAATTCGCCGAGCCCGGTGAGGATCATCCCCAGCGCCTCGTCGGTGCTCAACGCAAGGAACTCGGCGCGGTAGTTGTCTTCGACGTCAGGCGCCCAGGCATCGACCAGAGACTGCAGATGTGCCCGACGAGCAGGCTCGAGGCCACGGTGAGGTAGGCGATGCGTCGATCGGCGTTAGGAGCGGTGGTGAAGTCGGTGACCGGCCTCGCTCCTGGCCCGTCCACGGAGAGATCCTGTCCCCAAAGCAAGAATTCGATGGCGTGCCAACCCGTGGAGATATTGGTCTCTCCCCCGGCCTCGTTGAGTGACACCAGGAGATCGGAGTCGATGGTCGGATACTCGTCGGGCAGGTTGATCACTCCGGACTCGGGAGCACCTTCGACGTAATCGATGTATGCCTCGTCCAGGGGCCAGGCGTTCATTAGTCCCTCAGGACCGGTGTCAACGGCGTCTATAGGGCCCCCGTAGAAGCGAAACGCTTCGGTGAGCCCGTAGTCGTCGCGAGCTCCCAACCAGGCCTCGCGCGCTGCCGCCAGAGTGGCGTCGGTCGGATCGGCTGCCAGGGCGTCGATTGCGGCATCCATCTCGGTGGCCGAAGCCAGGCTCATCGAGTAAGTCTCGTGGACCACTGCCGCGTAGTTGCCCACCACCTCGGTCTCCAGGTCGGCGTTGGCGTCGTTTCCGCAAGCCGACAGCGCCAGCGCCGAGGTCATCACGGCGACGACGCTTCTCCTCCATCTCATGTGCTCTCCTAGCTCCCAAACTCGTTCGGTAGCTAAAGATATTTGCACTATGGGCGTAGTGCAAATGTTTCACCTGGGAAGAGCTATGAAATCTGGTCGATCAACCACATGATCCCCTGGACCAGTCTCCAGCCCAGGTAGATGACGATCAGCACCACCATCAACCGGAAGCCGAACGGGGCCTTGAGGTCCTCCCCGCCTTGGTCCGGTGGAGAGGGCTCGTTCATCGCCTCTCCCCCAGTCGTGACACGATGTGGACTCGGATTCCCCGTGAAGTCGGCCTCATCACGGAGCCGGTTCTCGAGAAACCTCAGGTAGTCGTCACCGACCTCGCCCCCGGACATGAACACCACGAAGGTCGGAGGAGCGGTGCCGGCCTGGACGACATAGTGAATCTTGGGTCTCCTTCCCTTCCGCACCGGTGGCGGGTGGGCGTCGATCCACTCTCTGACCACCCGATTGAGCTGGCCCGTCGGAATCCTGGTCTCCCGCGACGCCAGGACCGCCTCGAGAACATCGGGCAGTCGTCCGACCCGGGACCCGGTACTGGCCGAGATCCTCACCACCGGCGCCCATCCCACAAACCCGAACCGGTCCGGGAGCGACCTCTCGGTGATCTCACGTTGCTCTTCGTCGATGGCGTCCCACTTGTTGAGCACGATGATCAGCCCAACACCGGCGTCGACCACCTCCCGGGCAATTCGCTGGTCCTGATGAGTGACACCGTCCATCGCGTCCACGATCAGCAAGGCGACATCGGCCTCGGCGAGGGCCTCCCGCGCTCGAAGCACGGAATAGAAATCGGCGTCTTCGGTGATCTGCGGCTTGCGACGGATGCCGGCCGTGTCAACCAGGCGATACGGCTTGCCTCCCAATTCGACGTCGGTGTCGATCGGGTCCCTGGTGGTTCCCGGGATCTCCGACACGATCACCCGGTCCTCGCCGGCGAGGCGATTGAGCAGGGTCGACTTCCCGACGTTGGGTCGGCCGACGATGGCTACGCGAGGGATTTCGTCACGGGCCGCGACCGGACGGGCCTCGGGCATGGCGTTCACGACTTGATCGAGGAGATCGCCGACGCCCCGTCCGTGATAGGCGCTGATCCCATTTGGCTCCCCGAGGCCGAGTCGCCAGAAGCGGTCCACGTCCGCCTCGAGTTGGGCGTCGTCGATCTTGTTGGCGGCGAGGATCACCGGCAGCCCGGAAGCGCGAAGGATCGAGATCACCCCGGTGTCGTCATCGGTGAGGTCGGCCGTGCCGTCGACTACCAGCACCACGACATCGGCTCCGGACACGGCGGCCTCGGCCTGTTCCTTGATCGACTGGTTGATGCCGCCAATCGGCTTGATCTCCCAACCACCGGTGTCGACCATCAGGAACTCGCGACCCGCCCAATCCGCCTCGAATTCACGACGGTCGCGGGTCACACCCGGCGATTCTTCGACCACTGCTTGTCGGGAGCCGATCACCCTGTTGACCAGGGTCGACTTCCCGACATTGGGACGGCCAACGATGACGACGACCGGAAGGGTGCTCATCGCACGCCGTCCGTCAGGTGCTGACGAGGTTCAGGGCCTCGCTTGCGGTCCAATCCCGGTCTCGCTCCAGCCAGCCTTCTTGAGCGGGCACGCGAGCGGTGACGCCGGCCTCCACCAAGCTCTGCAGGGTGGAGACGAAGGCGCGCAGCTGGGGCGGGAGCGGGAAATACTCCTGCTCCTCGGTCGAAGACCACAGCTCGAAGCCAGCCGTGGGCGCCAGCCGGGCGATGACCTCCTGAACGAGGTGGTCGGGGGCGGAGGCGCCGGCGGTCAGACCCACTGTCTTCACGCCTTCCAGCCAGCTCTCGTCGATGTCATCCGCGGAGTCGATTCGATGCGCCGCAACGCCGTTCTCCCGAGCCACCCGGACCAGGGCTTGGGTGTTGGACGAGTTGTGTGACCCGACCACCAGGATCAGGTCACAGGAGTCGGTCAACTCCTTCACCGCGTCCTGCCGGTTGGTGGTGGCGTAGCAAAGGTCCGACTTGCGGGCGGTGTGCAGTTCGGGAAAGCGGTCTCTGGCATCGTCCATCACAGCCATCCACTCGTGGACTCCGAGGGTGGTCTGAGCCAGCAAGGCGACCTTTCCGGGGTCGGCAGGCTGATACTCCCCGAGCCCGGTCTCGGGCTCCACGAGGGTGATCGCCGTCGGCGCTTCGGCGACGGTGCCCACCGCCTCGTCATGGCCGGTGTGGCCGACGTAGATGATCTCGTAGCCGTCGCGGGCCATCCGCTTCACCTCGTGGTGGACCTTGGTCACCAGGGGGCACACGGCATCGATCACGACGGCGGCCCGGTCTGCGGCTCCCTGCACAACCTCCGGCGCCGATCCATGCGCCGACAACATCACGGGCGCCCCCATCGGAACCTGTTGGATGTCGTCGACGAAGACAACGCCGACCCCTTCAAAAGCGCGCACCACCCACTCGTTGTGGACGATCTCGTGGAAGCAATACACGGGGCCATCGAAGATGCGCGTCATCCAGGTGAGAGCCTTGATGGCCATCTCCACCCCGGCGCAGAAGCCTCTCGGCTCGGCGAGCAACACACGTTCGACCGTCATGGCGGTCATGGTAGGTCGGCCCTGTGACTCAGACGGATCGGTCGTTGACCAGCCCGACCACCCGGGCCACCACCTCGTCGAAGCCGAGATCCGAGGTGTCGATCACCACGGCGTCATGGGGCACGGTTAGTGGCGAAGCGGTTCGAGTCGAATCCAGGTGATCCCTTCGCTCCAGATCCTCCAACACCGAGACGTGGTGCTCGCCGGTTTCGCCGGCCCTGCGAGCTGCCCGAACCTCGGGGCGGGCATCGAGAAAGATCTTGAGCGTGGCGCTGGGGAAGACCACGGTTCCGATGTCCCTCCCCTCGACCACAGCCCGGCCCCCGTGCCTTGCCACCCAGTTGCGTTGATGCGACACGAGGAGCTTTCGGACCTCGGGATTGGCCGCAACCTTCGAAACGGCTGCGGTGACCTCGGGCCCCCGAATCTCTTCGGACACATCCTCGTCGTCGAGGAACATCGCGCCATCGAATTGGTCCATGGTCGCCTGCCTGACCACCTCGGCCACCGCAACGCGGTCGTCGAGGTCGGCGCCCGCCCGGAGGGCTGCCACCGTGGCGGCCCGATAGAAGGCTCCGGTGTCGAGATGAGGCAGCCCCAACTCGGTTGCGGCGGCCCGGCTGACGGTGCTCTTGCCGGTTCCGCTCGGCCCGTCGATGGTCACGATGAGGTCGCTCACGATCGGCGAGGTTATCGGCGGATTCGAATGGTGAGGACCCCGGCCCCGGAGGGGCGTCCTATTGGGGATTCGGACAATGGGGCTTTGGGACCGGGGATCCTCTCCGTGCAATCCAACCTAGCCATACTCGTTCGGCGCGTGACGGGTGGAGTTGTCGTCGTGCTTATAGGAGGTCGAGCATCTCCCAGAATCCGGGCCAGGTCTTGTCCGCTACCTCTGGCGCCTCGATGACGATTCCCTCCTGGAGTTGGCCAATGAGCGAGAAGGCCATTGCGATTCGATGATCCCCGTAGGTCTCGATCGTCGCCGGGCGGAGAGGCCCGGGCGCAATCACCAGCCCGTCATCCTCGATCCATGCCTCTGCACCCACGTTCTGCAGCTGCTCGGCCAGCCCTCGGAGCCGGTCCGATTCCTTGAGACGCAACGAGCTGAGCCCATCGAGACGACTTTCACCGCTGGCGAACAGACAGGCGACAGCCACCGCTAGCGCGCCGTCCGGCATGGCAGAGAGATCCATGTCGATCGGATCGAGCCTGTTCCCGCTCGACTCGACGGTCACTGAGCCATGGTCGATCGTGACCTGGCATCCCATCTCGGTAAGGACCTCTGCGATGTGAAAATCGGGCTGACGCGACGATCGGTCGAGACCTTCGATGGTGACTCTCCCTCCCCGGATCGCGGCCGCCACCATGGGATAGACCGCAGCAGAGGCATCCGGCTCAACCGTGAAGTGCACGCCGTGGTATCCCGTAGGCTCGACCCGAAATTGCTGCCCGGCGCGTCGCACATCGGCGCCGAACCCCACCATCACGTCGACGGTCAAATCCAGATATCCGGCCGAGCCTTCGAGCCCCACGACTTCGATGGTCAGCGGGTCTTGAGCAAAGGGGGCGATCATCAGCAACGCGGTCGCGAACTGGGTGGTTTTTCCGGCCGCCACCCTCACCACTCCCCCAGGCAGAACCCCGCTTCCGTCGACAATGAGGGGAAGGCCGCCTTCATTGGAGTGCATGCCGACCCCCAACGCAGACAACGCCTCCAACAGATCTCCCATCGGCCGCACTGGAAGGCGACCCTGGCCCACGATCGTCGTCCGGCCGGGAACGAGCGCAGCCAACGCAATCAGGGAACGGGCGGTGAGACCGGACTCTCCGACGTCGATTGGGTCGAGGGTCGGCGTCAGCACACCACTCGTGCCGGAGACGACCCATTCCCCCCGCCCTTCCTCGATCGGCACACCGAGGGCGCGCAGGGCTCGCCTGGCGGCGACGGTGTCGCCGGAATCCAAGGGGCCGATGAGACGCGACTCTCCGCGAGCGAGTGCCGCCGCGAATACGGCGCGGATCGTGAGCGATTTCGACCCTGGAGGCCTCACCGTGGCCTCGACCGGACCGGTCTTGACGGAGATCGTGAGGGCGCTCATGGATCTGAAGTGCCCGAGGCGAGAAGGCGATTGATCTCGGCAATCGTGAGCAGCCTCGATTCCCCGGCCTTCAGTGACTGATCCGAGATCGGGCCGATGGCCGTTCTCACCAAGCGAACCACCTCGTATCCGATTGCCTCGAACATGCGCCTCACCTCTCGATTCCTGCCCTCACCCAGCACCAACTCGACCATGGTCTCATTTCCGCTCTGTCGGACGATGCGTGCTGACATGGCGCGCGCCGGGCCATCACCGATCTCGACCCCGGTCGTGAGTCGGCGGATGTCGCCAGCGGCAGGCCGGCCGGCCACCAGCGCCACATACTTCTTGGTGATCCCGTACCTCGGGTGAGTCACCCGATTGGCCAGCTCCCCGTCATTGGTGAGAAGGATCAGACCTTCCGAGTCCGAATCGAGACGGCCGACCGGGTAGAGACGGTGCTCACTGCGCACCAGGTCGACCACGACGGTGCGGCCTTGCGGGTCCGAGGCACTGCTGATGACCCCGACCGGCTTGTAGAGGAGATGAGTCTCCAGATCCGGATTGAGCGGGATCGGTGCGCCGTCGATGGTCAGCACTTGGGCGGTGACGTCGACCCGGTCCCCGAGACCGATGGTCTGGCCGTCGACCGCCACCCGTCCCGAGGCAATGGCCTCCTCGGCGGCGCGTCGGGACATCAATCCCGAGTTGGCGATGGCTTTCTGGGCGCGGACGGCTTCCGCCACGACTCACCCATTCCCGGGCCGGAGGGTCTCCTCGAGGGAATCGACGATCTCGGCGGGCGGGATGTGATCGGCAAGGGGCGGCAACTGGCTCAATGAGCTCAACCCGAGCTTCTCGAGAAGCAGGTCGGTCGTCACGTAGACCGCAGGGTTGCCCGGAAGGTCGAGGCGCTCCTTCTCCTCGATCAGCCCGAGGCGCTCCAGGGTCCTGACTGCGGAGTCGGAGTCGACCCCTCGAATCTCGGAGATCTGGCTCCTCGCCACCGGCTGGCGATAGGCGACGACGGAAAGCGTCTCGATCGCCGCAGGCGAGAGGCGTCGAGCCGTGGCAGAGGACGAGAACCGCTCCAGATAGGGATAGGCGTCGGGATGTGAATAGAGGCGCCAGCCGCCGGCAACCGAGCGGAGCACGATCCCGGCGCCGCGGGCCTCCAGATCGACCCGCAACTCCTCGAGAAGCTCCTCGACCCTCTTCTTGGGTAGCTCTAAGACCTCGGCCAACTCGCCAACCGGCACCGGGGTCTCGGTGACGAACAGGACGGCCTCGAGGGCGGCGGTCTCGTTCACGATGCGGCCCATTCCGAGGTCAGGTCGATGTCGTCGACATCACGGTGCTCCACCCGGATCTCAGCCAGCCAGTCGTCCTGGGAGATCGCGATCAGGCCCCAACGGGCCAGCTCGAGAAGAGCCAGGAAGTAGGCGGCCACTTCCATCGGGCGCTCGCAGTGCTCCACCAGATCGTCGAAACTCGCCATCGTCATCTCGGCGACCCGGCTCCGCAGCTCGCCGATCGCTGATTCGACCGATGGAAGGTCCAGGTCGAGATGATCGAGGTCAGGCTCGGCCTCAGACCTCTTGAACACCCGGAACGCGGCAGCGGCCAGGCCCGAAGCATCAACCGGGAGCGCCAGGTCGGCCGGTGCGGTGACGATCCGCTGATCCAGCCCCGACGTGCGCGGCACGTACCGATTCGCATCCTGGAGGCGGCGGAGCAGGACTGCTCCGACATCCTTGAAGGTGACGCAAGCCAGCAGGCGGGATAGGAGCCGGTCGCGCTCCTCGATCAAGGCAAGTTCCTCATCCATGTCGAACTCGCCGCGACCCGGGAGCAGGGATTGGGCCTTCAACTGAATCAAGGTCGCCGCGATGAGGGTGAACTCGGAGGTGACTTCGAGGTCCATGCCTCTCATCTCATCGAGAAACGAGATGTACTCGGTCACCACCTCGGTCAGGCCGACCGCGGTGACTTCGACCTGATGCTTGGAGATGAGCTGCAACAGAAGGTCCAGAGGGCCTTCGAACACCGTTGTTTTGACGTGGAATGACATCAGTTGGCCACTCAGGATATTCCGGGCCGGTTCCGGGCCAGGGTCTTTGGCGGTTGATCCGCCTTCTGCAGGAGTCTCCAGGTGTCGGGATCGATCGTGGATGGGCGCTCGCCGTGATGCTGACGGGCAAAGTCGACGATCAGGGGATCAGAGCCGATCGCCTCCAATTCGCCCGCCGCGATCTCGCCGTGGTCTCGATAGGCAGCCCACCGCCCCCGGAGCGGGATCCGCAGGAGAATCAACAGCGAAGCGATGACACGTCCAATCACTCCCAGGTGGGCGTGGCGCTTTCCGATGTCGTGGAGCAGGGCTGTCCTGATCACAACCGGGTCATCGACACCGTCCGCAACCACCGTCAACGCCGCTGTGTAGCCATGTCGTTGATCGACGTTGGATTGGGCGAAGAACAGCGACTGCTCGGGCTCGTTGAGCCAACTGCGCACTGCATCTTGCTCCGAAACGAGCAGGGGCCGTGCGAACAGAACGTCGAAGAAGCGCCTCGAAAGGTGGCTCAGAGAGCCAGGCACTCGATCAGCCTGTGACCTTGGTCTTGCAGTCGACGCAGAGAACCGACTCCGGGCGGAATTCGAGGCGTGCCGGGTCGATCTCGTTGCCGCAATTGTCACACGTCCCGTAGGTACCGGCCTTGATATGGGCTAACGCCCGGTCGACATTGTCGAGCTGGCTCTTCAGGGAATCCACCAGTCCGAGGACCTCGGTCCGCTCGGCAGTCACCGCGGCTGCGTCGGCGAAGCTCCCGCCAAAATCGAGATCAGCCCGAAGATCGCCGGTTTCGGCAGCACCCAGGTCGTCCAACTGGTGGACGAGATGCGCACGCTCCTCTCGAAGCGCTTTCTCGGCTCTGGCGATGTCAAAGGACATCATCGGCTCCTCGGGTGTGCCTGGACGTAGACCTCCACGAGATGGGTAGCGCTGACCCTCGTGTAGATCTGGGTGGTGCTAATCGTAGCGTGACCGAGGATTTCTTGTACGGTCCGGAGGTCGGCACCGGACTCCACCATGTGGGTCGCCGCCGAGTGCCGCAGGACGTGCGGCGACACTTTTCCCGCCTCGATCCCGGCCCGGGAGGCGTTGGCCCGCACCACGTCGAACGCCCCCTGACGGGTCAATCGCCGCCCTCGCATGTTGAGAAACACCGGATCCCCGCGTTGACCGCGGGCGAAGAGGCTGAGCCGATCCGGGAGCCACCTCGCAATCGCCAGAACCGCCTTGCTCCCCAGTGGGACCAGCCGCTGCTTGGAGCCCTTGCCGGTGACCAAAGCCACCCGATCTTCGAGATCGATCTTTCCCAGGTCGATCCCGACCGCTTCCGAGACCCTGGCCCCGGTGCCATAGAGGAACTCGAGGAGGGCTGAATCGCGTCGCCCTTGGGCCGTCGAGAGGTCAGGTGCCTCGATCAGGCGGAAGGTCTCATCGATTGTCAACGCCTTGGGGAACGGGTCCGGACGGCGCGGAGACTCGATGAGGAGAGTGGGATCAGCCTGTCGCATCCCCTCGACGACCAGAAACCGATGCAAGCCGCGCACTGCTGCCACCTTGCGGCTCACGGTCGACATCGCCAGGTCGCGGCTGTGGAGATGGCTCACGAATCCCTCGACCAGGTCCCGGTCAGGTTCGCGACCTTCGAGAAACGTCAGGTACTGGTCGAGGTCACGCCGATAGGCGCTGAGTGTGTTCAGGGCGAGGCCCCGCTCGACGCGAAGGGCAATCAGATACTCCTCGACACACTCGGGGAGACTCGGTGAGCCTCGGCTCACCTCGAGGCGAGGGCCTCGGCAGCCGGCACATGGGCCAACCCGAGGCTCTCGGCCACGGCCGGATGACAGACATCCTCACCCACCACGTTGATTCCGGCGACAAGCTCGGGGTGAACGGCCATGGCCTCCTCCACCCCCTTGGAGGCCAGGCTGACCGCATAGCGAAGAGTGGCGTTGGTCAGTGCGTAGGTCGATGTGTGCGGCACCGCTCCGGGAATGTTGCCCACCGCGTAATGGACCACCTCGTGCACCTGATACACCGGGTCCCGGTGAGTCGTTTCCTTGGAGGTCTCGAAGCAGCCTCCCTGATCGATGGCGACATCGACCAGCACCGCCCCCTTCTTCATCCGTCGCACCATGTCTTCAGTGACCAGTTTCGGCGCCGAGGCCCCGGGAACCAGCACCGTGCCGATCACCAGGTCGGCGTCGAGAACCTGCTCCTCGAGGGTCAGCTTGTTGGAGTGAAGGGTGAGGACCCGGCCTTGATGCATCGAGTCCAGCCAGCGAAGCTTCTCCATGTCCGTGTCCAGGACCACGACTTCGGCCTGCATCCCGACCGCGATGAGGGCAGCGTTCGAGCCAGCCATCCCTCCGCCGATGACCACGACCTTGCCTCTCTTGACTCCGGGCACCCCGCCCAGCAGGACTCCCCGCCCTCCCTGGGTCCTCTCCAGGAAGTAGGCGCCGACCTGGGCCGCCATCCGCCCGGCGATCTCGGACATCGGCGCCAAGAGGGGCAATGAGCGGTCTGGCATCTGCACCGTCTCGTATGCAATGGCGATGACGTCCCGCTTGCGAAGGCCCGCGGCCAGATCGGGGTAAGCGGCGAGATGGAGGTAGGTGAAGAGGATCTGGCCAGAGCGGAACATCTCGACTTCGGCCGGCTGAGGCTCCTTGACCTTGAGAATCATGTCGGCGCCGCCGAACACCTCGGCCGCCGTCGGGACGATGGTCGCCCCCTGGGTCTCGAATTCCTCCGTCGTGGATGCTCGAGCCCTCACCGGCGCTTTTCTCGATGAGAACCTGGTGACCTCGATCGGTCAGCTCACGAACTCCCACCGGGGTGATCGCCACCCGATGCTCGTCAGTCTTGATCTCCCTGGGCACACCGACGATCAAGGTTGGAACCTCCTGCGGGTACTAAATCGGCGTTCAGGCTATACGGCGCGGCGAATCGCTGCCTCAGTCGACCGTCAGGTCAATGGCCTCGAGATCGGGGACCTCGGCTCCACGGCGAACCCGAGCCGCAGCTTCGATCAGCCCCGAGAACAGCGGATGGGGGCGATCCGGCCTCGACCGCAACTCGGGGTGGGCCTGGGTCCCGATGAAGAACGGATGATCGATCAACTCGATGTACTCGACCAGGTTGTCGTCGGGCGATAGCCCCGAGAGCATCATCCCTGCGCCTTCGAGGTCCTTGCGGTACTTGTTGTTGACCTCCCAGCGGTGGCGGTGACGCTCGTAGACCAGCTCGCTTCCGTAGAGAGCCCGCACCTTCGACCCTTCGGCGAGCTTGGCCGCATAGAGCCCGAGGCGCATCGTGCCTCCCATCTCCTCGACGTCCTCCTGGCTGGCCATCAGGTCGATCACCGGATGCGGCGTGGAGGGGTCGAACTCCGTGCTGTTGGCATCGGTGAGGCCGATCACGTTTCGAGCCAGCTCGATGACCGCGCACTGCAGGCCGAGACACAATCCGAGCATCGGAATGCCGTTCTCCCTGGCGTATCTGATCGCCTGGATCTTTCCCTCGACCCCGCGATATCCGAACCCGCCAGGAATTACCACCCCGTCGAGACCCTCGAGATAGGAGTCAGCCAGGAGCCCGGTCAGTTCGTCGCTGGGGACCCAACGGAGGTCGAGCCGCAATCCGTGGGCAGCCGCGCCGTGTTTGAGGGCCTCGACCACTGAAAGGTAGGCATCGGGGAGGTCGACATACTTTCCGACGATGCCGATGGTCACCGATTCGGTCGCCGACATCGCCTTTTCCACCATCGCCCGCCACGACTCCAACGCCGGTGGGCCGGTTACCAGTCCGAGCCGGTCGCAGACGACCTTGTCGAGCCCGCCCTCGTGCAGAACGAGCGGGATCTCGTAGATGTCTTCGACGTCGGGAGCCGCGATGACCGCCCTCGGCTCGACGTCGCAGAAGAGGCTGATCTTCTTCCGGACGCCTTCGTCGATGGCCCGATCGGACCTGACGATGATGACGTCGGGGTGGATGCCCTTGCTGCGCAGCTCCGCCACGGAGTGCTGGGTCGGCTTGGTCTTCAACTCCTCCGAAGTGGCGATGTAGGGAACCAACGTGACATGGACGAAGACGACGTTCTCCCGACCCACCTCGTTCCCGTACTGACGGATCGCCTCGAGGAAGGGAAGGCTCTCGATGTCACCAACGGTCCCGCCCACCTCGGTGATGACGACATCGACGTCCTGCTCCCCGACCCTGCGAATCCGGTCTTTGATCTCGTTGGTGATGTGCGGGATCACCTGAACCGTGTCCCCGAGGTAATCGCCGCGGCGCTCCTTCTGGATGACGGACAAGTAGACCGAGCCGGAGGTCACATTGGAGGTCCGCTTCAGGTTCTCACCGGTGAACCGCTCGTAGTGGCCGAGGTCGAGGTCGGTCTCTCCCCCGTCGTCGGTAACGAAGACCTCGCCGTGCTGGAACGGGTTCATCGTGCCCGGGTCGACGTTGATGTAGGGGTCGAGTTTCTGGTTGACCACCCGAAGCCCTCGTGACTTGAGGAGCCGGCCGAGAGAACTGGCCGCGATCCCCTTGCCGAGGCTGGAAACCACGCCACCAGTCACAAACACGTACTTGGTGGGAGTCGGAGCGGGGGCCTCGGAACCGGGTTGGCTCTCTGAGGTGAAAAGGGGCCCGTCCATGACGGGATTTCAATGTAGCACGCGATCCGGCTCTCGCCGACATCTTCAATTCTGGAGGGTCAGCTCCAACAACTCGGCCGCAGCCTCCCTGCCGCGGGCGCTTTCGGGGAGGCCGGCGAGCATCCTCGAAAGCTCCTCGAGGCGATCTTCGCCCTCCACTTCGACCACCTTCGCCCGGTCACCATCACGTTTCACGACGTAGTGACGCCCGGCGTGGGCGGCGACCTGAGGAAGGTGGGTGACGCAGAGGACCTGGTTGGCATGCCCGAGATCAGCCAGCTTCTTGCCGAGCGCCAGGGCAGTCACGCCGCCGACCCCAGAGTCCACCTCATCGAACACCAGGGTCTGTGCACCCTCCGCCCTGGTGGCCAGCCGCAACGCCAGCACGAGGCGGGAAAGCTCACCTCCCGACGCCACGTCCTGGATGGCCCCGCTCTGGAGCCGGTCGTCGGAGGCGAACTGGAGCACGACCCGATCAGCGCCACTCGGGCCCGGAGCCGACTGGCTCGATCACGAACTCGACGGACGCCGCTGGCATCCCCAGCGCCTGAAGGTGACCCGCGACTTCCTCTTCGATGGCGGCGACGGCTCGACCTCGGGCGTCACGCAGCCCAACCGCTGCCTGCTGAAGACCTTCGAGCGCCCGTGCCACCTCGGTGTCGATCATGGAGGCGCGTTCGAGCAGTGCGGCTAGTTGATCGGCCCGATCTCGCGCCCCGGCCCCGAATTCGATGACCTCCGCGATCGTCTTGCCGTATTTCCTCTTCAGGTCGCCGAGCGCCGTCAGTCGATCCTCGACCTCGGCCAGAGCCGCGGGGTCCTCTCGAACGTCCTCGGCGGCGTCCCGAACCGAGCGGTGCAATTCGGCGATCTGGTCGGCGACGCCTTCCCAACCCTCGGCGGCAGCCGAAAGCCCCGGGTCCATGTCTGCGATCTTCCGCAGCGAGGAGACCACCTCGCCGGAGAGGTCCGCCATCGCCTCGGCCTTGTCGAGTGCGTATCCAAGGTGGGAGCGAATTGCCTCGGCGTTGCGCAGCCTCGAGGCCATCATCTCCGCCTCCTCGTCGTCTCCGACCTGGAGGCCCGCTGCCTCGATCTCCCGCGCCTGGTGGGACACCAGGTCGAGCTCACGCTCGAGAGCCATCAGGTCGCCACCCAGGCTCGCCTGATCCTCGAGTAGCGAGCGATAGGCCTTCCAATTCCGCTCATACGTCGACCGGGCCCGGAAGCCCTCCTCGTCGAGGACGTTGTCGATCAATTCGAGAACGGCAGCAGGACGTCGAAGGCGGAGTTGGTCGTGCTGGCCGACTATCTCGACCAAAGTTCCGACCCGGGCCTCCAAGGCCCCCGCCGAAACCAGCGCTCCCTCCAGATAGGCCCGGCTTCGCCCATCGCGGGGGACCACGCGGCTGACACCGAGTTCCTCGCCGCCATCCTCGAAGAGGCCGTCAGCCTGGGTCTCGTCGCCGAACGGCCCGACGGCATCGGGACGAGGCTTGTCCCCGGTCAGCAGGCGCAGGGCTCCGAGCAACAGGGTCTTGCCGGCGCCGGTCTCGCCGGTGATCACGGTGAATCCTTCGCCGGGATCGATCTCGGCATCTTCGAGCACACCAAGATTGCGAGCCCGCAGGTGCTTCAACATCACCTGAGCCCGAACTTCTGGGTGATCAACACGGGAAAGTTGCGATCTCCGAATGTCACGAAACGGGCCGGTGATGCTCCCCTGGCCACCAGCACCCGATCCCCCATCGCCAGGTGACCCAGGCTGATCTTGTCGACTGAGACTTTGACTGGCCGGTCGGTGCCGACCCGGACCTCTATCTGTGTCCCCGACGGCACCACCAGAGGCCGATCGAAGAGGGAGTGCGCGGCGACCGGCGCCAGCACGAGCGCATCGATGTCAGGGTCGACCAGTGGCCCGCCCGCCGAGAACGAATATGCCGTTGACCCGGTCGGCGTCGAGATGATCAGCCCATCGGCCCGGTAGGTGAGGAACCGCTGACCGTCGATGGTGACCTCGAGATCGATCAGCCGCTGGCTATCCACCTTTTCGACAACGACGTCATTGACACCGGTCGCCGTCGAATCGGCCACTGTTGCGCTCACCGTCATCCGCTCGTCGACTTCGTAATCCCCTGCCACCAGTCGCCCGATGATCGACTCCGCCTGGTCGGGCTCGGCCTCGGTGAGGAAGCCGATCGTGCCGAGGTTGAAACCGAGGACAGGCGCATTGGAGCGCAGGGCGACCTGCACCGCAGCCAGCATGGTCCCGTCGCCACCAACGGCGAGCACCATGTCGGGTGCCCCGGCCGCAGCGTCAACGACTTCGCCACCGGCATCTGCGATGAGGCTCTTCAGGACTTCGGCAAATTCGAGCGCCTTCTCCCGCCCTTGACGCACCTCGAGGGCGAACCTCAAGTCGGTACCTCCACCTTCAGGCTCTCCTCCCCCTTGCGGAGCCAGAGTAGGTACTCGACGTTCCCATCCCCGCCATCGATCGGCGAGCGAATGATGCCCCGTGCCCCAAGTCCGGCGGCCACGAGGCTGTCGACTGCGTCGACCACGGCCCGGGCCCGAATCTCCGGGTCCCGGACGATCCCACCATGACCCAGCCCGGACCGGCCGACCTCGAACTGCGGTTTGACCAAGACGACCAGGTCACCTCCCGGGCCGGCCAGGATCGCCAGTTGGCGGGCAACGACGCGAAGCGAAATGAAGGAGAGATCGACCACCACTATTGGAAACGGAGCGCCGATTTCTTCGGGCGACACGTGGCGAACGTTGGTCTTCTCGTATGAAGTCACCCGGGGATGGCTCGAAAGCCGTTCGTGCAGCTGACCCCGTCCCACATCCACTGCCACCACCTGGGAGGCCCCGGCTTCGAGGGCCACTTCGGTGAACCCTCCCGTGGAGGCCCCGACGTCGAGTACCCGCTTTCCCCTCATCTCGATCGGAAAGGCCTCTAGGGCCGCCAATAGCTTCTCGGCGCCACGGGACACCCATTGCCGGCCGGTTCCGATGACCTCGATGATGGTTTCCGACATCACCACCGAGGAGGGACGGGCCGCCGCCCCACCAACGATGACGACCTGCTGGGTGATGATCAGCCGCTTCGCCTGAGCGCGACTGGAAGCGAACCCGCGTCGAACCAGCGCTACGTCGAGACGCTCGCCGGTCAGGGGCTTTCCTCGTCCTCGAGGATCGAACCGAGGAGATTGGCCAACTCGGCTGCTGGTTCGGGCAACTCGGCGGGGTCGACCTCGGTGAGACGGTCGAGGAGGGCCTCGATCTGATCGATCTGATCCTGGCTGAGATTCATGGACGGATTATCACCTATTTCTCCCGGGAACGAGTGAGCGTCAGGGTTGTGGCATCCCCCCTCGGCCCACCGAAGGCTGCGCCGTCCCCCTGAAGGGAGGACAAGGTCGTCTCCGCTCCTGCGGGGGGACCGTCCACCGCAGCGGGCGAGGGGGGCTAACAGCCACGCGTCAGTTGAGCACCAGGTCCACCGCCGCCGCCAGGTCGGCGACCACGTAGTCGGCGTCACCGCCCTCGTCAGCCCCGAGTACTCCGCTCAGCACCAGGATCGACGTCCAATCGGGCTCCGCGGCGGCAAGGGCGATGTCGGTGTCCACCCGATCCCCGATCACCCAGGCCTCTCCTATCCCCTTTGCCCGCAACAGGCTCCGCATCGGCTCGCGAGGCTTTCCTGCCACCTCGGGCTCAACACCAGTCGCCACCCGCACTGCGGCCACCATCGATCCGGCGCCCGGGAGCAGTCCATCGGCCACCGGGAGTGTCGGGTCGATGTTGGTGGCGATGAAACGCGCACCGAACCGGACCGCGTCGGCGGCCCGGGTAAGCCGGTCGAAGGTCAGCGCGGAATCGAGCCCAACCAGCAGGGCCGTTGCTGCGCGGGGGTCGTCGGTGATCCCGATCCCGGCGTCGGACAGGGCCGAGACGATCCCGTCACCTCCGAGGACCATGACCGGTCCCCGATCCTCTCCGAGGAGATGGACCGCCGCCTGCGAGGAGGTGACGATCGAAGTGGGATCGATGTTCACGCCCGTGATCCGGGTGATCTTGTCGCTGACCGTCGACGGTGCCTTGGTGCTGTTGTTGGTGGCGAAATAGACACTCACACCCGCATCGTGCAGCCGTTGCAGGGCAAGATCCGATCCCGGGACCAACCTGTCATCGAGGTAGATGACACCGTCGATGTCACAGATGACGTTCATGCTCTCGCAAAGAAGCGGTCGAGAACCCTCACATAGAGGTCGGTGGTTCGGATCACCGACTCGACGGAGACCCGCTCGTCGTGGCCGTGGAACAGGTTGAGCATCTCGGAGAAGGTCATTCGATCGTCGAACAGGCCGACCCCGTAGCAAACCGTGCCCTTGGCCCGCCAGAAGCGGGCATCGGTGGCCACCGTCATCAGCGTGGGTGCCAGGTTGCGGTGCCCGTCCAGCTCTTCGACGGCGTCGCCGATCGCCTCCCACAACGGGTTCCCGATCGGGGAGATCGTGGCGTCGCCGTCCATGATCGGGCGGATGTCGACATGGCCCGCAGCGGAGCCCATCGCCTTCCTCAGGTGAGCGTCCACGAAGTCACGATCCATGCCGGGTAGCCCTCTGATGTCGACCTCGGCGTGAGCCCGATCGGCTACGACGTTGGTCTTGGTGCCCGAGCGGAGGATGTTCGAGGAGATCGTGAGATGGGTGGCGGCGTGGATGTAGCGGGCCAGGGTCGGGTCGGTCACCGCGATCCGGTCGATCTCGTCGTCGACCTGGTCGATGTCGGTGAGGCGCCGGGTGGACTCGTCGTCGAGGCCGAGGTTGCTCACGAAGGAGATCCAGCCTTCCGTGATCTCGGCGGGTGCAGGAGTCTCGACCACGCCGGCGAGAGCGGTGACCATCTTCTCCAGGGCGTTGTCGGTTCCGTACGGCAGCGACCCGTGCCCGGGCGAGCCGGATGTCTCCAGGATCGACCAGTAGGCGCCCTTCTCGGCAACGGACACCGGAACCGCGGTGTGCCCTTCGGCCGACAGGGCGGGATAGGCGACTTCGGTCAACAGGAAGTCGGCTCCGACCAGATCCCAGTGGTCGTTGACCAACGGCATTGCCCCGAGCCGCCCACCGTTCTCTTCGTCGGCCACTCCACAGAACACCAGGTCGCCACGGGGCCGCTTCTCCCCGGTCAGGTAGGGGCGGACCGCCACCGCCATCGCTGCGGTCACGTTGAGCATGTCCACCGCGCCTCGGCCGAAGATGAACCCGTCGACGATCTCGGCTGCAAATGGATCGACCGACCAACCGCCCTTTTCGACGATCACGACGTCGAGATGAGGGACCAGTGCCAGCGACGGCGCCTCGGGATCGGTGCCGGGCACCCGATACACCACGGACTGGCGCCCTGGTGACGGCTCAAACACCTGCCCGTCGACTCCGAAGAACTCTGTGAGGGTCTCGACCGAGCGAACCTCGAAGCCGCTTTCCGGCGTGCCGTCGTTGACACACTGATTCCGGATCAGCCTCTGCAGCAGCTCAACCGCGTCATGGCTCACGTGGTCAACCTAACGAGGGGCCGACTTGCGAATGAGCCGCACCAGGTCGTACATCGTCGGTGTCAGGTCGTAGTCAGCCACCTGGTCGAGCCCAACCCAGCGTGCCTGTTCGGCGTCGTCTGCGGCCGAGAGCTCCCCGCCAATGACCTGGCCTTCGAAGTCGATGATCACGATGTGCCCGTGCTCGGTGATGCTCTCGCCGACCCAAACCACTTCGCCGGTTTCGATGTCGAGCCCGGTTTCCTCTTTCACCTCGCGGGCTGCCGCCTCGCGGAGCGACTCCCCCGGGTTCACCTTGCCTCCGGGAACCGCCCAGAGCCCCATGCTGGGCTCGTGACCGCGGCGGATCAGGAGCAAACGGTTGTCGTCGATCAAGACCACACCTACCCCGACGACCGGTGCATCACTCACGGTTGTCATCGTGGTGCATGACGATGGAGCGTGCGCTGAACCCACCGGCCTCGAAGAAGTTCTTGACCAATCGGTGCCCGGGCAGGACATGGGCATCGAACTTCGAGATGCCTCGAGCCCGCAGCCAATCGAGGGCGTAATCCCTCATCGCCTCACCCACCGAGACCTCGCGCGCCTCCTGCTCGACGAAGACCAGGCGTATCGAGCCGATCTGCTCGCCCCGGGCTTGAGGCAGGAGCCCTTCGACTCTGGCCACCAGGAATCCGAAGGGGTAGTCCTCGATCTCCCCGATGACCACCAGCGCGTCTGCGTCGTGCAACGCATCGTTGAGGGACTCGGCCACAGGCTCGGCCAAGCCGTCGGCCAACGGCCACATGACGTGGAGTTCGGTCATCTCGGCTTCGAGACCCCGATAGAGCCTCTCCAGGGTCGGGAGGTCGCTGGTTTCGGCAGTCCGCGCCGAGACTTTCATTACTTCCAGAACCGTAACCGCTGAAAACCCCAGATCGTCACCAGCTTCATCGCTTCGAGGACGATCCCGGTCCCCATCTTCGAAGTCCCTCTGGTCCGGTCCCGGAAGCTGATCGGCACCTCCACGATGGCCAGCCCCTGCTGATGGGCTTTCAGAGCCATCTCGACCTGGAACCCGTATCCCGACGCCTCGGTCTCCCGATAAGGGAGGGACCGCAGAGCCTCGGCGCGGAATGCCCGATAGCCCGCAGTGGCGTCCCGCACCGGCAGCCCGAGCATCAGCCGGGCGTAGAGGTTCCCGCCTCGAGAAATCAACTGCCTGCCAAGAGGCCAGTCGGGAGTGGCGCCACCTTTCACATAACGCGACCCGATGGCAACGTCGGCGCCCTGGTCGGTGGCTGAGATCAGCCGCGGAAGGTCGGTCGGATCGTGGGAGAAATCGGCGTCCATCTCGACGATCACTTCGGCTCCTGCTTCGAGAGCACGGTCGAAGCCGGTGGCATATGCCGGGCCCAAGCCCTGCTTCTCGACCCGGTGAACCACCTCGACCAGCGCGTCACTGGCGGCGATCTGATCGGCGAGGTCGCCGGTTCCATCGGGGGACGAGTCGTCGACGACGAGGACCCGGTAACCCTGGACGGTGACCGCGGCGACGATGTCTGAGATGTTCTCCCGCTCGTTGTACGTGGGGATTACGACCGTTACCCGATCAGTAGGCACAGTCGGCGCACAGCATCTTCTTGCGATTGGCGAGCTGGCTGGTTCTCTTGACCATGAAACACGATTGGCAGACGAATTCGTCGGAGCGCTGAAGCTGGGCATCGACGTTCATCGTCAACTCCTCACGTCGGATGGCCCGCAGTTCCTCGACTTCGTCGACCAGGAGAGTCTCTCCCACCTCTTCGTCCATGAGCTGCAGCTCCTCGCTTTCCAGCTCTTCGAGCGCTTCGGTGGTTTCCTCGTCGTGCTCCTCTTCGTCGTCCTCGCGGTCGAAGTCTTCGGCTTCTTCCTCGGCCTCGAACTCTTCCTCGAACTCCGGAACCAGCTCGACCTCTTCCAGCTCCTCGACGAGCGCGTCGTCTAGCTCCTCTTCAGGAACGTCGACCTCGTCGGGCAGCTCTTCGATGAGCTCGTCTAGTTCTTCATTGGCCATTTTGATGTTTCGGGTGCCTCGGGGGCGGGCAGTATAAGTCGGCGCCGCTCAGATCTTGAGACGCACCGCGGCCGGGATAACCCGGCCCTTCACCGTCGTATTCCCGATCAGGTCACCATCGGCCTCTACAGGCCAAGAAGGCTCGGTTACCAGGCTGAACTCCGAGACCGAAAGACGTCGAACTCCCGGCTCGCGCAGGTGGGTCCCCTTGATCACCTTGGGCACCAGGGCGGCTGCCTGGCTCTTTTTCACATCGAATATCTGGATGTCGAGGACACCGTCGACCAGGGTCGCCTTCGGAGCCACGTTCCAGCCGCCCGCAAAGAACTGGGCGTTGGCGAATATGACAGCGAGAGCCTCGGATTCGACCACTTTCTTCTCCGTGGTGAGCGTGATCCGTGCCCTCGGAAAGCGAGGCAGGCGCCCACCGAAGGCCATCGGGTAGCGGACCGGGCCCAACCATCGAGCGATCTTCACCGCAGTTTGGGCGGCGGCCGCCCCAACGCCGGCCTGGGCCACGTTCACGAAGTAGCGAAGACCCCAATCCCCTTCCAGGGCGCCCACATCGACCGGATAGACGGTGTCGGTGGCCAGGTGCTGGGCTGCCCCGGCCAGGTCCTGAGGCAATCCGAAGGTTCGAAGCAGATCGCAGCCGGTTCCCACGGGGAGGACGCCGATCACCGGTGGGAAGCCCAGGTCGAGGGGAAGCAGGGCGTTGATCGCGAGATTGACCGTTCCGTCGCCGCCGGCAACCGCAAAGTGCTCAAAGCCTCGACTGGCTCCGGCGACCAGGGCCTCAGCCATTTCGCCGGGCGAGGAGGGTGCGACGATTTCGGTGTCGAGGCCCGCAGTTCTGACCACTTCGGCGATGAGCGCGGGATCGGTCGTCAGCCGGCCCGCCTTCCCGTTCACGGCAACCAGCCACTTCGCCATCAGCCAACTCCCTGGGCGGCCACCACGCCCCGGTCCACTGACTTCAGCGCCTGCACGGCCTCTTCCCGCATGCCGGGTGCCGCCTCCCTCAACTGGCGCAGCAGGTCCACCAATTGCCGTGACACTCTTACGAAGTCTCCGGGGGCCATTCCCCGGGTCGGCAGGTCGTCAAAATCGGTGCCCGATGCCCAGGTGTGGGCCAGCACCGCGAAACCAGGGTCGGGGCGGCGGGTCGGCGAGAGCCGCAACTTTCGCTCCTTCTCCACCAGCTCTTTCCAGAGCCTCTCGAGCATCTCCCACCGCTCGGCGAGAACGGCCGTAGGGAACTCCGCCACCGACGCCGTGTCACTTCGCGGCTCGTAGACGAACACCGAGACGATCGAGGTGAGCTCGGAGGGGTCCAGTCCATGGAAGACACCGTTCTCGATTGCCTCGGCCAACAGGAGATCAGACTCGTTGTAGATGGCCCGGAGCCTCTGGCCCCGGGGAGTCAGCGACCAGCCGTTCAGATACTCCAACTCCTCGAGAAGCTCGCGGATGGCGGCGAACTCCTCGACGAGGCCGTGGCCGGACCCGCGCCGGGCCGTCTGGAGAGCCTCGATGCGCCTCCGGGTGCGGATGGCGCGCCTGGCCGCAGCCAGATGACGGGAGGCGTCAGGGCACGACGCCACCGGGTGGTCCACGGTGGAGTGGACCCGCGGCGCCCAGTTCGACGTCGGCGGAGGGATCTTTCGGAGTTGACGGATGGTGTCGTTGACGAACCGCTTGTCCCTGGCACGAAACGAGCCCGGCAATTCGAGCTCCCCGGCGATGAGGCTGCCGTCGGTGATGTCCCGATATCCCAAGGTCGAGACCCGCCCCGAGGTCGACATCACGAGGTAGCGGACCCCGTCGTCCTTGCGGGCCAATCGTCGCAACACCAGATATCGACCGTCGCGTGAGCCACCCGGGATATCCAACACCTGACCGGGCCTCAGCGAGGAGGCGATACGGTCGTTGTACCGGGGAGGTTGGATCGATTCGACCATGGCCAGGTAGTCCTCGACGCTCCCGTGCTCGCAATGGGCCTGGGCCTCCTCACGGGCCAACTGGTGCTCCAAGGCATCGACGGTCGTATCCGCCGCCTGACGGTCGCCTTCCCGCTGAAAGCTGGCGAAGGAGGCCTCGAGGAGCTCCTCGGCCTGGGTCTGGCCGTAGTTCGCCACGAGGTTGGCCGTCATGTTGTAGGTGGGCCGGAAGCTGGAGCGAAGCGGATGGGAGCCGATCGAGGCCACTTCGGTGACGTGGTCGAAACGGACGAATGGCGAGTGGAGAAGGACCCCGAAACCCTCGACGTCGATGCCTCGTCGCCCCGCCCGCCCGGTGAGCTGGGTGTAGTCGCCGGGTCGCATCAACTCGTGCGACTCGCCGTTGAACTTCGAGAGCGTCTCCAACACCACCGTCCGGGCCGGCATGTTGATCCCCAGGGCCAGGGTCTCGGTGGCGAACACGACTTTGAGGAGGCCGGCCTCGAACAGCTCCTCCACAGTTTCCTTGAAGGCCGGGACCATGCCCGCGTGATGCGGGGCCAGGCCGGCGTCGAGGGCGGCCAGCCACCGGTCGTAGCCAAGGACGACCAGGTCGTCGTCCCCGAGATGCTCGGTGCGACGTTCGGCGATCTCTCGGATCGTCGCTCGCTCGGTGACGTCCGTGAGCCGCACCCCGGCGTCGAGCAGGCGGTAGGTGGCGGCGTCGCAGCCCGCCCTGCTGAAGATGAAGTAGATGGCGGGGAGCATCGACTCCTGAGCCAGCCGCTCCACGGTCTCGATCCGGCTCGGGGTCTTGAACCGCTTCCGACGTCCCCTCTCCAGGCCGAGCATGTGCTCGACTCTGGGATTGGGACGGGTGCGGCCTTCCCGGGTGACGAAGGTGGGCAGGAGATGGAGGGTCTGAGAGCCCATCTTGTCCTTGATCATGTACATCGACTCGAGCGGCACCGGACGGTGATCGGTGGCGACCAGTCGCGTCGGGCCTCTCCGCTCCCCCACCCAGGCGGCAAATTCCTGATTGTTGGAAACCGTCGCCGAAAGGCAGATCATCTGGATCTCCTGAGGGCAATGGATGATCACTTCCTCCCAGACCGCGCCCCGCGCCCGATCCTGGAGGAAATGGACCTCGTCCAGGATCACCATGCCGACCATGTTCAACCTGGAGCTGTCGGCGTAGATCATGTTTCGCAGCACTTCGGTCGTCATCACCACGATCGGGGCGTCGCCGTTGACGACGTTGTCGCCGGTCAAGAGCCCGACCCGTTCTGCCCCGTATATCCCGATCAGATCCGAGTATTTCTGGTTGGAGAGGGCCTTCATCGGGGTGGTGTAGAAGGCACGCCGCCCAGCGGTCAGGGCGAGGTGGATCGCCGCCTCCGCCACCAGGGTCTTCCCCGAGCCGGTCGGGGCGGTCACCACCACCGACTGGCCCTCGGCAATCGCCTCTCCCGCCTCTACCTGGAACTCATCGGGTGCGAATGGCAGCCGAGTCCAAAACTCCTGGAGAACCGAGCTCACTTCTTCAAGACCATGCGGATCAGCCAGTAGGTCCCCTCGTACATCACATACAGGGGCACGGAGAGGACGATGAGGGTGAAGGCGTCCCCACTCGGGGTGATGATGGCCGCCGCAGTGACGATGATCAGGATCGCCCAACGGCGGTTCTTGGCCAGCTGAGCCGAGGTGATGACCCCTGCCGCCGCCGCCGCGAACAGGAACACCGGGTAGAGGAACGCCAGACCGAACGCCGCCAGATAGCGGAGGACGAACGAGTAATAGGAGCCGATCCGAAGGTCATTTCTCACGTCCGGGAATATGGAAAGCAGGAAGCGGAGCCCCTGGGGAAGGATGAAGTACCCGAAGAACACTCCTCCGACGAAGAGGACCACCAGGGCGCTGACTATCGGCACCGCCCATCGCCGCTCCCGGGCGGTCAACGCCGGGTTGATGAAGGCCCAAAGCTGATAGAGGATCACCGGGCTCGCCAGGATCACTCCTCCAAACAGGGCGATCCGCATGAGCACGCCGAATTCCTCGGCCGCTTCGAAGGACTGGAACGACGAATCGGGAGAGGCGGCATGAAACGGCGCCTCGAGAATCGATCGCAGCTGGTCTGCAAAGAAGAATGCGATCAGCCCGCCAACTGCGACTGCGATGAAGATCCGGAAGACTCGCCACCGGAGTTCGTCGAGATGAGCCAGGATGGATTGCGGCTGGTCGCCGCTCACGCTCCGTCCTCTTCGGCTTTCCTTCTGTTCATCTCCTCGAGATCGGCCATGGCGTCCTCTGGAGTCGGCCCCGAGACCGGTTTCGGCCCGGTCCACGCCACCTGGCCGCCCGCCGAGTCATTGACATCCTTTACGACCTGATCGAGGGGCTGTTTGATCTCGTCGAGCGGCTTCTTCAATTCGTCGCCGGTCTTCTTCAGCTCGTCGCCGAATTCCTTCAGCCCGGCGACCTCGCTCTCCAGCCCGCGTCGGATGTCACGGGCGGCGGCTCTGAGCTCGGCGGTCCAACGCCCGAGCTTCTGGGCGGCCTCGGGCAGCCGTTTGGGGCCGAGGACGATCAGGGCCAGAAAGAGGATGATGATGATCTCGCCGCCCTGCATGAGACCGATGCTAAAGCGTTGGAGGTTCGAACAAACAGAAGGTGGCGATTCTTACGAATCGCCACCTTCCCGGACGAGGAGCACCCTGCCCGGGGTGCCCGTCGAGATGTGTATCGCTGCGCTCAGCCGGCCAGGAGGCGGAACGGATCCGGCTCTGCCTCGAGGGCTGCTGCGAACGCTTCGATTTCCCGCTCAGTGATCGGATCAGGGTTGAGGACCTCGAACGTAACCCCTGTCGCCAGCAGAACGCTCACGACCCTTGAGTTCGCAGGACGTCGTTGCTGCACGGTGCACGTTGGGCACTTGAAGCGGTAGTCCCCTTCCCTGCCCCCGGGACGCAATTCCAGCGCCACGTCGTCGGGGGTGAGGTGGATGTCACCGCATCTTGCGCACGTTGTCTTGATGGTCGTCATCCCTGTTCTCCGGTCTCCCATATCTGATGGGGTGATCGGCAGTTCGGACGAGATTCTGTAGTGCTGATCGGTAGGTCGATAGACCCCTATGGGTATATCGAAAGCAGCTTTTGCCCGATTTCGGCCACGGTTGCCCGGACCTCTTCGCCCGAGATGAATCGGGCGGCGGCACCGAGGCGGAGCAGAAGCCGAGCCGGTATCTGAGCATCCGGGGAGGAGAAGCTGATCACCGTCTCCTTGTCGGACTCGCTGATGATTTCCACCGGGTAGTAGTCGAGGACCCACCTCGCCGAAGGGCTCAAGCCGATGCGGCACACGACGTCGTCATCGGAGGGCGAGTAGGTCACCTCGGGCTGGGGCACCCCTTCGGGCCGATCGAAGTGGGAGTCGGTGATCTCCATCGTCCGGATCCGGTCAACCCGGAACACACGCTCTGCCTCGACGAGACGGCAATAGCCCTGCACGTACCAGTTGCCCAGGGTGGCGAACACCGACCAGGGCTCGACCTCGCGAACCGTCTCTTCCTCCCGGCTCAGCGATCGGTAGGTGATGCGGACCGCGGTCTGTTCGTTGGCCGCCCGACGCAGCAGCCCAACACTGTCGAGCTCGCCGCCCACCTGGACGGAGATGGCAGCTTCGGCGTCGGGGATGACCACCTTGGTCAACTTTCCCACCGCGCTCGAAAGGGTCGGATTCGCCTGACCGGAGCCCATGATCGCCATCCCTGCGGCGAGGAGCCCCAGGGCTTCGGTCGAAGTGAGGCGGGGGGCGCGGGCGAAGTAGTCGGCGGCGTCGATGATCACCTCGTCCTCGTCGATGTAGGCCTCCATCAGATCGCCCGGCCCGTACCCGGGCAAGCCACAGACGAAGAGGGTGTTGAGGTCTTTGCTGAGGTCGGCCTCGGTGTAGCCGAAACGGTCGAGGATCTCGTCGACATCGACGCTGTCTCTCGACATGACGTATGGGACCAGGGCCAGGATCCGGGCGAGACGCGACACTGTCCTCGGGCTGGTCATGACACACCCGACACGGCGGCCTGCACCCGGGATCGGATCACATCCCTCATCTGGTCCGGCGCCAACACCTCGGCCGAGTCGCCGAAGCTGAGAATCCATCCGACGAACGCGTCTTCGTTGGAAACCGGGAGCTCCACTTCGAGGGGCTCACCGTCGACGGCGACCACTCCGAGTGTCCGGGCCGCCCACCAGGCCACTTCGGGGTCGAAGCGGACCTTGGCGGCGAGTTGCGGATCGGAGCCCATGTCCCAGGGCTGGGCGATCATCGTGGCCCTGACGTCGAAATCGGCGGGACGCTTGAACACCCCTGCTTCCTCCCCGAGCTCGAGGGCGCTCATTCGGTCGATGCGGAAGATCCTCTGACCGTCCGAGCCCTCACCGACGAGATACCAGTGCCCACGGCGATGGGCCAGCCCGTACGGTTTGAGGGAGCGCTCACCTTCCCGGTATCGGAACTGGACGGTGCGACGCTCGGTGACCGCCCGGAACAGGTCGCCGAGTATCTCCGACTCGGCTCCGAGATCGGCTCCAAGTGGTTCCAGCCCCACTCCCCTTTCGACTCCTCCGAGCTTGTTCAGGCCCTCCAAGCCCGCGTTTCCGCCGCCGAGGCGCACCATGCGCGCCGCAACGGAAAGGGCGAAGCGTTCTTCCTCGGAGAGCCCGGGGTCGGGGAGGGCGTACTTCTCGGGGTCGACGCGGTAGCCGAAGTCGACCTCGAAACCGTCGATCGCCTGACGCTCGAGCGGAATGCCGAGCCGGCGCAGGACGTCCTTGTCACGCTCGAACATCCGGTGGAACGCCTCATCGGTCTGGTCGCCGTATCCGGCCACCGTGAAACGGACGTCGTCGGCCGTGACCGGGGTTGGAGATTCGAGGAGGTAGATCAGGAGGTTGATCACCCGCTCGATGACGTTCTGCATGGGGCAATTGTGGTCGGTTTCTCCCCCCAGCGTCGCTCCGCTCCTGGGGGAGGAAACATCGCCATCATTTCTCCCCCCAGCGAACGGAGTGAGCGTTGGGGGGAGAGCCGGCGAAGCCGGGAGGGGGGCTACCCAACGCGCGTCAGGTCGCCCCCTCCGGCCCTCCGGGCCACCTCCCCCAACGTCGCTCCGCTCCTGGGGGAGGAAACAAGAACGTCGCCGGAGAGCCGGCGAAGCCGGGAGGGGGGCTACCAACACGCGTCGCGCCGGGTAACAACGACTTCATGGGGAGGCCATCTCACGTGTCCCTCGCCGCGAAGCGGGCCAAACAGCTCCGACGGGAATGACGATGAGCGAGGCTCGTCTGTGGGCTGCGATCAAGGGTGGCGCAGCCGGCGTCCGATTTCGGACGTCAGGTGCCGATCGGCTTCTGGATCGCCGACTTCGCCGTCGCTGGATCCCGAGCTGGTCGTCGAGGTTGACGACACCTCACACGAATTTCGGGACGAATCGATGCGCACCAACTACTTCATCGAGCAGGGGTTCGCCGTCCTCCGCTTCACCAACAAGCGGATCGCTCAGGACCTGCCCGAGGTGGTGGGCACCATCGAAGGCTGGATCGAGTACATCCGCCTCACGGAGAACCGCCGGAGTAAGCGTCTGGCGCCCCCCCGGCCCGAAGGGGCACTCGGGGGAGACGTCGCTCCGCTCTGGGGGAGGGGGCTACAGGCTCTCGATCAGTTTCTCTACCCGCTCGTCGTACGCCTTGAACGGGTCTTTGCACATCACCGTCCGCTGCGCCTGGTCGTTGAGCTTGAGGTGGACCCAATCAACGGTGAAGTCACGCTTCTGCGCCTTGGCCGCCTTGATGAACGCACCACGCAGCCGGGCCCTGGTGGTTTGCGGCGGCTGGCGGACGGCGGTGGCCACCTGCTCGTCGGTCACCACCCGATCGACCATCCCCTTCGACTCCAACAGGTAGTAGAGGCCCCGGCTCCGATCGACGTCGTGATAGCTGAGGTCCATCATCGACATCCTCGGGTCCGACATCGTCAGCCCCCGCCGGTCGGCGTAACGCTCGAGGAGGCGGTTCTTGATGACCCAGTCGACTTCCCGGTCCAGCGTCATCGGGTCCTTCTCCAGACCCCGTCAGCAGATGCTCCCACCGGTCGATCGCGGTTTGAACCTGGGGTGGGAATCCCGGGCTCCGGGCAAACCGCATCGCCCGATCGAGGTACTCCCACTGGATGTCCAGGGCCGACAGCTCGCGGCCGTTGGCGAGGCGGATCTTGCGACGGCAGGTGGTGTCATGCGCCACTTCCCGGATCGCCCGGATCGGGTTCTCCAGCGTCAGGTCGCGAAAAACGACGTCGCGCTCGATCATCTGCAGCAGCGCCACCATCGTCCCCACCTTGACGTAGGTGGCGTACTCGGACATGTTCGAGTCGCCGGCGATCACATGGAGCCGCCGGTAACGCTCGGCGTCGGCGTGCGGCTCGTCGCGGGTGTTGATGATCGGCCGTGATCGGGTGGTCGCCGACGACACCCCCTCCCAGATGTGGTCGGCCCGCTGGGCGATGGAGAAGGTGGTCCCGCGCGGGGTCTGGGTCAGCTTGCCGGCGCCGAGGAAGATCTGGCGGGTCACCAGGAACGGGATGAGGACATCCACGGTGCGGTGGAAGTCCTTGTGCCGGCTCACCAGGTAGTTCTCGTGGCAGCCGTAGGAGTTGCCGGCACTGTCGGTGTTGTTCTTGAAGACGAAGATCTGGCCCCGGATCCCCTCCTCCTCGAGCCTCTCCTCGGCCCCCCGAACCAGTCCTTCGAGGATTCGCTCCCCCGCCTTGTCGTGGGCAACTACGTCATCGAGGGTGTCGCATTCGGGGGTGGCGAATTCGGGATGCGATCCGACATCGAGATAGAGCCGGGCGCCATTTTCGAGGAAGACGTTGGAAGACCGGCCCCAGGACACCACCCGGCGGAACAGATATCGGGCGACTTCGTCGGGGCTGAGCCGTCGTTGGCCCCTCAGCGTGCAGGTGACCCCGTACTCGTTTTCGATCCCGAAGATTCGTCGATCCACCAGAGCAGGCTAAACCGCACCGGCCGATGTGACGCGACGAATCTCAGGAGGGGCTGAGTTCGGACGGCTCCAGGCGACGGAAAGTCCTCGGGCCCTTGGAGGTGTCGAGGACTGCGGCTTCCCACCCCTCGCTCTCTCTGCCCTCGGCCCGCCGGAACACCTCGGCGCCGACTTCGACCGCCTCGGACAGGGTCAGGCCCTCTCGCCACAACTCCTCGAGAGCTGCGGTGAGCTGCTCCGCCTTGCCCCCAATGGCCACAAAGTTCCGCTCGTCG
The DNA here is from genome assembly GCA_963724825.1 of uncultured Acidobacteriota bacterium. GTDB lineage: Bacteria > Actinomycetota > Acidimicrobiia > Spongiisociales > ZC4RG35 > JALYNX01. The sequence continues at coordinate 69,973 of CAVRWT010000003.1, forward strand.
AAGAGGGTTCCGTCATAGGTGACACGGAACAGCCGGTGCTCGGCTCCGTCTTCGCTGACTTCGGCGATGAGCACCTCGACCTCGAAGGGCTTGGGGTCCCGGATGAAGATGACACCGAGCGTTTGCGAGAACGCCGTTGCCAGGCCCATGGCTGTCACGTCGTGTCGGGAGTAGAGGTACCCCATGAGGTCGGCCTGACGGATCCCGGCCTTGCGCAGCGTCTCGAACTCGTTGTACCGACCGACACCGGCAAAGGCGATCCGGTCGTAGACCTCGCTGATCTTGTGGAGAGCTGTGGACGGGTTCTCAGCGAGGAGAAGCACCCCGTCGACAAAGTCGAGACCGAGGATCGAACGTCCCCTGGCTATCCCCTTGCGTGCGAACTCGGCCTTGTCCCGAACCAGTTGCTCGGGGGCGACATACATCGGGAATGTCACTGGATCGTCCCCACCGCGGCTTCGGCAAGCGGTCCGATCACGTCGTCTTCGAGCTCGACTGCGCCTTCGGCGTCAATGCGGACCACATTGGGGAAGATCCGCCGAATCAGGTCCGGTCCCCCGGTGGCGGTGTCTTCCTGGGCCGCTGCCACCATCGCCCTCACCGCGAGGTCTGCAGCCTCCTCGGAGGTCAGGTCCTCCCGGAAGGTGGTGCGAAGGAACGACTTGGCGAGCCGGGCGCCGGATCCGGTGCTCCCGAAATCGGTCTCCTCGTATCGCCCGCCCACCACGTCGTAGCTGTAGAGGCGGCCCCGCTCCTCGCGCTCGTCGTAGCCGGCAAACAGCGGGACGACCACCAGGCCCTGGATCGCCAGTGGGAGCTGGCCCCGAACCAGGCGGGCCAGGAACGACGCCTTGCCCTCGAGGGAGAGGCGGACGCCTTCGATCTTCTCGTAGTGCTCCAACTCGACCTGGAAGAGCTTGACCATCTCGATGGCGAGCCCCGCAGTCCCGGCGATGGCGACCGCCGAGTACCGGTCGGTGGGATAGACCTTTCTGATGCGGCGATGAGCGACGAGATGCCCCTCGGTTGCCCGGCGGTCGCCGGCCATGACCACGCCGTTGTTGTACCTGAGGGCGAGGACCGTGGTGCCTTCAGGTGTGGAGAGCGCCCTGTCTCCGGGTTGAGTGACCCAGGACGGCCGGGCTCCGAGAGAGTCGAGGAGGTCGGTGAAGCTTGCCCCAGGGACGGGCACGCTCATCGGGAGCGGCCCGGATTGACGATCCGTCACTCGCCGCCCTTCTGGACGTAGTTCTTCACGAATTCCTCGGCGTTTTCCTCGAGGACCTCGTCGATCTCGTCCAGGAGGTCATCGAGCGCCTCGAGATCGGCTTCGCTCTCGACCTTGCTCGAGCTCTGCTCCTGCTCTTCGCCCTCGTCGCGGCCCCGGCCCTTTGACTGTGACTGTTCCCGGTCAGACATCTCTCGAATCATCCTCCTAAGCGGCGCAAAAGATCAGCCGCATCTTCGGCCTCGTCGAGGATGGCACCGACCAATTCGGCGTCTCCTCGCAACGGTTCCATCATAGGAACCCGCTTGAGATGGGATTCGCCGACGTCGAAGACCAGTGAATCCCAGTTGGCTGCGACCAGGGCGTCGGAGAACTCGCTCACGCAACGACCCCGGAAATAGGCCCGGGTGCGGGTCGGTGGGTTGACCTTCGCATCGTCGATCTCGGCGTCGGTGAAGAGCCGGCGCATGGCACCCCGGGACACCAGGCGGTTGTAGAGGCCCCGCTCGGGATCGACGTCGTGATATTGGAGGTCGAAGGCACGCAGCTTGGCGTGGGACCATTCCAGGCCGTCACGCTCCACATAGCCCTCGAGCAGGCGCTTCTTGGCGACCCAGTCGAGGGTGTCGGCGAGACGCATCGGCTCGTCGTTGAGCCCTTCGAGCACCCGGCCCCACTCGGCGATGACCTTGTCCCACACCGGGTCATCCAATTCCTTCTCCACATACTTGGACAGCCACTCGAGATATCGCCCCTGCAGCTCGAGGGCGGTAGCGGTGCCGCCTCCGTCCAGGTCCAGAGGGCGGCCCAGGCTGGTGTCGTGGCTGACCTTCCAGCACGACTCGACGGGGTCGAACAGGTCGAGCGGGTCGGGCAGGGCGCCATCCTCGAGGGCGGCCAGCATCAGGGCGGTGGTGCCCATCTTGAGGAAGTTCTGAGTCTCCGAGAGGTTGGCGTCGCCGATGATCACGTGGAGCCGGCGGTACTTCGAGGGGTCGCCGTGCGGCTCGTCACGGGTGTTGATGATGGGCCGCTTCAGGGTCGTCTCGAGACCGACCTCCTCCTCGAAGAAGTCGGCTCGCTGGGTGATCTGGAAGTCGACGTCGGGGCGATCGTTCTCCGAGCCCACCTTCCCGGCCCCGGTGAAGATCTGGCGGGTCACGAGGAACGTGGTGGCGTATCGGATCACCTCGCCGAACGGCGTCTCCCGGGAGAGGAGGTAGTTCTCGTGGGCCCCGTAGGAGTTCCCCTTGCCGTCGGAGTTGTTCTTGTAGAGGGAGACCTTCTTGCCCGACACCTCGGTGGCCGCAGCCGCCGCCGCGTGCATCACCCTCTCCCCCGCCTTGTCGAACAGTGCGGCTTCGAGAGGGTCGTAGGACTCCGGTGAGGAGTACTCGGGGTGGGCGTGGTCGACATAGAGCCGTGCCCCGTTGGCCAACACCGAGTTGACCACCGCGCCCTCGGAATCGACGACACCGAACGAGTCGTGTCCGAAGCCCCGGGCGTCCCGCCCCGGCGACTCCTCCTCGTAGGACCACTGGATCTTGACCCGGGCCCCCGGATAGCTGTTCACGACGAGCGAGGACGCCACTGCCGGGTTGAAGCCGACGTCACCTCGGACCACGATGCCGTACTCGGTCTCCGTCCCGAGCACCTTGTGGATGGCCATCAGAGGTATTGACCCGGGGAGACCTTCTCGATCATTCGGCTCTCCTCATCGCCGCCCACGAGGGTGCGGACGTAGATGATTCGCTCGCCTTTCTTCCCCGAAACCCGGGCCCAGTCGTCGGGATTGGTGGTGTTGGGCAGATCCTCATGCTCTTTGAACTCCTGCTTGATCGCTGTGATCAAGTCTGATTCACGAACACCCGGAGGGCTACCCGCAATTTGACGTTTGATCGCGTCCTTCTTGGCGCGGCGAACGATGTTCTCGATCATCGCTCCCGAGGCGAAGTCCTTGAAGAACAGGATCTCGCGGTCCCCTGAGGCGTAGGTGACCTCGAGGAAGCGGTTCTCGTCGGACTCGCTGTACATGGCGTCGACGGTCGCGGTGATCATTTCCTGGATCAGGGCGGCCCGGTCACCACCGGCCGCGGTCAGGGCCTCTTCGTCGAGCGGCATCTGATCGCTGAGGTAGATCCGGAAGATCTCGCGGGCGGCCACGGTGTCGGGCCGATTGATCTTGATCTTCACGTCGAGGCGGCCCGGCCGGAGGATGGCGGGGTCGATGAGGTCTTCACGGTTCGAGGCCCCGATGACCACCACGTTCTTGAGCGCTTCGACGCCGTCGAGCTCGGAGAGGAGCTGGGGAACGATGGTCGACTCGACGTCGGAGCTGATCCCGGTGCCCCTGGTTCGGAACAGCGAGTCCATCTCGTCGAAGAACACGATGACGGGGACGCCCTCGTCGGACTTCTCCTTGGCCCGCTGGAAGATGAGGCGGATCTGGCGCTCGGTCTCACCAACCCACTTGTTCAACAGCTCCGGTCCCTTGATGTTCAGGAAATACGATCGGACGTCGGGATTGCCGGTGCGCTCGGAGACCTTCTTGGCCAGGCTGTTGGCCACCGCCTTGGCGATGAGTGTCTTGCCACAGCCGGGAGGCCCGTAGAGCAGGATCCCCTTGGGCGGCTCGAGCTGGTATTCCTTGAAGAGATCCCGATGCAGGTAGGGCAGCTCGACAGTGTCCCGAATCTGTTCGATCTGGTCGGCGAGCCCGCCCACGTCCGAGTAGGTGATGTCGGGGACTTCTTCGAGGACCAGCTCTTCGACCTCGGGCCGCTCCATCTTCTCGAGGATCAGGCCGGTCTTGCCGTCGATGCGGACGTAGTCGCCGGGTCGGAGCTTGACGTCACTCATCGTCTCTGCCCGAGTGAGGACCTTCTCCTCGTCGGCGTGGGCGATGACGACCACCCGACCGTCGGTCATCGGCTCCCGGACCCTGAGCACCTCACCGGCAGGCTCGAAGTGGCGGATGTCGATGATGTTGAAAGCCTCGTTGAGGAGGATCTCCTGGCCGACCTGCAGTTTCTTGACCTCGACGTTGGGCTGGGCCGACACCCGGAGCTTGCGGCTCCCGGTGAGGATGTCGATGGTGCCGTCGTCGTTGACCTGGAGGACGGTGCCGAAGTTGTTCGGTGGGGCGGTGAGCTTCTCGACCTCCTCACGGAGGACGCCGAGTTGTTCCCTCGCCTCTTCGAGCACGGCGGCAAGCTTGTCGTTCTGGGAGGTGGCTCGATCGAGGCGCTCGCGGGTGCGGCTCAGCTCGTTTTCGAGCTCCTCGACCCGGCTCGGAGTCTCACGGACCCGGCGGCGTAGGGCGGCGATCTCCTCTTCCAGCGCAGTGATCACTCCCCGCAGCTGGGTGGCATCGTCCGATCCACGTGCGTCGTCCACTGGCTTCCTCCTGGCTTGGTCGCCCTACGAGCAGTATACGAATGGCTGTCCTTAGTTCTTCGGGTTCATTCGAGCATCCCTGAAGGGCTTAGGAGCTCACTATTCCGGGGAGGGCTCGATTCGCCTCATGAAGGTCAGAAATCCGGTGTGCCCGATCATCGAATGCTCGGGTCGCACCGACCTTCCCGCCACGTTCCAGTCACGGAACAGGAACTCCTTCACCTCGATCTCGGCGAACCTCCGGGTCTCGGTGGCCCGCTCCACGAGGGTCTGCACCTGGGGCACGGTGGGGACGAAGGCACAGAACACCCCGCCGGTGGGCTGATGCTCGGCGGCGACCTCGAGGACGTGCCAGGGCTCGGGTAGGTCGAGGACGATTCGATCGGGCTGGACCCTTCGACGTGCTCGGCCACGTCGCCGATGACCAGCTCGAGGTTGGAGGGGACCTCGCCGAACCAGCGCTCCACGGTCTGGAGGGCCTGGGCGGCGTGATCCTCCCTGATCTCCACGCTCACCACCTTGCCTTCGGGCCCGACGGCTCGGGTGAGCCCGAGGGTGAGCGCCCCGGAGCCGGTTCCGGCTTCGAGGATCGTCATCCCGGGCCCGATGTCGGCGTAGATCAGGATCGGGCCGAGGTCCTTGGGGTACACCACCTGGGCGCCCCGCTTCATCTTCAGGATGAAGTCGGCGAGCCGGGGCCGGATCAGGAGGAGGACACCGCCGCTCGAAGACTCGACCCACGAGCCGTCGGGCTTCCCGATCAGCTCGGTGTGGGCAATCGCCCCCTGGTGGTACTGGAAGGTGCGTGCCGGATCCAGTTTGAGCAGGAAGTGCCGGCCCTTGGAGTCGATGAGGAGCGCGGGCTCGCCCGCCTCGAACTTCATGTGAAGATGGTTATCGCCGAGATTATGAGACCGAGGACCATCGAGACCACGATGACCCAGATGATGATTTGCGTGACTTTCTTGTTATTCATAGTGGTTGAATGAGACTCCTTCGTGGAGCAACGGTAGACATATGAAACGCTTGATCGATTGGTTCGCAGGATCTCCCAACTGGGGAATGGCCGGCGTCAGCCGTGGCCTCCACGGCCTGCGCAAGGGTGACCAGCGTGAGCTCTACATCGGGTTGAGCCTGACGGTGCTGGCGTTGATTCGCCGCACCGCTCCCCGCAAGGAGCTCGTCTACCGCAAGGCCGTGCCCGAAGGATCGGCGATCGTGGTCCACAACCGCCGGCGGGGCGCCCCCAAGATCGAAGTGGTCAAGCCGCGAAGAAGACCGCTAGGACACACCGTGCAGACCCAACGTTTCCTCCATCCCCGATGGACGCTCCCCTGCAGGGCAGAGATCCGGTACCTGATGGACGGCGAGACGGGCAACATGATCCACTCCACGGTCCCGCCAGGTCAGGTGAATCGGGCGACCGTCCACGCCACGGTGAGCGAGTTCGCTGTTCGGGCGAAGGCCAATCTGGCGTCCCGCAGGAGCGAAGAGCAACGTTCTGGAACAGGTCTCCATCGACATCCCGGGAGACCGCATGCCAACATCGCTGCACGGTGTCGACCCGCTCCAGTTCCGCTGCATCACAATGCCGCCTGGCCCGGCGACAACGAGGCGACGGTCATCGGCGATCGAAACCGAACACTCCCAGGCATTGCACGCAGACCGGTGCTCGAGCAGCCTGGCTCGATGCTCACTACGTAGATACCGTTAGACCACCACTCGGTCTTGTCGGATAGAGAGCGCGACCGGTCTCAGTCGTTTGGGGACGAAGGTCGCGCGTGATGGGTGTCGGCAAGTCCGTGTGTCGCGATAATCCCTCTCTGTGCACCTCGACTACCCCAGCCCTGAACTCAGATCAGACAAGGTCCGTCTCAGGAAGTGGTCCTCTGGAGATGTTGGCTGTGTCGAAGCAGCGTCGGCAGATCCTGAGATTCCCCGCGGGACCACGGTCCCGTCCCATTACTCCGAAGAGGAAGGTCGGGCGTGGATCGAGCGGCAATGGTCAAGACAGACAAATCGCGAGGGTCTCTCCATGGCAATAGCCGACCCAGACACGGACGCAGCAATAGGGCTCGTCTACCTCCACCTAAGCCGTAAGGAGGGCCACTGTGAACTCGGTTATTGGCTCATCCCCGAAGCACGCCAAAAAGGTCTTGGAACCGCTGCCATCCGCCTGGCAAGCCGATGGGTTCTCAACAACACAGGGGTCTATCGACTCGTCGCACACGTCGAGCCGCATAACTTGGCGTCGCTCGCCTTGCTGCGGAAATGTGGCTTCACAGAAGAGGGCCTCCTCCGGTCGTACCTCCGATTCGACGATGGAGTGTTCGATGCCCTCTCGTTCTCACTCCTGGGCACCGATCTGGGTTGATTCAGTGGGGTGCTGATCGCGTGCGACCACGTAGTTCCATCCCCCCTCGCCGTTCGCCGGCGTCCTCCCCGGAGCGAAGCGACGTTGGGGGAGGTGGCCCGGAGGGCCGGAGGGGGCAACCCCAGACGACTAGACCCGGTAGACCTCGACCAGCGTCTTGTTGCGAGAGCCCCGCCGCCTCCCGAAGAAGAAGGCGAACACCACCACTGCGGCCACGGCTATGCCGACGACCATCGCAGTGTCTTTGGCCGACTCCCTGGTCTCGTCGATGGCACTGACGATCTCACGGGCCTTGGCCTCGATGTCATCCCTGCTGATCGTCACCTTGCATCCTCCATACGACTAGCCCTGCGACGCCCGCGGACACCAAGGTGGTGATGAGCCTGGCGAGGACTTCCCACCACTCCCCTACCGGGAGCCACATCCGCAGCCCTTCGAACAGTCCGAGTACCACGAAGAAGGCGCCGAGCGAGATGACCATGGCGCCGCCGATCCCCATCCCGGCGTGCTTGCCGAGGGCCTTGGCCGGCTCGAGCGTCTCCTGTCGCAGGTACTCCTTCGACATGTCGAGGAGCTCGGTTGCGAGCTGTGGGATCTCCTGTGGGTTTGGCATTACGTCATGAGGCTAACAAAGGGTGGACAGAGTGCGACCCGCCGTTATGGTGCCTTTCTGTGAGCTTTGTCCGCACGCTTACCTCCCTGGGGCCGCGGTACCGCGCACTTTGGATCGGGCAGACGATCAGTCAGTTCGGCACCTACATCGCTTTCCTCACCTTGCCCCTCCTGGTTCTGCACATCCAGGAGCAGACGGGAACCGGTTCGACCCTCGATTTTTCGATCGCATACGCCCTGGAAACCGCGCCCACGGTCCTCGTCGGACTGGCGAGCGGTGTCCTTCTCGACCGTTGGAATCTCCGGCCGATCATGATCGCCACCGACCTGGTGCGAGCCTCGGCCTTCTTCTACCTCGCCGCCAATCTCAACGAGTACGGCATCAACACCGTGTTCGTGCTGGCCTTTCTCGTCGGCTCGATGACGACCCTCTTCGACGGCGCCTTGTACACGATGATCCCGGCCCTGGTCCCCAAGGAGCGCCTGGCTGAAGCCAACGGGTTCGTCTCGGCGAGCCAGCAGGCCAACTTCGCACTCGGGCCGCTGACTGCCGGGGCCCTGGCCTTCGCCACCGGTGGGCCCGGCCGTTGGGCTCTTCATCAACGGGGCCACCTTTGTGATCTCGGCGATCTCCCTCGCCTGGGTGGGCCGGGTCCAACACCATCGCCGTCCCGAAGACGAGCGTGCCGCGTTTCTCACCGAGGCCGCCAATGGGATCCGCTTCATCTGGGCCGAGCCCCGACTCCGGACCACGACGATCGCCGCGGTCATCCCCAACTTCGTCATCGGCTTCATCGAGGCGACCTTCGTGGTGCTCGCCGTGGTGGTGCTCGAGGCGTCAACCGAGACCGAGATCGGGATTCTCCTCGCCGCTCTCGGGCTCGGTGGTGTGATCGGGGCCTTGTTCGCGCCCCGAATAATCAGGTCGTTCGGGCTGGGCAAGACTCTGGTCATCGGCATGGCGATCACCGGCATCGGGCTGTTCGCCGTGATGTTCACCAGCTACGGGCCGCTGGCGATCGCCCTCCAGGTCGGGTGGATGATCGGTGTCTCGACGATCAACGTGCCACTGGCCACGATCCGCCAGCACTACGCCCCGCCGAGCATGATCGGCCGGGTCATCACCGCCAGCCGCGCCATCGGCTGGGCCACCCTCCCCATCGGCGCCCTGGTCGGCGGCTGGTTAGGGGCAAGTGTCGACACCTACCCCTGGGTGGCGAGGGCCTTCCCGATCCTGCTCCTGGGCACGGCGCTGTGGCTGTTCACCACGGTGGTGTGGAAGGACACCTACGGCCCCGGCTACGGCGGCAGGCACGAACGGTCGGCGGCACGGCCCACGGAGGTGTGAATCACGGACTACCCGTGTCGACTGCCTCCGATGGCTCGACCGAGGGATCAGCCTCCAACGGTTCGATCGTGGTTGAGGCGTAGTCCATCCCAATGGTTGTTGATGTTTCAGTCATGAATGAAGGTGGATCGAATTCAACACCGACGTCGAACACCTGGAGAACACCACCGTCAACTTCAAGGTTTGCCGCGGAGGCCAGAGCCAGGCAACTGAGTGCAAGGACCAAACAGAGAAAGTAGCAATCGTCTCATCGATCGAAGTGGTTGGTCGGTGGCACGTTGTACCGATAGGTCACCGACCCATCGGGCACGAAATAGAGGTGATCGCCTGATGGTCCCAGGTTGTAGAACACCAGTTGCTCGGAGTTGCGGGCCAGCCGAACCAGATCACCCATGGAAGCCACGTCCACATGGTGCACACCATTGGGCACCGCGCCAACAACCGGGACGATCATGGAGCCGTACCGAAGTTGGATTTTCGCCACCTCTCCTTTGCCGATTCGGTGACGAACTTGAGCCACATACAAAGCACCGCCAACCAAGATCATTGCGAAGAGTGCACCTACCAGTGCCCGTGCCATTCGCAGCGGAACGGTGAGACCGAAGCCCTCCAGATCGTTAGCCACATATGCCTTCGCTGATTCAGTCACCTCTTGGGCGACAACCAACTCGTTGTTGATTAACAAGAGGTTGTCTCTCAGTTCCATCGGGAGCTCAGCGACGAACACCTCGTCAGGCATCCCTTCGCTCTCGACGGTGACTTTGGTCATCACGACCAATTGGTAAAGCCCCGGAGACACACCGGTCTCGCTCTCAGCCCGTCTCAACATTGTCTGAACTCGATCGATGTCGATCGAGAAGGTCTCTGACGTGATGGCTCCGTCGAAATGCCGAGCATCCAACAGAGGAACGGTTCTCGTCCAAAGACCCTCACCGGAGCCGATGCGCAGTTCTGCGGACATCGTCCCCTGCATGTCCTTGGGAGGCGACGCCGCCTGATAGTCAAAATGAATCTGTAGATCTCTCAACAACTGGAGGTAAATCGGTGTGGGCTCCGATCCATTCGCTGGCGATTCGATCGTCTCCGACTCGTAGACCACAGAATTTGCGACTTGTGCGGTGTAGCCGTACTCGCCGGTGTGCTCGAATGCGGTCCGTTCGACCGTTCCAAGGCGCTCTGTCTGGCGCACCATGAGGTAGGTCGCAGCGCCACCCAAAAGCGCCAACGCAAACGCAAGGATCAGCAGTACCGGCCCAGCGCGGCGAACGGCGACGGCATTGTGGGCAGCGGGGCCTCTCCTCGGACGGTCCATGGCGTGAGCCCCCCGTCGCTTTCGCTTCCTTCGAGGACTCCACACCATCAGGGACCCGAGGCCTCCAATCATCACACCGAACAGCGCCGGGCTTCCATTGACTCTCAACACCAACCGTCCAGCGCCTGGAAGCACGACGAATTCCTTGCCGACAACGTCGTCTTCCGTGGGATGCCAGAGATCTGGCTGCGTCTTGTTGTCACCTTGCACAATGAACCCGTCTGCGTCCGACCCACCCACGATGCGGTGAATCACCAGACCTTTACCGACATCGAAGGCGACAACGTCGCCGAGGACGTAGTCGCCGCTGCGAACCACAACCAGGTCACCGTCGGAGAATGTGGGGGTCATGCTGTCGCCCGACACAATCACGTAAGACGCGGCACCACCTACGCCAGTAGGGGCGAACACAACCACGAGCGCCAGACCCAGGACGACGCCAGCCCATCGCAGGACTCGAGCATGCAGACTTCTCATCATCACTCCAAGGAGCGGGCCGGGCGATGCATCCATCGCCCGGCCGTTACTCCTAGCTCCCGCTTGGACCTTCGATGAACACGTGGAGGTCATCAATGTCCACGGCCGGGTAACCGCCCGGAATGGGCACCGTCACTTGTCCTGCGCCGGTGTGGGCGGCCAACAATGGGTCAACACTGCCGCTGGCGACCGTGACTCCCCCGTCAGTTACCTTGACGAAGAGCGCGTTGCCCTGGCAGGCGTCGGCGATTCCCCCGACCCTAACCGAGTACACCTTGCCATCGTCGGTCTCCAGACCCCATCCAAGGACCTGAACACCGTTTGAATCGCAGACCAGTGTCAGGTCCTCACCTGCCTGGATAGTTCCGCCGTTGACTCCCAGGGCTGCCGCCGAGCCAATGGCTAACGCGGACAACGCCATTACCGAGAGGAGCGCAAATGTGCGCCTCATCGCTACCTCTTTCTTTCGGACAACTATTTCTTGGAAGAGCCCGACTGAAGTGGCAGCGACCACCGACAGTGATGATGCCGGTATGATCAGAAGTTGCGTAGAGCCCGTTCAGTCGGGTTTGCGTCGGGTCTTGGGAGAGCCATCTCCTAAGACCCACTACTGATAGGAAACTCGAACCGTATTCACCTCCGTTCGTCGCACTCATGGCGAAGCTAGGGAGTGGTGTCAGGAAGTCCTCTCACCGTTGAGATTTGACGGCTCGGGCTACCCCCCTCAAGGGTTGGTGTATCGAGCTGCAGCTCGAGTGAGAGCGCCTCCAAAACCCCACTTATCCACAAAATGTGGATAACTCGGCTAACCATACGCGTCCGCGTCGAGACGTGTGGAGTGCTGATCTTGCGGTCCGCGGAAGAGTGGTTGTGCGATGGAACTATTGCTGCAGCCGAGTTCGGCCGATCGCGATCCATTGCCGTCCTGGTTGATGGCGACCACACCTTGGACCCGCCGTGCTGCTTCTCGATAGCATCGAGTGACATGGATCGTGAAACCGCTACCGACATCGTCCATCGCATCTTCGAAGAAGGGTTTGCCCGCGGGGATTTCGAGGGCCTCAACCGCTACGTCGCGCGTGACTACGTGGACCGGCGACCTGATAGTCGAGCACTTCAGCAACTTCGATCGGATGGGCCTGGTCGCCCAGCTCTCGTGAACCGGTGAGCTTCGCCGTTCCCGCCGATGCCTACGACCGGTTCATGGGCCGGTATTCGATGCCGCTCGCTCTCACCTTCGCCGACTTTGCCGGAGTGGAGGCGGGTCAGTCGGTCCTCGACGTCGGCTGCGGACCAGGGGCGCTGACCGGCGAACTGGTCAGACGGTTGGGACCGGCCGCGGTGTCAGCTGTTGATCCTTCCGAGTCATTCGTCACCGCCGCCCAGGAGCGTCACCCCTTGGTCGACGTGCGACGAGCGGCCGCCGAGCATCTCCCCTTTGCCGACCACCAATTCGACGCCGCCCTCGCCCAACTCGTCGTCCACTTCATGACCGACCCCGTCGCGGGACTGACCGAGATGGCCCGGGTGACGCGGACCGGGGGCACGGTGGCCGCGTGTGTCTGGGATCACCGGGTTGGAGGTGGCCGCGGCCCTCTCAGCCTGTTCTGGAAGGCGGCGCACCAGCTGAATCCAGATGTAGATGACGAGAGCTACCTTCCCGGCGCAAACGAGGGCGACCTCTCCCGGTTGTTCGACTCAGCCGGCCTCCACCACGTCGTGGAGGACGTGATCGCGGTCGACGTCGAGCACCCGAGCTTCGAGGAGTGGTGGGAGCCGTTCACGCTGGGAGTGGGGCCCGCCGGGGACTACACGAGGAGTCTCGGAGCCGAGGCGCAGGTCGAGCTGCGCGAGAAATGCCGGGAACTGCAGCCTGCTCCACCGTTCGTGGTGACTGCCGTGGCCTGGGTAGCCCGAGGTCAGGTGTAGGGCGTCAGCCGGTCTGCACGGGCCCGAGGACCCGGATGGTCTCGATGTCGTCGACCACCTCGGCCCGCCACTCGTTGCCCCTGAACGTCCAACTGGTTGAGATATCGCCCTCGGAGAGCTCGTCCGGGGTCTTCCCGTAGACGCCGCTTTCCTCCATGAAGCTGTCGAAGCAATCCTGCGTGCCCGGGTAGAGGAGGTAGCAGACGTGCACGAACATGCTGGAGAGCGCTTCGTGGCGGATCCCCACCTTGGCCATCAGGGCGTAGACGTAGCCGTCGGCCGGGTTGTAGGCGCCGGCAAGGAGCGCCGCATCGTCGAAGCGATAGAGGAAGCTGTCGAGCGGGCCAACTTCGGGGGTGGTGGTGATACCGGTGACGATCAAAGGTGGATCGGGCACCGCGTTCCAGCCTTCCTTGAGACCCGCGAACTCGATGCCCAGCGAGCCCTCCGGGATCTCGGACACGGTCTCTGACGCGGACGAGCGTTGGCGGCAAGCGGAGGCGTCTCGGCCTCTTCCTCACCAGACGCGAAGAGCCCGAACGTCGAGAAGAGAAGACCGAGGCCGAGCCCGGTCCAGGCCATCCATCGCATGCCTTCGTCCTTCACCCTGAGCAGGGCCACGGCCGAAACCACGACCGTGATCCACGCAATCGGAGCGAGGGTCCCGCCGAGGAAGAGGGTGAAGATGCCAGCTCCCAGCGAGGCCCAATAGAGCGGGGGAATCTGCTTGGCGAAGACCAGCCACTCCGGATCGGGGCTCGGCTCCTCGTCGGCGAGGGCCTCGACCGGTTCGGCGAAGACTTCGGACTCGATGTGGTCGGAGTGGCCGTTCTGCTCGACCGGGATTCCGACTGGCAATTCGATGAGCTCGGCGGGAAGGGCCTCGACCTCGAGGGGCGAGCCCGCCCACTCCTCGATCGGGGCCTCGAGAAGCTCGGTCTTGACTACCTCGAACTCCCGTTGGGTGATCTTGCCGTCGTCCAACAACCGGGCAAGTTCCTGGAGATCTTCAAGTCTGCTGCTCACATCGGTCTCGTTCTTTCGGGGCACGAGCCGCACCCGGGGGGCGCTACAGGTTCATCGGCAGCAAAGCGAGAAATCAGTAGTCCGAGTCAGAGATTCTCAACTCTCCCAAGTGACCGTGATGGGACGGGTGATCCCGGGCAAAGGAAGGGACGCCGCCTCACCTTCGATCGCCTCCCTCTCCGCACCGCTGAGGGCTCGCCAGGGGTGGACCGTCACCTTGTGTTCCGCACGCCGCCAGGTCCCGACGATCTCGCCATCGAGAAGAACCGCACCCGGCCACACCCGTGAAGTCCAGAGCCGGCTCACGCTGAGCGGGATCGGGAACCAGAAGCTCGCGGTCCCCGCCCTGGAGCAGGAAGTAGGTGTCACCGCTGGGGAGGAGGCGGGTTGATCCTCCTCCGTCGGCCGAGCGGAAGGACGCCTCGTCAGAGGCGAGGATCCAGGCGTCACCGATCGGCGACCGCACCGGAACCAGTTCACCGCTGAGGGAGTCGAAGGTGGCATTCGCCGCCTTGGGGCGGACCCCGGCCCAGGAGCCGAAGGAGTCCGGCGTGGAGGGGCCGAAGACATGCAGGTGGCGCCGGGCCAGTTGGAGGCGGGCCTCGACGGGGTCGATCGAGGGTTGCGGCACGGTCCAAATCAGAGGCTGTCTCGAGCCGTCCCAATAGATGAGGAACCGGCCGGTCGGAGCCGCGTATCGCAAGGCGTTGGGACTCAAGCCGACGATGCGAGCCGCGACCCGACAGTCCATGCGCTCGTCGCCAAGTGCGGCCTCCAAGACGGTTGGCGGTGTCTTCGGCTCGCTGCCGGGCGCTCCTCTCCTCGGGGAGACGACCCAGGGTGAACAGCGCTAGATCGCGTTGGGCGATCACGAAGGCGCTGTAGCGGAGACCCCAGACCTGGACCAGGGGTGGTTGCTCCCAGGTCCCGGGCTCGGTCCCCGAAACCCGGGCGTGAATCGAGAGGAGTGCCGCCCGGGGCATGCTGTCCTGGAGCCCGGCGCTTGCGGCAAGTTCAAGGGACCGGGAGGACTTGGGAAGTCGCTCATCGAGAGCAGAAACCTTCCTTCGATGGGCAAGGATCTGCTGACGGGAGAGTTGGAGCACGGCTTCTCGAAGCTACCAGGTCAGATAGGGGAACTTAGACGCTGCGGGGTTGCCACGGCTCGTGCTCGTGAGCGAGCCAGACCAGCTCGGGGTCGAGCGCGCGCACCAGCAGCTGGCCTTCGGTGTGTGGCTCGTCGAGCTCGCCGAACCAAACCGCCACATCGCCGCCCACGACGACCGGACGCCCGCCGGTCTCGACAACGACGACCTGCGTGCCGCGTGTGTGGCCCGGCGCCGGGACTAGCCGGAGCCCGGGAAGCAGCTCGAGTTCGCCGTCGACGGGCACGTACCCCACGCCGGGCGCGTCGACCCACTCGCGAATGGTGTAGTCCTCCTCGTTGCGTGCGTCGTCGAGCTCCCGACGTTGGACGTACATCGGCCTGCCGGCGAAAAGGTGGTTGCCGCCGCAGTGGTCGAAGTGGAGGTGTGTGTTGACGACGATGTCGATGCCGGCGAGGTCGAAGGTTTCCTTGCTCAGTGGATCGGAGGCGGGGATCGAGGTCGGCCACCGCCGGGTGCAGCTCCGTCATGCCGGTGTCGACCAGCACGACGCCCATCGGGATGGTCGATTACGTGACACGTAGACCGGCATCCGCTCGCCCTCAGCGAGCAGGTCGGCAACGTGGACTGGCGTAATCGGTGATTGAGGCGGGGGCGTTCACTTCTTTCCCTCAGTCAACGTCTGAGGGTCATGGTCTGGTGTCGGAGAGAGGACTCGAACCTCCACGGGGAGTAATACCCCACCAGGCCCTCAACCTGGCGCGTCTACCAATTCCGCCACTCCGACTGGAGCCGAGCGAGTGTACAGCCGGGCTTAGCTCAGGAGGAAGGTCAGCCCGAAGGTGCTGACCCCGAAGAGAACCCCGACGACGACGGTCAGGCGGTCGAGATTTCGCTCGACAACCGTTGACCCACCCAGGTTCGACGTCGACATCCCACCACCGAACACATCGGAGAGCCCGCCACCCTTCCCGGAGTGGAGAAGGATGAGCGCAATCACTGCCAGCGACAGGATCACATGGAAGACGATTGCGATTGCTTCGACGACGGACATTGCCTACCCGGGTTTAGGGAAGTCATCCGGTCATCCGGTATGACGGCGGAACTTTACCAGTAAGGGGTTGGTATTACCTAGTCGCGTGGCAGGTAGGCCCCCCTCCGTCTCGGCCTGCGGCCGATCCACCTCCCCCAACGTCGCTTCGCTCCTGGGGGAGGAAACAAGAACGTCAGCTTCGCTCCTGGAGGAGGAAATGGGACAACCTGTTTCTCCCCCCAGCGAACGAAGTGAGCGTTGGGGGGAGAGCCGGCGAAGCCGGGAGGGGGGCACCCGCAGCGCGGATGCTAGCCGGCTTGGCGGGCGACGGCCTCGGCGGCCGCCTTCGCCGACTCCGGATCGCCCAGATAGCTGCTCGAGGTCGGTCGGAGTTGATCGTCCAACTCGTACACCAGCGGGACCCCGGTCGGGATGTTGAGATCCACGATGTCCTGGTCACTCACCCCATCCAGATGCTTGACCAGAGCACGCATCGAGTTGCCGTGGGCGACAACCAGCGGCGTCATCCCCGCCCGAAGGTCGGGCACGATCACGTCGTGCCAGTAGGGCAGCATCCGCACCACGACATCCGCCAGGCACTCGGTGGCGGGCAGGACATCGGGAGCAAGGTCGGCATACCGAGGGTCGTGGCCAGGATGACGCTCATCGCTCGGCTCCAGCGCCGGTGGCGGGACGTCGTAGCTCCGACGCCAGAGCAGCACCTGATCGGCTCCGTGAAGCGAAGCCGTCTCCTTCTTGTCGAGCCCCTGCAACGCTCCGTAGTGACGCTCGTTCAGTCGCCACGATCGCCGCACCGGCAGATACTGAAGACCCATCTCCTCCAACGCGATCTCGGCGGTGCGGATGGCTCGGACCAGGACCGAGGTGTGCAGGACGTCGGGCCGAAGGCCCGCCTCCACCATCAACCGGCCCGATGCCCTGGCCTCCTCTTCGCCCTGGGCGGTGAGCCCGACGTCGGTCCACCCGGTGAACAGGTTCTCCTGATTCCAGGTCGATTGCCCGTGTCGAAGCAGGATCAGCCGGTAGCTCACATCCAGTACCTGACGATCGAGGCAAAGTTGTCCGGGTCGAGAGAGGCGCCGCCGACGAGGGCCCCATCGATCTCACTCTTCGCCATGAAGTCCTTGATGTTGGCCGCGTTGACCGATCCCCCGTAGAGGATCCGCACCCCGACGGCCGCCTCACTGGAAATCCTGTCGGCGACCGTCGACCTGATCTTCTCCGCCATCCCGCCCGCATCCTCGGGCGTCGCATTCCGCCCGGTGCCAATCGCCCAGATCGGCTCGTAGGCGATGGCCGCCGTCGCTATCACCTGGGCATCGATCCGGTTCAGGGCGGCCAGCACCTGGGTGACGACCACCGTCTCCGCCTCACCGGCCTCCCGCTGATCGAGACTTTCGCCGACACAGACGATGGGACGCATCCCGGCGCCGGACACGGCACGCACCTTTCGGTTGACGCCGTCGTCGGTCTCGCCGAAGAACTGGCGGCGTTCCGAGTGCCCCACGATCACATGCTGGACGGACAACTTCGCCAGCATCGGTGCGGAGATCTCACCGGTGAAGGCGCCCGACTCCTCCCAGTACACGTCCTGGGCGCCAAGCCCGATCCAGAGCCGGTCGGCCTCGATGACGGTCTGCACCGAACGCAGGGAGGTGAAGGGCGGAGCGACCACCACTTCGACCCGGTCGTAGTCACGCGGCTCCAACCGATAGGACAGCTTCTGGACCATCTGGATCGCCTCGAGATGGGTGGCGTTCATCTTCCAGTTGCCCACCATCAGCTTCTTGGAGTCGGTCATTGCGCCCATCTTTCCAGCACGGCCACCCCAGGAAGAATCTTGCCCTCCAACAGCTCCAGGCCGGCACCACCTCCGGTCGAGACGTGGTCGACCTCGCCCTGGAGCCCGAGCATCCGAAGCGCAGCCACCGAATCGCCGCCACCAACCGCGGTGAAGCCGGAGCTCTCCGCCATGGCGTGGGCGATGCGCTCGGTTCCGGTCCGGAACTTCTCCCACTCGAAGACCCCCATCGGGCCGTTCCAGAACACGGTCCGCGAGTCGCGGATCACCCCGGCGAAGATGGCGCCGGTCTCCTTGCCGATGTCCAAACCCATGGTGCCTTCGGGTATGTGACGGACATACACCGTCTCCGCAGGAGCGTCCGCCTTGAACTCGGGCGCCACGACGACGTCGGAGGGGAGGATGATCTTCTCCTCGTCAAAGCCTTCGAGCAGCCGCTTCACGTTTTCGATCATGTTCGGCTCGACCAGGGAGTTCCCCACTTCGATCCCCTTGGCGGCAAGAAAGGTGAAGCACATCCCGCCGCCGACGAGGATGGCGTCGGCCCGGGGAAGCAGATTCTCGATCACGGCGAGCTTGTCCGAGATCTTGGCCCCTCCGAGGATCAGCGAATAGGGCCGTTCCGGCTCTTCGAGGAATCGGCCCAGGGCCTTCAACTCGGCGTCGAGCAGCGGGCCGGCCACGGACTTGACCCGTTCGGCGACGCCAACCGTCGAGGCGTGGGCCCGGTGCACGCTGCCGAAGGCGTCCTGAACGAACAGGTCGACTCCCGTCGCAAGCTTGTCGGCCAGTGCCGGGTCGTTCTTGGTCTCCCCCGGCAGGAACCTGGTGTTCTCGAGGACTCTTATGTCGCCCTCGCCATCGCCATCGAAGACCACCGACTTCTGGGAGATCTCGTCCATCCGAGCGGCCACCGGCCGCAGCGAGAAGGCGGGATCTATCCCCTCGGGTCGCCCCAGGTGCGAGCAGACGGTGACCCTGGCCCCGGCATCGACCAAACGCTCCAGCGTGGGTAGCGCGGCCTCGATCCGGAAGTCATCCGCCACCGCTCCCCCATCCAGCGGCACGTTGAGATCGGAGCGGACCAAGACGGCCAGCCCGTTGACATCCACAGCGTCCAAGGTCAGATACGGCGACATCCAGTCAATCCTCGGTGTTGGCCAGCTTTTCCAGAACCCGACCCAACTTCAGCGGATCGTGACTCGGCCAGTCTGCCCACTCGTTGGCCACATCGGCAAGAACGACCCGCCACCCGTGCCGCGCCGCCTCTTCGACGTCGACCGTCACCCGGTCGTGCCCATCGGGAACATCCAGGGCGCCATCGTGCACCACGACGATCCCGGGACCGGAGACGCCGACATGGCTCTCCATCGCCTCGAGGTGGGCGAGCCCGTTCATGCCGAGGGTCTCGCCGTCCTGGGTCACCAGGTTCAAGATGAAGATCTTCTGGGCGTCGGCGCCCATGACTGCCGAAGCCAGCACGTTGACCTTGAACGCCGAGATGATCGAGGTGTAGAGGCTCCCGGGGCCGATCACGATTTGGTCCGCTACGGCGATGGCGGCGAGGGCCCGGCGGCTGGCGACGACGTCACGGGGCTCGATGAGAAGCTCGGTCAGATCCCCGGCGGTCTTCGAGATCCTGCCCTGGCCTTCGACCAGCTGGCCGTCGATGACGGCCGAGAGCACGACGGACTGGTCCGCTACCGGGATCACCGTGCCCACGGTCCCCAACATTCGCTCCGCGGTCTCCACGGCCGACTCGAAGTCGCCGAACAGGTCGGTGAGGGCGGCGAGGATCAGGTTGCCGAGCGAGTGCTCGGCCACGTCTCCGCCCCGGAAACGGTGGGCGAACAGCTCGGACCACAGCGATGGGTCGGGAGTGAGGGCAAGGAGACATCGGCGCACGTCGCCGGGCGGGGGCATGCCCAGATCGGAGAGCCGGCCTGACGACCCGCCATCGTCGGCCACCGACACCAGGGCAGAGATGTCGCCCGCATAGAACTGGATTGCCTCCAAAGCGGCAGCCTGGCCGTGGCCACCACCGATGGCGACCACGATTGGGCCGTCAGGGTCGAGGAGAAGCGGTTCGAGAGCGACCGCGGTTTCTGGTCTCACCGGTTGATGTCGCGGTGACGCACCGCCGCCTTGACATCGTGCTGGCCCAACCGCCTGCCCAACTCCTCGGCAATTGCCACCGAGCGATGGTGACCGCCGGTGCAGCCAATGCCCACCGACAGATAGGACTTGCCCTCTGCCTCGAATCGCGGGATCAGGAAGTTCAAGAGGTCATCCACCCGGTCGACGAACTCCTTGGCGTTCTCGTCCTGCATCACGTACGTCGGCCACCGCCTCGTCGGTGCCCCGCAGGTCACGCAGTTCGGGCACCCAATAGGGGTTGGGGAGGAAACGAACATCGAGCAGGAGATCGGCGTCGCGAGGTGTGCCGTGCTTGAAGCCGAAAGACCGGATCGAGACCCGCATCGGCCTCGTCATCTCCTCCTCGCTGAACTGGGCATTGAGACGGTCCCTCAGCTCGTGCACGTTCAGGCTGGAGGTGTCGACGATGACGTCCGCCGCCTCGCGCAGATCGGAGAGCAGGTCCCTCTCCGCCCCGATCGACTCGGTGATGGTCTCCAACCCGAGCGGGTGCGGGCGCTTGTTCTCCTCGTAGCGGCTGACGATCACGTCGTCCTCGGCGTCGAGGAACACGACACGGGTGAGGACGCCTTCACGGGCCAGCTCGTCCATGGCCGATCGGAGCTCATCCATCTCCAGCCCGCCACGGGAGTCGATGATCACGGCGAGGTGCTTGTGGAGCTGGGGCATGTCATGGGACTGGGCGGCCAGGGCGAGAAGCCGGGGCGGCAGGTTGTCGATGACGGTGTAGCCCATGTCCTCGAGGATGTTCCCCGCCGAAGAGCGGCCCGCGCCTGACATCCCGGTGACCACCAGGACATGTGGGTGCTCGGTTGGTGCCAGGTCCATCGCGTCTTCGATCAGGAGTGCAGCGCAGCGTACAGAGAGTCGGCCACGTTCTTGGGGACCACTTCGGCCAGGTCATCTGCCCCGACCTCACGGATCTTCTTCAACGAGCCGAACCGTCGGATCAACTCCCGCTTCCGCTTCGGGCCCGATCCCGGGGACCTCGTCGAGCACCGAGTCGACCATCGACTTCGATCGAAGCTGGCGGTGATAGGTGATGGCGAATCGATGCGCTTCGTCCCGAACCTGTTGCAGCAGATAGAGGGCTTCGGCGTCCCGCGGGATCCGGATCGGCTCGGGCAGGCCCGGCATGTAGACCTCCTCCATCCGCTTCGCCAGGCCGATGGCCGGAATGTCCAGTTCGAGCTCGTCGAGGACCTTGACGGCACGCCCGAGTTGGCCGGGGCCGCCGTCGATCAACACCAGTGACGGTGGATAGGAGAACTTGCCCTGTTCCGGCGCCGGCTTCTCTCCTCTCGGCCAGATAGGCCTTGAAGCGGCGACGGAGGGTCTCCTCCATCGAGGCGAAGTCGTCCTGGCCCTGGATCGTCCTCATCTTGAACCTTCGGTAGTCCGACCGCTTCGGGATCCCGTCTTCGAGGACCACCATCGAGGCCACGGTGTTGGTGCCCTGGAGGGTCGAGATGTCATAGGCCTCGATCCGCAACGGGGCCACGGGGAGATCGAGCACTTCTTGAAGTGAGCGCAAGGCCCGGGCTCGGGCGTTGTGGTCACGATGCCGCCGCAGCCGGTGACGCCCGAAGGCCTCTGCGGCGTTGGTGGACGTCGTCTCCATCAGACGCCGCTTGGCGCCGCGTTGGGGCACCCGGAGGTCGACACCGAACCCGCGCAAAGTGCTCAGCCATTCGGTGAGCAGCTCGACCTCGGTCGGCTCGATCGAGACCAGGACCTCGCGCGGCGGCGCCTCGTCGCCATAGAGCTGTCGGATGACCCGGTCCATGAGCTCGGCATCGGTCAACTCCTCCACCCGGTCGACCACCACCCCCCGACGGCCGACGACACGGCCCCGCCTCACGTGCAGCATCTGAAAGGCCGACTCGAGGTCGTCGCCGTGAAATGCGATCAGGTCGAAGTCCTCGGGTTTCTCGGTGACCACTTCCTGACGGAGCAAGGCCCTGCGGACGTCCTCGATCCGGTCCCGGTTGCGAGCCGCCAACTCGAACTCCTGGCGTTCGGAGGCCTCCCACATCCGGTCTTCGAGGTCGGCGACCACCCCTTCGGTGTCCCCCCGGAGAAACCCCGCCAGGCCTTCCACCATCTGTGAGTAATCCTCGGGGGTGACCTCATTGATGCACGGCCCGGAGCATTTCTCGATGTGGAAGAGCAGGCAGGGCCGTCCTTGGGCCTTCTGCCGGGCGTACAGCGAGTCGGAGCAGGTGCGGACCGGGAACGTTCGCAGCAACTGGTCGAGGGTCTTGCGGATCGAGTAGGTGTGGGCGTAGGGCCCGAAGTACTCGTAGCCCTTCCGCTTCGCGCCCCTCAGGACCCGGGCCCGGGGCCACTCGTCGCTGCGGGTGATGGCGAGATAGGGATACGACTTGTCGTCGACCAGCCGGATGTTGAAGCGGGGCCGGTTCCGCTTGATCAACGAGTACTCGAGCATGATCGCCGCCACCTCGGACTCGGTGATGATCCATTCCACGGTCCGCGCGTTGTCCACCATGCTCTGGGTTCGGGGGTGGAGCCCTACACCGAAGTACGAAGAGACCCGACTCCGGAGCGATTTGGCCTTGCCGACATAGATCACCTTGCCGTGCTGGTCACGGAACAGATAGGCCCCGGGCTGGTCGGGGATGTCGGAGGGTCGGGGACGGTCGAACACCCTCTCAGGGTAGAAGCGACCAGCGGATTGCCATGAGCCGCGAGATCCCACCCTGGTCTTCCAACTCGTGATGGGGGGTCTCGACCATTTGCTCGAGGCTCCATCCGGCGTCCGCAGCGGCGGTGAGCAGTGAGCCGAGCGGGCGGTGATGGAATCGGACCATCGCCGTGCCGACCGACTCATCGGTGAACCCCTCCGAGAAGTACCCCCCGGGGCGCCACAAGACTTCCCCGTCGGTGTCGGTGATCGGGGTCGATCCCGGCGCAGTCCAGACCGGGTGGTTCATGACCAGGCAGAGGGTGCCTCCCGGCCGGACCACCCTCGCCACTTCGATGAAGAATCCTTGATGGTCAGGCACGTGCTCGAGGACCAGCACGCAATAGGCACCGTCGTATGAGTCGGCCCGGAGAGCTTTGAGATCTGGCAGACGAGCCACGATCGTGGGCGCGATCTCGGACGAGCGAGAAGCCAATACCTGGTTCATCTCGACGCCGTGGACGCGGCCACCGATGTCCCGCACGGTGCGCATCACCCGTCCCTCGCCGCTCCCGAGGTCGAGATACAAGGCGCCCACCACAGGGCTGAAGACGTCGAGGAGCATCGGAGTGACCACTTCCTCGTAGGCGGGGTCACCTTCCAGCTCGGTGAGCCACCACTCCCCCATCTCAGACCAGGTCATGTGAGGATTGTGGTGGGTTTCTCGCGTCGGAGTTGCCCCCTCCGGCCCTTCGGGCCACCTCCCCCAACGTCGCTCCGCTCCTGGGGGAGGAAACAGCCTCGCTCCTGGGGATGTACCGGCGAAGCCTATAGGATGGCCGGCGATGCTCAGCCAAAGGAAGCGTCTGTCCTACTTCCTCGTGATGCTGGCTGGCGTCTGGATAACCCATGAGCTGGCTTATCTCCTGGCACATCCCGACCCCCTGCTCCGGGCGGTGGCCCTCGGCGGACACGGCTATCTCCAACTAGCCAGGGCTCTCCTCACACCGATAGCCGCCATCGCTCTGGGCGGGCTCGCCGTCCAGAAGGCGCGAGATGCCCATGTCAACGTTGGACTGAGGCCATTTCGATTAGCTGGCTGGCAGGCGTTGACCTTCATCGCCATCGAAGTCGCGGAGCGGCTGCCGCACGGCATGGCGCACACCGTTCTCCACGAGCCAGCGATCTACGTGGGCCTTGCGCTGACAGTCCCAGTCGCCGCGCTTCTCGTGTGGCTGGTGAGCGCCACGGCCCGCGTCGTGGCAGGAATCCTCGGGTCGGGCCGGCAATGGCGCCCCACCGCCAGGCAACATCGTTGGATTCCGGTCGGGTCGCGCCGACCGGTGTCGATCGTGCCCTCTTCTTCCCTCGGTAGTCGTGGGCCTCCGGGCCTCGCTCTCGATCACTGAGCGATCCGCACACGACCATCTGAGAGGTTCCTTTGACGCAACTCACGGTGCGCGTCCGCACGTCGATGCGACGCGCACTTGCAGCCTGGTTTGGCGATTCCGCAGTGGCGCTGTTCCGCGCCATTGCAATCGCCCTGCTGGTGCTGGTGCCGGCTTCGACGGCATGGGCACACGCCGTCCTTGTCGAAACGACACCTGTCGACGGAGCCCAACTCGAGGTCTCGCCGCCCGAAGTCAAATTGGTGTTCAACGAGCCGATTGGTGTCGGCCCGGGCGCGATACGTGTCTACGACTCATCGGGAAACCAGGTCGATCGGGGCGACGCCGCACTCGGCGATGCCCCCGAGGAGGCAGTGGTCACCCTGCCCGATCTGGCTGCGGGCCCATATGTGGTCACCTGGCGGGCAGTGTCGGCCGACGGTCATCCCGTCAAGGGAGCCTTCGTGTTCCAGGTGGGCGAGTCCAACCAGGTAGTCACCGACTCCCTGGTCGCATCGTTGCTCGGTGGGGGTGCGGATATTCCGTTCGCATTGATGGGTTGGCTGGTGCGCTGGATCACCTACGGCACCGTTCTCCTGGTCATTGGCGCGGCGCTGTTCCAGATCGTGGTTGCCCATCGTCGCACCGACCCGGTCACCCGGCTGATTCGGACCGCGGCAGTGGTCGGGGCTGTCGGCTCTGTGCTCCAGATCCCGTTGTTCGCCGCCGAGGCGACCGGGTTGGGCCTTTCCGGGCTCTACTCGACCGCGGCATTGGGGGAGGCTGTCGGCTCTTCGGTGGGCTGGGCGTCGTTGGTGCGGGTACTGGCATTTGCGGTGCTCTGGATCGTGATTGCCCGCGGGCAGGTTGGATGGACGGCGGCTGGTCTCGTCGGCCTCGTTGCTGCAGAACTGCTCACCGGTCACACCCGCACCACTGAGCCCACCTGGCTGGTGATGACCGCCGATGCCGTCCACGTCGTCGGGGCGGGCGTGTGGTTCGGAGGTCTGGCAGCGCTCGCCATCTCACTGAGATCGGCGAAGGCCGATGACGACCTCGTCACTGGAGCTCGGATGGTCGGGGCCTTCTCCAACCTGGCGGGCTACACCGTGTTGGCATTGAGTGCCGCCGGAGTCGCTTTGGCCTGGATCGAGGTACGGGCCTGGCACGCCCTGGTTTCGACCCAATACGGATGGACGCTGCTGGTCAAGACCGCATTGGTCGCAGGGGTCCTGCTGGTCGCCGCATACAACAACCGGGTACTTGTCCCGTCGGTCATCTCATCGGGGAACGGATCGGATCCGTCACCCCCCGAGCCCGACTCAGGGAAGTCGGGATCGACGATGGTGGCAATGGCTCGTCCTTCTGCGGGAACGGCATGGCAACGACTGGGTCGGACCATCAGGATCGAGCTGGTGGGCCTGATCGTTGTGATCGGGGTCACCGCCCTGTTGGTCAACCTGCAGCCTGCGGCCGAAGCCGCCGGGGTCTCGGGACCGTATTCGACATACGTCCCATTCGGGGAGGGCCAGCTCAACCTGGTGATCGATCCGAACCGAGCCGGAGTCAACGAAATCCACCTCTCTGTCCTGACCGCCGGCGGGCTTCCGGCACTGGTCCCGGGTGAGGCCACGATCGAGTTCAGGATGCCAGAACAGGACATCGGCCCGATCCTCCGCCAACTCCAGGTGGCAGGACCAGGCCACTACGTCCACGTTGGGCCGGAGCTCGCCATCCCTGGCGAGTGGGTGATCACGGTCCGCCAACGGACCTCGGAATTCGAAGAAGTCACAGCCGACGTGGCAGTCACAGTCAACAGTTGAGAAAGGAATCAAATGAAACGAACAATCACGCTTATCGGCCTGTCAACACTCCTATTGCTCGTCGCGAGCCCGGCCTGGGCCCACGTGGAGGTGAGCCCTGAGGGGTACGTCGGCCTCCCGAGGGAGCGGCGAAGCCGGGGGGGCAACCAGGCCGCGACGGCGCTAGTACCCGAGCACTTCCTTGAACCAGGGCAGGGTTCGCTCCAGGCCGTCGCGGAGCGGGATCTGAGCCTTCCAGCCCAGGATCGCCTCGGCCCGGGTGGTGTCAGGGCGTCGCACCGTCGGATCGTCGGTCGGAAGCGGCCGAAATTCGATGCCGGGGTGGTTGCCGACGACGTCCTGGACAGTCTCGGCCAACTCCACCATGGTCACTTCCTCGGGATTACCCACGTTGACCGGCTCCAGTTCGTCGGAGAGGAGAAGACGCAGGATCCCTTCCACCTCGTCGTCGACGTAACAGAGCGAGCGGGTCTGAGATCCGTCGCCGAACACCGGCAGCGGCGTGTTCTCGAGAGCGGCCTTGAAGAAGGCAGGCACGGCCCGGCCGTCGTTGGGTCGCATCCGGGGCCCATAGGTGTTGAAGATCCTCACGATCCGGGTCTGGAGACCGTGCTCCCGGTTGTAGGCGAGGGTCAACGCCTCGGCGAAGCGCTTCGCCTCGTCATAGACGCCACGCGGGCCGATCGGATTGACATTGCCCCAGTAGCTCTCGGGTTGCGGGTTGACCTGGGGATCGCCGTACACCTCAGAGGTCGATGCCAGGAAGAAGACGGCACCCTTCTCCAGCGCCAACCCCAAGCCCTTGTGAGTTCCGAACGCGCCCACCTTCAGGGTGTGGATCGGCCACTTCAAGTAGTCGACGGGCGATGCCGGTGAGGCGAAGTTGAGGACGTAGTCGACGTCGCCCGACACGTGCATGAAGTCGGTGACGTCGTAGTCGATCAGGCGAAACCGCTTGTCGCCCATCAGGTGGGCAACGTTGTCGGCGTTGCCCGTGATCAGGTTGTCGAGACAGGTGACCTTGGTTCCCGAGTTCATCAGCCTGGTGCAGATGTGCGAGCCGAGAAAGCCGGCACCGCCCATGACCACGGCATGTTTGCCCTCGAGTTCCGGAAAGCCGCCAGAACCCGACTGGCGTGTTTCTGACAAGTCGGAGGCCTCCAAAGTGATGTCAGGGTACATCGGCAGGTCGGAGCAGACGTTGAGCAAGAATCTCGTCCGCCCCGTGACAAACTGTCCCGGAGTGACCGCTCGTTCCGCATTCATCCGATGGGCCGTGTTGGGCGCAATTGCCGCTGCGATCCTGCTCTGGGCCCAGTCCACCGCGGTCGGCGGAATCGAAGGCCTCCTCCAGGTTGGCGAAACCAGCAATCTGCGGCCCTTGATCGAGGAGCAACTTGGTGACGTCCCGTTGGCCCCAGGGCCGGGGCATGACGGCCAGATCTCATACGCCATCGGTCTCGATCTGAACGGCGACGAAGTCGGACCGCTTCTAGACCACGCCGCCTATCGCTACCGCCGCATCCTGTACCCGCTTGTGGCATCCGGCTTCGGGCTGCTCGAAGGGACCCCTCTGCTAATCGGGCTGATCGTGGTCACGATCCTGGCAACCGCCGTCGCCGCCGGGGCGACTGCCGCGATCGCAACCACGGTCGGGCTCGGCGACTGGGTTGCGCTGGCGGTGCTTTTCAACCCGGGAGTGTGGCTCTCGGTGCGACTGCTCACTTCAGACATGCTCGCCCTTGCGTTGATGATGCTGGGCTTGCTCGCCCTTGGCAGTCGGCTTGCCCTTCCCGCAACAAGCTTCGCCCTGTCGACTCTGGCCAAGGACGTGTTCGTGGTCACCCCGATCGGCCTCGCCTTCGGTCGTGATCGGAAGCGATGGGCGATCGCCGGCGTCTCGCTACTCGTGCTCCTGGCGTGGATGACCTGGCTGACTCTCAGGTTCGGAGATGGCTTCACGGGACGAGGCAATGTCTCCTTGCCATTTGTTGGCATCGTGAAGGGCGCAGCCAATTGGCCCAACCTCGAGACCGAGGAGTTGATCTACCTGGCGTTTGCGCTGATCACGGTGGTGGCCGGAATGGTGATTGGGGTTTTCAGGCGAGGTTGGCTCCGATGGCCGATCTTGGGATGGACCGCCCTGGCCCTCATCTCATCGAACTGGGTATGGGACTTCGGAAACAATGCGGCACGCGCGTTTGCCCCGCTGACCGTCCTCATCGTTCTCTCGTTTGGCCACGAGATCGCTCAGACGACGGCGCCCACTGGCGAGTCCTCAGACTCCGTCAACGGCCTGAGACGCGTTCGGCCGAGGGCCGAACGCCCACAGCACCGGCATCAACCCGGCCGCCCGCCAGGCGTTGACGGGAGCGAATAGCACGGTGTAGGAAAAGCAAAGCACGTAGAGACCGACGACGATCCAGGTCCAATTGCGGTAGCGAATGCCGATGACCAAGGTCGCCACCGCGCAAGCAGCCAGGATCCACCCGGCAAGCGTCGAGCTCTCAAAGTAGCCGGCCAACGGCAGACCGAAGAGCCGGGCTCCAGGTGGAAACAGGCTTCCAAACCCGAAGCGGAGGGTCGCGTACCCGACGACAAGTGCGGTAGCGGCCACCCCGTAGGCGAATGTCTTCCATCGCCCGAGAAGAGCGAGCAGATAGTCGGGTCGTACAGCCCCGAGAGCCGCTCCGGCCCACGGGCGACTCGACGCCAGAGCCAATCCGAGCAGGAGGATGGCCAGCGGCTCCGCGGTATCCCCGGCGAATCCAATGTATAGGGCCGGGTTCAACACCAAGAACCATGCCGCGGGTCCCTGCCGCTTCCGGAGGGAGATAGCCAGGATGAGGGTTCCGATGACGGCGAGGCCGCCCACCGCCGCCATCGCATACGGGATCAAATTTGGCTGCCCGGCACTTCCCACCCACACCAACCAGGCATATCCAGCACGCTGGTAGCGATAGCCCGGATCCTTGAGATCGTCACCGAACTCGAGGCCGAGCGGGTCAGAGGCGATGACAGCAAATGCCTGACCGTCACCCAAAGTCCAGGCCGAGAACCAGGCCCCCACATCGGAGACCGGGAGCCCCCACTTGTCCGACGCTTCTTGGAGATGCTCGTCGGCGAAAGACGGGACGTATTCGGCAGCGGGCGTAGAAGGCCGCCATCAAGACGATGATGGAGACGATCACGACCTCGAAGCGATGCTCGCGCTTCATGCATCTTGTTTCGGCATGACCGAGGGCAACTTTGAGACTTAGGAGCTAGCCGCCGACCAACTCGCGGAGGAACTTGCCGGTGTAGCTCTCCCCCACCTGTGCCACCTCCTCCGGGGTGCCGGTGGCGATCACCCTGCCTCCTCCGCTGCCCCCCTCCGGGCCGAGGTCGATCACGTAGTCGACCGACTTCACCACGTCGAGGTTGTGCTCGATGACCACGACCGTGTTCCCCGAGTCGACCAGCCGTTGCAGCACCTGGAGCAATTTGCGGATGTCCTCGAAGTGGAGGCCGGTTGTCGGCTCGTCGAGGATGTAGAAGGTTCGCCCGGTCGATCGTCTGCCCAACTCCGAGGCGAGCTTGATCCGCTGCGCCTCCCCGCCGGAAAGCGTGGTGGCGGGTTGGCCAAGCCGCACATAGCCGAGGCCAACATCGAACAGGGTCTGAAGGATTCGAACGATCTTGGGCTGGTTCTCGAAGAATCCGACCGCCTCTTCGACCGACATCTCGAGGACCTCGGAGATGTTGTGGCCCTTCCACAGGATTTCGAGGGTCTCCCGGTTGTATCGCTTCCCCCCGCAGACCTCGCACGGCACATAGACGTCAGGGAGGAAGTGCATTTCGATCTTGATCGTCCCGTCACCGGAGCAGGCCTCGCAGCGCCCTCCCCTGACATTGAAGGAGAACCGCCCCTGCTTGTACCCCCGGGCCCGCGACTCCGCAGTCTGGGCGTAGAGGGCCCTGATGTGATCGAAGAGCTTGGTGTAGGTGGCGGGGTTGGATCGAGGAGTGCGGCCGATCGGCGACTGGTCGATGTCGATGACCTTGTCGATGTTCTCGATCCCCTCGACCTTCTTGTGCCGACCCGGAACCACCCGGGCACGGTTTACCCGATTGGCCAGGGTCTTCCACAGGATCTCCTCGATCAGGGTCGACTTCCCCGAGCCGGAGACCCCGGTTACCGCGGTGAACACCCCGAGCGGGAATTCGACATCGATCCCCTGCAGGTTGTTCTCGGTGGCACCCAGGATCCGGATCGCCTCCCCGTTGCCCGAGCGACGGATGAAGGGGACCGGGATCTGGCGCCGGCCCGCGAGATAGTCACCGGTCATCGAATCGGGCTGGCCGGTGATGTCATCCAGGGTGCCCTGGGCGACGATGTCCCCGCCGTGCTCGCCGGCACCGGGTCCGATGTCGACGATGTGATCGGCGATCCTGATCGTGGCCTCGTCGTGCTCGACGACGATCAAGGTGTTGCCCAGGTCCCGCAAACGGATCAGGGTCTCGATCAGCCGCTCGTTGTCCCGCTGGTGGAGGCCGATCGAAGGCTCGTCGAGGATGTAGAGGACGCCAACCAGATCCCGATCCGATCTGGGTCGCCAGCCGGATCCTTTGTGCCTCCCCGCCGGCCAGCGTGGCGGCCGACCGGGAAAGGGTCAGGTAGTCGAGCCCCACGTCGAGAAGGAACTTGATCCGGGCCCGCACTTCCTTGAGGACCCGCTCGGCGATCTTCGCCTCGCGCTCGGTCATCTCCAGGCGCTCGAAGAACTCCTCGGCGTCGCCGAGACTGAGATCGGACACCTCGGCGATGTTGCGACCGGCAATGGTCACCGCCAGGGTGACCGGGTTGAGCCGGCCCCCGTTGCAGGCGTCGCAGGGCACCTGGGCCATGTACTCCTGGTAGTACTCGCGGGCCGACTCCGACTCGGCGGACTCGTGCCGGCGGGTGAGGAACGGCACCGCCCCTTCGAAGGTGGTCGTCCACTGGCGTTTGCGGCCGAACCGGTTGGTGTAGTGGACGGTGATCCGCTCGTCCCCGGTTCCGTAGAGGATCTTCTCTTTGACCTCGTCGGACAGGTCCTTCCACGGAGTGTCCATCGAGAAGCCGAACACCTCACCGAGCCCGCTCAGAAGTCGGTAGTAGTAGCGCATCCGGTTGGAAGCCCACATCGACACCGCCCCCTCGTTCATCGAGAGGTCGGGGTCGGCGATGACGAGCTCGGGATCGACCTGGTACCTGGTGCCGATCCCCGAGCACTCCTGGCAGGCCCCGTACGGGCTGTTGAAAGAGAAGTTCCGAGGCTGGAGGTCTTCGAAGCTGAGACCACACTTCGAACAGGCCAGATGCTGGGAGAAGGTGAGGGTGGGCCCGCCCTCGATCTCGATGTCGGCCACCCCCTCGGTGAGGGTGAGCGCGGTCTCCAGGGATTGGGTGAGCCGCTGGCTCATCCCCTCCTTGCGAACGAGGCGATCGACCACCACCTCGATGGTGTGCTGGTAGTAGCGGTCGAGCTTGATCTCCTCGATGAGCTCCCGCACCTCGCCGTCGATCCGGGCCCTGGCAAAACCCTGCTTGGCGAGATCGGAGAGAAGGCCCTCGTATTCACCTTTCCGCCCCCGGACCACCGGAGCCAGCACCTGGAATCTGGTTCCTTCATCCAACTCGAGGATCCGGTCGACGATCTGCTGCGGTGTCTGGCGCTCGACCGGGGTCCCGTCATTGGGGCAGTGAGCGATGCCGATCCGGGCGTAGAGAAGGCGGAGGTAGTCGTGGACTTCGGTGACGGTGCCCACTGTCGAACGGGGGTTGCGTGAAGCCGTCTTCTGATCGATGGAGATGGCCGGTGAGAGTCCCTCGATGAAGTCGACGTCGGGCTTGTCCATCTGACCGAGGAACTGGCGGGCGTACGCCGACAACGACTCGACGTACCGGCGCTGGCCCTCGGCGTAGATGGTGTCGAACGCAAGCGAGGACTTTCCCGAACCGGAAAGCCCTGTGAAGACGATGAGTTGGTTGCGAGGCAGTTCGACCGTGAGGTTCTTCAGATTGTTCTCACGGGCGCCCCTGATCAGGATCGAGTCGGTGGACAACGCTCCGCCCATGTGTCGCTTTAGTTACGACAGTGTAATCAAGATCCGGGGCGAACACCTGTTCGTTTGGATTCGCTCCCGGTCAGAAACACCAGGAGCACGAAGGCGGTGAGGATCGGCGCCACCGCACGGGTTATGTCGAAGTAGCTCTGCCACACCTGTCGGGTGAAGAGGATCGCGAGCGGTACGAATCCGAGAAACGCCCAGCCAACCAAGTGACCCGAGATCAAGACCCTCCTGGTGAACATGAGCAGCAGCAGGAGGATCACGATCCCTGCCATGAGATTCAGCGGATCGCCCGCCCAGAGCTTGAAGGACTGGATGAAGCCGGCAAATGGAAGGCCGATCTCCTGGACCTGGGACACGCCGGAGTCGAAATCGATCCGGAGACGGACGTAGATCGCCCAGATGGCCGCGGCGGCCAGTGGAATCCCGCCCACCAACAGGGCGCTGCGGCGCTCTCCCTTCCGCCACAGCCAGAAGGCCGATCCAGCAGCGGCAATCAGCATCGCCTCCCGCGAGAGGACTGCGATCGTGAGTAATGCGATTGCCCAACCCAACCGCTCGTCGAGCAACATCAGCACCGCTCCGAAGGCGGCCACCGCGGCGAATACCCCCGCCCCATCGATGTTCATCTCGCTGATAAACCCCAGATTCAAGGCAAAGGCGAGCCCCCACCAGGGCGAGCCACCCATACGCATCGCAATCTGTGCCACTACCCAGCTGCCGACACCCATCGCCACGATGTTGAGGATCAGAAGAGTCCAAACGATGGTGTCTGCCGAGAAGAGACCTGCCCCTCCGGCAATCAACGGGTAGAACATTCGCTGGCTGCGATAGAGAGGGCGATCGATCACCGCGATGTTCTCCTCGGGCTCGATCAGGAGTGGATCGTTGGCCTGGACGAAGAAGTACTTGCCGTCATGGCCGAGGGTGGCCCTCTTGAAGACCTCTCTCCCCAATTTGGCTTCGGCGTACTCGTTGATCGAGGTTGATTCTTCGCCAAAGGCCACGAAGATCGTCGGATCGGACCCGGTCGAGCCAAGGACTCGAAGCACGACCAACAAGGCGATCGCCGAACCGACAACCCCGACGACGATTGGCCGCGATCGGTCGCTCATGCGTCCACCGGTGTCCGCGTATCACCACTCATTGCCTCCGGTGAGACCCTGTGCCCCAGGAACACCATCAACACGAACGCAGTGATCAGGGGGGCAACCGCCCGGGTGCTGTCGAAGAAGAGCGCCCAAACCCTCTCGTTCAGAACCAACGTCAGCGGGACGAATCCAATGAAGGCCCAACCCACGAGGGCGTTCGTCCTCAGGGTCCGAAGTGTGAAGAGGACCGTGAGAAGGACCACTGCCAACCCGGCAGCAAGGTCCACCGGCGACTCAAACCACATCGGTATTGCCTTGGCGAGACCGACGAAGGGCGGAGCGAAGGCAAGCACGGCATCGCTTGCCCCTGATTGCCAACCGAGTCTCATTCGAAGGTAGAGGGCCCACCCGACGACCGCGGATACCGGCACCAACAGGCTCGCAATCGAAAGCCGCTTCCGGCCGGCACTCCATAGCCACCAGGCGATCCCGACCGGGACCAGCAACATCACTTCCCGGGTGAGAGCTGCCAATGCGAGCAGGGCGATTGCCCACCGTTCCTTACCGCTGAGGAGTGCCGCCACAGCTCCGAAAGCGAGCGCAGTCGCCACCACTCCTGCACCGGAAATGTTGATCTCGCTGATCAGCCCGATGTTGAAGGCGAAGGCGAGCCCCCACCAGGCCGACCCCCCCATGCGCTGTGCAACGACCGCGGTAGCGAAGGTGCCGGCGGCCAGCGCCAGTACGTTGACAACCAGGAGCCCCCACGCGATCGCCTCGGAGGTGAACAGTCCGCCGCCTCCTGCGAGGAGCGGATAGAGCATGCGCTGACTGCGGTAGAGGGGACGGTCGAGGACCATCGCGTAGTTCTCAGGGGAAAGGATCAGCGGGTCGTGGGCCTGGACGAAGAAGTATTTGCCGTCGTGGCCCTGGCCGACCCTGAGGTAGACGTCCCCCAAGCGCTCTTGGGCGAAATCGGTGGTCGGCGTAGCGGTATCGCCGAATCCGATGAAGATCGTCGGGTCTCCTCCCATCACAGAGACAACCCGGATGGCGAACCCCGCCGCGATTGCCCCCGCCACCAAAGCAACCACCCAAGGCTTGGCGCGGGTCAAGGTTCCGACCTTCCGGTCAGGGCCTCTCAGCGATCACGATGAGGCTGAGCCCGGGAAGTACGCCAATGCTCTCGATCAACTTGGCCACTGGGAGAAGCACCCCGAAGGCCTTCGCCTGCCAGGGAGCGATATCGGTCTTTTTCAGGACCTTGTTGGTGTACCAACCGAGAACCCCTAAACGGTTGAACTCGTAGAGCTCGACAACCCGATAGCCGGCTCCCTCGACGAGCTGTCGAAGCGAGTCCCTCGTAAACCGCTGACGATGACCCAACGCGGTATCCGCATCTGAGAAGAGCCATTCATGGGCCGGAACCAACACCAAGAGGTTCCCCCCGGACCGCGTTGCCTTGTAGAACTCCGCAACTGCGTTCTCCGGGTGGTCGAGGTGCTCCAGGACATTGACGGTGAGCACGGTGTCGACGTCGGTGGCCATTTCCTCGTAGAGCCCTGGATCCTCGAGATCACCCAGATGCGCCCGAAAATTCTCGAGATGGCCGAATCTCTTCATGACTTCTCGTACGTGTCGTTCGTCGATGTCGGCCACCACGGCCAGCTCACGATCGAGCAGGTGGCTGGTCAGGTTTCCCCGTCCAGACCCTGCCTCGAAGACTTTCGGCCCCAGATGTCCCTTGAATTGATCCATGGTCCATTTGGCGACACCGGGGGCGGCGGCCAGGCTCTCCAAGGTCGAGTGACCGGGGTCGTTCGACGACCTGGTGTCGATAAAGCGAAACTTGAAGATCAGCCAGAGCGCCTGAACGCCATCACGCCAGCCGATGCTCTTCCCTTCGGCATAGGTCCGGCCGTGATAGCTGATCGGCACCTCGTAAATGCGGACCCCAAGCCTGGCGAGACGGGCCGTGATCTCGGGCTCGATCCCGAACCGATCACTAGTGAGGCGGAGGTCGTGAAGGACGTCGGCCTTGATCGCCTTGTAACACGTTTCCATATCGGTGAGGTTGATGTCGTTGGCCATGTTGGAGAGTGCCGTGAGCAGCTTGTTCCCAAGTGAGTGCCAAAAGAAGAGCACCCGGCGCACGGGGCTGGCCGCGAACCTCGAGCCAAAAACGGCGTCCGCCCTACCGTCGAGTATGGGTCCGATGACCTTCGGATACTCCTCAGGGTCATATTCGAGATCGCCGTCCTGGATGATGGCGATATCCCCGGTCATGTGCTCGATTGCAGTCCGGATGGCCTTGCCCTTGCCCATGTTCACCGGTTGAGCAATCACCTTGATCCTGGAGTCCGCCCCGGCCAACTGCTCGAGGATCTCCAAAGAAGTGTCCTTCGAGCAGTCATCGACGCAAACCAGCTCGATATCGAGGTCGACTGGGGCGTCAAGGACGCGCTGGACAATGGTGCGCAGGGTGCGCGACTCGTTGTAGACGGGCATCAGAACGGAAAGGGTCTTCATGTCTGGTCCAGGAACGGATCGGCCGTCCCCTTTTGCACCTTGAGGATTACGGCAAGATCGGAGGCCCCTCGGGTCTTAGACAGCTGGATCATGAACGTCAGCAAGTCTGAGGTCTGCCGCCACCGGCATTGTGTCCCGAACCCACAGGTGAACTGTTAGCACGACAACGATGACTCCCAACCCGAGAGTGTGCAAGCCCACTCGATCAAAGGGGACTGTCATCGCAGATCCGACGAGGACAAGCGCCGTCTCAACCCTGTTCAGCGAGCCCTCGGACAAGAGAAGCATGACGGCAGGAATCACCGCGAGGACGTAGTGAGGCCAGGCCAGTGGCAGCGCGAGAATTCCAGCTGAGACCAGGAGGGTCGAGGCGACTCCGAGCGACCCCTTCCGAATCAGAACCGTGACTGAGCTCACCACAATGACGATCGAACCAATGATCGCCGGCGAAATAGAGGTCAGGCCAAGGGTCCGCTCCAAGGTGGAGGCCAGACCAATGTTCGCCGAGATGTCGAACCAACTCTCGGCTGTCGTCGTCAGTGCGACCCACGTCGAATGCAGAGTCACATTCGACAGGAGGAGGGGAATGAGGTTCAACCCGAGGAGGATGACCACGGTCGCGATAAGGGTCTTTCTGGCGCGTCGTGAAATGAGCAAGGCGAAGAGGATCAGCGGAAACAGTTTCAGCGTGCCGGCGATGGCGAGCCAGAGCCCGGCTAGGGGTTTGTCTCCCTGATCGACGAGCACCAGAAAGAGCGCGATACATAGGAAGAGGATCGGGCTCTGGGTCCCGAGGAGCACCGACCAGCACGCCGGACCGAGAAGCAAGCTGAAGCACAGACCGAGAAAGACTGTGAGCCACGTGAATGAGAAGTGGGTCGCGAGCACGAACATGCCAATGGCGATCGCAATCAGCCCGACCAACTGCATCGCAACATGTGCTCCCTCGGCCGAGGTTGCGGTGAGCGGGTACAGCAGCATTAGAGCACCTGGTGTGCGGGGGCTCTTGAGGATCCGATCGTTGTCCTCTCCATTCCCCCACAACACCACGTTGTAGTGATCCAGGAGGGGGCGAATGTCGGAGTGGGGGTCGAGGCCATCCTTCAGCGCATTCACAACCAACCAATCCGCGACCGCGTCAGACCTTTCAGCGGTCCCGCCCAGACCCTGACCGGAGCCGGAACCGATCAGGCTCATGGCAATGGTGAGGACCAAGATGAATATCGCCAAATGAACCGGGGAACTCGGCCGTGCGACCCAGATCGAGGGCTTGTCTTGTAATGCTTCCCGCACAGTCAGCTCAGTTTGGCCGGGATTCGGCGGGAGTCTGGGCATTGAGCGGCCGTCCGCGTTTCGCCCCTCTCACGACTCGGATAGCTCGTCATCTCGAGCACCGGGCACAGTGCTGTCCACCGTGACCGGGCTTGCAGGCATTTGGCTGAGCAGTATCAGCAGGACGGCCAAAGACACGAACATGCCATAGCCCTTCCACCAGAAGGGAACTACAACCCACAGCACGTATGGGGAGGCCAGGGCTGCGAGGGCGATTGTTCGACCCCGGCGCCACCAGAGCGCACCTGCGGGCAGGGCAGCCAGCGCGTAACTAGGCCACGAGAGCGGTGAGGCCAGCAACGCCGCCACCGCCGTTAGGGCAATCGCTCTCGACTTGTCTCGAATGGCCAGCCAGCATCCAACACCCGCTCCCACGACTATCCCGACTCCTGCGGGGAGGCCGAATCGGAAAAGGACACGGGCCAGACTTGCGTTCTGGCTGTGCTCCAACCAGTCGTTGTTGCCGGCGCGCAGACTCTCGAGGCTGCCACCAAGCGAAACACCCGG
This sequence comes from uncultured Acidobacteriota bacterium, assembly GCA_963724825.1. Classification (GTDB taxonomy): domain Bacteria; phylum Actinomycetota; class Acidimicrobiia; order Spongiisociales; family ZC4RG35; genus JALYNX01. Next base: position 107,200 of record CAVRWT010000003.1, read on the forward strand.
CAACAGGAGGCCGACAGCGTTCGCAACAACGAAGATCACTCCCGCCTGATAAGACGCCCGCCGTCGGCCCGACAACCAGAAGCCGATGACCACAAGTGCAGGCCATAGTTTCCACACGGTGGCGATGCCCAACGGGATGCCGGCCCATGGTCGGTCCTGAAACGCCCATGCCACCAGAATCAGGCCAACGGTCAGAACAGCGCTCAGCGATCCAAAGGAAATGGCGGTCACTACCGGGAACGAAACGTAGAGCAAGGGCCCAACCCACACCACCCTTCGCCACTCGACACGCGAAATCTTGTGGGTCAGCCAAAGTATGTAGAACACCAACGGCAGGATGAAGCTGGTGACGACGAACATGAGGACCGACTCAGGTATCAGAAGCAGTGGGGTCTGGAACATGAGGGCTGCGGGAGTCCTCGGCGCAACGCCGGCCTCGAGGCCGGGGAAGCCGTGATCGGCCATCATTTCCCCCACCGGCCGGTACGGGTCACCGTGAAGGGCTTCCCACGCCGTCACCCTCTCGTGGAGGACATCCGGATACACGTCGAAGGCGTAACCCCTCGAATAGTCGGTCACGAAGGGGAACCCGGTCAGTGCGTAGGCCACCAACAACGCAGTGGCGCAAGTCGCGACCGTTCCAAGAATCACCCTTATGTCGCTCTTCGGCATCTCGTGGGGTCCACGTTCACTCATTTTGGATTGCAGCGCTGACAGGATCATGTGAAGGCCGTCTACCTGGCCGGCAAGCCCAACAACCAACAGCCTTTTCTGGAAAACCGAGGGGGCTCAACCTCGGTTCCGATGTCCCCATGAATCAATCGGCAGTCAATGCCTCTACATGAGGGGCAGTTAGCTGGTCGAGATCGACCGACGACGTGCCGAGATGGAGTCGTCGCCAACCCACCGACCGCTGACTCGACAAGGCTTGGCTCAAGGCAGCAAGCACCAACAGTCGTTCAGCCATGGTTGCCATTCCAACAACAGGCAGGTCGGCCCGATTGATCGACCTGGCAGCCATCCCAACTCCAGCGATTCCGACCGACGCCCAGACCAATGCCTTCCCGACTTGCTGGGTTCCGAGAAACCAGGCAGAAACCAAAAGCAGCGCCAGGTTGTAGTGCTCCCACGAAAGCGGAATCAACAAGAGCCCGACGACAATCGCAATTGCATAACCGAGATCGAAGTCTCGCTTCGCCGCCACCCACGACAAGCTCGAACCAACCACTGCCAATGGGAGTAGGAGCGCAAGGGGATCAAGTCCCATGCGAGATGCGATGGCCCCGAGCGATCCGTTGTGCGAGAAGCCTATCCAGCGGTCTGCAGCGGTTTGGAGAGCCACCCATACGGTCGCGGCAGATGTATCGGTCAGGGCAAGCCCAATCAGAGTCAGGAGTATCGCGGTCGCAACGGTCGACGCAACGACGGTCCACCTCCGTTTGGCCGCAAGTGGGACCAGCAGGAAGAGGGGCCATAACTTCAGCACACCCACGACCGCAAGTGCCAAACCACCCGCCCAACTTTCCTTCTCCCGCGCCGTGAGCCAGACCGCGGCAACGAGGGCGCATATCAGAATCGACTGCGTTCCGAACTCGAAAGCAGAGAAGATCGGAGCACTCGCCAGAAGCAGAACCGTCCATAGCAAGACGACCTCCACACTGAATCCGGACAATCGGGGAACTGCCACGAGGGCGAGCCAAACCAATGCCGCTCCGCTAAGAGCCAGGAAGAGGAGTGTGGAGGTGTCAATCCCGACAAGCCCGAGCGGGTAGAGAACTACCCAGGCTCCAGGCGTCCGCGGGTTGATCCACGGGCCGTCATCCAATTCTGACGTGCCTGGAGTGTTGATGGACTCCCCGAGAGCGTGGGCCAAGATCCCCAGGTCCTGACTTGGATCGAGTCCATGTCGAATCGCCTGAGCCACCATCCAATCAGCTTCTACGTCACGCAACGGGCGCGAGGGACCGCTGGAAAGGACGACGAGGTAGCCAACGAACACCATCAACACCAGCAAGGCGATCCATTGCCTGCCGTTGAGACGTAGATGTACCTGCTTGGAATCGGTGGGTTGAATCACCCCGCCCGGGGATTCGACCATGTGAAGAGGCTAATTACCGAGGGAACACCTAGGTCGGGTCACCCTCAAGTCGTCGAAATGGATCAGCCCGCTTCCGCTACCTCGCGCAGCTCTCGCTTGAGCTCGTTGACCTCGTCGCGCAATCGCGCCGCATATTCGAAGCGAAGCTCCTTGGCGGCTTCATGCATCTCCTCCTCCAGACTGAGCACCAAGCGGACCAAATCTTCACTCTCCAGGTCCAAAGGCCGTCGTTGTTGAACTTCGCGCTGGCGACGTTTCCCCGTGGGGCCCTCGGTCTGCACCAACTCGAGGATGTCCGAGACACGCTTGCGAATCGTCTGGGGATCGATCCCGTTCGCCTCATTCCAATCCGCCTGGAGCTTGCGACGCCGATTGGTCTCTGAGATAGCCCTTTTCATCGAGTCGGTGACATTGTCGGCATACATCACCACCTGCCCGTCGATGTTCCGCGCAGCGCGGCCGATGATCTGAATGAGCGAGGTCTCGGAACGCAGGAAGCCCTCTTTGTCGGCGTCGAGGATGGCGACCAGGGAGACTTCCGGAAGGTCGAGACCTTCCCGCAGCAGGTTGATCCCCACCAGTACGTCGAACTCTCCCAACCTCAGCTCGCGCATGATCTGGATGCGCTCCAGAGTGTCGATCTCGGAGTGCATGTAGCGAGCGCGCACGCCCATCTCCAAGAGGTAATCGGTTAGGTCCTCGGCCATCTTCTTGGTGAGGGTGGTGACCAAGACCCTCTGCTCGCGCGCAGCCCGCAGGCGGATCTCGTCGAGAAGATCGTCGATCTGCCCCTTGGTGGGGCGAATCATCACCTCGGGGTCGACCAGGCCCGTGGGCCGAATGATTTGCTCCACCACCTGAGTCGAACGCGAGATCTCGAACTTGCTGGGTGTCGCCGAGAGGAACACCACTTGGTTGGCTTTCTCGAGCCACTCGTCGAACCGAAGTGGCCGATTGTCCTTGGCGGATGGGAGCCGGAAGCCGTGCTCGACCAACACCTCTTTGCGGGAACGATCCCCCTCGAACTGCCCACCGATCTGAGGGACCGTCACATGGGACTCGTCGACAATGGTCAGATAGTCCTTCGGGAAATAGTCGAGCAAGGTGTACGGGGCCTCGCCTGGCGCCCGCCCGTCGAGATGGCGAGAGTAGTTCTCGATCCCCGAGCAGAACCCGATCTCACGCATCATCTCGAGGTCGTAATTGGTTCGCATCCGAAGCCGTTGTGCCTCCAACAACTTCCCGTTTCCTTCAAGCTCGGCGAGCCGGCTACTCAGCTCCTCCTCGATTGAGCCGATCGCCTTGAGCATCCGCTCCCGTTCGGTCACGTAGTGGGTGGCGGGGAAAACCATCAGCTCCGACATCTCGTCGATGATCTCGCCCGTGACCGGATTCAATCGAAGGATCCGCTCGACCTCATCTCCCCAGAATTGAACCCTGACGATCGTCTCCTCGTACGAGGGGAAAACCTCCAGGGTGTCTCCCCTGACCCGGAATTTGCCTCGAACCAGGTTGACCTCGTTCCGTTCGTATTGGATGTCCACCAGCCGCTTGATCGCCGCTTCCATCGGGTATTCGACGCCCTGTATGAGGCGGAGCAGCTGGCCCAGGTATTGCTCGGGCGAGCCCAGCCCGTAGATGGCGGAGACCGAGGCCACGATGATCACATCGTTCCGAACCAGCAGTCCGGCGGTTGCCGAGTGGCGAAGCCGGTCGATCTCATCGTTGATCGTGGCGTCCTTCTCGATGTAAGTGTCGGTCTGAGGGATGTAGGCCTCAGGCTGGTAGTAGTCGTAATAGGAGACGAAGTACTCCACGCGGTTGTTGGGGAAGAACTGCCGGAACTCATTTGCGAGTTGGGCGCCCAACGCCTTGTTGGGGGCCAGGACCAGAGTCGGCTTCTGAACCTGTTCGATGGTCCAGGCGATGGTTGCCGACTTCCCCGACCCGGTGATCCCCAACAGGGTCTGATAACGGTCGCCCCTGTTGATCCCCTCGGCGAGCTTCTCGATGGCCTGTGGCTGGTCGCCGGCCGGGGCAAAGTCGGAGACGATCTGGAAGTCGGGCACCAGCGCAGGGTACCGACAGGGTGGGACAAGAACTGTCCCCGTTAGCGCCCGTCGAGACAGAGTCGCCTAGAGCTCGCCCACGATCGCAGCCACCGCTTCGGCAAGCTCTTCGCGGGTCCCGGGGTTGGGGATCACGAGGTCCGCTGAGGCGAGCCATTGCTCTCTCGATGGCTGAGATGCCATCCTCGCCCTGGCATCTTCCCGGCTCATTCCCCGTTCCAGAACTCGCTCGAAGCGAACATCGTCGGGGGCATCGACAACCATCCGGGGCCAGTCGAGGCCGGTATCGATGATCGGCACCTCCACCACCGCCATCCCGTCAAATCCCTCCAACTCGCCCTGGATCGTGCCGAATATGTGGCGGTGGGTCAGGGACTCCAATTCCCGGAGCTGACCCGGATCAGCGAAAACAATGCCAGCCAGTCTCCCCCTATCGATGACCCCATCTCGCACGACCTCCGGCCAGCGGTTGGCCACCGAGGCAAAGGCCTTGCCGGCGGGCTCGAGAACACGATGGCCCATTCGGTCTGCATCCAGGACTCTTATGCCGGAAGCGGCAAGCAACCGGCCGACCTCGCTCTTTCCTGAGCCGATCCCGCCAGAAAGCAGCCAGCGATGGTTCTCTGTGGTCACCGGACCCGACGGTAGCCTTTCCCTATGACCGTCAGCGCTCCGTGGGAGCGACGCGTCCATTTCAGTGTCGAGGTCGGCCAGTTCATCGCCCTCGTCGTTGCGATCGTGGTCGACCTGATCGATACCAAGGGGCAAAGCAGCGAGTCATGGATTGCCGTAGCCGTGGCCACCATCTACGTCCTGGGCTCGGCGGCGGTCCCCGAGGAGTGGTATCACATACGGTTCGGCGCAGAGGCGATCACCCTGGCGGGAGCCTTTCTCACCGCGGTCGCCATCACCCTGACCGGCGGGCCCTCCAGCCCGTATCTGCTGCTTTCCATGGGACCACCGGTGTTCGCGACCCTCTATGGCGGAATTCGAAGCGGTCTGATGACCGGACTGCTCTCGGCCGGCCTCCTGGCACTCGTCACCCTGTCCCAGGACCTGCCGCTCGTCGAATCTGCCCCCGCCATGGCCCTGTATTTGGTTTTCGTGCTGTTGGTCGGAGTCATCCGCAAACTGCTCGAAGACATCCATCAGCAGGCGGCTGCCGAGTCGTCCCAGAGTTTGGAGAATCTCCAGGAGATCCATGGGGTCTTGGTTCGACTCTCCCAGGATGTCTCCGCCGGCCGACTCAATGCGGTGGAAGTTGGCGCCGAGACCCTCGACACGATTCTGACCCGACTGCCCGGATCGGCCGGAAAGCTGGCAATCGAAGGCGAAAACGGGCTGGTGGTCCTGGCCGCCCGCGGTGTTCCCGACCCCGAAGGACAGATCAACCAGATCCCGATCAACACCGCCGATTCCGAGGTCGGAATGATGGAACTGGTGACGCCAGGGCCGCTGGCAGACGACGATCGGGCTGCCGTGGAGGCCTATTTGCGCCCGCTGGGGATCGCTTTCGCAAATCTTCAGCTACTTCAAGACATCGCCGGCTCCGCCGTCGCCGAGGAGCGTCTCAGGCTCGGCCCGGGAGATGCACGACGAAATCGGGCCTTCTCTGGCCTCCTTGGGCCTGTCTCTCGATCTGACGGCGATGCAGAAGGCCGATGACCCTGAACTGGTAGCCGATCTCAAGGTGCTCCGGTCCAACGTCACCAAGTTGGTCGAGGATGTGCGGGCCAAGGTGGCCGATCTCAGAAGCACACCGGGGCCCACTCTGACCGCAAGAGTTCTGCAGGCGACAGCCGAATTCAACGGTGACTCCGCTGATCGTGGTCGACATCGACGAAAGGCGGCCCCCTCGCCCCGCTCTGATCGCCGACCTGACTTCGATCGTGACCGAGGCCATCAGAAACGCCCACAATCACTCTTCTGCCGTCGAACATCGTCGTTTCGGGCCGTATTCACCGGGATTGGGGTAGTTGTCAGGTGCAGGACGACGGAATGGGCTTCGATCCAGAATATGAGCCCGAAGGGCATTTTGGGCTTGTGGGGATGCGCGAACGTGCCGACAAATTGGGAGCGACTATTGATTTCCAATCAACTGAAGGGCTAGGGACGACCGTGACTATCGAATGGGGCAACCGATGATCCGCGTGATGATCGCCGACGATCACAAGCTGTTCGCTGAAGGTTTGAGCCAGGCTCTCGACTCGCTGCCTGACGCCCGGGTCGTTGGTGTCGTCGATTCCGGGCCGGCGCTCGATCAGGCTCTGGCCGCCCAACCAGCCGAAGTCTCGATCGTCGACATCGAGATGCCCGGTGGAGACGGGATCTCGACCATTGCCACGCTGGGAAAGCGAACCAACGCCATCGTCGTCTCGATGTACGCATCCGACGACCAAAGGCAGCGTGCAGTGGCGGCCGGTGCCAGGGGCTTCTTCTCGAAGGGCGTGCCCCTCTTGACCCTCGCCGCGGCGGTTCGAGCGGTGGCTGACGGAAAGAACCTCATCGAGCTCGAGGATCATGAGCGTGACGAAGTTCTCGAGGGCTACAGCCAGGCCGTGCTCGACCCCGGGGCGGCCTCCCTCACCGAGCGGGAAAAGGAGATTCTTCGCCTCCTGGCCGTTGGCGTCTCCGCCACCGACGAGCTCGCCGACAGGCTCTATATCTCACAAAAGACGGTCAAGAACCATCTGGCGTCGATCTTCCAAAAGCTCGCCGTTAGCGACCGCACTCAGGCCGCCATCGAAGCCATCCGATTGGGCATCGCGAAACCCCAATAACCATATGAGTCGATAGGCCCATGAGCGCTCAGACCAACCGGCCGTAACCTGACCGCAGGATTTTGAAACGGTAGGAGAAAACCATGTTCTACAAGATCATCTGGTTCTACACCAAACATGAAAAGGGCGCATCCATGGTCGAGTACGCCCTCCTTGTGATGATGATCGCCATGGTTGCCCTAGCCGCCGTCGCCATTATGGGCAGTGAGCTTTCGGGGACATACTCCGAAATCAGTTCCGGTCTCGTTGAGGCTGGAAACTGATCTTGATGGTTCTGGCGACCCATTGTGCCAGAAACCGGGTGGGCTAACTTGCCTACCAAGTACTGCAAGCCAGTAATCCGAACCAAGGAGGGGTTTATGCTTGCTCTGTGGACCAAGGTAACGAGCTGGATTCGAGTCCGAGAAGGGCGCCTCAATGGTTGAGTACGCACTCCTCGTGGTGCTGATTGCCATCGTTGCACTCGTGGCCGTGCAGATCGCCGGTCAGGAGGTCTCTGAGACCTTCAGCGAGGTCAGCTCCGGTCTCAACTAGACCAGAGAAACTTCCTATTGAAAGGGGCCCGCTTGCGGGCCCCTTTCTACGTTTGTGGACGAGGTTGGCTCGTCCTTAGAGCTTCTGGATCCTGTCGCCGCGGCGAACCACTCCCGGCACCACCACCGAGGTGTTGATCCCACGAAACGAGTGATCGCGACCGGCGCCGGTATTCACGAAGCGCAACGCGTCGGCGCCGAAGCGACCTGAGAACTTGGCACAGCCGCGATGGGGGACTTCGCTCACCTCGACCACTGCGGTCCCCAGTTGCAGTCTGCTGCCGGGTGGGAGGTTCTCAGGGCTGAGATCGAGGTCCACGTAGAACTGATCGCCGGCCAAAGACCAGCGGGCCCGCTCCTGTGCCACCAGTCCTATCACCCTCGCATTCATGATGGTGACCTGAGTTTCGGGGTTCGGGGACCCGTCCGGAGTGCTGATGGTCTCTCGTGAGCTCCAGTTGTCCCCTATCAGGCCCAGCGAGAGATCCAGCTCCCCCTGCTCGACTTCCTCCCGCTCCTCTACACCAGGGCGCCGGATGATCAGCTCGACCGTCCCCACGTCCTTCGGGGAGTCGAGGATGTGGTCGAGACCGGCCTCGAGGGTGGCCGCATCCAGATAGAGCGCAGATGTCATCGGGGCAAGGTACTACACGCCCGGCGGGCGCAGAACCACATAATTCGGATCCTCGAACACCGTGACCCATCCCGCCTTCTCGAGGTCGCCGACGAGGCTGTCGGTCACCTTGAGCAAGGCCTGCTCGATCCCGTCACGCTCGAACACCGGCTCGAACGGCTGGTCGCCATCTCGAACCGCCACGAACTCTGCGAGACGTTCCCGGTAGAGCTCGGCGCGGTCGTCGATGAAGACCTGCCGGTCAGGGCCCTCGGCCCAGATCAGGTACCCACCGGTGCGGTCATCGTGGAAAGTCCGACTCTCATCGAGGGCAGCGACCGCGGCCACCGGGAATCTCTCCTCGTCGATCGTGGCGTCGGAAACGAGGAAGAAGGGAAGGATGAGAACCGCGCCCCCGAACACGACGGCCTGGCCCGTTGAGAACCTCGGTGTCGACCCGAACTTCAGCCCGTAGACACCGAGGCTGACCAGTGGGAGCAAGTGCCAACCAAGACGGCGGCAGGGCTCGGGTCGCACCCAGACCAAGTATCAGGAAGGGCACGATCAGACAGGAGGTGCTTGGGCGTCACTCGTCCCTTGACCGCCGCCCATACGATCAGCGCCATTCCCAGCAGGAACGGGAGAAACACCACGGAGATGATTTCGGGGCGTCTCCATTCCGAAAGCAAGGCGAGAGCATCCCTCGCCTTCACGAAATCGAGGAGCACACCCAGGACTCCTAAGTCCGTGGGCGGTGACAAGGGTCACCAGACCCGACAGGATCGCCGTAGGCAGCCACTTCCAGTCTCTTGTCGATCAGGAGGGTGAGACCGACGTAGGCCAGCCCGAGAATGAAGCTGCCGTGCATCGAGGCCCAGATCCAGAACAGGAACGGGACGGTCCAGCGAGCCGACGGCCGCTCCCAGGCCAGGATCACGAGGACGAACAGGCAAAGGAGAAGATGACCGGTCTCGGCACCAGAGAAGCTGAGCAGGAGAACAGTGCTCAGAATCAGGACCACAGCTGTCCCTGAGACGCTCCGAGAGCGGCGGTAGGCGATCAACCCGATGCCGAGGAAGGTGATCGAGGTCATCAACAGCATCATCGGAGGGACGAAGCCGAGACCCCAGTTGCGCTCGCCCCAGGAGTAGAGAAGCTCTGCGAGCCAGCTTTGGGTCAGCCAGGGCTCTCCGTGCATGGTGAATGAGAAGGGATCGGCCGTGAGCACCTGACCGGCCACTGTCTGCAGCTCACCAGCCCGGATGTGCCAGAGGAACGAGTTGTCTCTCATCGGCGCCCAGGCATCGATCACCAGCGCCACCCACGGCACCAGAAGCAGGAGATGCGCCGAGAGAGAACCGGTTCTGTGACGGCGCGGCCGCCGTCGAGGTCATGTGCGACGAAAGCGGTGCCGATCTGGATCGCCGCCGGCCCGAGAAGGACGATGAACAGGGCCGGGAAGATACAGAACACCAAGGGAAACACGAGCTTGACCGGAGCGGCAAACGCCTTCTCCTGGGCCCGCTGACGGCGCTTGACACGCATTTCGTCGGCCTGGACCCGGAGCACCCTGGCGATGGTCACACCGAAGGCCTCGGCCTGGATCATGGCCAGCATGAACGACCTGAGCTCGTCGAGGTCGGTGCGATCCATGAGATGGCGCATGGCGTCACGCCGGCTCACCCCGACCCGGGTCTCCTGCAGCATCCGGAAGAATTCCTCGGAGAGCGGCCCGGGGACGGTCGCCACCACCCTCGAAAGGGCGGAGTCGAAACCGAGACCGGCCTCCACCGAGATCACCAGCAGGTCCAAGACGTCCGGCAGCGCCAGCAACATGGTGTGCGACCTGTCATCGATCTTGCGCTGCAGCCAGGCGTTGGGGCCGAAGAACCCGAGCACGATGGGCAGGACGAAGAGAACGATCCGCTGGAAGCCGGAGCTCCCGTAATCGACGAGGAAGAAGGCGGCGAAGAGACCCAATGCCGTGGTCAGCAGCTTGATGACCACGAACGAAGGGGCGTCGAGGTTGCCGGGGTTGCCCGCCAATACCAGGTTGTGTTGGGTCTTCTCCAGGTACCCGGTCGGCGTGAACCGGTTCAGGAAGTTGGAGATCTTGAGGACGATCGGGCCGATGGTCCGCTGGGCGAGCGGCTTGGCCAGCTCGTCATCCCGGATGACGCCACCCGTGGCACGGCCGTACAGGGCCAGCCGATTGGTCATGTCCTCTCGAGCCCGGGTCACCCCGAGGCCGACCCACACCAGGACGAAGAAGATCAAGCGCCCCAACAGCGAGGACGGCCAAGCAACTGTCCGTCGAGTTCAAGGATGTTCATATTTCGATGTCCACAATCTTCTTGAGCCAGAACACTCCGGCGCCCATCAACAACAATCCCGGCAACGATCGCTAGGCGACCGGTCGGCGAATCGAGCAGCGGCATCAGGTAGTACCGGTTGTTGAACCACAGGAAGAGGAACATCAAGAAGGGCAGGGACCCGAGGACGATCGCCGAGATGCGACCCTCAGCGGTCAGGGCCCGAATCTCGCCCTTGAGCCGGTTGCGGGACAGCATCGTCTCGGCCACGGTCTGCAGGACTTCGGCCAGGTTTCCACCGACTTCACGCTGAATCTCGATGGCCATGGTCGCCCATTCGAAGTCCTGGGATTGAGTCCGTTCGGCGATCCCCTGGAGGGCGTCGGACACCGTCCGCCCCAACCTGGACTCGGTGACGCCCCGGCTGAACTCACGCGAAGTCGGCTCCGGCGCCTCGGCCGCCACAGCCTCGATCGCCTGCAGCAGGGAATAGCCGGCCCGCAGCGAGGTGGAGAGAAGGGTGAGCGTGTCGGGAAGTTGCTTCTCGAATCGGCTCTTCTCACGACCGCCGGCGTAGCGGATCATGAAGACGAAGAAGAACAGCAGCAGGCCGAAGACGATGAGACCGGTGATCGGGCTGCTGAAGATGGCGAGGAACACGCCACCGACCGCGGCCAGACCGATCATGGCCAGGATCGCCTCACCAGGAGTCATCGGGATGTTGGCCTGTTCCAGGGCGGCGTTGACCCCAGAGAGCATGCCGCGCTTCCTGACCTCTTCCTCGGCCGCCTGGCTGAACCGGTTGAGGAGCGGAATCCGCTGCAAGAACGGAACCTTCTCCTCCTCCGTCGCCCGGCCGCGTCGACCGTAGGCCTGAAGTCGCTTGGCGAAACGCCCCCCGCCCTCGTCCTCGTCACGTCCGAAGAGGATGATCAGGAACAAGAAGACGGTCAGGCCGAGCCCGACTGCGCCGATCAGCGCCAGCGTGCTCGAGCTCAGCGGAAGATCGCTCTCGACCGTGATCGTGCTCGGGGGCACGGTGGTCACAGTCGTGGACGGAGACGACGAGGTGGTGGTGGCGTAGCCGGAGACCGGGTAAGTCACCGTCGATGAAAGCCCACCCGGATAGGTGACCGCGAATTCGGCGTCGCCAGGGGTGGACACGGGTGAGATGAACCTGGTGACCAGTGTGTTGCTGATCTCCCTTCCGATGGCGCCGTACAGCGACGAAAGCTCTTCAGGGTTCGGCGTGGACAAGAACAGCCCGCCGCCTGCCTCCGCTATCGACTGAACCGTTGCGGGATTGAAGTCCGGCGACTCGAGGGCGATGGCGAATGTCCTGGCATCGCTGGCCAGACACTGCGGCAAGGGCCTCTTCCTCTGTCGCCGTCGAGACGGTGTCCTCACCGTCGCTCATGAGGATCATGTTGGGAAGCAAATTGTCGGCCGACGGGGTGTCGAACAGGCTCACACCGAGGATCACGCCGTCGTATAGGGCGGTCTCGCCGTCGGCGACTATCGCATCGATGCGGTTGTTGACGTCTGCGGCATTGGTGGTGAACCCGGTCTGAACCACTGCGGTGTCCGAAAAGGTCACCAGGGCAATCGAGTCTTCGGGACTCTTCAAGGCGACGAAGCTCTTGGCAGCTGCCTTTGCCTCTTCGATTGGCGCACCCGCCATCGAGCCTGAGGTGTCGATCACGAGAACGACGCCGACCGGGACGCTGGACTCACCGAGTGCCACCGTCTCGAGCCCGGAAACCTGCTGGCCATCCACAGTGACCGCCAGTTGGGCCGGGTCCGGTGCGGTGGTCATGTTCCTGAACTCGACCACCATCGCCACCTGACCGCCCTCGGCGTACCGGGACCCCTCGATGTCGACGATCTCGATCTCAGGCGCGGCGGACTGTGCGAAGACAGCCGTGCTCAGCCCAAGAACAAGGGCGACTACCAGCAGAAGAAGTCGTCTCACCCACGACCCCTGGCGAACGGCTCCGGATCGAAGAGGTCGGCGGGGAGCCTGATGCCCTGGTTCTCGAGGTCTTCGGAGAAGGTGGGGCGAATCCCGGTTGCCTTGAGACGGCCCTTGTAGATCCCGTCCTCGTCGACGCCCATCCCGAAGTCGAACAAGAAGATGTCCTGCAGGGTGATGATCTCGCCCTCCATGCCTTCCACTTCGGTGACGTGAGTCACCCGACGGGTTCCGTCCTTGAGACGGGACACGTGGATGATCAGGTCGACCGCGGATGCGATCTGCTCACGAATGGCCCGCATGGGGAGGTCGAAACCAGCCATCAACACCATGGTCTCGATACGAGACAGGGTGTCACGAGGGGCATTGGAGTGGACGGTGGTCAGCGAGCCGTCATGACCGGTGTTCATGGCCTGGAGCATGTCCAAGGCCTCGGCGCCACGAACCTCACCAACCACGATGCGGTCGGGCCGCATACGCAAGGTGTTACGGACCAGGTCGCGGATTCCAACGGCGCCCTTGCCCTCGATGTTGGCGGGGCGGGACTCCAGAGTGAGCACGTGCTCCTGGTGGAGCTGGAGCTCGGCAGCGTCCTCGACGGTCACGATTCGCTCGTCTCCCGGGATGTACGAAGACATCACGTTCAGCGTCGTGGTCTTACCGGAACCGGTACCACCGGAGATCAGGATGTTGAGCCGTCCACGGACACAGGCCCTGGCAAAGTCGGCCACCCGCTGGGTGATGGTGCCGAAGTTGATGAGGTCGGCCTCCTGGTATGGGTCGACAGCAAACTTTCGAATCGTCAGGAACGGACCACCGATCGCCAACGGGTGAACCACCGCGTTGACACGAGAGCCGTCAGGGAGGCGAGCATCCACCATCGGGGTGGCCTCGTCGACACGACGGCCGATCTGGCCGACGATCTTGTCGATGATCCTGCGGAGATGGACCTCGTCGACGAACTTGACGTCAGACAGGGTGATCTTTCCCAATTTCTCGTAGTAGATATCGAAGGGCCCGTTGGCCATGACTTCAGTGACGTCCGGGTCGTTGAGCAGCGGGTCGATGGGCCCATAACCGAGCACGTCGGAAGCGATCTCGTTGAGCAGGGCACGCCGGTCGGCGGAGGTGAGAGGAAGCCCTTGCTCCTGGTCGACGGCCCATTCCAACATCTCGAGCACGCGCAGGCGCAACTCGGCGTCGGACATCTGGCGGTCATAGAGAGTCGGACCGAGCTCCTCGACAACCTTGAAGTGGAGACGACCCCGAAGCTCGCTCATCGCGTCGCTGCGGTTCACGCCGACGTCGGCGGTCTCGCTCTGCCTGGCTGCTGCAACTCTTTCAGATAAAGATGGCACCGTTCACAACCTTCCCACTACTTACGCCCGAAGAGCCCGCTCTTTTGCGAGCTTTCGGGGATCTTCCCCGCAATCAAGGCAGCGACACTCTCGAATCCCTTGGCGACCTTCCCCTTGGGATCGGTCTCCACCACCGGTCTCCCCTCGTTGACCGAGTTGGGAACGGCGGCATCAGAGGGAACGGCAGCTGCGATCTCCATCTTGAGCGCGCCTTCGATTTCTTTGTTGTCGAGTCGCGCCTTGGAGTTGGAGCGGTTCATGACGAGTTTCACGTTGCCCGTGGAGAACTTGAGGAGACGGAGGGTCTCCAGGGCAAGCTTGGCGTTCTTCACCGATGGCAGGTCCATGTCGACGATCATCAGCACCTGGTCCGCCTTCTCGATGAGTGAGAGGATCAACTCGTCGAGCATCGAGGCGGTGTCCACCACGACGTAGTCGTAGGTCTCCTGGAGGACATCGAGCATCTGCATCAGACCGGCCGTGGTGATGTCGTCGGCAAACGCCGGCTCCAATGGCGCAGCCAGCACCCGAAGCCCGCTCGGATGCTCTGTGAGCAACGAATCGAGCATCTCGGAGTCGAGCTGATGCAACTCGTGGGCTGCGTTCACCATCGTGAAACGCGGCTCGAGCTGAAGGAGCAGGCAGACATCGCCGAACTGGAGATCGGCATCGACCAGCACGACCTTCTTGTCGGCCAGGCGATTGAGCAGAAGCGCCACATTGGTGGCCATCACGGTCTTGCCGCTCCCACCCTTGGCTGAGGTGACTGTGATCAGCTGGCCGCGCTCGGTGCGCTCCACTTCACGTCCCGCGCGTGCGGCGACGTTGCGCCGCTTCAGGACATCGTGAGCGAACTGCTCGATGGCAGCCTCGATCTTGGTCTCGTCCAACGGGGACTCGATGACGTCCGACACCCCGGCACGCATCGCGTACCTGAGGAGGTCGGCGGTGACCGTCTCGGCCACCATCATCAGAACGAGCACTGGATCTTGGTTGTGCAGGCTTCGCACCTGCTCCATGGACTCCTCGTTGCTGTACGAGGGCCCGAGCAGGAGCATGCGAAGCTCGCCCGACTCGATGGTCTGACTCGCCTCTTCGATGGAGCGAGCTACCGGCAGTCGGCCTTCGAACAGCTCCTTGGCAGCCGAGACGAAGTCGTCGTCCTTATCGACCACCAACAGGTTGTGCTCAGCCAATGACATGGTCGAACCTCTTACTCAAACTTATCCGAAAATGTCCTCGACCAGGTCTCCACCGAACAGGGTATCGATGATCACACCCTGTGTTTCCACTTCGACGAAGTCCTCGGGAACGAGGGTCAGCCACATCGAGCCATTCTCGAAGGCGTAGGCGATCCGCTCGGCCTGCTCGGGAGTGACTTCGAGGGTGAAGACGGTCTCGTTGCCGGTGTCCTCTGCGGCGACCGTGGTCTCGGTGGTGCCGTCCGACGGAGTCGTCGGCTCGGCTTCCACCTGCTCCGGGGCGTCCGGGTCGGTCGCGATGTCACGACCTGTGGCCAGCACCGGGATCCCCTGCAGGACGTACCTGGTGTAGGTGATCACCTGCGCGGCCTGATCGGTCGGGGCGGCTCCTTCAGCGGGCGGCGGCCTCGGCGCCGACCGTGATCCCCTGGAATCCCTCCGGGAGCAGGTCGAACGCGATGTCGAGGGTGATGATCAGGTTGATCCGATCGCCAGGGTTGACGAAGCCGTTGACCCCGCGGACGTTGTCCGTCGAGATGACCATGGCCTGCTTGCCCTCGGGGATCTGCTCGGCGAGCGGTGTGACGTCGACTGTTGATCTCCGTCCACTGCGACTCGACCAAGACACTGTTTGCCGAGATAGGACCAGCCGCGACCTTGTTGCCGCAGAACCTGGTTGAGCTGCTCCTCAGAGGTGATGGCCAAATCGGGGAGATCTTCCTTCTCCTCGGTGCCCTTCACGATGAGCTGACCGCCGGAGTTGAAGTCCGACAGGATGATGGCCCCGTCGGTCCCTTCACTGATGGCATCGACGGCACGGAAGACCGTGACCGCCTCCTGGCCTGCTTCGATGTCGTTCTCTATGCCCTGCAAGTAGTTCCAGACCGCCCAAGCGGCGAGCCCGGCCAGTATCAAGGCCACAAGCAGAACGATGGCTCTCCTACCCATTGAGTCCCCTTCGGTTGTCCCCTCGGTCGGGCGCCGACCCGTCGCCGGCGCATACCGCTTGGCATGCTACCGGTTGGGGCGCGCCCTCCCAGTTTTTCAAGTCCAATTCCACAGGAATGATTCGGACCGTATGGAGTGAGTCTTGAGGGTTTCCCCTCAACGCTCCATAGTTCGGTCGTCTCATATCGTGACGGGGTTGAAAGGCGTGACTAGCTCACACCGTGAATCGATCACGTTGTGACTAGTCAGATGACCTTCAACACCGCCGGATTCGACCGGCAGGTCACCTCCGACCGATGCCACGCTCCTTGAGCTCCTGGAGGATCGCCTCGAGTGAGGCGTCGACCGGCATGGGGGGACGCTCGTCGTCGGTGGGCCCGAACTCGCGCTCGAACTCCTTCTGCGGGCGGCGGCGGCTGCTGCTGCTGCTCGAGGCAGGCGCCTTCTTCTGCTCTTCGATCTGAGACTCCCGCTCCTGCCAGTCCGGTGACGCCTGCTTGATGGAGAGCGAGACCCGGCGACGCTCGTTCTCCTTCTCGGTGATCTTCACCTTGACCGGCTGGCCGATCGAGAGCTCGAGCTCGGGCGACTCGACGCGATGGACGGCGATCTCCGATACGTGAACCAGGCCCTCCACTCCGTCGGCGACAGAAACGAAGGCACCGAACGGGACGGTCTTGGTCACGACGCCGTCGACGACGTCTCCAACCTCGTGCTCACGGGCGAACACATCCCACGGGTCGTCGCTGGTCTGGCGGATCGAGAGCGAGATGCGCTCGCGATCGCGGTCGACCTCGAGGACCTTGACCGTGACCTTGTCTCCGACTTTGACCAACTCCCCGGGGTGGTTGACGTGCTGCCAGGAGAGCTCGGAGACATGGACCAAACCGTCCATGCCGCCGAGATCGACGAATGCGCCGAAGTTGACCACCGACGAGATGACGCCATCGCGGACCTCACCTTCGCCGAGGCCGTCGAGGAACGCATTGCGCTCCTCCGCCTGTGCTTCTTCGAGATAGGCGCGTCGGGAAAGGACGACGTTGTTCCTCGGGCGGTCCAACTCGATGACCTTGGCGGTGATCGTCTGGCCGATGAAGGGGTCGAGATCGCGGACACGACGCAAATCGACAAGTGAGGCCGGGAGGAATCCACGAAGGCCGATGTCGACGATGAGACCGCCCTTTACGACTTCTATGACCGTCCCCTCGACGGTGCCCTCCTGATCGGCGATCTCCTGGATCCGGCCCCACGCCCGCTCGTACATGGCGCGCTTCTTGGAGAGGATGAGACGCCCCTCGTCGTCCTCCTTGTTGAGGACTACGGCCTCGACCCTGTCGCCGACTTTGACTGCGTCGTTGGGGTCGACGTTGTTGCGGATGGAGAGCTCGCGGGTCGGAATCAGCCCTTCGGACTTGTAACCGATGTCGATCATGGCCCCGTCGCCGTCCACGCTGACAACAGTCCCTTCGACGATATCGCCCTCTTTGAATTCGAGGACAGTTGCCGCGATTGCCCGCTCGAAGTCATCACCGATGTCGTCAGGGAGATCACTCAGATCGGGAGCGACCAGGGCCTCTCGTCCGGAGACGGTTGCCGAGGGTGCGACTTCAGGAGTCGAGACTTCAGGCGCCGAGACTTCAGGCGCCGAGTCGTCGGGCGCGGTGACTTCAGGCGCGAGTCGTCGGGCGCAGAGTCTTCAGGCGTGGTGACTTCGGGCGGCACGACAGGCTCGGCCTCGGTCTCGACGGGTGACTCGGCTACGGCGGGAGCCTCAGGCTCCTCGGTGACCGCCGGTGCCTCTACTTCGGGCAGATCTTCAGCGGTCGGGTCGGGCGCTTCGGCGATCGCCTCTTCGGCGACGCTCTCGGGCGCGTTCTCTTGGTCGTTGGGCATGTTGTAGGTGATTACCTCCGAAAGGAACTCTGCGTGCGCTGGGCCCGCAGGCTTGAAGGAGTGTACGCCTCTCTGGGGAGAATGGCCAACTGTTATCGGGTTTAGTCGGCCTTCACGCTCGCCAGATCTGCACCGGTCCCGACGTCTACGACCAACGGCACATCGAGGTCGACCACTCCCTCCATGGTCTCCACCACCAGCTTCTCGACCGCGCTCATTTCCTCATCAGGAGATTCGAGGATCAACTCGTCGTGGATCTGGAGGATCAGCGACGATCGATAGCCACCGCTACGCAGGCCCTGGTCGAGCTCGATCATCGCCTTCTTGATGATGTCAGCCGAAGTGCCTTGCACCGGTGCGTTGAGCGCCATCCGCTCCCCCATCTGGCGGATTCTGAAGTTGTCTGACTTCAATTCCGGGAGGTACCGGCGACGGCCGAACAGGGTCGTCGTGTAGCCCTGATTCCTGGCGAGAGTCACCACCGAAGCCATGAACTCCTTCACCTGGACGAATTGGGCGAAGTAGGCGTCGATGTGATCGCGGGCCTCATCACGTGAGATCCCGAGCCGGTCGGCGAGACCGAAGGCCTCCATCCCGTAGAGCAGGCCGAAGTTGATCATCTTGGCCGTGTTGCGTTGTTCCCGTGTGACCTGGTCCTCGGGGAGGCCCCACACCCGAGCCGCGGTTGCAGCGTGGATATCCGATCCGACCCGGAAAGCCTCGAGCAGGAACGGATCCCCGCTCATGTGGGCCAGGACCCGCAATTCGATCTGTGAGTAGTCGGCCACCAGGAAGGAGGCACCTTCGCCGGCGACGAATGCCTTGCGGATGGTCCGCCCCGACTCGGAGCGAACCGGGATGTTCTGCAGGTTGGGGCGGTCGGAGGAGAGGCGCCCGGTGGTGGCGGCCATCTGGTTGAAGCGAGTGTGGATGCGCCCATCGGCTTCGATCAGCGGCAGATACCCGTCCACGTAGGTGCTGCGCAGCTTCTCCAGCTCCCGATATTCGAGAAGGGCGTCGACCAGGGGGTGCTCCATCTTCTTGAGCACAGACGCATCGGTGGAGGGCTTGCCGGTGGATGTCTTCTTAATCGCCGGCAAACCCAGCTTGTCGAAGAGGATCGATCGCAGCTGATCGGTCGAGTTCACATTGAAGGGCTCTCCCGCCAGCTCCTGGATCCGGGCGTCGAGGAGATCGAGGCGCTCCCGAAGATCGATGCCCATCGCCTCCAGATAGGCGCGATCAACCCCGATCCCGACATGCTCCATCCGAGCAAGCACCGGGACCAATGGCAGCTCGAACTCGTCGAAGAGCTCGAGCTCGTCGCGCTCTGCGAGCTCGACCCTCATCTTCTCGGCCAGTCTTCGCACAGCCTCGATCCGTCGGCCCTCGACCTCGAGGTCGGGACCGGTCTCGAAGGGCAAGGTCCCCGCCGCGGCGTCGTCATCCGGGGAGGCAAGCTCGACATCCAGCCATCGCTCGGCCATGGCCTCCAGGTCGTAGGTGCGCTGGGACGGGTTGACGATGTAGGCGGCAAGCGCTGTGTCCATTTCCAGAGGTCGCCACGTCGTGATCGAGATCCAGGAGTGCTCGCACCAGCTCTTTGAGGTCGTGGCCAACCACCGAAGCCGAACCTGACTCGAGAGCGGTCAGGACCGGACCGGCAGCATCGAAAGGAATCACCGCCGAGTGGCTTGGCCCGGTGGCGATTGCCAGGCCAAAGGGCTCGCCGCCGTCAGTCACCAGGGCGGCCACCAGAGTCGAGTTACCCGCAATCTCAGTTATCTCTGCCGGCGAGGTGACGAGACGGGTCTCGACCTCGAGGACCTCCGCGGCGCCCACCGCCGATGGAAGGGCCTCCTCGAGGTCACCCCACATCGAATGGAACTCGAGACTGTCGAAGAGGTCCTTGACCAACTGACGGTCCCATTCCCGGGTGTGAAGGTCTTCGATCTCAACCCCGATGTCGAGGTCGTCGACGAGGACCATCAGGTCCTTGTTGAGGAATACCTGCTCTCGATTGGCGGCCAGGCTCTCCCGCAGCTTGGGGGTTTGATCCGCGATCGCCAGATAGATGGCGTCGAGGCCTCCGTGATCGGCCACCAGCCGGGAAGCCGTCTTCTCCCCCACCCCTGGGACCCCGGGCAGGTTGTCCGAGTTGTCGCCGCGGAGAGCGGCGTATTCCACGTACTGATCAGGCCGGATCCCGTACCGCTCCTCGACCCAGGCTTCGTCAGCAACGATGGTGTCGCTGATCCCACGGCGGGTGTAGACCACGCGCACCGGTCCCCCGACCAATTGGAAGGCGTCCCGATCCCCGGTGACGATGAGGACCTCCCAACCCGCCGCCACCGCATTCTTGGTGAGGGTGGCGATCAGGTCGTCGGCCTCGTATCCCTCCATACGAAGTTGGGTGATCTGAAGCGATTCGAGAACCTTGTCCATCAGAGGCAGCTGGCTGCGGAAGTGGTCGGGGGCCTTCTCCCGCTGCGCCTTGTACTCCGGATAGACCTCGGTGCGGAAGGTCTTCCGCGAGACATCCCAGGCGACTGCGATGCCGTCCGGGTGGAAATCCTTGAGGAGGCGGATGAGCATCCGGGTGAACCCGAACACCGCGTTGGTCACCTGTCCGCTCTTGGTGGCCAGGTCCTCGGGCAGGGCGTAGAACGCCCGATAGGCAATCGAATTGCCGTCGATCAGGGCGAGGGTGGGCACGGGTCGACGGTAGCGGCGGCCGGAGTCAGTCGGGCAGCCGTGCCAGCAAGTCGTCGCGCTTCGCAGCGAGCCGAGAACGCTTGTCGTTGAGATCGGCCAGGGTCTGCTCGAAGCGACGAACGTCGCCCGCGGTCAGCCCGGCTTCCTCACGGTCGATGTAGTTGCCGACGGCGGCGTCACGCTGGGCGTCGTCGTTGATCGCCCGGTGATAGTCGAGCTCGGCAGCGACCTGGCGGGCCTCGACGTCGAGCGCCTCGATGCGGTCGTTGAGTCTGAAGATGCGTTTGTGGAGCCGTGACAAGGGAGATCTGAGGGTATCGCCGGATCGCCTATTTGAAGCGGGTCCCATAAAGTCCGCTCCGAGCCGGAGTGGCGAAATTGGTATACGCGATGGTCTCAAACACCATTGCCCGCAAGGGTGTGCGGGTTCGAGTCCCGCCTCCGGCACCAGCGTTGGTCGTGAACCAACTGCACCCCTGAGATTTCTTATGGTTTCCTCAACAGGGGTATGGAATCTGTCGGTGGGGGTTTGTATGTTTGCAGCATGGTCGAACATGTGTTCGAGAGCGAGGGAATCCCCAAAGGGTTAGCCAGCATGCCGCCTGGGCCGAAGCTGGGAGCGATCCTGTCCTCAATCGACCGGCACCGGATTTCTGGTCACGATCGAGTGGTCCTGGTGCAGGCGAGGGCCCGGCAAATCGCACACGACCAGGCCGAGTTCTACGCCGACATCAGTGCCATCCACGAGGCGGAAGAGAAGGCCCTACCCATGGAATGGACGTCGGATGTCGAGGACATCGTTGCTTCCGAAATCCGGGCCGCCCTCACCCTCACCCGACGCTCGGCCGACTACCACCTCGGGTTGGCGTCAGATCTGATTAGGCATCTCCCTCAGGTGGGACACGCCCTACGCGAGGGCCGGATCGACCTCGCCAAGGCGCGGGTCATCGTCGAGGAGACCTCGCATCTCGCAACAGACGCCGCACAACAAGTCGCCGAAGCCGCCCTCGAGCATGCGAGTAGCCAGACCACGGGACAGTTGGGAGCCCGGCTTCGCAAACTCGTGATCCTTGTTGACACCGACTCCGCCAAGACTCGTTATCAGGAGGCAGTCGAAGAACGACGGGTCAGCAGCACTGCCAACCCTGACGGCACCGCCAACCTCCACGGACTGAACCTGCCACCACATCGCGCCGGAGCCGCCATGCGACGGATCAATCGGTTGGCACGTGCTGCCCGGTCGGCCGACGACCCGAGGACGATGGATCAGATCCGAGCTGACGTCCTCATGGATCTGTTGCAAGGGCAACAGAAAGGGTTACCCAAGCAGGGCTCGGTGAACATCCAAGTCGACCTCGCCACACTGGCCGGCCTCACCGAAAACCCCGGAGAGCTCGCCGGCTACGGCCCGGTGATCGCCGACATCGCCCGCCAGGTATCCATAGAGCAATCAAACTCGGAATGGCGTTACACGGTCATCGGCGACGATGGCCTGGTCGTTCACAACGGGACCACCCGGAGGCGACCCACCGCCGACCAGACGAGGCAGGTCGAAGCCGAAAACCCGACCTGTGTCTTCCCCGGCTGTCGCATGCCCGCATCCGAATGCGACATCGACCACAACCGTCCCTGGGCCGAGGGAGGGCTGACGAGTTCAGAGAACCTCGCGCCGCTTTGTCGACACGACCACGTAGTCCGACATCACGGTTGGAGGATCGAGCAGACCCGACCCGGCATCTACCAATGGACCAGCCCACTGGGTCACACCTACGAAGTGTTGGCCCGATCCCCCTGAGCGGGTCGGTCAGCGGGCGACCACTGCCTCCAACTCACCAACCGACACCTTCTCCCCTGCTTCGACCTCGCGTCGAAGCGTGGCCAGACCAACTGACCCCGAGACAGAAGTCAGGGTTCCCACCGTGAGCTCTCCCTTGGTGACCTCGGATCCTGGCGCGCCGACCCCACCGGAGAACTCGAGGACACGAAGCTGCTTGTTGACGTGGCCCCTGCGGTGGATTCGGCCCACCAGCTCCTGGCCGAGGAAGCACCCTTTGTCGAGATCGACAGTCACCGGGACCAGACCGGTCTCCTGGGGAATGGTGGAATTGCTGGTGTCGACACCCACCGCCGGCTCGGCGGACTCGATGC
Source organism: uncultured Acidobacteriota bacterium (assembly GCA_963724825.1). Lineage (GTDB taxonomy): Bacteria > Actinomycetota > Acidimicrobiia > Spongiisociales > ZC4RG35 > JALYNX01. The sequence goes on from CAVRWT010000003.1 coordinate 129,841, forward strand.
GTAAGCGCTCTAGCGCCATCGTCATCGATCGGCGGCAGGTCGGGCCGCTCCCCGACCACCAGGAATCGGGGCACCTCTGACCAAGACACGTCGGCAACAAGCCGTCACCGTCGCCCGACCAATGCCCGACCTGATCCGAGAAGGGCCCAACGACGAGCCAGGCGGGGGCTTCGGAGATCTCGATCTCGACCGCGACCCGGATCCGATAACGACCGAGCGTTGCCGCCAGGTCGGCGCCCCGCCCGTGGTCAGTGACCAGACCGACTTCGTCTTCGCCACGCAGCACCCAGAGCAGATAGTCGATCCGCCCTTGTGGATTGAGCAGCATCGAGCGTCTCACCTCACCAGGCGCCATCTCCGCGATCTCCTGGGAGAGCAGATCGTTGAGGAACTTGACGACATCTGAACCCTTGAACCAGACCAGGTCGGGTGCCGCGGACGCGAGAAGGGCATCCATCACACGGTCGCCAGGTCTCGGAGGAAGGGGATCGCGACGAAGATCTCGGTGAACCAGGTGGCGATTCTCCCCAGGGACCCGGTCACCATGATCACCCCGAAGCCGACGAGCAACGCACCAGAGACGATGTTGATCGGGCGCAGATACGGCTTGAGACGCCCGAAGACTTTGAACAGCCCGAGGCCGGCCAACAGGAACGGGATGCCCAGACCGAGCGAGTAGGCCACAAGCAGGATGATCCCACGGAGCAAGGTGTCCTGAGTCGCCGCCGTGGCCAGGATCACAGTGAGCACCGGGCCGATGCAGGGCGACCACCCGAACGCGAATGCGGCGCCCATCACCGGTGGCGCCCACCGTCCCAGACGCGACGGTTTCACCTCGGGGCGAAGGTCCCGCTCCAGCGGCCCGAGGAAGCTGCGATTCGAGGCAGCCATCACCACCATCAGGATCCCGAATCCGATGATCACCAGGCCGGCGATCCGGGTGAGGGCATTCATGTTGCGAACCAGGAATTGGCCGAGTCCGCTTGCGGCCGCTCCCAAAGCGGCGAACACCAGGGTGAACCCGGCGATGAATTGGAGGATCACCCCGGTCAGACGGCGGGTCGAGACGTCACCGGCCTCGAGCTGCGCCGCGGAGTAGCCGGACATCATCGACAGGTAGCCCGGGAGGAGGGGGAGGACACAGGGCGACACGAATGAGATGACCCCGGCACCGAACGCGACCAGGCACTGAACAAGAAATGTGGACGACGCGATGTTCTCGAACACTCGCCGCGATGTTCCCACGCCCATCCTCCCTACGCTCGCACCGTGCCCGCGTGGACCCGCCGCCTCCTCGACCCGCTTCTGCCGGTTGGCCGCTTCTCCAAGACCGACCGCCGAATCGTCCTCATCATGTGGACGGCGGGGCTGGTCCAGGGTTTCGCCCAAGCCCAGGCTGCCAACACCCTGCCCTTCACCCGCGCCGGGCTCGGATTGACCGAAGGGCAGATGAGCCTGCTCCTCGGCCTGGCTCGTCTCGCCGCCTTTGCCGCCCTCCCCCTCGGCTGGCTCGGCGATCATCGTGGCCGGCGACGACCGCTGATCCTCGCCATGACGTTGGTGATCATTGGAGGGACAGCAGGCGGGTTGGCCTTCGAGGCGTGGCAGTTCGGGGTCGCCCAGGCCGTCCTCCGCACCGGAACCGCGGCAATGTCCGGTCTCGCCGTGGTCCTCCTCGCCGAGCAGGTGAGCGTCTCGATCCGGGCCTACTCCATAGCCTTCTTCGGCGCGGCGGTCTCGTTCGGAAGCGGGCTGGCGGTGCTCACCCTTCCCCTCGCCGATGGCGGAGGTGAAAGCTGGCGAATCCCCCACCTCTTGATCGGGGTCGGTTTCCTGGTCATCCCCTTCCTGATTCGCACCGTTCCTGAGAGCCACATCTTCATCGAGAGCCAAGACACCGGGGGGCACTGGCGTGACCTGGCCACCGGCCCTTGGGCTCGCCGTTTCTGGGTGGTGGCAACCGTCGGGTTCCTGGCGTCGGCGTTCTCAGCGGTCGGGATCGCCTTCTCCACCGAGCGCCTGATCGAGCAGGTGGGCCTCAGCACCGGCGACACGGTCCTGATCCTCCTCCTCGGCGGGACCCTGGGAGGTGTCGGCTTCTTCGTTGGCGGGCCACCTCGCCGACGCCTGGGGCCGTCGCACGACAACAGTCCTCAGCCTCCTGATGGCCTTGGGGGGCGGACTCCTCCTCTATTGGACGCTGTCAGTCCCGCTGATCGTGCTTGCGGTGATGGTCTCATCGTTCGGGACGTTCGCCTTCGTCCCCGCCGGCGGCAGCCACCGCGCCGAGTTGTTCCCGACCGGGCTCCGGGCCAGTGCCACCACCGCCTCGGCCGACTTCGGGCTGGCCGGTTCGGCGCTGGGTCTGATCCTCGGCGTCTTCACCATCGACAGGTTCGGCGTGTCGGAGACAGTCACGGTTCTCGGGATCGGCATGGCGATCGCAGCAGTGCTCACCCTCTTCCTCCCCGAGACCCGCGGTCAGGATCTCACCGCCACCACGGACACCGCTCTCCGATAGGCGAAAACGAATACCAGGGAGCGGGCAACCAGCATCGCCGCGATCGCCCACCAGATCCCGGCCAAAGTGTCACCCATAGGGGTCAGAGTGATCAGGGCGATTGCCAGCACCGCGCCGGTCGCGGTCGAGGCCACGATCGACCAGAGCGCGAGGAGCCCGAAGAAGATTCCGTCAGCGACGAACAACGGTGCCGCCACCGGCATCATCCAAGCCACCACAGGGATCGTGGCAACCACCAATGCTGCAACCTCTGCGGAGTTCACAAGGGGCTTCAGCACCGGAGCCCCGACCAGAAGAGCGCCGGTCATGAGCAATCCCACCGCAGCGCCCCAGAAGAGGAGCCGACGGCTGACTTCATCAACCCCCTGCCGATCACCGGAGCCAGCGGAAGCCCCCACCATCGCCTGGCCGGCGATCGCCAGGGAGTCGGCGATCATGGCCGCAATCAGCCACACCTGAAGCACGACCTGATGGGCCGCGATCGACTCCGCACCGATCCTCGTGGCTGCCGAGGCAGCCACGGTGAAGGCAAGGAGGAGGACGCCGGTTCGGAGCGTGATCAGAGCACCGCTCTTCCCGAGCGCAAGCAAGGTCGGCCATGAGTCGCGGAAGCCACGAGGTCGATCGGCGAGCTGCCGTCTTCGGATCAGGCGAAGGAACCAGACCGCTCCGATCACCTGGGCGATCACCGTCGCCATCGCCGCTCCCGCGACCCCGAGCGACAGGGCGAAGATGAAGATCGGGGCGAGGACGAGGTTGATGCCGTTCACGCCTAGAGCCACGATCAACGGCGTTCGGGTGTCCTGATGGCCGCGGAAGGCGCCATGACCGGCGACCACGATCAAGACTGCAGGCGCGGCGATGACGCGAATGCGCAAGTAGGCGAGAGCCGGGTCGGTCACCTCACCGGTGGCACCCATGACCCCGACGATCCAAGGCGCCAACAACTCGATGAGGATCGTGGCGGCCACTCCCAGGATCACTGCCAGCAACAGGGCGTCGCCCACCCATCGCCGGGCCATTGCGCTGTCACCCCTCCCCAAGGCCTGGGCAACCAAGGGAGTCGTCGCATATGCCAGGAAGTTGAAGCCGAAGAAGGCGAACCCGAGGATGGCGGTGTCGACCCCGAGAGCGGCCAACTCCGGAACCCCGAGGCGGGCCACGAAGGCGGTGTCCACCAGGGTGAGCAGAGGGTCGATGGCGAGCGCCCCCAGTGCAGGGATCGCCAACCGGAAGATGGATCGATCCAGCTGCCGGGTGGTCACCTGGATGCTCTGGCGGCCACCGCGATCCGATCCGGCCACTCGCACAACGAGAACAACTCGCACTGGCCACATAGCGGCCGGCGGGCGTCACAGATATCGCGTCCGAACTGGATGATCCGCATCGAGAGCCCAGACCAGGCCTCGGTGGGGAACAGCGCCTTGAGATCCGGCTCGATCTTCTTGGGATCGGACTCTGTGGTCAGGCCCAGGCGCCTGCTCACTCGCCTCACATGGGTGTCGACCGCGATTGCAGGGACATCCCACACTTCGGCGAGAACCACGCTCGCCGTCTTCCGTCCCACCCCGGGGAGCTTCACCAACTCATCGATTGTCTCCGGGACCTCCCCGCCGAACATCTCCTCGACGCCCTGGGCCAAGCGGATGATGGACTTTGTCTTCTGGCGAAAGAAGCCCGTCGAGTAGACGATCTGCTCCACGTCCTCGGGGTTCGCCTCCGCAAGGTCGGCCGGCGTCGGATATCGCTCGAACAGAACCGGCGCCACTTTGTTGACGTTGTCGTCCGTGGTCTGTGCCGAGAGGACCGTCACCACCAGAAGGCGGAAGGCGTTGTCGTAGTCGAGAGCCGTCCGGATCGTCGGATAACGCCTGACGAGCCGATTGAGGACGGCACGGGCCTTGCCCCGCTCCTGTGCGGTTGGGGTGCTCCCGTTGGCTCTGACACCTGGCATGGGGGGAAGAGTACGGGTTGTCTCTATCGTCCCGCCCCGTGTTCAGATCCGACAGAAGCCGGGCTGTGCTCGCCCTCCTGGTGGCCGCCTTCGTCTACGGGGCGACCTTCGTGGTCATCAAGACCGCCATCGAGGACTTTCCACCCATCGCATTCGTCGCCTGGCGGTTTGCCCTGGGGGCACTGGCTCTCGCCTTGTTCGCCTTCCCCCGCGGCAAGACGCTCTGGCTTCACGGATCGATCGTCGGTTTCTTCCTCTTCGCCGGTTATGCGCTGCAGACCGCTGGTCTTGCTCTCACCGGTGCCGCCAACTCGGCTCTCATCACCGGGCTCTATGTGGTGATCACACCTCTGCTCGCCTCGCTTCTCGCCCGAAAGGCCCCGGGTTGGTGGATCAGCGGGGCGGCGGCCCTTTCATTCGCCGGACTGGTGCTGCTCACCGGGACCAACGACCTCGACTTCAAACGTGGCGACCTCCTCACCCTGGGATGTGCCTTCGCCTTCGCCTGCTACATCCTGGCGGTCTCGCGATTTGCCCGACACCATCCGGTGGTTCCCTTCACCACCGTGCAACTGGCGGTGGCGGCGGCGCTGGCGTTCCCGGTCTCCTACGCCCTCGAGAGCCCCGGGTTACCGCCCCAATCGGTCTGGGCGGCCCTGGCCCTCACCGCGTTCGGAGTGAGTGTCGGGGCGTTCATCCTTCAGATCTGGGCGCAGACGATCGTTGGTGCGAGCACCACCGCCGTGGTTCTCGCCGCCGAGCCGGCATTTGGAGTGGCGACGGCGTGGGTGGTGCTTGGTGAGCGGCTCACGCTGGCCGCCTGGGGCGGGGCGCTACTTGATCCTGGTGGCGATCTTCATCGTGATCACCAAACAGGAGGATCAGACCTGGATCGAGGCCGAGTCGGTGACCCCGACTCACTGAGTGACCTGGTACTCCCCCGATTGGATGTGCCGGGCAAGGCGCATCAGGAGTCTGATGCCAACCACCGTCGCCAGGAAGCCCAAGGTGAGGACGACCGCAAACTCGGCTGCAGTGGTGTACGGGTTGGAGCACGCCTCGAGACCACCCGGGCAGAGTCCCCACCCCGTGCCCCCATCGAGCAAGCTGATGAGAACCAGAATCGGCACCACCGCGATCAGGATGGCCAGAGCCGACAACACGAAGGTCGCGAGGCGAATGAAGAAGAGCGCCACAACCCGAGAAACGGTAACCGGGTAGCCCTCTCTATTTCGGCATACAATCGGTGGCAGTGCCCGTCTACCACCAGGAAGCGTTCACCCCCGAAGAGACGGCTGTCCTGGGCAGATTCTTCACCAACACCGATCTTCCCGTCTTCGGGTTGATCAATCTCCCGGAAGTGGTCAAGGGAGCGTTGTTTGCCAGGTACTCGCGCTCCTCGAAGTCGCTGCGCCGACTCTTCCTCGACGAATTCGTGACCGACGCCGACTTCGGCATCGACGGCCTGACCACCGTTCTCTCGTCGGACTCGACCGCCCACGCCGAACAGCTCTATCAGCGCATCTTCTTCGACTACGGCGACGACTCGGTCGCACAGCTCGGTGGCGCCCATCTCGCATGCGAACAGGCCTCGAACCTCCTCACCAAGTCCCTGGAGTGGGGTCGGCTCGCCGCCTACCTGGAGCAGTCGACCCGCTACATCCGTTACGACGCCCCGCTTGGCGAGAACTATCGATACCTGATCCCCGACGAGATCCGGGCCTCCCCTCACTTCGGCCCCTATGTGAAGCACATGGAGCGGACCTTCGAGGTGTACTCACAAATGGTGGCGTACATGACGGGTGTCTACGAACAACGCCATCCCCGACAGGACGACGACTCCAAAGTGGTCTGGAACGCCACGATCCGGGCCAAGGCCTGCGACACGGTGCGCGGCCTGCTCCCGGTCTCCACGCTGTCCAACGTCGGCATCTACGGCACAGGGCAGGCCTACGAGATGGCCCTCGTCAGGATGCAGGCCAGCGCCGTGCAGGAGATCAGGGGCTACTCGGAGATGATGCTCGACGAGCTCCGCAAGGTGATCCCCTCCTTCCTCACCCGGGTCGACCTCGCCGAGCGCGGGGTGCGATGGTCGAAGTACCTGGCCGACGTGCGCGATGACCTCGAGGAGTTGGCGGGTGGCCTCGGCCCACCAACCGACAGCGGGCCTTCCGTCATGCTGACCGACTGGGACCCGGACGCCGAGACAAAGATCGCCGCGGCCGCGCTCTACGCGGTGTCCGAACTGCCCGATGCCGAGGTCCAGCGGCGGGTTCGTGAGATGTCTCAGGACGAGAAGGGAGACATCATCAGGGCGATGGTTGGCGACCGAGCCAATCGACGCCACAAACCGGGTCGGGCCATGGAACGCACCACCTATCGGTTCGACGTGAGTTGTGACATCGGGGCGTTCCGCGATTTGCAGCGCCATCGCCTGATGACGTTGGAGTGGCAGCGGTTCTCGACCCGTCTCGGCTATGACCTACCCGAGGACCTGGCTGAGCATGGCCTCAACGAGGAATGGCACTCGGTCATGGACGACGCGGGTGAGTTGTACGAGAACATTCGTGCCGACCTCGGGCCCGATCTCAGCCAGTACGTGGTTCCGTTCGCCTACAACGTCAGGTTCGTCATGGAGATGAACCCACGGGAGGCCTTCCACCTGATCGAACTGCGAAGCCAGCCGGCCGGCCATCCCGCCTACCGGGCTGTGGCCCATGCCATGCACCAGGCGATTCGGGATGTGGCCGGCCATCACCTGATCGCCGACGCCATGGCCTATGTCGACTACACCGATGTCGACCTCGAGCGCCTGGAGGGCGAAAGAAAGGCGGAGGCCCGACGGGCCTCCGCCAGTAATACGTAGTACGGAATACGTATAACGTCCCCCTATGTCCCAATTCGACGTAGACGCCATGCTGCAACGGTTCCAGGAGCGGGCAGCGGCGGTCAAAGATCGGCCCCTGCCCCCGGTGGCCGGCGATGAGCGCAAGCTGTTCATCGAGCAGGCTCAGCGTGATTACACCGACTTTGCTCTCGTCGGCAATGCGATCTGGAGTGTCGAGGACAACCACCTCGTGCTCCGGGTTCCACTCAGCGGCGAATAGATGCTCGACAAGCGACTGCTGATCGTCTCCGGAAAGGGAGGCGTCGGAAAGTCGGCGGTTACTGCCGGTTTGGCGCTGTTGGCCCAACGTCGCGGACAGAGGGTGCTGGCAATGGAGATGGGATCCCCGGGTGGCCTCTCCGCCCACTTCGGCACCGGGGCACTGGCGTTCCAACCCAGGGAGATCAAACCCGGTCTCCATGCGATGCACATGGTCCGCTCCGATGCCCTCCTCGAGTACCTGTCGATTCAGCTCAACATCAAAGGGGTCTACGGCTTCGGGCCGTTCGCCAGGGCCTTCGACGCTTTGGCCACCACCGCCCCAGGGATCAGGGAGATCATCACCATCGGGAAGGCGATCTGGGAGGTCAAGGAGGACCGCTGGGACATCGTGATCGCCGACGCGCCGCCAACCGGGCAGATTGGGTCGTACGTGCGGGCCCCGCTCACCATCGCCGAGCTGGTTCCCGGCGGAAAGGTCAGGGCCCAGGCGGACATGATGCGGGACATCCTGGCCGACGAGGCGACGACAGAGATGGTCTTGGTGACCATCCCCGAGGAATTGCCGACCACTGAGACTATGGAGACGCTCGAGTGGCTCGAGTCCGAGAAGGTTGTCGCCACTCCGACGCTCATCGCCAACCGAATCCTCGAAGAGCTTCGTGACCGTTCGACCCCGCCCGGGCCTCTGGGCGAGGCCGCTCAACTCCACCGGGCCCTATGGGGCGAGCAGCAAGAGTGGCTGAAACGCCTACCGCCCGAGCACAAGCTGCCCTACCTGTTCGGGGTCTTCACCCCGGGCGAGGTGGCGGCGCGAATGTGTGACGAGTTCGAGGCGATCACATGACGACGACTTTGCTCGTTACCGGAGCTGGAGGGGTGGGCAAGACCACGGTGGCCGCGGCCATCGCCATCAGGGCCGCCCGCGGCGGTCTCCGAACCCTGGTGGTGACGGTCGACCCGGCGCGGCGCCTCGCTACAGCCCTAGGGGTCACCAACCTCGGAAACGAGCCGCAGCCACACCACGACGAGCCCAATCTCTGGGCCGCGATGCTCGATGCCTCGGCGTCATGGCGTGCCGTGGCCATGAGACACGCCGACCCCGAGGTGGCGACCCGCCTCGCCGACAACGAGTTCTTCCAGGCCGCCTCGGAGCACTTCCCCGCCTCCCAGGCGTACGCCGCGGCCGATCAGGCGGCGACTTTCGTCCAAGCCAAAGCATGGGACCTGGTGGTCGTCGACACCCCGCCCTCAGGAGGTGGGATCGACTTCTTCACAGCGCCGGCTCAGATGGCCGACCTGGTTGGCGGACGGCTCTTGCGATGGATCACCGGTGGCCCTCTCCCCGGAAGGCGACTTCTGTTCAACGCCGCCGGGCGCCCGGTGCTCCGGATGGCGGGCTCGATCCTCGGCTCGGATCTCCTGGAACGAGTCGCGGAGTTCCTCCTCGACCTTCGCTCGACCTACGACGGGGTCTCGCAACGTGGCCGTGAGATCGAGAGGGTCCTGCGTTCGGCCAGCATCCTGGTCGTGACCACGTCGGACCCGGCGCCGGTCTGGGAAGCGATCAAGTTCTATCGCGAGCTGCCCAAACTGGCGACCACCCCGGCGGCAGTGGTGTTCAACCGCATTCTCCCCGAGAGTTGGGCGACAGCAGAGGTCCCCACAGGGGCCAAGCCGGTCCTGGCCAACAACCTGGCCCGATGGAGCACCGAGACCATTCGGCAACGAGACACCCGCGACGAATTCTCGGCTCGATATGGCGCCCGGGTGGCAACCATTCCCTGGTCGGCCAGCCCTCCCAACGACCTGGACGGGCTCGCCGGGATGCTGGACGAGTCCACAGGGATGCCGTGGGCCTCTTTCGGAATCGAATAGGGGGAATATCCTTATGGGCATGGCAACCAGTGCCGCCTTCTTCGATCTCGACCGGACCCTGATCTCGGGGGCCTCTGCTTTCCCGTTCGGGATCGAGGCCTGGCGTCAGGGTATGGCCACCACTGCCGACGTCGGGAAGTGGGCCACCGCAGCCATCAGCTTCATGATCATCGGCGACAAAGGGGACGACTCCCGAGACGTGAAGGGCGATCTCCTCAGCGGAATCGGTGGCTCGTCGGTGCTCGCCCTGGAAAGCGTCGGCTCGGCGGTCATGCCAAAGCTCGTCTCCAGGGTCCGGCCCGAGGCGCGGAAGTTGATCAAGATGCACCACGAGGCCGGCCGCGACACCTGGATCGTGTCGGCATCGCCACACGAGATCGTGGAGCCGCTGGCTCGATCACTCGGGATGACCGGCGCCATCGGCACCCGGATGAAGGTGGTGGCCGGTCACTACACCGGAGAGCTCGACGGGCCTTTTGTATATGGCGCCGGCAAGGCCGAAGCGATCGAGAAGCTGGTGTCCGACCTCGGATACGACCCGGAACGGAGCTACGCCTACTCGGACTCGATCTCCGACCTTCCAATGATGGAGATGGTGGGCCATCCGGTAGCCGTCAATCCAGATTCCGAGTTGGAGCGTGTCGCCCATGAACGGGGCTGGCCGATCGTCATCTTCGCCCGCCGCACCAAGCGGGCGGTGGCCGTCACCGCGGTGAGCACAGTCGCCGCCGCCACTGCGGCAGGGGCCTACGCATTGGGTCGGAGGCACGGTCGCTCGAGCGCCCTGGCCCGCGTCGCCCAGCAACAGATAACTCCGCGCCGACGCTGAGTCAGATCACAGCTCGCTGACCGAGCAGCTCCTTCAACTCGGCAAAGAGCGCCGACCTCGGTTCGACCCGGTGCTCGTTGCTCAGTTTCAAGACCTTGGTGCCGTTTTCGCCAACCATGTGCAGATAGACGAGGGCGGAGCCTGGGTGGTTGGACAGGATCCCCTTGAGTCGGGTCACCATTTCGGGGGAAAGGCGCTCGGCCGCCACCTGCAGGCGGACCGAGTTGTCGTCTTTGACTTCAAGCTCCTTGATCTCCCTGGCGATCACCTTGACCTCATCGCCCCGATTGTCGAGGTTGCCGCTGACCACGACCACCGCGTCTTCGACGATCGCGGGGCCGAAATCGTGAACCGTTCTGGGGAATGCCATGACTTCGATCGATCCTTCGAGATCCTCCAGCTGGAAGAAGATCATCGGCTCCCCCGCCCGCGTCCACCTGCGGGTGATCGAGGCGACCAGGCCCCCAACCACCACCGAGCTTCGATCCGCCAGTTCGCCGAGGTCATGAATCCCGTTGCTGGTGGCAGCCGCCAATGAGGGCCCGATCGAGAGCAGGGGGTGGTCCGAGACATAGAGCCCCAGCATCTCCTTCTCGAAGCCGAGCCGGATCTTCTGTGGCCAGACCAGGGAAGGCACCTCGATGTGACTCTCCTGGACCGCCTCTGTATCTCCGGCAAACAGGCTGAACTGGCCCATGTCCTCGTTGCGGCGACGCTCGAGGGTGGCATCGAGGATCTGTTCGTAGACCATGGTCAGGCCCTTGCGGGGATCACCCGAGGCGTCGAAGGCGCCAGCCTTGATCAGAGATTCGAGGGTCCGCTTGTTCAGTGCCGACACATCGACCCTGTCGACGAAATCCTGGAGCGAGGTGAATGGCTCTTCGGCCCTGGCCTCGACGATCTTCTCGACGACACCGTCGCCCACGTTGCGGACTGCGGAGAGCCCGAATCGGATTCTTCCCTCTCGCACGGTGAAGTCGCTGTCCGACTCGTTGACGTCGGGAACCAGCACCTTGATCCCCATCTGCCGGCACTCGTTGAGATAGACCGCCGTTCGGTCCTTGTCCTTCTTGGTAGCGGTGAGGAGGGCGGCCAGGTACTCGGCGGGGTGGTGGGCCTTGAGATAGGCGGTCTGATAGGCGACCAGGCCGTACGCCGCGGAGTGCGATCGATTGAAGCCATACCCGGCGAAGTGCTCGATGAGGCCAAAGATCTCCTTGCCCACCTCCTCGGTGTGGCCCTGGCTCATGCAGCCCTGAATGAACCGCTCCTCCTGGGCGAGCATCTCCTTCTTGATCTTCTTGCCCATGGCCCGGCGCAGGTCGTCGGCCTCGACCATCGAGTAGCCGGCCATCTCCTGGGCGACCGTCATCACCTGCTCCTGGTACACCATGATCTGATAGGTGTCTTCGAGCTTGTCGGTGAGTGCGGGATGCAGCTGCTCGATTTCGGCCCGGCCGTTCTTGCGGTCGGCGTAGAGGTTGTGCATGTTGGCCCCCATGGGGCCGGGGCGGTAGAGGGCAACGAGGGCGATCACGTCGTTGAAGGAGTCGGGTCTCAGCGACCTGATCAACGAGCGCATGGCCGTCCCCTCCAGCTGGAACACGCCGATGGTGTTCCCACTCTGAAGGAGGTCGAACGTCTTCTCGTCGTCGAGGGGCACCGAGTCGATGTCGACCCGCTCACCGGTGGTCTCCTCCACCAGTTCGAGGCAGCGCTCGATGATCGAGAGGTTGCGCAGGCCGAGGAAGTCCATCTTGAGCAACCCGAGCGACTGAACCCCATACATCTCGTACTGGGTGACGACCTCGGCGCCCTCACCCTTCTGCTGAATCGGCACGATGTTGATGAGTGGCTCGGGACCGATGACGACGGCGGCGGCGTGTATCGAGTCCTGGCGACGGAGGCCCTCGACCCCACGGGCCGCATCGACCGTCTCGCGGACTGCCTCGTCGCTCTCGTAGAGCTCGCGCAGCCCCTGGGCATTGGAGTACCAGTCCTTGACCGTCGAGTCGGCGTCGGGCGGCGGTGCGACCAGCACCTGCTCCAGCGTGGCCTCTTTGCCCAGAATCGCCGGCGGCATCGCCTTCGCTATCCGATCGCCAACTCCGTAGGCGTGACCGAGCACCCGGGCCGCATCACGCACCGCCTGCTTGCCCTTGATGGTCGAGAAGGTCACGATCTGGGCGACCCGGTCGGCGCCGTACTTCTGGGAGGCGTACCGGATGACGTCGGCCCGGTAGCGCTCGTCGAAGTCCATGTCGATGTCAGGCATCTCCTTGCGCCCGGGGTTGAGGAAGCGCTCGAAGATGAGGCCGTATGCAAGCGGGTCGAGGTCGGTGATCCTCAGGCAGTAGGAGACGATCGAACCGGCCGCCGAGCCCCTACCCGGGCCAACCCGAATCCGGTTCTCCCGGGCGTAGCGGATCAGATCCCAGACGATGAGGAAGTAGGCGGGGAACCCCATCTCCTCGATGATCTTCGAGTTCGTGCTCCACCCGGTCCCAGACCTCCGGAGCAGGGTTGGGCCCGTAACGCTCCCTCGTCCCCTGGTCGACCAACTTCCGCAGGTAGGTCACTTCCGTCTCGCCGGTGGGCACCGGGAAGTGGGGCAGCAAGATCCTCCCCAGTTCCAACTCGACATCGGCCCGCTCGGCGACAACGAGCGTGTTGTCGCAAGCTCCGGGGAAGGTGTCGTCGGGGAAGAGCTGTCGCATCTCTGCGGCGGTCTTCAGGTAGTGGTCACTCCCCTCGAATCGAAGCCGGGCGGTGTCGCTGCGCAAGGAGCCGGTCTGGATGCAGAGCAGGACGTCGTGAGCGTCATGCTCGTTCCGCCTGGTGTAGTGGGCGTCGTTGGTCGCCAACAGGGGGGCTCCGGTATGAGCCGAGATGGCAAGCAGGTCGGGCATGATCGCCTTCTGTGCCGGCAGCCCGTGGTCTTGGACCTCGATGAAGAAGTTGTCCTTGCCAAAGATGTCCTGGAACTTGCCGGCTGCGGCCAGCGCAGCCTCGTAGTCACGGATCTGCCCTTTGTTGCCCTCCTCACTCATCGAGTCCGGCGCCAGCAGCTGGGGCACCATCCCGCCGAGACAGCCCGAGGTGGCGATGATCCCCTCGGCGTGCTGCGCCAGCAGCTCGAAGTCCATTCGAGGCTTGTAGTAGTACCCCTCGAGGAAAGCCTTGGATGAGAGCTGGAGGAGGTTGCGGTAACCGGTCTCGCTCACGGCGAGCAGGTTCATGTGATAGCGCTTGTTGGCGGCGCCGAGAGGCCGATCGAAGCGCGATCCGTCGGTGAAGTAAGCCTCGGTCCCGATGATCGGCTTGATCCCGATCTCCCGGGCAGTCTTCACGAAGTCGACAACCCCGTAGAGGACGCCGTGATCGGTGATCGCGATCGCCGGCTGCCCGTCGGCCGCCGCCGCCCCGACCACGTCGCGGATCCGGGCCGCGCCGTCGAGCATCGAGTATTCGGTGTGAACGTGAAGGTGGGCGAATGACACGGCTGTCATTCAACCTTACCTCAGATCGAGACTGCGATGGCGGCCAGGGCGGCCACGGCAAAGCCGACAGCGGCGCGAATCGCGGTCGCGTTCGGGCCCTGGATCTTCGCCCACACCTCGCCGATCAGGTATCCGGTGATCAGCCCTCCGAGATGGGCCTGCCAGGAGATCCCGGGGAAGATGAAGGGCATTGCCGCGTTGATCAGCAGCAGGAACCCGAGTTGGTTGAGGACCGCTCGGCCATACGCCGTGTTGCGACGGTGGATGGCCCAGCTGATCCAGATCCCGAACAGCCCGAAGATGGCGCCCGAAGCGCCGACACCGACATCGAATGGCCCTCCGAAGTAGTAGGCCGCCACTCCCCCCATCCCGGCCGCCGCGAGGTAGAGACTGACGAAGGGCCAAGTGCCCACCCCTCGCTCCACCTGGGGGCCGAGCACCCAGAGGGCCCACATGTTGAACAGGATGTGGGTTATCGAGCCATGAAGGAGGACCACGGTGAAGATCCGCCACCACTCACCGGCAGCCACCGCCTGGTTGTCCTGGGCCAGAGCCGAGAAGATCTGATCCCCGAAGGTGCCGAAGCTCGACAGCAGGTAGAAGACGACGGAGAGACCGATGAACACCATGGTCGCCGGGGCTCCCGCCGCCGCCGATGTTCGGCGCCTTGGGCCGGTGGGGATCACCTTCTGCCCACCCTCCTCACGCACACACTCGGGACAGCGTTGGCCGACCGAGGCATCGATGGAGCAGGCGGCACAGATGGGCCGGCCGCAGCGACTGCAAGCCAAAAGGGTGTGCCGATCTGGATGCCGATAACAGACCGGGGCCTCGGTGGTGTTCTCCTGAGTCACTTGATCAAACGGTAGATATTTCGGTTCGTTAGCTGGCGGCGCCCGGACGGAGGCCATCGAGCACTGACTGCAGGTCCTGGGGAAGAGGTGACTCCACCTCGACCTCGACTCCCGACACCGGGTGATTGAGACGAACCCGTCGGGCGTGGAGGAAGATCCGGGGGGACTTCACCCTCGTGTTGAACGGCGAATAGGTCCGATCGGCGATCACCGGATGGTCGATGGCCGCCAGGTGGACCCGGATCTGATGGGTCCTCCCGGTTTCCAGGTTCACCTCGAGCAGCGCTACTTCGTGCTGGGGAAACTCTTCGATCAACTCATAGTGGGTGACTGCCGGCTTGCCCGTAGGCGAGACCGCCCTCCGGGTGGGGCGGGAAGGGTCGCGCCCGATCGGGGCGTCGATGGTGCCGGTCGGCACCGGGAACAAGCCATGCACCAGAGTGATGTAGGTACGAGCGATCCTTCTCGCGCCCAAGTCATCGACCAGGGAGCGGTAGGCGTCTTCGGTGCGGGCCACGATCAAGGTCCCCGAGGTGTCCTTGTCCAGGCGATGGATCAGGCCCCACCGCCCCGGCTCCCCGACCCCTTCCAACTCCGGATACCGGTTGAGGAGGCCGGCGGCCAGGGTGCCCTCCTTCGTGCCCGAGCCCGGGTGGACCACGACCCCGGCCGGTTTGTCCACGACCAGCAGGGCATCGTCCTCATAGAGGACTTCGAAGGGGACGTCCTCAGGTTGGAGAGACAGCTCGACCGCGGGGTGTGGCGTTTCGATCACCGACCCGGTTCGGACACGATCTCTGGGGCGAGCCGCACTTCCGTCGAGGATCACTCCGCGGTCGACCAGCTCTCGTGCGACAAAGCGGCTCACCCCGAGCAACGACGCAATCGCCTTGTCGACGCGCATCCCGTCGAGGGTCTCCGGAACTTCGAATGTCAGCGAGTCCGCCACGAGTGGATCAGCAATAGGACCACGGCGATCGTGATCGAGGTGTCGGCCAGATTGAAGGTCGGTATCCACCACAGATTGACCCAATCGATCACTTTCCCGTCGAGAAGGCCGGGGCCGCGGAAGATCCGATCGACGAGATTTCCCAGCGCGCCCCCCATGACCAGGCCGAAGGCGACGATTTCCAGGATCGGGCGCGGGTGGCGAAGGGCCCAAAGCAGGCCGAGCGTCACCCCGATGGCTGCCAGGCCCAGGAACGGTCCCGCGCTCTTGAGCGATCCGAAAGCAGCACCTGGATTCTCGGTGTAGGTGAAGGTCAGGAATCCGGGGATTACCTCCACCGGATTGCCGGCGAAATGCAACGAGGCATAACGTTTGGTGAGGGCGTCGACGGTGACGACGAAGGCCGCGATCCCGGCCGCGAGCGCGTAGCGGCGAATCAACTCTTGCGGGCGCAGTCGACGCAGAGCGTCACATAGGGGAGGACGTCGAGCCGGGCCATCGGTATCGGCTTGCCGCAACTCTCGCAGATCCCGTACCGCCCGGTCTCGATGTTGTCGAGAGCGCGCTCCACCTTTCCCAGGAGGTCGACGGTGTTCTGCTCGATCGAGAGCTCTTTCTCGTACTCGAATTTCATCGAGCCGGCTTCGGCATTTCCCGGGTCCGGGCTGCGATCCGAGGAGCTCTCGGTCATCCGGGCCTCCTCCAATTCGAGCTCGTAGTCCCGGATCATCACCAGGAGGCGATCACGCTCTTCCTCGAGACGTTTCCGGTACCGCTCAACCGTCGATTTGGCGAGATTTCTGGCCACGAGTCATCCTCGTAAAGGGCGGGAACCTTATCAATTCCCTCGTTCTACTTCACAGGGGGGCGCACACCCTACGATTCCCGCTCCCGAGCGCCCGAAAGACTGGCCGCATTGACCAACGAGACCGGATTTCAAAGAGTCGACCCCGCGGTCGACATTCCCCGCCTCGAAGAGGCGGTGCTCGCCCTGTGGCGTGACACCGATGCCTTCGCCGAATCGGTGCGCCGTCGGCCCGCCGATAAGGAATACGTATTCTACGACGGCCCTCCCTTTCCGACCGGAAGCCCCCACTACGGGAACTTGCTCGCCGGAGTGATCAAGGACATGGTCCCCCGCTACTGGACGATGAGGGGGTACCGGGTCGAGCGGCGCTTCGGCTGGGACACTCACGGGCTCCCCATCGAGATGGAGGTCGAGAAGCAACTCGGCATCTCCGGCCCGCGCCAGATCGCCGAATACGGCATCGACCGATACAACGAAGCGTGCCGGGTCGGAGTGCAGGCCAACACCGAGGCCTGGGAGACACTCACCGAGCGCATCGGGCGCTGGGTCGACTTCGAGAACGACTACAAGACGATGGATCCCGACTTCATGGAGACCGTCTGGTGGGTCTTCAAGCAGCTTTGGGACAAGGGCCTCATCTACCGCGACTTCAAGGTGCTTCCCTATTCATGGGGCGCCACCACTCCACTTTCCAACTTCGAGGCGAACCTCGATTACCGGGATGTCGAGGACCCTTCGATCACGGTGCGCCTGGCCGTTGTGGAGGGCAACGGGACGGCCCATGCCGGCGACTACCTGTTGATCTGGACGACGACGCCATGGACATTGCCCGGCAACCTGGCTGTGGCGATAGGCGAGGGCATCGAGTACCTGAGAGTTGCCGACGGGGGCGACCACTACTGGATCGCCGCCGATCGGGTCGAAACGGTATTCGGCAACCGGGGCGAGACCGTTGCCCGGGTCAAAGGCGCCGACCTCCTGGGTGTGTCCTACCAACCACCTTTCGACTACTTCTCCGACCGTCGGGAAGCCGGAGCCTTCCGCACCATCCCGTCCGATGAAGTCTCGGTTGACGAGGGAACAGGGCTGGTTCACATGGCGCCCGCCTATGGAGAAGTCGACTTTCTCGCCTTGCAGGCCGCAGGCATCGAAGCTCTGGTCGACCCGGTCGACGCCGGGGGCAACTTCACCGAAGACGTGCCCGAGGTTGCCGGACAGAACGTCAAAGAGGCCGACGCCACCCTGATCGACTTGCTCAAGGCCTCGGGCAAGCTGGTCCATTCGGGGCGCATCGTCCACTCCTACCCGTACTGCTACCGCACGGGCACTCCACTCATCTACAAGGCAATCCCCACCTGGTTCGTGGCTGTGGAGCAGTTTCGGGACCGGATGGTGGAGCTCAATGAGACGGTGCACTGGGTGCCGGAATACGTCGGCTCCCGCAGGTTCGGGAACTGGCTGGCCAACGCCCGCGATTGGGCGATCAGCCGCAATCGCTATTGGGGCTCATGCATCCCGGTCTGGCAGTGCGACTCCTGTGAGGAAAGGGTGGCCGTCGGTTCGGTGGACGAGTTGGAGCAGCTCTCCGGGCAACGGCCCACCGACCTGCACCGGCACTTCATCGACCTGATCACCTGGCCGTGCGCCAGCGTGCGGCGGCGTCATGACCCGGATCCCCGAAGTCCTCGACTGCTGGTTCGAGTCGGGCTCGATGCCCTACGGGATGAACCACTACCCATTCGAGAACACCGAGCGCTTCGAGGCCACCTTCCCGGCGAAGTTCATTGCCGAGGGCCTCGACCAGACCCGGGGCTGGTTCTACACCCTGATGGTGCTCTCGACCGCCCTGTTCGACCGTCCTGCCTTCGAGAACTGTGTGGTCAACGGGCTGATCCTTGCCGAGGACGGCAGGAAGATGTCCAAGAGCCTCAAGAACTACCCCGACCCGTCCGAGATATTCGACCACCTCGGCGCCGACGCCGTGCGGGCCTTTCTCATCAACTCACCGGTGCTCAGGGCGGAACCGCTGCGGTTCAGCACGGACGGGGTGGCCGAGGTGGTCCGATCGGTGCTGCTGCCGCTGTGGAACACCTACAGCTTCTTCACCACGTACGCCGAGGCGGATGGGGTCACGATCTCCGACTTCGCGAGTGCGCCTCCGGTCGACGAGCGCCCCGAGATGGACCGTTGGATCCTCTCGGTGCTGCAGAGCCTGGTCGAGGAGGTCAACACCCAAATGGAGGGCTACTACCTCTACAGCGTGGTGCCTCCGATCCTCGGATTCATCGACCACCTGACCAATTGGTATGTGCGCCGCTCGAGAAGGAGGTTCTGGAGGGCGAGAGGTGAGTCCGGTGAGGGGGATGCCGACAAGCTCGCCGCCTTCGCCACCCTCTACCAGGTCCTGACCACCTTCATCGAGGTCCTGGCGCCGATCCTTCCCTTCATCACAGAGCACCTCTATCAGGATCTCATCGCTCGCCACGACCCCGAGGCGGTGCGAAGCGTTCACCACCGGGACTTCCCGGAGGCGGACGAAGCCTTGATCGACACCGAGTTGGAATCCTCGATGGCGAGTGGTCAGGGAGGTGGTCAGGCTTGGGCGCAACCTGAGGAAGAAGGAGGGTCACCGGGTTCGCCAGCCACTGGCCGGGCTGACCATCCTCACCCACGACCGCGGCATCGCGGCCGCCGTTGAGACCCACGGAGACATCATCGCCGAAGAGTTGAACGTCAAGAAGGTGACGGCGACCGACGACGAGGGGGCGCTCGTCCATCTCTCGGCAAAGGCCAACTTCAGGAAACTCGGTCCAACTCTCGGCTCGGAGATGCAGACCGTCGCCGCGGGTATCGCCGCTCTGGGAGCCGACGACCTCGCCGGCATCCTCGACGGCGGCTCAGTCGAGGTCGCCGGTCATGTCATCGATCTCGATGATCTGATCGTGGAGCGGGCACCGGTCGAGGGCGTCATCGTGGAAACCGGCGCCGATTTCGCTTGTGCGCTGGATACCACCCTCGACGATGACCTGGTTCTGGAAGGTGTGGCGCGTGAGATCGTGAGCAGGGTGCAGAAGCTGCGCCGCGAAGCCGGTCTCGACGTCGTCGATCGGATCTCGCTGACATGGCACAGCCCTGATCCCGAAGTGGTGGCAGCGTTCGACACCCATCACGATGTGATCGCAGGCGAGGTCCTCGCCACGTCGGTCTCGGCTGCGAGCGCCGAGATTGGAGAAAGCTTCGACCTGGATGGCCGGACGGTCTGGCTGTCGCTCGAGCGCTCGGCCTAGCGCCCAGTCCTAGCTCTCGGCGTCCTCGACCTGGTCGCCATCGTCGGTCACTTCCTCGGTCACCTCGTCGGTGATCTCGTCGGTGACTTCCTCGACCTCGTCCTCGTCTACTTCCGCAACCTCGTCTTCGACGGCATCCTCTTCGACTTCGACCTCTTCGCTCGCCGCGTCGAGATCCAATTCCTCGGTCTCCTCGATCACGGCGTCGAGGTCCTCGAGTTCCGCTTCGTCGTCGACGAGGGTCAAGTCGGTCGCCTGATCCTCACCAGCTTCGGCGTCGTCCATCTCATCATCCAAGGCCAGCTCGAGGTCATCCCCGTCGTCGAGGCCCCCCAACGCCATGTCGTCGACGGCGGCTCCGTCTTCGTCAAGCAGCTCGGCAGACTCGATTGTCGAATCCATCTCGTCGAGCTTGTCAGCCACCGAGGTCGCGAGCAGGGCCAGCTGATTTCTGACATTGGAGACTCGAACTGTCAGATCTGCCATCTCGGCCTGCGCCGCAGTCCGGCGCTCCTCCCGCTCTGCCTCGAACGAATCGGCCTCGGTGCGGGCATCGGTCAGAGTCCGGTCCGCCTCTCCCCGAGCCTCCTCGAGCAAGCGATCGGCCTCCGCCTTGGCTTCGTCCAACGTCCGATCGGCCGCCTGTTGGGCCAGGATCAACACCCGACCCACGGAAGCCTCGTCGCCGACGCCAACCCCGACGCCAGCAGCGACAACTCCAACCGCTGCGGGTTCGGGCCCCTTGGTCTGCTCGAGCTCCGCGATCTTGGCCTTGGCGGCTGTGAGCTCACCGTGGAGATCTCGCAGGGCAACCACGATTTCGTCGAGGAAGTCGTCCACCTCGTCGAGGTCGTAGCCGCGAAGCGCGGTTGAAAACGTCTTGTGCTCGACATCGGATGGTGTGATTGGCATTTAGTGAACCTCTCGAGTTGGCGTTGAGGATACGAAACGCGTCGACTGGCTCCAAGAATCAGCCGACACGTCTCAGGATTCCGATCAGGATGTTGATTCCGATCAGGAGCACGATCGGAGTCAGGTCGAGCATTCCCCCACCCAGTCGCAGCGGCGGGATGACCCGGCGCAGTGGGAGGATCACCGGGTAGATGATGCGGTCGAGGAAGATCGACACCTTTCCCAGCGGATGAGTGGATGAGGTCGGGATCCACGACAGGATCACCCACGCCAGGACGGCGTAGAAGTACACCTGGAGAATCAGGATGATGATTCCGATGGGGTCCAAGGTCAGTCGTCGAGATCGTCGATCTCGTAGGCTCCGAGGGTCGTCAATCGGCGTTTCTCGTCCCGGCTCAAGACCACCCGCGGCGGGAGAACCAACACCAGACCGTCTCCCACCTTGCGCATCGACCCGTCGAGGGCGTAGATCAAGCCCGAGGAGAAGTCGACCACGCGGCGAACCAGATCCGGAGTGGCCCTCCTCATGTCGAGGACGACCGGCGTCCGATCCCGAACGCGATCGGCCAGGATGCGGGCGTCACCAAACTCCTCCACCACGAGGATGTCGGACTGAACCTCTACAGGTCGCACCAGGCCGATGGTATCGGATGAGCCGGAACGGCTCTGAGGCCGGGTGGCGGCACGGGCGGTTGGAGGTGGCTCGACTCGTCGACTCTGGGGTATCGCTTCCACTGGCCGACGTGCCGCCTCCTCGACGACCGGGGTCTGTGGGCGCTCTGCGGCCTCGTCGTCGATTTGGTCTTCATCCACCAGTCCCAGGTAGACGAGAGCTTTAGAAAAGAGTGACATTCACCCACTCCAGGGTCAGGTTCGAGCGCCAAAGATAGCCCGTCCGACGCGGATCAACGAGGCACCCTCCTCGATGGCGATCTCAAAATCGTCGGTCATCCCCATCGACAACTCCTGAACCCCGTCGTTGAGTTCCGACAACCTGTCCCGGAGCCTTCTCAATTCGGCGAAGTGGGGCCGCATCGCCTCGGCGTCCTCACTCACCGGCGGGATGGCCATCAGGCCTCGAACCGGGACGCCGCCGGCGAGCAGGGTCTGTAGAAGGTCCGCCGCCTCGGCCGCATCGACACCGGCCTTCTGCGGCTCCGACCCGGTGTTGACCTGGATCAGCACGGGCGGCGCCAGACCGATCCCCTTCGCCCAGGCGAACGCCAGGGACTCACGATCCATCGAATGAAGGAGATGTGTCATTGGTCGGATCAGACGAGCCTTGTTGGTCTGCAGAGCCCCGACGAAGTGCCACCTGATGTCAGAAGGGAGCGCCGCTGCCTTCTCCGCCATCTCCTGGGCCCGGTTCTCGCCGAAGTCGCGATGACCGAGGTCGTAGAGAGCGCGAATGTCTGAAGCTGGCTTCGACTTCGACACCGCGACCAGGGTGACGCCGGACGGATCTCGCCCGGCCCGCCGGGCGGCAGCTGCGATCCGCTCCAGCACTTCTTCGTAACTCACGGCACCCATCCGATGGTGGCCATTCGCAACGGAGTCCGGTCCTGGCGGTAGCTGAAAGATCCCGGTTGATGAAAGGTGCACGAGTCGGCGGCCCATATCTCCAGCCCGGACAGTTCGCTCCGGATCGAAGCGGCGAGGTCTATCGAAGGTGTGCCCCAGGTTGTCGACGCGGTAAACCCCTCGAACTCGGCTGCGACCTCTTCGCCTACCTCGAAGCAGCAGGCTCCGATGCCGGGACCGAGCGCAGCCCGGGTTGGCGGGTGCCCAGCCGACGCCATGTCTTCGCGGAGTCGGGTGACGACGCCGGCGCGGGACCCACGCCACCCGGCATGGGCCACACCGACGGCGTCGGCGGCGTGGAGGACGACACCGAAGCAATCAGCGGTGAACACCGCCAACGGAAGGAGAGGCACAGTCGACCACAGGGCGTCACCCTCACCAATCACGCCGGGCCCGGCAACACGATGGACCAGGTTCCCATGGATCTGGGTCACCGATGCCCAGTCTTCAGGTATCCCCAGGGAGGCCGAGACAGCTGCCCGCGAGCGCAGATCGTCACGCTGATCGCCATCACTGGCTTCCGTGAATGCCACCCCGTCCCCACCGGGGACTCGAATCATCCCTGGACGAAGGTCGGGATGTCGAGGGCGTCCTCGTCGTAGTCCGAGAGCATTGGCGTCTTGGCCGGTCGACTGCCTCCGCTGCTCCGCTGACCCCGGCGAAGCTCGAAACCGGCGGCGATCACGGTGACTTTCATCTCCTGGTCGAGATCGTCATCGACGATGGCGCCGAAGATGATGTCGGCGTCCTCGTGGGCGTGGTCGGAAACCACCCGGGCCGCCTCGGTGGCCTCGTGCAGGGTCATCTCGGAGGGACCGGCGACTGAGAGCAGGACCCCTTTGGCACCTTCCATCGAGGTTTCCAACATCGGGCTGGAGATGGCCCGCTCTGCGGCCTGCTTCGCCCGGTTCTCACCGGTCGCCCGGCCGATGCCCATGACTGCTGATCCAGCGTCGGCCATGATCGTGCGCACATCGGCAAAGTCCACATTGATCAAGCCGGGAGTGGTGATCAGGTCGGTGATGCCGGTGACACCGCTCATCAAGACGTCATCGGCGAGCCTGAAGGTCTCGGCGATCGGCGCACTGGGGTCTCCAACGTCGAGCAGCCTGTCATTCGGGATGACGATGAGGGTGTCCACCGCATCCTTGAGGGCTTCGATCCCCTGTTCTGCGTAGACGGCCCGACGCCGGCCCTCGAACCCAAACGGGCGGGTGACGACGCCAACCGTGAGGGCGCCGACCGAACGGGCGACCTCCGCCACGATCGGAGCGCCACCGGTACCGGTGCCACCTCCTTCACCGGCGGTGATGAACACCATGTCCGAGCCCTTGAGGGCATCCTCCAACTCGGCGCGGTGCTCTTCGGCTGCTGCCCGGCCAATCTCAGGGTTGGCCCCGGCACCAAGGCCCCGGGTGACTTCGCGCCCGATGTCGAGCTTGACGTCGGCGTCACTCATCAACAGGGCCTGGGCATCGGTGTTGAGGGCGATGAACTCCACGCCCCTGACACCGGCCTCGACCATGCGGTTGACGGCGTTGACTCCACCGCCACCGATACCTACCACTTTGATCACGGCCAGATAGCCGCCACTCGCTGAACTCACGGATACCTCCAAGGGGAAATCGAAAGCTGAAGTAGAGGTTTAATGGTCGCCTCGGGGTAAGTAAACCCCAAACCCCTAAGGTTCAAGTACAACTTCAGGGTTTTCACGACGGCGGGGTGACGGCTGGATGGGCGGGGGCGATCAACGTCAGGATCGACCCTCGGGGCGGCCTTTCGGCCAACAGGGCGGTGAGACTTCGGGCCTTGGCGGCCATCTCGACCCCTCTCCCCAGCCGCACCTCGTATCCGGACACCGTGCCCCAGAATTCGCCGTTGACTCTCATCTTGATGGTGGTGCCGGCACGGAGCTCCTCGGGCAGGGCTTCCACGAACTCCAGTCCCCCGAGCACATCTCGTGACGTCTCGGCCTCCTCGCCCGACAGATCGGGCAACTGGACCCAAGCCAGCAAGTCGTCCGGGCTCTCGGGGGAGGGGAGAGCCACACCATCGACGGCTCGGTGGGCCCAACCGTCGGCCGTCTCCACCCAGGCCAGCGCGGTCCGTTCCTCGATCTGGACGATGAGCCGATCTGGCCACTCCCTGACCACGGTGGCGCTACCCACGAAAGGATCCGTGAGCAACGCGGCTTCCACCTTGCCGGGCTGGACAAAGATCATTGGCGTCCCGGCAACCGCTCCGACCTCGGTCAGGGTTCGGTAAGTGTCACTCGAGACCACTCCGGTGGTCTCTACCTCGGACACGCTCAGCCAAGGCGAGAGGAGGATCCAGGCGACAAGTCCCCCGATCACGATCGCCACCATGAGTTTGAGGAGTCGGCTGACCTTGTGCCGCGCCCGGTCTTCCGCCACTACCCGGCGGCGCTCTTTGAGTCTTGGGTCGATGCTCATTCTTCGAATCCCACGAATTGGATCTCCGGCTCAAGGATGGTGCCGGTCTGTTGCAAGACGCGGTCTTTCACCAGATTCACGAGTTTCAAGATGTCCGCAGACGTCGCGTCGGGGCCTGCCACAAAGAAGTTGGCGTGTTTCGTCGACACCGACACGTCCCCGACACTCAGACCCTTCAGGCCGAGCGAGTCGATCAACTCACCTGCGGCTACCGGCCCCGGATTCTTGAAAACACTGCCGGCGTTGAAAGTCCCCCCAGGCTGATGGTCGCGGCGCCAGCGTGTGATGCGCCTCAATTCCTGCAGGCCGGCTTCGATCTCCCCGTCCTCGGTGTGGAAAACGGCCTCGGTGACGAGGTCCGTCGCCCGGAGATTGGAATGGCGGTAGGAAAGGCCCAGGTCTTCGGGCCCGACGATCGACCGCGCTCCGTCCCGGAGGTCGATGATGCTGGCGGAGATCAGACAGTCCTTGGTCTCCAGCCCGAAACAACCGGCGTTCTGACGCACCGCCCCACCGACCGAGCCCGGGATGCCCACAAAGAACTCGAGGCCGGTTCGACCGGCGTTGACGCTGGCTCTCGCCAGCAAAGGGAGCGACACCGCGGATCCCGCAGTCACCTTCGGCCCGTCGATGTCGATGCCGCCGAAGGAAGGGCCCAATCGGATCACCAGCCCGTCGAAACCTGCGTCGGCCACCACCAGGTTCGATCCTCGACCCAGGACGAGGACCGGCATCTCCCCCAATTCGCCGGTGTCGGTCAGCGCCGAAAGCGCCCCGATGTCGTCACAGACCGCGAAGTACCGGGCCGCCCCTCCCGACTTGTAGGTCGTGTACGGGCCCAACGGCACGTCACGGGCGACCACTCCCGCAGCAACGAGGTCCTCGAGGGTGCTCATCGCTGCCCGGCGAGCATGGCTGCGAGCTCTGATGGGAGCAGGGTTATGTCCCCGGCGCCCATGGTCAGCACCAGGTCGCCTTCCGACACGCGATCGACGAGGAACCTGGCCAGGTCGGCCTTGTGGGCGACGTAGTGAACTTCTCTCCCCCGCCGGCCCACCGCCTCGGCAACCAGCTCCCCGGTGACCCCCGGCACCG
Organism: uncultured Acidobacteriota bacterium; assembly: GCA_963724825.1. Classification (GTDB taxonomy): domain Bacteria; phylum Actinomycetota; class Acidimicrobiia; order Spongiisociales; family ZC4RG35; genus JALYNX01. The sequence continues at coordinate 155,568 of CAVRWT010000003.1, forward strand.
GCTCTTCACGGGACCCGTAGACATCGGTGACGACCACTACGTCGGCCGCGCTCAAGGCCTCGCCGAACTCTTCCTGGAACCGCTCCGTGCGGCTGTAGAGATGCGGCTGGAACACCGCCCACACCCGTCCGGGAACTACGCCGGCCGATGCGCTCAGGGTCGCTGCGACTTCGGTCGGATGATGGGCGTAATCGTCGATCAGGGTCACTCCGGCAACGACTCCCCTGTGCTCCCAACGCCGCCCTACCCCGTGAAACTCGGCCAACCCGTGGACGCACGCCTGGAGGTCGTAGCCCATGGTTGCGAGAAGAGCGAGGGCGCCTGCGGCATTGCGGGCGTTGTGCAGCCCGGGTCGGCGCAGCTGGACCTCGGCGCCGGTGCCCGGTCCCGACAGGGTGAACCTGCTTCCGCCGGAAGCCGGCGTGAAATCGGTGATCCGCCACATCGCCTCCGGGTCGAGGCCGTAGGTCACTGCCCCGACCTGTCGCGCCACTTCGGCGGAACCATCGTCATCGAGGCACGCCACCACGGGGCCCTTCACCGAGGCTGCCACCGCGACAAACGTCTCCAACAGCTCCTCGGTCGATCCGAAGTGCTCGACATGCTCCGACTCGACATTGGTCACGACCAGGCCGACCAGGGCAAGGCTCTCGAATGTGCGAAATGCCTCGTCGGCCTCCAGCACCAGCAGCGGGTCAGCTCCGTAGTGGCCATTGGTGCCAAGGTCGGCGAGGTCGCCCCCGACGATGAACGAGGGGTCGACTCCGGCCGCCCGCAGCGCGGTGATGAGAAGTGCGGTGGTCGTCGTCTTCCCGTGAGTCCCGGTGGCGCCGATCGTCGGCCACAAGCGGGTCATCTCCTCGAGAAGGCGGGGGCGGCGCCAGACGGGGATTCCCGCATCTGAGGCCGCCGCCAACTCCAGATCGTCATCGGGCACCGCGGAGGAGGCCACAACGAGGTCGGCTTTGGCGGCCACCTCGGGGTGGTGGCCGGTGTGGGTCTCGACCCCAACGTCAGCAAGCCGGTCCAGCGTCGACCCTCCTCGAAGATCGGAGCCCGAGACGTGGTGGCCCATGCCGACGAGGACCCGGGCGATCGCACTCATTCCCGCGCCACCGGCACCGACGAGGTGGATTCGATCCCAGTCCAGCCTCATGACGCGACCTCGACCATCGCTCCTGCAATCACCTTCGCCGCATCCGGCTTGCCGATCTTGCGTGATGCCTCGGACATCTCACTGAGCACATTGGGATCAAAGATGATCGACGCCACGATCTCACCGAGCGAGCTGAGCTCGGCCTCTGGAACCAGCACGGCCGCTCCGGACCCGGTGAGATATGCGGCATTGGCCGCCTGATGCCCGCGCGCCCCGAACTCCCCTGGCACCAGGATTGCCGGTGTCCCGGTCGCAGTCAGTTCGGCTATGCCGCCCCCGGACCGGCCAACAACCAGGTCCGAGGCGGCGTAGAAGAGCTCCATCCGGTCCTCGAAGCCGACGCGGTGCCACATCACATCGCTTGGTGACGGTCTCGACGCGAGATCGTCGAGATGGGAAGGGCCGGTGACATGGACGATCTGCATCGGCGAACCGGACCAGGTGCCGCACATCATGGTCACCGCTTCGTTCAGCACTCCAGCGCCCAGCGACCCTCCGAAGACCCCAAGCGTCGGGAGATCAGGAGCCAAGGAGTAGTAGTCCAACGCCTGAGATCGAAGGTCGATTCGATCGAAGTCGGCTATCGAGCGTCGCACCGGGTTTCCCACCCACTCGCCGCGGCTCAACCCCGGGGTTTCAGGGAAGGAGGCAAAGCTGCGAACGGCCCAGCGCGATGCCACACGATTCGCCAGTCCGGCCTCGGCGTTCTGCTCGGCAACCATCAGTGGCCGATGCGCCCGGCGGGCGGCCAGCCCGGTGGGGACGGTGATATACCCACCCAGGGCCAGGGCGACGCTCACCTTCCGCTCAGCCATTGCCCCGGCGATGAGATCCCGCGCCCGCCACACCACCCGGGGCAAGGAGAGATTGCGCGCTGACACCGACCGCTGCAGCCCTCTCATCTCGACCTGCAGATAGGGGAAGCCCGCGTCGGGGTAGACCTTCGCCTCCATCCGGTCGCCTCCCACGTAGAGGATCTCTCCCTTGGCGACCCCAAGGTCCAACAAGGCCTCGCCGACCGCCAGACCCGGGTAGACGTGGCCCCCGGTGCCTGCGGCCGCGATCAAGAAGCTCATGCCTTGCGATGCACCCCGGCCTGAGCGATGTTCACCAGGACACCCAGAGCCGCCATCGATGCGATCAGGGCGGTGCTTCCGAAGGAGATGAATGGCAGGGCGATACCGGTGATCGGCAAGACGCCAAGAACGCCGCCGATGTTGACCAGGGCCTGAAACGAGAGCCATACCGTGATCCCGGCAGCCACCATGCGCCCGAACCTGTCCGGCGCCCTGGAGGCGACGGTCCAGCCGGAGAGTGCAAGTACCACGAAGAGCCCGATCACGGTCATTGCCCCGATCAGCCCGGTCTCCTCTCCGATGATCGCAAAGATGAAGTCGGTGTGAGCGTTGGGCAGATAGAACCATCGGGCGCGGCTCGCCCCCAGGCCGACTCCGAATATCCCCCCATTCGACAGGGCGTAGTAGCTCTGGACCAGCTGGTAGCCCTCACCGCTCGAATTGCCCCACGGGTCGAGGAAGCCAACGATCCGATCTGCCCGATAGTCGTCACTGAAGGCAAGGACCGCGACCACGAGGATCGCCGAAATCGCCAGGAAGGCGACGAAGCGAAGCGGGGCGTCGCTCGCCAGGATCACGGCCATCGCTGCGGCCCCGATCACGATGACGGTTCCCAGGTCGGGCTGCTTCATGACCAGGAGGCAGACTGTGCCCACGATGAACACGACGGGCACCAGGAAGTGCCCGAAGCGATTCAAGAGCTTGTGCTTCTTCTCGAGGAGGTAGGCGAGCGAGAAGACCACCGCGACCTTCGCCAACTCCGATGGCTGGAAGCTGAAGCCTGCCACCGGTAGCCAGCGCTGGGCGCCCCCGATGACCGGGCCCACTGCGAGGACTGCGCCGAGTAGGCCGACAGTCACCAGGAAGAAGGGGATGGCGATCTTGCGGTAGAAGGAATACGGCACCCGGCTCGCCACGAGCAAAGTGAGAGTCCCGATGCCGACTCCGACCAGCTGTCGTTTGAAGAAGAAGAACCGATCCTGGGCCTCCTCGATGGCGACTGCCGACGAAGCAGATTGGGTGGCGCCGAGGCCGATCACCACCAGGACGACGACGAGGACCAACAGGGTGGTGGCTGTGCGGTTGTTGACCTTGATCCGCTCGGCGCGGTCACGAGCGGCAGCCCTCATCTTGGCGATCGAAGTCACATTCGCCGTCATGCTCCTCGCCTTCCTGCTCGCTCTCTGACCAACGAGGCGAACCGGTCGCCCCGCTCCGCATACGACCTGAACTGATCGAAGCTGGCGCAACCTGGCGCCAGGAGAACCGTGTCTCCCGGCTCGGCCAGGGTGGCCGCCAGATCGACCGCCCGATCCAGGGTCACCGCAAGATGACCTCGCTGACCTGCCGCTTCCACCAACACCGGGCCTTCGGTGCCGATCCCGATCACGGCTCGGACATTCGGCTCCTCGGCCAAGGGCCTTGGATCCAGGCCTTTCGCCAGGCCACCTGCGATCAGGATCACAGAATCATGCGATCGGATCGAGGCAATCGCGGCGTGAGGGTTGGTCGCCTTCGAGTCATCGATCCAGGCCACCCCATCGATCGTCTCCACCAATCGTCGCCGGTGAGCACCCGGCGAGAACGACTTCGCCGCGTGGGCCACTCCGTCCGGGGTGGCTCCCATTCGAAGGGCGAGCGCCGACGCGACTGCCAGATCGACGAGATGAACCGGGTCACGCGAGACCAGATCGTCGATGGCGACCCCGACCGGCCCGATCCGGAGCTGGCCGCCTTCTACTCCCCCACCGCCCGCCGGCAGTCGGGTTCCGGAAACCGGGTACAGCTCGCTGACCGCCCCGCTCACCAGCGAGGACGCTCCTGGGTCGTCGGCGTCATAGACGAGGAAGTCACTCTCATCCTGATTGGAGAAGACCTTCGCCTTGGCGCTCCGATATGAGATCTCTGACCCGTGCCAATCGAGATGGTCGACGGCGACATTGGTGACTGCCGCCGCCACAGGGTGGAAGGTCTCGGTGAACCTGAGTTGAAAGGAGGAAACCTCGACCACGAGCGAATCCGAGGTCTCGTCGACGAAATCGGAGAGTGGCGAGCCGATGTTGCCCGCGGCCGGCGAATCGACGCCCGACGCCTCGAGCATGGCCGACGTGGCCTCGGTCACCGTCGTCTTGCCGTTGGTGCCGGTGACTGCCGCGATCGGCTTGGTGAGGTGGCGCCAGGCGAATTCGATCTCGCTCCAGACGGGAATGCCCCACTCCAGCGACTCGACGATGGGCAGCGAGCGCTCCGAAAAGCCGGGGCTGGTGACGACGATGTCGATCCCGGTGAGGAGCACCGGGTCCCAGCCTCCGGTTGCCAGCGCGAAGCCGTGACTCAAGGCCTCGGGTGAATCCTCTTCGGCATACATCGTGACCGACATGCCCCGGCCCCGTGCCAGCCTCGCCGCGGCGAGACCCGAGACACCCGCTCCCAGGACCAGGATCCGGCTCACAACAAGCCCTCCAGGCGGAGGAAGTCGCCGTAGAAGAAGCCGAGACCGAGGGCCACGCCGATTCCGGTGAGGATCCAGAACCTGATCACCACCGTGGTCTCCGGCCAGCCGCCGAGATCGAAGTGGTAGTGGATTGGCGTCATCCGGAAGATGCGTTTGCCGAAGATCCGGAACGAGGCCACCTGAAGGATCACCGAGATCGTCTCGGCCACGAAGATCGCCCCGAGGACGACCAACAGGAGGTTGGTGCTGGAGAGAAGGGCCAGAGCGGCGAGAAGGCCACCGATTGCCTGGGAACCGACGTCCCCCATGATGATCTTCGCTGGTGGCGCGTTCCACCAGAGAAAGCCCAGAATCGCCCCGAACATGGCGGCGGAGATGATCGCCAGTTCCAGTGGGTCGACCGATTCGTAGACCTGGGGGTTTCTGAACTGCCAGAAAGTGATGACCGTGTACGACGCCACCACCAGCGCCGACGACCCTCCGGCGAGCCCGTCCATGCCGTCGGCGAGGTTCACGCCGTTGGCGGCACCGGTGAGCATGATCAGGACCCAGATCACGAAAAAGGCGCCGAGATCGATTCCCAGGGGCCGTACGAAGGAGATCTCGGTCACCACCCCGGCCATCGATGCCCCCCAGGCGAAAAGCGCGGCGATCGCCAACTGCCCTCCGAACTTGGCCGACTTGGAGAGCCCGAGGCTTCGCTTGTTGGAGAACTTGGTCCAGTCGTCGAGCAGGCCGACCACAGCCATCCCGGTCAACGCGAACACCGCTAGCAAGCCACCGGCGCGAACCGGCTGAAATTCGAAATCGAAGCTTCCCGACGGCCCGAGGAGGCGGACATGGGACACGAAGTAGCCGATGATCGCCGCCGAAACGAACACCACCCCGCCCATGGTCGGCGTGCCCTGCTTGTGACCGTGCATCCCGACGATCTCTTCCTGGATGAATTGGCCGATCTCACGGCGCCGGAAGAAGCGAATGGCATAGGGGGTGCCGAAGATGGACACCATCAGGCCGACCGCGGCGGCGATGAGCAGCGAGATCACCGGGCCATGCTCCCTGAACCGCCCTCTGAATCTGAGGATCTCGCCATCCGGTCGATCACGTCGGCCGCCACCAACTTGTCGTCGAAGGGAAGGACCCGCTCCCCGACTTCCTGGCCGGTCTCGTGGCCCTTGCCCAGAATCAGGACGACGTCCCCCGGGGAGGCGGCTCGGATTGCCAGTTCGATGGCCCGGCGGCGATCAGGCTCCACGACCACGCCGGAGCCCTCGATCCCCGACATCACGTCGTTGATGATCGCTTCGGGGTCCTCAGACCTCGGGTTGTCACTGGTGAGCACGGACAGATCGGCTTCAGTCGCCGCCCGACCCATCAAAGGTCGCTTCTCACGGTCGCGGTCGCCGCCGGCCCCGAACACCGCGATCACACGTCCGAATGCCAGATCCCTGGCCACGGATATCGCTTGGTGGATCCCTTCGGGAGTGTGGGCGTAGTCCACCACCACCCGCACCGGGAATGAGCCTGAGACCAATTCGAAGCGCCCCGGTACCGGGCCCAATCCGCCGAGCCCGATGACTACCTCGTCGACCGAGAGGCCGAGTTGCAGACAGCACCCGGCCGCAACCAAGGCGTTCTCGACGTTGAACGTGCCGATCAACGGGGCGACGACCGGTCGGCTTTGTCCGCGCAGGATCATCTCGAAGCTGGTGCCGTCGAAGGAAGTGCGCACCGCGTCGGCGCTCAGCTCGCCGCCCGTGCCGACCCGGAGCACCGGCATCGTCACCTTGCTTGCAAGCTCGTTCCCAACCGCATCGCCGACATTGATGACTGCGGCGCCCACCTCGTAGTCCTGAAAGAGCCGCTCTTTGGCGGCCCGGTAGGCATCCATGTCCCCGTGGAAGTCGAGATGGTCCTGGGAGAGGTTGGTGAATGCCGCGACCGCGAATCTCGTGGCGGAGACCCGGCCCAGCTCGAGGGCATGGGAGGAGATCTCGGCGGCGATCACGTCGGCGCCGAGGTCACGCATCTCGGCGAGGAGCCTCTGGAAATCGGTCGCCTCGGGTGTGGTCCGCTCCGAGGACAGGAGATGGTCTCCCACCCGGGTATGGACGGTGCCGATCAGGCCCGGGGTGCGGCCGGCACTAGCTGCGATCGACTCGATGAAGTGGGTCACCGTGGTCTTGCCATTGGTTCCGGTGACCCCCACCACGGCAACCGAGGCGGATGGATCGTCGTGGACCGATGCGGCGAGGTGGCCCATCACCCTCCGGGTGTCGGTTACCTCGAGCTCGGATACACCGCTGGCTGTGAAATGATCGACGCAGACCGAGTTCGACCCTGCAGCCACGGCATTTGGAATGAAGTCGTGGCCATCGAAGTGTGAACCGCGAACCGCCACGTACATGGTGCCCGCCCCCGCATGACGTGAATCGTGGGTGACGTCGGTGACGGTGACCTCCGGGTCACCGTGAGTCACCCCTCCCACTGCCACCGCCAAGTCCGCCAACTTCTTACCCCTGGCTGGCATCTGGGGTCACTCCGAGACGATGGAGGGCTTCTTCCATGACCTCGGCGAACACCGGAGCGGCCGAGGCGCCGCCGGTGCGATAGTCCCAGGAAGGCGAGTCGACGAGAACAGCCACGACAACCTGCGGATCGTCAATGGGGGCCATCCCGACGAAAGAGGCTCGGGTGACCTCGGTGTAGCGGCCGTCGTCTCCAAGGATGTTGGCGGTCCCGGTCTTTCCACCGACCCGGTAGCCCTCGATGGTGGCCTGATGGCCGGTGCCCTCGTCGACCACGCTGGCGAGCATGTTCCGCATGAGGACAGCCGTCTCCGGGGAAACGACTCGACGGGTTTCGAAACCTGCGACCTCGGTGTTCCCGTCGACGTCGGTCGTCGTCGAGACGATGTGGGGTGTGGTCCACACCCCGTCGTTGCCGATTGCCGCATAGGCCGCAGCCATTTGCAACGGGGTCACAGCCACCGAGTATCCGATGGCCGCCGAGGCCCAACATGTCTCGCACCCGGCTTCGAAGTTGAGCAGTCCGGGCGCCTCGACGGAGTAGTCGATTCCGGTCTTGGCGCCGAGGCCGAACGCTTCGATGTAGTCGATGAGCCGCTCCTGGCCGAGCTTCTCGGCCACCAGGATCGAGCCGACATTGGACGACTGGGTGAAGATCTCGGCCACAGTCAGGTCGGATGTGTCGTGCTCATCGAAGTCCCGGTAGCAGCCGTAGGTGGTGTCATCGGCTGAACGACAGGCGTCTTCTCGGAGTTCCAGGACGTCGGCGACGTCAGGGATGACCGTGGTGTCATCGACTTCGCCCTCTTCGATTGCCGCGGCCACGGTGATCAGCTTCTCCGTGGATCCCGGCTCATAGAGCCCGCGCACGATGAAGTTGGAGAAGGAGAGGCACTTCACGGGATCGGGGTCGTCGGCACATCGGGGGTCCACGTTTTCCCGGGTCTGCGGATCGAAGGCAGGGGCCCCGGTCATGGCCAGGACCTCACCGGTCTCGACCGAGAGCACCACGACCCAACACGACTTGGCTCCGGTGCGCTCCACGGCGCTGAGACAGGCCTCCTGCGCCTGATACTGGAGGGGAAGATCGATCGTGGTGTTGAGATCCACTCCGGGCACGGCGGGTGTGATCTCACTGATCCCTTGCGGGATGGGTCGCCCTTCGAGATCGCGCTCGAACAAGGCGTGACCTTCAACGCCCCGCAGGGAGTCGTCGTACATGTACTCGAGGCCCTCTTGCCCGTTGCCGTCGATGTCGACGAAGCCAGTGACATGGCTCGCAACCTGCCCGGCGGGATAGACCCTGCTCGGCTCAGGCAGCGAGTAGACACCTTTGATCTCCAGCCCCAGGACCTCATCCGCGAGGTCGGCCTCGACCTGGCGCTTCAGGTAGACGAAATCGCGCTCGGAGGTGAGGCGGTCATAGAGGAGATCAGAATCCACACCTAGAACTCCCCCGACTTGCTGGGCCACCCAACGCGGATCTTCGACCTGACCCGGGACGGCATAGAGGCTCTGGGTGTCCACCGTCATCGCCAGCAGGTCGCCGTTGCGGTCGTAGATCTTGCCCCTCTGCGGCGGGAGCTCTCGCGACACCAGACGCTGGGAAAGCCCTTTGTCGGCGAGCTCTGCCGCCTGCACCACCTGGACCTGGACGAGCCGGTAGGCCATGCCTCCCCAGGCAGCCACCAGGATCAGCCCGATGACAGCGATCCGAACCTTGGCCGGATTCAAACGTCGGGCTGCATCGAGGCCCGCCACGAACTCAGGTCCCCGGCCGGAACCCCGGTGGTGCGGAGTGTCCCACTCCGTCCATCGGCCCGGCTCCAGCGCTGCGTCGGGTCATCATTGCGTTGCTCCGTCAGACCTGGCGTCGGCCACCTTGGGGCCGGCCGGATCGAGGTCGACGAGTAGTTGTTTGGTGTTCGATGGGATCACGAGACCTAGATCTTCGGCGAGTGGGGCGATCCGGGCTGGGTTTTCCAGTCGAGCGATCTCGAGACTGAGGCTCTGGTTGATCTCTGTCGCCTCGTCGATCGACTTGGTGAGCTCGGACAACTCGAACGCCGAGCGGTCGAGCGAGGTGCGGGCGAAACCCAATCCGAGGAAGGCGATGACGCCAATCAGGGCCATGATCATCCACGGGGCCAGCGAGGGCCTGCTGAGGCGCTTCCCCCGGAGGACCCGGAGCGGATCGGCCTCGGCGACCCGGCGCAGCGGCTGAGCGGTCACGCCGCCACCTTTTCCACTGCCCGCAGCACGGCCGACCGGGCCCGGTTGTTACCGGCAATTTCCTCGGCCGACGCTCGCAATGGCTTTCGGGTGAGGATCCTCAGCTCGGCGGTGTTCCCACAGCCGCAAACCGGCATTTCCGGCGGGCAGGTGCACCCTGTGGCGCCCTTGACGAAGCGGCGCTTGACGATGCGATCCTCCAGCGAGTGATAGGAGATGGCGATGACCCTGCCCCCCGGTCGGACCATCTCGATGGCCTGGTCGAGCCCGTCTGCGACGGCTTCCAGCTCCGCGTTGACCGCAATTCGTATTGCCTGGAAGGTTCGTCGGGCGGGATGACCCGCCCGACGACGGGCCGCAGGCAGTGCCTCTGCAATGACGGTGGATAGCTGGCTGGTCGAATCAATTGGCCGGGCAGCGACGATGGCCTTGGCGATGCGTCGTGCCAGAGGCTCCTCGCCGTAGCGCCGGATGACTCTCGGCGATTCGGTCTTCGGGCCACTCGTTGACGACCTCGGCCGCACTCTGTGCGGCGTCAGGCCCCATGCGCATGTCGAGAGGGCCGTCGTTTCGATAGGAGAACCCACGCTCCGGTTCGTCGAGTTGGTGCGAAGACACTCCGAAGTCGAAGAGAACGGCGCTGATCTGGGAGGGGACGATCGAGGAGACGAGTGCCGAGAGCTCGCTGAAATTCCCCTGGACGGCAACGACGCCGAGGTCCCTGGCGTTGGCCAGGGCCGCGGGGTCCCTGTCGATCCCAATCAATGTCACGTCATCTCCGAACTCGTCCAGCAAACGTCTGGCGTGGCCTCCACCCCCGAATGTGGCGTCCACCACCACCCCGGGGAGCGCGGGTGCCATCAACCCGACGACTTCCTCAGCCAGGACCGGCCGGTGGTAGTCCCGGCCATTTCCGTTCCCGTCCTGGCTCATTGCCAGCCCCCCGGGCGCTGGTACCAAAGGAAGCGGGCGGAGTCAGGGGCCTTCCAATTGGTTCCGGGGGGCTGGCGATGGGCCAGCCAGTTCGATCGGTGTGGGTTCAGTCGTCCTCCTCCAGGTAGCTCTCGTCGCCGGTGGCCCGGTCGGTGAGATATCGATCTCGATTCCAAAGCTCGACGTGGTCGAAGACTCCGATCACCGCGATCTCGGTGCTGCCTTCGAGCGAGGCGAACTGGCGGAGGTCGGGCTTGACCAGGAGGCGGCCCGACTTGTCGAGCTCTTGATGGTCGGCCCCACCGAACACGGTTCGGGAGAAGCGACGCCCACCGCGGTTCTGCGGCTTCTCCATCACTTCGGCGGCCTTTGCCTCGAAGTCGTCGACAGCGAAGATGACCAGCTGGCCGTCCTGACCCTTGGCGACGACACAACCGGCTTCGAGACGACGACGGAAAGTGGAGGGCAGGACCACCCGGCCCTTCCCATCGAGACTGTGGAAGAACTCTCCAAGGAACACTTCTTCTCGTTTCCGTCCGTCCGCACTTGCTGACCCCCCTTGTGGGTCGTGAGCGCCACTATGACCCACTTTCCCCCACTTGTCAACCTTTTCCCCCACTTGGGGTGGCGACTCCCCCACAAAGGGCGCGAAACGGGGAGGACACGGGGTTCTTGGAGGCGGCGGTCGTCGCTGGTCAGGGCTCGGTTGCCGATGACAGTGCGAGGACAGACGGCTTACGGACTACCGAGAACCGAAGCCGAAGACGGTTCTATGCCGCCCCGAGGTACGGATGCCAGGCTGGGTCGACCTGATAGCCGGTCGAGGCGTAGATCCAGGCGTACTGCCGCGGCGGGCCCGGTTTGGTGTCGAGACGGAAGCCGGCCTCGGCCGGGAGCCGGTCGCCCTTCCTGATGTTGCAGGGGCGGCAACAGGCAACGACGTTGTCCCAGGTGTGGTCGCCCCCCTTGGACCGGGGCATGATGTGGTCCAGCGACTCCGCTGGCCCGCCGCAGTACTGACAACGATGGCCATCCCTGCCGAACACCGCCCGCCTGGTGACGGGGGCCGCCCGGCGATAGGGCACCTTCACGTAGCGGTTCAGCCGAACCACCGACGGGACCTCGACCGAGTCGTGCTCGGAAACCCAGACCTCGTCCTTGCCGACCACGACGCTCGCCTTTTGATGCAGGACCAATACAACCGCCCGGCGGGTCGTCACCACCGAGAGGGGCTCATAACTCGCATTGAGGACAAGAACCCTGGCCATAGCGTCTCTTGCGACGCGACGTTACCAAGCAGTGCTGGGTGCGTTTGTGGCAATGGTCTCCTCGGTCTTGGAGACCACACCGATCGCCTCACCCACTGCCGCGGCGAGAGCCTGAGTCCACCCGTCGGAAAGGTCGCCCTGCCCGGTTCGCTCGACGGGCGCCTCGAAGGCCACTACTTCGATCACCCCTCCGTCGGTGACGGATACCCGTGCAATCTCGATGGGTGGGCGACCCAGCACCTGGCACCATGCATCGGCGAGACCCTGGGCGATGGCCGTGGGATCAGGCGGGACGATCCGAAAAGACCGAACCGTGCTCCCCACGACCTCGACCCGCGCTCCGCCCTTGATCGGTGTTATTCGCACGTCGACCCCGAGGCGTCGGTCCCCCGTGATGCGGGTCCGGCCGACCCGAAGGCTGGGATAACCCTGAGAGCGGACGCCGTAGGCGACCAGCAAGGCCCGAACTCGTTCCAGCACTTCGACCTCATCGGCGTTTGGCTCGAGGCGAACGTTGATCCCGCCGGCCTCAGGGTCATCGAGGTCAAGCGATACAGATGCCACACCCGGGATGTCCTGGATCCGCCCGACGAGCTTGGAGCTCATGACAGCTTTCTCATCATCCGGCGCCATCCGAGGTAAGCGGCAAGATCCTCGGGTCGCACGGAGGAGGCATCTTCGCCGTACGCGGTGTGCAGCCTCCAGGCCAGATATTCGGGCGAGGGGGTCACCCTGCCACGCGAACGCATGGCCAAAGCGGCGCGAATGCCCTCCCAGAGCAGGACGGGCCTCCTTACCAGCGTCGGCAGGCCATCACTCAGCCCCAGCCGTTGTCCCATCGAGCAATACCCTTTCCCCACCAGACACTCTAGCCACTCAAGCCCTGCCCACCGGTAGAGTCTCCGCAAATAAATACTCGACCCGGGAGCCCTAATTGGCCGAGGTGACACCACAGCAGATTGCGACCTTCAGCGAGCGCTTCGATCGCATCGCCAGCAACGTAGAGAAGGTCATTCAGGGGAAGCGCGACGTGATCGAGCTGGTGCTTCTTGCACTGGTCGCCGAGGGCCACGTCCTGGTCGAAGACGTTCCCGGGGTGGGCAAGACCCAACTCGCCAAGTCGGTGGCCCGGTCGATCGACAGCATCTTCAACCGGATCCAATTCACCCCCGACCTGCTCCCCTCCGATGTGACCGGAGTGTCGGTGTGGGACCGCAATGTGAGTGAGTTCGAGTTCAAGCCGGGGCCGATATTCGCCAACCTGGTGGTGGGCGACGAGATCAACCGGGCGAGCCCGAAGACCCAGTCCGCCCTCCTCGAGGCGATGGAAGAGCGGCAGGTGACGTCTGACGGCACGACCCGGGAGCTGCCTCTCCCTTTCATGGTCATGGCGACCCAGAACCCCCTGGAGCACGAAGGCACCTACCCCCTCCCCGAGGCCCAATTGGACCGATTCATGATGCGAGTCGTGATCGGATATCCGAGCCGGGTGAAGGAGCTGGAGATCCTCGACACCCATGCGGTTCGATCCACCTTCTTCGACCTCGAGCCTGTGGTTTCGGTCGAAGAAGTGGCCGAGATGATCACCATCGCTCAGGGCGTGGCGGTCTCCCCGGCCGTGAAGACCTACATCATCGACCTGGTCGAAGGGACGAGAAACCATTCCGATGTCTTACTCGGAGCCTCCCCTCGCGCTGCGCTCTTCCTGCAACGACTGGGCAGGGCGATGGCCGCCTCCCAGGATCGTGAGTACGTGACCCCGGACGACGTGAAGGCCCTGGCTCATCCGGTGCTGGAGCATCGGATGTCCCTGCGGCCTGAGGCTCAGATGCGAGGCGAGACCTTGACGGGCATGATCGACGAAATCATGACCAGGCTCAGGGTGCCGGGAACCACCTCCCGGATCGCCACCTGATGCCAACACTGCGAGGCTGGGCTTTCTCAGGGGCCGGTCTCGCATTGGTCGTCCTCTGGTACGCCCTCGGGGACATCGAACTGCTCCTCGTCGCGTTGTTCCTCGTGATAGCGCAGGTCTTTGCCCTGGTCGTGGTGCGTGCCCGGCGCTCCCAGCTCGAAGTGAACCGACGTCTCGGCTCGGCCACTGTCCATGATGGCGACACCACCAGTGTCACTCTGCTCGTCGAAAACCAGTCGAAGCGGGCGATCGGAAACATCTCGATCGAGGACGACGTCAACCAGCTCGGTGTGGCCAGCTTCGAAGTCGCCCGACTCAGGAAGGGTGAGTCGACTACCGCCACCTACCGGGTCACCTGCCGACCCCGCGGGGTGTACAAGGTGGGGCCGACCATGGTCAGCATCTCCGATCCTCTCGGGCTTGCCGAGACGCGGGGGCCGATTGGCCCGGTCGATCGGATCGTGGTCTACCCCGCACTCGAGGAGCTCACCGGCTTCCCGATCGTGAGGGGCCAGGATCCCGCCATGCAGGCCTCCCGGCCCGAGCACAGCAGGCGAGGTGGCGAGGACTTCTACACCCTCCGCGAGTATCAGCGTGGCGACGATCTGAGAAGGGTCCATTGGCCCTCGTCGGCGAAGACCGACGAGTTGATGATCCGACAGCTGGAGACTCCCTGGCAGTCGCGGGCTCTGGTCCTGCTCGACGTTCGGGATGGCAGCTATGAGTCGAGAGACGCCTTTGAGAAGGCGGTCTCGGGTGCCGCCACCATCGTCACCCATCTGGTCGGCTCGGGTTTCGACGCAGACCTGTGGGCCGGCGACGCCGACCCCATCGACGCTTCACGCTACGGCTCGGCCATGGAGCGCCTCGCATTGGTCCAACCCGACTGCGGCGATCGATATCCAGGCAGTTGCCACCAGGATTCGACAGAAGGGCGGCGGTGGAGCGTTGGTCATCATCACCGGCATTGCGGACAGGTCCCTGCTCTCGGTGCAACAACTGCTGGCGCGTGACTACCCGACCACAGTCTTGATGACGGTCTCATCGTCGACTTCGCAAACCCTGGTCGGATTCCACAGATTCGGGGTGGCCACGGTGTCAATCGAGCCCGACCAACCCTGGGCTCCGGCCTGGGTGACAACCATGAGGACGGCATGGACAACAGCCTCGGCCGGCTAGCCGGCTTCGCAGCCTTCGTGCTGATGGTGGCCCGGATGGACCGCCTCCTGGACACCAGCGATCAGGCTCCGCAGTGGCAGTTGATCATGATCGCCTCGGCGTTCATGGGCGGAGTGGTCTGGTGGCTGCTCGGTCAGACGATCAAGAACCGCAAGATCGGATTCGCGGTCTTCGTCATCCTCGGAATCGCCTTGTTCCTCAGGATCTCGGTCCCCCAGACCTTGATCGCCGGGTTCATACCCAGCGTCGCGACACCGGGCGAGGTGATCCACGAGATCTCGCAGGCTCTAGACCTGATCAGGTTCGGCGTGGCCCCGGTGTTCCCGACCTCGGGTCTGGTTGGCGTCCTTGCCGTCCTGATGTGGGCGGTTGGTGCCCTCTACGTGTGGGGTGCGTCAACCGGGCCGACCGCGGCGATGGTCGTTCCCTCGCTTGCCCTCTACCTGCAGTTCGCCGTCATGGACCGGGTTCGGGCCGGCCGGGGATGGATGGCCGCCTCGATCGCGGTGATCGCCCTCGCCATCGCCGCTGTGGCGCTGGAACGACGCACCGATGCCGGGCGGGTCCGGGACCTCGATGGCCGGCCGCTGCCCCGCCGCTCACGGGGCTGGGCCGTCAGCGTCGCCCTTCTGGTCGCCGCCGCCTCCCTGTTTGCCACGCAAGGGGCAGCCGGATTGGTCCCGCCCAATGGCAACCTTCCCTGGCGACTGGGCGGCGGTTACGGGCCCGGCTTCGGCGGTGTCGCCTTCGACCGTCTCGCCGACCTCCAGACAGAGGATCATCAGACGCTCCAACGCGGTCCTCTTTCAGGCCACCCTGAGTGAAGATGCCCCGCCGGCCGACCAGATCTACTGGCGGATGGAGAGCCTCGACGACTTCGACGGGATCACCTGGCGCCCATCGGCCGCCGTCGCCGACTTCTACACCTCTGACTCCGTGATCGGCGATCCCGCTCATGCATATCGCGGCACGACGGAGGTCATCAGCGAGCGGATCCGGATCGCTCTCCTGCGCAGCCCGGTCCTGCCCACCGCCGGGGCAGCTCGCTTCCTCCAGTCAGACTCGGTCAATGCCGCCGGCTTCCAGACGACGCCGGATGGGTCGGTTCTCTATCAGGCGCAGATGGGCGAGGGCGACGAGTACCAGGTCGAGGCCGTGTTCGCCGACTACGAGGACGACCTGGGTGCACTGGCGACCCTCCCCGACGGCTCGCTGAGCCCGCTATTCGCCAATGCAGCGGATGACGGAGCGTTCACCGAGCAGCCGTCGCTTCCATCCGGGTCGCTGGACCGTCCGGCGGACATCGAGCGATTCACCGAGCTCCCCGAAGACACGCCTGTGGATCTCATCCGTGTGGCACGGGCCCAAACCCGCGGGGCGAGCACGGACTTCGAGCGGGCCTGGCTGCTCCAACACTGGTTCCGCGACAGCGGCGACTTCGTCTACTCGACCGATGTCTCGACCGGCGCCGGATCGCTCGATCTCGAAGAGTGGCTCACCGAGCCGACCTGAGCCTGAACTACCGCACCGGGTACTGCGAGCAGTTCGCCGCCTCCATGGCGGTGCTGGGGCGGGCGATCGGCATCCCCAGCCGTGTCGTCTGGGGATTCACACCGGGCAAGGTCGACACCCAGGACAACGGCACCGAGGTCATCACCGTCCGGGACAACAATGCCCATGCCTGGGTCGAGATGTGGATGGACGGATTCGGTTGGGTGAAGTTCGACCCGACACCGCGCGGCGACGGGATACCCGAAAGTGTCACCGCCGGCTTCGACCCCGTCGTCTACCTCCCGCCACCCGATCCCAACGCCCCGGACATCCCCCTGCCCGGCTTCCTCGACGAGAGCCAGATCCCGGGAACAGGGGAACCAGGACGGTGGCCTGCTCGGCAGGGGCGGATCCTTCCTGGGCATCGCTTCGTGGTGGTGGTGGATCCTGCCGGTTGTCGCCCTTCTGCTGTTGGCGATCCCCTCGATCAAGGAAGTCCGCAGACGTCGGCGGATCCACCGGATCAGAGACGGTGGTGACATCACCGCGGTCTGGGAGGAGATGGTCGACCGCCTCGCCGACCTCGGACAACCGATACCGGATCATCAGACGCCGCTCGAGTTCGCCAATGCCAGAGACCGGGTCCTGGTGCCGATTGCCAGGAACTATTCGGCGGCGGTCTACGGCGGACGCAACGGGCGGGCTACAGAGTCGGACCTCGACCATTTCGAGCAGTGGCTGAAACTTCGCTACGAAGGCCCGGAACGGGCGAGGGCTGTGTTCAGTCTGCGCTCGCTCTTCGACCGCCAGCCCTGACCTAGCTGCTGGCTGCTCGCTGCTCGTCGGCGACGTCGTCCTCGACCCGACGCAGCATGTCGAGGAAGCGATTGCGATCCAGTTCGAACCGGGTCACGTCCTCCTCCACCTCCCTGGCTATCTCGTCGATGGCGACGAAGAAGGCCAGCTGGCCCTGGCGGAGGGCGTCCATCAGCTCCCCCTCGTCAGACCCGACGTGAAAGATGGTCTGACCGTCGGTGACCAGCTTGATGTCGGCGAGGTGATCCTCCATCTCCCCCTCCCGACGTAGGTAGTCCCACGCCCGCCTGACGCGCTGGAGTGACATACCGTTGTCGAGAAGGCTCCGCACCACACGCAACGCGACCAGATCTCGAAATGAGTAGAGGCGCCTGACTCCCGGCCGACCGCCGGTTCTCTGAACCGAGGGGCTGACCAATCCGACCCGGTCCCAATAACGAAGTTGATGATGCGTGCAATTGGTGAGCCGGCATGCCTGCTCGGCTGTGAATGACTGCTCCACTCGTCCCTTCCTACAACAACTCAATTACGACCCTGAAGATGGGGGTCGTGTTCTCCTCCTTGGAGGCGTTCCCACCCCTCCATGGGAAGCCGCCGGGGCCGGAACATTAGCCGTTAGAAAACGGACGCGGCGTGAGGAGGCGGGGTGGAGTGGGGCGTTTCAGTCGTCGTCGGGCTCGGACTCCGGCACCTGCCAGCCCCGAGCGCGAATGCCGCTGACGAGAGCGGTCGCCGACACGACCAGGAGAACGAATCCGAGGATGGCGACCACGGTGCGCGTGGTGAAGAATCCGATGACGATGGCAAGACCAGCGATCACTCCGAGCACGGCGAGGCGGGCCCCGATCCGCGAGGGCCGGGTGATGTCCCGGACCGCTCGGGCGAGCTCGGGGTCTTCCTCATAGAACTGGCGCTCGATCTCCGCCAGGATCTTTTGTTCGTGATCGTCGAGGGGCATCGCTACCTCGTTCCTCAAGCTAGATCCACGCCCGCATGAAACAATACACCTCACCCGAAGACAGTTTCACGGGTCGATTCCCCTTTGCGTCGACGGCTGCTCCAAAAGTCGGGCTGGCTCGACCGCACGATCGCCGAAACGCTCCCGGACGCCGGAAACTGCTTCCGCCAAACGGTCCCAGTCCTCGGAGGCCTCGAGAGTCAGCTGCCTCGGCTGGCTGCCATCCTCGAGGGTCGAGCCACCCAGGCCGAGCAGCCTGACGGGCCGATCGAGATCGACCTGGTCCAGCAGTCCGAGGCCAATCCGATAGAGATCATGTGGGCTGTCGATCGCGGCCTCGCTGGTGAGACTTCGAGTGATCGTGGTGAAGTCTTGATACCGGACCTTCAGGGTGACCGTCCTCGCCGCCAGCCCGCTGCGCCGGAGCCGGCCCGACAGGCTCTGAGCATGAGCCAGGAGGGCGGCCTGAATCAACTCCTTGCCTTCGAGGTCGTTCTCATACGTCTCCTCCACCGAGACCGACTTTGCCTCGATGTCTGGCTCGACCTGGCGCTCGTCAATCCCCCGGGCCAGGGCCAGGAGATGACGCCCGTTGGCCGGCCCGAGGGCGGAGACCACCGTGGTCTCCGGAAGCTCGGCAAGGTCGCCCACCGTCACCACGCCCAATCGCTGCAGACCGGCGAGCGTCGCCGGGCCCACACCCCACAGCGAGCTGACCGGGAGAGCGTGGAGAAACCCGATCTGCTCGCTACGAGGGATGTGGAGGAGGCCGTCGGGTTTGGCGGCCTCCGACGCCAGCTTCGCCATGAATTTGGTTGCGGCGACGCCGACGGACGCAGGCAGGCCCAGCTCGGACTTGATTCGGGACCTGATCTCCTCGCCGACATGGACCGGGGACTCGAAGTGAAACCGCAGCCCGAGGACATCGAGGAACGCCTCATCGAGACTGAGCCCCTCGACATACGGGGTGAAGGATCTGAATATCTCGAACACCTGCGACGACACAGCGCTGTATCGATGATGGTCGGGGGCCACCACGATGAGGTCCGGGCACATGCGAAGTGCGATGGCCGTGGGTTGGGCGGAGTGGACGCCTGCCTTCCTGGCCTCATAGGACGCGCTGGCGATCACCCCTCTCTTGCCGCCGCCCCCGACTGCCACCGGCTTGGCTCTCAACGATGGGTCACCAAGCCGCTCCACCTCGACAAAGAAGGCGTCCATGTCGACGTGGAGGATCGATTCGGTCCACACCCTGGCCAAGTTACCTCTGACAACCGACAGGAACCGCCAAACTGAGGCCAATGGCCGCCCTGATCCATCTCGTGCGTCACGCTGAGGTCGACAACCCCGAGCACCTCGTCTATTCCGACCTGCCGGGCTTCGGCCTCTCCGAGCGTGGCCTGGAGCAAGCACGGCGGGTCGGTCGCTATCTCGGCCCGCGCCCGGTGGTCGCCATCTGGTCCTCTCCGCTCGAGCGGTCGCTGAGGACCGCCGAGGAGATCGCGGGCCGAACCGGAGTCCCGGTGAAAGTCGACCCCGGCCTCACCGAGTGGCGGGTGACCAGCCGATGGCGGGGGCACAGTTGGAGTGAGCTCCCCGATGCGTTCCCCGGCGAGTTGGAGGCCTACCTGGAGCATCCCGAGGCTCTGGCCTTCGCCGAAGAGTCGCTCAGCGAGCTGGCCGAGCGCATGGCGGCCACCGCCCGTCGCCTCGACTCCGACCACCCGCATGGGGACGTGGTGATCGTGTCGCACCAGGATCCGATCCAGGCCGGCCGGCTGCGCCTCATCGGGTCCTCCCTGACCGGGCTCCACGATGAGAAGCCAGGCCACGGAGCGGTGGTGACCCTCCGTCCCGGCGAAGTCTGGCGAGAGGAAACGATTTGGGAGCCGGGTGATTCGACCAGGATCGCCGACCATCAGGGGCTGAGGGTGGTCAGCCAACATGAGGAGTCGGTGGACCCGACTTCGGCTTGACCTTCTTCGCTGCGAGACTTCCGGCGTGAAGGTTCCGTGGGCCTCCGCCTCCCCCCTGGTTGCAGCCATTCTCTGGACCATCGCCTTGACGGTCGACCCCGGCCCCCTCGCCCCCTGGTCGGTTTTCCTCGTTGGCTTTGGCTTGATGACCACCGCAACCGTGGCAGTTGTCGGGATGATCATCGTGGGAGGGCGGTGGGCACGTCGCACCGGGCTGGCGTCGATCCTTGCCGGTCTCCTGATCGCGGTGGCGAGGCCGGTTGACACGTTGTGGGTGGTTGCGGTCGTCGTCTCCGTCCTCGCCTGGGTGGTCCTCTTCCTGCCATCGGTCAACGAGCGCATCCGCAAACTCCCCTCGGCCAGCGGCCCTCCCCCGCGCGCCGTTCTCGTGCCTCTCGTCTTGGTGGCGACGCCGTTCACAATCGGGCTGGCCGCATGGGATAGCCCGACCGTGGCGACGGTCGTCGTGGGGCTCTCGGCGCCCGTTGCCGCCCTCTGGTACTCGAGGGTCCTGCCCGGCGGTCTCTACGCAGTCAGGATCGTGTGGCCGCTCCTGGCCCTCGCCCTGGCCTTCCTGCAACCTCTCCCGGTCGCCCTGGTCTCGGCTCTCACTGCGATCTTCATCTTGGTCCTGGCTTGGAGCCGGGACGTTGAGATCGCCTTTCACCCCCCGAGGGAGAAGGGCCATGTGTTCCCGATTCCGCCTGAGTTGGCTCCCAAGGAGATCCTCGACGCCGCTCAGATCGATGAGCGGGGCCGGCCCAAATGAGACGAAGGCCGAATCCCTGGATCGCGATCCCCGCCCTGGTCACGGGTGTCCTGGCCGGCGCGCTCGGTTGGGTGGTGACCGACGTCAGCTGTGAGATGTCGTGTGCGGGTTGGGCCACCCTGGTGTCGGTGGTCTCGTTCCTGGTGGTGACCATCGGCGTGGTGCTGATCCTGGCGCTGGTCTATCGCAGCTTGGCCGAATGGAACGAGAAGAAGGAAAGCTGACCCAACGTCGCTCCGCTCCTGGGGGAGGAAACATTTCTCCCCAGCGAACGAAGTGAGCGTTGGGGGGAGTACCGGCGGAGCCGGGGAGGGGGGCACGTCCGACGCGAAGCTCTCAGACCTTGCTGAAACGAGACTCACGTTGTGTCCCCCGAACCCGAACGAGTTCGACATCGCATGCTTCAAGGAAGCAGGGCGGGCCTCATTGGGGATGTAGTCGAGGTCGCACTCCGGGTCAGGAACCTCGTAATTGATCGTCGGGGGAAGCACCTGATCGCGTAACGCCCTGATGCAGGCCACCGCTTCCACCGCGCCGGCCCCGCCGAGGATGTGACCCGTCATCGACTTGGTCGACGAGACCGGCACTCCGTCAGCTGCCTCGCCCAGGGCGATGCGGATCGCCTTGGTCTCCGTGGTGTCATTCGCCTCGGTCGATGTCCCGTGGGCGTTGATGTAGCCGACTTCGGATGGCTCCAAAGAGGCGTCGGCCAGAGCGGCCTTCATGGCGCGGGCGGCGCCGCTGCCCCCGGGTCGGGGAAGAGTTATGTGATAGGCGTCCGCCGACATCCCGTACCCGGTCATTTCGGCGAGGATCGTGGCCCCTCTGGCCTTGGCGTGGTCCTCGCTTTCGAGAATGAGGGCGGCACCGCCCTCACCCATGACGAATCCGTCGCGACCCGCATCGAATGGCCGCGACGCCCTGGTCGGCTCGTCGTTGCGATGCGACAGGGCCCGGGCCTGGGCAAAGGTTGCAATGCCAAAGGTTGTGATCGCTGCTTCGGCTCCGCCGGCCACCACCACGTCCGCTGCGCCCCGCCGGATCCACTCGGCGCCATCGCCGATCGCATTGGCCGAGGCGGAGCAGGCGGTGACCACACAGGACACCGGTCCCAACAGGTGGTGCTCGATCGAAGCCAGGCCGGCAGCCATGTTGGGGATGATCCGGGGAACTCCGGTCGGGCTGACCCGATCAGGGCCTCGATCGACAAGGGTCTCGATTTCCTCGATAAACGAGCCCATGCCCCCGAAACCGGCACCAACCATCACGCCGGCACGCGCCGCTGCCTCGTCGTCCTGATCGAAGGAGAGCCCGGCGTCTTGCAAAGCCTGGCGCACCGCCACCAGGAAGAACTGGGTGTAGCGGTCGAGCCGACGCACCTCTCGCTTGTCGAAGTGCGCCTCCGGGTCCCAACCTTTGACTTCACCGGCGATGGTGGTCCGGTATCCGGTGGTGTCGAACTGTGTGATCTGCCCGATGCCCGAAGTTCCGGAAAGCATTGCCTTCCAGGTTGTTTCGACATCTTCACCGATCGGCGTGACCGCCCCGAGCCCGGTGACGACGACTCGTCGCCGCTCCGGAGACATCAAGAATCAGCCTCCCAGCTTGCCGTACACGACGTCGATCGCCTGACCGACAGTCATGATCGACTCGGCTTCCTCGTCTGGGATCTTGACCCCGAACTCGTCCTCGAGCGCCATCAACAACTCGACCACACCGAGGCTGTCGACATCCAGGTCTTCCTCGAAGTGCGCCTCCTCGGAGATCTTGGCCGCGTCCAGCCCGAGCTCGGAGACGAGGACGCCACTCAGGCGCTCGGATACTTCGCTTCTTTCCATTCTCTTGCTTCCTTTCGTTGTTCTTGAGTTTCGGAGAAGTTACAGAACCAGACCGCCGTCAACCGGCAGAACCTGGCCCGTCATGTACGAGGCGCCATCGGAGACCAGGAAATCGACGACGGCTGCCACCTCATCGGGCGCACCGAACCGCCGCAGGGCGATCGAATCGGTCAGCCCCTGTCTGACCCCGTCGCCGAGGTCCTCCGTCATGTCGGTCGTGATGAACCCCGGCGCCACCACGTTCACGGTTATCCCACGGGAGCCGATCTCCTTGGCGATCGACTTGGAGAAGCCGATCATCCCGGCCTTGGAGGCTGAGTAGTTGGCCTGTCCCGCATTCCCCCCGATCCCGGCGACCGAAGCGATGGAGACGATGCGGCCCCATTTCATCTTGAGCATCCCCCGCAGCGCGGCCCGGGTGCAGAGATAGGCGGATCTCAGGTTGGTGTCGATCACGTCGTCGAAGTCCTTCGGGCTCATGCGTAGCAAGAGGTTGTCCCGGGTAATGCCTGCGTTGTTGACCAGGATCGACACCGGTCCCAAAGCGGCCGCGACCTTGGCGAACATCTCTTCGACCTGGTCCTCCTGGGAGACATCGGCCGCATAAGAGATGGCACGCCCGCCCGCGGACTCGATGGCACCCACCGTTTCCTCGGCGGCAGAGGCGTTGCTGGCGTAGTTCACCGCCACCTGGATGCCCGAGCCGGCCAGTCGAAGTGCGATGGCACGGCCGATCCCACGGGATCCTCCGGTCACCAGAGCGACTCTCCCGGCCACGGGTTCGGTCACGTCAGTTTCTCCGGCAACCCGAAGAAGTCGAAGTTGGGTTGGAGCAATTCCATCGTCGTGCGGTCTGGCGGCGGCAGTTCGGCGTCGCTCTCCCCAAGCGGCTCCACGCGGGAGCCCCATTTGTAGACGGCCGAGCCCCAGGTCAGCCCACCCCCGAACGCGGTGAAAGCGATGGTGGAGCCGGGCTGGATCCGGCCTTCCTCGAGAGCCTCGGTGAGGGCTACCGGAATCGTCGCCGCCGAGGTGTTTCCGTACGAGTGAATGTTGACGTAGACCTTGCCCTCGTCGAAGCCAAGCCTCCGCGCCGTGGCATCGATGATCCTCACATTGGCCTGGTGGGGAATCAGGAGGTCGATGTCGTCCATAGAGAGCCCGGCGTCCTCGATTAGCCCGGGCGGTGGAGTCGCCCATCGTGGTGACTGCCCTCCGGAACACCTCCTGGCCCTCCATCGTGATCGAGGAGACCGCAGGATCCGCCGGGCCCCGGTCGCCTTCGGTGCCATCCCGCGTTGTCTGGAGGATGTGACCCACCGAGCCGTCCATTCCCAGCTCCGAAGAGAGAAGGCCTATCGGCTCTTCAGTGGGCTCGAGCACGATCGCCCCCGCGCCATCGCCGAACAGCACACAGGTGGCCCGATCGGTGAAGTCCAGGAGATAGTGGAGCTTCTCGGTTCCGATGACCACCACCGTCTTGTAGGACCCGCCACGGATCATGTTCACTCCGACGACCAGCCCGTAGACGAAGCCGGAGCAGGCCGCGTTCAGGTCCATCGCCGCCGAGTTCCAGGCCTCCATCCGCTTCTGCACCACCGACGCCGTGGAGGGGAGAATCGAGTCACCGGTGCAGGTGGCCACCAGGATCAGGTCCACGTCGGCAGGGGTCTTCCCGGCGGCGGCGAGGGCCCGCAAACCGGCGATCGCCCCCAATTCGGAAGCCTCGACGTGGCTTATCCGCCGCTCCTTGATGCCGGTGCGGGTGGTGATCCACTCGTCAGAGGTGTCGACCAACTGCTCGAGGTCGTGATTGGACAGCACGTTCGGCGGCATGCATTTGCCCCATCCGGTTATCTCGGCGTTGCGCATTGGCATCTCCTCACGGTCCGAGCATGGTACCGATGGCTTCGGCCGCCGCCCCGATGTCTTCGATTCCAGAGACCACCAGCACATTCGCATCAGGCACGGTGCGACGGGCGAGACCTGCGGTCACGTCACCCGGCCCAACGTGGACGAAGGTATCGATGCCGGCCCTCGCCATGTCGGTCAGGCTCTCGGCGAAGCGCACCGGTGACACCACCTGTCGGGCCAATGACTCGCGTATCTGATCGGGCTGATGGGGCCGCCCCGTCACATTGGCCCATACCGGGAATCCCGGATCCCCGACTTCGACCCCGGCCAGTGCGATGGCGAGGGTCTCGGCGGCAGGACCCATGAAGGTGGAATGGAAAGCGCCGGAGACTTTGAGCGGGATCACTCGTCGGACGCCGAGATCCCGGGCGTTCTCGACAAGCCAGTCGATGTCGGCCATCCCACCGGCCACGACTACCTGACCCGGGGCGTTGATGTTCGCCACCTCCAGCCGTCCGCCGGTTTCCCTTCGCCCAGCACAGATGGTCTCTGCCTCGTCCTCCTCCGATCCGAGGAGTGCCGCCATCCCGGACGGCTCCAGATCGGCGGCGTCTGCCATTGCTTGGCTCCGGCGAGCAACTAGCGCCAGAGCAGAGTCATAGTCAAAGACCGCCGCAGCCGTCAGCGCGGTGTATTCCCCGAGCGAGTGCCCCGCAGTGCCTGCTGGGGTGAAGCCGGCCTCTCGGACCAGAGTGTCCCAAAGGGCGAAAGACAGAGCGAACAGTGCCGGTTGGGCGTGCTCGGTGCGGGTCAGCTCTTCCTCGGGCCCGTCGAGGCAGATCCCTTGAAGCGAGAATCCGAGTGTCTGGTCGGCCCGATCCCCGAGGAGGTCCGCTCTGGCCTCGAAGAGATCCCTCCCCATCCCCACGTGCTGACTCCCCTGACCGGGGAAGAGGATTCCGACACTCACTTGCTATCCGACTCCTGAGCCCGAGGCTCGGTTACTGGAGGGCACTGAAGAGACGACCCACGTCATTGGCGTCCACATCGCGGTGGGCGACGATCCTCCACGCGCCAGCCGTCGGTGGGTTGGATTTGATCCCGGCCGCCTCGAACCTGGATCTGACATCGGCCCATTCCATGCTCAGGAACGAGAAGTCGACTCGCACCATGTTGGTTTCGATCACATCGGGGTCGACCGAGCCCGGGAACCTCTCTGCCAGCCCCTCGGCGATTTGTCGGGCCAACAAGTGATCCTCGACCAGCCGCTCCCTCCCGGCGAGGGCGACCCTGGCCGCAGCGGCCAACACCCCGGCCTGGCGCATCCCCCCGCCAAGCCGCTTGCGCAGATACCTCACCTCGTCGATCAGGTCACTCGGACCACAGACGATCGAGCCCACAGGAGCCCCAAGCCCTTTCGAGAAGCAGAACTGGATGGTGTCGGCCACCGCCGCATAGCGATCGGCACTGACACCTGACGCCACAACTGCGTTGAAGATCCGGGCCCCATCGATGTGGACCTTCAAGGAATGGGCCCTCGCCACCTCCGACGTCTTCTCCATGAGATCGATCGGGATCACCCGGCCCCCCGAGAGGTTGTGCGTGTTCTCCCAGACCATCAGCCCGATGCGGGGGAAGAAGCCACTCAGTTCCATGGCCCGCTCGACATCCTCGGGCTCGATCCGCCCGCCGTCTCCGGAGACCGTGCGGAACCCGACACCGGACAGTGCCTGGGGAGCCCCGCCTTCGATGCTCCGGCAATGACTCCCCTCGTGGGCGAGGATCTCCTCGCCGGGATGGGTTTGTGCCATGATCGCCAGTTGATTTCCCATGGTCCCGGTGGGAACGAAAATCGCCGACTCTTTGCCGGTCACCGCCGCGGACTCCTCCTCGAGCAGGTTCACCGTTGGATCGTCGTGATAGACGTCGTCCCCGAGCGGGGCCGATGCCATCGCGGCCATCATCTCGGGCGTGGGGCGGGTGACGGTGTCTGATCGAAAGTCGGCGATGCCGTCGGCGAATGCCATTCTCGAAGGTTAGGGCCGGACCGGAGGCGTCAGCCGTGGAGACGGTCGATCACGACCCGCAACCGCTTCGGGATGACATTGCCCGCAAGCCCCAAGACGTCCCGGATCAGCCCCAACAGGTCTCCGGGGCCATCCCACAGCTCCTCGACCACTTCCTTGCCGGCTCGATCGATGACTCGATCGAGGACATAGGTCAGGATCAGGAGATCGTCGAGCCACCCGATCACCGGAATGAATTCCGGGAGAAGGTCGATCGGGCTGGCCACATAGGCAGCAGCCATGCCGAGAGCGATCTTGGAGCGCCGCGGGACTCGAGGGTCCATGAGAAGCCGGGCCACCAGCTTTGCGAAGTTGGGCACGAGCAAGACGGCGTCTTTGGCGAGTTGTCGCACCGGCACGTTGTTGCCGTAGGGAGGGGGAAGCACCTCATCGGGGCGGATGCTGATTGGCTCCTGGGTCATTCGATTTCGATCCTGGTCCTGGTCGCTTCGGCCTTGTTGTCGTCATTCTCGCCGATGCTTCCTACTTCTTCGATAACGGCCTCGACCGCCTTTAGCCCTTCAACCACCGCCTGCAGCAAGTGGTACACGACACGGCGCCCGGCTCTGGCCAGCGCCTGCACTGCCTCTGACTGTTCTTTCATGATCTGGCATCCGGATCGGAGAAGGCCACGGACAACGTTCCCTCGTCGAGCCTGGCCCGGGTGACCTCCCGCCGGTGCAGCGCATCGGGAAGGATGAACGATCGGCG
Source organism: uncultured Acidobacteriota bacterium (assembly GCA_963724825.1). Lineage (GTDB taxonomy): Bacteria > Actinomycetota > Acidimicrobiia > Spongiisociales > ZC4RG35 > JALYNX01. Next base: position 182,789 of record CAVRWT010000003.1, read on the forward strand.
ATAGGGCCCAACCTGGATGTAGAGCTCATGCCCGCTGCGGTAGACGTCGAGGTCCGACTTCTCGAAGAATGGAAGGTCCACCTCCATGGACACCGAGCCGTCCACCTCGACTATCCGGAACGGGGCGGTGGCAGTGAAGTCGGCGATCGGGTCCTTGTCCCCGTAGAGCTCGGTGGCCATGAACCGGAGCCTATCGACGCCAACCATCTCGTCGTCGAACAGCCGCAGCCAGAGCCTCGGTATCTCGGGGAAGGCATCGTCGATGGTGTCGAGATGGCCTTTCTGGATCGCCCGCCAGCGCTCGAAGTAGGGATCGGCGACCAGATCGGGGAGAACCCGATTCACAACCACGCCGTCGACGCCGTATCCGAACAGGCCCAGGTAGCTGTAGGTCCGGCGGGCCTCGTCGATCACCATCTTCTCGGGATTGACCACCAGTCTCGCCGAAGTCACTTCCGGGGACGACATCAGCTCCTTGACGTCTTCGATCGACTCGAAGACCGAGTGCGCCGCAATGAACACCTCATCGGCAGGCAGGGGAAGATCGGTGAGACGGCTCAAGATCGGCCGCGCCGCGCGCATCAAGCGCCGCTCGGTCGGCAGGACCTTTTCGAAGTACCAGCTCAGGACCTCGGGGAGTGAAAGGAGGCGGAGGGTCTCGGCTGTGGGGGCACAGTCCACGACGATGACGTCGTACACACCGGATCGAGCGTGTCGATTGACGTCGAGCAGGGCAAAGAGCTCATCCATGCCGGGGAAAACCAGGAACTCCTCGGCCTCGATGCCGGCTACGCCGCCCCAGTCGAGCACGTCCATCAGCTGGCGGCGGATCGAGCCCCAGTATTTGTCCAGCTGGCGCTGGGTGTCGATCTGCTGGCCGTCGAGACCGGGAACCACCATCGACGGATCGCTGCCGAGCGGGACCTCGAGGGCGTCGGCCAGCGAATGAGCAGGGTCGGTCGAAGTCACGAGGGTCCGATAGCCGGCGTCCGCAGATGCCAGGGCGGTGGAGGCGGCGACAGTGGTCTTACCCACTCCCCCTTTGCCAGTCACCAGCACGATTCGCATGTCAGCTCGTCCCCGTGACTCTCTTGCGAAGCCCGCGAAGTGCAGTGGTCACGATCTGCTTCTCGGCCTGACGCATCAGGAAGCCGGGCATCGTGAACTTGAGACCCACCTTCAAACCGTATTGGACTTCGGTGACACCGTCATTCGCGGTGAAGGTGTACGAGCCCTCCAGCATTTGGAGATCATCACTCTCCTCGGCGACCCAACTCAGCCGATTCGGCCGATCGTGGGTGTAGCGGAGGACGTATTCGATTTCCTTGACGAAGACCTCGATTACGAAGCGGGCCCGGTCGACCCGGCCATCCGGCCCGCTCTCGAGGACCTCGACCTCCTTGACCCCCGTCGCCCACTCCGGATAGGAGGCGATGTCAGCGGCGGCGTCGTAGAGCACCTCAGGTGCGGCGTCTATCTCGAGCGTCTGGAAGGTTCCCTCGGCCATCTCTCCACGATCCTTGTCCAGGGAGCGAGACTAGCCAGATGCCGGGTTAGTCGCCCCGGGGCGAGTCGATGCGGAGAGGACGGCCCGTTGCCCTGAAATACCCGACGTTGCGACACACGGTCGACCCGACCCGCCAGGTCGTGGCCTGAGGCTGGTGCACGTCACCGAACAGATGAAGACGGGGCTGTTCGCGCAGCAAATAGTCGAGGATCGGCGTCGAACCACGCTCGGCGCGTCCGGTGATGACGTCGGTGCGAAGGGGATGGACCGCCGCGGGGACATGGGTGCACAGGACGTCGACGTGCCCTATTCGCTCGAGGAGCGAGGTCATCTCCTCGTCGGAAATCTCGCCTTCGGCTTGAAGTGGTGTCGGGGCTCCCCCGCCCACGAATCCGAACTCGAGGCCCTCGAGCTCGACCACCCGGCCGTGGACGTACTCGAAGCCGCCGGGAAGGCTGGCCTGGAGACTTCGAGGGCGATCGACATTGCCGTGGATCACATAGCCGGTGCCGCCTTCGAGAGCGTTTCTGACGCCCTGATATTGCGCGTCGATCGCAGCGCCGATCTTCTCCCGGACCTCTTCGAACCTGCCCTCTGCGCTGTCGGCCCAGAGGTCTCGCATCCCCTGATAGTCCCCGGCGGCACGAGCTGCAGCCGTCGCCCGGGCGAAGTCGAGGCCGAGGACATCGGCGACAGCACCTTCTCCTGTGCGGTAGTCGGTCAGATTCACGAGATCGCCGAGGATCAGAATCGGCTCCCCCAAGCCGACCACCCTGCGCAAGGCGTCGAGAGCGAAATGAACGTCGGAAATGACGAGAATCAACTGTCGGCCACCCCGGCGCCGTAGTACCCCCAGATTGCTCCACCGATGCCGCCCGTGACTGCGAGTAGCAACGCGACCACCCAGATCAAGCTCGAGTGGGGCGAACTCGGCGGACAGCCCGGCCATCCCCAACCCAACCAGTCCGCCGATCACGGCTCTGCCTGTCTTACCCAATCTCTTTTCCGGATTGGCGTCGTCGCGGCCCAGGTTCTCTGCAAATGCGCCTCCGAGGACCACCACGAGAAGCCCGACCACACCAACTGCGAGTGAGACTGCGTACACCTTGACCATTCCCGGCGGAGGGTAACGGTCGCCACTCCATTTCCTTGATGCCTACTCCCGAGCGATCAGCCGGTCTTGCGCTCCACCGGCACCAGGCGCAGCCGCGGGACCAGGCCCTCACCGGCAAGGTTGCGCAAGGCCTCGCTCTCCGACTCGTCGAGCTCGAGCGGTCCCTCGTCCAGAAGAAAGGTCACGACGCAGTCGTCGCAAGCACTGGTGTCCCGCATCGCACATTGCTGGCAATCGATGATCATCTCGACCTCCTGATGACAAGGTACGAGACGGGTGTGACAAGAAACCCGGGCGAAGGCCCGGGTTTCTGGTATCGCATATTGCGTTTGGCGTATTTGCTTAGTGCGATCTCCGTAGTTGCGCCGCTCAGCTCTCGATGAACCCGTTGTCTCTCAACCATTCCTCGGCCAGGAGGGCAGGATCCTCTTGATCGAGGTCAGCTCGCTTGTTCAACTCGGTCAAATCCTCGGTCGTCAATGCCTCCGAGTACGACTCGAGCAGAGCTACCAGGTCGTCGCCATACGCATCGACCACCTCGGTCCGGATTGCTGGCGCCAGATTGTCCGCTGGGTTGAGCCCCTTGTCATCCTCGAGCGACACCCAGCCATTGGCTGCGATTATTCCCTGAGTGCTGAACAGCAGTGCCACGTCGATGTCACCACCCTCGAGAGCGGCGATGGTGATCGGGCCTGCCGAGTCCAATGGGACGAACTCTGCGAACTCCAGCCCGTAGACATCCGTGAGGCCGATCAGGCAAAGAGGGCGCTCTGGGCACTCGGGTGGGCCGCCGAATCTGAGTTCACCGGCCACCGGCTGAAGGTCAGAGACGGTAGAAAGGCCCAGCTCGGACGCCGTCTCGGCGGTCACCACGTAGGCGTTCTTGTCCTGGGCCGGACTGTACTGAAGCAGGGTCACGCCCAACTCCTCAAAGGCGGCTTTGGCGGCCTCCCACATCGCTGCGGAGTCAGCTGTCTGCTCGACGCCGAGAAAGCCTGCTAGCGACCCGATGTACTCGGGCACGAGATCGATCTCGCCGGACTCGAGGGCTGGTTTCACCACCTCGCGGTTGCCGAGGTTGAGTTTGCGCTCGACCTCATAACCGTTGGCTTCCAAACCTTGGGCATAGATCTCGGCCACGATCACCGATTCGTTGAAATTGAACGAGGCCACCTTGATTGGCTCGCCATCCACGGCGCCGTCACCCGATCCGCAGGCCGTGGCGACGAGCGCCAATGCCAGGACCGCCCCAACGGCGTTGGTGCGGAAGAATCTCCGCATGGGTCTCTCCTTCTATTTGGTTACCAAACACAAGCGCCCAGTCGTTGGGTGACAACAACCGGGCGGCTGCGTCCACAAACCCTAAAAGCTCCCACACCATTCCCGTCATTGAGGATCAGTGACGCCCCTGGGATGTGCGGACCGACCCAAACGCGATACACCCAACTCAGCCGCAATCGCGAGCAACCCGACCAGGACGGCGCCGACGATCAGTTCTCCGACGTCCTGTTGGGCAAATCCGTCGACGATGTATCGGCCGAGACCTCCCCACGCCACCAGGGCGCCCAGAGTGGCGGTGGCGATCACCTGCACCAGGCCAATCCTCACTCCTTCCAGGAGCAGCGGCATGGCGAGTGGGATCTCCACTCCGCGTAACACCCCGGTCTCGGTGAGGCCCATGCCCCGTGCCGCCTCGACGGTCGCCGGCTCGACGCTCTGGATGCCGGCAATCGTGTTGGTGAACATGGGAGGTGCGGCGAGGGCAATCAAAGCCACGAGGACAGCCCACGGCTCGCCGACGCCAGCACCCATCTGCACGAGGATCAAGAACGATATGGCGAGGATGCCGAACGAGGGCACAGCCCGGCCGATGTTCACCACAGCAGTGGCTATATCTGATCCTTTGCGAATGTGCCCGAGCCAGAGTGCCAGCGGGAGCACCAGCAGCGCCAGCGACGATCACGGCCACCACCGAGATCCACACGTGCTCGGCCAGCCGAGTCCAGATCGAGTTTGGACCTGACCACGTGGACGGCTCGCTGAGAAACTCCTGAACCGAGTCCCACACCATCAACCCGCACTCCGCGACCAAGGCGTCAGCCACCGTTGCGCCCATACGAATCCGAGATCGAAGACCGTGGCCAACGCAACAGAGAGAGCGACGCCGACGATGATCTGGGTCCAGAAGAACGTATTGAGCCCGCGCAAGATGAAGTAGCCATAACCCCCCAGTCCGAGCACCGCGGTCACAGTGACCAGACCGACGGTGGTCACGGTTGCGATCCGAAGGCCAGCCACGATCGCGGGCAGCGCGAGGGGGACTTCCATCTTCCAGAACCTCGCCCTTCGGGTGTAACCCATCCCGTCCGCCGCTTCGACAACGGATGACGGCACGCCATCGATTCCGGCCACGGTGTTACGGATCAGTATCAGCAGCGTGTAGGAGGTCAGGGCGATTACAGCGTTGGACGCGTTGAGACCGACGATTGGTATCAGAAGCGCGAACAATGCCAGGGAGGGGATGGTGTAGAGAAGCCCCGTGATCCAAGTCATCGGTGCATATGTCCGCCTCCAACTGAGGGCGACGATGGAGAGGGCGAGGGAGAGGACCATTCCGATCCCAACCGACACCACAGTCAACGTGATGTGCTCCCAGGTGCGGTCCACGATCTGGTCCCAGTTGCGCACGACCCAGTCCCAGTCGAAAAGTGGGGCAGCCTCCTGGGCGAAGATCATTCGGTGATCTCCTCGGCTATCGACTCGAGGTCCAACATCCCCCGGTAGACACCGTCGTCGACCACCACCGCCACACGTGCATGACTGGTGACGACCGCGTCCAGCGCCGATCTGAGCGAGGAGTCACTGCGCAGGCTCACCAGGAACTCGTGCGGGGTCAGCTGAGCAAGCGGTCTCCCATCCACCTCTGCCCGGTCGACCCACCCCAGCAAATGGTCACCGGAAAGCAAACCCACCCAGGCGACTCCGTGCTCTTCCATGACCTTGGTCGCCTCTTCGGGGGACCGTGTGACATCGATGACCGGGCCTCTGGTGATCTCCGCCCCGCTGATCGGATGCAGGGCAAGGCGCTTCAGACCCCGCTCACTCCCGATGAAGGACTCGACAAACGGGTTGGCCGGGCCTGGCCAGGATCCGCTCGGGGGTGTCGTACTGCTCGAGCACTCCCCCGACATTCAGGATGGCGATCCTCGATCCCAACAGGATCGCCTCATCGATGTCGTGGGTGACGAAGACGACTGTCTTCGCCAGCCTGGACTGGAGGTCGACGAACTCCTTCTGCAGGTGGCCCCGGACGATGGGATCAACTGCGCCAAACGGCTCGTCCATGAGGAGGACGGGCGGGTCTGCCGCCAACGCCCGCGCCACTCCTACCCGCTGCTGCTGCCCTCCGGACAACTCTCCGGGGTACCGGCTGAGGAGGGACGGGTCCAGTCCAACCAGCTCGATCAGCTCGGCAACCCGGGCATCGACCCGTGGCTGGTCCCACCCAAGGAGACCGGGGACAGTCGCGATGTTCTGGCCGATCGTCCGGTGAGGAAAGAGCCCTACCTGCTGGATCACGTATCCGATCGAACGTCGAAGCTCGTGGGGCGGAATCGACATCACATCGCGCCCGTCGACCTCGATCCGTCCCGATGATGGCTCGACCAGACGGTTGATCATCTTGAGGGTCGTGGTCTTGCCACAACCGGATGGCCCGACCAGAGCCACCAACTCGCCCCGGCCGACCTCGAGGCTGAGATTGCTCACCGCTGCTGTCTGGGCGCCTGGAAACTCCTTGGCGACGTGCTCCAGCCGGATCATGGCTTCGGATGCGTCCTGGGCTCCCACGGTGGGTGAGACCCTACGTGCGGACCCGGTCGCTCACTCGAATTCTTGGATGAACCCCAGGACTTCCGAGATGTACTTCTGGGGATCGACGTCGTACGAGCCGACATGGTCGGCGCCATCGACCTGGATCAATTGCACCAGATCGGGCTGGGTCTCCTGGAGCTCGATGCTCTCGCTGATCGGGACCGTCAGATCCGCTGTCCCGTGATGAACGAGCGCCGATTGGCGCAACGAGTCGGCCGACTTCTCGACGTAGTCGACCGACTTCCAGTTGATCCCGATGCGGAGCGAGGTGAAGAACTGGGCCACTTTGCTGAGAGACGTCGGGACGTTGAACGGCAGGATCGGCAACTCTCGTTGCGAGGCGCGATAGTCGACCGTCGCGGCAAGGTCGATGTTGGGCGAGTCCAGGAGCACTCCGCTCACAGTGTCGAGGGACTGGTGGTACATGAACGAGAGGACATGGGCACCCCCTGTGGAGTATCCGTTGAGGATCACGCGCTCGGCCCCGTTGTCGAGGGCGTAGGTGACTGCGCCGGCAACGTCCTCCCACTCGGTGACTCCGTACTGGTAGTAGCCGGTCGGGTCGACTGGCTGGCCGTCATCGTTTCGATAGGTAATGGCCAGTTGCGGGTACCCGGCCTCCTGAAGCGGGGCGAACATCGGCTCTGCCTCGGCAGGTGTCGTGCCTTTGCCATGGACGTGGATGACCCAGGTGGTGCCGCTTGCAGGCAGATACCAGGCGTCCATCGACCCGAGGGGCGAGGCATAGGCAACTTCTTCGAGCTGATAGCTGCCGGAAGGGACTACCAGAGGGTCGGCGTTGATCTCGAAACCATCCTCGATGAGCTGCCCTGAGAAGTACCAGCCGCCCACGACGTGGAAGACCACGGCAATGCCGATCAGGGTCCATACGACCCCCCAGAAAGTGATCCTGAGTTTCACGCCTGGTGATTCTGCCCGGATTCAGGCCGCAGGCAATGACAAACCGCCAACGAGGTGCTCTTCGTGGTCGGTCACCGGTATCGGGTCCTCGCCGAAAGTGGGCTCCAGCTCCCGGGCTTCAGCAAGGGTTTCGTCGACCTTCGCCGACACCGCCTCCTCCATGATCGAGCCCACCACGGTGTCACCTGACTGCTCGAGCCGCTCTCGACGCACCAGCCCGATCAGCACGCCTTGATCGGCAACCGCCAACACCTTCTCGGTGTGGATGCGAAGCGTGTCGTTGGCCTGACGGAGCGGCCCCACGAAGACCGGATCACCCATCCAACGGAAGACCCGCTCGGGGGCGCTGCGAACCATCACCGCCCCGGCCTGGGCCTTGCTTCTCAGGCGGGCGCCCGGTCCGAGCATCGAGCGTTGCAGCCATGACCCACCCGGAGCGCCGAGGACGAGGAGGGAGCCTTCATCGAGATCCTGGGCGAGGCTGCTGATGCCTTCCACGCCCACCACCCGCCCCTTGAGTCGCGGGACGACGGCGGCGATGCGATCGAGGGTGAGCTGGGCGGCGGTCGGATCGTCGCCAGGGCCGGCGGCAGACACCATCTCGGCCTCGACTCCGAGGCTGGCTCCGACCAGAGCGGCAGTTTGGGCGGCGAGGATGGAGTGAGGGCCGCCGGCGACGGTTGCCACCACCCCGGTCACGTTCTCAGGCACGAAGGCGACCGGAACCGCGACATTGACCAGGTCGAAAGAGCCGGGGAGCTTTCGCGATACGAGCAGATCAGCGCGGTGGCTGATGCAGGCTTCGACGAGGTCGCCGGTAATGCGATTCGAGTGTGCACCGGCGAGGAGATCGGCCAACTCGGAGCACCCTTTGCCCCTGGTCCACACCACGGAGAACCCGCCTCCGGCTTGCCCACCGACCGTCATTCGTCTCCCTCCATGATCCGCCCCGGCAACGGACTCGATCAACGATAAGCCCTTTGCCGGGCATTGTCCCCGACGCGCTCCCGACATCATCGTCGGCGTGAGTGACAAGATGGAGCGATGGAGTTCAAAGAAGTGATCGCGGCACGCCGAATGGTGCGCAACTACCTCCCCGATCCGGTGGCAAAGGAGAGCTTGGACCGCATCGTGGATTCCGGGCTTCGGGCCCCGTCCGCAGGCTTCTCGCAAGGCCTCGGGTTTGTGGTGGTGACCGAGCCCGAGATGCGTCGGGCGATCGCGGAGCTTGCCGATGAGGCCGAATACGTGGCCAGTGGCTTCGATCCCTGGATCTCACGGGCCCCGGCTCACATCATCATCACGGTCAGCGAAAAGGTCTACAGGGACCGGTACCGCGAGCCCGACAAACTCGGGCCGGACGGTGAGGAAATCGAGTGGCCGGTCCCATTTTGGTGGGTCGATGCCGGAGCCGCGCTCATGGCGGTCCTCCTTGCGGCGGTAGACGAAGGGCTGGCGGCGGGCTTCTTGGGTGTGCACTCGCTCCCCGACCTCGCCACCCTTCTCCGGCTGCCACCGGACCACGTTCCGATCGGAGTGGTGACCGTTGGGGCCCCCGCGCCCGATCGCCGGTCGTCGAGCCTCAGTCGTGGCTGGAAGCGGCGAGACACGGTGGTTCATTCGGAAACCTGGAGCCAATGACTGAGACCGTCATCACCTCGGCGGCCAATCCGCGAATCAAGGCCCTGGTCGGATTGCGCGATCGAGGGGCCCGCGACAGCCAGGGCCTATTCGTGGTGGAGGGGCCTCGCCTTCTCGATCGGGCCGTGGACGCCGGGCATCGACCGGTCGAGGTGTTCTACGACCCGAATCGATTCGACCCCGGCCGGCTCTCCGAATCCGCCCTCATCGCCTGCTCGTCCGAGGTCCTCTCCCGTGCCTCGTATCGGGCCTCGGACGAGGGGGTAATCGCCGTGTTCCGCCAGTTCGATCTCGGCCTGAGCGGGCTTTCCCTCGAGGCGGTGCCCATGGTTCTGGTTGCGGAAGGCATCGAGAAGCCGGGGAATCTGGGTGCGATCTTGCGCACCGCTGACGCAGTCGGCGCCGACGCCGTGATCGTCGTCGATCCCGAGATCGATCCTTTCAACCCCAATGTCGTGCGGTCCTCGACAGGAGCACTATTCACGGTCCCCATCGCAGTGGCGGGTTTCGATGATGTCGTCGAGTGGCTTCGTGGGGCGGGGATCCGGCTCATCGGCGCGGACCCAACCACAGACCGAGATCTCTGGTCGGTCGACCTCAGGGTGCCCTGTGCCCTCCTGATCGGATCCGAGCATGGCGGGCTCACGGACCGAGCCCGGGAGGCAGTAGATGTGTTGGTGTCGATCCCGATGCGGGGAGCGACCGATTCCTTGAACGCCTCGGTGACCATGGCCCTGCTCGCCTACGAAGCCCTCCGTCAGCGTCGGGCCTGAGGTCACTCCCCCGTTCACTCCACCCTTGACATCGAACATATGTTCGAGTTAGCCTCGAATGGGCGTGTCTGCCCTGCTCCAGCCCAGTTTCGACGAGCTCTCCACACCGCTCTACGCAGTCACCTTCTGCGTGCTCGACCTGGAGACCACCGGCGGCTCGGCCAAGGACTGCGCCATCACCGAGATCGGGGCGGTCAAGTACCGGAGTGGCGAACTGCTGGGCAGTTTCCAGACTCTGGTGGACCCCGGGCTCCCGATCCCTCCCTCGATCACCATCCTCACCGGGATTTCGGAGGCAATGGTCTTCAACGCTCCCAAGATCGAAACCGCGCTCCCCTCCTTCCTCGAATTCATCGGGGACGCCGTGGTTGTAGGGCACAACGTGCGGTTCGACATGTCGTTCCTCCAGGCCGCCGCCGGGCGGTTGGGCTATGAGCGCATCGCCAACGACACGGTCGACACCGCCGCCCTGGCCCGCCGCCTGGTTCGCGACGAGGTGCGAAACCTCAGGCTGCGGACCCTGGCCGCCCACTTCAGGAGCCCGGTGACCCCAATCCACAGGGCTCTCGACGACGCCGAGGCAACCGCCCATGTGCTCCACGCCCTCCTCGAGAGAGTGGGCAACCTCGGAGTCACCAACCTCGATGACCTACTCCAGCTCCCCAAGGCCCGGGGCTCCGCCTTCTACTCAAAGATCAGTCTCAGCGAAGGGCTCCCCCGGCGCCCCGGGGTTTACATCTTCCGGGACCGCCACGGCACCCCGATCTACGTCGGCAAGGCGACCAATCTCCGAGCCCGGGTCCGCCAGTACTTCTACGGCGACGAGCGACGCTCGATTGGGAACTTGATGCGCGAATTGGTGTCGATCGACCATGTGGTCTGCGAGACGCCGCTCGAGGCCGAGGTCACCGAGTTGAGGCTGATTCATGCCCATCGGCCCCGGCACAACCGGAGGTCGAGGCCGCCGAAGACCTCCCACTGGGTGAAGCTGACCCGCGAGCCGTTTCCCCGACTTTCCGTGGTTCGCACCCTCAAGGAGGATGGTCTGGCCCATCTCGGGCCATTTCGCTCGAAACAGGCAGCCGACCTCGTAGTGACTGCCCTGTGGGACGCAACGGCGATTCGCCGATGCCGATCCTCGCCCTCGAAACGAAGCGGCCCGTGCGCGGCGGCACAACTCGGCGTAGCCGCCTGTCCCTGCGACGGCTCGCTGCTCCCCGGCGACTACCGGCCGATCGTCGAGCAGCTCATCGAAGGCCTCGACCGTGATCCTGCCCTTCTCCTGACCCCACTGGCCGAGAAGATGGGCCAACTTGCGGATCAACATCGATACGAGGAGGCAGGCTGGCTGCGGGACCGCCACAACGCCCTTTCGCGGGCGATCGAGCGTCGCCAGGTCTGGTCCGCCCTCAGTGCCATCGGGCTCTGTGAGCTGGAGAGTCGCGACGGCTGCCGGGTGTTGATCGACCACGGGAAGCTGGTGTCGACCTGGCGGCTGGATCGGACTCCGCCGCTGCGCCCGGCGCCCGAAATCGGCGAGCACGGCAACCGCCAGGTCCCGGAGAGTGTCGAGATCGCCGAGGAAGCCGATCTCATTTGGAGGTGGCTCGACACCACCGAGATCCGGCTGGTCGATGCGACCGGGTTTCTGGCGCTCCCTGCTCATCAGGTTCCCCGACTCCGGGCCAGTTGAGCCTGACTTGAGTCTCCCCCATCAGACCATGAGACTTGATCCGTGGGTCGTCTCGTCGATCTCAACCAAATAGCGGTCTCCCTGGGCGGGCTCCCTGTCCTTCGCGACATCGAGCTCGCCGTCGATGCCGGCGAGACCCTCGGGGTGACCGGGCCCAACGGAGCGGGTAAGACCACCCTGCTTCGGGTTCTCGCCACGCTCCTGGCGCCTGCCACCGGCTCCGGGACCGTCCTGGGAGCCGAGCTGGGCACGGCTGCCGTCTATCCGGTTCGTCCTCGAATCGGGTTGCTCTCCCATCGACCTGCCCTGATCCCCGAGCTGACCCTCGCCGAGAACCTGCGTCACGCCGCCAACCTCTCTGGCATCGAGTTCAGCAAGGCCGAAACCGCGTTGCGGGTGGTTGGCCTGGACGAGGTGTCTTCGAGGACGGCGGCCGCCAGCTCGTTCGGCATGCTGAGAAGGACTGAGGTCGCTCGGCTCTTGATCACCTCCCCCACGATCCTCCTCCTCGACGAGCCGTTCACCGGGTTGGATCTCGAGGCCCAAGAGCTAATCGGGGCCCTCGCCGCTCGGACCACCTCGGGAGGCGGGGCCGTTGTGATGGTGTCCCACGACTTGGGTCAACTGGCTTCCCACACCAGCCGCTTGCTCACTATTTCCCTGGGCAGGTTGGAGCACGCATCGTGAGCTTTTGGAGTCAGACCAAGGAGATCGCACGTGTCGACCTCAAAGTCGAGCGACGCCTCGGGGACACGATGCGCATCGTTCTCCCGTTTGCGGTGGTCGCCCTCCTGGTGTTCCCCCTCACCCTCGGCGTTGACCTATCGGCCATTTCGCGACTCGGTCCCGCTGTCTTCTGGGCGATCGGGATCCTCTTCGGCATGCAGGTAGCTCTTCGCCAGGCCGCACACGACGATCAGGAGCGCAGAGACCTCTATGCCCTCCTCGGCGTGGACCCCGCAGCCCGCTTCGTGGGGCGGACCTTGTCGGGGGCAGTCCTGATGTCCGGATTCCTTGGAGTGTTGTTGGTGGCGATGATCGCCCTCTACAGCCCCGACCTTCCTGCTGGCTGGCTGGGCCCGGTGTTGCTCACGTCGATCCTGGTCGCAGTCGGGCTCACCGAGTTGGGGACCCTCGCCGGCGAGGTCACCGCCGACCTGCCCAACCGAGCAGGCCTGGCATCGCTGATCATCGCTCCGCTGGCATTACCCCTCGTCATCGGGGCATCTTCGACGCTGGAAGCAATGACGCGGGACGCCGGTATCCTCCCCTGGATATTGATCCTGGTCGCAACCGACCTGGCGCTCGCGGTGGCGGGTGTTGGCCTGGCACGACCGCTCGAGGAGGCGTCAAGATGACACGGGTTAGGGTTTTGCTCGCCATCGCCGCCGCAGCCATGGGCGTAGGCCTCTGGTTCGCCCTCAGTGCCCCCACAGACACGCTCCAGGGCGAGTTCACCCGGATCATCAACATCCATGCCCCGTCGATGTGGCTCGCCTTCCTGGCATTCGGATTGACCGCCCTCGGATCCGCAATCTGGCTCATCCGGAAGCAGAGTCGATGGGATCGACTGGCGGAGGCCTCCGCCGAGCTCGGCGTCATGTTCACCGCGATCGGCCTATTCAGCGGAATGGTCTGGGGCCAGGCGGTTTGGGGGCGGGCCTGGGACTGGGGCGATCCCCGCCTTTCCACTACGGCGGTGATGTTCTTCGTCTACATCGGCTACCTGGCACTGAGGGCGGCCACCCCTGACCCGACGGTGCGGGCAAGACGTTCGGCGATCCTCGGGATCATCGCCGTGGTCCAGGTCCCCTTGGTCTATTTCTCAGTCAACATGTTTCGCACTCTCCACCAGACGCAGTCGATTCGCCCCGACGGGATCACCATGCCTCGGGAGATGGCCATCGCCATCTTCGTGAACGTCATCGCCTTCACCATCGTCTACATCGCCCTTCTCGTGGCGAGGATCGACGTCGCCAAGGCCGAAGAGAGGGCGGCCGCTGATGTCGCGCTCGCCGGAGACACGGTCAAACCACCTCGCTTGTCGGAGGTCAAGGATGTCTGATGAATTGATCGTGTTCGGGACGTTCCTGATCTCGTATGGCGTCATCGTCGGGTACGCCGCATATCTCCACCTCCGACGGCGCCGAGCCGGGAACTGACCTGTGGCCCATCGCCGGTTCGTGCTTCTCGGCATTGCCGGGGTGATCGCCATAGTGGTCGGGCTCACGGTCACCAGCCTCGGGGAGAACCTCACCTACTACCTCTACCCCACCGAGGCCGTTTCCCAGCGCGCCGACTTTCCCGACGGTGAGCGGTTTCGACTGGCGGGGACGGTTGTTGCCGGAACGATGACGGAGTCCGAGAACGAGGTGACCTTCGACGTGACCGATGGCGGCGCCACGGTTCCGGTGGTTCTCACCGAAGCCGCCCCTGATCTCCTCACCGAGGACGTCCCGGTGTTGCTCGAAGGCGCCTGGTCGGGAGATGAGTTCGTTGCCGACGACGTTCTGATCCGACACGACGAGAACTACGTGACCCCCGAGCAGGGCGGGGCCTACCCGGCCAACTGATGCTCTCCTTGCTCGGCACTCTGGGTGTCCTCGCCGCCCTCGTCGGGTCGCTGTTGCTCATCGTTCGCGGGATCTCCAACGCCAGGGGGCGGTCGGCGGATCTGGTCGGCCCGGGACGACTGATGCTCGGTGGGGCGATTGCGGCGATGGCGGCGATGCAGATCGGCCTGCTCACCGACAACTTCACCCTCGCCTACATCGCGAACCATCACTCGACAACGACACCGTTCCCGTTCGATGTCGCGACCGCGTGGGCGGCCCTCGAGGGCTCGATCATCCTCTGGGGTCTGATCCTCGCCGGCTTCACCTGGGCCGTCCTCGGCAGATACCGACGCTTTCCCGACCCGTTGGGAGCAGCTGCCCTTGCGGTGTTGGGCGGTATCGGGATCTTCTTCTTCGGATTGATGATCACCGTCGCCAACCCATTCGAAGTCTGTGTCAGCGCCCTGACGTCGGGGTGCGGCGCCTCTAGCCCGTGGCCGCTTGCGGCCGCGGACGCACCACTCAACGGTCCGGGCCCCAACCCGCTCCTTCAAAACCACATCCTGATGGCGATCCACCCGCCAATGCTCTACCTGGGATACGTGGGCCTCTCGGTGCCGTTTGCCTACGCCATCGGGGCACTGGCGCTGGGGATGCCGGGGCCGGAGTGGCTCAGGCGCAGCCATCGCTCGACGCTGGTCGCCTGGTCCTTCCTCACCGTTGGCATCACACTCGGTGGATGGTGGGCGTACGAGGTCCTCTCCTGGGGCGGATATTGGGCATGGGATCCGGTGGAGAACGCATCCTTGATGCCCTGGCTGATTGCCACCGCCTTTCTCCATTCCGGTCTGGTCCAACAGCGGCGCGGCATGCTCCAGGCCTGGAATTTCGTCCTGGTGATCTCCGCGTTCTCATTGACCATCCTCGGGACGTTCCTCACCCGATCGGGGACCATCAACTCGGTCCATTCCTTCACCCAGTCTGCGATCGGGCCGGCCTTGCTCGGGTTCCTGGTCCTGGTGCTCGTCGGCTCGTTCGCCTTGTTCACGATGAGAGCGCACCTGGTCGCTTCCTCGCCCCGCATCGAGAACTTCGTATCCCGGGAGGGGCTGTTCCTGGTCAACAACCTCCTGCTGGCAGTCTTCGGGTTCGTGGTTCTGATCGGGACCACCTATCCCCTGCTGGTGGAGGCGTTCACCGGCACCCAGGTCGGGGTGGGTGAGCCGTTCTTCAACCGCCTCGCCGTGCCTCTCAGCTTCTTGCTCCTGTTGGTCATGGGCTTCGGCCCGGTAACGCCGTGGAGAGGGGCGCCGCCCGGGCTGTTGTGGCAGCGCCTGCGCTGGCCGGCGCTGCTCGCCCTCGCGGTCGGCGTCACCACCGCCACCCTGGTCACCAGGCTGGGTTGGGTGGTCCTGGCCGTGGTCTTGGGGACCTTCGTGGCCACCTCGATCATCGGGCTGCTGATCGAGATGACGTCCACCCGTGCCAGGAAGACCGGACTCTCGTTCTTCGCCGAAGTGAAGACGGTGGTCGGAGCCGACCAACCCTTCTGGGCTGGACAGCTCAGCCATCTCGGAGTCGTCCTGGTGGCGATCGGCATCGCATTTGCCTCCAACCTGGCCAGTCACAGCACAGTGGATCTCGAGCCGGGTGACAGTGTCGACTTCGTCGGGTACACCATCACCTACGAGTCTCCGTTCCGACGGGTCGAGCCGAACCGGGTCGTCGAAGGAGCCCGGCTGACCATCATCAAGGGTGACCGGGTAGTGAGTGAGCTCGAGCCGAGGGTCAATCTCTACGGGCCGGACAGCTTCGCTGTCTTCACCCCGGCCGTGATGAGCAGGCCCGGAGGTGACCTCTACGTGACCCTCCGTTCACTTGATTCGACCCAGGTGAGTTTGAACCTGGATACCAGCCCGCTGGTGTGGATGCTCTGGCTGGGGGGTCTCACCACCGCGGCAGGAGGCGCCTGGTCGTTGGCCGCCCGAAGACGGGAACGAGCCACCGCGCTCGAGCGTCAAAGCGCCGATGTCTGAGCGTCGGCTCAACACTCTTTTCATTGTCGCCATCGCCGTCCTGGCGGTAGCCCTTGGCTTCATGATCTCCACGCGGCCGGTCGACGTCGATCGTGCCCAGGAGATAGGGGCCCGGATCAGGTGCCCGGTCTGCCAGGGCGAATCGATAGCCGACTCACCGTCGCAGATGGCGCAGGACATGATGGCCCTCATCACCGAGGAGGTAGCCCAGGGCGCCACCGACGCCCAGATCATCGATCAACTCCTCTCTTCGTACAGCGGCGCCGTCCTGCTCGACCCGCCGGCATCCGGGGCCACTCTCTGGCTCTGGCTTGCGCCGCTGGCCGCGATCGCAGTCGGGGTCACCGTCATCCTCTGGTGGCGGGGCCACCCCGGCACGAGCGAGGAGACGACCGCAGAGCCAAGAAGCAAGAAGCGCCTGCTCATAGGGGGCGTGCTCCTGGTGGCGATGTTTGCCGTCATCGTCGGTGTCGCCGGGAACTTCCTCCAAGAGCGTGAAGGAGCCACGGAAGGGGTTGCCGATCTCGGCAACCAGGACCTCTCACAGGTGAGCAACGAGACGATGGAGGCGGTGATCGCAGCCAACCTCGACAACCCGCAGATCAACGGGATGCGAATGGCCCTTGCCGAGCGTTACTACGAGGAGGGCGATTACCGGGCTGCTTTCCCCCACTATCTGGCCGTTGCGCAGAGTGAGACTGCGACCAGCACCGAGGCCGCCGGGGCCCTCACCCGTCTCGGTTGGATGGCCTTCGAGGGCAACGGCGAAGTGGATACTGCCCTCAATCTCCTCGACCAGGCCCTGGCCATCGAACCCGACGCTCCGGTCGCCCTCTACCTGAAAGGGCGGGTCCAGTGGTGTGGGGCCGGGGACACCGAAGCCGCGATAGCCCTATTCGACGAGGTCCTCGCCAACCCGTCCTTGCCCGACGACTCACGAACCGAGATCGAGGCAGACCTGGAGCAGGCGACCGCCGGAGAGGCGTGCACATGAACGGGCGCGTGTCTGAGGTGGGTCGGGATCGGCGTCATCGCCGTGACCGTGGTCCTCGCAGTGGTCCTTGCCTCTCGATTCGGGACCGACCCCGGGCTGGTCGACTCCCCGTTGATCGGGCACCCCGCGCCCGACTTCGACCTGGAGACGCTTGACGGGACCGGCCGGCTGGCGTTGGCCGACCTGAGTGGTGACATCGTCGTGGTGAACTTCTTTGCGTCCTGGTGTCTGGAATGCCGCAACGAGCACAGCGACCTGGTTGCAACCTCAGACTCGTTCGCCGAGGACGATGTCAGCTTCGTCCAGATCGCATACCAAGAACAGCCCGAACAGTCCCTCGCCTACCTTGCCGAAGCCGGAACTTCACCGGCAACCACGTACCTGGCCGATCCCGGCAGCCGGACCGCCATCGCGTATGGCGTCTATGGCATCCCCGAGACCTTCTTCATCGACCCCGAAGGGACGGTTGTCGGAAAGATCATCGGCCAGGCCGACGCTTTGACCCTGGGTGCCACCATCGACGCAATCAAGAGAGGCGAGAAACCCGGCCAGCAGGTCACCGGCGACACCCAGCAGCGCCCCGACAGCTGACCTGCCATCGTTCAGTCGGGGCGGATGACCTCGACAGTCACCTCCTCGAAACTGGCCGTGTCCAAAGCAGCCGATCCCGTCTCCAACAAGAAGACATCGAAGAATCCGAGGACATAGCGATCGACGATCGGGATCACCCTTCCGGCCGGAATGGTGCCGGTGAGCCCGAGTTGCTCGCTGATCGGCGACCAGAGTGGGGCCACGGTGAAGTCGCTCTGCACGGTGCCATCCACTCCGATCCAATAGGTCACGTTCTCACTGCGCTCGGCGATGCCCCTGAGCACGGCGTCGTTCTCATTCGCCTGCCACTCCTCCGACCTCATGAACAGCGCCGGACGGGTGGCCGATGCCGAAATCGTGCGGTCAGGGATCGGCTCGACCCAGGGATCGAGGCCGAGCACGGCATCGCATCGCTCGTCCACGAGGCAGACCTCGACCGCCGCCCCACCGCCGATCGAGTTTCCGTAGATGCCGATCTTGCTCACATCAGCGCTGGCGGCCAGGGCACCGAACGGTCCGTCACCTCCCAGGTCGAGGGCGTCCAGGATCGAGGTCAGGTCGGCAACGTAGACGTCCATGAGGTTGGCGCTGGCCTCCGCATACGCCTCCTCGCCGGCGTCCGCCTCGTCCGGGAGGGCCTCAGGGTCGTAGGGCACCACATCGCCATTCTCGAAACGGGTGGTCACCGCCGAGTAGGTGTGGTCGGGGGCAACGACGATGTAGCCGTGGCTGACCAGATTCTCGATCTGATTCACAGTGATCGCCCGGAAGCCGGTCCAGGCGTGGCTGTAGATCACAATGGGAAACGTGCCTTCGGCGACAGGCAGTGACACCGTCGCGTGCGACGGCGTGTATCGGGTGTAATTGAGGAACCAGCCCGGATAGCCGAGCAGCAGTGAGAGCGCCGGTGCCACCACGTCCCAGTCCTCGGCCCACACGGTTGGCTCGACCTCGTTCGACGGCACGGCCGGGTACCAAACCTGGACTCGCAGCTTGCGAGGCCCACCGGGAACCGCCCCGTAGGTCTCCTGTCGGTCCACATCGACCAGATCGAAGGTCACGGTCCCAATTGCCTCCGGACCGGATGGCAAGGGAAGCTCGGGCACCGGAAGCACCAGGGGCAGGATCGCCGCCAGGCCAACACCTGCGACGCCGAAGATCCCACGAGCGATCCGACTCGTCCAATCCAATCGACGCTCGACGACGATGATGTCGCCGATCGCAAGGCCGAGACAGACCCCGTAGAGCGGGAGCATCTGCCATCGCAGGCCCTCCACGCGCCAATGGACGATGAACAACACGAGAAGCACGAGAGCGACGATTCCTCGCCGGGTGCGGACTCCGAAAACTGCCGGCCAGCCGACGGCAAACAGGGCGCCGAAGACCATGAGCAGTTCGAATCGCCTCACCGGCGCCGCAACCTCAGTTCTCCATCGATTCCGTCAGCAGGCTCAGCCCTGGGAGAGACGTCCCGGGATCTTGGTGCCTTGGTGGAAGATCACCTGCCAGCGACCTTCGTCCCTGACCCACACCGAGCTCCGTCGGGCTTCATTGCCTTCTCCAACCGAGCGATAGCTGACCAAGCAGACGTCCGCTGACAGCATCCGGGCATCGAAATCCCGAATCGTGATCTGCCCCGAGGTCTCCCGGTTCATCATCTTGATCATGGTGTCCCGGTCGTAGACCCGGCCCGAGCTCCCGAATTCCTTGAATTGGGAGTGGAGGAGCAGTTCAACCGCAACCCTGGAATGCCGGACCTCGGGGTCGAGGAGCATCCTCTCCAGATCGAGCAACTCGTTCTGAGATCTGGTCTGTTGTCGGCTGAGTCGGTTCTGGTCTGTCATTGCCTGCCAGTTCGATGTCGGGGCGTCCTTCGAGGCGCCTGACTTTACGGTGCTCAGATCCCGGGGCAAGAGCGACTTGAACGGGCCTGACCAAAAGGCCCGGTACAATCCGGTGCCCGTGCCGAGAACGACGCTGTACTTCGCCTACACCGCCTTCCTGGATCCCGACCGACTCCACGCCGTGGCTCCGGGTGCCAGGTTCGCATTCACCGCTCATTTTCCGGAGACCAAGCTCGCCTTCGTCCATTCCGAGGAAGTGGGGGCTGTCCCCTCCCTCGTCCCCGATTCGGGTCACACAGTGTGGGGGGGCGTGTTCGAGATCCCGGACGACCAGGTCTCGTCACTGACCGGGGCCGAGGAAGCCGAGGGCCGGGTGGCAGGTTGGGATCAGAAGGCCGTTGATCGCGAGGGCAACAAGTACGACTGCCTGACGTTCGTGGCCAAAGGCTCACCGAACGGCGAGCACCGACCCGACAGCGACTATCTCGAAGTCGATGATCAGCGGCGCCCGTCATTGGGCCCTGCCCGCAGGCTGGGTGATGGGTCTCGAGGACCTTGGAGAAGATTCTTTCTTCTCTTAGACCTCGACCCGGGATGTCGCATCGGCGGCCGGTACCGAGAACAACCGGTACAGGCCGTAGGCGATGAGGCTCCCCACCAACGGGAAGACGATGTATACCCAGAGTTGTGAGAGCGCCGTCGATGATCCGGAGACCACGGCAGGAGCGAAGGACCGCGCCGGGTTCACCGACGCTCCCGAGAACGGAATGCCTGCGATGTGGACGCCGACCAGGGTTAGGGCAATCGCCAGAGGTGCGTTACCCGGATTGCGCTTGGTCACCGCCAGGATCACCCACACGAAGACCGCCGTGAGCGCCACCTCGACCAGGATTCCCGTCGACAGCTTGTTGTACGTCGTGACAGTCGACTCCACAGCCACCCGGTTCGAGGCAGCCCACACCACCAGCGAGGCGACACCGGCTCCGGCGAACTGGGCCACCCAGTAGCCGATAGCGTCACTGAAACTGGTTCGGCCATCCAGGAGCATGGCCAGTGTGACCGCCGGGTTGAAATGGGCACCGGAGACGTGGCCCACAGCCCAGATCCCGGCGAGAAGGGCCAGGCCGAAGCCGAGACCCACGGACACCAGGATCGGGCCCTCGGTGGCGAGGTTGGCGAGAATCGCCATCGAGCCGAAGAACACCAGGATGAAGGTCCCCATGAACTCGGCGAGGTACTTGTTGATTACCACGAGGTATTCCTCCCTAAAGGGGTCTCTAATTGGACACGGGTCGGTTTGCGGAGGTTTCTGCCCTTTCAGGCTATTTCGCGATCTCGCGACAACCTCGGATTTCCAACAGGCGACGCGCGAAATAGCGAGAGGGCTCCCGTTGGGGAGCCCTCTCCACGTCTGCGAGCCCGTCTGTAAGCCGGATTCTGTCTAGGACGACCATCCATCTTGGCGCACCGTTGCCGTTGCGCTCATGCGGCCTACCCGGGACTTGATCGGCGGGCCACCGACGTCCCTGTTTGGCCTTGCTCCCGGTGGGGTTTGCCGAGCCACCCCGGTTGCCCGGGATGCTGGTGAGCTCTTACCTCACCGTTTCACCCTTGCCTGTTCCCGCAAGCGGGCCATCGGCGGTCTGCTCTCTGCTGCACTTTCCGTCGGGTCACCCCGCCTGGGTGTTACCCAGCACCGTGCCCTGTGGAGTCCGGACTTTCCTCGATCTTGCGACCGCGGCCGTCCGACGGGCTCACCATCGGGATTCTACGGGGCCGGCCGCTTGCGTCTACCGGCGAGCCATCCCGCTCCACCCGCCACCACCACGGCGACGAGGGCCAACCCGAGCACCGAGCCGGTCCCCGCTGTGCTCCCCCCGAGACTGGCAACCACGATGTACACCCCTGCAAGAAGCAGTCCGGTGACCGCGCCATGGAACCGCTCCGAGTGCGGTGCCAGGTGCCCCGCAACCCAGCCCCCAACCGCAAAGCCCAGAATTATCCCAATCAAAAGGCCGGCATCCGGTGTCTCAGCCCCGGCCAGGCTGAGCAGGAAGCTGAATAGAAAGGCGGCGACCGTCGCCGTCAAGCCCCCAGCGCCGACACCCAAGCCCAGTGCGACGATGTTCAGGGCTGCAAGCATGTTGAGGCGATGTTGGCAGGCTCAGGTGATCGAGAGTCGAGCCTTCCACGATCTCTGAGCCGACCGCACCTCGACAAAGGCCTGCGTGAGACGCACGCGTTCGATCTTGCCCAACTCGCCTACACGCACCTGTTCGTCAATCGTCTCGCCGGCCTTCCAACGCCGCAATTGATGGAGGAGGCGCACTTCCGTCAGCACCTCGAACGCCTCTTCGAGCGCGGAGGCCTCCTCGGGATCAACCACAGAGGCGACCGCTGCCGCCTGCAGTCGCCCCCGCGTGGAAGTGGAGGTGCTGCCCGCCTCGATCCCGAATAGGCGTCCAAACTCGGTGAGGGCACGCAGACCCCCAGCCTTGACGTCCACTCGACCACCCTTGGCAACGAGACGGGACCCGAAGCGTCGCAGGGGCGTGTCGTGTTTCACGGTCAACAAGGCGAGTCGGTGGACGAACGGGATTTGATGACGTGCGAGCTCCAAGGCATCTCCCAACACCGCGTCGCCGGGGAAGGACCCTGCGATCTGTCGGAAGTCGAACACGATCTCGGTCATGAAGGCACGCTCCAGGCCGGGCTCCATGATCCACCTGCGAGTCCGCTCTATCCAGATCTCCGCAGGCAACCGCCATCCAGGCTCGGATGCCATGACCCCCGATTCGCAGCGGGGAATCCCACAGGCTTCCAGCCCAGCGACGACTCGTGATGCCAGATCGGCGAAATAGGGGTCCTGTTCGACATCTTCGAAGACGAGGGCGTGGTCCTGGTCGGTTGCGATCGCCTGCTCGCGTCGGCCTTGGCTGCCCAGAGCCATCCAGGCCCAGCCACACGGCGCCGATCCGATGTCGTCTTGGGCGTGTTCGAGGAGTCGTCTCGTGAGACTGTCCGTCACGAGGCTTCTGACCTCAGAGGCACGAATCGGGCTCAGGCCGGCGCTGACTATCGCGGCCAGCGCCGCCGGCACGTCTCTGGCGACCTCCGCCAGAGCCGATGGAGTGGTCGCCTCCGCTATCTCGCTCATCATTCGAAAGGGCTGGAGTGCCTCAGCACCAAGTATGTCGAAGTGGGAGATCAGCCCTACCAGGCGATGGCCATCCATCACGGGGAGGTGGTGATGATTGGTGTGAAGCATGTCCATGACCACGTCCTCGACCAAGCGATCCGGGGTGACGACGTGCGCATTCCGGCTCATCACCTGCGAGATCGGGCCTTCACCCGAAAGCCCTGCCGCAACGACTCTGTGCCGAAAGTCTTCATCGGTGACGATTCCGATCTCATCCCCGTCGCGCACCAGGATCGCCGTCGATCCGGCGACACCCATCAGACGGGCGGCGTCGGCAATCGTGGTGTCGGGCAGGCATTCAGGCACCGTCCGAGCCAGGTCGGCGGCATTCTGCAATCTGGGAGCCGCGATCACGTCTGTGTCAAGACTAAGTCCAGCTTCGGCGCGACATACGATGCGGCCAGCCAATCATGATCGAGTTTCTCGCCTCTGTGCCATCACTTCTGGTGGCATCCGACTTCGACGGCACCCTCAGTGAGCTGATCGATGACATTCTGGCTGCCACGCCCCTCCCCCGATCGCGGGACGCCCTGAGCCGATTGGCGGGGACACCGGGAACCCATGTCGCCATCGTCTCGGGGAGGCGCCGCTCAGACCTCGTCGAGCGCTTTCCTGACAGGCGACTGATCCTGATCGGCGAGCATGGCGCCGACGCCGGTGGGGGTGTCCAGACCGAGGCTCCGGTACTCGACGCGGTGCGGGGCCGGATCAGCGAGCTCGGAGCCCAGGTCCCCGGCTCGGTTGTCGAGCAGAAGAACCACTCAGTCGTGTTCCACTACCGAACAGCACACGATTACGTGTCGGCGGTGGATGAGATACGTCGGATGGCTGCGGATTCGGTGGGTATCACGCTGCTGGACGGAAAGAATGTCCTCGAGTTGACCGACTCCACCACCAACAAGGGAAAGGCGATATCGGCCCTGCGCCTGTCCCTGGCCGCCGGCCACGTCCTCTTCATCGGGGACGACGTCACCGATGAGACGGTGTTCGCCACACTCCGCCCGCCGGACGTGACGGTCCATGTCGGCAGCGGGCCGACTGCGGCCCAATTCAGCGTTCCCGACGTGGAGGCGGTGGCCGACCTCTTGGAAGCCTTGGCCACGGCACGGGAGGGCATCTGAATGTGCGGGCGATTCTCGATCACGGGTGACCTCGACTTCTACGCCGAGTACTTCGGGGTAGATGACGTCGCGACGGAGCCACTGGCCCCGAATTGGAACGTCGCCCCCACCGACCCGGTCTACGTCATCGCCGAGCGCGATGGCAGGCGATTTCTCGACACCATGCGCTGGGGTCTCGTCCCCTATTACGCCGAAGACGACAAGAAGATCCACATCAACGCCCGGCTGGAGACGGTGGACACCTCAGCTGCCTTTCGCGAGTCGTTTGCCCGTCGTCGCTGCCTGATCCCCGCCGACGGGTTCTACGAGTGGGAGCCCGCCGAGCAGGGCCGGGCCCCACATTGGGTCTACCGGGCCGACGGGTTCCCGATGACCTTTGCCGGGATCTGGTCGACGAGGAAGGTCGGGGAGCAATGGGATCGATCCTGTTCGATCATCACCACCTCGGCCGAGGGCGTGATCCGGGGCATCCACGACCGGATGCCGGTGGCCCTGGTCCCCGATTCCTGGGATGTCTGGCTGGACCGCGAGATGCGGGACACCCAAGCCGCCCGGAGCCTGGTCCACGTGATCGATGCCGACCTGATCATGGAGCATCCGGTGTCCAAGAAAGTCAACTCGGTCCGCAATAACGGCCCGGATCTCCGGGAACGGGTGGAGCCGGAAACACTGTTTTGATTCCGGACCAGGTTTACCCTGCCGATCGGTCCGGTACTCCCATGAAAACCATCTGCCTCTGCTTGGCCGCGCTGACGATCGTCTCGTGCAGTGCCATCGTTGGCGAGACACCGACCGAGACCAGTGTCGGCACCACTCAGACATCCGAGCCGACGACCAGCACGCCCGCCGACCGAGCTTGTGTTCGAGTGACCGGCGGCTCGGCCCCAATCGCCACCGGGTCGATCGCCGGAGACGCTCTCTCGATGTCAGGGGAGATCTTTGTCTGCGCCGATGACGTGGTCGTCGTCGGCGAGGACAGCGTCAACGAGGTGGCCGCGGCTGCACAGCTCGCCGCTGCTCTCGGAGGGCCGCTGCTGCACCCGCATCCCCAGCTCGCCGCCGAATTGGGCCGGCTCAAGCCAACCCGTATCCACTTGGTCGGCGACCTCGATGTGGTGACTCCCCCCGATGCCACGGTCCTACAGCACAGCATCAGCAGCGCAGTCGACGAGACCAAACTCGCCCTAGGGGTCGCCGACGAGCTCCGGCTTCCCTCCACTCCCGACGCCTCGACCATCGTCGAGACCATTGGGGCCATCAACGCCCAGGATCGGGTGGTGCTCCCTCAGACCTCCCCGTCATCCACCTCGATTCCCCCCGAGGGCGCCTTCGAACCGACTCAGATCCTCGAGGGCCTGGCCCGGCCCACCGATGCCTCGACGATCTGGCTCATGGATGCGGCCAACCCTGTCGCCCTGCTCTCGGCCGCGGGCACCGGCAGAGCCGTCGGAGCCGGTGTGGTCGCCTACGACCCGGCTGACATCCTGGGCCACCCCGAGGTGGGCGCCGCCCTCGCCGGCAGGGCGCCAGAGGCGATCCGCTACATGGGCACCGCACCTGAGGCCGACCCCTGGGAGCTCGCCGTTCTCGTGAAAGGCCAGCAGGTCCCGGGAGGCGGCTTCTTGGTCTATCCCGAGGGCCAGCCCAGGCGTTATGTCGCCTTCTACGGGCACCCCGAGACCACCGGACTGGGTGTACTCGGCCAGCAGGGACCGGAGGAGACCCTGGCCCGGATGCAGCCCTTCCTCGAGGAGTACGCGGCCGACGGCTATCAGATCATCCCGACCTTCGAGATGATCGCCAGTGTTGCCAGCGCCAAAGCCACCGACGACGGCGACTACAGCTTCGAATGGCCGATTTCCACCTTCGATGCGTGGATCGAAGTGGCCCGGGAAAACGATATGTACGTCGTGCTCGACCTCCAGCCAGGGCGGGAGGACTTCCTCACCCAGGCCAAGCAGTACGAAGAGCTCCTGAAGTTGCCGTTCGTCGGCCTCGCCCTTGACCCCGAATGGCGGATCAAGGACGACCAGGTCCATCTGGTTCAGACCGGTCAGGTCACCGCCGCCGAGGTGAACACGGTGGTCGACTGGCTCGGCGACCTGGTGCGGGACAACTCGCTTCCCCAGAAGATGCTCCTGATCCAGCAGTTCCAGAGCCGGATGATCGTGGATCGGGAGACGCTCAAGGCACGACCCGAGCTTCAACTGGTGATCCAGATGGATGGTCAGGGGCCGATCGCCACCAAAGACGACACCTACGGGTTCCTCACCGAAGGCACCGAGAACGCCCCCTGGCGCTGGGGCTGGAAGAACTTCTTCACGATGGACCCCGAAACCCCCACACCCGCCTACACCATCGCCAAGGTGCCCACCCCGGTCTTCGTGTCTTACCAATGATCCTTTAGCGTTGGGCCACCAAACGCCAGGAAAGCCTCGATGACCAAGTTCGCCTATTTCTGCGGCCACGAGCAGTGGCAGCCCGAGGTCCTGGTCGAGCACGCCCGCCTCGCCGAGGACGCCGGATTCGACATGGTCGTCGTGTCCGAGCATTTCCATCCCTGGGTGGACGACTTCTCGGCTTCCGGCTTCGCCTTCTCGACGATCGGGGCGATGGCCGCCGCCACCCAGCACATCGAATTCGCCACCGGGGTGACCACTCCCCTGTTCCGCTACCACCCGGGAGTCGTGGCCCAGGCCGCGGCCACTCTCGATCGCCTGTCCGGAGGCCGGTTCACTCTCGGGGTGGGCACCGGTGAGAACATCAACGAGGGCCCTCTTGGCTACGACTTCCCCGACTATGCCGAGCGCAACGCGCGAATGACCGAGTCGCTCGAGATCATGCGTCGACTCCTCGACGGGGAGAAGCTGCACATTCAACGGCCAGTACTACCGGACCGACCGGGCCAAGCTCTACTCGCCACCGCTGGGGCCGGTTCCGATCCTGATGGCAGCAGGCGGTCCCAAGTCGGCGACTCTCGCTGGAGAGCATGGCGCAGGGCGTGATCGCCTCGGTCAAGGACCCGGCAGAAACCATCGAGAAGGTGGTGGTCCCGGCCCAGGAGGGAGCGGCCGCCGCGGGCCGGCCGGCGCCGATCATCCTGGCCACGAGATGGTCGATCCTCGCCCAGGACGAGGAAGAGGCCTGGCAGGCCATCTACCCGTGGCGGGGACTGCGGGCTCCCGGAAGGCTGGAGGCGGTTGACCCGGCTGATCTGAGGGCAATGGCCGATGCCATGCCCCGTGACGAGATCCTTGGCCGATACACCGTGGTGCGATCCCACGAAGACATCTTCTCGACCTATCGGCCCCTGGTGGAGGATCTCGGCGCCGACATCGTCGCTCTCCAGATGGCATCACTCGACCAGCCCGATTTGATCCAGTTGCTGGGGAGCGATGTGCTTCCTCGCCTTCGGGCACTCTGAATCCGGTCAGCCAACCCGGGTTATCAGTTCGACCAATTTGAGGACGTTCTGTCCCGCCTCCGGGCTGAGGGTTTCGTCCGAGGCCGCCAGGAGCAACGAGGGCACCACATCCTGGAGGGCAGCGAGAATCACCGCGTTGTCGCCGGTCGGAGTGTCCACCAATATCTCAACCGGCGAGATCAGCCGATCGGCAAGACCAGCCCCGAACGACGCGAAGAGGTCGAGCCGATGCCCATCCACGTCCTGGGTGACCAAATGGCGGGCGTTGCCCGAGTCGGGAGTCACGTTGATCAGGTGGAACTCCACCCCCGAATTGGTGGCGGTTCCCGCGTCGTCCACGGCGATGTCACCCGACAACACCTCGCCGAAACCTTGGGCGAACCCGCTCCAGAAGTTGGCGGCTATCGCTTCGTCGCCGTTCTCGAGCGCATCGGCGACCTCAGCCGAGCTCGCCCCCTCCGCCAGGGAAGCGAGGGCGGCATGGCCGGGCATCGCCAGCGAGCTTGCCGCTGCGAAGTCACCATCGACGAGAAGATCGTGCAGTTCCTCGACCGCTTCCACTGCCGACGCGGCGCCGGGGCCGCGGGTGATGGTGGTGTCGACACTCTCCGCACCCCGGCAGGAGACTGCCGCCACCACCAGAAACGCCAGGGCGGCCCGCCTACGCATCCTCAGTGACCAGCTCGGGGATGCGCCCGGTGCGGTAGAGGGCTGCCCGCTTGGCGCGATCGGTGAGGCCCGTGGCAAACCAGAGCCAGATCAGATAACCCAACCCCACGAGGTCGAGGATCCACCGCCATGGGTCGTGCAGAGCCCGCTCCCAGGCCGATGCCCAATAGGGCATGACGCCGGCGGCAATGTCCCAGCCGAAGAAGGGCCAGAACAGGACCTCGGGCTCGGTCCACATCCCGTCGAGCAGGAGATGGAACAGCCAGCCGACGCCGAGGGCCATGAAAGCGCGCCGCCTTCTCCCCCGGCGGGTCGCCAGCAGGACGACTGCCATGTAGAGGGTGGGAAGCAGCAGGGTGTGGAAGTAGAGCTCGCCGGTCGAGAACCGCCTCGGAAAGAAGACGGTCCCCACGAGGAGATCCACCAGGTCGGGGAGGATCGCCCCAAACAGGAGAAACCTGACGTCTACTTTCGGGTCCCGAAATATCCATCTGAACAGCCACAGGGTTGCCCCTGCGTGCCAGAAGAGCATTGCTCAGGGAACCAGGATCCGACGGCAGTGGACGCACCGCGGGATCTCGGCGTCGAGGGCTTCGGCGGCTTCGGCGGCGGACAGCGCCATGTGACAACCGCCGCAGACGCCATGTTCGAACCGCCCGATGGCGACGCCCTCCTTTGACAGGCGCAGCTTCTCGTACATCTCGAGGAGGTCGGGAGGAATGGGGACGATCGCTTCCTTCTTCCGCTCCTCTTTGCGAGCCAGTTCGGCGTCGATCTGCTTCCACTCCGCCTTGATCACCTTTTC
Source organism: uncultured Acidobacteriota bacterium (assembly GCA_963724825.1). Classification (GTDB taxonomy): domain Bacteria; phylum Actinomycetota; class Acidimicrobiia; order Spongiisociales; family ZC4RG35; genus JALYNX01. Next base: position 211,549 of record CAVRWT010000003.1, read on the forward strand.
GAGCGATTCCTTCTCGGAGGTCAGCAACCCGATCTCATCGGTGAGTTTCTGGGCCGTATCCCGGGCCGGATCGAGGTCGTCGAGCAGGGCTAGAACCCGCTCCTCCATCGCCGAACGTTGCCCTTTGAGGCTTTGCACTTCGAGACGCATGTATTCGGTTTCTCGGGCGCTCATCCCACCGGCGTAGAGCCTGGTCTCATGTTCGGTGAGCTTGCTCTCCAACATCTCCAACTCGCCCTCGCTCTTGTCGAAGTCGAGCTCCATCGTCTTCAGAATGTCCGACGCCTCGACCAGCTCCTTCTCGAGGGCGGCCTGCTTCTCGTGGGCCTGGCGATAGGCGTCGAGCTCGGGCAGTGACTTGCGCCTGTCGAGGAGGCGATCGATCTGGAGATCTAGGTCTTGGACATCGAGCAGGTCGGCAAGGCTCGTGATCTCCATGAAGGCCGGAGGGTAGCGGTGGCTCAAACCCAAGTCTGCGGGTCGAGTTGGGTCAGATCGACCACTTCGACGCCGACTCGGGACCGGATCATCTCGAGCAGTGATGCCATGCCCGGGCGCTCGGTGGCGATGTGCCCCGGGGTCGATGACCGACAGACCCGCATCCAGTGCCGCCACCGCCTTGTGATGGCCCACATCTCCGGTGACGAGGACGTCGGCGAGAACTGCAGCCTGATCGACGAAATCCGAGCCGGATCCGGGAACGACGGCCACCCGGCCCACCAGTTCGTCGAGGTTCCCCGAGACCCGGGGTGAGGTCGTCGCCAGGACTTTGGCCACCAATCCCGCCAGATCGCGAAGACTCCCCTGGTAACTCCCGACCCGCCCGATGTCGGGCAGTCCTTGCTCTTCGTCGGCCCCAAACGGCACCGGTGTCAACAAGCCGAGGGCCGCGGCGAGGGAATCGGCGGCCCCACCTGGCGCGGCGTCGAAGTCGGTGTGAGCCACGACCACATTGACCCGGGCCTGTATCAGGCGAACGGCACGCGCCACCGGCGAGCGACCCGCGGTCAGGCGATTGGTGGGCGCGAACAAGAGGGGGTGGTAGCTGATCAGGAGGTCGATCGGGGCGGCCTCGATTGCCGAGACGACGGCCTCGGTCACTTCGTGACAGACGCCGATCTGGGCCACCGTGGCATCGGGGTCTCCGATCTGAAGCCCCACCGGGTCCCAGGCCGCAGCCGTCTCGGGGCGAATGACTTCGGCGAGCGAGGCCAGAACGTCGGCAACGGTGGTCACCATGAGGATGGTAGGAGTGTCCGGCCCCCGTCGACCGTTGTCCCCCCTTTCCAAGGGGGGACCGCCCGAGCTCCGCTCGGGCGATGGGGGGTTAGCCACCGTCCCTATCCTCCTCATCCAAATGGATCTCACCGCCCCCCTCGCCTTCCAGCCTCCGAGCGGATGGCAAAAGGTGGTCGTCGTCGACTCCCACACCGGTGGTGAGCCATTCCGGATCGTGGTTTCAGGGGTCCCCCAGCCCGTTGGCGATACCGTCCTCGAGCGGCGTCGCTACGCCGAATCGCATCTCGATCATCTGCGTCGGATCCTGATGTGGGAGCCGAGAGGGCACTCAGACATGTATGGAGCATTGATCGGGCCCCCAACGGCCGAGGACAGCGACCTGTCCGTGCTCTTCATGCACAACGAGGGCTTCTCGACCATGTGCGGCCACGGGATCATCGCTCTCGACCAAGGTCGCCCTCGACACCGGCATCCTCCCCGTGACCGGGCCGGAGACCACGATTCGCATCGACACCCCGGCGGGTCAGGTGGTGGCCACGGCGAGCGTGTCCGGCGGGGTGGTCGACCGGGTTCGCTTCCGCAACGTGCCCTCGTTTGTCCTCGAACTCGACGCCACCGTGGAGGTGCCTGGCCACGGCACGGTCGCCTACGACCTGGCCTTCGGCGGTGGCTTCTATGCCTACGTCGATGTGGCGACCGTCGGGCTGACCTGCACTCCCGCCGACGCTGCCGGTTTGATCGAGATGGGGCGCCGGATCAAGCAGGCGGTCAACGCCTCCCGGGAGATGCGCCACCCGTTGGAGGAGGATCTGAGCTTCCTCTACGGCGTGATCTTCGTCGGGCCTCCCCAGGACCCGGCCAACCACTCCCGCAACGTCTGCATCTTCGCCGAGGGCGAGCTGGATCGGTCACCTACGGGCACCGGGGTCAGCGGCCGGCTTGCCATCCACCACGCCCGGGGAGACATCGGGATCGACGAGCCGATCGTCGTCGAGAGCATCGTGGGGAGCACCTTCACGGGGCGCGTCGCCAAGACCGTCGAATTCGAGGGGCTGCCGGCGATCATTCCGGAGATCGAGGGGCAGGCCCACATCCTCGGCCGAAGTGAGTACTGGATCGACGCTGCCGACAAGCTCGCCGAGGGGTTCCTGGTGTGATCAGGTCCACCCCGAATTCATCACGTTCGACCAGTGAATGCGTCCGGCAGTAGATTCTGCCGACACGCCACGTCCGCGACTGTTCCTCGCTGTGGTCAACGACCGGCCAACGTGAAGGACCGTCTTGCATCTCCTGATGGGTTTCGACAGCAACTACGCCATGCCGGCTGCAGTCACGATTCGCTCATTGGGCCGATCACTGTGCCGCGCGAGTCCACAACCATCCACATTCTCGGTGTCGATTTGAGCGCCGAGGCCCGCGGACGGATCGAAGAGTCCGACAACCCCTTCAATCCAGCTGGTCTGGTAACGACTTCGACCCGAGTCAGATCGCCGATCTCCCCGATCTCCTCGATCAAAGATGAGATCTACATCACAAGGTCGGCCTACACCCCGATCTTCTTCGATCACTACATCCACCCCGAAGTTGACCGGTTCCGCCTTCCTCCTGGACAGCGGACACCCTGGTTCGACAGTCGCCTCTCGCCGTCATCCTGAATCTCGGTGACGCACCCTGGCGGCGGTGCAGGACTTCGGTTGCTCCACCGCGATCGGGCTGCCCAGAGGAGTCGCCGGATGGCGGGAAATGGGGCTGGACGGACGGCTGCCCGCCTTCAACACCCAGGGTTCGTGCTCATCGACCGTGCGGCGTGGAAGGCAAGCCGGGTCGAGGACCGGTGCATCGACTATCTGACTCGTTTTGGGTCTTCGATGACGAACTACGGGACCGACCCCCTCCACCAACGCCGGCGGTATCACCACCTCGACTCGAAGTGGAACTACCAGGTCGTGATCGAGTGGGCGTTTGGAGGCGACAAGGCCATGGCCTACGCCTTCATCGCACACGACCAACTCGACGAAGCTCGCTCCAACCCGGCGATCGTTCACTACAACGGTGACCTCAAACCGTGGCTCACAAAAGGAAGCAAGTTGCCATTCCTCGCCGAGTGGCAGGCCGCACTCGATGAAACGGCGTGGCGGGGAACCCCACCGGCCGCTCCGAAGCGAGCTTCGCCCTGGCAAATCGCCAAATACCGTGGCCGAAAGGCGAGTCGCGCCCGTTCGGACGTTGACCACCTATGGCGCGGGCTACGCAAGGTGATCGTCTGGCGGTGATCGGCTGGGGCCGCAGCTGAAAAGATACCATCCCCGGCTCTGAAACGGATCGGATGGAAACCGTCCTCCTCGTCGATCCGAATCTCGATAGGGCGCAATTGCTGGCTGCGGAGGTTGGGCGTTGAGGGACTTGAACCCCCGACCCCTGCCTTGTAAGGGCAGTGCTCTAGCCAACTGAGCTAAACGCCCGGGATGATCAGTTTACGAGGGATCAGTATCCGCTCAGTGCGCCGATCTTTCGCCCGTAGTCGAGGGTGCGCCCGAAGGTCCACATGGCTATCGGGTACATCACTAGCGAGAACACGGCCAGGGCGCCGATCGCCTGCAGAGCCGTCGGACCGGCAAGCACCTCACCCTGAGGCATCATCACGCGCCGCAGGGCCTGGATCACGTAGGTGTGTGGGATCACCCAGGAGAAGGCACGAACCCAACTCGGCAGCAGCTCTAAGGGGAAGAAGGCGCCCGACAGGACCGAAGCCGCAATGGTGTAGAGCTGCAACACCGGGTCGCTGCGCTTGGAGATCACCTTGATGCTCGCCCCGAGTATCCCGATGGACAACGTGGCCAGAAGACCCATGATGACGATCACGATGGCGGCGGGTATGCCCGAGGCGGCGTACTCGGCTCCCAGTGGGATCGACAGCAACACCATGACCGAGACGGTGGCGACATTCTCGACGAGCGGCCAGGGCAGGATCGCAAAGGGCAGCGCCCGCCATGGCACTGGCTCGACCAGGAACATCTCCAACTGCCCCTGGGTGACGAAGGCAAGCATCGCGCTGCCGAACGCATTGAGGGTCACACCCAGGAGCGTCATCGCTGCGACTCCGAGCACGACAAACGTGTAGTAGTCGAAGGCCACGTCGCGGCTGTCGTTGCCCACCAGTTCGGCGACGAATTTGAAGGTGATCACGGGGACGAAGGCGGAGAGCCCGTGCATCACCAGCGCCAACGGGTAATTGAGGGAGTCCCGCACCGCGATCAGGAAGAAGGCGTTCCCGATCTGACCCCACCGCCTCACCCGCTTCACGGGACCTGAGAGGACGCTCATTCCTCTTCGTCCCCGGTGACGCGAAGCATGTTGCGCAGCACCTCACGCAAGCGGGGCTGTGTGAGCCCGATCGAATGGATGTGATCGACATGAGCATCGATCTCACGGATGATGAGCCCCATCGGCAGCTCGGTGCTCACCACCAGATGCGACCCATCCAAGTCGACGCCGTTGACTCCTGGCAGCCGTTCGAGCAGGGTCATGACGTTCCCAGCCGATTGCTCGCCGTCGAATTCGATCTCGATCACCGGCTTCTTCGCTTGGGCGAGCATCAGGTCGAGGTCGCCGGAGTGGACGACGTGTCCCTTGTTGAGCAAGACGACCTTGTCGTCCAGAAGTTCGACCTCGTCCAAGCGGTGGGAGCTGATCAGGACTGCGAGCTTTCGCTCTCTGGCGATCCCCTGGATGAGGGTGAGCAACTCGAAGGAAGCGATCGGATCGACCGCAGCTGTCGGCTCATCGAGGATCAGGACCGCCGGCTCGTGGAAGATCGCCCGAGCCAGCATGAGGCGAGCCAGCATCCCCGAGGAGAGGGCGAAACCCACACGATCTCGGGCCTCGTACAGCCCGACCTGCTCCAGAGTCTCGTCGACCCGGTCCTTTAGGTCATGCTTCGAGACCCCCTGGAGACGACCATGAAATGCCAGGTTCTCCCGACAGGAGTGCCTCAGCAGCAGAGTCCGGTTCTCGGCCGGCATGAACCCGATCAGGCGCCGCACCGCCGTCGACTGGGTGGTGGTGTCGTATCCGAGGATCGACGCCGACCCGCTGGTTGGGGTAGTCAAACCGGTGAGCACCCGGAAGAGCGTCGATTTCCCGGCGCCGTTCGGGCCGAGGACCGCCACCATGTCGCCAGGGTGCACTTCCAGCGAGATCTCGTCGACGGCTACCACCGCCTCTTTGACCGAAGTTCGGAGCAGCAGCTTCATCCACCGGGTGTACGGCTCATAGACCTTGCGTAAATGGTCGATGATGACGATGGGATCAGACATGTATTCCTTCTTGCGATCCCGTGTCGGGCCGAAACAGGGAGCGAGACTACCGGCAGACCAGCCATTTGCTATCGGCGGAACTTGCCCTCGCCTGTAAGGCGTCGCCGATCGCGGCCACTCGCCTGCTGAACTGGACCGAAGATGACAGATGCCGTGAAGCTCTATGGAGTCCTCGTGACCTACGCCAGGACTGCCTCGCTCGCTGTCACGTTGGAGCGGCTTCGGGCACAGACCCGCCAGCTCGATCACCTCTATGTCGTGGACAACGGGAGTAGCCCCGAGGCCCGCCAACTCGTCGAGCAATGCGCCTTCGCCGCCACCTATCTCGACGCCGGAGACAATGTCGGCCCGGCCGGTGGTTATGCCCTTGGCATGGAAACGATCCTCCAAGAGGCCAACGATTCCTGACTGGATCTTCCTTTTCGACGACGATGACCCGCCCTTCTTCGACGATGCCCTAGAGAACGCAGGGCTTTTCGCGGAACGCATGACGATGGCTCATCGAGAGGTTGGTGCGGTCGGCATCAGCGGAGGTCGATTCGACTTCGGCTCGGGCCGTGTGATCCGGATTGGCGACGCCGACATCAAAGGACCGGTCTCCGTCCACCACATCACGGGAGGCGGGCTGCCCGCCTATCGGGTCGGTGCCGTTCGACAGGTCGGCGTATTCCTGGCCGAGCTCTTCTTCGGCTTCGAAGAGCTCGAATACGGATTGCGGCTGACTGCTGCCGGCCACGGGTTGTTTGCCGACGGGGACGAGTGGGCACGGTCGGAAGTCGGTAAAACGGGAAGCCGGGCTCCTCCAATCCGAGGAGGACTCCGTCGCAGTGTCCGAAGCAGACCTCGCTTCGCCTCAGTGGGACCCCATGGCGTCGGTACTACAGCCTCCGCAACATGATCTACTTGCTGCGCCGCCATGGCCGCACCGCCACCGCAATCAAGGTCGCTGCAAGCCGTGGCGTCGGGAAACCGCTCGCCAACATCGTCACCAGCCCTGGGCTGGCATGGGAATCAGCTCAGACTGAACTTGCGAGCGATCCGTGATGGCTTCGGTGGCCGAATGGGGCGGACCGTCGAGCCCGGCTAACCGGAGTCGAACCAGACCCGTTTCTGACCGGTGCCGGTGGCAAGCAGGTCCCCAACGCTGCGTGGCATGCAGCCCCTTTCCCGCGAGACCGACCAGGACTGCCTCCACCACGTCCGCCTTGCCGCCTGGCGGGTGTGGAATCCTCCTGGGCCGGGAGTCGGTGTCCAGCCATCGTGGAGCAAGACGACCGACCCGAGACCCGATTGCTCGACTGCCCGTCCCACGATCTCGTCGGTGCCCTTCTGATCCCAGTCGTGAGGATCGACCGACCACATGATCACTTTCATGCCCCGAGACCGCGTCATCAGAAAGCTGCTAATCGTTTGCGCCCCGTACGGCGGTCGGAAGAGCCTGATCGGGCCTCCAACCACGGCTGACAACCGGTCCCGGCCGCCGTGAATCCTGTCAGCCACCTGACGGCTGCCAAGACGAGTCAAGTTGTCGTGGTTCGCCCCATGCAGGGCTGCCTCGTGGCCCTCGGCGACCACGCGCTCGCGCAATCTCGGGATATTGCTCGGCCCGCTCGGAGAGCATGAAGAAGGTCGCCGTGGCACGACGTTCCGCGAGCAGGTCGAGGACCGCGGGGGTGACCACGGGGTCGGGGCCGTCGTCAAACGTCAGCGCAACGATGGGCTTCGTGGTACGACCGCTGTTATCGAGCCCAATGCCTTGGTCGCGAGCGGTGGAACCCATCCCCAACTGGCGCAACGGCGTCGGCAGACTCTGAGCTTTGCGCTCCACCTTGACGACTGCGTTGCGAACCCGATCCGGCATCTACCCCACCATTCCTCGACGCCCACGCCTCCCCGGCGCGACAATCGCGATCCTACAAGAGGGGGTTCAAGCCACCCCAGCTTGACCTACCGGTTGTCTCCGTGAGAATGCGTGAGCCATGACTTCGCCATTGGTAACTGTTGTGATCACCACCAAGGACCGCCACCAACTGGCTGACCGGGCCCTGGCCGGCTCTCCAGCAGACCTTCTCCGACCTCGAAGTGGTCGTTGTGGACGACGGTTCCACCCCTGCCTACGAGCCATCTGTCACCGATGGCCGGATCCGTCTTCTACGCAATGACTCATCTCGCGGCGTTTCCCGGCACGGAATGCCGCTCTTGCGGTCGCGAATGGGGAATGGATCGCCTTTCTCGATGACGACGATGCTTGGCGCCCTCAGATGCTGGAGGTGTCGCTACAGGCAGCAGCCGAGTCGAACCTCCCCGAACCGGTGTCGGTGCTCTCCGGAGCAGAGATCAGAGATCCCGATGGGAAAGTTCTGAGGACACGTTTCCCGCCGACTCTTTCCCGGGGACAGCACTACTTCCTCGAAGACCTCTCCGAAGGTGGGAGCTTCCAGACCCACGCAACCTTGGTTGCTCCGACTGATGTGGTGCGGGCCATCGGTGGCTTCGACGAAGCGCTGTTGGCCAGCGTCCACGACGACTTCTACCTTCGCCTCAATGCGGTGAGCTCGATTCAGGGCACGCCGATCGTCACCTATGAGATCACAGCCCACCCTGGGTCACGGGTCTCCAAGTCCGTCCTGGCCCGAGCGGAGGCGATGGAATCGAACAGTCGCCAAACACAAGGAGAAGTTCAGCCAGCACCCGCGGCGCTACGCCAAGTACTTGTCGATGATGGGAGCCACTTATCTGCGGGCCGGCAAATGGGGGCCGGCGGTCAAGGCGACGACACGTTCGATCGTGGTCGACCCGGGTCGTGGAGAGTCCTATCGCTGGTGGCTGGCGTCCCTTGGTGGTCCATGGACTCTCCGGGTCGGGCGCCGGGTCCTCGGTGAAGACACCGAGAAGGCCGAACGACGAGTCAAGTATGCGGGGTCGGACCCGGAACCGGACCGGTCGCAAGCCGAAATGGAAGGCTGACCATCGTGGCGAGATACAGAAAGACCGCGCGGCTGGTTCACACCCTGGGCCTCGACTCGATCGCCCATCGACTTGCAGGCTCGCTCTGCGAAGTCGCCACCGACCGACCGGTGTTTCATCTCACCTTCGACGATGGCCCCCACCCCGAGGTCACGCCCCGGCTTCTCGACCTCTTGGAAAGCCGCCAGGCTCCGGCAACGTTCTTCGTCCTCACCGAGGCGGCGGCGGCGAACCCTGAGCTGGCCCGGGAGATCTTGGGGCGTGGGCATGACATCGGGCTGCACAGCCGAACCCACCCCCGCCTCTCGACCGCCCCGTTCTCGACGCTCGTCGACGAGATTTGGAAGGCGCATCACGAACTCGAGGCACTCGTCGAGCGGCCCATTTCGCTCTTCCGCCCGCCCTACGGAGCTCACGGGATTCGCTCGACATACATGGTCAAAGCGAGAGGGATGGAAACGGTGCTCTGGTCGGTCGACTCCGAGGACTGGAAGGGATTGCCGCCCGACGAGGCGTTGGACGCCAAGAAACTTCGCCCCGGTGGGATCCTGCTGCTCCACGACACCCCAGCCAGGGGTTCTGTAGTCGCCGATCAAGACCTTGGTTTGATAGACAAGGTGGAATTGACGGGGCTCTATCTCGACGAGCTGAGCAGCCTTGGTCTGAGCCCGGTGTCCCTCGGCGACCTCAGATCAGGCGGCAGTCCTGTGCTCCGGGCCAAGGTCGCCAAGTGATTGAGTTCCATCCGGCGAGCCCGAGTTGAACCGGCTGGCCATTGCCGAGAGTCTCTTCTCGACCCTCGACAAAGAGCACATCAGATACAGCCACTGGAAGAGCAACGAGCATCTAGTAGCCGCACTCCAAGGTCTGACCGATCTCGACCTGCTGGTGATGCCGGCCGACAAGGATCGATTCACGGCCATCGTCGCGGATCTCGGCTTCGTTCCCATGGTGGCTGCCGAGATAGAGATCCCGGAAGTGGAGAGCTACCTGGGATTCGATCCGGATACCGGCACGCTCCTCCACCTCGACGTCCAATACCGTCTGATCGTCGGTGAGCAGTTATAAAACCATCACTTGCCGGTCAGGATTGGCTCTTCGGGTGGTAGTTAGGTGTCAGACCCCGGAAGGAAGGCCGAGGTCACCGGCTTCAAGGAGCGTGTCGTACTCGACACCGTCGACTGGCGTTACGTCCTCGACCGCAGACAGTCGCTCCGGAAACGACTCAGACAGCACGAACGCCTCCGGCGTTATCAGGCGATCTCGAAACGGCTGGGCTTGTGGTTTCGCTCGACCTCAATGGCGAGGAGGCTCGGCTGGGGCATCCCGAAGAGGAAGCTGGCCGGAAAAGCCCCTCTGGTCGCCACGGTTGGCGCCGACGGTTCGGGCAAGAGCCGGCTGACCAAAGACCTGGAGCGATGGCTGGGGTGGAAGCTCGAGGTGCGACACGTCTACTTCGGCCAGCCCAAAGGCGGGGTGGTTTGGAGGCTGCTCAGCAAACCAGGGAGCCTTCACGCGCAAAGGTGGGGACAGTCCGGGCAGTATCCGCAAAGTGGCCACACGCACCGATACCTGGAAGTGGTTGTGGCTGGCCAGACACCGGCGTCGGCTGGCTCAGAAGGCGCGGGATGACACCCGGAATGGAGTGACCGTCATCGCCGAGCGCTTCCCGCTCGCCGAGTTTTACCCCATGAGCGAGCCGATGGATGGCCCGCGGCTTCAAGGGTCCTCAGGCGGTACTGCGAGGAGAGAGCTCGCCATATATCGAGGCATCGAGCCGCCCGACTTAACGATCATTCTCCAAACCGACTTGGGAACCCTCCGCGATCGCAAGCTCGATCTCACTCTCGAGGAGCACACAGCGAAAGTGGAGGCAGTGGCCGGACTGACGCCGGGTCCGGGTCGTGTCATCATCGACGCCGGTCCCCCATACGAAAGAGTCCTTCTCGAGGCAAAGGCCGCAGTCTGGGAGGCGATCCTTGCGACACGTTGAGTTCCTTGGCCTGCCCGGGTCCGGGAAGACCACTCTCGTCACCAAGGTGGTGGCGGCCTTGGATGGTGCGATCGAGCTCGAGGATGCGGTGCGCTCGGCCGTCGCCGCCGGCGGCATCGATGCCACTTCCAGGACCGCAGCCCGGGTTTCAAGGTCGAGCTCGAGCCGTCTTTGGAAGAGCGCCTACGCCCGATCTACTGACCGCTTCGATGCACTGAAGAGGTTCCTCTCGGCGCATCCCCAGCTCATGGAGACCGTCCTCGCCGCTCAAAGGGAACGCCGTGATCGTGACCGCGGTCAGGACCTGGTCTTGGGGTGGGTGATGAATCTGTTCGCTCGATACCAACTCGCCACCGAGGCCGAAGCTTCCGAGTTTCTGCTGATCGATGAAGGGTTCTGCCAGCGGGCGCTGGCCCTGTTTGGATACGGCTTCGCCCCGGAGGATCAACCTCGCCTCAATGACTATCTCACCGAGATGCCGAGACCCGAGGTAGTCGTCCTGGTCGAGACGCCGCTCGCCAGATGTGTGGAGCGTCTCGACAAGAGAGGTTGGTCGGAGCGACTCATCGGGCTCTCGCCTGACGTTCGCCGCGGCTTCCTCGACACTTCGTTCGAGGTGTTGGGACAGGTGGCCGACCAAGCTGAAAGGCTGGGCTCCCGGGTCATCCGCGTTGACGGCGAGCAACCGGCAGACGTCGGAAGCCAGGCCGTGGTCGTTCTCCTCGCTGGCTGACCCAGCGCCCGAAGTCATAATTCTGGGAACTTGGTAGCGTCCGCGAAACTTATCGAGATAACCACTTGGAGTGGTCGAACAACCCTCTTAGTATTCACGAACAGAAGCTGTGGGGCTTCTCCAAACAACGGGCATGGGAGACAAATCAATGGGCAGCCGGATCGCTCCGGATGGGGGCACGCGTTTCTTCGTTTCGCTACTAGTCATCGCACTGGTGGCATCAATGGTCCAATTCGTGGCGGTGGCACCGGCCTCCGCAGTGGCCGGAGATCTCGGCCCAACCATCGTTCCTGGGACCAGCACCGCTGCCCTTGAAGACGAGGACGGGCAATGGGATACCAAGAACCAACACCGTTCCTGGTTCGTGGAGAACCGCTGGGACGCCATTCTCCCGATGAAGTCCGTCGCCAACGGCGGGGTTGCCTCCGTCGAATCGGCATGGTGGATAGTGAGAAGGCGATCCCCGAAGCCTTCGGGAATCAACCGATCACCACCGGCGGCGCTGAGGTCAGCGCCGCCCCCACCCACCGCCCGGACGTCTTCTGGGACGACACCGCAAACACTCTCTACATTCTTATGAGCGGCGCCGCCACCACCACCCTCTACGTCTACACCTACGACGACGGTACCGACACCTACACCTTCTCCCACAGCTCCGACGTCCCCGATTTCGAGGCGTCCAACTCCCGGGCCGCGATCTTCAAGGACAGCAACGGCGACCTCTGGGCATCGAAGATGGATGGTGGCGGCCTTGACGTCAGTCGCTCCGGTGACAACGGGGTGTCCTGGTTGACGCCAGTCACCCTGACCTTGCCGGTGGACGAGGGTCAGACCGCGATCACCGAGGTTGGCGGCACCCTGGCCGTAGCCGCTGCCGAGAACGGAGATGGGCTCGACGTCGCCGAGGCCGGCCGCTTCTCCAAATACCTCTTCTACACCCTGCCGCTGGCTCAGGCCGCCAACTTTGCCAATGTCATCTACGGGACCGGGACCCTCACATTTACCGGTGTCGTCACGCCCGGTGAGACCGTGACCATCGGCTCTCGCACCTACCAGTTCGTCGCCACCATGGTCGGGGCGGTCGAGAACGACGTCCTAATCGGGGGCAACGCTCGAGCGAATCTGGCGTTGGCGATCAACCACGAGGGAACGCCCGGACTGCAGTACCACGCCGACACCGAAGCCCATCCCGACGTGTTCGCCGAGGACACGGGGACACTGCTCCTCACCGCCAAGGCGTCGGGCACGGAGGGGAACGTCGCTACCACAGAGACCATGGTCAATGGCGCTTTCGGGGCGGCGACCCTCACCGGCGGCGCCTCGACATGGACTCGAGAGAACGTCCCCCTCGCCCAGATCGGTGTCGACCCCGACCAACGTGGCCGTGTATCACGCTGATGACGAGATCAGTCTGGTGCGGAGCGACCGACATCTACATAGCCACCGAGACCTCACGCACTTGCACCGGAGCCGGCTGTGGCAACTCGGGGTACTTCACGTCAAACCCACAGGTGATCCTGTACAAGCGGACCTCGGCGGGGGTGTGGACTCAGCACAACGTGAAGCTGGATCAAGCCAGCTCGACGCTGGACCGCAAGCGTCCGGTAGTGACCATTCTCGACACCAACCTCTACATCTTCTCGATCGACAACAACCGGACCAACAGCGCCTACTGGGTCAGATCACTCACCACCGCCCTTCCCACGGGGTCATGGGGAGGGACCAACGGGTTCGCCTTCAACACTCAGTTCGAATCGTTTCCGAAACAACATCCTCCCCCGGGACCCGGTGACTACCGCTCAGCGGCTCCCGGTCCTGATCGACTGGGCCAACGAGGATCCGAGTCAGGACGCCACCATTTGGCAAACCAGCTTCCCCAACTCGGGCAACCAGGTGCCCGGCGTGTTCGCCGGTGAGGACAAGACGGTCAACCTGACACCGGCCACCAGTCTCGGCGGTGTTGTCACCAACGACGGCTGGGCGGTGCGGTGACCTCGCAATGGACTGTGGTCTCCGTTCCTCCCACAGGATCGGCAATCATCACCAACCCGGCGAGCCCGACCTCGACCGTGTCCTTCACCCTGAGCGGGGTATACGTGTTGCGTCTCACGGCGACCGAGACCGTGGCGAACACGCTGACCAACTCCGACGACGTGACGATCAACGTGACCGGGATCAACAACACCCCACCGACAGTCTCGGTGGCCGAGCCTGACAACGGCGACAGCGCCACGCCGGGCTCGGTGGTGTTGTTCCAGGCCACAGCCAGCGACCCCCAGGATGGTGATATCTTCAGGTGCCATCGTGTGGACCTCGAGTCGCGACGGAGTCATCGGGTTCGGTGGATCCTTCGCCGAAGACCAATCTCAGCACCGGAGTCCACGTCATCAAGGCCACCGTCTCCGATGGTGAGTTCTCGGTGTCCTCGCCGAACATATCCCTGACCATTGGGACCGGTGGCGGCGGAGGAGGTGGCGGTGGTGGCACGCCGGACAACCCGTTCATCGACGATGACGGCAACGTGTTCGAGAACGCCATCGAATGGCTTTATGCGCAGGGGATCACCCAGGGATGCAACCCTCCCACCAACAACAGGTTCTGCCCCAACGACTTCGTGACCCGGGGACAGATGGCCGCCTTCCTGGTTCGAGCCCTGCACTACACGGCAGGGGGCAACACCAATTACTTCGTCGATGACAACGGGAACGTCTTCGAAGGCGCGATCAACAAGCTGCGCACCGCGGGCGTGACCCTGGGCTGCAACCCCCCGACCAACAACCGGTACTGCCCCAACGACTTCGTGACCCGGGGACAGATGGCCGCCTTCCTGGTCCGGGCCTTTGGCTACTCGGCCGGTGGGAGCACCAACTACTTCATCGATGACAACGGAAGCGTGTTCGAGACCGCCATCAACCGGTTGCGCACCGCGAGTAACCCAGGGCTGCAACCCGCCAGCCAACAACCGGTACTGCCCCACTGCCAATGTCACCAGGGGCCAGATGGCCGCCTTCCTGAAGCGGGCACTCGGTGGTTAGAGCTCGGATCTGATCATCGAGTGCCCGTACACGGGCTAGAGAGGGGAAACAGGGGATGTTTGGGAGGATGAGGCGGCGGCTGACGCTGGTCGGGTTGGCGTGTTCATTGGTGGTGACCGGAGCGCTCCCCGGTGGCCTCGGGATTGCACTGGCGATCGACGATCCGGCCGATTTGGTGCAGGTGGTCGACACCACGACTGCTTTCACTCCGAGTTCGCCCGGGCCGGCGGATGGCGTGTCGACCGGCACATGACGGCTTGAACGCAAGCCTGATCGTGGTCGACTCCGATACGACCACCCGGGGACCTTCTTCGTTCGACCTCACCACCGGTCTCATCCGCTACACCAGCGACCCCGCTCTTGGCGGGGTCAACCATGACGCCACAGGGTGTCGCCTATGACAGTGCGAGCGGGACTCTGTTCATTTCCAGCGGCAGCAGTTCGACGTCTTCCTTTTCCACGCCGGGACAGATCGAAGATTCGACACCGGCGACGACAGCGCCGTGACCCAGATCAAGTCGGCAGTGACACGGAGGACCCGGCCTTCAATCCCGACAATGGTCATCTCTGGTTCTGGACGGTGAGACCGGAACCGTTCTATGACATCGACCCCGTCGTGAACGGATTTGGTGATCTAGACGACACGATCACTCCGTTTTCCATACCTCAGGATGACGACGGCAACCTTCCCGGGACTGGGAAGGGCTTGCCTACGACCCGGTCAGTCACAACCTGATCGCCGGCGCCAAGTTCAACAACCAAATCATCTTCGAGTTCACCACCGCCGGGGTCTACGTCCAGCAACACGACACCTCGAGCCTCGGCGATCTGCAACAGATATCGGGTCTCGGCGCCCAACCCGAAACCGACCCGTACCCGGTCACGTACTGGATCGCCGACCGAGGGGTCGAGGGCTCTGTTCAAGATGGCAAGCTCTTTCGAGTCACCTTTGGCCCAGCTCCGGTCCTGCCCCCGGCCCCGCCGGTGCTGACAACGATTCCCCCGATCCCGGCAGTCAACGAGGGGACACTGGTCACTTTCGACGCCAACGCCACCGACCCGAACATCGCTGACACGTTGACCTTCTCCATCCATCCCACGCTCCCGGGGTCACCCCCCGGCGCGACGATCAACGCCACCACCGGAGTGTTCACCTGGACCCCGACCGAGGCCCAAGGGCCTGGGTCCGGCGCCTACATAATCAGAGTGGTCGTCAGCGATGGCGCCGAGACGGACTTCCAGGATGTGTCGATCACTGTCAACGAGGTCAACTCGCCGCCGGTGATCACCGGCGGCCCCTTCACTCCACTCCACGGTGAGGGGGAGGCAGTCACCTTTGACATGCACGGCACCGACTCCGATCTCCCGGCACAAACCAAGACCTGGAGCGCCACTGGGCTGCCTCCAGGGCTGGGGATCAACACTGCCACCGGGCGGATCTCGGGAACCGTGAGTGCCGGCGCCACTTCTGGTTCGCCGTACTCGGTGCAGGTCACGCTCTCCGATGGAATCGCCCAGGACATCGAGAACTTCGATTGGACGATCCAGAACACCAATCCACACGCCCCAGTGTTGAACCCCATCAGCAACAAGACCATCACCCAGGGTTCGGCGTTGACCTTGAAAGCGACCGCCAGCGATGCGGATAGTGGCCAGACTCTGACGTTCTCGCTGGTGAACCCACCCGGCGGGGCCACCATCTCGAGCAACGGCAATTTCAGCTGGACTCCAAGTCAGGCCGGCAACTACCAGGTGACAGTGAAGGTGACCGACAACGGAAGTCCGGCCCGGAGCGACAGCAGGACATTCACGGTGACCGTTCAGGCCCAGCCTCCAGTGAATATCAACCCGTTCGTCGATGACGACGGAAGCGTTTTCGAGAACTCGATCGAGTGGCTCGACTCCCAGGGAATTACCTCTGGATGCAACCCCCCAATGAATGATCGCTTCTGCCCCGATGACTACGTGACCAGGGGCCAGATGGCCGCCTTCCTGGTCCGGGCACTCCACTACAGCGACGGGGGCAACGTCAACTACTTCATCGACGACAACGGTCACGTCTTCGAGAACGCGATCAATCGGCTGCGCACCGCTGGGGTGACCCAGGGATGCAACCCACCGACCAACAACCGCTACTGCCCCAATGCTTTCGTCACCCGGGGACAGATGGCAGCGTTCCTGGTCCGGGCGTTCGAGTACACCGCTGGGGGGAGCACCAACTACTTCATCGATGACAACGGGAACGTGTTCGAATCGGCCATCAACCGATTGAGGACAGCCGGGGTCACTCTCGGTTGCAACCCCCCTGTCAATGACCGGTACTGCCCCAATGCCTTGGTCACCCACGGACAGATGGCGGCCTTCCTAAAGCGCGCCCTCGACGGTTGACATGGGCCGTCGTGTGTAGGCGAGCTTTGGGGGGTGGGTCGGTTCTCGTCGTTCTTCTGGCCGGGCTGCTCCTGCTTGTCGGGACAGGCGTTGCCTGGGCGGACATCTCCGTTAGCCGATATCTCGAGGTCGAAGCCGATCAATGGGAGGTCTGGGCGCCCGGGCCTTCGGGGGTGGCTCGGAAAGACGCGAACACGATGTTCGTGGTCGACACCGACCGCAACAACTACGCGGAATGGGAAGACGACGGGATCAACCTCTGGGAGATCTCCATGACCGGGAGCGTGATACGAACCGGGGCACTCTCATTCCGCGAGCCCACCGGCGTCGACTTTGTGCCCGCCACAGGCACCCTGTATGTGTCTTCCGACAGCACGCGGGTGGTGTGTATGCCATAACCGCAGGTGGTGACGGCAATTTCGGGACCGGAGACGATGTCGAGCACCTCATAGACATAGGGAGCGGTGACGTCGAAGACCCCGTCTACGACCCAGTGTCCGGCGACCTCTTTGTACTGAACGGCGGCAACAGCGGAGTGATCTACCGGGTAGACCTGCCTTCTGAAAGTGTGCTTCCCAACCCGATCGAGCTGTCCGACTACGGGGCCGACTGGGAGGGCCTGGCACTGACCCCTGACGGGAATCTGTTGGCCGGCAACAACTTGGGCCAGGAGATTCATGTCTTCGACAAGGCGGGCAACCATCTCCAAGTGATCGACCTTGCGGGGATCAACGACGGCGAATCCGGTGGCGATGAGCTCATTCGCATCTCTGGACTTGGTGTGTCCACCCCTGGTGCGGGCGGTACCGGATACGACATCTGGGTCGCCGATCGTCAGGCGACATGCAACTGCGACGAGCCCGACAACATCGACGGACGGGTGTGGCGGCTCAGCACCGATGGGACACCGCCACCTCCGACTTCCACCTCCTCGTCCTCTTCGTCTTCCTCGTCGTCCTCCTCAAGCAGTAGTTCCTCTTCTAGTTCCAGCTCCAGCAGCGAGTTCGACCTCCAGTTCGACATCGTCCACGACGTCTTCAACCACATCGAGCACGACCTCGACCACGACCACCACAACGATGCCGACCACGACAACCACCAACCCCGGCACGACCACAACTACCACCCAGCCCAGCGGCGGGGGTGGCGGGAGCAACCAGAACCCGTTCACCGATGACAACGGGTCGGTCTTTGAGAACTCCATCGAGTGGCTGGCGGCCCAAGGGATCACGCAGGGTTGCAACCCACCGGCCAATACCAAGTTCTGCCCCAACGACCAGGTCACCCGAGGCCAGATGGCGACTTTCCTGGTCCGAGCCCTCGACTACCCGAGCACCAACAACGATTGGTTCATTGATGACCAGGGCATATCTTCGAAGGTGCGATCAACCGACTCCGTGAGGCCGGTGTGACCCAGGGTTGCAACCCGCCAGACAACAACCGCTTCTGCCCCAACACCTACGTGACACGTGGGCAGATGGCCGCCTTCATGGTTCGGGCCTTCGGCTATTCAGGTGGAGCCTCGACCAACTACTTCGTCGATGACAACGGCCACATCTTCGAAGGCGCCATCAACCGGCTTCGCACCGCCAAAGTGACCCTGGGCTGCAACCCGCCGGCCTACAACCGATACTGTCCCGACGAATACGTCACCAGGGGACAGATGGCGGCCTTTCTGAAACGGGCCCTGGAGGGCTGACCACCGGTCGCTGCCACCCGCCAGGAGTCACGCTTGGCCAGTCAAGACAAGAACCAGGACCTGCCGACTCTCGGGGTTGTCATACCAACCATCGGTCAGCGGCTCGAGCTGAAACGGATGCTGGAGTCAGTCCTCGAACAGACTCGCCCCGTCCACGCGATACGGGTCGTCGTCGACGCGGCGGACACCTCGCTCGTCGAAGGCATCGTCTCCCAGCTCAGCGGCCAACTCGGCGCCACGGATATCGAGGTGCTCAGCACCGGTGCCAATCGTGAAGAAGGGGCGTATCTGGTCGAAACGGGCTACGGGTATGCGGTCAATCGCGGCCTCGAGCGTCTCGAGACCGATCTTGTCGCCTTCCTCGACGACGACGATGAGATCCGTCCGACCCACTTCGCCGGTTTGGAGGCGGCCCTCGATCCCACCGCAGGACGAGGTGTTGCCTACGCCCGGGTACTGATCCGCCCCACCAGCGGCAAGGAAAGATTGTTTCCCGAAGGCGAAATGCCCGAAGGCAAGATCGGCATCGAGCTTCTCATCGACCCCCAGGCAGTCCTGCTCCCGGCCACGCTCATACACCGCACGGTGCTCGAGAAGACAGGCCCCCTCGATCAGACACTCGACCGTCTCGCCGACACCGACATGCTGGTCAGGCTGGGTCTCGCCACCCTTATCGCTGCGGTGGACGATCCGACGTACGTTTATTACCGGATCTCGCGCAGAGATGTGGTGAGCGAACGGGTGTTGACCGAGAGGTCCCGGCTGCTCCACAAACACCACAACCACCTCAGCTGGCGTCAACGAGTGATGTTCTGGGACGTGCAGGCCCGGTCAACCCTCCGCTCGGGAATGGAAGAACTGGGCCGTGAGGCCGGACACGAGGTCGTATCGGCCTTCTGGCCAAACCCGCCAAGACTCCTGGTCGATTGGTACGTGGCCATCCGTCGCCGCCAGACCCCGAAATTCGTGACCTCAGCCGCCAAAAGATTCAACCGGCTTTTCTCGTTGAAAGGCAGATGATCACAAGCCCAACCGACTTCAACGAGCTCCTGGTCGCCCTTCAAGAACAGTTCGCCTGGCCGAGAACACGCGGTGGCATACGAGGAAATCTCGACGTGGGAACGTGAGCGCTCGGGATCAATGTTCCACCGCCTACACGGCCTACCTGAAGGTCCCGATGTTGTAGTGAAAACAGTGCGTAGTTGGACAGCTCTCGAAGCTGAATCCACCTTCGAAGCCATGGTTGACCTGGCGGACACCCTCGATGAGGCAAGGATCGCCGGAGCCGAAGCGGTGCGACCCTTAGCCTGGTCCGGTGAGCCGCCGACGCTTGTCATGCCCTTTGTTGAAGGAATCGACTTGATTTCCCTCCTCCGCCAACCCGACCACCCGGCCTGGCGAAATGAGGTCGCGGTATGGCCGAGATCAGCCGGAGGAATGCTCGCCGCGTACCACACCAGGCATCGCGCTCCCGGGTCTGCCACAGCAGCAGCCAGCGAAGTCAAAGATCTGGCAAACCGATTCCGGATCGGCCGGACCTTCGACGGGTCGACTGGAGCGACCGACTCGCAGGCTCGTACGGCGACTTCGGCCCCGGGAACCTCCACGCCTCCGTCGACGGCGATCTCTACCTGCTCGACCCACCCTGACCCCGACTCCGGGCCCCATACACCGTGACCTGGGGAATTTCATCTTCGAGCTGCGACGCCAACTCGCCGGACGGGGGTTCACTCCGAGCCCTCCGATCCCCGGAAATTTCGAACGGCTGTGCGATTCCTTCCTTCAGGGCTATTCCGATGCCCGGGGCTCGACCCTCGACGACACCGATCTGGCATTGATCGCGCTCTTCGAGCTGCGGCGCGCCGCCGGCATGGCCCGCAAGCGCTTTCCCAGGCGTCCCGGCGACGCCCTCTGGTTCGCACGCTCCGCAATGGCGAGCCGGCGTGAGGTGGTGGCGAGTCCAGATCATCCGTAGAAGGGGGCAATCTCGGTTTCCAGTGCTCGTCACCAAGTAGCTGAAAAGCGGTGCCATCCGCGTTCTGAACCCGGAACACCGACGACCGCATGCCGAGTTCCCAGGTCGAAGTCCTCGGGCTGTAGGTCACAGTTCACGAAGTCGTAATGCGCCCGGGACGCGCTCCCGTCGTCGTCGGCCACCAGCACCGAACCGAAATCGCAGTTCATGAATCGCACCGGCACCTCGGGTTGGGTGGCGTGCTTGTCGATGATCAGCGTGGCTCCGTTACTGGTGACGTTGGTCCAGGTCTGGGTGTCGGCCTCCCCCTGGGCGCTCTCGCTTCCCAGGGCGTGAGAGATGATGGCCACACCGTTCTCAAGGAGGGTCAGATCGTCGTACTGATAAGAGTTCTCGTAGGCCCCATGCTCGATGCCGGCCTTGCCGTTGTAGTACCCGACGAACCCTTGACGGGGTGGATCTCGGAGTTGTTCTGCCAGACAAACACCCCGTTCGAAAGATTGTTGTGACCGACGTTGTTCTCGAACTTCCAGACATCCCCGGCGCCTTCTGGCCAAATGAACCCGGAGCTCTCCGAGTCGGGCTCGCCGCGGACACCGACGGCAACCGAGTTGCTCACGGTCATGTTCGAGCCGTTGCCGAGAAAGAACCCGGCGAGCCGAAACTTGTTGCCTTCGACGCCAAGGTCAACTCCGGCCACGACCGCCCTATCCCAGATCAGGTCGTCGGTGTCGTTGGTCGGATCGTCCTCCTCAGGCGGGGGGTCCCACCAGTAGGCCTCGTTGAGCACGTTGTAGGCGATCGTGTCGCGGAAGGTGATGCCGTGGGAGGCATGGGGGACGAAGGCGTGGTTCCCGGCGTCCCGGACCACCACACCTTCCACGATCGATCCCCGACTCCCCTCGCCCGCCATGTGGAAATGGAGCCCGTAACGACCGGTCGCGGTCGCTGTCGCCGAAATGTGGGGCCATGTAGCGGAGGGCGACGTAGCGGATGGTCTGGGGCTGGGTGGAGCGGAGGAAGACGTGGGCTGAAACCCTCCGGTGTCCCTTCGATCCGAACATTGCGGGTCAGGTTCATCAACTCAGTGGGGTAACCCAATTCATTGGGTGGCGGAGTCGATGTCACTTCCTGGAATACCAAGTAGTCGCCTTGAGTGTTGGGAGCGGCCATCACCTCATCGCCCTGCCACGACGGGTCGTATTCGTAGCCCCAGGCAGGTTTCTCTTCCCCCTCGAGATCCAACCGACCGTCTCCCATCACCCACAGCCCGACATCTGTAGGCACCGGGTCCATCCCGCCACCGACGAAGGCCGAGTTGTCGACGCCCTGAAATATCAGTGCGTGCTCGATGTCGCCCGATGCCGGCTTCATCACCAGCTCCCCCAGAACCAACACGTTTCCAGATGCGGTCAGCGTGATCGACTTGTTGGGGTCGAGCACCCAGGACTCGCCAGCGGGGACCGTGAAACCTTCGGGGTAATCCTGGTCGGCGCTGATCACGACTTGGGTGAGACCCGCTGTCCCCCCGCTGATCGATGTGGTCGACTGATGATCGTGCGAGGTGGTGGTTGAGCCTTGGACCTCGGTCGTCGATGTCGAAGTCGAATCGACCGCTCCCGAGGTGCAACCAACAACCACCATCAGCAAGGCGCCGATGACTGCTCGACCTTGGCGGTGTGACTTCATGTTGCCAAAGCACACCAGATCGACATCGGGGCGTCATCGGGTGCCGCCACCGACCGCTGGCCGTTGAAAGTGACCGCCAGGGCGTTGCCACCGGATCGCGCCACCAGGGCCGATGACGTTGCAGAAGCGGTGGAGCTTCCTTCGATGGCCCGTTTGAGGAAGGCAGCCATCTGCCCTCTCGTCACGTAGTTGTCGGGACAGAACCGATTGTTCGTCGGCGGATTGCACCCCTGGGTGACTCCAGCGGCGCGCAGCCTGTTGATCGCGTTTTCGAAGACGTGACCGTTGTCGTCGACGAAGTAGTTGGTGTTGCCGCCAGCGTCGTAGCCGAATGCTCGCACCAGGAAGGCCGCCATCTCGCCACGGGTCACTCTGCGATCAGGACAGAACCTGGTGCCTGAGGCGTTGCACCCCTGGGTCACCCCGGCCGCACGGAGCTTGTTGATCGCTGCTTCGAAAACGTGGCCATTGGTATCGGTGAAGTAGTCGCCGCTGCCTTCACTGCTGTATTTGAGGGCCCGCACCAGGAACGCCGCCATCTGTCCCCTGGTCACGTAGTCGTTGGGGCAGAAACGGCTGTTGGCCGGTGGGTTGCAACCCTGGGTGATCCCCTTGGTGGCCAGCCAATTGATGGCGGCCTCGAAGACGTGCCCGTTGGTGTCCGAGAATCCGCTGCCAGGCACGCTGCCGTTGTAGAAGGCGTTGATGCTGGTGACGGTCCCGTTCCCCATCAGCCGATAGGCGGTGCCGTTGGAACGCTGGACCCGGAACACCGAATCGGCCCGGGAGCCGGACAGATCGAAGTCGGAAGGCTCCAGCCCGCATCGGATGAAGTCGTATTC
This sequence comes from uncultured Acidobacteriota bacterium, assembly GCA_963724825.1. Lineage (GTDB taxonomy): Bacteria > Actinomycetota > Acidimicrobiia > Spongiisociales > ZC4RG35 > JALYNX01. The sequence goes on from CAVRWT010000003.1 coordinate 234,425, forward strand.
GCTCGGCTCAGGCCCTCCCGAGTCGTTGACGTCGACCTTGCCCAGGTCGCAATCGACGAATCGCACAGGTCGTTCGGCGTTTCGGGCGTGCTCATCGATGACCAGGGTCCCACCGTTGGTCTTGATCTTCGACCAGATCTGGGTGTCGGCTCCGGCATCACCAGGCTCGCCCATGGCGTGGGAATGAATCGCCGCGCCGTTGCCGAGCAAGGTCAGGTTCTTGTAGACGTAGGAGTTGGTGTAGGCACCGTGCTCGACGCCGGCCTGGGCGTTGTAGTAGGCGACGTAGCCGTCGATCACGTGGGGCATCTCGTTGTTCTGCCAGACGAAGATCCCGTTGGTCTCGTTGTTGTGGGCCCGGTTGTTCTTGAAGGTCCAGGTCGCCTCGTCGTCCTCAGGCCAGATGTACCCGGAGCGGCTGGCGCCGTCCTCCCGTCTGAGACCGACCACCACCGAGTTGGTGACCGAGACGTTGTCTCCTTGACCGAGGTAAAAGGCGCCGAGCCGATGAGTGTTGCTCGGGTTGCTGGTGGCCGTCATGATCGCCACCACTGCGCGATCGAAGCTGATGTCGTCGGACGACGTGCCCTCATCCCACCAGTAGGCCTCGCCTTTCACGTTGTAGGCGATGGTGTTCTTGAAGGTGATCCCGTTCGACATGTGGGGCACGAAGGCGTGACCCTTGGTGTCGCGGATGAGCAGACCGTCGACCACGCTCCCACGACTGCCGTTCCCCGCCATGTGGAAATGGATCCCATAACGCCCGGTGATGTCGCTGCTCCCGAAGTCGGGAGCCATGTAGCGGAAAGCGGCGTTCTTGATCGTCGAGGGGACCGAGGACCTGATGAAGACATGGGTGTAGCCGGTGGTGGTTCCTTCAACCCTGACGTTTCGAGTCAGATTGAGCAGTTCGGCGCTGTAGCCGAGGGCGTTCTTGGCCGGGGTCGAGGTGACTGTCGGAAACTGGTGTAGTTGCCGGGCTTGTTGGGAGCGGCCACGACGGTGTCCCCGGCCCACGAAGACTGATAGGTGTAGGACCAGGCCGGCTTCGACTCCCCCTGGAGGATGATCTTCCCGGCGCCCATGACCCAGAGCCCGACATCGGTGGCGATCGGGTCCATCCCCCCGCCGACGAAGTTGTTCTCGTTGATCCCGGTGAAGCGAAGGAGGTGAGTGATGCTGCCGTTGGCCGGCTTCATGATCAGAGTGCCGCGAACGATGATGTTCGCCGCTCGAGGTCACGGTGGTGTTGACGTTCGGGTCGAAGGTGACGGTGGTGCCGGCGGGGACCGTGTATCCAGCACTGCCCAGGTTGACCGTTCCCGACCAGGTGATCGTCGCCGCTTCGGCTACCGGGGTGTTGGTGGCGAAGTGCACGCCAAGGACCATCGAAATCGCCCCCAGCATGGCGAGCAACAGGAATCGCACCGGCCAAGCCCGGAAGCGTGGTGAGTCAGTCATCACATTGGCTCCTTCTCCGCTCCGGACCGAGGCCTCCCATACACATGCACTCCCATGGGCCCGCACCGGCACGCCGGACTCGGTCAAACCGAACCATAACTGGGATTTCGGACATCGTGACATACCCGCAATCGCAAGCCGGTAACCCAGATCTGGGTCTGTTGGTCGAACCACCTCGGAGTTAGCATTTTCCGGGAACTGGGAGGTTTCATGGCGGAGGGCACCACTGAGCGTGGTCACATGGCTGTTCTGAGCCGTCTCGTGTTCCGGGTGTTGCTCCCGGTCACCGCGGTGTTCGTCCTTGTCATGGGCGTCGCCTACACCAGCGACGTGCCGGTGACCGACCTGCTTCGCGACCCCAGCGCCACTCTCGAGGGCCCCTGGTACATCGGGCTGGTCTCGATCGCCGGGGTTGCCCTGTGGGCGGCTGCGGCGGCGATCTGCATGATCTGTATGAGTGCAAACCCGACTCCCGGCGAGCGCTCGCTTCTCTTCGCCGGCGCGGTCACCAGCGTGATTCTCGGTGCCGACGACGCTTTCCTCGGGCATGAGGCCATCAAGAACATCATCGGCATCCCCTCGCCGATCACCATCGGCGATCTACGGGATCATCACCATTGTCCTGTTCTGGCGGGCCTGGCCCTATCTGAGAACCAGGCCGGATCTCGTGGTATTCGGGATGGCAGTTGCTCCTTTTCGGGATATCTGTGGTGCTTGACGCCGCTGGTGAAGCCGATCTGCCAACACCTCCCTACTCGGCAGTGATCGAGGACACGGCGAAGTTCCTCGGTCTGGTCACCTGGGTCACCTTCTTCGCCGGTGTCGGCAGAGATTTGATCCGGGGAGGGGAACAAGCTGATCGCTACGCGGCCGCTTGAGCTTCGCTCTCAGTCACCGACGACCACATCGCTGAACCGAAGGCGTAGGGTGGCTGCTCTCAACACCATAGGAGGTGACTATGAGACGAGCAGCCCTGATCATCTCGGTCTTCGCTGTGCTATTGGCGATGACGGCGGCGGGAGCAGTCGTCGCCGGCTTCCCCGACGTTCCCGACGACCACGTCCATGCCAACGGCATCGAGTGGGCTGCCGAGAACGGGTTGATGGTCGGATACAACAACGGCAACTTCGGGCCTGACGACCCGGTAACCCGAGGCCAGTTGTCCACCATCTTCCTCCGTTACGACAACACGCTCGATGACTCGGGCAGCGGTGGTGGAACCCAGGGACCTCCTGGGCCGGAGCTCCCGGAGCACCCGGAGCACCCGGCGACGACGCCCAGGTGACGGCGCAGGTCGGAATCGGTGTCATTCCGCTGCTCGACGGGCTCACAGTCGGAGGCCCGATCGCGGACCAATCACACCCCACTCCCGGGCGCGACGCTTGTCGCTCGCACGCCGGTGACTACATGATCGAGGTGTACGGCGCATTTCAGATCCCCGGGGACGGCGCAGCCCGTGGAATGTGACCTCTTCGGAGTGGGAGTAGTGGTGTGGCCTCAGCTCACGTTCTGGATCGACGGCACTGACGGACAGTCGACGGCCCTACGACAGTGGTGAGGGACTCATCTCCCCCAACGTCCTGATGCCCGACTGCAACGACAGACACGCCAATGTGTCGGGTGAGATAGTGATCAGCCTCGACGCAACGACCAGTGTCGGCTTGATCGCCTTTGGCTACCCGAGCGACGATCGGTGCGCACTGCAGGGGACGGGATGATCCAAGGCGGCGGCGGGCTCATCGCCTCACCGCTCGGATCGCTCACCTTGGTGGCGCTGCGCGATACCTTCGCCTTCGAGGGCGAAGGCGGCGAGCTGACAAATCGACAGGAATCTTCACCTCCCTTCGTTCGGGAGGTGAAGATTCCTGCGCAAGACCCCACCTGCGCAAGGTCTCCATCCGTCGACCACGCGTCGCCTGAGGGAACCCATCCTTCCCTGGAAAACGTCCAACGGGGAGAATGAGGAGATGACCTGTTGGTCTTGCGCCGACTGAACGCAATCGTTGTTGCATTCTTCGTCGCTTTTGGCGTCCTGATTCAGGGCGCCCTCCCCGCTCATGGCTGTAGTTGTGCGCCACCCAACCCCTACGCCGGTCTCGCCCAGGCCGATGGGGCCTTCGTCGGCACCCTCGTGGATGTCGATCGAGGCGTGCTACCGCTCACCGACTCGGGTCAGCTCATCGACTTCTACTTCGAGGTCGAGGCCGCCCTGAAGGGCGACATCGGCGAGACCGTTCTGGTCAAGAGTGCGTCAGATGGCGCCGCCTGTGGAATCGAGGTCCCGATCGGTACCCGGGCCGGGTTCCTTCTCTACCAATCGGACGGCCACTGGGAAGGAAACCTCTGCGCCACCCTCGACGCCGACGCCCTGCTCTCCGCCGCCCAAGGGCTGCCTGAGCCCGTGGCCGGCTCACCTCCCCACCTGATCGTCGCTGCCGAGATGGGAATGGCCGGCCTGGTCGCCATGGATCGCCAGGGCCGGATCGTTGGATATGGCGAAGGCCCCTTTCCCTACATGGTGAGCTCCTGCCCGGACGACGAGACCTTCATCGGTTCGGCATCGGACCCAACGGTGAAGGTCTGGTCTTACACCGATCTCGGCCTGATCGACCAGCACCTGATCGACCCCAGTGGCACCGCCTGGATCAACGAGTTGATCTGCACCGGTCCCGCCGGTGAGTCCTTCCTGGCGACCAAGGGCCTCACCGGTGTCGAGGGAAGCTCTCTGGTCCGTTACGCAGACGGGCACAGCCGAGGTCGTTGCCGAAGACATCGAACGACTCGTTCCAACCACGGATGGCCCTGTGGCGGTGGGGAGCGATGGCGTCATCTATCGAGTCGACGAGACGACTGGGAAGCTCACCCCTCTGAATGAGCCGGTTGGGGATGTCAAAGGCCAGGTCGTTGCCGCTGTCCCCTCCCCCGATGGATCGCATCTCGCCCTTTCAGCGATGGACTACGACACCAACCCCTACGAGGGTCGGGTCTACGTGATCGACCTCGAGGACGGAGAGAGTGTCGAAAGAGACTTCGCGTGCGACATCTATCCCATATGGCTCGACAGTGAGACGCTTCTCATCCAGGACCACTGCACCACTGAGGTCGGTGTCACCTACACCACCGAGCTGGAAGTGGTTGGTGAGGGCCAAGCTCCCGACTACGCCTACACCGCATACGTCACCGACGAAACCGGCGCCCTCTTCTACCCGAGTGAGTTCGCGATCCGAGTTGTCGATCCTGGCACCGAGGAATCGACCGAGCTGGCCCGCCTCGTCACCTATCCGGGAGCGATCCTGGTGGTTCCGGAGTCGGTTCGCCCCAAATGGGAAGGCTCGGCGTTCACCGCCTCGGTCCAATACCCACCAACGACCTTCATGGAAGCCCCCGCGCCAGGGGTTCCCGGGCCCGAGGCGGTTGCCTCGGAATCACCGGCCTGGCTTCTGCTTTTGGCACTGATTTCAGCCGGTGGGGTGTTCTGGCTCCTGTTGCATCAGCGTTCTTAGCCCACCTGAGCAACAGCCGGGTCAAACCTCAACAATCGCCTGGGGAAACGGTTGACAAGTAGGTCGCTAGGCCTATTTACCTCTTGTGGATAAACGGTCGATACCCCTGTTGACAATCCCCAGGACTGACCACATCTGTTCCTACGCTGGCTGGAGGCTCGAAGGACCATGGGTAGAGGAAACGCCATCGAACGAGAAGTTAGCGACGAGGCAATCCGCCAGTATCTGGACGGAATTGGCACGTATCACCTTCTCACTGCCGAGGACGAGGTAGCCCTCGCCAAAGCCATCGAGAATGGCCGCAAGGCCGAAATCGCACTCGAATCGGAGAGGGATCCCGCCAAGCGCCGCACACTCCACGAGATGGTGCATGCCGGCGAGGAGGCCCGCCAAACCTTCATCCGCTGCAACCTTCGTCTCGTCGTCTCCATCGCCAAGCGTTACGGCCACGCCAAGCTCCCGTTCCTCGACCTGGTCCAGGAGGGCAATCTCGGTCTGATACGCGCCGTCGAGAAGTTCGAGTACCGCAAAGGATTCAAGTTCTCCACCTACGCCACCTGGTGGATCCGACAGGCCATCACCAGGGCCATCGCCGACAAGAGCCGCACCATCCGGGTCCCGGTCCACATGATGGACACCATCACTCAGATGCAGACTGCGGAGGCCAACCTGATCAAGCGTCTCGGCCGCAAGCCCACCGATGAGGAGCTGTCCGAAGAGTCGGGGCTGACCATCGAGAAGCTGATCGAGGCCCGCAAGGTTGCCCCCGAGCCGGTTTCGATCTTCGAGCCGGTCGGTGAGGACAACGCGATGCTCGGCGACTTCATCGAAGACCTGGAGGCGACCGCCCCCTTCGAGTTGATCGCATCCAAGCTCAACATCGAGAACCTGCGATTCGTCCTCGACCGCCTGACCGATCGGGAGCGCACCATCATCGAGATGCGATACGGCCTCGGCGATCGTGAGCCGGCCACCCTCGACGAGGTGGGCCGCCATTTCAACGTCACCCGTGAGCGCATCCGCCAGATCGAAGCCAAGGCTCTGGCCAAGATGCGTCATCCCTCCACCCCCGGAGGGCTCCGGGAACTGGCCGTTTCCTAAGCGGTCTTAACCAGCTCCCAGAGCTCCTTCAGGTCGGCCTCGATCGGTAGCGTCGAGTCGATTCGTGAGGGGCGACCCCGTCCCCGCCGTCTGTAGAACGGCTGTCCGTCCCAGAAGATGACACCGCCCCAAACTCCCCACTCGTGACGTTCACTGAGGGCGAGCTCGAGGCACTGCACCTTCACCGCACAGCCATCACAGATGCGCTGCGCTTCGGCGAGGTCCGATGGACGCTCGGAGAAGAAGAGCTCATTGAGCCCTTCCTCACTACATCGTCCGTGGTCGTGTAGCTCTTTGAGTTGTGTGTTCATGTCGAGTCCTTGTCGTGTTGTTGGTTTCGGGAAAAGAAAAACCGCCGGATTTCGCCGGCGGCCTCACAACAGACTGTTTGCTGGTGTCACATCATGTGACGAGAGGTCGCCGGTTTGGCTGATCGCCGAGGGCAGCGGGCGCGGGCGCGCCAAAAAGGGCTGCGATTCCGTTTGGATTCATAGTCCGCTGCTTCATTGTTGGTGACCTCATTGCTCGACCGGGCCAGATTGCCGTCTCAGCGGCGTTTCGTCAAGGCAATTACGGCGATTCTTCTCGTGACGTTCCCGTAACCCCGGTCGACGTAGCTTGTGACGGTGGAAACGACTCGGTGGTGGTCCCGGACCTGGGTGTGGTGGCTCGCCCTCACTGTCGCCGTGATCGTCGGAATCGGGGCTCTGGCCCTCGCTATTGCCAACAGCTACGTGGTGGTCGCCTATCTGGTGGCCTCGGCGGTATGGGCTCCACTCGGGCTCCTGGTCTGGCGACGTCGCCCGGAACACCCAATCGGGCCCCTGATGTATCTGGTCGGGCTTCTGAACATGTCGGTGATCCCGGGCTTCGTCATGGGGGCCCTGTTGGCCCAGTTCGAAGCGACGATCCCCCAAATCCCTTGGGCGATGCTGGTGACTGCGGCGTTGAGCGGCGCTTATAGCTACGTGTTTCTGCTCCCCATCCTGCTCTTTCCCGAGGGCAGGCCCACCACCGGGTTCCAGCGAGGACTGACCTGGGCGATCCTCGCTGGCAGGCCCTGGTCGCGACAGCTGTCAGGGCTTCTGGCCGAACCACTGGGCCCGGTGACACATCCCTTTGCCTCACCGGCCGTGGCGGACACGGCCCGGTCGGTCTACGACGCCATGACCCAGGCCTACGGATTTGCCCTGGTCGCTGTGATCGTCCTCAAGGTTGTCCAGTACCGGCGAAGCGAATCCCTGAAACGGACCCAGCTCAAATGGCTGATGTACGTCCTCAGTGTCTACCTGGTGTCCACAGTCATCGCCTTCGGAGTAGTCGGTGTCCAGAACTTCGAGGCCAACGGCCTGGTGGTGGACGCCATCTTCGTCGCGCTGATCCCGACCGCCATGGCCGTGGCCATTCTCCGTTACCGACTGTATGAGATCGATCGTCTGGTGTCGCGGACAGTGACCTATGCCCTGGTCGCCGTGGTCGTGGCTGCCATCTTTGCGATCCCCGTGATCCTCATCCCTTCGTTGATGGGGCAGACCAGTGACGTCGTGGTTGCAGGCGCCACGCTGCTCGCGGCCGCCGCATTCACACCGATTCGCAACCGCATCCAGACCCGCGTCGACCGGCGCTTCAACCGAGCCCGATATGACACGGCCCGCGAAATCGATGACCTGGCCCGCAGGCTGAACGAGACGCCGGACGCCGAGGCACCGGTCGAGGAGACGATCGACCTGGTCAGTCGAACCCTGCAACCGGCCACGATCGGCTTCTGGGCGAAAGGTTGAGCTCGACCCTCGACCTGTGGGACTACCGGCGCCGGGTCCACGCCATCTACCGACGGGTGCGGGAGGGCGAAGGCGAAGAGGCGTGGCAGGAATGGCGGCGAGCTCGCGATGCGCTGTTCTCTGAACACCCTCAGTCCCCGATCGAAGACCGCACCGCCTTCCGGGGGCTCGACTATTTCGACTACGACCCGGAATGGCGAACCCACGCCGCCTTCACACCGGTGGAAAACGAATCGACGCTGATCAACACATCTGACGACGGCACCGCCCGCTTCGTGAAAACCGGGACCCTCCAATTCGAGGTGAAGGGCAACCTTGCCTCGCTCGATGTCCTCTGGCTCGACGCTTACGGAGGCGGGGTGTTTCTCCCGTTCCGGGACACCACCAGCGGTGTTTCCACCTATGGCGGGGGCCGTTACCTGCTCGACACCGTCAAGGGAGCCGACCTCGGCCACACCGGCGAGGAGGTCGTCCTCGACTTCAACTACTCGTACCACCCGTCCTGTGTCCACTCACCGCGCTGGGCTTGTCCTCTGGCTCCGCCCGCCAACCATCTCGGGTTCGCCGTGGAGGCCGGCGAACGCCTCTCCACCGGCTAGCTCAACATGAGGGTCACGTAAGGTAGGGCCGTGTTCAGATTCATTTTCAAGACGATTCGTCTCGCGTTCTTCACCATGTTGGGGACCGCTGCGGTCGCCAAGTTCATGCTGAAATCCAACGCCGGTCAGGAGACCCAGGAAATCGACCTGGTCACGATCTTCGCCGGCGACAACCTCATCTCCTCAGCCAATCCGTTCTACGGCGGGAAGATCCTGACCCTCTACGGAGGCACCGTCCTCGACCTGCGCAAGGCGACCCCGGCGCCGACGGGCATCTATCTCGACGCCCTGGTGTGGATGGGCGGGGTGGATCTGGTTGTCCCCGAAGGTTGGAGGGTCGAGTTCACCGGCAAGGTGATCTTCGGCGGTTTCACCGACGCCACGAGGACCACTGCGGATCCCGATGCGCCCACGGTCCGGATCGGTGGCTTGATCCTCTTCGGTGGCCTCCGGGCGACCACCAGGTCACCTCTGGAAGTGGTGACCGCTTGACCACGACCCGGATCGAAGCCAAACGCCTGATCCCGGGTCGCGGCGAGCCGATCGCCGACGCCGTGGTCCTCCTCGAGGACGGGGTCATCAAGTTTGCCGGAGCCGCCTCCGATGCCCCCGCCGGGGAGGGGACGGACACGGTGACTACTGACACCGTGATGCCAGGCATGTGGGAGTGCCATGGGCATTTCATCGGCGGCTACACCGCAAACATCGCCGAGATACACACCCTCCGACCGCAGTTGGGGGCGATGCGGGTCACCGCCGATGCCAGACGGGTCCTCGACGCCGGGTTCACCTCGGTCCGGGAGATGGGCGGCATGGGGACCTTCCTCGGGCGCGCCATCGAGGAGGGCCAGGTGGTGGGGCCGAATGTCTACGCCAGCGGAGGGATGCTCTCGATGACCGGCGGGCACGGTGACGAGCACGGGATGGATCTCGACGCCTCCCGGGCTTCGACCGCCCGCCAGTGGGGCGAGGACAACATCTGCGACGGCCCCGATGAATGCCGGGCCGGCGTGCGCCGCATGCTCCGGCTTGGCGCCAAGGTCATCAAGATCCATGCCTCCGGCGGGGTGATGAGCGAGTTGGACGACCCGCTGCTCCCCCAGTTCTCCAAGGCCGAATTGGAGGCAATCGTCGACGAGGCGACCCGGATGGAGCGTCTGGTTGGAGCCCACTGCCACGGGAAGCGAGGGATCATGGCCGCCCTCGAGGCAGGGGTGAAGACCATCGAGCACGGCACCTATCTCGACGAGGAGGCGGCCGACGCCATGATCGAGAACGAGGCGATCCTGGTGCCCACCAGATGGATCGTCGAGTACCTGATGGCAGAGGGCGAGAAGAACGGGATGCCCGAGTACGCCAAGGTCAAGGGCGAGGTCGCCTCCCAGCACCATGCCGGTGCAGTGGCAACGGCCGTGGACAAAGGGGTGAAGATCGCATTGGGCACCGACATCTGGGCCACCGGTCTCTGGGGAAGAAATGCCGAAGAGCTTGCCTATCTGGTGCAGGCCGGCCTCACCCCGCTCCAGGCGATCGAGTCCGCCACCGCCAATGGGCCGGACACCCTGGGCCCTCAGGCCCCGAAGAGCGGTCAGCTGGTCGAAGGATTCGACGCCGACGTGATCTGTGTCAAGGGCGACCCGACGGCGGATGTGACCGTGCTGGCCAAGCCGGAGAACATCACACACGTGTTCAAGGGTGGAGTCGGTAAGCTACAAGGGGTAGCTCCGGCGGCCGGCGTCTGTTCGCCCGAGGTGTGAAGTAGCCAGAGTGCCCCTCCGTCTCGGCCTCGGCCGATCCACCTCCCCCAATGTCGCTTCGCTCCTGGGGGAGGAAACATTTCCCCCAGCGAACGAAGTGAGCGTGGAGTACCGGCGGAGCCGGGGAGGGGGGAACGTCCGCCGGCAATTGGATCAGACAATCCTCCTCTTGCTTGCCCACCTCGCCAGTTCGTGGCGATTGGACAGCTGGAGCTTGCGGAGAACCGAAGACACATGTGTCTCCACGGTCTTTACCGAGATGTTGAGCTTGCGCGCCACCTGTTTGTAGGCAAAGCCCCTGGCGATCAACCGAAGAACATCCTTCTCCCGTGAGGTGAGTTGATCCAGCTCGGGGTCCTCCTCCGAGGGCATGGCGCCAGCGAAGGCGTCGAGCACGAAACCGGCGAGCCGCGGTGAGAAGACGGCGTCGCCCGAGTCGATCCTCTTGATCGCATCGGCGAGGTCGGCGGGCTCGATGGTCTTGGTGACGTACCCCCTCGCCCCCGACCGGATCATGGCGATCACGTCCTCTGCCTGATCGGAGACCGAAAGCGCGAGGAACTTGACGTCGGGGTTGGTCTCGGTGACCCCGTCCACCACTGCGATACCCCCACCGTCAGGCATGTGAACATCCACCAGGACCACCGCAGGATTGAGGCCACGGATCTCCTCGATCGCAGTGTCGACGTCATAGGCCGAGCCGACGATGTCGAACTCCTCCTCCAGCTCCGCTTTCACGCCGGCGAGGAACAGGCGGTGATCGTCCACGAGATAGACCTTGATGCTCATTCGGCACTCACCGGCATGCGAAGGATGACCTCGGTTCCCTCTCCGGGATCGCTGTTGATCTCGACCGTTCCCCCCGCTCGTTCCACTCGGGCCAGTATCGACTGGGCGATGCCCTTTCGATCCTTGGGAACCGCAGTCTTGTCGAAGCCCTTGCCATGGTCGGTCACGAACACCGACATCTGGTCCTCCTCGGCCTCGAAATAGAGGGAGAGCCGGTCGGCGCCCGAGTGTTTGGCGGCGTTGACCAGCGCCTCGCTGGCGGCGCTGACCAGTGCCCGCGACGGCTCATCGACCGGATGGTCCCCAACCGTCACCACATCGATTGGCACCTGATGATCCGACTCGATGCGGGTGGCCGCTCCCTTCAGGGCGGTCGAGACCAGGTCGGCCCCTTCGAGCGGTGCGTTCCCATAGAGCCAGTCCCGCAACTCGTTCTCTTGATGGCGGGCGAGAATCGTCATGCGAGCCGGGTCGTCCGTGCGCTGGATCAGGGCCAGTGTCTGCAGGACGGAGTCGTGGAGATGTGCAGCCATTTCGGCCCGTTCCTCCTGGCGGATCCGCTCTCTGCGCTCGGCACCCAGGTCCCGGGCGAGGCGGTTCACCCAGGGGCCGAAGGCGATCAGGATCCCGAGCAGGGTTAGCCCCACTGCGAGCAACACCGGGCCTACGTCGAGGAGGGGGCCGACGTTGGTGGAGAGGATCGCCAATCCCCCGATTAGGAGCCCGACTCCGATGAGCAAGCGCCACCGCCCAGGTTGGGTGGCGTTGGGGTCGAAGAACGAAGCGATCGAGTTCGGCATGTCCCGGCTCGACACTGCGGCCAGCCCGAAGGAGATCGCGGAAACGGTGAGTACCAGGGCATTCGATGGCCACCACCCGAGAAAGCCCAAGAGCAGCATCAGACCGGTAAATGCAAGACCCAGGCCGATCATCTGGCTGGGCTCGGCGGGGACGGGCTCGACATCATCGACGCGGTCGATCGCCGACAGCCACAGCCCGACATAGATCAGGACGCCGAGGCCCCAGACCATGCTCAGGCTGACGAAGGCGGCCCGGACGAAGGCGTCACTGACCCCCAGTCCGTCGGCCAATCCACCGGCCACTCCGGCGACCATTCGATCGGTCCGACGGCGGTGGAGCTCGAAGGCCCGTCGTTGACTCACAGGGAGATGATGGCGGGCCTTGCCCCCAACCTCAATCGGGGAGAACCCTGAGCAATCAAGGGGTATCTCAGGGTGGTCCCCGATTGCCCCGATTCGTGAAGCCTGGCCATATGGAGCCTATGGAACAGAACAACACAACTACCGAGGCGCCTGAGCCCACGGTCGCAGCTCCTGCGGAATTGATTCGGCCCACCGAGGGCCGGATGCTCGCCGGTGTCGCCCAGGGTCTAGCGGACCGCTTCGGGATCACACCATGGATCGTGCGGGTCGCTTTCGTCCTGACGGCGTTCGCCGGCGGTGTCGGCGTGGCCCTTTACGCCGCAGGATGGTTTCTCATTCGTTCCGAAGATGAGACGGAGTCCGCCGCCGAGCGAGTGTTCAGCGGGGCCACCACCTCCCGATCGTGGGTCGGGATCGGCCTGATATTTCTCGCCGCACTGATCCTGCTCGACAACTTCACCTTCCTCGATGGAGGGGTGGTATGGGCCGTAGGCCTGCTGATTGTGGGCCTTCTCCTCTACACGGGCGATCTCCCGCGCCTGATAAATAGATCGTCGGAGCAGGCCGCTGACAAGGAGGGAGTTCAACAAATGACAACTGACACCAAGGTCACCACGACCGAGATCCCAACCACCCCACCCATCTTCCCCCCGGCCGGAGGCACGGTCGGCGGCGGCGTCCCTCCGACTCCGACGCCCACCCCGCCGATCCTGCCTCCGGCGGAGCAAAAACCAAAGGAACACTCACTTCTGGGACGTCTCACCATCGGCTTCATGCTGCTTGGCCTGGGCATCCTCGCCCTGCTCGACAACATCCCCGGGGTGCCGATCGAGGCTGACCCCCGTCACTACATGGCGCTGGCGGTGACCATCCTCGGCATCGGGCTCCTGGTCGGAGCCTGGGCCGGCCGGGCCCGGTGGCTGATCCTGCTCGGCGTGATCATGGTCCCCACCTTGCTCTTCTCCCCGGTGTTCGAATACCAGTGGAACAGCGAGGACTTCGAGCGGTCGGTGACGCCAGTGACGTTCGCCGAGCTAGATGAGTCCTACACCCTCGACGTCGGCAATCTCCTGATCGACCTGAGGCAACTCCCATGGGATGGCCGCGAAATCGACCTGACGGTGTCTGTCGACGCCGGCAACGTCGAGATCCGGCTCCCCGAGGGTGTCGGTCTGGATGGAAAGGCCGAAGTCTCGGTCGGTCGGGTAGCGGGGCCGGGCCGCGAGTCGTCGGGTCTGGGCAACCCTGCCTTGACGTTCAACAACCCTGGACCCAGGGGAACCGTCAACCTCGACGCCAACGTCGACATCGGCAATATCGAAATCTCACGTGGTTGATCGAAAGGATCGATGAACATGAAGACACACAGGTTTGACGCAGTCTCCTTCATTGCAGGATTGGCCTTTGCGCTCCTCGGACTGGTTTTCCTGGTCCCGGACACGCCGCAAGAGCTAATCGATGCCCTTCTCAACTCGGGCGCATGGTTCTGGCCCATCGCCCTCCTGGTAGTGGGCCTCGCCGTAATAGTCCCGGTTCTCCTCCCCAAGAAGGAGGAGGCGATCGAGTCCGGTGACTCCGACTAGATAGCGGGCTCTGGGGCCCGGATTGCCTGATAGAGGGTACGCACCGCGAGGATCAGCACCAGGATCCCGAACACCAGCGAAAGGGTGCGGCCCTCCACTCCGAGGGCGATCCGGGCCCCCACAATCGAACCGACCACACCGGCCAAGCCGGCAGCGAGTCCGTCCTCGAGGCGGACTCGTTTGTTTCTCAGGTTGACGAGCGTGCCCGCAATCGCGGTGAGCACGATCGCCACCAGCGAGGTGCCCTGGGCCTCGTGCTGTCCGAAGCCGAGAAGAAGAACAGTGGCGGGAACAATGACGACACCGCCCCCGATCCCGGCCACTCCGGCAAAGAAGCCGGAGATGAGCCCGATCCCGAAGGCGATTGCGATCTGAACCGGCTGGTCGAAGTCGACGGAGCCGGGAAGCGGGTCACCGCCCGCGATCATCCGCACCGCCGCTACCAAGAGGATCACCCCGAAGACAATGGTCAGCGAACGGGCGCTCATCCGGTTCATCAGCGAAGCACCGAAGACCGAGCCCACCACTCCCCCGGCGCCGATGACGATGCCGAGCCCGAGATTGATCTCACCCGAAATCGAGAAGGTGATGGCCCCCGCAATTGCGATCGGAACGATGGCCGCAAGCGAGGTGGCGGTCGCCCGGTGCCTGTCCAGGCCGACCGCAACGAGCAGCGGGACCATCACGATCCCACCGCCAATCCCGAAGCCACCCGAGAGCAGGCCTGCCGTGAGCCCGATCAGGGCGAGCTTCCAGGCCTTCACCGTCAGCGGTGACGAGGTTGACACCCGCTCACCCTAAATGGGGAGCAGGCCCGATCAGGTCAACCGCGCGGACGCGCCGCCTTGACCCGGAGCCGGCGGCCGGCGACTTCACGGCCATCGATCTCGGCGATCGCCGCGGAGCCCTTGCCTTCGCCGACAGTCACGAAACCGAAGCCCCGTGAGCGATCGGTGTCCTTGTACTTGAGGATGGTGGCGGAATGCACCGGACCATGGTCACGGAACATCGCAGACAGGCTGTCCTCCGTGAACGAGTAGGGCAAATTGCCGACGTAGAGGGTCGACCCGGAATGATCCCGGCTGACCGTCCGGTACGAGGGAGCATTCGGTGCCGAAGGGCGCTTCGTGCGCTCCTCGCGAACGGGCTCCATCGAATGTCCGGTCGGCGCGGGACGGGTCGGTATCTGAGTCCCGATCCCCAACGAATGCTGAAGACGCTTGGCGGCCCTCACCTGCGAGCCGTCGACCAGCGAGACGACGATGCCGGACGCACCGGCACGAGCGGTCCTGCCCGACCGATGGAGATAGGCCTTGTCGTCTTCGGCCGGATCGAAGTGGATCACGCTGGCGACGCCGTCGACGTGGATGCCACGAGCGGCAACATCGGTGGCGACCAGAGCCTGAGCGCGCCCGGTGGTGAAGTCCTTCAAGGCCCGGTTCCGCTGGTTCTGGGATCGACCACCGTGCATCGCAACCGCAGTGACTCCGGCTCGCTCCAGCTGCTTGGCAAGGCGATCAGCCCCATGACGGGTCCGGGTGAAGATGATCGACGGGTTGGCCGACGCCACCACTTCGGCGGTATGAGCCACCCGATCGGCGCGATCGATCATCCAGAAGACGTGCTCGACGTCGTTGACCGCGTCCTCCTGAAGGTCTGACTCATGTCGAACCGGGTCCTTCTGATAGCGCTGGGTGAGGACTGCGACATCACCGTCGAGAGTCGCTGAGAAGAGAATCGTCTGCCTGGTTGGCGAGGTCATCTCGAGCAGGCGACGCACGGCGGGCAAAAAGCCCATGTCGGCCATGCGATCGGCCTCGTCCACGACGACCACATCTACATCACGAAGGTCGACGTCACCCTGGTTGATCAGATCTTCGAGCCGGCCGGGGCAGGCCACGAGGAGGTCGACACCCTGATGGAGATGACGACGCTGCGGGGTGTAGCTGACGCCTCCGTAGACGGACGCCATGGAACGATTGGAGGCCTTGGCAAGAGGACGCAACTCGGCGGTGATCTGCTCCGCCAGCTCCCGGGTGGGGGCCAGGATCAGACCGCGTGGCCGGCGGGTCTTCCCTCGACCGATTCGGGCCACCAGGGGCAGGCCGAAGGCGAGGGTCTTCCCGGAGCCAGTTGGGGCACGGCCGCAGACGTCACGCCCGGCGAGAACGTCGGGGATGGTGAGGGCCTGGATCGGAAATGGTGATGTGATGTCGCGGCGTTCGAGAACCGCGATCAGATGCTCGGGCAGGCCGAGCTCGGCAAAGGTATTGGTCATGACTGCTTTCTGGCATTGGCGGCAGATGAGGCAATCAGACCGGAAAAGAGAAGCCGTGGATCACCGTGGAGCGTCTAACGCTGGCCTCCCTACCGGTGCGGCAAGCACCAGGCTAGCAGGGCGGTGGAGTTGTCCCCCAACCCCATTTCTCCCCCCAGCGAACGGAGTGAGCGTTGGGGGGAGAGCCGGCGAAGCCGGGAGGGGGGCAACTCCGTCGCGTCAACCGATCCCGCCGAAGAACCGTGTCTTCGGCTCGAGGTACTCGTAGACCCCTTCCGGGCCCGACTCCCGGCCCATTCCCGACTGCTTCATCCCTCCGAATGGGGCTTCGGGGGTCGCCGGGTACCAATCGTTGACCCCGACCATCCCGAATTCGAGATCCTCGGACACCTTGAGGGCAGTCGCCAGGTCACGGGTGTACAGATAGGCGGCGAGCCCGTACTCGGTGCTGTTGGCCAAGGCGACGACCTCCTCCACATCGGAGAAGGGGACGATCGGCATGACCGGCCCGAACACCTCCTGCTCGTGCACCGGGCTCCCCGGGCTGACATCGGTGAGGACGGTCGGCGCATAGAAGTAACCCGTCCCCTCGTGGCGGGTCCCTCCGACCAACACCCTCGCCCCCTGGTCGACACTGGCAGAGACGATCTGCTCGACACGATCGAGTTGAACGGCGTTGATCAACGGGCCGATTGTGGTGCCGGTCTCGAGACCGTTCCCGACCACCTGATCCTGAGCCGCAGCGACTGCGCTCTCACTGAACTCGGCGGCCACTGCCTCATGGACGTAGAAACGTTGCGGCGCCACACAGACCTGCCCGTTGTTCCGCACCTTCGCTGTCAGCCCGCTCCTGGCAACGGCCGCAATATCACCGGCGTCGGGGAACACGATCACAGGGGCGTTTCCGCCGAGCTCCAGTGAAAGCCGGGTGACGGTCCGCGAGGCACCATCCATGAGCAGCTTGCCGACGCGGGTGGAACCGGTGAAGTGGATCTTCCTCACCCGCGGGTCGTCGAGCATCGCCTGACCGATCTCATGCGGCTTCCCGTTCACGACGTTGTGGACTCCGGCGGGCAGACCAGCCTCCTGGAGGGCGTAGGCGATGAGGAAGGCCGACCGTGGCGTGTACTCGGAGGGACGGCTGACGACGGTGCATCCGGCCGCCAACGCCGCCGAGACGGCGCGGGTCTGGTTGTAGACCGGGAAGTTCCAGGCGGTGATCACACCGACCACCCCCAGTGGCTGATAGATGACGTCGATTCGCCGGCCCGGCTGACGTGCGGGGATGGTGCGGCCGTAGACCCGGTGCGCCTCTTCTGCCGCCCACCGGAAATAGTTGGGGGCGCTAGCCCACTCGCCGCGGGCCTCGGCGAGCGGCTTGCCCGCCTCCTCCGTGGTGATTCGAGCGAACTCGTCGAGATGGTCCTCGATGAATAGCGCCGCCTTCTCGAGCACGGCGCCCCGCTTGTAGGCGGTGAGATGGGACCACTCGGGGAAGGCGGCGGCTGCGGCATCGATCGCACGGCGGGCGTCGGTCTCGTCACCAAAGGAAAGCTGTTCGAGGACCTCTTCGGTGGCAGGGTTGATCAGGTCCCATGTGCCTCCGGCGCTGGCCTCGCCCCACTCGCCATTGATGTATTGCTTGAAGGGGATCATCGGATCACCTTATCGATGTCACCCATTCGTCGATCCTGATCGTCTGTGAAGAGTGAGCACAGAACCATTGGTTGTCGATGAGGTGGAGAAGTCGGCGAAAGAGCAGTACTTCCGGATCGCCGTCTGGACGATGGTCATCGTCCTCCTCGTCTTCTCCCCCGCCGCCTTTGTCCTCTTCGGCTGGTTCACCGACGCCTATCAGGACACCGAGCTGTCGTCCGAGGTCTCACATCGGCTCCACGAAGTCGTCTTCGGGGTCTTCTTCACCCTGGCCCTGGTCGGAGCGATCACCCAACTCCTCAGCGCCAAACGGAACCTGGCCGGGCTGATTCAGCTGGCGGTGACCCTGCTCACGTTGGTGATCGTGGTGACAATCACCGTCCACTGGCAGATCGGTCTCCTCCTCTACCTGATCCCATTGGCGGCGGTCCTTGCGTTTGCCCGCCCGGCAAAACCGTATCGGGAAGGCCCGGTCTGGTGCGTGGGCGATGGCACTCGTCGCCATTGGCTTCTTCCCGCTTCGGATGGAGATCGAGGGACATGTCGCTCGGGCCCTCGCTCATGCTCAGAATCACACCACCCACTGGTCGGTGATGGCGGCCTTCGCCCTCGTCCTGTTGATCCTCGGCGTGGTGGTTGCCCTGCGTGTGACCGGATACCGGGTGGTGGCGTTCAGCATCGCCGGCGCGGCGACGGTCTACGGGGTGGCCAGCCTCCGCTTTCCCTTCGACGCCTCCTCCCACCGGACCGGATACGCCGTCGGGTTGATCGTGTGGGCGGCTGGATGGGCGCTCGCAGCCCTCTTCCTGGATCGCCCGGCGCGTGACAATCCCCGCCCGCTTGCGCTGAGGGTTCTCGGATGGATTGTTCTGGTGCCTGTGCTGTTCATCGTCTCTTTGGCTTGGGTGGTCAACGACGACCAGCCGAATGTCCCCCATCGACCGGACCCCAACCACCCGACGGCAATGGCAGCCGACGTCGACCGCGCCACCTGTCTCGGATGTCACGCCACCGGTGTCGACGGGGCCCCGGTCATTCCCCACGAACAAGACCGAACCTGCGGGGAGGAAGGACCGTGTTGGGGCGGGCGCACCGACTGCGCCGGATGTCATCGGATCGAT
The DNA here is from genome assembly GCA_963724825.1 of uncultured Acidobacteriota bacterium. Classification (GTDB taxonomy): domain Bacteria; phylum Actinomycetota; class Acidimicrobiia; order Spongiisociales; family ZC4RG35; genus JALYNX01. Next base: position 253,217 of record CAVRWT010000003.1, read on the forward strand.
CCCGCCCTCGGCGGCGCCACCGAGAGAATTGAGGTGAGCCGATGGGCGGGGCTGCTCGTCGAGGGCGGGACCTAAGAGAGTGATCGTCTCGTTGGCTTCTGAGCAATTGGAGCTGGCGCGAATGGTGGGAGCCGACGAATGACGCTCGAGGCCCCGCGGGCCGCTCTGGTTCCGAGATGGGTTGGGTTGCTGATTGTGCTCGCGATTGCCGTGGTCTCCCTGGCGTCGATGGTCACGCTTTTCAACGACCCGCCTGACGGCCTGATCGCACAGGGCCCGGCGGCAGTCGACCCGCGCATCGAACAGGAGCTCGCGGTCCTGTTCCAGCCCGAATTCGTCGAGACCACCCAGCGCATCCTCCATGTCTTCGGTCTCGCCGTGTTCCTTGGCCTGGCCCTGCTCCTGATCGGACGGCGCGACGCCTCCAATCGCGCACCACTCGCCGCGGTGACGCTGGCTGCTCTCGGGGCGAGCCTCTTTGCCCCGCTGGACTTGCTTCCCAGCGGTGACAGGATTGCGCTCTTCGTCGGTTCGATCACCCCGACGATGCTGATCAGCTTCTGGGGATCCCTGGCAGGAATCGCCACGCTCGCGTTCCTCTCGACCTTCCCAGATGGCAAATGGACGCCGGCATGGACCAGGTGGTTGGTGGCCGCGCCAGCGGTGAGCGGGATCGCCAGCTTCTTCTTCCCTGGCAACCCGTTGGACCCTCGGGTGTGGCCCGCCTCCCTCCAGCTCGCCTGGCTGGTCGGGCTGCCGGTTGCAGCGATTTTCGCCCAGCTGGTCCGCAGCCGTCAGCCGGACTTCGTGAGGACAACGAGGCCGATCGTTATCTCGCTGATTGCCGCCTTGGGCGCCTTTCTCGTGCTCTGGATTCTCCAGCCAGAGCTCACCGCCGATGCACTCGACCTCATCGTGGTGACTCCGCGCCTCAAGGCGGTCTATGCACTCAACGTCCTGGTGCTGCTGACCATCGCCGTGTTCATGTTCCCGGTCTCGGTCTCGGTGGCCATCGTCCGCCACCGTCTCTTCGACCTCGATCTCCTGGTCAACCGGGCCCTGGTCTACGGCACGGTGACGGCGCTGGTGGGCCTTGGCTTTCTCGCGATCACGGCCGGAGTGGCCGCGGTGGCCGGGAGCGGTATCGATTTGACCATCACCGGATGGCAGGGAGGCCTGGGCGGTGTGGTTCTCGGAACCGTCCTGGTGCTGATCTTCCAACCGTTGCGAAAACGAGTGCAAGGGGCGGTCGATCGCCGCTTCTATCGGGAGCGTTACGACGCCCGCCGGATCATCGACGACTTCGCCGGTGAGGCGGCCCGTCTCGTCGACCCGGCCACCCTCGAGGCAGAGCTGGTGTCGGTCGTCGAGCGGGCGCTCAGACCGAAATGGGTCCGGCTGGACACCGGGCCCTTCTCCAAGGCCACGAGAAAGGCGCTTGCCTCGGGGGCAGCGATTGATCTCGAAAACGTCGCTCCCAGCAAGGGTCTCGCACCATTCAGCGCCAACGGCACCGCCGTCCTGGTCCCACTGGTTGCCGGAGGCTCGCTGACCGGTGTCCTCGACCTTGGTGATCGAGCCTCAGATTCCCGCTATTCGACACTCGACCTCGAGCTGCTCGACCGCCTCGCCCAGACGGCGGGGCCGGCACTGCAGCTCGCCTATGAAGTGCAGGACGCGGGAAAAGGACGCTCAGAACAAGGAACGCGCCGCCCACGAACTGGAATTGGCTCGCAAGATCCAACAGGGCCTATTGCCACACGGGTTTCCCGAGATACCCGGCTGGGCTTTCAACGCCTTTTACCGCCCGGCGCGTGAGGTGGGCGGCGACTTCTACGACTGGCTGGAGCTTCCCGACGGCCGTCTCGCGGTGATCATCGGCGACGTCAGCGACAAGGGGATCCCGGCAGCTCTGGTGATGGCGACCTGTCGCACCTTGCTTCGGGTGTCGACGGGCAGCGGCCGGCCGCCTGGTGATGTGCTCGCCGAAGTCAACGACCGCATCCAGCCTGACATCCCGTCGGGCATGTTCGTCACCTGTCTTCTGGCAATGATCGATCCGTCATCAGGGTCAATGGCCATGGCAAACGCCGGTCACAACCTTCCCTTCCAGCGCAGCCAGACCTCCACCGTGGAGATCATGGCCCGCGGCATGCCGCTGGGGTTGATGCCCGACATGTTCTACGAGGAGATCGAGGGCCATCTCTCTCCCGGCGACAGCCTGGTGCTGACCAGTGATGGTCTCGCCGAGGCGCACGACCCTGAGGGGGATATGTACGGGACAGACCGGCTTCGCCAGGCCCTGAGCAGCGCCAACGGCGATCTCGTCGGAGCGGCCCTCGAGTCCCATGCCGAGTTCGTCGGGGCAGGACTGGGACCAGGAAGACGACATCACGATGGTCACCCTGGCCCGACACTCGTGACCTGACCCCGGACGCGAAAAACCCCGAGGGAGTTTCGGCCGAAGCTTCCACCCTCTCGGGGTTCACGACCCTGCTCGGACTCCAAACCCGAAGGCTTGGTCTCCCAGAGGGTCCCGGAGTGACCTCTCGGTCTCTTCGGGTCCGGTTCGGGGTTGCCCCCGTACCGACAAACAGGAAGGTAGACATGGCGTCCCGAACATGCAAGCCAGGACGTATTCCTTTTTTCGCGAACCAGTCGCCGATTTCGCGACCTCGTCGATATCCCCTGTTCCGTAACGATTTCGAAACGGTGGGCGACTGGAAATCGGGGCCTAGATGCCTTCGATGTCATCGCAAACCTCACCGCATTCTGAAACTGCGCCGTGAGGCCTACCGAGGCTCAGCAGGTAGAGTGTCCATCTCCCCTTCACGCAGGTGTACGCAAACTTGGGCTCATGAAGGACGAGGTGCTACCCGACCAGGCGGACTACGACCACGGCGGGCCCAAACATCGAGGATTCACGCTCAACGGGAACATGCATGGGGCGTGGGAGTTCTACCGTCGGGACGGCAGCCTGATGCGCAGCGGAGAGTTCGACAAGGGCAAACAGGTGGGGACGTGGCGGACCTTCGACCGATCCGGCGCTGTCGTGAAGGAAACGGTCTTCCCTCCAGCCACCTAGCGATAGCTGTGGGTTGGTGGGCCCGGCAGGACTTGAACCTGCAACCAACGGATTATGAGTCCGCTGCTCTGACCGGATTGAGCTACGGGCCCGTTCGCCCGCGAGGGTAACTGTCGCTCAGGCGGTCCAGCCGAAGGCTGCCTCGCCTATCGAGATCACAATCCACCAAAAAGCCAGCGACGCAACGGGCATGATGACTGCCCAAGCCGAGCGGCGTCGGTAGAGGATGATCGTGGAGAAGAACCCGATGCCCCATCCGAAGTAGAGGACCGCGATTCCCCACAAGGGAGCAACCAATCCAGAAGCGGCGTACGGAAACACGCCTGTGCCGATATAGAGAACGAGGCCGATCATTCCCAGGATTCGGGCGCCAGGCCACCCTTCATTCGACGTCGTCAATCGGTCCTCCCTTGGTTGACGCCGGAGGCTAATTCGTCGGACCCCGGGAGCAAGATCAAGTACGTTCGTAACAAAGGAGACGCGATGGACTTCGCGATCAAGTTCGAGGTGGCCGCCTCCGACGTCGAACGGGCACGGGCCTGGTACTCATCGATCCTCGGGTTGGAACCGGTCAACCCGGACGAGGACGAGGAACTCTTGTATCGGGCCGGCGGAACCCAGTTCGGGATCTATCGAATCCGAGAACGCCGGAACCAACAAGGCCACCGCCATGCAGGTTCGTCGTCACTGACTTCGACGCAGTCCGGGCCGACCTGCTCGGCAAGGGTGTCGTGTTCGAGGACTACGACTTCGGCGACGACTTCCGGACTGTCGACGGGGTGCTGACTTCACCAGACGGGGAGAAGACCTCCTGGTTCAAGGACTCCGAGGGCAACATCCTGGCCCTTGGTTCCTCGCTCTGAAATCGGGCAAGAAAATCTTCTGATCGGGCGACGGAACTATTGAATCTGTCACAGGCACGTCGTATGTTTCAATCATGGAATCGAACATACGTTCGTCGATGACGATTGATCAGGCAGAGCAGACGCTGATCGCATCTGAAGCCGCCATCTCGTCGTATCGCTCCCTACAGATGGAGGCGTTGGCCACCATCGACCGAGGCCAGGTCGCCACAGCCGATGGGGCCAAGAATCTTTCGGAATGGACCGCCCGACGGCTCGACATTGGCCTCGACAGCGCGAGGAACCTGGTGCGAACCATGCGCCGAACCCAGGATCGACCTGAGCTCCTAGAGGCTTTGGCTCAGGGTGAGGCCACCTTCGATCGGGTCGAGGCAGTATCCCGGATTGTCGGGGACGTCGGGCTCATGGACCACCTAGATATCGGCGCCGTTCGCCGTGAAGCTGGGATTCGGGCGGAGATATCGTCGGCTACCGAGCTGAAGACCGCGGACGACCGGTTCCTCGTGGTTCAGCCCTCGCTCGACGAGTCCTGGTGGAAGCTGTGGGGTGGCCTCGACGGACACTCCGGGGCGATCGTCAACAAAGTGCTCACGGAGACCGCGGACCAAATCCCCATGCTCCCTGACGGAACCCGAGGGGATTCGTCGTGGCGGAAAGCCACGGCTCTCGTCGAGCTATGTGTCAGTGACGACGCGATTCCCGCCCAGGTCACGGTCTTCGTCGACGCAAGTCAGGCGGCGCCATCCAACGCCAGGGCAGGAGTCGTCCTCGAGGCCGGGCCAAAGGTGGGCGCCAACGCCCTCGAAGCCATCCTCTGTGATGCCATAGCCGAGGTCACGGTTAGGACCGAAGACGGCCGGTTCATGGAGTACGGCCGCCGTCAGCGTCTCGTTCCTCCAGCCCTGAAGCGAGCAATCCTCGAGCGTGACGGCAATACCTGCGCCGGCGACGGTTGCGACTCTCGTTACCGAATCGAGACCCATCACATCATCCCGTGGAGCCGAGGGGGGCGAACCAACGCCGAGAATCTGGTCAGCCTCTGTTGGTTCCATCATCACGTCGTAGTCCATCAACGTGGATTCACCGTTTTCCGACATCCGGATCACGGACGAATCAGATTCAGACCACCGGATCCGGACGCACACGATCCGCCCCTCTGAACCTCGGGGTAGGTTCCGGCGGGAAAGGAGGTGTGATGGATTTCACACTTCATGCATCGCTTCCCGCCGCGGACATCGATCGGGCTCGAGCCTGGTACTCCGAGAAACTCGGACTGGAGCCAAACGAAACAGGCCCCGGCGGCGAGCTCCGCTACGAGGCTGGTGGCGTCGGCTTCGGGGTCTACCCATCGATGTTCGCCGGCACCAATCAGGCGACGGCAGCGTTCTTCGCCGTCAGCGATTTCGACACGGCCTTTGCCGAATTGAAGTCCCGCGGAGTGGTCTTCGAGGACTACGACTTCGGTGAGGACTTCCGCACCGTCGACGGAATCATGGAGTCCCCCGACGGCAAGGCAGCCTGGTTCAAGGACTCCGAGGGAAACATCCTCGGCATGGCCAACATGTAGGAACAACCCCCCGTCGTCGCAGCCAGTGGCTGCGCCGGTCCCCCCTTGAAAGGGGGACAACCAAAGCCGACCCGCTCCAGCCTTCACGCCCCCGATGGTTCTGATAGGTTCCCGCCCGTCCCATCGAACAAGGCCGAAAGGGGTCTTCATGAATGTGTCGATGACCGTCAACGGGCGGGAGGTGTCGGCCGACGTTGAGACCAGGACGCTTCTCGTCCATCTCATCCGGGAGAACCTCAATCTCACCGGAACTCACGTCGGGTGTGAGACCGGTTACTGCGGCGCCTGTACCGTTCACATCGACGGCAAGCCGGTGAAATCATGCACCATGCTTGCCGTGCAGGCCGAAGGGGCCAACATCATGACCATCGAGGGGCTCGCCAACAACGGCGAGCTTCATCCGGTTCAGGAGGGTTTTTGGGAGCGCCACGGTCTGCAATGCGGCTTCTGCACGCCCGGCATGATCATGGCGGCAGCCGCCCTCCTCGCTGAGAACGACAACCCCTCGGAAACCGAGATCCGGCACGGCATAGAGGGCAACCTCTGTCGCTGCACCGGCTATCACAACATCGTCCGCGCCGTCGAGTACGCCGGGGCGAGGATGCGTGGCGAAGAGCCCGCTGCACCGGATTGGGAAGGGGTGACCACCTGATGGCTACCACCAGTGTCATGGGCGGCTCGGTACGCCGCCGTGAAGATCCCGCCCTCATCCAAGGCTACGGGGAGTACGTAGACGACCTCACTCCCACCGGCATGCTCCACGTTGCCTTCCTCAGATCCACGGTGGCCAGAGCCAAGATCACCAGGCTCGACACCTCGGCCGCCAAAGAGATGAAAGGCGTCGTCGCCATCTACACCCACGACGACGTGGCCCATCTCGGCCCGTTGCTGGCGCAGGTGCCGATCGGGAAGCTGCGTCCCCTGCTCGCCGCCGGCGAGGTGAACCACGTCGGTGAGGCGGTGGCGATGGTCGTGGCCGAAGACCGCTATCAGGCCCAGGATGCCGTCGAGGCGATCGACGTCGACTACGACACGCTGCCCGCCATCATCGACCTCAAGAAGGCCGCATCCGACGAGGTGAAGGTCCACGACGAGCTCGACTCCAACGTCCTCCACACCTGGACCTATCACGGCTACTGGGCCGCACTCGGTCTCGAGGATCAGACCCCGCAGGTGGATGCCGCAATGGAGCGGGATGACGCCGTCGTCGTCTCCTTGGAGATGATCAACCAACGCCTGATCCCGGTGGCCATCGAGCCCCGGTCGGTGCTGGCCGAGTACAACCCCGGATACAGCTGCTTCACGATTCACAGCTCCACCCAGGTCCCTCACGCCCTCGGAGGCGCGATTTCGAAGACCTTCGGGATGAAGTCCCCCTCGGTTCGGGTGATCGCACCCGAAGTTGGTGGTGGTTTCGGCAGCAAGCTCAACGTCTACAACGACGAGATCCTGGTGTCATTCGCCGCCAAGGAGCTGGGACGCCCCGTGAAGTGGACCGAGACCCGCCGCGAGGCGGCAGGGTCGACCATCCATGGCCGGGGCTGGATCGGCACCGCCACCCTCGTGGGGACCAAGGACGGCCAGTTCCTCGGGTACAAGCTGGATGCCATCGCCGACATGGGCGCCTACACCCAGAACTTCACTGTCGCCATCCCCCTCCTCGGGCTCTGGATCGCCTCCGGGCAATACAAGATGCCGGTCTCGTGGACCGTGGCCTGTGTGGTGACCAACACCATGACCACCGACGCCTACCGGGGCGCCGGACGTCCCGAGGCGATCTACTACCTGGAACGGATCATCGACACCTATGCACGTGAGATCGGGATGGATCCCCTCGAGGTGCGGAAGAAGAACTTCTGGCAGCCCGACGAGTTCCCCGCCCAGATGGGCTGCGGATTCTCGCTCGACTCCGGTAGCTATGAAGCCGCCGTCGACAAGCTGGTCGAAGTCAGCGACTACGCCGGTATGCGCCGCCGCCAGGAGGAGGCGCGGGCCGAGGGCCGTCTCGTCGGGGTCGGGGTCGGCTCCTATGTCGAAGTCTGTGGCTTCGGGCCGGCGATCCTCGCCGAGATCGGGTTCTCCTGGGCCAACTACGGGCTTCCGGCATCGTTCAACGGATCGGGCCTGGTCCGGGTCAATCCCGACGCCACGGTGACCGTCGTCATCGGGACCGGCCCCACCGGACAGGGCCACGAGACCACATGGGCCCAACTCGTCGGAGATGGCCTGGGGATCCCGGTCGAGGACATCAGGGTTCTGCACGGCGACACCCGTGAGCATCCGATGGGGATCGGCACCTTCGGCAGCCGGTCGATATCAGTCGACGGGACGGCCACCTACGAGGCAACCCTGAAGGTCAAGGAGAAGGCGGCCAAGATCGCGGCACACCTGTTGGAGGCATCGGCCGAGGACATCGTCTTCGCCGACGGCGGCGCCCACGTCGCCGGCACACCCGACAAGCGGGTCGAGTGGGCTGCGATCGCCAAGGCCGCCTATCAGGCGCACACCAGCCCGGATGATGTCGACAGCGGGCTCGAAGCCCACACCTCGTTCAGCCCGGGCAACGCCACCTGGCCCTTCGGGACCCACCTGGCGATGGTCGAAGTCGACCCCGACACCGGCGACGTCGAGATCCTCGAGTATCACGCCGTGGATGACTGCGGCAACGTGATCAGCCCGATGATCGTCAACGGGCAGGTCCACGGCGGAATCGCTCAGGGGATCGGCCAGGCGATGTTCGAGGATGCGATCTACGACGCTGACGGCAACATGCTCACCGGGTCGCTTCTCGACTACCCACTCCCGACTGCAGCAGACCTCCCCTCGTTCGATCTCCATCGGACGGTGACCCCGTCACCGGTCAATCCGCTGGGCGTCAAGGGGATCGGCGAGGCCGGAACCATCGGCTCGGCTCACACCATGGTCAACGCCGTGGTGGATGCATTGAGCCCGATGGGGGTCAAACACATAGACATGCCATTGCGACCGAAGCGGGTGTGGCAGGCGATGCAGGAAGCGAGGGGCTGAGATGTATCCGAGAAGCTTCGAATATGTGGCCCCGGCCAGCCTCGAAGAGGCGTTCTCCGCTCTCGGAGACGACGCCAAGGTGATGGCTGGCGGGATGAGCCTGCTTCCCCTGATGAAGATGCGGCTGTTCTCCCCGGGAACGGTGGTGGACATCGGCCGGATCACCGGTCTCGACGCCGTGGAGGACGCCGGGAGATCACATCTCCATCGGCGCCCTGGTGCGCCACGCCACCACGGCGTCCGACCCGCTGGTGGCGGCGAACGCCGCCGCCCTGGCCGCGGCGGCATCGCTCACCGGAGACGTCCAAGTCAGGAACCGGGGAACCACGTGTGGCTCCCTGGCTCATGCAGACGTGGCCGCCGACCAACCGGCGGCCGCCATTGCCTGCGGGGCGACGATGGTCGCCCAGTCGGCTTCGGGGTCCAGGGAGATCGGCTCGGAGAGCTTCTTTGTCGACGCCCTGACCTCCGCCCTGCGGTCCGACGAGATCCTGGTTGCCATCAACATCCCCAAGGCGGGGCCTGGCGAAGGGTCGGCCTACGACAAGCTGGGCCGCCGCGGCGGGCACTCGGACTACGCAGTGGCCGGGGCCGCAGCCTGGGTCAAGAAGTCCAACGGGACCGTTGAGGACGCCAGAGTGGCCCTGACCGGAGTCGGGACCCGGGCCATGCTCGCCGAGGGCGTGGGCCAGGCAATCATCGGAACCGACGGGTCGGAAGCGGCGATCAAGGCAGCCGCAGAGCATGCACTCGAAGGGGTGACGGTGCTCGAGGACCTCTACGGGTCGGTCGAGTACAAGTCACATCTGGCCAAGGTCTATGTGAGCCGGGCGCTCAAGGCGGCCCTCGCCAACGCAGGCTGACACAAGTAACTGGATCCGAGGGGGCGGCCCGTCAGGGCCGCTCTCTCCGCGTTCAGGGCCGGCGAAACAGGTTCTTGGCGCGGGCGACGAGCACATCGCAAGGCGCCTCGGTGACCAGGCCCTCGGCGATCGTGCCCAACAGGACCATCCTCGTCGCTGACGCTCCCCGGCTGGCCACCACCACGAGGTCCGCCCCCCGTCGCCTCACGATCTCGTCGATGGTCTCAGTCGGAGGGCCATCGACGACCAGGGTTCGAATATCCCCATCCCATCCGGCCGTGAACTCATCCATCCGCTCCTCAGCCATCGCGAGCCTGGTACCTCTAGAGGCTTCCAACTCCTCGCGATAGAGCCCGGCGTCGGACAGGATCTGGTCGAATCGAGACGGCAGCGAGAAGAGGACTGTGATATCGGCGCCGGGAAAGGCTTCGAGGGAGCGATTCACCGCAATTCGTGACTGTTCGGAGAAGTCGACGGCGGCGATGATCTTCCGATAGGGAACCCGGGGCTGGCGGCGTACCACCAGTGTGTCCGTCGTGGTCTTGCGGGCAACCCGTTTCGCCACCGGGCCCACGGCAAAGGCATCGATCGAGGAAGATCCGACCACGACGAGGCTGGCATTCTTGCCACGGGCGGCGAGCTCCCATGAAGGCGACCCTTTGACCACCTCCAGGGTGACCGGAACCTCGCTTCGCTCTCTGACCCACTCCGCGAGACGCTCGGCCTCGGTCGTCTGGTGGTCGCGCATCAGTCGGGCCAGCCCGGGCTCGATCATCGCCTCGCCAAGGGGCTCGAGGACGTGGACCAGATTGAGGTCCGCGCCAGTGGCCTCTGCCATCATGCGGGCCCTGTCGGCTACACGCCGGCCCATTGCTGTCAGGTCAATTCCCGCTACGACGGGCCGCAAAAGACTCCTCCCGGGGAAGTGGGGCGACTCTACAGACTGTCCACATGGTGCGACGAAGCGAAAGGATCAGGACCGTCGAGGGCCTCGGGAAGCAACTCGAGGTAGGCGCGGCGGCCGATCACCGTGGCGCCGAGCGTCTGCAGATGCGGTGTTTGCCATTGGACATCGAGCAACCTGCCCCCGCCCTGGCTCATGACCACCACCAGATGGACGAGGGCGACCTTCGAGGCATCGCGGGCGTCGTGGAACATCGACTCACCGGCAAACATGCCACCGATGGAGACCCCGTAGAGGCCGCCGGCCAGGGCCCCATCGTCATCCCACACCTCGATGGAATGGGCCCAACCGAGCCGGGCCAGCTCCACGTAGGCCTTGACGAACTCGTCGGTGATCCACCCGTCCCGACGGGTGGGGTCGGCGCATCCGTAGATGACACCCTCGAAGTCGGCGTCGACCGACACCCGGTAGCGGCGACACGACTGACGCAGAGACCGGCTGATGTGGAGCCCACGCAGCGGGATGATCGCCCGGTCCACCGGGGACCACCAACCGAGGTGCCCGTCGGGGAGGGTCATCGGGAACATTCCCTTTCGATATGCCTGAAGCAGGGTGCCCGGAGCGAGGTCACCGCCCACCGCGATCACATCTCCGTCGTCATCACTCGGCTCCGGAAGCAGGAACTGGGAGGGGATGGGTTCAATGGCCAACGATCTGATTGTTCCAGAGTGGAGCGCGAGGTGTCCGTAGGCTGCCCCGATGCCTGACTTCGTAGTGATCGGCGGCGGGATCGCCGGTGTGGCTGCAGCAGCCCATCTCGCGCCACACGGTCAGGTCACGCTCCTCGAGACGGAGTCCACTCTCGCCTTTCACACCACCGGCCGGTCGGCGGCGATGTTCACTGCCAACTACGGCGGACAGGCGTCCAGGCCCCTGGCCCAGGCCAGTCGGGCATTCCTGGAGAATCCGCCCGAGGGATCGGCCGACTCGCCAGTGCTTGCCCGCCGGGGAGCGCTTTGGATAGCGGATCACGACCAGGCCCCTTTGCTGGCTGAGCGCGCCGATTCGGGGCGCAGGCTGGGCGCCGATCTCGAGATGCTCGACGCCAACCAGGCCGCTGAATTGGTTCCGGTGCTGAATCGAGAACTGCTCGCCGGTGGACTGCTCGACCCTGATGCGGCCGACCTCGACGTAGCCGCCCTCCATCAGGCTTTCGTGCGCCTGGCGCGCCGTGAAGACGCGACGATCCTCACCTCGAGCCCGGTCACGGAGCTCAACCAAACCTGCAACCGGTTGGCGGGTTCGATCCGGGAACGACACTCTGGACTGCGATGCCGTCGTGAACGCTGCCGGAGCGTGGGGGGATCAAGTGGCGGCCCTTGCTGGAATCGCCCCGATCGGCCTGACCCCGATGCGGCGGACCGCCTTCATGGTCCCCGGCGCTGACTCCTACTCCCGTTGGCCCCTTGTCGACGACATAGAAGACGGCTTCTACTTCAAGTCTGACGGAACACAGATCCTCTGCTCCCTCGCCGAGGAGAATCCGGACGAGCCGGGCGACCCCCGGCCTCGCCCCGAGGACGTGGCCCTGGCCATCGAGAGGATCAACAGGGCCACCACGCTCGCCATTCGCACGGTGAACTCGAACTGGGTTGGTCTTCGCACTTTCGCACCAGATCGAGAAATGGTGATCGGAGAAGAGCCTGGCGCGCCCGGCTTCTTCTGGCTGGTGGGTCAGGGCGGGACCGGCATAATGACCTCTCCCGCATATGGTGAGCTGCTGGCAAGCCAGGTGCTGCGAGCCCCGATACCAATCTCACTGACCGCGGCCGGAGTCGACCCGGTGAAGACCCTCCCCGACCGGTTCCGAGAAGCCCCCTCTTAGAATCGGGCGCAGAATGAGACAGGTCAACGCGGGCGGCGGCTTCCCCGCGATCTGGTACACCTGGCGCAAGGCCAGGGAGGCGGGCGGAGTCCGCAGTCTCTACAAGGCCATGCGCTCCAACAATGCCTGCAAGACCTGCGCGTTGGGGATGGGCGGGCAACTCGGTGGCATGGTCAACGAGAAGGGCCATTTCCCGGAGGTCTGCAAGAAGTCGATCCAGGCGATGAGCGCCGACATGCAGGGGGCGATCCAGCCCAGCTTCTTCAAGCGCTTCGACCTCGAGCAGCTACGAGCCTTTACCCCTCGGGAGATGGAGGCCGCCGGGCGTCTCACCCAGCCCCTGTATGCGGGGCCGATCGACCGCCGCTACCGGGTGATCTCCTGGGATGAGGCCCTGATGCGGATCGGGAAGAAGATGATCCGGCCACCGAGCCAGAGCAGGCCTTCTTCTACACCAGCGGACGCTCGTCCAACGAGGCCGGATTCTTGCTCCAGTTGCTGGCGCGGATCTACGGGACCAACAACGTCAACAACTGCTCGTACTACTGCCATCAGGCATCGGGCGTGGCCTTGAGCGCAGTCACCGGCTCGGGCACCGCCACGGTCGAGCTGGGTGACCTCGACTCGATGGGCAAGGACGACATCGTCTTCATCATCGGAGCCAACCCCGCCTCCAATCATCCTCGTCTGATGACAACCCTCGCCCATCTCAAGCGCCGCGGGGGCCGGGTCGTGGTGGTCAACCCGCTCGCGAAACGGGACTGGTCCGGTTCAAAGTCCCTTCGGACGTCAGAAGCCTCTTCTTCGGCAGCAAGATCGCCGACGAGTACGTCCAGCCCCACATCGGGGGCGACATTGCCTTCCTGTCCGGGGTCTCCAAGCGGATCGTGGAGATGGGCGGCGGCGACCCCGCTTCGTGGAGGATCACGCCGAAGGCTGGGAGGAGTTCGTCTCCCTCGACCGGCTCGACTGGGACACCATCGTCAGCCGCTCGGGGGTGCCCAGGTCGACCATCGATCGGGTCGCCGCCCTCTACGCGGCCGCCCCACGCGCCGTCTTCTGCTGGGCGATGGGGATCACCCACCACGAGCACGGGGTGCACAACGTCCAGGCGATAGCCAACCTCGCCATGACCCGAGGGATGCTGGGACGCACCTGCGTCCGCTCCACTCGCGATCGCCGGGGATCGGCTCGATGGGGGTCAGCCCCAAGATGAAGGAGCGTCCTCCAGCGTGGCCCGGGGTCCACTCCCGGATGGCACCATGTCTGCGCCCGAGATTCGCTTGTGCCTCGGCGGAAACCTCTTCGGCTCCAACCCCGATGCCGAGTTCGCCACCCGGGCGATGGGTGCGATCGACATGGTCGTCTACATGTCGACGACTGAGGAGCCGCAGCCCACAACCCAGGAGTCGATGTTCAATTATGTGCGACTGTCCGATGGCGGTCCGGTACGCCACGAAGGTCCTGGGCCGAGGTCTCGGTGATCGCCGACCTCGGCAAGGCGGTGACCGAGGATCGAATCCTGGATTGGGACTCGATGCGTCGATACGGGCGGATTCGCGAGGCCATCGCCAAGGTGATCCCCGGCTACGAGGCGATCGGCAACATCGAGCAGACCAAGAAGGAATTTCAAATCACGGGCCGCACCTTCCACGACCGGGAGTTCCCGACGGAGTCGGGCCGTGCCCGGTTCCACGTACTGGAGCTTCCCGTGCCCGCCGGTGGCAATGGCAGCCTCCGACTGATGACAGTCCGTAGTGAGGGCCAGTTCAACACCGTGGTGTACGAGGACTACGACCTCTATCGAGGGCAAGACCGACGAGATGTGATCATGATGAGCCAGGAGGACATCGACCGGCTCGGATTCCAACCCGATCAGCGGGTGACGGTCACCAGCGACACCGGGGAGATGCACGGGTTGCTGGTGCGCCCGATCGACATCCGGCCGGGGAACACCGTCATGTACTACCCGGAGGCAAACGTCCTGGTCCCCCGGGGTGTTGACCCGGCCTCGAAGACGCCAGGCTTCAAGAACACGGTGGTGACGGTGACCCCTGTTTCTCCCCCCAGGAGCGAAGCTGTTTCCTCCCCCAGGAGCGAAGCGACGTTGGGGGAGGTGGCGCCCTTGGCGACGGAGTGGACCGGCGGAGCCGGGGAGGGGGGCACCCCTCCCCCACCGAACCGCCTAAGCGCCGCCCCGGCGTTCCAGCCAGTCGGCAAGAGGGCTCGACATCTGCGCCGCCCGACTTCCCCAGTCGTAGACCACGGCGGAGCCGGCGAAATGATCGTGCCAGGCACGTCGCTCTCTCCCCCACACCACGCCGATCAGCCCCAGGCCGAAGACCGCGATGCTGATGGGAAAGGTGAGTGTTCTGATCAGGGCCCGGTTCCCGCCGAGGCCAACTGTGCCGTCGGCGCCGACAACCCGGAGGCCAAGCACGGTCTTGCCGGCCGTCTTCCCGAAAACGGCTAGTGACAACCACACATAGAGGAAGGCGAAGACGCCGAGGCCGATGCGGTACCCGAGCCCTCCTTCGGGGATGGTGACGGTGTCGCGAAACAGAAGATCCGCCAGAAAGGAGATGACACCAACTACCAGGGTGAACCCGGTTGTGATCAGGAAAACGTCGAGCATGACCGCCAGCAATCGGGTGACCGGGCCCGCGTAGCGGCCGGTTCGCACCGCCCCGGCGCCTCGAGGCGGCCCGCCGATGATCTGCGCCATCTCCTCTTCCTTCGCGTCAACCCACTCCGTGAGGTTTCCCGGGCCCTTCGGAAACTCGTTCGGATCACGGCCGATCACTCGATTCGCCCCACTGAAGACGATCTCGTCGATCCCGACGATGGGCTTGCGGAATAGGTCCAGAGCGGAACCGGTGAGGTGACCTGTGCTCTCGGCGACGATCTCAGGGATACCCGCCCGGTCAACAATGGCTCTGATATCCATCCTGGCGACGAGGGCGTCTATGTCAACTCTCTCCAGCACGGCATTGATGTCCACCCGCTCCAGCAGTGCATTGATATCGACGTGGTCGAGAACCATGTCGACGTCAACGACGTCCATCACCCGTTCGCTGGCGCCACGAGCCATACGGGTGAAGAGGCCGCGGCGACCGTTGTCGGGAGCTGTCTCCGAATCGATGTCGAGATCGACTATTGGCTCTGGATCTGGCTGGGTCACGAGGGAAACGCTAGCCCGCCGGCACCTAGCATCGGGTAGGTCAACCGGTGACGGCGCCAGATCCGGCGGAGCCGACCAACTTGGCATATTTGGCCAACGCCCCGGTCGCGTATCGAGGGGGATGCGGTGACCAGCTGGCGGCCCTCCTGGCCAGGGTCTCGTCATCAACCAGGACGTCGAGCCGGCGACCGGGAATATCCACCTTGACCCGGTCTCCCTCCTCCACCAGTCCGATCGGCCCACCCACCTCGGACTCGGGTGCCACATGACCGATGCAGAGGCCTGTGGTCCCGCCCGAGAAGCGCCCGTCGGTGATCAACATGACATCCTTGCCGAGGCCCGCGCCCTTGATCGCCGCGGTGATCGAAAGCATCTCGCGCATGCCGGGCCCGCCTTTCGGCCCTTCGGTGCGGATCACGACCACGTCACCGTGCTGGATCTGATGATTGAACAGCGATTCGAGGGCGCTCTGTTCGCCGTCGAAGACCCGCGCCGGGCCTTCGAACACTTCGAAATCGATGCCGGCCACCTTCACCACTGCCCCCTCCGGTGCGAGATTCCCGCGGAGGACGGCGATCCCACCCTGGGGGGCGAGGGGCGCCGAAGGCGGGGCAATCACGTCCTGGCCCTCAGGGAACGTTGTGCCGGCGAGATTCTCGGCCATGGTCGATCCGGTGACCGTGAGCACGTCACCGTGGAGGAGACCCTCGTCGAGCAGCGCCTTCAGGACCACCGGCACTCCGCCGATGCGGTCGAGATCAACCATGTGATAGCGGCCGAACGGCTTGAGGTCTCCGATGTGGGGCGTCGCCCTCGATATCCGATCGAAGTCCTCCAGGTCGAACCCAACCCCGGCCTCGTTGGCAATCGCCATCAGGTGGAGGACGGCATTGGTCGAGCCACCCAGAGCCATGACAGTGGTCACCGCGTTCTCGAACGCCGGGCGGGTCATGATCTGGCGGGGTCGGATGTCCGCCTCGAGCAGTCTCATGACCGCCTCGCCGGACCTCCTTGCATACTCGGCGAGGCGGGGGTCGATCGCCGGCACGGATGCCGAACCGGGTAGCGACATGCCAAGCGCCTCCCCCACCGCAGCCATCGTGTTGGCAGTGAACATCCCGGCACAGGAACCGGCGCCGGGACAGGCTGCCCGTTCGATGGCGAGGAGCTCCTCGGGAGTGATCTTGCCCTCCGACTCCGAGCCGATCCCCTCGAACACGTCGACGATGGAGATGTCCCGACCGTTGAGGTGTCCGGGCAGGCTCGATCCGCCGTAGAGGAAGATGGCCGGAAGGTCGAGCCGCGCCGCAGCCATCAACATCCCCGGCAACGACTTGTCGCACCCGGCGATGGCGACGAGGGCGTCGAAACGCTCGGCATGCATCACCAGCTCCACCGAGTCGGCGATCACCTCTCTGGAGACCAGGGAGGCACGCATTCCCTCGTGGCCTTGCGATATCCCGTCGGAGACGGCGATGGTCGAGAAGACGAGGCCGACACCACCCTCTTCAGCCACCCCGGCCTTGGCATGGCGGGAGAGCTCGGGTCCGGTGAGGTTGCACGGCGTGACCTCGTTGCCGGCCGAAACCACCCCGACCTGGGCCTTGTTGAAGTCCTCTTCGGTGAGCCCGACCGCCCGCAACATGGCGCGGGCACCTGCTTTGGCCGGTCCTTCGGTCACTTCCTGGGATCTGATCTTTGTTGGCATCTCCCGGCGAATCCTAAGGAGTCGGGTTTGGTCGCGGACCGAAACCGACCACAATTCGCTCATGGCAACGATCTACTACGACTCTGACAGCGATCTCGGCCTGATCCAGGGCAAGAAGGTGGCCGTCATCGGCTACGGGAGCCAGGGTCACGCGCACGCCCTCAACCTCAAGGAATCTGGAGTCGACGTGGTAGTCGGCCTCCGCTCCGGATCGAAGCGGGTGGCCGAGGCTGAGAGCGCCGGCCTGACCGTGATGGACCCCGCCGAGGCCGCCGCCTGGGCCAACGTCGTGATGATGCTCGTCCCCGACCAGGTCATGGGGACCATCTACCGCGAATCGATCGCTCCCCACCTCGAGTCCGGGGACACACTCCTCTTCGCTCACGGATTCAACATCCACTTCGGTGAGATCGTCCCCCCCGAGGACATCGACGTGGCGATGGTCGCGCCGAAGGGCCCGGGCCATCTGGTGCGACGCACCTACGAACAGGGATCGGGGACCCCTTGCCTCCTCGCCGTGCACCGCGACGCGTCAGGCAAGGCCCACGATCTCGCTCTCTCCTATGCCTCCGCCATCGGTGGCGGGAGGGCCGGCATCCTCGAGACCACCTTCAAGGAGGAGACCGAGACCGACCTGTTCGGCGAGCAAGTCATCCTCTGTGGCGGTGTCTCGGAGTTGATCAAAGCGTCCTTCGAGACTCTGGTTGAGGCGGGCTACCAGCCGGAGTCGGCCTACTTCGAGACGCTGCACGAGCTGAAGCTGATCGTCGACCTCCTCTATGAGGGAGGCCTTTCCTGGATGCGCTATTCGGTCTCGGACACCGCCGAGTACGGCGACTACACCCGGGGACGCAGGATCATCACCGACGAGACCCGGCAGGCAATGAGGGAGACTCTCGCCGAGATCCAGTCAGGTGCCTTCGCCCACGAGTGGATGGCTCAGGCCCGGGAGGGCGCTCCCTTCCTCTACGAGCAGCGAGCCCTGAACCAGGCGCATCAGATCGAGCAGGTGGGCAAAGAGCTACGGACGATGATGCCGTTCATGGAGCCCAAGACGGCGCCGGAGTCCTAGCCCGTCCCCTCCATCTTCTCCTCGATCCAGTTGTCGATCTCTTCCCACGTGTCGTAGAGCCAGGTCTCCTGGCCTTCTGGGGGCGGGATCGTCTCTGACGGATATTGCCAAACCCGGACCGCGACGGAAGTGTCCATTGGCATCCCGCGCCAGATGTCACGGGCAGTGATGAACGATTCGAGACCTGCATGGCCCACGAAGATGACGTCGGAGTTCGGTGGTGCTGTGGCGAGCGCGGTCATGACGCCCTTCGGCTTCGGAGGCAGGGTCATCTTCAGATCTCTCGCTCGCTCTGCCAGATCCGGTCGGCCGATCTCGATGAGCTTCTTGATAGCCCGATCTCGGCGGCCTTCGGTGAAGTTGCCTCCCTCCGGGAAGATGACAAAAGCATCGTCGGTGGACATCGTCCGGGACAGGTCGGCGATCGCATCCACCACCGAGTCCCCGGTGTTCTTGCCGGTGTGAACGAACGAGGTGGGGAGACGATTGAGAATGACGTCCACCGCCGGATCCCACTGCAGGAAGTCCTTGAGCACGATCCGAGGACGCCTCAAGTAGCCGTTGCTCAGGGCGTCGATGAGCAACATCGAATCCCCAGGGCCGGCATGCCGACTGAGGACAAGGATGGGCCTCCGATCCACGTCGTCGGCGGTGACGCGCGGCGCGCTCTCGAAGTCAATCGTCAGCTTGAAGGTCCGCTTGGCCGAGCCAATGATCAGCCGCAGCATCAAGCCGAGTAGCCAGTAATGGGCCGTTTCGAAGGCAGGAGACCTGAGCTTCCAGCCGAACCCGGACCCGACCCAAAGGCCGAACATGATGATCAAGGCGAGCGCTTCGACGCCGAGGTACAGGAAGAGAAACCACAGCAGCCTCAATATCCGCCATTTGCCGGGTACGTAGCGGGAGACGAATGCCGCGCCTATGGCCCACAGTGGGAGCGATACCGCGGCGAGGATCACCAGAAGGGTCACCGCCGGATCGATGAGAACCCTGCGCAACCACTTCGGGGGCAATCTCATCGCCGGATGCCGGCCAGGTACCCGGCCGAGGCCTCATAGGCGCCACTGATCAACTCATGGGTCGATGAGACGTCGCGCCACTTTCGCTGGCGGCTGTCGTCGAACGGGACGGCGTTTCCCGACGGGAGCAGGTGAAGCTCGATCCCCTCGGGGAGGTTCTGGACCGTGGTGGCGTAGCGATGGCGCCTCGCGATCTCGAATGCGATCAGGGCTGCCTCATGAAGACGCTTCGGTGGGCGCAGCGGGGCCTCGATCCGGCCAACTTGCAGCACGTAGACAACGTCGGCGCCGAGCTCCATCGCCCGGGTCAAGGGCACCGAGTTGACCAGCCCGCCGTCGTAGAAGTGCTCGCCACCGATCTCCACCGGAGGGAACAAGGCGGGCACCGCTGACGAGGCGAGAATCGAGTCGATCAGCAGGCCCTCCGTGAACCAATGCTCGGCGGCACGCTCGATGCAGGCAGCGACGCATTGGAAGCGGATCGGCAGGTCCTCGATTAGTCGGTCTTTGGCGTGCACCTGCTCCAGAAGACGGCGCAGTTCGGAGGTCTCGTGGAGCGAAGGCTTCAGGGTTGCCGCATTCTTGACCCTTTCGAACGACCCACCTTGGAACACTTTGGTTCTGGCTATCTCGATCCAGAGATTGGTCAGGCGCTCCACCCCTTCAGCCCCTGGCTTGTCGGCGATCACCGATCCATTGAAGGCGCCGATCGAAGTCCCCAACACCAGATCCGGTTGCACACCGGACTCCTCGAGGGCCTGAAGCATCCCGACCTCGACGGCCCCCCAACGGCCTCCACCGCCGAGCACGAATGCAGTCGTCATATTTCTCCCCCCGGTTGTCCCCCTGCGCAGCGGGGGGACCGTCCGACCGAAGGTCGGGCGAGGGGGGTCACAGTCACGCCCCTCTTCTTCTATGTACCACTCGGTGAAATCCCGGCAGCGGCCGTCGTCGTCGAAGCGGATCACAAACAGGTTCCGGTACGTCGCCGGCGGGTCGAAATAGGTGGTGGCCCCGGTGATCACCGCGAGCTCGTCATTCTCGATCAGCGGCAGCCACTCGAAATCCCAGTTGTCCTCCTGGTCGTCACGCTCCAGCCAGAACTCGACGATCTCATCCACTCCGTGGCGCTCCCCCTCGGCGGTTTGCGGGTCATAGACCGCATCAGGGGTGAACAAGGCCGCGATCATCGCCGGATCGTTACTGGCCCAGGCCTCGACATAGCCCTCCATCCACTCATCGAGACGATCGCTCATGCCAGCCACGTTATCGGGGCCGTGCGCAGTCAGGCTTGTAGTGCCACCACCAACGGATCGTCCGAGACCACTTCGAAGCCCCTGCTCCGGAACATGTCGAGTGAGCCCCGGAAGGCGCGTTGTCGGTCCGGAGACTCCGCAGCCGGATAGCCCTCGATTCGGGTGAAGCCGTTCGACCAGAGATAGGAGATTGCTCCGTCGAGGAGGTGGGCGGCCACGCCATGTTCCCGATATGGAGGGGAGATGGTGAAACAGACGATCGATCCAACTCCCTCGTCCCCATTTCCGGTGGCAAACCCGGGAAACTGAGATCGGGCCGTGGCGTTGCAGAATCCAGCCAGCTTCCCGTCGACATAGGCGAGGACACCGGTGGTCGACCCGGCTTGGATCCTCGCCGCCTGGTCGCTCCGATTCTCCGCCGCCGACCGATTGCCCCATATGTCTTCGGCCTCGCGACCCCCTACCGGGAAGAACATGCAATAACAGGAGCCCCAGGCCGGATTCCCGGCATAGGCCTCGGTGTCGAAGAAGGCCAGGATGTCGTCGAGGGTGTCAGGCCCGATGGCCCGGATCTCG
>CAVRWT010000004.1:0-168377 GCA_963724825.1 uncultured Acidobacteriota bacterium
GCGAGTCTCGGCGATGTTCTCCAACCGCGGCTTCAACATCCACTCGCTCGCCGTGGGGCCAACCCACCAGGAGGGCCGGTCACGGATAACGCTCGTCGTAGATGCCCCCGAGCTCGAGCAGCTGACCAAGCAGCTCAACAAGCTGGTCAATGTGATCAAGGTCCAGGAGCTGGAGAAGGACCTGGCTCTGGAGCGTGAGCTGATGATCGCCCGCATTGCCTGTGATCCGGTTAACCGTGGCGAGGTGCGGGACACCGCCTCGCTCTTCGATGCCAAGGTGATCGACCTCGGAGCCAGCTCGATCACATTCGAGGTCGCCGGCAGCCCGGCCCACCTCGGGGCCTTTCTCGATCACATGTCTGGCTACGGCGTTGTCGACCTGGTCAAGTCGGGTCGGATCGCCATGCGACGTGAGTCGGAGCTGAGCCCGACCGCCGCCATTGCGAGTCCCGCACAATGAGCGACCACCGAGCAGAGCTCCAGCAGCGGCTGTCGCAACTCGGGATCAGCCTCGGTGCTGCCGGCTTCGAGGCCGCGTACACCCGGGTTCGGGCAGTGTCAGACCGCGCCGGCGCCATTTCCGACGTCCAGCTGCGCTCGATCGTCGATGATGCGGTATCGGGTATGGAAGTACTCGACGAGGTGGCGGCCACCTACCAATGACCGCCCACCGCATTGCCGTAGTGCCCGGGGACGGGACAGGTCCCGAAGTCGTGGCCGAGGCGGTCAAGGCGGTTGACCGGGCAGCACTGGTCTTCGACTTCGAAGTCGAATACTCCCATCACGAGGTGGGCGGCGAGCGCTATCTGAGAACCGGGGAGACCCTGACCGGAGCAGACCTCGAAGCGCTCTCCAGCGTCGATGCCGTCCTCTTCGGCGCAGTAGGGCACCCCAAAGTGGCACCAGGGATTCTCGAGCAGGAGATCATCCTCAGGCTCCGCAAGGAACTCGACCTCTATGTCAACCTGAGGCCGATCAAGCTCCATCCGGGCGTAGTCGGGCCGCTCCGTGACGTCGAGCCGGCCGATGTCGACATGATCGTCGTACGTGAGAACAGCGAAGGCCTCTACGTCGGTGCAGGCGAATTCACCGCCAAGGGATCGCCGTTCGAAGTGGCCGTTCAACAATCGGTGAATAGCCGATTCGGGGTGGAGCGCTGCATCCGGTACGCCTTCGAGCTGGCGCGGTCGAGACCGCGCCGCCATCTGACCATGTGCGGCAAGACCAATGTGCTCACCTATGCCTGGGACCTCTGGGCCCGGGTGTTCGCGTCCGTCGCCGAGGAATACCCGGAGGTGACCACCGCCTACGCCCACGTCGACGCAGCGTGTCTCTGGATGGTCGAAGACCCGGGCCGTTTCGACGTGATCGTGACCGACAACATGTTCGGCGACATCATCACCGACCTCGGAGCCGCCATTCAGGGAGGCATGGGCATCGCCTCCGGAGCCAATCTCAACCCCAACGGCGTCTCGATGTTCGAGCCGATCGGCGGAACCGCCCCTGGCTTCGAAGGGACCGGCCAGATCAACCCGCTCGCCGCGATCGGCGCTGCCGGGATGATGCTCACTCATCTCGGAGAGATGGAGGCGGGCGCCGCGGTGGACCGGGCCGTTGGCCAGGTCGCCGGCTCACTCCCCTCGCTCCGGGCCGGCAAGATGGAGGCCTCCACTTCCGAAGTGGGTGACCGGGTCAGCGACCTGATTTCCACGGTGGTCTCGGCGGAGGCGGTTTGAGCCCGGCCCGCACCCTTTTCGAGAAGGTCTGGGACACCCACGTCGTCCAGAGTGGCGATCCCACTCTCCTCTACGCCGATCTCCATCTGGTCCACGAGGTCACCTCACCGCAAGCCTTCGCCTCATTGGAGCAAGCAGGGAGAAAGGTCCGGCGGCCCGATCTCACTTTCGCAACGGTGGACCACGGGATCCCGACCACAGGTCGGCACCTCGGCATCCTCGACCCGTTGTCGAAGCGACAGGTCGAGGCCCTGCGCGACAACTGCGCTCGCCACGGCATCGTCATGTACGGGATCGATGATCCGCGGCAGGGAATAGTCCATGTGGTCGGGCCCGAGCAGGGCCTCACCCAGCCGGGCATGGTCATCGTTTGTGGAGACAGCCACACCTCGACCCACGGCGCCTTCGGAGCCCTTGCCTTCGGTATCGGCACGTCCGAGGTCGAGCATGTCCTCGCAACGCAGACCATCTGGCAGTCACCGCCCAAGTCGATGTCCGTCGAAGTCACCGGCCAACTTCCGTGGGGAGTCGCCGCCAAGGACCTGATCCTCGGGATCATCACCCAGATCGGCGTCGCCGGCGGGACCCGTCATGTCATCGAGTACCGCGGCGAGACCATCCGCGGGCTCTCGATGGAGCAGCGGATGACCATCTGCAACATGTCGATCGAGGGCGGCGCCCGGGCCGGGATGATCGCCCCCGACGACACCACCGTCTCCTTCATCGAGGGCCGGCCGTTCGCCCCTAAAGGCGCCGACTGGGATGCGGCCGTCGCCGCATGGGAGTCGCTGGTGACCGATGAAGGCGCCGTCTTCGACAAGGTGGTCACGATCGACGCCTCATCCCTCATCCCCCACGTGACCTGGGGCGTGAACCCGGCCCAGACGGTGCGGGTCGACGACTTCGTCCCCTCACCCGACAGTTTCGACAATCCCCAACAGCGCGAGTCGACGGTGAGGGCCTTGGAGTACATGGGATTGGAGCCGGGCACCGCCATTTCCGACATCAGGATCGACCACGTCTTTCTTGGCTCGTGCACCAACGGGCGTATCGAAGACCTCCGGGCGGCGGCCAAGGTGGTCGAGGGGCGCAAGGTCGATTCCAGGGTCAGCGCCGTGGTCGTCCCTGGATCGATGCAGGTCAAGGCGCAAGCCGAGGCGGAAGGGCTCGATGCGGTCTTCCTCGCCGCCGGGTTCGAATGGAGGGACGCCGGATGCTCGAGCTGTCTCGCCATGAACCCGGATGTGATCCCCTCGGGTGAGCGGGTGGCCTCGACCTCCAACCGGAACTACGAGGGCCGCCAGGGTCGCGGGGCGAGAACCCACCTGGTGAGCCCGGCGATGGCGGCCGCCGCCGCGGTGGCGGGCCATTTTGTCGACGTCCGAGACTGGGAAGACAAATGAAGCCGGTGAGAATGGTTCGCGGCCCGATGCTCCCCCTAGACCGGGCCGACGTGGACACCGATCAGATCATCCCTCAACAATTCCTGAAGCGGATCGAGCGCGATGGCTACGGGGAGTTTCTCTTCTACAACTGGGCGCACCGCGACGACGGCTCACCCATCGAGGATTTCATCACCAACCGCCCGGAGCGGAGTGAGGCCAAGATCCTGGTGGCCGGCCGCAACTTCGGGTGCGGATCTTCACGGGAGCATGCCCCGTGGGCAATTCAGGACTGGGGTTTCGATGCCGTGATCGCCCCTTCCACCGCCGACATCTTCCGCAACAACTCGGCAAACATCGGCTTGCTCATCGTCGAACTGCCCGAACCCGAGGTCCGTCGGCTGATGGACATGGCACAAGACCCAACCGCCTCCGTCACCATCGACCTGGAGCAGCAGACCGTGGTCGGAGAGCGGCGTCGAGGCGAGGTTCGACTTCGACCCATCGGCCAAGGAGCGCCTGCTGCAAGGTCTCGACTGGATCGGGATGACCCTCACCCTCGAGGAGTCGATCACCCAGCACGAGTTGGATCGGCCGGCCTGGCTCCCGGTCAGCTCCGGGAGCCCAACCAGCTAGCTGTCCTGGACCGTGCTCGGGGCGAACCCGAGGGCATCCATCAGGGTCTCGAACTGATCCAACCGCAGCGACTGTGGCCCGTCACTGAGCGCGTCCTCGGGATGGGGGTGGATCTCCACCATGATCCCGTCCGCCCCGATCGCCTGGGCGGCGAGGGCCAGCGGCGCAACCAGGTCCCGATCGCCGGCGGCATGTGACGGATCGACGATGATCGGGAGATGGGTGTGACGACGGAGCACCGGCACCGCACTCAGATCGAGGGTGTTGCGGGTTGCAGTCTCGAAGGTGCGGATTCCCCGCTCGCAGAGCATGACCTGTTGGTTGCCACCGGCCAGGATGTACTCGGCCGCCTGGAGCAGCTCCTCGATGGACGAGCTCATCCCTCTCTTGAGCAGAACCGGGCGATGGGCACGGCCCGCGGCGTTGAGCAGCGAGAAGTTCTGCATGTTCCGGGCCCCGATCTGGAGGATGTCGGCCTTCTTGGCGACACCCGTCGACGTCATCGGGTGAAAGCACCTCGGTGACCACAGGGAGGCCGTAGGCCTTCCCGGCTTCGACCAGCATCTCCAACGCCTCGTAGCCAAGACCCTGGAATGAGTAGGGCGAAGATCGGGGCTTGAAGCAGCCGCCGCGGAGGATCGATCCCCCCGCCTCCTTCACCGCCTTGGCCGCAGCCATGACCTGATCCCATGACTCGACCGCACACGGCCCGGCGATCATGATCATCTCACCGCCGCCGACCTTCACACCAGCGACCTCGACCACGGTGTTCTGCGGTTTGTGGACCCGACTCCCCAACTTGTAGCCCTTGGGGGCTGCGGTGGTGGGGGGCACCTCGGCCAGCGCTGACAAGCCTTTCGGCTCTCCCCTGGCCACGTCACGCTCGATCGGCCGGGGACGGAGGTCCCGCGACGGATAGCTGCCCAGAATTCTCAGGAAGCGGAGCTGCTTGGTGAGCGCGTCGAACACGGCTTGCACCGCAGGGTCGGAGATGTTCCCGTCGAAGTCGAGATAGAACAGCTCCTCTCTCGGATTGTGCGGGATCGGCCTCGACTCCAGCATCACGAGGTTGATGTCCGCCTCGCGGAACACCGCCAGAGCATCCATGAGAGCGCCAGGGTGGTTGCCGACCGCCATGACGATCGAGGTCTTCGACTGCACGCCTTCGGGCACTTCGGCTGGTTGGCCGGCGACCACCACGAAGCGGGTGTAGTTCTCCTCCTGGTTGGCGACACCAGTCTTGAGGATGTCGAGCCCGTAGAGCCGGGCGGCCTCCTCACTGGCGATGGCGGCCACGGTCGGATCGTTCATCTCTCCGATGCGCTTGCCGGACAGAGCAGTATCGGAGAAGTAGACCAGTTCCACGTGGTCGAGACCGGCGAGGAACTCCGAGCACTGAGTAACCGCCTGGGGGTGGCAGTAGATCCGCCGCAAGCCCTCGATCGAGGCACCCGCTACGCCGAGCAGGCAATGGCGCACCCGGAACCGGACATCGCCGACGAAGTGGAGCTGACTGTCCAGGAGGACGTCGTAGACCTCCGAGATCGCTCCCGAGGTGGTGTTCTCCACGGGAAGGACGGCGACATCTGCAGTTCCCTCTTGCACGGCGCGAATCGCATCGGCGAATGTCGATGAGCGGACATAGCTCGGTGTGATTCCCTTGGCGTCGAAGAACTGCTGCGAGGCGAGGTGGCTGTAGGAGCCGTCGATCCCCTGGATGGCGACGACGATCGAGTCAGGGGTCGCCTCGGTTCTCCCGAGAAACTCCTGTTGGACCCGGACCGAATCGTTGATGATCTCCCGCCACACCCGGTTGACCAGGCCGGAGTCGAGGTCGTGGCTCATCCCGGAGTTGATCCGGTCCGAGATCAAATCCTCCTCTCGGGACATATCCCGGGAGGGACGGGCATGGAGCCCCTTCTCCCGCGCCATCTGGAGGCTGAACGCCTTGCGCTCGGCGAGGAGCTTGAGGATTTCGGCGTCCACCCGGTCGATGTCATCTCGGATCTGGGTTATGTCGTCTTCGTTTTGTTCGTTTTCGTTTTCGGTGCTCATCTCATTCACTGCTTTCAGGACGCGTTTCGTCAGAGGGGTAGGTCAGGAGTAACGCGGGGGTGGGTAAATCGGCGCTAGGCGCCGAAATAGAAGTAGGCGAACCCGAAGAAGCGCTGAGCAGCGCCGAAGAATTTCAGGGTCCAGGTCGCCTTCATGTGGTGGTGATTATCCACAGACCGGAGTAGCTCGTGTCAAGAGCTAGGGTCGGCCGCGATGAACAAGACCCGTCTTTCCTTTGGGATCGTCCTGGTCCTGGTCGGCGCGGTGTGGGCTTTGCAGGGTCTCGATGCCGACTTCGTGCCGGAAAGTGCGATGACCGGTCAGACGACGTGGGTTGTTCTCGGCTCACTCGCGGTCCTCATCGGCGTGGGCCTTGATCTGGTGGAGTCGAACGCCAAGCCAAGACAGAGGACAAGAAGCAGTAGGACGAGGGTGTGCGCGGATAAGCTGATCGGTCGAGGCGGTCATATGAGCCAACGACCCGAGCGCCCTGGGGTAGCCCTTCCACCGGAAGAGCTACAGCGCTTCATGTATGCCTGTTCCCACGAACGGCGCTCCCCCACCACTCAGCGTGTGATCGACGGTTCCTCCTACGGCTGGATCCACCTCTTCATTCGCAGCAACGGCGAGGACAGCAGCGGGGACGAACTGGGAGAAACCTGGTTAGAGCCTTACGACGCTGACGCGACCCAACTCAGTGAGTATTTCAAACGAGTGGCGATCCGGCTCCGCAACACCGGGGCCTTCGACTACGCCACCGACCTCCAGGCCCACTTCGCGATCCTGGCCGAGGAGCGGGCGATCCCCTGGCCCAACTGAGCGTTTTTCGCCCCAGTTTGCGAACACCACCATTTCTCCCCCCAGTGAGCGAAGCGAGCGTTGGGGGGAGCGCCGGCGAAGCCGGGAGGGGGGCTACCCGCTCCTAGTCAATCGGTCCGAACGCCCGAAACCCCGAACAGAGCAGGTCAGCGCGTTCGATCCTGTTTTCGGCAACGGTGCAGAACACTTGCTGTTCGACCACGTATCTCTCGCCGTCTTCGATGCCGGTGAACCGGTACGAGATGTGAAATCGATCACCCACCTCGTCCGAGTGCTCGTCGAGTAGCTCCATTTCAGTCGAATCCTCGAACCAGGCGGCGATGAGTGCGGCAGCCTCGGTCGCCCCCGCGCGTTCACGGAGTCCGGACGGGATCAAGGCACGAAACGAGGCATCTTCGCTGAAACACGCAGCGATCGCCGCTTCGTCCTGGTTTGTGATCGCGGCAATCAAACGCTGAGACACCGTTGGCGACACACCAGAATCCTATAGAGACAGGTTCGTACACTCGGCCACCGTGACCGTTTACGCGGACTCAATGAAATGGATCGTGGATCAGATCCATCCCGAGCTCAAGGCGCGTGGCTTTCGGAAACGTCGGCACTCGTTCAATCGTTCTGTCGAAGATGGCGTGGTGCAGGTCATCAACTTCGAGGCCGGCCGGAGCCTCCCACCCGGAGCCCTACCGATCCCGGGGTTTCGCCATGACCTACAGGGCTTGTTCACAGTGAATTTGGGGGTCGCGATTCGAGAAGCGTGGGAGCAGGACATGAGGTTCGGACACACCTTCCCGACCTTCATCAACGAGGCGGAATGCCAGATTCGACCATTGTGGGGGACCGACGAACAGACTTGGTGGCGGTTGAGTCAGGACGATGCAACCGTGGCGCAGTTGACAGCGGCTGGTGTGCTGGGGACTGGCATCCCTTGGCTTGAACGACGGGCAACCCGGGAGCAGATACTCGAGATCTGGGCATCCGAAGGCAGGGAGGCGTTACCCATGCCCACGGATCTGCCAATTGTGATGATCTTGCGTCACCTGGAGCAACCGGATGAGGCAGCCAACGTGCTGCGTGACTACTACGACTCTCTGGATCCCGGTCCACATCGCGGTTACGTATACGAACTCGCCGACGTCCTCGAGATCGACGGGCTGTCGCCGCCTTGAGCCGAGCTGCGGCGATTCTCGCCTGGATCACTGGCCTGGGATTCGGCCTGCCGGCGGTGTTCGGTCTCCGCTACTTCGCCGAGCACCACGAGGTGTGGACTTTCATGGGGTTCCCGACGTATGGCGCCGGTCCCTTCGAGCGCTGGGGGATCCCGACGAGTGTCGGACTCCTCGCCGGGTTCATTGCGGTCTGCGTCGCCGAGTTGGTGGTCGGAGCCTTGTTGTGGTCTGGCCAGCCCATCGGATTGTGGCTTGCCATCGCTCTGCTCCCGTTCGAGCTGATTTACTGGATCGGCTTCGCTCTCCCGCTTGGCCCGATCCTGGGAGCGATCCGCACGGTCCTGGTCATACTCGCCATCAACGGGCGATAACCGCACGGAGAAGGGCTGCTTTTGATCAACGAAGACGATCTAGGGCGATGAGAAGGAGAGAAATAGCCGCGGCTGTGCTCTTGGTTGCTGTGGTTTCCGCATGCGCGAGTGGAAATCCGGATGTCACCTCATCCGAAGGGTCGGACAACGGAGTTGGGGCCTGCCAGATCCCTCCGGAGGCCGAACGGACCCTTCCCGCGTCCAACTTCACGCTGACAGTGGATCCGAACCCCGTTCCGGCAGGAGCAGAGGCCGACCTTGTCATCGAAGTCAAACCAGAAGCTTCCGAAGAGATGGCCAACGTACCCGAATCAGATGTGGTGACCGGGGCGGGTGCGCGCTTTCAATGCTGGAATGGGTCGACTTGGATCGATACCCACCAGCTCCTCAAGGACGGCTTCGGCCCTGACGGTCAGCCAGCCGCGATCCCACTCGGACCCGATGTCACGATCCCAGCGGTCGGGCTCATGCTTTACGACCAGCCGTACACGATTGTCATGCCCGATCTGCCGCCCGGCGTTTACCGGATCAAAGACTCGGTCGTCGTTGGAAGCTCCGAGATCCACGTCTACGGCTTGGTCGAGATCGACGAAGTCTGAGGGGCACTGAGGTACGGACTACAGCATCATCGCGATGAGGCCACAGCAGACGGCGATCGCTAAAGACACCGGACCCCAGTATCGCTCCGCTTTCGAACGAGAGGCGAAGTTGGCGAGGGCCCCGAGGCTGAAGAAGCCAGTCAATACCCACATGCCTGTCTTGCCAGTTCCGGGCAGCCAGTCCGCCTCGATGAGACCGGCCGAGGCGAGAACGAACGCCGCGATGAGTGGATAGACCACGACGCCGACCACAGCGGAGGCGAATCTCAGCCCGACCGGGAGCACACCCTCGTGCTGGCCACCCCAGGCCGCATTTCCCAGTGGAGCGCCGAGTGCGAGGGCGATCTGGAATACGGAGACAACTCCAAGCAAGACGACCGCGACAATGGCTGTCAGATCCACATGCTGACTATTAGTTAGTCAATTCCTCGACGTGAGAGCGCATTTGGTCCCAGGCAGCGCGCACGTTCTCCTCGACATCGAGGTCGTCCAACTTCTGCTCGAAGGTGTCGAGGGCGGTCTGAATCTCGTCCCGCGCCACGTCGCCCTGAGACCTCAAGGTTGCGATGGCGGCAGCCAACTCGACTTTGAGCGTGTCCCATGCCGAGCTCAACTCCTGGCCGGCCTCCGATGACGTTATTGCTTCGCCCAGGCTGTCGATCTCGCCCTCTAAGTTCCCCAGGGCTTCGTTCTGGTCGTCCGCTGCCACGGTGGTTGTGCCTGCCGTGTCCGACGTCACGGAACCGGGCACCGACTCGTCCGTACTCCCGTCGGCACACGCGCTCAGGGCGACGATCATCGCCAACACAAACGCTATTGCTCTACTTTTCATGATCATTGCTCCGTTCGAGAACTCTTTTGTGGTTGCAGGAGGAGACGCTTCACAGTCTCGTGCCTCGTCTGTTACCGGCTCAACATACCCCTTTGACCTCAGGCCTATGTCGCCGGTGAGGATCACCCAGAAGGGAACGGCCAGATGGGCGGGCGACGGACGGTTGATCAGCTGCGTTCGCCTATCAACGAGTAGGTCGACATGTCGCCCTTTCCTTTGATAGTGATCCTGCCTCTTGGTTCCAGTTCGTACCGGTCCTTCAATCGGTCGTAGACCTGCTGGCTCACCTGGATCATGTCTATGTCGCTGGTGGATTCCATCCGACTAGCGGTGTTGACCGTGTCTCCCCAAAGGTCGTAGCTGAATTTGTGTTTCCCGATTACTCCAGCCATGACGGGACCTGTGTGCAAGCCGAACCTCATCTGCGTCTCCCCCATCCCGGGGAACCTGTGTTCTTTCAGCTGTTCGCGGATGCTCAACGCTGCATCAGCCGCCGACCGAGTGTGGTTGTGATCTTCTGAAGCCAAGCCAGCGACGGCGAAATAGCTGTCGCCCACTGTCTTTATCTTCTCAAGGCCATGCTCGGATGCAATGTCATCAAAGGACGAGAAAAGAACATCAAGCGCGGTGACCAGATCCGTAGCAGTCAGGCTGTCGGTGATAGCCGTCGATCCGACGATGTCTGCGAACAGCACCGTGACGTCTGGTTTTGCATCGGCTATCGGGTACTCACCTGCTCGGAGTCTCTCGGCTATGTCTGCGGGAAGGATGTTGAGTAGAAGCCGTTGCGATTGCGCGTTTGCTTCTATCAACTCCGCCTCTGCCGTATCCGTGAGACGTCGCTGATACCAAACGACCCATACCGCAAAAGCAACCAAGCCCCCAAAGCTCGCCACGATTAGGAGATCTACCCATGTCTCTGTCATGGCCGGGGCAACAGGCGGGTCAAAAACCACCAACAGCGCAAAGATGAGCACCGTCAGGACCACCACCGACCATCGCAAGGCAGTCTGCGTTGGATCAGTGACGAGGACCGCTCCGATGGCAATGACCACCAAGAAGACCGCCGTTCCTGTTCTGAATCCGACTGTGAAGTTCACGGCTGTCACGTTCAGCAGACCGGTACCGAGCAAAAGAGCAGCGGCACCTTCGTGATTCCCTACCCGGTTTAGAAGTAGGACTGACGCGTACCCGACGAGGTACAGAGCCAAGAGCCCGGCATATGCCCAGAAAGGGAGACTCTCGGGTTTCGCCGGAAGAAAGAGGACAGCGAATAGCGCTGTTGTTACAAAGGCAAACGCTGCGACAGCGTTGATGTTCTTAATGCGGCGCTGTACCGATCGCGATTGACCCTCAGCGATCCCGAACTCACCTAGCTGGCCAAGAGCCGTGCTCATAGGGCGAACCTACCTCGAGGTCTCGGCCCACGACACCGCACATGCCGGCGACAGCTCTAGTGGAATCCTCCCGCCCGGCCATGCCGAACCTATTGCCCGATTCGCCACGGCGAGGAACCGGAGCCATCTCGCGGATCTCGGGAGGTTGACTGGGTTTCGCTTAGACGGGTCGGCCTGGCAGGGCACGCTCCTCGCGGACCAGTTGAGTAGCCCGAACGATCATGACCACCGAGAGCGCGACGATCAACAAGGCGTTCACCGGGTGGAGAGCAGCGATGACAGGCGATTCTTCACGGGCTTGGGTGATGGTCGGCTGAAAGAAAGTGATCAACGCCAGCACGACCCCGAGGATCACGGTCCGCGCCCCAGCCCGCGCTAGGGCCGGGAGGGCCAGGAACAACAGCCCGGCCATCGAGAGAATGTATCCGGTGCCGACGTGCAGATCTTTCCCACCCTCTTGGCCGAAAAGCATGAGCCCGGCGAAATACACCTGAACCACAATCGCCGCCAAGAACAGCCACGCATAACCGAGCAACAAGTAGCGGAAGAATTTCCTCATGGCTGGAACCTACCTGTGCCGCCGTCGGTCGAAAGGGAAAACAGGAAGCGGGGGAAAGGAGGAAACCGCCGCACCCTTGCGTAGTGCCTGTGCCCGCTCGCTTGATTTCAGGGTCGCCGGCCCACGAGGAAATAGGTGTTCATGTCGCCCTTGCCCTTGACCGAGATGACGCCACGAGGCTCGCAGACGAAAGCGTCGCTGATCAGTTCGAAGGTGGCGTCCGTGATTTGTATCGCCCCAGGGACACCGCCTGACTCCATACGACTGGCGGTGTTGACCACGTCGCCCCAAAGGTCGTACGCGAACTTGTCGGTGCCGACTACCCCGGCGACGACAGGTCCTGAGCTGATACCGATGCGCAGGTCGATTTCCCTTCCGTCGAACTGATTAGCGGCGACGTGCTCGCGGAATCGCAGGGCCAGATCGGCGATTGCGTGGGCGTGGTCCTGGCGGGCAGCGGGAACCCCGGCGGCGACCATGTAGGCATCGCCTACGGTCTTGATCTTCTCTAACCCCAATTCGCGCACGAACGCATCGAAGTCCGTGAAAATAGTGTTGAGGAGTCCTACCAGTTCCGCCGGCGTCATACCCGCCGACATTGGGGTGAAGTCGGCGATGTCCGCGAACAGCACCGAGACCGACTCATAGTCGTCGGCGATCATCGCACGATCAGTCTTCAGACGGCCAGCGATCTGATCGGGGAGGATGTTCCGCAGCAGGTCATCCGATTCGGCCTGGAACCGGTTCCTCTGTCGCACGAAGTACGCCATGCCGGCGAAAATGAAGATGGTCACGCCGACGACTGTTCCGACGATACCGCTGTCGCTCCCCGTGACATCGTGGAGCGGTTCGATCCGATTGGGTAGGACGACAGCCAGCACGAGAGTTCCCACGAAGGCGAGGAACCAACCGAAGGCCGCCTTGATGCTGACTGCGATGAGTGCGCCTACAACGGACAGCAGGCCGAACAGGATCACCATGTCAGAAGGCACCAAGCCGCCGTCGATGACGGTACCGCTGAGTACTTCCACAAGGATGAAGAACAGGGCGGCATTGACGATCCCGATGAACCACCGATGTCTGAGACGAAGCAGGGCCAACAAGACGACGCTCACGATTGCGGCGCTGAGGTCGACCCAGAGTTCAGGCGAACCTTCTGCCAGCTCACCTGAGGCGACAATCAATCGCGTCAACGCGCCAAAGAACAAGTATCCGATGACGATGCGACGTGTCGAGCGCCGGATGTCCGTCTCGCCGGGATGGGAGCCGACGGTCATGAGAGATTCCCAGAAGCGTTTCAACGAAACCCGACCACGGCGCCGCGACCCTAACGCTCCGTCCTCGAGTTCGCATTGGAAAGAAGCTGTTTGCTCCGAAGGCAATTGAACTCGGCTCGCTGTGCGGGAAGGTCGCTCCGACGAGGCCCGGTACCTGATTATCGGTTCAGTTCCATCAGGCAAGGGATTCGCAGAGGTAGGTATTCATTGCTCGCCGAACGGTGAGGCGGTGTCCGTCTACGACTTCGGGTGGGTTCGGAACCACTCCACCGTGGCCGGGATCGCCTCGCTCAGCGGAGTGGCGTGATCGCCGAAGGCCCGTTCGAATTTGCCGGAGTCCACGACGTACGGTTCATCGAACTCGTAGAGCATCTCGTCGAGCTCGCGGACCGTCGCGTTGAAGAGGCCGACCATCTTCACCATGAACGGGGACATCGCCTGGATCCTCGGAGCGGCCCCCGCCGCCATAAACACCTGCTCGATGAACTGCCTGGTAGTGATGGCCGGAGCGTTCGGCAGATGCCATGCTTCGCCGTCGGCTTCGCTGCGTTCCCCGAGAGTGACCATGCCCTTGGCGATGTCGGGGATGTAGCTGTAGGTGTGAAGCAGATCGGGGTTCCCTATCACCTGCGCCTTTTTCCCCGTGAGGGCCGGGTAGAAGACGCGCTCTCCCATGGCGCTGAGCCGGCCGTGAGCGCCGAAATAGTCGGAGGCTCGCCCGATGGCCACACGGACTCTCCCAGCTCGATGCGCCTCGAGCAGAGCTTGCGCCATCTCCGCCCTCGTCTTTCCCTTCCGGCCGGTGGCGGCGTACGGAAGGGCCTCGGTGAGCGGGGCGCCCTTCGTAGACCCGTACATGTACAGGTTTTCCATCACCACCAACTTGGCCTCTGCCGCCTGGGCACCAGCGAGAACACCTGCCTGGAGCGGTGGAAACAGTTCGGGCCACCTCGTGTACGGAGGGTTGAGACACTGGTACACGACAGCCGCACCCCCGGCGGCGTCTCGCGAGAACCCAGAGTCGGCCGCGTCCCCTCCTCGCACCTCGACACCAACGGACACCCCGGCTCGGCCGCTGCGGTTGACAGCACGAACGCGATGTCCCCGAGCAGCGAGAAGCTCGACGGTGGCCAGACCGACTGGCCCGGTCCCAAAGACAACGTGGAGGTCGCTCTCCATGGCTGAACTCCCTTCGACGGCGGGGAAGTCGCATTCTGGCAGGGCGGCCACCCCATGGGACCAGCAAGGTTGGTAGATACTTGCGCGGCGCCGCACAAACGACGGACACCACACCCAGCTTGGAAGATACGAGATTGGCTACAGCCGAACAGGTGTTCCACTGAACCCAGACCAGTAAACCCCATAGGCCATGAGGCTTTCTTCCGCTCCGCGGGTAGGACTCGAACCTACAACCAATGGATTAACAGTCCCACCCACCCCGTCCGTCCAGTCCGAGTAGGTGCTGTTTGGTGCGGTCCCGTCTACGAATTTCGAACGGTCGTGTTGTCTGGTGTCGTCCTGTCCGGGTACGTACGGCTACACAAATGGCTACACACGAAATGCGTCAGCGCGGTCACCACCCCGAGCGATATTGCCGGTTATGTGCTGTCACGCTATTTGCGGCTGAGCGGGGTTGGCATACTTGGGTATGTGAACCCATCACCCGAGATCGAGGCGGTGATCAAGCGATTCAGAGCCGCTAGACGTGTCGGAGACCTGGGTCAGATCAGGAACCTTCTCTCCGACTCACCTGACCTCCGAATAATCGGGACCGACGAAGACGAGTGGACCAAGGGCGATACTGCAATAGCGATCATGAGCGCCCATTGGGAGACCCTCGAAGCCGAGGCCGACGAGACCCTTCGATTGGAGGCGTTCGAGAGCGGCAATGCCGGCTGGGCGGCCATAGAAGGAAGGCAAGTTTCCGAAGCCAGGGACGTCGACTACAGGTATCGGATCACTTTCGTTCTCGAGCTGGAGGCAGGGACGTGGAAGATCGTGCAAATCCACTACTCGGTACCGGTATCGAACATTGAGATCAACAACAATGTCGAACTGAGTCGGACCCTCGCCGAGTTGCTTCAGTCGCTCCAGGGTGACTCGAGGGGTGAACGCGCCTGGGCCGTTCCCAACACGTCGACAATCGTGTTCACCGACGTCGTCGGTTCCACCGCCCTCTCTCACACGATGGGAAGCCAGGCATGGAGCAAGTTGATCGGTACCCACCTCGACACGCTCCGGAGCATTGTGGAAGAGAACGGCGGTTCGGTAGTCAAGACCCTCGGGGACGGTGGGATGTATGCGTTCCAGTCTGCGTCATCGGCGCTCACTGCAGCAGGCGATATCCAGAGGGCAATGGTTGGATCGGACCTCGAGGTCAGAATCGGAGTCCACACCGGTGACGTGGTTCGGGAACGGGACGACTACATCGGGCTGACCGTGGCAAAGGCCGCTCGAGTCG
Organism: uncultured Acidobacteriota bacterium; assembly: GCA_963724825.1. Lineage (GTDB taxonomy): Bacteria > Actinomycetota > Acidimicrobiia > Spongiisociales > ZC4RG35 > JALYNX01. The sequence goes on from CAVRWT010000004.1 coordinate 15,291, forward strand.
CGTCTGCCGCCGACGGAGGCCAGATTCTGGTGTCGGCATCCACCATCGGGATGGTGAACCCGGCCGAGTTCCACTTCAACCCTCCCGTAATGGTTGAACTCAAAGGACTCGAAGGAACACACCAACTCCACCCGCTCAACTGGTCATAACCCGCACATAACGGCACATATTGAGCGGCTGGGGCCTCGGCAGATCTAGTTGGGAGTCGGCCATGCCCCACCTCCTTGGACTCCCTCTTCGGGTGAGGACGAAGGGGTTTCGGCGGGTTCTTGGTGTCACTGCCCCGTGGCCCAGGGCTACACATGCACGCGGACTCACCCATGTCGCCGCGCTGATTTCTCAATCGTGACCAGCAGAAATGAGCCGCGGGTAGGCCTCGAACCTACAACCAATGGATTAACAGTCCCACCCATACCGTCCGTCCAGTCCCGGTGGGTGGTGTGTAGCACGGCCCGGTCTACGAAATCTGCTTAGTCGTGCTGTCTGGTATCACCCTGTCCGGCTACGTACGGCTACACAAATGGCTACACATCGCCACAGGGATAGGCAGCCATATCGGTGCGATAGTGACCGAGTCGACCGCCGGTTCATGGGTGAATGACGATGGTGTCGATGACCGCCCGGCGTTCAGCTACGTGCCAGCTACCCCAGAACAGCCGCGGCGATCCTTCCCACTCGTTCCGGATCCGCGATGGCATCGATCTCAACGATCTTGCCTTCGCTAACGGTGAATCCCATCACGGCGAACGGCCGTCCACCGACGGTGATGACCACCCCCGCTGCCCCATTTACCAAAGCAGGTCGCACCAGGGCACCCGGCACGGGACGTGCCTGGCCGGCGACGGCCTCAGCTCCTCGAATCACTGTGGAGGGGCGCCTGCCGCCGAAGTCCGACCGGAGCACGACGTCGGGGTCCAGCAATGCGACCAGGGCATCGAAGTCTCCCTGACGCGCGGCTTGGAAGAAGGCGTCGACTACCACTCGTTGACGGGAGACATCGGGGTCCGGAGCCGGGACCTCGGCTCCTTCCACACGTCGTCGGGCTCTGCTGGCGAGCTGTCTCGCTGCCTCTGGTGATCGACGCACCATCGGAGCGATCTCCTCGAAGGGCAGCTTGAACATGTCGTGCAGCACGAACGCCATCCGCTCGGCCGGTGACAGGGTGTCGAGAACGACGAGGAGGGCGAGGCCCACCGAATCGGCGAGCAACGCCTCCTCCTCCGGCTGGAGCCCCGTTTCAGGGCCAATGATTGGGTCAGGTAGGTGTGCTTCCAAGGACTCCTCATGTCGAACTTTGCGCCCACGGAGCATGTTCAGGCAGATACGCGCCGTGATCGTCGTCAGCCACCCGCCGAGATTTTCGACCTCGTCTGTTCCCGCCCGGCTGACTCGCAGCCAGGTGTCCTGCACTGCGTCATCGGCCTCGTCCAGCGAGCCGAGCATTCGGTAGGCCACGGCCTTCAGATGGGGCCGGTGCTCCTCAAACCGGGCTGCTAGCCACTCTTTCTCGTCCATCGGTCACATCCTCACGTTGCCAGGTGTCATAGAGGTGACCCCAAACACACGAGAGACGTGACGAGGAGGAACTTCATGGAGCCTGAAAAGAGCAACACCGTGGCAGCGCCCATTCTGGTCACCGGCGGCACGGGCACCCTAGGCAGGCTCGTCGTCGACCGGCTGCGCGACACCGGATGCGAGGTCCGAGTGCTCTCCCGAGACGACCGTGAGGGCGGACGGGGTGTCGAGTACGTGACCGGCGACCTGGAAACGGGCGAGGGAATCGAAGCCGCAGTGGACGGGGTCGAGGTCATCGTGCATTGCGCAGGCAGCACCACGGGCGACGAGGACAAGGCACAGCACCTGGTCAAGGCGGCCTCCCCCGCAGGCGTGCGGCACCTCGTGTTCATCTCGGTCGTCGGGGCAGACAGGGTCCCCGTCGTCAGCGGCATTGACCGCGCGATGTTCGGCTACTTCAAGTCCAAGCTGGCCGCGGAGCAGGTCGTGGCCGGCTCCGGCATCCCATGGACCACGTTGCGCGCCACCCAGTTCCACGATTTGACCCTCACCACGGCGCAGGCGATGGCCAGGATGCCGGTGATACCGGTCCCGACGGGGACCCGGTTCCAGCCTGTCGACACCGGAGAAGTGGCAGACCGTCTCGTGGAGCTCGCGCTGACCACACCAGCCGGCCTGGTCCCCGACATCGCCGGGCCGAGGGTCTACATGATGGCCGAAATCATCCGCAGCTATCTGCGGGTGGCCGGCAAGCGCCGCCTGATTCTCCCAGTCCGGCTCCCGGGCAAGGCCGCCAGCGCTTTCCGGGCGGGCGCCAACCTGACCCCGGATCGGGCCGTGGGCCACAGGACATGGGAGGACTTCCTGGCCGAGCGTGTCTGACACTCGGATGCTTTCTCCGCTCCGCGGGGAGGACTCGAACCTCCAACCTTCGGATTAACAGTCCCGCCCACCCCATCCGTCCAGTCCGAGCACGTGTTGTTTGGTGCCGTCCTGTCTACGAACTTTGGACGGTCGTGATGTCTGGTGCTGCCCCGTCCGGGTACGTACGGCTACACAAATGGCTACACACGAGGTGCTGGCCGGTCGCCATCCCGAGCGATATTGCCGGTCATGGGCGGGTTCCGAATGCTGTCGAGGTAGCTTGATCAATCTGGGACATGTGCTCCGGGCACCCGCTCCTGTCTCCGTTCTGTACGATGGGCGCTACGACATTGATCACCCGATTGAGACTGCCAGAGCGACCATAGATCGCGCTGAACGGCTCCATGAGAAAGGACTAGAGGTATGCCCGGACTCAGAGGACGACGAAGACGACGTCGCCGACAGCGCCGGAGACGTGTAATGCTCGTCGGCGGGATGGTGGCCATCGGCACCAAGAAGATGTCAGCGAAGAACGCCCAAGCCATCGAGGAGCACACGGGCATCCCTCCAGAGGAGTTGGAAGACTCTGACCTCCAGGAAGCCATGCAGGAACTAGGGATACCCGATGAAGATGTCTCAGACTCGGATGCCGAGGAGTCTGGTTAGACCGGGCATCTGAGCTAGCCGCAAGAAGCACACAATCCGACGAGAACGTCGCACCCACGTTAGATGGGCGCACAGACCGGCACATATTGAGCGGCTGGGCCTCGGCAGTTCTGGTTGGGAGTGGGCCATGCCCCGTCTGCCTGGACTGCCTCTTCGGGTGAGGACGAAAGGGTTTCGGCAGGTTCTTGGTGTCGCTCGCACCCCGTGGCCCCATGGCTACACATGCACGCGGACTCACCAATTTCGCCGCGCTGATTTCTCAATCGCGACAGCAGAAACTGAGCTCCGCGGGTAGGACTCGAACCTACAACCAATGGATTAACAGTCCACTGCTCTACCAATTGAGCTACCGCGGAAGGGTGCCGGTTGGCGCCGGGAAGGCTACCAGCAGGGTCCTTCTAGCCTGACTCGAGGCCGAGCCTCAGGAGCCTTCGAGAAACCCCTCCAGCTTGTGCGACTTGTCCGGGTGGCGCAGTTTCGCCAAGGCCTTCGTTTCCAACTGGCGGATTCGCTCCCGGGTGACCTTGAAGTGTGACCCAACCTCTTCCAGACGTTCGCATCCGACCATCCGCCAGGCCGAACCGCATGATCAGGACCTCCCGCTCCCGGGCATTGAGACCCTCCAACGCCTGAGCCAGCTGATCCTGGAGGGAGGCGAAAGTGGCGGCGTCGGCTGGAAGGTCCGAATCGTGGTCTTCCACAAGGTCACCCAAGGTTCCGTCGTCGTCCTCGCCTACCGGGGTCTCCAGAGACACCGTGTCCTGAGCGATCCGCTGCAGCTCGGCAACACGGCTGGGCTCGATGTCCAGCTCGAAGGCGAGCTCATCGATAGAAGGCGCTCTCCCCCGCTGCTGGGTCAGCTCCCTCTGTGCCCGGGTCAGCTTGTTCACCGAGTCGAGGACATGGATCGGCATCCGAATCGTCCGGCCCTGGTCGGCGATCGCCCGCGAGATCGCCTGACGGATCCACCAGGTCGCATACGTCGAAAACTTGAAGCCCCGCCGGTAGTCGAAACGCTCTACCGCCCGCATCAAGCCCACGTTGCCCTCCTGGATCAGATCCAAGAGCGCCATCCCCCTGCCCACGTAACGGCGAGCCAGGGCTACGACGAGGCGAAGGTTGGACTGGACCAGCTGATCGTGGGCGGCCTCCCCCATCTCCATCTCGTGCTGGAGGAACGAACGGTCCTCTTCGTTGAGACCCTCCTCGGCGAGTCGGGCCTGGGCCCGCTGCCCGGCCTCCATCTGCATCGCCAGCTCGACTTCTTGCTGGGATGTGAGCAGCGAGTAGCGGCCGATCTCGTTGAGATAGAGCCGTACCGGATCCGAGACCGAGATCTGGCTGACCTCGATGAACTCCTCGGTGACCCCCGGCCCTTCCTCGGTGAGGCGCATCCCCTGGGCGCGGAGGGCATCGGCGACCTTCTCGAAAGCCTCGCCCGACGCCTCGGCGTCCTCCAACTCCTGTTGGATCTCGGCCATCGTCAGGAACCCGCGATGTTTGCCCCGCTTGACCAGGGCACCAACGACTGTGCTCAGCTCTTCGTTCACGGCTCCGGTGGGGACCTGTTTCTCCCACCGGTAAACCTACCTGGTTCCAGGGGGTCCGTTAACCGGATTGTCCTGACACCGCGTCGGATCAATCCTCAGGCGTGGACCGCTTCTCACGCTGCAACGTCATCATCCGCTGCAGGACCGCCGAGTGCGGCTCACTGCCCGGGGTAAGCAGGTCCATCTCGGCCTGGAGGCCGGCCATCTCGGCGTCGAGGCGGCGCTCCTTGAGTCGGCCGTTCATCTCCCCGACCGATGCCAGGGGCCGATCATCTAGGGCCAGGGAGAGAAGCATCCCCTGCAACAACGGCTCGACGCCGGAGATGTCGAGTGGGGTGCCCTCTGGCGTGGTGGAGATCCGGGACTCGAGGGCGGCAAAGGCCTCGCCCAGGCGCTCGTCCGCAAAGTCGGCTTCGGTCAGGTCCGAGAGCCCGCCGTTGTTGGCGAGAACCAGTCGGAGCAGTTCCACGTCGATCCGATCGAAGGGCTTGTCGGTCGAGGGACCGCCTCTCGACCCGGTTACTCGACCACCACCGACAGCGGCCTCAACATCGGCCAGGTCCACCCCGACCCGTCGCGCCACGTAGCGCATGTACTCCCGGCGTGCGATCACATCGTTCACTTTGCGGAGCTCCGCGGCTGCGCTGTGCAACGCCCGTGCCCGACCTTCGGGGCCGGCCAGGTCGTACTTGGCGACTTCGTGGTCGATCCGGTGCTCGAGGAGAGGTCGGGCCGACTTCACCGCCGACACCAGCTCCTCGCCACGCCCCTCCTGGACGAGATCGGCCGGGTCGAGCCCATCGGGCATCACCGCCACCCGGAGATCGAGGTCAAGCCGGAATGGTGTCTCCAATTGGTCACCGCGCAGGGCGGCCCTCGACCCGGCCTCGTCGGCGTCGAACGCGAGGACCACCCTCTCCGAGAACCGTCGCAGCAGGTCGAAGTGGCCATCGCCCAGGGCCGTGCCACAAGTGGCAATAGCGGTGGTGATCCCCGCCTGGTGCATGGCGATCACATCGGTGTAGCCCTCGACGATCACCGCAGGCGAGTCCTCGGACATGTTCTTGCGGGCACGATCCAGCCCGAACAGGAGCGATCCCTTGTGATAGAGCAGCGAATCGGCCGAATTCACGTATTTGGCGTCGGGGTTGTTGGTCACCTTGCGGTCGATCCCCTCCAGCTTGCGCCCGCCGAAGCCAACCGGGTCGCCGCGAAGGTCATAGATGGGGAACATCAGACGACCCCGGAACACGTCGAAGACCCCGTTGCGGCCGCGCCGGGCCAGGCCGGCGTCGATCATCACCTGGTCGTCGACGCCGCCCGCCTTCAACTCCTTGGTCAGGGTGTCCCAATCGACCCCGGCGAAACCCATCTTCCACTCGTCGATGAGGTCGCCGTCGTAGCCCCGGCCTCGCAAATACGACCGAGCCGGCCCGGCGTCGGCCGCGGTGCGCAGCCGCTGGTTGTAGACCTCGATCGCCCTTCGGATCGCCTCGATGGCGGCGCCTTTCCTCCCCCGGTTGCGAGCCTCCGCCGGATCCTGGGTGAGGGTGATCCCGGCCTTGCGGGCCAACAGCTCCAACGCATCCCCGAACTCAACGCCCTGGGTCTCGGAGACGAAAGTGAATACATCGCCGCCCTTTCCACACCCGAAGCAGTGATAGAGACCGCGAGCCCGATCGACCGACATCGACGGCGTCTTCTCCTCGTGGAAGGGGCAAACCGCCATGAAAGAGCGGCCGGATCGCTTGACGGTGGTGACCTCGGAGATCAGATCGACGAGGTCGGTGGCCTCCCGGACCCGGTCGATGTCGGAGCGATCTGCCATGGCCCACCGATCATAAGGAGGCCCTGTTGGTCTTCAGACCGAGGTGGCGACAAAATCGAGGCGGATCAGGACCTCTTGTGAGACGTCGGCGACGCCGGGAGCCCGGGGAATGCCCAGGCCGAAGTCGTCCCGGAGGACCGTCGTCTGTGCGGTTCCCTCGATCGTGTTGTCGTCGACGAACGTGGCCGAGACGTCGAAGGTCACCGACTGGGTGGTGTCCTTGATCTTGAGGTCTCCCGTCACCGTGAAGTCGACGGGCTCTCCGACCGCCGCCGCTCCGCTGAGACCGTCCACCGACGTCACGTCGAAGCTGATGAACTCGAACTCGTCGCTGGCGGAGTTCAGGATCACCGGGCCGCGAATGGCGCGATCACGGTTGCCTGAGTCGGTCTCGAAGGTGCGGGCGTTGATCAGGATCTGGGAGAACTCGGCAGTGGTGAGATCGGCGCTATCGACCGAGATCTGGCCGGCCAACTCCGAAGTGGTTCCGACGACGTGCTTCGGCGACCCGCGGAGAATCTCATCGATTTCGAAGCTGGCGACCGACTGAGCCGGGTCGATGACGAAGGCCTGGCCGGCCGAGGCGACGGTCGTGACCGGGTCGGCGGTGGGATCAGTCGATCCCGATGCGATGGTGGTCGATTCTGATGCGGTTGTGGTCGATCCCTCGGCGATCGGCGGGGTGGTCAGGTCCGTCGAGGGCTCGCCCGAGCCGCCGGCGAAGTAGAGCCAGCCCACAAAGCCGATCCCGAGAACCAGGATCGCTGCAAGAGCCCAACCAAGGATGCGTTTCATCGTTATGCCACCTGAGTGAAGTGTGAGGGCCCGGGATCAAGCCCGGGTAAAGCTCAGGAGAGCTTTCCCGCCAGATAGTCGACCAAACCTGACATCGGGACCCGGTCCTGGCCCATCGTGTCCCGGTCGCGCACCGTCACCGCCTGATCTTCCAACGTCTCGAAGTCGACGGTGACCGCATACGGGGTCCCGATCTCGTCCTGACGGCGGTAACGACGGCCGATCGACTGCGTTGTGTCTACCTCGGTCATCCATCGGCGTCGCAATTCGGTGGCAATACGCTCCGCCGGTTCGATCAGTTCGGGCTTCTTGGAGAGGGGAAGGACCGCCACCTTGTAGGGGGCGAGCTGCGGGTCGAGTCTGAGGACGACCCTCGTCTCGTCGTTGACCTTCTCCTCCGTATAGGCATCGATGAGGAAGGCAAAGGTGGTCCGGGTGGCGCCGGCCGCAGGTTCGATGACATGGGGGAAGAACCGCTCGTTGGTGTCCTGGTCGAAGTAGGTCAGGTCCTCGCCCGAGGCTTCGGCGTGCTGTCTGAGGTCGAAGTCGGTGCGGTTGGCGATCCCCTCCAGCTCGTCCCACCCCCAGGGGAATTGGTATTCGACGTCCACAGTGCCCGATGAGTAGTGGCTCAACTCGTCTGCGTCGTGGGGGCGGATCCGGAGCCGCTCCTCGGTCATTCCCAGGGCGAGGTACCACTCGATCCGCTTGTCCTGCCAGTACTGGAACCACTCGGCGCTCTCCTCGGGACGGCAGAAGTACTCCATCTCCATCTGCTCGAACTCGCGGGTCCTGAAAACGAACTGACCGGGCGTGATCTCGTTCCGGAATGACTTGCCGATCTGTGCGATCCCGAAAGGGAGCTTGAGCCGCAGAGTGCGTCGAACGTTCTCGAAGTTGATGAAGATCCCCTGCGCGGTCTCGGGCCGGAGATAGACGAGGTTCTCCTCGGAATCCACCGGGCCCATGTGAGTGCGGAACATCAGGTTGAAGTTGCGGGGATCGGTGAAGGTCCCGCTCTGACCGCAGGTCGGGCAGGTGTTCGGATCCTCCAGCTTGTCGAGACGATGGCGAGAGTTGCAGTTCCGGCATTCGACCAGAGGATCGGTGAACACCTCCTCGTGGCCGGATGCCTGCCACACCTGGCGGGCCTGGAGGATTGCCGAGTCGAGGCCAACGATGTCCGAGCGCTCCTGGACCATCGCCCGCCACCATGCCTCCTTGACGTTGCGCAGCAGCTCGACGCCGAGCGGCCCGTAGTCATAGGAGGAGCGCAGCCCTCCGTAGATCTCGGAGGCCTGGAACACGAAACCCCGCTTCTTGGCGAGGGCGGAGATGGTGTCGAGGGTGACTTCGGTCATGATTGAGCGGGGAACGGTGGCCTGGTCCGGATGCTTAGTCAACCTGGGGCGTGTCATCGGCTGCGCCGAAGCGCCGATCCCGGGCCTGATAGTCGACAACGGCGTCAACGAGTGCGTTGCGGTCGAAGTCCGGCCAGAGGATGCCCGGGAAGTAGAACTCGGCGTAGGCGGCCTGCCAGAGCAGGAAGTTGGAGAGGCGATGTTCGCCTGACGAGCGGATGATCAGATCCGCAGCCGGCATCTCCGGGATGTAGAGACACGACTCAATCGCCTGCTCGTCGATGTCGTCGATCGAGAGCTCACCGGCCGCAACCCGCGCCGCCAGCGTGCGGGTGGCGTCCACGATCTCCCGCCTGCTCCCGTAGTTGAACGCAAAAACCAAATGGAGCTTGGTGTTGCCCGCGGTCTTCTCGGCGGCGTCGGCCATGTGCTTGCGATTGCGGTCGGGAATCCTCGGATCGTCCATGTCCCCGGCAAACCGCATCCGGACCCCTTGTGCGTCGAGCTCATCGCGCCGCCGGAGTAGGAGGTCCTCGTTGAACCACATCAGGAACTCCACCTCCTCATCGGAGCGCGACCAGTTCTCGGTGGAGAAGGTGTAAGCCGTGACCCACTCGATCCCGATCTCGAGAGCCCCCTCGACCGTGTCGAAGAGGGCCGCTTCACCTGCAAGGTGGCCGGCGGTGCGGGGCAGGCCTCTCGCGTTGGCCCAGCGCCCGTTGCCGTCGAGGATCAGCCCGACGTGCCTCGGGATTCGGTCGGGATCGACTTTCGAAAGATCCAAACTCAATCCAGCACCGCCAGAGAGGACAGCTTCCGATCGAGGTGGTACTCGACGAATCGGCGGGTGATACCCATCGCCTCACCGGAGAGCCCGGCGTCCGTCTCGGGGAGCCCGCTGAACTCGGCCTCCGCCAGGGCAGCCAGATAGCCAGTGATGCCGTCGCGAAGTCGAACCGACCCCTCGACGCCACATCGATCGCAGATCACGCCACCGCCTCCGAATGAAAAGCGGTGTAGATCGTCCACCCGGCCGCAGGAGGCACAGACCAGAAGCGACGGTGCCACCCCGACCACGTCGGCCAGTTTCAACAAGAAACTGGTGATCAGGTCCGGGCCGTTGCGCCCTGATTCGAGGGCGCGCAACCCGCGATGGAGGAGGAGGAACAGGCGCATCGACGACTCGTCCTCCTGGGCGACGGCGTCGGCAGCCTCGACCATGGTGCCGGCGGCGATCACCGAGTCGAGATCGTTGCGGAGCCGGGGAAAAGGCTCGAGAACGGCGACCTGGGTGATGGTGTCGAGATTGCGACCCTCATAGAGGACCAGGTCGACGTGGGTGAACGGCTCGAGCCGACCACCAAATCGGCTTTTGGTCTTGCGAATCCCCTTGGCGACGGTTCGGATCTTGCCGTTGTTGGGGCTGAGGAGAACCACCACCCGATCGGCATCGCCGAAGGGATAGGAGCGAAGAACGATGCCCTGATCGTGTCTGATCCCCATGAGTGGGTTCAGGGTAGGGACGACGAAGAACTGCTTGGGGGTTTACCCTCGGCTCCCATGACACTGCTCAATGAGGCCGAGATCACCGAGTTTCTCGATAATCATCCCGAGTGGGACCGGTCTGGGTACTTGATATCCCGCGCCTTTGAATTCCCCGATTTCGCGGAGTCGATCGGGTTTGTCGCCGAAGTTGCCGTGCTCGCCGAGAAAGCCAACCACCACCCGGACATCGACATTCGCTGGAACAAGGTGACGCTGCGACTGTCGACTCACTCTGAGGGCGGCCTGACCCAGCTAGACACGGATCTGGCCGACCTCTGCGACGCGCTATACGCCCCCTGAGCTCAGGCGGTGGTGAACCCGAAACGGTCCAGCAACTGCGGGCTGCGCTGCCAGTCCTTCTCGACGGCAACGTGAAGCATGAGGTTGACCCGATCGCCAAGCAGGATCTCTAGATCCTGACGGGCTTCGGTGCCGGCAAGCTTGAGCAACGAGCCTTCGTGCCCGATGACTATCCCCTTCTGGCTCTTGCGCTCGACGATGACGCGAGCCGAGATGTCGATCAGGCCGTCGGGCCTTTGCTCCAAATCCTCGACTCTGACCAGCAGGGAATGGGGCAATTCGTCGTTGAGCCGCTCCAGGAACTTCTCCCGGATGAGCTCTCCGATCACCATGCTCTCCGGCTGATCGGTGGTCATCCCGGCCGGGTAATAACGGGGACCCTCGGGGAGGCGCTGCGCGATCTCGCCGACCAGGTCATCGATACCGACACCCTCTATTGCAGAGATCGGGACGTAGGAGGCGAAGTCCCAGTCCCCTGCCTTGGCCAGTTGCTCGACCAGGTCGCCGCGCCCGGCGTCATCGATCTTGTTCACCGCCACCACCACCTCCGAGCCGGCAGTCTGAAGGCGATCAGCGATGAGACGGTCGCCTGGGCCAATCGGCATCGAGGCGTCGATCATGAACAACACCACGTCGGCCTCACCGAGGGTCCCGTAGACATAGGAGTTGAGGCGACCACCGAGGTCGGTCTTCGGCTTGTGCAACCCCGGGGTGTCGAGCAGGACGATCTGATGCTCCGGCTCGTTCGGATCGGGCCCGTTGACCACCCCCCGAATCACATTTCGTGTCGTCTGTGGCCGCGAGGAGGTGATCGAAACTTTGGATCCCACCAGCCTGTTGACCAGGGTCGATTTCCCCACGTTGGGACGGCCGACCACGGGCACGAAGCCGGACTTCATCGAGAGTCGACGGTCTTGGAGGTGGTGACTCTCACCTTCGCCACGCGGCGGCCCTGCATCCCGGTGACCGTGAAGCGGAGCGGGCCAAAGTCGAACTGCTCGCCTTCATCGGGGATGCGCTCGGCAAGCCCGAGGACCAAGCCTCCGACCGTGTCCCATTCGACTTCGGGGAGCTGAATCCCGGCAACATCGGCAAGGTCCTCCACAGGCAAGCGGGCATCTACATCCCATCCACCGCCGGGAAGAGGAGCGACGAACGACTCCTCCTCGTCGGTCTCATCACTGATCTCGCCAACGAGCTCCTCGATGAGGTCCTCGATGGTCACCAATCCGGCCACATCCCCGTACTCGTCTACGACGATCATCTGATGGACCCTCCTCGACTGCATCTCCGCCAGAAGTGCGGAGGCGAGCATGGTCTCGGGGACGAATTCGACCGATCGCATGACCTCCTTCAGCGATATGGGCCGCTGGCCGTCGGTCAGCAAAGGAAGCAGATCCTTGACGATCACCAGACCGACGACGTCCCCGTTGTCGGTGATGGGAACCCTGGAGTAGCCCTCGGCGGTCGCAGTCGACACGAGCTCGTCGATGGTGGCCGTGATCGGCACCGTGATCATGTCCGGCCTGGGCGTCATGACCTCACGTACGAGCGTCTCTCCAAACTCGAGAACCGAGTCGATCAGCTCTCGCTCCTGCTCGTCGGCCTCGTCAGAGCCGAAGGTGGATTCTCGGTCCGACTCCTCCGAATCGGGCTCCGGCAGGAGGTCGTTGGCCCAGCCACCGAGGCGCATCGACACCGCAAGCAGACCTGCAGAGCGATAGGCGATCAGCCTGGTTCGGTGCCGCCCAACCTGGCGAGGCACCAGGTCGCCGACAAAGAAGACCGATATCCCGACCGCCATCGCATACCCGACCGAGCTGGCAAGGCCGGCGCCGGCAGCCAGCAGTGCGGTGCCGAGCACTGCCGAAATCACGAGCAACGCAACTGCGACCACGCTCACCGCCGGGTTGATCAGTTCCCGTTCATCGAGGAGCCGGGCCACGGTGGCGGCTCCGGGGACTTTGTCGGCGCTGTCACGGAGCGCGTCGGCTCGGGGTATTCGGGTCACTGCCGTGCCCGCTGCCCGGAGCCACGCCGCCATCACCAGGCAGACCGAGGCCAGCACGATCACGACAACGCTCATCGCCGCTTCTTCCCGACCAGGGCAAGGATCTCGGTCTCCCGGCCCTCCATCATGGAGGCAGCATCATCGGCCTGATGGTCGTAGCCCATGAGGTGGAGGATGCCGTGAGTCACCATCAGCGCCATCTCGTCGTCGAAGGCGACTTCCAGCTCCTCGGACTGCCGCTTCACGTAGGCAGGGGCGATGATCACGTCCCCGATCATGAGTGGTGGTCCGGTGGGGTCGGCATCAGGAGCGACACCGGGCAATAGATCCTCGACGGGAAAGGCGAGAACATCGGTCGGCCCGGTCCGACTGAGGAAGCGCTCGTTGTACGAGGACATCTCGTCCTCATCCACGAAAAGCAGCGTGACCTCGGTCTCCTTCGGGTAACCCTCGCTGGAGAGAACCAGCTCGGCGAGATTGCGCATCCCGGCGAGATCCAACTCTTCGCCTTGTTCGTCGGCCAGAAAGACGCTCACTGGCCGGTGTTGGTACTGGAGGGATCGTCCATCAGGTCCCGGGGAAATTCGGATACGCGATCCGCTGATGATAATGCCCGACCATCGACTCGAAAAAGGCCTTTCGCACCTGGGTCATTTCGAACTGGGTGAGAGGCGATTCCTGGAGTTGACCGTCGTCGAGTTTCTCGTCGATGACCCGGTTCACCACCTTCTCGATGGCCTCGGGCGTCGGCTCCTCGGTCTGGAACACCGCCCGGCACGCCGCCTCCAACGAGTCGGCGAGCATGACGATGGCTGACTCGGCCGTCTTCGGCTTGTGCCCGACATGGCGGAAGTCGTCGGGGTTGACTGCGTCCCCCCGCTGGCTGCGCGCCTTCTCGTAGAAGAAGCGCATGATCCCGTCCCCGTGGTGGCTGACGATCCCGGTCGCCACGTCTGACGGGATCTTGTACTCCCGGGCCAGGGCCACGCCGTCGGTGACGTGGCGGCGGATCATCTGCGCCGATTCCTCCGGCGTCAGGAAATCGTGCGGATTGGGGATCCCGAACTGGTTCTCGATGTAATAGGTGGGGTTCTCGGTCTTCCCGAGGTCGTGGTAGTAGGCCATGGCACGGGCGAGGAGAGCGTTGGCTCCAATAGCCCTTGCTGCCGCGTCGGCGAGCGTGCCCACCATCAGAGAATGGTTGAAGGTGCCGAAAGCCTTCTCCTGGAGCAGCTGGAGGCCTTTGTGGTTGCGATCGGTCAGGTCGAGCAGGCCGAGCGTGGTAGTGATGTCGAATGCCGACTCGAAGAACTGGAGGGCGGCCAAGCCGATCAAAGAAGCCATCGCCGAGACTCCGAAGGCCCAGGCCACCGAGAGCCCGATCACTTCGAAGGGAACATCATTGGGCCCGACGTGGAAGAACCACGAAGTCGACGCGGCCACCACAGCGGCGGTCAGAGCCGAGAACACCACCGCGTTGCGGAAGGCGCCTCGGCTGCTCACCGAGCTGACAAACGGGATCGGAGCCAGGGTGGCGAGGATGGCGTAGACCGTGATTCCGATGTCTCCGGTGCCGACCGCGGTGAGCACCCCCACCGAGAGGGCCATCAGAACCGCAATCCGGGCGTCGAACAGACACCGCGGTCATGAAGCCGAAGGCCACCGCCGGCAGGACGTACCAGGAGGTGGCCTCCTCGATCTGGACCGTGGCTCGCACCGCTCCGGCGGCAAGCACGATCAAGAGCCCGAGCAGAGCGACCATCCGGGGACGGGACCAGAACTCGGTGCGGAAACGGGCCAGGTAGAGGCCGAGCATCCCGATCAACACCGCGATCACCGCCAGCAGGCCGCCTTGTTCCTGGCCGGCGGGCCCGGTCGATCCCACCTGGTCGATCGCGTCGATCACCAGTTGCGTGACCGGTTGCCCTCTCCCGACAATGATCTGTCCGGTTGTGTAAGGCTCGAGGACATCCTCGACCTCGTCGGCGGCGGCATCTTCGGCCGCCTGGGTCTGGATCGGGTCAATCAGGTAGTTGGCCTGGAGGAAGGTGGCCACCACCTCCCCGGAGGCGTCGCTGGCGGCCATGTCCTGGGCCGGCGGGTTGGTGTCGCTGTAGAAGACGAGGGGCGGGTTGGAGCGCTGGTCGGCGATCACCCCGGCCAGATCCTCGGGAATGATCTTCTGCCCGAAGAGCTCATTTACCCGCTGCAAAGTCGCCTGACGGACGATGGGGTCGAGATGAAGCGGCTCACCGAGGGCGGCCCGGATCACGTCGTCACGGGCGGTCGCTGCCAAGACGGTGACTGCATCCTCGGCGATTGGATGGTTCGCCCTGATCTGGGCGACGATGTCCTCGACAGGTCGCAAATTGACCTTGAACCCGATGGGGGCTGCGAGCAGGGCTCACCCGGATCGCAGGTCAACAACTGGTTGAGATTGTCGGTGCCCACCACATATCCACTCGGGATCTGAGCGTCCTCGGCGTCGACGCCGATCACCACCGGCCCCGCTGCCACCTCGATGGCCCACGAGCCATCGGGCCCGGTGGCGACAGTCTCCACGACCTCGCCATCGATCGACACCTGCACTGTGACCCGTTCCAAGCCCCGATCGACCCTCGCCGCTTCGGCGTCGGGCTGGAAGATGCCGTCACCCTCGACATCGAGGAAGACTTCGCCGCTGAGGAGTGCGGGCTCGGCGGCAACTGTCGTTTCCGTGCTCTCGGCGGGCACGGTGGTCGTGACCTCGGGGAGGGTGGTCGGAGTGGTCACCGGATCGTCGGCAACGGCCAGGGCGCCCACGTCGTCGAAAACGGCATTGATCAGGTCCCGAACCCCGTTCTCGGTCTCGACGTTGGTGTCCCGGATCGGTTCAACCGCATCCCGGGCTTCCTGCTGAAGGGCTGCGGTGGCCTCCGTGTCGACCACATCGTCCGAGCGTTGGGCTACATACTCCCGATCGGCGATGGCGCCGACTTCCAGGTTGGGGTCGGAGACGGTCGTCCCCAGCGAGAGGACACCCCAGGTGGCGGAGACCACCACCACGAAGATGGCGATACGCATCAGGGTGGGGCGAGGCATTACTTGCGCTCGCTCTCAAAACGGGCATAGGCCTCGACGATCGAGGCCACGATGCGATGCCGCACCACGTCCCGGGCGGTCAATTCCACGAATGCCACCCCGGGGATGTCACGCAAGATCTCGCGGACGACGTTCAACCCCGAGTGCCGGTTCTCGGGCAGGTCGGTCTGGGTGAGGTCACCAGTGATGATCATCTTCGAGTTGAACCCGAGACGCGTCAGGAACATCTTCATTTGCTCCGGCGTCGTGTTCTGGGCTTCGTCGAGGATGACACAGGCGTCGTTGAGGGTCCTTCCACGCATATAAGCGAGCGGGGCTATCTCGATGGTTCCCCGCTCGATCAGGGAAGCGGTCTCCTCAGGGCCCAGCATGTCCCAGAGGGCGTCGTAGAGCGGGCGCAAATAGGGGTCCACCTTGGCCGCGAGGTCGCCGGGGAGGAAGCCGAGACGCTCCCCTGCCTCGACCGCCGGCCGGGTGAGGATGATCCGTCGCACCGAGCCGCTCACCAGCCCGTCGACGGCAGCGGCCATCGCCAGATAGGTCTTGCCGGTGCCTGCCGGGCCGAGCCCGAACGTGAGTGTGTTCTCCCTGATCGCACCGATGTACTTCTGCTGGCCGTGGGTCTTGGGTCGAACCATCCGGCCTCGGCCCACGGGTATGCCGTCGGTCAGGATCCCCGAAGGGCTGGGCACCTCATCGCGAACCATCTTCACGATTTCGTCGACCCGCCCGCTGTCGAGGGGGTGGCCCTCCTGGACCAGAATCAGCAGCTCGGCCAGAACGGTTCGCGCCTTCTCCACCGCGACCTCGTCACCTTTGAGAACGATCTCGTCTCCGCGCGCGACGAAGCGCACCTCCGGAAAGTGGTCTTCGACCTGGCGGAGATGTCGATCTGAGTCCCCTAGTAGGTCCAACAACAAGTGATGGCTGGGGACGCGTAAATGCGATTCGATGTGTTCAGGAGACACGGAAACGACGCCCTACTTGTGACGCCAACGGTAATTCTATCCGCCCAGACGATTTGGGCTATTACTTCAGTCGGTCTCGGAAACGGCGTCGATCGACGTCTCCAGCAGGGAGGAAATGACCGCCTTGTCGGATTCGCGGACTTCGCCGGGAGTGCCTTCGCGCCGCATGAACTGGATAGCCGCCAGATAGCGATCAATCATGTCGTGGTCGCGGCCGGCGGCGACCGCATCGATGTCGATAACCGGGCCGTCAGAGGGCTTGGTTCCGGGAAAGAGCTCGGTCGGGCCTACTCCGTAGACCTCGGCCAGACGGGTGAGTCGTTGAACCGAGATGGCACGTTCCCCGCGCTCGTACGCGCCCACCACCGACGCCTTGAACTCGCCGTCGGTGAACGACTCCACCTCACCCAATGACCAGCCTCGCTGACGACGCGCCGCTCTAAGACGGACGCCAAGCGACGCACTGAATTTGTCGACCAAGGATTGCTCTCCCAGATGAGCCCTGCGCAGATACTAGAAGGTCACGAACCCTCGTGCCAGGGTCTGCTGAAACGGGTTGCTGCCACCACTGCAGCAGTTTCCACACGCAGAATCGTCACTCCGAGGTCGATCGTCGCCGCGTCGGCGGGGATCTCGGCGGGATCGAGCCCACCTTCGGGCCCGATGGCAACTGTCATCACCTCGAACACCTCGCTGCCCCCTCCCGGAACAGCAACCACCAGAGGCCGACGCAGGTCCTCCCAAGCCACCAGACCCTCCCCGATTTCCATCAACCACCCACCCCGTGACTGTTCCAGGGCCGACACCGCCCACGACATCGCCTTGGTTCGATGTGGGACATGACCCTCACCGAATCGGGTCGACAGCCACACCAGACGAGCCACGCCCAGTTCAGCGAGCTTTTCGACCAGGAAGCGACATCGCTCTCGGCTGGCCGGCGGGGGAACCGCCATCGTGAGCGGGCTCGGACGAGGCACCGTGCCCTCCTGGCCGCGAGTGATCCGACCCCCTTCGTAAACCCCGCGGCCAACGGTGCCTTTGCCGTCGGTGTAGCCGACGGCTTCACCGGGCTTCAATCGCAGCACCCTGTCGAGATGGTGACTTTGATCGTTGGTCAACTGGATCGTGAGGTTGTCCCAATCACCCGTCGCCAGGACGTGTGGGAAATGACTGGCCATCAGCCCGCCGAAGCCGGGCGATCTGTGCGCTCACCCCGCAGGTCGGACCATCGGCGAAGGAGCGACTCCTCCTCGGCACTGAGTTGGTCGGGGATCCTCACCTCGATCACCACCCGCAGGTCTCCCCGAGTTCTTCGCCCCAGGCGGGGCACACCAAGTCCGACCAGCTGAAACACCGTTCCGGGTTGAGTGGCTGGAGGAATGTCGAGATCAGTGGCTCCACCCTCGAGGAGCGGAATCTCGACTCGGGAGCCCAGTGTTGCTTCAGCGATTCCCAGTGCCACGCGATGGACGAGATCTGAGTCGACCCGCTCGAATCTGGGATCTGGGGCGACCATGACCTCGACATAGAGGTCCCCTGGTGGCCCGGACCGCCCGCCTGACTCGCCGCGACCTGAAAGTCGGAGCCTGGTGCCGGAGGTGACACCAGCAGGCACCTCGATCGTCACACTTGTGTCTTCGGGTATCGACCCATCCCCAGAGCAGACCGAGCAGGGATCGAGGATCAGCACGCCTTCGCCCCGGCAGGTGGGGCAAGCATTGACGGTCATCATCGTGCCGAACAGTGAGCGCCGGGCCATCCGCACCGACCCGCTGCCACCACAGTCAGGACAGGTCGACTGCCCAGTATTCGGCTCGGCGCCGGTGCCCGCACAGTTCGAACAAGTTGCCCTGGTGCGAAACGCCACCGAAACGTCGGTTCCGAAGGCAGCCGAGGCCAGATCGACCTCGACCCGGGCCAGCACATCCCTCCCCCGATTGGACCGGCTGGACTGGGATCCAAACAACCCGCCATCACCGAAGACGGAACGGAGAATGTCGTCGAAGCCCCCGAATCCGGAGAAGATGTCGGAGAGATCGATGCTGTCGCCCCGGTCGTAACGCCTGCGGCGCTCGGGATCGACCAACACCTCGTAGGCCTCGGCGGCCTCCCGAAACCTCGCTTCTGCACCGGCATCGCCCGGGTTGGCGTCGGGATGGGTAGCTCGGGCCAAACGGCGAAATGCCTTCTTGATTTCCTCGGTGGTCGCGTCCCTACCGACCCCGAGTATCGAGTAATAGTCCCTCGCCATCTACTCAGTCGGGCTTCGAGCCGATCCGGTCCTCGAGCTCGCGGGAGACCTCCTCGACCGCAGAGATCGCTCGTTTGTAGTTCATCCGCATCGGGCCGATCACGCCTACCGAGCCGCCGGCACTCCCCGCCTCGTAGCTCTTGGACACGACGGCAAGGTCTACGTCGCGCCCCAGCTGAGCGCCGATCTGAATCGAGGTTCCCGAGGCGCCGGCCAGGATCCGCATCACCTCGGCCTCGCGCTCGAGGACTTCCAACACCCGTTGCACCGCAGACAGGTCCTCCCACACCCTGGAGAGGCGTTGGGTGCCTCCGACATAGACCTCGGCGCCGGACGAGGCTGCGAGATGAAGGCCATCGGCGATAGTCAGGACCGCCTCCCGGGTCGGTTCGTTGAGCTGACCCATGACCTCGTCTCCCAACTGCAGGTCAAAGCCGAGGTCGCTTCCCACAACCGCCGCACTCACGAGACGCTGCGCCTCCTCGATATCGAAGGGAGTGACCGGCACCCTGACCCGGCCCCTCTGCTGAAGGACCTGACCACCTTCGGTAACCACGACGATGAGGATCTGATCGGCTGTCACCTGGACACTTTGCACCGCCCTCACCCGGTCCCCGGCGATCCCCGGGGACACGACCACGGCGGGAAGATCGGTGATCTCGGCAAGAAGGTCGGAGGTCGCCTTCAACAGCTTGGAAAGCTCGAGGTGGACATCGCCGAACAAGCTGTTGACCTTGGCCTGGGCAGCGGAGCGGAGACGACCCGGGCCGAGATGGTCGACGTAGTAGCGGTAGGCGGTGGCGGTCGGGATCCTTCCCGCCGAGGTGTGGGGCTGGACCACGAATCCCTCTTGTTCGAGTGCGGCAAGGTCATTGCGAACGGTGGCGGTGGAGACCGAGAGGTGAGCTTTCTCCACGACGACGCGCGAGCTCACCGGCTCCCCGGTTCGGATGTGCTCCTCCACGAGTGCCCTGAGGATCTCTGAGCGGCGATCTTCGAGCATGCCTACACGTTATCCGCCAATGGGGGATCCACCCATCCCGCGGGGGCGCCGAGCCCGAGCACAGCCCGGTGGACCATGTCGGTGAGGAGAGGCCGTCGCACGACAAGCCGGTCGGCACTCATCTCGATCACCCCGGCCTCCTGGAGCACCTTCCCCTCATCGGACGCAATCAGCGACCTGACCCCTGGCCCGTCGACCACCCCGTCGGCACGCCTCAGGCCGACAAAGAGCCGATCGATCTCGGAATCCCAGCCTCGCATCGGCTCGGCTCCGACGATGGGCCGTCTCCCCGCCTCGATCTCCGAGATGTAGGCGTCCAGGCGACGGACGTTGTGACTGCGAACACCGTCACGAAACCGGTGCGCCCCGTTCCCGTAAGCCTCGTACTGGCCCTGGGCCCACACGGTGAGGTTGTAACGACACTCATGCCCGGGACGACTCCAATTCGAGACCTCGTATCGTCGGTATCCCGCTTCGCCCAACGTCTTCTCGGCCATCTCATACCGATCGGCCTGGACATCGGGATCCGGCGCGGCCGCTCCGGCGATCACTGCCCTGTTGAGTGGCGTTCCCGGCTCGACCGTCAATGCGTAACAGGAGACGTGATCCGGCCCGGCCTCGATGGCACCCTGGAGTGTCCGCTCCCATGAAGCGTCGGTCTCCGACGGCGTGCCGAAGATCAGGTCGACGGAGACACTCGAAATCGACGCTCCACGGGCGGCAGCCACGGAGGAGATGATCTGCTCGGGGCCATGGCGGCGGCCCAATGACTCGAGGACACCACGATCGAAGCTCTGCGCTCCGAAAGAGACCCGGTTGAACCCGGCGCCTGCGACTTCTGCTGCCCGGGTCTCGTCGAAGTCCTCAGGGTTGGCCTCGAGTGAGATCTCGGCCCCATCGCGCAGGCCGTGGCGGAGTGACAGCGCCTTCAGGATCCGCCCCAGGATCTCCGGATCAACGTGACTCGGGGTCCCGCCCCCGAAGTAGACCGAGTCCAAGTCCCCCCATATTTCCGACATCTCGACTTCGGCGACCACAGCCGTCGCATAGCGATCGATCAGGTGATCAGCGCCGGCCACGACAGCGAAGTCGCAATACGGGCAGATCGAGGAGCAAAACGGAATGTGGACGTACGCCGACCTCGAAGCGGCATAGGCGTCGACCGGGCTCACTCGTCGTCGTCGACGCGGAGGGCAGCGACAAACGCCTCTTGGGGGACCTCGACAGATCCCACCATCTTCATCCGCTTCTTGCCTTCCTTCTGCTTCGAGAGCAGCTTCTTCTTGCGGGTGACGTCTCCCCCGTAGCACTTGGCGATGACGTCCTTGCGCTTGGCCTTGACCGTCTCCCTGCTGATCATGCGCCCGCCGATGGCCGCCTGGATGGGCACATCGAAGAGTTGCCGTGGAATGAGGGTCCGGAGCCGGCCGGTCATCGCCTTCCCGTACTCCTGCGCCTTGTCCTTGTGGATGATCGCCGAGAAGGCATCCACGGGCTGACCGTTGAGAAGGATGTCGACCTTGACCAGATCGGCCTCGCGGTATCCGGCCGGCTCGTAGTCGAGCGAGGCGTAGCCACGGGTCCGCGACTTCAGTTGGTCGAAGAACCCGAAGACGATCTCGGCCAATGGGATCTCGCAGTCGAGCTCCACGCGCTCGGGACCGAGGTAGCTCATGTTCCCGATCTCACCCCGGTGCCCGGTGACCAACTCCATGATCGGACCGACGAACTCGGATGGGGTCAGGATCATGATCTTGACATAGGGCTCGGCGACCCCGCTGAGGCTCCCCGAATCGGGGAGATCCTGGGGCGACTTGATCTCTTTGATCGTGCCGTTGGGCATCGTCACCCGATAGGCCACGGATGGTGCGGTGGCAACGAGATCGAGGTCGTATTCCCGCTCCAGGCGCTCCCGGATGATCTCCATGTGAAGCAGCCCGAGAAAGCCGCAACGAAAGCCGAAACCGAGGGCGCGGCTGCTCTCCGGCTCGTAGACGAGTGATGCGTCGTTGAGACGCAACTTCTCGAGGGCTTCCCGGAGACGTTCGAAATCGTCGCCATCGGTGGGGAACATGCCGGAGAACACCATCGGTTTCGGCTCGGAGTACCCGGGCAATGGCTCGGTTGCGGGCCGATTGGCGTCGGTGAGGGTATCGCCGACCTTGATCCGATCGATCTCCTTGACCCCGGTGATCAGGTATCCGACCTCACCCGCACCCAGGGCGACGATGGGCTTGGCCGATGGCGTCAGAACCCCGATTTCGTTGGCGTCGTGGCTCTCGCCGGTTGCCATCAGCCTGATCTTCTGACCGGAGCTGAGGCGACCGTCAACAACTCGGATGTAGCAAACGACCCCGCGGTAAGCGTCGAAGTAAGAGTCGAAGACGAGAGCGCGCAGCGGAGCATCGGGATCTCCGGTCGGTGGAGGCACCTGCTCGACGAGACGCTCCAGCAGGGTGTCGACGCCGTCTCCGGTCTTGGCGGAGAGGCGAACGATGTCTTCGGGCGAGCCCCCGAGGATGTTGACGATCTCGCCGGCCACCTGCTCGGGATTGGCAGCAATCAGATCGATCTTGTTGATCGCCGGTATCACTTCGAGGCCCGCCTCTATGGCGAGATAGGCATTGGCCAGTGTCTGAGCCTGAACCCCCTGGGCGGCGTCGACCAAGAGCAGTGCGCCCTCACAGGCCGCAAGAGAGCGGGAGACCTCGTAGGAGAAATCGACGTGACCGGGGGTGTCGATCAGGTTGAGGATGTACTCCCCGCCATCCACGCCGACGTGGCGCAGCCGCACGGTTTGTGCCTTGATCGTGATCCCCCGCTCCCGTTCCAGATCCATCGTGTCGAGGACCTGTTCGCGCATGTCGCGTTCGCTGACAGCTCCGGTGCGCTCGAGCAGGCGATCGGCCAGGGTCGACTTCCCATGGTCGATGTGGGCGATGATCGAGAAGTTGCGGATGCGCGCTTGAGTGGTCACGAGAGTGGGGGGCGGCCATTGTAACTTCGATCCAGCCCCTGCTACTCTGCCGTTTCCGGCGGTCCCGAAAGGGGTTTAGCCGGTCTCCCATCAACGGATTCGGGTTTCAACATGGCCAACATCAAGTCGCAGATCAAGCGGAACCGTCAGAACGACGGTCTGCGGATGCGCAACAAATCGGTCAATAGCGATCTCAAGACCAGCATCAAGAAGGTCGAGACCGCAGCGGCCGCCGGTGAGCCCACCGACGAGCTCTACAAGGCCGCTCAGAAGAAGATCGACGTTGCCACCTCGAAGGGCGTGCTTCACAAGAAGACAGCAGCCCGCAAGAAGTCACGATTGGCCAAGAAGGCCACCGCCTAGGCCTGAGCCGACGCGTCGGAGTAGCCCCCCTCCCGGCTTCGGGGACTCTCCCCGACTGTCGCTCGCTCCTGGGGGAGAAACTATCCGTACCACTTGCATAGGGCGACCGTTAGACGCTCCAGTGTCACCCGGTGTACCTCTTCCGGCTGTGACTTGATCACCCGGTCGGCGCGCACCAAGGCCTGCTGAGCCTTCCGCAAAGACGACTCCCGGACCTTCCCTCGTTGTGACCACACCCTCGACGCCCCCCGATCGGTGGAGCGTGAGCCGGTCCAGGCCCGAAACGTGTCTTCATTGGGTGCGGCCGCGGCCAATGACCGCTTCTTGAGATCGGACTCGACCGCCGCCAGATAGACCAGGGGGTGGCCGTGGACCAGGAAGTCCGAAAGCCTGCGCAGTGCCACCCCGACATCGCCTTTCGAGATGGCATCGGTGATGTGGAATGTTGGCTCGTCCGGGCGATTCTTGAACCGATCCAGGATCATCTGCTTGGTGAACTTGCCTGAGCTCCCGTGCAGTTGGTCGAGGGCCCTTCCCATTCCCGCGGTGTCGGTGCCGAACTTCTGAAGCAAGGCATCCTTGGCGCCCTTGTCGAGTTGCAGGCTGCGGTCGCGAACCTCGGCATCCAGCCACTGCGACGCCTGGCGTTCCCAGATCTTGCCTACGGACACCGACTTGCCCCGCTCCTGGACCACTTTGGAAACGGGCCTGGGGGTGGTACCCATCACGAGGATCACCACTTCGATCGAATCCAGGTCAGTGGTCGCCAACAGCTCGGCGAGGACCCCGGCCTCGGCAACCTGGAGGTTCTGGGCATCCATGATCTCGAGGCCCTGCCGGTCTCCGAACAGCGAACCGGATTGGAGCAAGGGAACCAACGGCTCGATCTCGGCTCGGAGGGAACCGTCACCTTCCTCGCCGGCGCCACGCCCCGGCACATCGATTCGCACCAGTTCTGCTCGCCCGACGCCCTGCTCCGAGAACCGCTCGGCAGCGGCGTCCAACATCCTCTGACGTTCGCCAGGACCGGCATTCGAGGGCGCCGATATGAGGAACAAACCCATTTCTCAGACCGTAGTCAGAACCAGGGACACTTAAGGCGATCGGCCGAACAGCTTGGCGAGGTCACAGGCGACAGCAACGTCGTGCACCCTGATGATGTCGGCTCGGTGCTCGAGCGCCAGCGCCATGTATGCCACCACCCGGTGGAAGTCCCGCTTTCGAGGGATGGGGATGAGCAGTGGCGCCCCGAGACGATGCAACTCGTCGCTGGAGGCGATCACCTCGAGTTGCATCCGTGTGTAGGCCTCGTAGTCCCCCCGGTAGTTGAGGGCGATCCCTGGATCGAGAATCACATTGCGGATCCCCTCCCCTTCCAGCTCCGCCAACAGTCCCGCGAACTCCTCCGCCGTGTGTCGGGCCTTGTCGGCGCGAATCTCGATTTCGCCGACATCGTGGGGGTTTGTCCCTTCGACATAAACCGCGACCGCAGCCGCGCCCCTATCGGCCACGAGTGATCTCATATCTGGATCCCGAAGACCCCCGGTGTCGTTGACGATGACCGCTCCGGCATCCAGAGCAGCCCGCGCCACCTCCGCCTTCCAGGTATCGATTGCGACCAGATGACCCTCGGCGGCAAGGGCTTCGATGACCGGCACCACACGGGAGATCTCCTCGACCTCGTCGATGGTCGGATTGTCGAAATGTGAGGACTGGCCGCCGAGATCGATCAGGGACCCACCCCAATTCTGATAACGGTCTGCCATCAGCAGGGCTTCGTCAACGGAATGCGCAACTGTGTGGAGATTCTTGGAGTCGGGCGACATGTTGATGACCCCCATCACGTGAGTGATGTCACCAAGCGGCAGAGCAATAGCTCCCAGTTGGATCGACGATCGCCCTTCCATCCGTGGCAGTGTCCCATCCCGATTTCGCTCACGAAAGCTCGATGACGACATCGCCGTCCAAGTCGGTGCGTTTCACCGCTGCGCCCGATGCCTCGAGGGTCGAAATCACCCAATCGGCCGGATGCCCGAAATCGTTCTCGCCGACCGAGATCACCGCGAGATCGGCCCCGACCCCCTCCAACCAACCGGCGTTCGACGTGGCGCCACCATGATGCGGAACCTTGAGCACGTCGGCATGAATCCCACCGAGCTCGTCCTGGGCAATCGACTCGATGTCACCCGTGAGCAGCATCGATCGGGAAGGGCTGCTCACCATGACGACGATTGACTCGTCGTTGGGACCGGCGTATCGACGCAGTGGCCCGAGCACGGTGAGGGTCAACCCGCCGAGATCCCACCGTTGACCCATCCCCGGCTCCGAAATGGGAACACGAGCTTCTTCAAGACGGGAGAAGAGGTCGTCCGACGCCGGCGTGTGATGGTGATCGGTGATCGCCCAGACCTGTCCAATCGAGATTCTCCCCACCAACCCGACGAGGCCAGCCGCATGGTCGGCGTGAACGTGGGTCAGGACAACCAAATCGAGGCCCCGCACCCCGTACTCCCCCATCTTCTCGATCAGGCGCACCTGATCCGGCCCACCGTCGACGAGGGCGAGGTGGCCGTCTCCTCCGGAAAGCAGGATCGAGTCACCTTGCCCAACATCCAAGACCACTACTCCCGGATCCGGCAATGCCGAGGCAGGGCCCACGAACCCGGCGACGAACACCACCGCAGCCACCAGCGCCATCGGCCCCCGCAACGACCGCAACCTGATGAAGGCCACGGCGGTTCCACCGATTCCGAGGAGGCCGAGTGCCCCGATTTGAGGCCAGGTGGAGACGCCTCGCGCCAGGTCGAGGACGATTCCCGAGAGCCACGCTGCGATCCCCACCAGGGGATCCACTCCCCCGACACCCACTGCTCCGACGACGGTGGCCGCGCTGACGATCGGGGCCGCGATCAGATTCACCAGGGGAGAGAGCAGTGGCACCCGATCGAAGGAGATGATGAGGAGCGGGGCAACGGCGATCTGCGCACCGATTGTCACTCCGAGCGCTCGGCGCCAGCGGCCCGGCGCCACGGGCCATCGAGCGCCGACGAGCACCCCGGCGGTGGCCGCGGCTGACAGTTGAAAGCCGACGTCGAAGGCAAGGCGCGGGTCGAATAGGAGCAGGCCGACGACGGCAGCGGAGAGAAGTTGCCACGCCTCCAACGCCATGCCAAACAGGCGCCCAACCAACACCACCGCTGCCATCACGGAGGCCCTCATCACCGACGGCTCGAATCTGGTCGCAGCGGCGTAGATCGGCAGCCCGAGGAGGCCTACCAGCGCCCGACGTTTGGGCCCGATACCGAGCGGGCCGGCGACGACAGCCAGCAGACCGAGGAAGAGAGCGACATTCGACCCGCTGACCGCGGTGAAATGCGAGATGCCCGCGCGACGCATCGCCATGACATCGATGTCATCGAGCCCGCTCGTCTCGCCAATCAGGAATCCCGCCAAGAGCGCCCTGGAGTCGTCGAACGGCTCCAGACGGTCCATGACCCGATTCCGCAAGCCCTGGCCCATCCTCACCACGGGCGAAGGAGAGTCGCCGACCACGTCGAGCGACGAAACCCTGATCGTGCTGCGATAGCGCTCTCCTCGAGCCATACCCGGTACGCCATTGCTCACGCCGACGACGGAGACCAACTGGCCGGCCAGTGCGGGCGTCGGATCCGACAGATCGAGCAACACCAAACCGGCTCCGGTCTCGGCGAACGCCCATGGGCCGTACCGACCGTCGATGGCATCGCTGACCAAGGTGACGCTGGCCCGATACGGGCCGGCGGCGAGGGACGGCAGCGAACTGGCTGCCAGCAGAGCCGATACCGCGGCCAGGCTGATCGCTGCTGCGATCAGAAGACTTCGACGCACGGCGAGAAGGACCAAAAGCGCCACAACGGCCAAACCGACCCCACCCCACGCGGTGGCGAGCACGGCGAGCCAGACAGCGAGCGCCCCCGCGACCCAAGGCCTCGAGACCACCGGAGGCAATGAGGGATGCTCGAGCCTCAGGGGACCGATAACAGGTCCCTCATCGCGGCGAGCTTTGCCTCGCCGATGCCGGGCACTTCGAGCAAGTCCTCGACTGTGTGGAAAGGCCCGTTCGCATCGCGGTAGGCGACTATCCGCTCAGCAAGGACCGGGCCGACACCAGGGAGGTCCTGAAGCTGGGTCGCGTCGGCCCGATTCAGAGAGATGTGGCCGCCATCCTCCGCTCCGGACGGTGCCCCGACGGCCACCTCCTCGTCCGGCCCGGGCACCACCACCTGATCCCCGGCCAGGACCGGAGCCGCGAGGTTGATGGCATCGAGAAGGGCGCCACTTCGGGCACCGCCGGCCGCGGCGACTGCATCGGCAACGATCGATCCGTCGGGAATCTCGACCACTCCCGGCCGGACCACCCACCCCGAGACATGGACTGAGATCGAAGTCGCCTGGTCGGGCTCGGTTGAGGACGGGGCCGCAGCAGGGCCTTCCGAGGCGGATGGCCTTCCGCCTCCCCACCCGAGTCCGGCGCCGACCACGATCGCGACCAGGCAAAGCCCCACTCCCCACTTCGTGTTGCCGTCCGCAAGACCCAAACGGTCACCCCTGGATCTACCTACCAGTCCGCGGGAAGCGACGGAAGGCCCCCGGCTAGGGTCCGGCCATGCTCGATCCCACCCAATTTCGGGTCTTTCCGGGTTCAGAGGTCCGACTCTCGGAGCATGACCCCGACTCCCAGGACGGTTTCTCAGGCGACAAGAGCGATGGAGAGGCGGCTCTGCCCGAGCTGAGAGATCGGCTCGCCGAACTCCAGAGCAAGCTCTGGGCGGAGTCCAAACATCGCCTCCTCGTGGTTCTGCAGGCGATGGACACCGCTGGCAAGGACGGGACGATCCGCCACGTCTTCCAGGGCTCGAACCCCCAAGGGATCCAGGTGGTGAGCTTCGGCCCGCCCACGGAGCTCGAGTTGGCCCACGACTACTTGTGGCGGGTGCATCCCAATGTTCCTGGCAACGGGTACATCACGATCTTCAACCGCTCCCACTACGAGGACGTCCTCGTCGTCAGGGTGCGAGAGCTAGCTCCGGAAGAGAGATGGCGTCGGCGCTATGACCACATCAACGACTTCGAGCGGCTTCTGACCGACGAGGGCACCACCATCGTCAAACTCTTTCTGCACATATCGTCTGAGGAGCAGCGGGCCCGACTCCAGGCCCGGCTCGACGACCCGAGCAAGCGTTGGAAGTTCCGCGAGGGTGACCTCGACGACCGGAAACTGTGGCCGAAGTTCCAGACCGCCTATGAGGAAGCGTTGAGCCGAACCTCGACTGACAATGCACCCTGGTACGTGGTGCCAGCCAACCGAAAGTGGTATCGAAACCTGGTGGTGTCGAGCATCCTCATCGACACCATGGAACGCATGAATTGCCAGTTTCCGGAGCCGCAAATGGAGCTGGAGCGGGTGGTAGTCACCTAGTTGGCGAACCTGGAGGCGACATCCCTCGCCTCGGTTTCAAAATCGATCTGGCGATAGGCGCCACGATGCCCGAGCTTCTGACGGCGCCCTCTCAGGTAGTCGCTGCCATAGGTCCCCAGGAAACTGAAGACCCCTCGTTTTCGCCACTGCCGCACATGGACGAGCTCATGGATCACCAGCAATCCCAATGCCCTTGCCGGCCCTGCAAGCACAGCCGGGTGGATATAGACGGTGTTGCCAAGGGTCATCGCCTGGATGCCCCGGCCCCACACCCCTCGCATCATGGACGGGGCGGCCCGGAGGGTGACCTGCTCCGGTCGTACGGGGCGAATGAACTCCCCGAGCTCGGTTATATCCAGCCCCGAGGCGGTGAGGGCCTCTGCGGCGTTCATCCCACCACGAAGTTGATCAGGTTCGGCGGTCTGGCGACCACCTTGTGGACAGTGACGCCGTCGATCCAGCCCTGCACCTTCTCCAGCCCGAGCGCCAGCCGCTCCGCCTCTTCGGGCGCTATGTCCGCCGGGACTTCGACCCGGTCTCGAACCTTGCCATTCACCTGGACAACCATGATGACCGTTTGCTGAGCGACGAGGTCCTCGTCCCACTCGGGCCACGGTTCGACCGCGAGCATGGTGCTGTGCCCGGTGCGCTCCCACAGCTCGTGGCTGATGTGGGGCGCCATTGGGGCGAGCAACTTGATCAGCAGCTCGACAACCTGATCGAAAGTCTTCCTGTCGATTCCGGTCCGCACAGCCTCCGACAGGGAGTTGACCAGTGTCATCAGCGGAGGGATCGCGGTGTTGAAGACGAATCGCTCGATGTCCTCGGTCACCTTCTTGACGGCACGATGCGCCTGCGCGATCAGCTCCCGGTTGGAGGATGTGTCATCGAACCGATCCGTCTCTGTCACCAGTCGCCACAAACGGTCGAGAAAGCGCCATGTCCCCTCGACGCCATTCGTGTCCCATGCCGCGTCGTCGGTCGGCGGGCCCATGAACAGGTGATAGAGCCGGAGGGCATCGGCCCCGTGTGACGCGAACAGTTCGAGCGGGTCGACGACGTTGCCCTTCGACTTCGACATCTTGGAGCCACCCAAAGTGATCATCCCCTGTGTGAACAGCCGTGCAAACGGCTCGCTCACCGCGCTGTATCCGATGTCGCTGAGGAACTTGGTGATGAAACGGGCGTAGAGCAGATGGAGAATGGCGTGCTCGATGCCCCCGATGTACTGGTCGACGGCCATCCAGTATCGGGCCTTCTCCGGCTCGAAAGCGATGTGATCGTTGTGCGGGTCGGTGAAGCGGAAGAAGTACCAGGACGAGTCCACGAAGGTGTCCATCGTGTCTGTCTCCCGCCGAGCCTCGCCCCCACAGGACGGACAGGTCGTGACGACCCACTCTTCGACCGTGGCCAGCGGCGACTGGCCCTTTGGGGCGTAGTCCTGGACGTCCGGAAGCAAGACCGGCAGTTGATCCTCGGGCACCGGGACCAGGCCACAGGTGGGGCAGCTGACGATCGGAATCGGGCTCCCCCAATACCTCTGCCGTGAGATGAGCCAGTCCCGCAGGCGATACTGGACCGTGCCTTTGCCGATCCCCTTCTCCTCCAGCCAGTCGACGATGCGCACCTTGGCGGCGCCCTGGTCGAGACCGTCCAAGAACTCCGAGTTGACGGTCGGCCCGTCAGCGAGAAACGCCTCACCTTCCCAATCGTCGGGAGGCTGCACGGTTCGGATGATCTCGATCCCATATCGGGTGGCGAAGTCCCAGTCCCGCTGGTCCTGGCCGGGGACAGCCATGATCGCCCCGGTCCCGTATCCCATAAGCACGTAGTCGGCGATGTAGATCGGGACCTCTTTCCCGTTGACCGGGTTGATCGCATTGGCGCCGGTGAAGACACCGGTCTTCTCACCTTCTGACATGCGCTCGATCTCGGAGGCACGAGACGCCTGAGAGATGTAGGCGCGGGCCTCGTCCTCATGGTCGGAACCGGCGATGAGGTCGGCGACGAGAGGGTGCTCCGGGGCTAGTACGCAGAAAGTCATCCCGAAGATGGTGTCCGGGCGGGTGGTGAACACTTCGAACGAGGCATCCGAACCGGCTACCGGGATCGTGAAGATGGCGCCCTCGGAGCGCCCGATCCAGTTCCTTTGCATGGTCCGCACCCGATCGGGCCACTCATCCAGAAGGTCCAGGTCGGCGAGTAGGCGCTCGACGTAGTCGGTGATCTTGAAGAACCACTGGGCCAGGTTCTTGCGCTCAACCACCGTCCCGCAGCGCTCACAGGCCCCGTCGACCACCTGCTCGTTGGCGAGGACGGTCTGATCCTTCGGGCACCAGTTGACCGGCGCCTCCTTCTTGTAAGCCAGTTCCCGATCCCAGAGTTGGAGGAACAGCCACTGATTCCACCGGTAGTAGTCGGGATGATGAGAGGCCAGTTCCCGGTCCCAGTCGTACATCGCGCCGAGTTGCTTGATCTGCCGGGTCATCGTGACGATCTGCGCCTCGGTGTTCTCCATCGGGTGGACGCCGGTCTCTATGGCTGCGTTCTCGGCCGGCAGCCCGAAGCTGTCCCAACCCATGGGAGACAGCACGTTGTACCCGCGCATCGTCTTGTACCTGGTGAGCAGATCACCAAACGTGTAATTGCGGACGTGGCCTTGGTGCAACGCTCCCGACGGATAGGGGTACATGCAGAGGTTGTAGAACTTGGGGCGTGACGGATCCTCCGCCGCCCGAAAGACCTTTTCGGACTCCCAGCGCTCCTGCCATTTGGCCTCGATCTGCTTGTGGTCGTACGACATCGAAGGCCTGAGAGTAGGCGACCAATTGTCCCTCCTACCATCCACGACATGACTCCAGAACGGGTAGGTGTCGTCGGCGGGGGTTTGATGGGCTCGGGGATCGCTGAGGTCTTCGCCAGGTCCGGCGCCCAGGTCGTGATTCACGAAATCGATGCCGCCGCGGCCGAGGCCGCCCAAGCTCGGATCGACGCTTCGCTGGCCAAAGCGGTGGAACGGGGCAAGCTCGAGGTGTCCCTTCGTGACCAGGCGCTAGCCAATATCACCTTGTCCACCGACCTCACCGACCAGGCCGACCGTCAATTCGTCATCGAGGCGGCGACCGAGAACGAGGCACTGAAGAAGCAGATCTTCTCCGACCTCGACGCCATCGTCACCGACCGGGACGCGATCCTGGCGTCCAACACCTCGTCGATCCCGATCACCCGGCTCGCCGCAGTAACGAGCCGACCCGATCACGTGGTCGGGCTTCATTTCTTCAACCCGGTTCCGGTGATGACCCTCGTCGAATTGGTGACCACGGTGATGACCGCCCCTGAGGTGTCGGCGCGGGCACGGGCGTACGCCGAGTCGGCCGGCAAGACGGTGATCGAGGCTGGCGACCGGGCCGGGTTCGTGGTCAACATGCTGCTGGTCCCCTATTTGCTTGGGGCGATCAAGATGCTGGAAGGCGGCTATGCCACCAGAGAGGACATCGACGCCGGGATGCGTCTCGGGGCCAATCACCCGATGGGGCCCCTGGAGTTGTCCGACTTCGTCGGTCTGGACACGATGAAGCACATTGCCGACGTGCTCTTCGACGAGTTCAAAGACCCGATGTACGCCTCGCCCCCGCTCCTGACACGGATGGTGGAGGCCGGGAGATTGGGCCGGAAATCCGGCCATGGCTTCTACGAGTACGGCTGATCGCACGACCCCGGCCATAGGTCGAGCGGACTAGCTCCAATGACAGTGGCCAAATGGGCCACACGGCCCATGCCCAATCGCGACTTGTTCAGGAATTATCCACAAGGCAAGCCGTGGGAGCTTTAGAAGGAACTGGGAGTCGAGCATGTTGGCCTATCAGCCGCTGTTACTTGGGAGTCAAAGGAAGACGACGGCTGTGGACAATCTCGAGCCGATCTGCGCGATGCTCGAGACCAACCGATCCCTGTTGGGCACCTGGGATGAGACCTGGGCCCGTCTCTTCGCCATCGATTGCGCTTCGATCATCTACCGCTTTCACGTCCCCGGAATGGATGATGCGGCCCGGGACCTGATCCACCGGCTCCTCCATCAGGCCAGAAAGCTCACCATCGACGACCGCCAAGAAGAACTGGACTCGGTCGAGCGGGCGCTTATGGCGGGGCTGCGTGCCTCCTCGGACACGATCCGGCCGGTCTGGCTGGTCGCCCTCAACTCACTCCTCCCCGACCCATTCCGAGCCGCGTTGGTGACTGTCGAGTCGGCCGTGGCGTCGTTTGGCCCACGATCCAACGCCCGTCGTGACGCGGCAATCGACTCGATGCGAAGCCGATTGCTCTCCCGTACCGAGGAAGCTGCCCTGCTCGGCAACCACCTCGCCTACGCCTGACCTCGCGGGTCAGACTTCGGCGACCTCCTCGTAGGCCCTGCTCTCCAGTGAGTCGGCCAGATGGGATCTAGACCCGCCTCTCACCACTAGGACCGGCACCGATACCCGTTCGATGACTGCCTCCCGCAGTGCGGGCAGGACCCCATCGAGTACTCCGGCGGGAGCCACCACCATCACGGCGGCCCCCTCGACAGCCTCGAGGGCATGGGCGATGCTGGGCTCGGTGAGGACGATCGCCTCGACCTCGACTCCAAGAACCGGCAACTCGACCGGGACCGGCGAAATCACCCGCAGCGGCCGTCCATATCCTCTCGCCAAGCTCGCGGCGAGGTCCAGGGCGGCGAAGTCAGCAGGC
The DNA here is from genome assembly GCA_963724825.1 of uncultured Acidobacteriota bacterium. GTDB lineage: Bacteria > Actinomycetota > Acidimicrobiia > Spongiisociales > ZC4RG35 > JALYNX01. The sequence goes on from CAVRWT010000004.1 coordinate 48,555, forward strand.
TCGCCGCGATACCAGACCCCGACCGAGCCGGAGCCGACCTGGCGATGGGTTCCGGCGCCAACCAACACGGCAACGTCACAGGAAGCCTTTTCGAGCAACTCGCCGGCGATCCCACCGAGGGGGCGATATCCGAGGTACGCCTGGTGGGATCCCAGCAGGAGCATCCCCGCTCCCCTCCGCTCCACCAGGCGGATCAATTCAATGGATGGGTCGGGGCCGACAGCTGTCACCACCTCGGTCTCGACCCCCTCGGCCTCGAGCCGGACTTGAACGGCCATGAGCTCTTCGACGGCGACTGCTTCCGCGTCATCCATCGCCGAGAGGTTGGCCCGCACCTGCTCGTAGCCCGGGCGGTCTGACAACCGAAGCCAGGATGATGGTGGCTGGGGACTCGTCGAGCCCACGCAGCCGTTTCGCCAATTCCAGGAGTGGTTGCGCCGTGACCGGATCGGTGACACCAACCATTACCCGCCGCTCGCGGGTGGCGAGGGCCATCATCTCGCGTGTCGCGTCACCGGCGAGATCGCTGTCGATCATGTCGCGCGGATACAGCAGCGTCAGAAGCGGCGTCGTCATGAAGGTGGTTATCAACGCCATCAAGACCATCATCGTGAACAGCGCAGGTGAGATCACCCCCAGGCTTTGACCGACGGTGAGGATCACAACCATGGTGATCCCTCGGGCGTTCATGAGGACACCGATGACTGCTGAGCTGCGGAAGCGTCTCCCCGGCGGCCAACCCGGCGATCAACGAACCACCGATCTTGCCCACGATGGCGATGGCGACGATCAGGCCAGTGAGCCACCACAGCTCCGAACCGGTCACGAGGCCGACTTGTGTCGACAGGCCGACGACGGCGAAGAACACCGGCAACAGGAAGAGAACGGTCACGTCTTCGAGGCGTTCGGTGATCTGAGCAACGATCGAATGTGAGCGTGGGAGGACAGCCCCGAACATGAATGCGCCGAAGATGGCGTGGATCCCGATGGCCTCGGTGGCCCAAGCGGAAAGGAACAGGGCGACCAGGAGACCGGACATGACGGTGGCACCGATCTTCCCTTTGTCGGGCTTCACCGAGGCCACCCGAGCCAACAAACGGGCGAACTACGAAGACCATCAAGCGCCAGAAAGGCGAGGGCCAACAGCACCGTCTGCATGGCCTCGGCCGGGCCGGTGGCGTGGACGATGGCGACGACCACGGCGAGGATGCACCAGGCGGTGACGTCGTCGACCGCGGCACAGGTGATGGCCAGAGCGCCGATACGCGTCCGGTGGAGCCCGGTGTCGGTGAGGATGCGGGCCAGGACCGGGAAGGCAGTGATCGCCATCGCCGCCCCCATGAACAGTGCGAATCCGGTGAAGTCCCCGCTGCCCACCAGCGGGAAGATCAGGAGGGCGGCGGCAAGCCCGAGAGTGAATGGAAGCACGATCGAGTAGTGGCTGACCAGGAGCGCGGTATGACCGGATCCTCGAATCATCTTGTGATCCAACTCCGCCCCGATGAGGAACATGAAGAAGATCAGTCCGAATTGGGCGAGGATCTGGAGCACATGAATCACCTCCGCCGGGAACAGGAACGAACGTCGCCTCCGGGAAGAGGAGCCCGAGCAGGCTGGGCCCGAGGAGGATCCCGGCAACGATTTCCCCGATCACACGGGGCTGATTGATCAGGCGGAAGACCGATCCAAGGAGCCGGGCGGCCACGATTATCGACCGCGACCGCGAGGAGGACCCGGGCCAGGATCTCGGCAGCTTCCAGCCCGGTCCCGGCGGTGCCTCCTCAGATCGGTCCTCGCCGACGATCGACCACGGAGAGATCCCGGTCTCCGACGGTGACGACCCCTTCCATGCCTCCGTCGTCGAGCACCTGAGCCGAGAAGACGGCCGCCTGACCGGAGAGCTCGGTCCCTTCGGCGCAACTGCCGGTCAGGTCTCCGAAACTGCTCTCCACATCCAGTCGGCCCCCGACGATCTTCGGCCCGAGATCCTCGGTCTCATCGCCGTGGGACCCGGGGACATGAAGGTCGAGGAAGACGCCAGATTGGACGGTGGCGATTCTCTCGCCAAGACAGGCGACGCCATCCCCCTCGACGGCGCCGAGGGGTGACGCCTGGAGGGCGGGGACGATTTCATTGCCCTTGGGCAGCACCAGGACCAAACCGACCGCCGCAACGATGAAAATGGTGGCGTAGGTCAGCGCCGGGATGAGGCGACGTCGGGTCACAGGTGCTGTGGTCATACGTGTGCGGTCATCAAGGGATGACCACAAGTTATGAACTTCAACCTACGGCCCACAAGTTCCATCGGGCGACGGTGTGCTCCCCCCAACGCCCCTAGAGACCGTGGTCTCGATGACACCGTCATGCCACCGCGGCTGCCGGGGTCGGCGGGAGCAGGAGGTATGCACCGCCGAAGAAACAGACCGCCCCGACAAGCGTCCCCAGGTTGACGATCGTCAAGTTGACGATGTCGCCGGTCGTCGGAAGTGTGAATGCGCCTATCGCCGACAGCATGAAGAAGATCGATCCCAGGTAGTTGAGCCCTGCGATCCACCAGTCAGGGTCCTCCTTTCTGACCAGCCATATCTGTCCGCAGACAAAGAGCCAGGCAATGTGGCTTGCCACGAGGAAGGCGATCGACCCGAAGAAGTCAGGCGCCCACACCAGATGGTTCGTCTCGGTCGTCGACAAGCCCTTCAACATCGCATCAAATGTGCTCATGTTGAAGAACAGGGTGCCAGCGAACTGAATCAAGGTCGCCCACCACAGCATGACGTCGGGTTGCCAGGCCCAGAGATGAAAGGTCGGCGGCGCCTGTTGATGCCCACGGTCGTTAATCACCTGGAGGAATTGGCTGTAGCCGGCGAGAGTGAAGAACACTGACCCTACGAAGAAGGTCACCCCAACCACGCCCGGGTCCACGGTTTGGGAAAACAGTGGCACAGATCCGAGTGCGAACAGGAACGAGCCGACCATGAACAGTGCGGCCACTCTCCACCCGAGATCGCCGGGCTTCCAAACCAGCTGCCGATGCCAGTCCACCGCTACCCCTTTTTTTGGCTAGGTATGGGCGAATGGAGCGGCGGGCGGTGGTTGGTTCGGCGGATACTGCTCGAGGTGGGTCACGGCCTTGCCGAGAGACTCGATGAGGGAATCTGCGAGATCAAGGTCGAAGCCCTCCCGCACGACGACGCGGAGCACCGCCACATCAGTGGCGTTCTCGGGCATGGTGTATGCCGGGACCTGCCAGCCTTCTGTCCTCAGCTGATCCGACACATGGAAGACGGTGAACTTTGAGGTGTCAGTCAGTTTGAAGGAGAGCACCGGGATCTCGGATCCGTCGCTGATCACCTCAAAAGGGCCCATCTCGGCGACTGCGCCGGAGACGTGCAGGGCAACCATACGCAAGGTCTCCATGATCCTTGTATAGCCCTCTCGGCCGAGACGCAGGAAGTTGTAGTACTGGCCAACTATCTGGTTTCCGGGACGGGAGAAGTTGAGGGTGAAGGTTGGCATGTCTCCACCCAGGTAGTTCACGTGGAAGATGAGCTCCTCCGGCAAATCCTCGGCATCCCGCCAGACCACAAACCCGATGCCGGGATAGGTGAGCCCGTACTTGTGTCCCGAGACATTGATCGATTTCACTTGTGGCAGGCGAAAGTCCCACTCCAGCTCGGGCTGTAGGAAGGGTGCAACAAATCCGCCGCTGGCGGCGTCCACATGGACCGGGATGTCGTCCCCGTGCTCCTTGTTGTATGCAACCACCAAGTCGTGGACCTCTTTGATCGGCTCATACTCCCCGGTGTAGGTGGTCCCCAAGATGGGGATCACACCAATCGTGTTCTCATCGACCTGGCCCATCATCTCGTGAGGGTCGACGATGTACCGATCGTGGGCCACCGGGACATAGCGTGGCTCGACGTCCCAGTAGCGACAGAACTTCTCCCACACCACTTGCACAGTCGACCCCATCACCATGTTGGGACTGTCGGTGGGCCTGCCCTCTGCCTCACGCCGTTGCCGCCACCGCCACTTCATAGTCAGTCCGGCCAGCATCACTGCTTCGCTGGAGCCGATCGTCGAAACCCCGACTGCCCCGCCTCCCGGTGGTGCGTGGAAGAGGTCGGCGACGATGTTCACGCAGCGGCGTTCGATCTCGGCGGTCTGGGGGTACTCGTCCTTGTCGATCATGTTCTTGTCGAACGACTCCGCCATCAGTCGTTCGGCTTCAGGCTCCATCCAGGTCGTCACGAACGTGGCGAGGTTTAGCCTCGAGCTTCCGTCCAGCATCAGTTGGTCGTGGATGTGCCGGTAAACAGCGTCCGGGGCCGCCGATGCATCCGGCATGCGGTTCTTGGGCATCCTCGTCTGGCTGAGACGTCCGGCATATGCGATCGGAATGTCCTCAGCCTTGGAAACGTGCTTGTGAACCATGTTTGTAGACCCCTCGTTGTCGGCAGCGGAGATTCGACCCTACCCGAGGTACTTCAGGGCGAGCACGAGACGACTGAGATCGATGCCCCGTCGACTTTCACTGTGGACTCGGTCTCGGCAGCGGCCCAGGTCTGCAGGACATCGGCCACGGCCGCGGCCGAGGCCTCGTCATCCATGAGCACGTCAACGGCGGCACAGGCCCGGTCGCCGTCCGTCCATTGGACATATGAGTCGCCGGACCATGGCCTCACCAGGGCCAAGGCGTCGTCCTCCTCTACCACTGTCTTGGCGAGCATCATTAGATAGACGGAGCCGAGCCGCCCCGAGGCCTTAGTCACCACACCGCTCGGCGCAACCGGCGGAAGCACCACCTCGGGCAGCTCTTCGGTCAGATACGCATCGGCAAAGAGCACTTGCTCCGAGGTCCCCGGGAAACGGTCCACGACCTGGTCGTAGGGACGTGACACGCCGGCCGCCCCAACACCGTCGATAAGGACCGGGCCACGGGCGTATCCGAAGGTGAGTAGCTCGACGGCCGCCTCGGGTCATCGCCGACCAATCCGAGCGCCCGCAGGAGGTCCCAGGCGAAGTCGACGAGGTCGGAGAATTCCTGATCGGTCAACTCCCAGCCCTCACCGGTGGCGATCACGGCTCCCGTCGGTGGTGGCAACGGGGAGATGATTTCCACCGTGGTGGTCGTCGTCGGAGCGGTGGTCGTAGTCGACGGAGCGGTGGTGGTGGGGATGGGGGAGGTCGTCGGTGCGACCAAGGTAGTGGTCGATCGGCCCTGGCCTTCTTCCGTGCAGGAGACGAGCGCAAGGGCAAGGGTCAGCGAGAAGACAGCCGGCGTGGACCGTGTCATTCCGGGACAATAGGGGCTACCCGGATCTGGATGAGAGGTCAGTTGAAGGTGGTGACGAATGTGGCGGAACGGTGCGTGGTCCGGGGTGGATCGTGGTTGGGGAGTCGCATCAGGCGGCGACGATGGGGCGGGCTCCCGGGTTCGAGGATCATCCCGAGCATGTGAATCGCCACGTGGTGGTGATACCAACACAGAGTGACCAGATTGACCGAGTCATGGTCGCCGCCTCTCGAACGGGGGCGAATGTGATGAGGTTGGAGCCGGTAACGGCTCCTGCAGCCGTCTATCTGGCATTGGCCCTGATCTCGATGCAACACCGCAGCGCGGACAGCTGGAGGGATGGCTTCTCCGAGGTCGGAGACCCCGATCGGGCGACGATCGCCGTCCTCGACGATGACTCGAACCTTGCCGGTGCACAGGATCTCATCGAGCGCATTGGGGCCGACCCGAGGCCCGGAGGACAATGTCACTCCAGCTTCGCCGAATGTCGGTGCTGCGAGGCTGGCGTCGACGAACACTTCGGCGACCGTCACCGCGCGACCGTCGCCCTCGGTACGACTACTGGTCAACGAATCCATGCAGATGCTGGTCAATGCGTCGGCGCGGCGTTGACTCGAGTGTTGATCGGGTAGAACCGGCAGCTCGGTCTCGCGATGATTGAGGGCCTTCTCCACGATCCGACCGTCTACACCTGGCAGCTGACCCCAGATTCGATACGCCGACTCATCCAGCGAAGGCTGAAGAACCAGATATCGGTCTTCGAAGCTCATTTCCTCGGACAGTTCGTCAACCCGTCGGAGGCGATCGATCAACCCGTACAGATATCCGAGGCTGTAGTCCGATGAGTTGACGATGACCTCCTCCGGGGCACCCAACTCGCGGAGGCGACACAGGAAGGCAGCTCGATCAATCCCATATTCACCCGACGCCAGCCGCTCTTCGATATCAGGCTGCCGCGAGCGGGCGATCCGCACCATGCGACCGGCGGTCTGTGGGGAGAGGTCCAAATTGGCCGAAACCCAGTCGGCCATGGTCCGAGCTCCATCGGCGGTGTCGACCTGCAACATGTCCAGGCGACGCAATCTCGCGATCTGACGGGCTCTGATCGCCGAGATCTCAGCCTCGTCCGCACGTATTCCGGCCCTCAACTCCTCGACCTCGACGAACTCGGGAGAACCGAAATCGAGAGTATCCCAGATGGAGGTACCAATATCGAACATATGTTCGAAACGTACTTGGCGGGTGGGACAGAAACAAGACCCCTGGCGGGCAGGAATCAGATTTCTTTCTTGACGGCCGTCACTTGGAGTTCATCGCCGGAAGCACCTTCTTGGTGACCAGCCAGCTGTTCTTGCCGAGTTGGCGGGTGCGTTCGAATCCTTGCTTCTCGAACATCGCCAGGTTGGCGTTGTACAGGAACGAGTTGGAGACCTTGCGCCCTTCGACATCCTCCGGAGAGCTCTCCACCGTTCCCCCACCGAGTCTGGCGATCTCGCTCAGGGCGCCTTTCAGCGCGGTAGCGGCGACCCCCTTGTGCCGGTACGCCTTGTCGACGAAGAAGCAGGTAATCCGCCAATCTGGCGGGTCTCCGGCGTCCTCGCGGTAGGCACGCCCGAACTTGATCCGCGGCAACTCCTCCGGCGAGCCGAACTGACACCAGCCGACGCACAGGTCGCCATCGAATACGAGAGCCGCATGAGCTTGGCCGTCGTTCACCCGCTGCTCCTTCAGGGCACGTCGATCAACGCCCTTTTGGGAGCCTTCGGGATGAAACTCCAGACACCAGCATCCGCCCCAAACCCCGTTGTGCCGCTCCACAAGACCGGCGAAATCGGGCCATGTCTCCTTGTTGAGCGGCTTGACCTGATAGTCGGCCATCGGCGAAAAGCTAGCTGCGCGGAGTTCGGCCCCAACGGCCATGACCGGTCTGAAGGTCCGACCCTCCAAGGTTTCAACCCAACAGCTACGGTTTGGCCTCCCTGGCACCTGGAGGCGCTAGTGGAGCACGCGACGACCCTCTCATTCGAGGGACTTCCGATTGTCCCCTGGCTGACCGCCGCCGTATCCGCTCCCTCCGCACACAACTCCCAACCCTGGCTCTTTCGCCCCACGGAGGACGGCATCGGACTGGCATGGGATCAAAGACGTGAATTGCCCCACGGAGATCCTCGATCGTCATACCTGATGACCGGGCTGGGTGCGGCCGCGGAGTCGATCGCGATAACCGCAGCAGCCGACGGAGTCGATGCCCAGGTTGTGTTCGACGACCGGCCCGACATGAGGCAAGCGGCAAGGCTCTCGTTTTCGAGGGCCACGCCTGACCGCGAGGCGGGAACGCTCGCAGCCGCGATCCCTGACCGGCAGACCACCAGACTCCCGTTCGGATCCGAGCGGGTCCCATCAACAACGCTTCAGCACCTGGTTGACCAGGCCGCCCAACACGGCAGCCACCTCGCGTTTGTCAGCGGCGAGGACATTCACCGAGTCGCCGAGCTGACCTTCATGGGTACAGCCCTGAATCTCGCTGATTCTGCGGTGTACCGCGAGTTTTACGGATGGCTGCGGGTTGGTCAGGACGACCCCGGGTATCGCCGCGACGGTCTAACCGTTGACAGTCTGTCGCTGGGTCGACTCAGATCGGCAGTAGCACCATTCATGTTTCCCCCCAATCGCATGCGAGCCCTGGCCAGCGTCGGCTTGCACCGGCCAATGGCCGCAATCCAGGCTCGCTTGGTCAAACACGCACCGGTCGTTGGCCTCCTCACCACGATGAGCGCCGACGCTGCGGGTTACTTCGCTGGTGGGCGAGCCTTACTCCGCGTTTGGCTTGCAGCCACCGCCGAGGGTCTCAGGTTTCATCCCATGACTGCCTCGATGGATCACGAAGAGACGAGAACCGATCTCGCCGACATTTTTGGGGTGCCTAACAAGGCTCCGATGGTGGCTTGTTTTCGTTTGGGATTAGGGCCGCCAGGTCCTCGCTCACCGCGATTGCCGGTTGAAGAATTGATCGTTTGGCCTTAGGAGGAAGGCGTTGTACACCAAGGATTTCAGCAAAGCTCCCGGCGCGGCTCAGGGAACTCATCTGTTTTTCGGTGGCACTCAGTACACCGGCGTAAGGGCCTTGATTCAGCTGGCTTTCGTCTGGATGCGGCTGTCGCGGAGAATGCGCGCCGCGCCGGGCTACAAGGGACACTTCCTCTGGTATCGGTTCCCGTTCACCTTCGGAAACATGTCCTTCTGGGCCTCGCGAAAGGAAATGATGGCCTTCGCTCAGAGCGTCGAGCACCGGAACGCCATCAGCTGGCTGGTCAGGCCCGGGACCGCCCACGCCTCCTTCATCCGGTTTCTGGTGGCGCAGCCGGAAGGGCACACGATCGGTCGATGGAGAGCTGAGGATGACGCGGATGCCTGGCGGACCCCCGTCTTCCCATTCTCGAGTGGGACCGTTGATGACTGATCCGAGTCGAGGTGATGAGGGAACTTCCCCATGGACGCCGATGACGCCCCATCCGATACTCGGTCGAACGAAAGGAAACGGAACTTGCTGGCCGGATTGAAGATCCTGACGCTGCGGATGATTCTGGTTCCCCTCGACTGGGCAATGGCGTTCATGGGACCCCGTTACCCGATGTTTCTTTGGGTTGTGTCCCGCGCCTCGCCTGGGCTCATCGCCCGTATAGGCAGATGGAAGGCGATAAGAGCGGCCGACCGCGCGCGAGCCAGCACGCCTGCGTACCGGGAGTTCCTTGACGACCATGGCGTTGGCGATCACCAAATCGTCACACTCGACCTACCCCCAATCGACAAGGAGAACTACATCCGGGCATTTCCCATCTCGGACCGATGTGCAGGTGGTTCGCTGCCACTCCGTGATGTCGCAATCGACGAGTCGTCTGGAAGCTCAGGTGTCCCTTACAACTGGGTTCGCTCGATAGAAGAACGCGCTGTGAGTCATATCACGATCAGCCATTTCGCGAGGTACGACTTCGGACCAGGCCCATGGATCACGATCAACGCATTCTCGATGGGGGCCTGGGCCACAGGGATCAACATGGGAGTTGCCCTCCAGAGAAACGGGATCGTCAAGTCGACCGGCCCGGATCTCGAGAAGATCTTCAGTACCTTGGAGTTCTTCGGGACGGAGCTCCCGTACCTGGTTTGCGGATACCCACCGTTTCTCAAGTACATGATCGACGAGGCGGAGGCCCGGGGTTTCCCGTTGGCCAACTACAAACTCATGGGTCTGGTCGGTGGTGAGGGGATGTCGGAGGGCCTGCGGGATTACCTCTATCGAAACTTCGACCCGGTTTTCAGTGGCTATGGCGCAACCGACATCGAGATCGGCCTTGCCGGCGAAACGCCTTTGGCAGTCTCCATTCGCAAGCAATGTCGGGAGGACGCAGGCCTTCGAGAGGCGGTGTTCGGACACGATTCCCGCCTTCCCATGGTCTTCCAGTACAACCCACTGAACCACTATGTCGCCGTGACCGAGATTGGGGAACTGCTTTTCACGGTCAACAGATTGAAAGTGGTGGCTCCCAGAGTTCGATACAACATCCATGATGAAGGCGGGGTAGCCACCTACCAGGAGATGGAGGCTCGGTTCCAATCAGCCGGCCACTCCTTGACGGATCTGCAAAAGGTCCGCCCCCTTCGACTCCCGTTCCTATGGGTCTATGGGCGAAAGGACTCGACCCTGAGCGTGATGGGAGCCAACATCTACCCCGAGGACATCGAACAGGCCCTTTATGACGAGCCGCGTTGGCGAGTGCGGCTCACTCCTTCTGTCTGAGCTTGTTCGAGGAAGGGGGCTCGGTACGCCCAGTCTTCTCCTTCGAAATCCGGGGCGACATCACACCACAGCTGCAACAGGACTTCGAGACCAAGATCGTGGAACGGATTCGCCTCCTCAATTCCGACTTCCGAGTCGCCATGGCCGAGCACGAGGAGACCGTCACCCCGATCGTTCGTCTTTTCGCCCTGGGGACCGGGCCCTTCGCCGGAGATCGATCCAAGATCAAACAGACGCGAGTGGCCGCTACGACTTCCTGATGCGACTCGTCCGCGCTTCGGGCTTGCTGCTTGGCGGGATGTTGCTGGTTTCTCTTGTGACACAGCCGAGGCCCTTCTTCTTTGACACTCTCGAGGTCACCGAGTCGATACAGCGATTCGACCGCTATCGAGTCTTCTTGTTAGGAGGTGGCATGCTCCGAGGCCTGCTGGTCATCCCAGCGATCCTGTTCGGCACCGCCCTCGCCGAGCATCTCGGCCACAGGTCGATCTGGGTAAGCACTGGCAAGGCTTTCATGATTGCGGCCGGGCTTCTGTTCACAGTCTCTGGCTTCACGGCTGTCGTGATAGGAGTGCCAGCCGAGGAGTACCAGCTGGGTGCACCTGAAGCGAAGGCTCTGGAAGTGCTAGCCGATTCCCTGTTTTGGATTCAGGACAATCTGATGACCATTGCCTACATCACTCTGGCTCTGGCCGTCCTCGGATTCTCCAATGCCCTCCGCGCCGCACAGGCAATGCCTCGATGGGCGTTCATTTCGGGAGTCGCCATGATCCCGCTGTCGGTATTGGCGTTGTTCTCGTTCGCCATGACCAAGCCCCCAGGATCCGACTCCCCGTTCTACTTTCCGGCGGTCGCGGGCTTGGTTGTCGCCTTTCGTCATCTGGCTGGCGGCGATCGTCCTAGGGAGATCGGACAACCTGATCGAGACTCAGGGCGTGCCTTCAGCCTGAGCCATGATCGCATCGGCGGGTTTGGGCTCTGGCAGAGCTGTTTGAGAACTCGGCCACACCAGGAGCAGGCTGAGTCCTAGCCCGCCGGCACTCGCGAACACGATCGCACCGGCCCACAACTCCGGTGGCCATAGGACTCTGTTGCCCAGTTCGAAAAACACAAAGAACGAGCCCCAGATAAAGATCGGGATCACAGCGGCAGTCACTCGCAGTGCGGGGATTCTGGCGAGAGACGGCCTCGCCCTGGCGATGAGGGCGTCGGCCGCGAGACCGGCGACCAGGGCTCCGACGATGATCTCAGCAACTGGGAACTCCTTGAGCACCTGGAGGGTCGCGGCATGAAGTCCGATGACGACCGTGGCGGCTCCGAAAGGAAGCTTCCAGCGCCGAATGAGCAACAACAGGGCGCCCATCAGGATCAGGTTGGTGATCATGATCCCGGCGATTCCGAGAGCAGCTTGGGGGTCGACAATGTTCTTCACCGGTAGGTATTCGACGGCTGGGGCTGTCGTGTTGAACCCGGATGCGTATTGGAAGAAGAAGCCAACGCTGGCAGCCGCCAACGCCATTGAGACGACTGGCGTCGCCATTACCGTCAGCGTCATCGGATCCGGGTCTCGCCTATGCCACGCTGACCGAAGCGGCGAGGTGCCAATGAGAAGACCGCCAACGAAGAGCAGAACATGCGTTGGGCTCAAGAGGGCATCGATCGACACTTCGAACGTGAACATCGCGTGCCAGATGGCGTCGCCTATGCCGCCGAGCATGAACACACCGATCCCGACAATTCCCATTCCATAGCCGAAAGGAGTGGCGGCGACGGGATGGTTTGGGTGGCTGTGGAATGTGATCCAAAGTATCCAGACTGTCGTTACGGAGAAGGACGCGTACAGCAGGTAGTGCGACGGCGAGAGGAAGCTCTCTTGGGCAGGGTTGTTGTTATGCGACCAGCCGTCGAGGAAAAGGCCAGCCGTCATGACTGCCATCAGAATGGTGGTGACCAAGATCTTCGGTCGGAGTGGCCCAGCGTCCTCTCGAAAGGACCGTTCGAATCGACTCGAAGTATTCGCGGACTGAGCCCATCAATCCCCTCGGGATCGGGCACTTGATGCTAGCCAGCCTCTGCTTCGGCTTCTCTTGTGGAGCTGAGGGGATTTGAACCCCTGACCCCTTGACTGCCAGGCGGTTATGCAGGTGCAGCCCTGATGCGGAGCTTGCCCTCCAGGACCGTGCTGCACAGTCTCGAAATCCCTGGTGATCAGGGCCTCTCAAGTGCTCACCTGCAGCCCTGTGCAGTCCTCCATCATGGCATCGAGGTCGATGGGCCTAGGTGCGACTAACTAACAGAATCGCTAACAAGCCGCGAGGTCGTCAACAAAACCCACGTCGACGCGTATGCGCAGAGCGGCGCTGGGCGGACGGCTGATCCCTCGACGACGACCTGAGCACCACCAACTTCACTGCACCACGCGGCGGCTGCTGCGCCCGCCTGGGGGGCAGAGTCCCCCATGTTCGAACCAATGGTCGACCTTGCCAGCCATCGGCAAACCGCGGCAGCACGCTCCCGATGGTGGGTGGTTGATTTGCGGCTGTCCTTGACACCCACGGTGCCGGGCCGGTTAGACAAGAATCGGGTGAAAGCCCGCGGGTACTGCCGTGGCGCCTCGCCACGCGTGTGACCTTCGGGCCGACGTTTGGTGTTAACACATTGGCCTTCAACGGTGTCTTTAGGGGTGACGACACGGAGAACCTTCAGTTGCCGATTCGATCTTCAATCGACGAGAGGGAGAGGGACCTGATCACCTCTCTATATCCAGCTCTTTGGAAGATCGCGGCGGTCGCAGGGTCGGTCGATGTCGAGCCGGATGATCTGGTTCAAGAGGCGCTGCTGCGTACGTTGCGAACGACACCGTTGACGGATCTGGCCAACCCTCTGCCCTACCTGCGCAAGACGATCGTCAATCTGGCGGCCAACAAGCGGCGAAGCCTGGGGCGGAACCGAAAAGCGCTAAGTCGGCTATCCAACGATGAGAGCTGGTTGCCCACCTATCCCTCGGAGATCGACGCAATCCTCGATCTCCCGCCACGGCAGCGGACACTGCTCTATCTCGTCGAGATTGAGAATGTGCCGTACAGGGAGGCGGCTGAGCAACTGGGTTTGACCACAGCCTCGGCAAGGGTGATCGCTAGTCGGGCCAGAAAGCGAGCTCGAGTCGCTCTGGAGGTGTCAGGTGGCTGACTTCAAAGCTGGACTGCGATGGCTCGTCGAGACACGCACCCCTGTAGGCGCGAAGGTGTTGATCGAGCGGCTCGAAGCCGATCTGGCCGGAGATCCCCATGTCGTCGTTGCCGAACGACGAGGAGAAACGCTCATGACGAAGACACAGCAGCCGCCTGCGACAAAGCAGCCCGGCCGATACAAGGGACCCGCCGTGGCGATGGCAGCGCTCCTCGCCGTTCTCACCGTGGCCGGGTTGTACATCGCCTTCAGTGGAGGCATTGACCAGGTCGTCGATCAGACCACTCTGCCGACCCCGACCACCGTGCCCACCACTCCGACCGAACCGACCCAACCGGCAACTTTCGAAGAACTTGCCGGGGAATGGCGGGCCACCCCTCTCATCCTGAGCGACGCGGTGCTCCAGGAGATCGACGAGCAGTGTCTTCGCCAGCTCGAGTTCCTGGCACCGACGATGACCGGGGTGACACGGGTCGTTGCCGACGCGCGTGGCGAAGGAAAAGTCCACCTGATATATGCGCGCGAGGATCGCCACCACGCATGGTGCGAAGCAATCGTGACGGCCGAAGGGCACATCGAAGCCGCGGTTTACTCACACACAATGCCGCCGGAGCCGATTCCAGCGGTGGAAGCTACTGAGCTGGAGTATTGGGGCGGGGCCAACAGTCCGGGGAGCGCCCTACCTGAGGACAGGTGGAATTCGGTCTTGGGCGAGGCGGGGACAGGGATTCACCAGGTGATAGCCGAGGTCGAAGGATTGCCACCGATAGTCGCATCTTTGGGGGATGGGTGGTTCTCGTTCTGGTATCCCATCGACACGGACGAGACATTGGCAGACGATCAATGGAGGTCAGTGGTGATTGGGGTCGACGCTGACGGCAACGAGGTCACCCGAGTTCTGATGGGTTAATGATGATGCCCCGAACACGAAGTGGATTTCGCGCCTATTCGGTCGCTTTGATCTCCTTGCTGGCTCTGGTTTCGAGTTGCAGCCAGCAAGCCGTCACCCCCTCATCCTCCATTGACTCCACCGCTCCGACATCGACCAGCGGCACGACGACCGCCACACCTCCCACCGTTAGGACGGGGGGGCGGCCGACCTGCGACGCCCAGGCATCCGGGACGATCTGGACCGTGGCAGGCATCGGCGACTTCGACATACCCGAGGCGGATCGGGCAACTGGCGATGGCGGACCCGCCACGTCCGCGAGGCTGGACGGGCCGTGGAAGATCGACTTCGACGAGCTGGGGAACTTATACATCCAAGAGGACGCCCATCACGGCGACCAGTCCGAGTCCAATGCGGGGAGAATCCGTAGGGTCGATCCATCCGGGATCATCACCACCGTGGTAGGCCCGCCGACAACGGGCGGGGAGGCGGCGCCTGGTGAAGCCGGGTCGCTTGAGTTGTGGGCCCCATGGGGCATGGCGCGCGACAACACTGGGACAACATATCTGAACAGCAATGTCATCGACGGGGTCTACTTCTCCGGGATCTACCGCGTCGACGCGGCCGGAGCCGTCACAGTGTTCGCTGGCCGTGGTGAGGGCTCATCCGGTGATGGCGGGCCCGCCGTTGACGCAGAATTCGTGACCATCAGAGACCTGGCCCTTGATAACCAAGGCAACCTCTTCGTCGCCGACCTCGAGGACAGCAAGATTCGGATGGTCGACACATCGGGAATCGTCTCAACTGTCGTCGGGACAGGCGAGCGTGGCTCCTCCGGCGACGGAGGCCCTGCCGTCGATGCTCAGCTCGACGAGCCGGAAGGCATCTTCGTCGACTCCTCCGGAAACCTTTACGTCGCCGATACGGGGAACAACCGGATCCGGAAGGTCGACGTGGCTGGGAACATCACGACGGTGGCTGGTCGCGGCCCGGTCGCCGCCAGCGATTACCTGGCGGATGGCGTGGCCGCGTTGGATGCCTACCTGGACCTACCGATCGACGTCTGGGTGGGCGACGACGGCAGCATGTTCATCGTTGAGCGACAGAACCGTGTTCGACACATCGGCCCTGACGGCAGAACGACGACCATCGCCGGTACGGGTCAGGCAGGGTTCTCTGGTGAGGGTGGGCAAGCCACAGGCGCGCTCCTCGATTGGCCGTCGAGCATTTTCGTGGCGCCGGACGGCGTGCTGTACATCGCCGACTACGAGAATGCCCGGGTCAGGATGATCTGCCCGTGACATGGGTTCCTCCACAGGCGCTACTCCGCGCGGGAGTTCATCCGAAAGTTGTTCAGGAGCGGCTTGGCCATTCGAGCATCAGCGTGACGATGGACATTTACAGCTCAGTCCTGCCTGGGATTCAGCGGGCAGCAGTGGAGCGTTTGTCTTCGATAATGGGGTGATAGTGGCCGGATAGTGGCCGCGGGGCCGACGCTGTCAACCCTTGAATTGGAGAAAACCCCGCTGGTTCGGGGGTTTTCGGGAGTGGAGCTGAGGGGATTTGAACCCCTGACCCCTTGACTGCCAGTCAAGTGCTCTGCCAACCTGAGCTACAGCCCCATAGTGGGAAACGGGAGTTTATTCGAGGCCCGCCCCCAAGGGGTAACCCGGCCTATCCGTCGGCTACGGCCGGCTCCACCCACTTGACCCGCTCGGCGTCCGCCCACAGCCTTTCCAGGCCATAGAAGTCGCGGGGCTCCGCTTGGAACAGGTGGACGATGATGTCGCCGAAGTCGAGGAGCACCCACTCCGCCTCGGTGCGACCCTCGGTGCGCAGCGGCTTGATCCCCTTCTCCTCGCGGAGTTTCTCCTCGACCTGATCGGCCAGAGACTGGACATGGGGACGCGAAGTCCCGGTCGCGATCACGAAGACATCGGTGAGAACGAACAGCCCTTGAACATCGAGCAGCACGATGTCCATGCCCTTCTTGCTGAAGATGGCGTCAGCCGCCACCCGGGCAAGTTCCGCACTGTTCTCTACGAGCCTTCCTCCTGATCGGATGAGTCCCCCACCATATCGTCTCCCCCGGGTTCCGCATACAGCCCGACCGACTCGATGTAGTCATGAACCGCCAACGGCACCAGAAACCGAAACGGCTCGCCGATCGCGGCCATCTCCCTGATCTCGGTGCCGCTGATCTCGAGCACCGCCATGTCGAGGAACACCGCCCCCGGCAGCGTCGCCTGGACGTCGCGGGCGTCCGTGCCCGGACGAGGGACCACCAGTAGCGAGGCGCGAGCCCACGACCTCCTGCCACCGATGCCAGGTGTGCAGGCCCAGGGCGGCGTCAGCCCCCAGGATCAGCGACAGCTCCTCGCTGTCCGGAAAGCTGAGGAGGGTGTCGATGGTGTACGTGGGCCCGTCCCTCTCGATCTCGCGGTCGTCTGCCTCGAATCCATCGACGTCGGCGATCGCCAGCCGGATCATCTCCAACCGGTGGGCGGCACCGGTCAGGGCCCGATCACTCTTCTGCCAAGGCTCCCCAGCAGGCATGAACAAGACTCGATCGAGGCCGGCCTGGTAGAGAGCCGTCTCCCCGGCGTGGAGATGAGCCAGATGGATCGGGTCGAAGGTCCCTCCGAGGATCCCGGTGTGCACGACGCCGAGGATAGGGCGAGGGAGGCGTCACCAATCGGAGGGCACGACTGATGTCGGTCGAATGACACCCAAGGCGTGCTTGGGGGTCCACGTAGCTGCCACCGATCCGGGTCGAGAGATGCACGCCGGGGCGACCATGGGGATTGCCCGCGCTCCCGATGACGGCTCCTCGGCTCACCTGTTGACCGGAGTGCACAGAGCGATCGGATAGGTAGGAGACGGACACCTTGAACCCGGGCACGGGCTCGATGGTGACGGACATCATGCCGGCCACCGTGCCGGCGAAGGTGACCAACCCCGACGCCGGGGCGCGAACCGGTGTTCCCACCGCAGCCGAGTAATCCACTCCCCAATGCCCTCCGTAGGAGCCGATCGGCGCGTATCCGGCAACGACGGGTCCCTCCACGGGCGCCATCAGACAAACCGCCGCCAAAGCCAATTGGATCAGCATCTCCCCTCCCGGTCCGAACATATCGGCGATGGATTCATATAGACAGGGGGTCGACCGCTAGTTTTCAGGCTCCAGAAAGGGGAATGAATGACGGTGACCCGCATCGGGTTGATGGGTTTCGGAAGAATCGGGCGCAACGTCGTTCGGCTGGTCCACAACCGCGACGATCTGGAAGTGGTCGCCATCAGCGATATCGCCGATCCCGAGGCGCTCACCTATCTCCTCAAGTACGACTCGATCTACGGGCGTTTCCCCGCCCCCACGTCGTATGCCGACGGCAAGCTCAACATCGGGTCGAAGCAAGCCGCCTTCCTCAAAGCCAAAGAGCCGGGCGATGCCAACTGGGGTGACCTCGGTGTCGACGTCGTCCTGGAGACCACCAGCCGTTACCGCTCGAAGGAAGCCCTCGACCGCCATCTCGCCGCCGGAGCCAAGAAGGTGGTGCTCACCTCCAGCCCCGAGACCCCCGGCGAGATCCCTTTGCTTCTTCGGGGGATCAACGATGAGATCCTCGGGCCGAACACCAATCAGGTGGCCCTCGGATCCAACACCTCGAATGCCGTGGCCCCGATCCTCGAGATAATCGACGAGAAGTTCGGGGTGAAGCGGGCGTTCATGACCACGGTGAAGGCGATGTCCAACGCAGGGCGCCTCGCCGATGTCCCGACTGACTCCTACCGGACCAGCAGGGCGGCAGGCGAGAACATCATCCCGGCGGTCACCAACACGGCCGAGATCCTGACCCAGGCCCTTCCCAAACTGGAGGGAAAGCTGGCCGTGGTTGCGCTGAATGTGCCGGTGGTGGACGGGTCCACGGTGGACCTCACCACCGAGACCAACGTCGATGCCACTGTCGAAGAGGTCAACGCCGTCGTGGCTGCCGAGATCGAGGCGAGATTCCAGGGGATCATCGAATACGTGAACGACCCGATCGTCTCCTCCGACGTCCGCCTCAACTCTCACTCCGGGGTGTTCGACAGCCTGGCGACGATGGTCACGATGGGGAGCCTGCTCAAGACCATCACCTGGTTCAACAACGGCTGGGGATATTCCCATCGTGCGGTGGAAGTAACGACGACGATCGCCGGTTATCTAGATGGAGGACAGTGAGATGGTGAACGTCGCAATCAACGGATTCGGGAGGATCGGCCGTGCCGTGTTCCGAATCATCGCCTCCCGACCTGAATCCGGGATAAGCGTTGTAGCCATCAACGACCTCTCCGACGACGACATCCTCGCCTACCTCCTCGAGTACGACTCGGTGATGGGTCGGTTCGACCAGGAGGTGACGGTCGACAACGGCGTGATGAAGGTCGGCTCCCATGAGATTCAGATGCTCATGGAACGCGACCCTGCGCAACTTCCCTGGGCCGAGCTCGGTGTTGACATCGTCATTGAGTCGACCGGGGTCTTTCGGGACCGAGCCAAACTTCAGCAGCACATCGACGCCGGAGCGAAGCGGGTGATCCTCACCGTTCCGTCTCAGGACAAGATCGATCAGACCGTGGTACTCGGGGTCAACGACGAGGAGCTCGGAGCCGACGACATCATCGTCTCCAATGCCTCCTGCACCACCAACTGCCTGGTCCCTTTGGTCAAGGTTCTCGATGACAACTTCGGGATCATCAAGGGCGTCATGACCACGGTCCACGCCTACACCAATGACCAGGTCCTCGCCGACGTCCCTCACAAGGACCTCCGGCGAAGCCGGGCGGCGACGGAGAACATCATCCCGACGACCACCGGCGCGGCCAAGGCGGTGGGTGAGGTACTGCCCAACATGGACGGCAAACTCGACGGGATCGCCATGCGAGTCCCGGTGCCCGACGGCTCGACGGTGGACTTCGTGGCCGAGTTGTCTCGGGACGTCACGGTCGAAGAGGTGAATGCGGCGGTGAAGGCCGCATCAGAAGGCCGGATGGCCGGAATCCTCGAATACACCGAAGACCCGATCGTCTCGACTGACATCATCGGCAACCCTCATTCCTCGATCTTCGACGCCGCCGGAACCCAGGTCCTCGGGGGCAATCTCGTGCGGGTGATGTCCTGGTACGACAACGAGTGGGGTTATTCCAACCGGGTCGTCGACCTCATCGAGCGCCTCGCCGAAGTGATGGCGAAACAACCCGCCTAACGAGGAAGCGCGGCCCAGATCTTCTGGGCGGTGAGGGGCATTTGGATCTCATCCACGCCGAGGGCGTCGGCTATCGCGTTCACCACAGCCGGTGTCGATCCGATTGTGCCCGCCTCGCCTATTCCTTTGGCTCCCAACGGGTTGGTCGGCGTGGTCGTGACGGTCGAGGCCAGGGAGAACATCGGCAGCGAGCCGGCGGTTGGGATCAAGTAGTCCATGAAGGATGACGTGACCAGGTTGCCGTCATCGTCGTAGATGACTTCTTCCCAAAGCGCCTGCCCTATCCCCTGGGCCAGGCCACCGTGACGCTGGCCATCGGCCAACATCGGGTTGACGATGTTCCCGGCGTCATCGACCGCCCACATCGACGACAGGGTCGGCGCCCCGGTCTCGGGGTCGATCTCAACAACGGCGAGATGCATGCCGAATGGGTAGTTGAACCCGCCCGACCTGAGGTGGACTTCCTCGTCGAGCCCGGGCTCATCTCCCTCGGGCACGTTGCCCGCCAAGGCGGCGGTCGGCGATCTCCCGCCAGGTCACCGAGACATCGGTCCCGGCGACCATGCCGACTCCTTCGCCAAGAGTTATGTCTTCGGCAGAGGCCTCCATGATGTGGGCGGCCACCCTCTTCGCTTTGGCGGCGACCTTCTCCGCGGCCGCAAAGCTGGCTGCGCCACCCTGGGCGACGCTGCGGGATCCCGACGTTCCCCAGCCGTAGGGCGCCGAGGCGGTGTCTCCCTGCTCCAGACGGACTTGATCCAGCGAGACTCCGAGAGTGGCGGCCACTATCTGCGGGAAAGTCGTTCGATGTCCCTGGCCTTGGTCGAGCGTCTCCGCGTAGAGGGTGACCGATCCGTCGCGATGGACCTGGATCCGGGCCGCACCCCAATCCTCGAACCCACACACCTCGACGTAGGCGGCGAGGCCGATGCCCATCAATCGCCCCTGAGCTCTCAACTCGCTCTGGCGGATACGGAGTTCGTCGTAGTCGGCAATCTCGAGAAGCTTGTCGAGGGCCTTCTCGTAGTCTCCCGTGTCGTAGGTGTAACCGCCTCGAGATCGGTACGGGAATTGCTCGGGTTGGACGAAGTTTCTCCGTCTCACCTCGGCCGGATCGAGACCGGTTGCCTTGGCCACCGCCTCGATGACCCGCTCGATCGTGAGGGTCGCCTCGGGTCGCCCGGCGCCGCGGTAGATCCCGCGTGGAGCCCGATTGGTCCATACCCCTCGCTGACGCCAGCCGTAGACCGGGATGTCGTAATTGCCGGTCCCAATCCGGGGGGTGACATCGATGAAGCCGAGATACCGATGACGGCATCCCAGGTCGAGGAGGCTGTCGACCCACAGACCCTCGATCTTTCCCCCGGCATCCGCCACCACCTCCCAACGATGACGCTGCGCCCGGCCGTGGCCTATGGCCAATAGATGCTCGCGGCGGGTCTCGATCCACTTGACCGGCCGACCGGTCTCCCTCGCCGCGATGACAGTCAGGTAGTCCTCCTCGGCGAGATCGAACTTGCAGCCAAAGCCGCCCCCGACAAAGGGGGTGATGACCCGAACCGAGGACTGGGGCATGCTGAACGACCTGGCGAATTCCTCCTGCATCAGATGCGGAGCCTGATTGGAGAGATGGACCGTCAGCCCGCCCTCCTTCCACTCAGCCAGGATCGCCCTCGGCTCCATCGGCGCTGGGGCCACCCGGGGGTGGTCGACGAGACCTGAAAGCCGGATCTCGCCTTGAAGGGCATCGAACTGCCGCCCGATCACCTCGGGCCCGGTCGTAGGCAACGTTGGAGGCCTGGCCGTCGTGCAGGGGCGCGGCGTCGATCGCCTCGTCGACGTCGCCTGCGATCGGGAGAGGGTCGTAGTCGACGAACACCATGTCCGCGGCATCTCTGGCCGCAGCCGGGGTGTCGGCCACAACTGCCGCCACCGGATCGCCGGGCATCAGGACCGTGCCCTGGACCAGGGGGAATCGACGGGGAATGTTCTTCGAAGGGTTGGGCGTCGGTGGCATCACCACCTCCGCAACCTGGTCAGGTGTGATCACCAGACGGACACCCTTGACCTCGAGGGCAGCCTCGATATCGATCGAAGTGACCCTGGCGTGAGCGAATGGGCTCCGAACTACCGCCAGGTGCAGGGTGCCGGCAGGGCTGATGTCATCGACATATCGGGCGGCCCCTGTGATCAAGAGCCGGGTCTTCGCGCCGCTGCACGGGCGCGCCGATAAAAGAGGGTAAGAAGGGTTCGCTCACTGACGGCAGCCTACCGGGGCAGGCCGCCCGCCCTTATTCGAGGAGCGAGAGGACGGTGCTGCGGAAGTCGTTCGGCTGGAAGGGCTTGGTGACGAATGCGTCGGCACCACCTTCGTTCGCACGCCGCCTCGACTCCTCCTCAGCATGGGCAGTCAGCACCACCACGGGAATGTTCTTGGTGGTCTCATCCCTGCGAATGCGATCGAGCACTTCCCAACCGTCCATCCCGGGGAGCCCGATGTCGAGCACCACGAGATCGGGGGATTCCGTGCCTACCGCTGAAAGACCGGTTTTACCGTCATCACGGGTGATGATTTCGAGGTCGGCAGCGCGAAGGCAAACTTCAATCAGTCGCCGAATGACGGCTGAGTCCTCCACAACGAGTATCCGCGAGCCCATTTCTTTACCTCTGGTAATTGCCCCACAGAGGGCGTATCCCCATTCATCGGCAGTTACCCGCCAACGGTTTAGAGGACATTCTGAAGAGAGCGCCCGGTTGGCAGCGTCAACTCCTCGACAAACTGCTCCAATTGGCGCAGGGTCCGCACCTCGTGCACCGAGCTGCAGTGCGGGGCGTAGTGCGACATCATCGAATCCCCGGTGTCCCAGTAGGTGCTGGGCTCGGGGTTGAGCCACACCACGGCCCTCGCCATCCTGGCCACCTCGGCCAGAACCTGGTCCCGCGGGGGCCGGTAGTTGTTGCGGGCATCCCCGGTGATGATCACCGTCGTCCTCGGAGTCAATTGAGGCCCGTATCTCTTCACGAAGTTCTCGAGCGAGTTCCCGTAATCAGAGTGCCCGTCGAGCCAAACGACCTCGGCCTCGGTGGCAACCCGTTCCAGTGCCGAGCCGAAGTCGACACCCGGTCCGAAGAAGTCAGTCACCTCGTCGACGGTGTCGACGAAGGCAAATGAGCGCAGCTTGGAGAAGTGGGTGGCCATGGCGTGGGTGAACTGAAGGGTGAATCGAGAGAAAGTCGCCATCGATCCACTCACGTCACAAAGCAGCCAGACCTCAGGCCGGTGCGGGCGGGGATGGCGGAATTGAGGGTCTGCCGGAACCCCTCCCGTCGCCAGCGAGCGCCGGACCGTGCGACGGAAGTCGAGCCTCCCGGTGCGCTTCCTGCGGCGTCGCGCCAATCGTGCGGCCAGCTTGCGGGTCAGGGGCCCGATCGCCGCATCCATCTCCTTGAGATCACCGGCCGTGGCATGCATCAGGTCCACATCCTCGATGAGAGGTCGCCGCAAGGTGCGGGCCACGGCGTCTCTCCCCCGATCGGCGACCAGCCTCCTTCGGATCTCCTCCTGGATCTCCTCTCGCAATTCCTCGATGCGCGACTGGACCTCCTCGCGGAGCAGACGCTGATCGAACTCGCTCATCTCGCTGTCCCCGATCAAAGCCTGCAGAAGCCGCTCCTCCAGTCCGGCGAGGTCGAGGCGGCGCAATGTCCGATAGAGGTAATAGGTCCCGCCCACCGGTCGTCCCGGCTCCATTCCCGCCAGTTGATCCACGGCGGTCTGCGCACCCTGGCGCAAGGCCGCCCCGTCCATGTCGGCGAGGGCTTGGAACAGCCGCTCGAGAAGGGCGTCGAGGTCAAAAGGCTGGGACTGAGGACGATCCTCCGATTCACGTCGGGGAAGGTCCTGCTCCTCCGACGGCAACGGCGATTCCTCAGACGGAGCGGGGATGGTCGAGAAGTACACCTCGAACGCCGTGTCGAACGCTCGCTCGTGTCTGAGGTTCTTCACCATGGTCGCCCGGAGCGTCTCTCGCAGGGCGACCCGGTCGGCGACGTCGATTGCTTCCACGGCCCGCATCGCGTCGATGGCCTCGACCATCGACACCGGGACTCCGGCCTCTCTCAGCTCATCGATGAAGCCGGTGATGACGCCGAGCATGTTTCAGCCGCCAGGAGTCGAGGCCAGCTCCTTGGCCGCCTTCTCGATATCCGTCTGGTACTTGAGGAGCACATGGAGGGTGTCCCCGAGCACTGCCCCGTCGACTTCCTCGATCGACAACGCAAGCAAGGTCCGCGCCCAGTCGATCGTCTCCGAGACCGAAGGGGCCTTCTTCAGGTCCAGGTTCCGGATCGAGCGAGCGACGTTGGCGACCTGAGCCGCAAGGTGCTCGGAGAGGCCGGGAACACGGGCGTTGAGGATCTGCTGTTCCCGGGCGGGGTCCGGATAGTCGATGTGAAGGAAGAGGCAACGCCGTTTCAGGGCCTCACTGAGCTCCCTGGTGTTGTTCGAGGTGAGCACCACGAGCGGCTGCGTGGAAGCCTCGATCGTCCCCAACTCCGGGATCGACACCTGGAAGTCGGACAGAATCTCGAGGAGGAGAGCCTCGGTCTCGACCTCGACCCTGTCGACCTCGTCGATGAGGAGGACAACGGGATCGGCAGAGCGGATCGCGGCCAGCAAGGGACGGGTGAGGAGGAAGTCCTCGGAGAAGATGTCCTGCTCGATCTCCTCCCACTCATGGTCGGTGTCGGCCTGGATCCGGAGCAGTTGCTTCTTGTAGTTCCACTCGTAGAGGGCCTTCGCCTCGTCCAGGCCCTCGTAGCACTGCAGCCGGATCAACTCGCGGCCGGTCACCCTGGAGAGCGCCTTGGCCAACTCGGTCTTGCCGACACCTGCCGGCCCTTCGACGAGGATCGGCTTGTCGAGGCGAGCAGCGAGGAAGACGACCTGGGCGATGCGGTCGTTGGGGAGATAGTCCACCGAGACCAGAGCCTCGGAAACCGCCTGCGGGCTATCGAAGTTCATCGGGCACCATTATTCCTCCTCACCGAGATCTGGGACGAACTCGAAGCTCAGATCTCCGATTCGCACCTCATCGCCGGGAATCGCCCCTGCGGCGATCAGGGCGTCGTCGACACCGAGACGGGCGAGACGGCGGGCTGCCATGTCGGCGGCCTCGGGCATGGTCAGGTCGGCGAATCCGACAGCCCTCTGCGCTGCCGTCCCCTCGACTCGCCAGGCGGCGCCTTCTCGGAGAATCTCGAAAGTAGGCCCGAGCGGTCGATGGAGCACGAATCCCTTGCGCTCTGGCGCAACCCGCTCTGCCTCGTCGATGAGATCAGCGATGGCGTGGAGTGCGGTGTTGAGCCCGTCCCCGGTCATCGCCGACACCGGGATCGCCTCCAATCGGCCTGCCAATTCAGAGACATCACCCAGATCGGACTTGCTGAGCAGATTGACCCGGGGTCTGGCTGCCAGGTCACTCGAGTAGTTGGCGATCTCCTTGCTCAGGATCTCGAGTTGGCGCTCCGGGGAGTGCTCCTGAGTCGGGGACGGATCGAGCAGCACCACGAGGACACGGGCTCGCTCGATGTGTCGCAGGAACTCGTGCCCAAGGCCCTTCCCTTCGGCAGCCCCCTCGATCAAGCCGGGGATGTCTGCCAGTACGAATTCACGATCGCCCATGCTGACGACGCCGAGGTTTGGCTCGAGCGTCGTGAACGGATAGTCGGCAATCTTGGGCTTGGCCGCGGAGACCTTTGAGATGAAGGTGGATTTGCCGGCATTGGGGAATCCGATCAATGCCGCGTCGGCCAGAAGCTTCATCTCGAGCGTGAACCACTCTTCGCGACCGAACTCACCCTGCTCGGCGATGGCAGGGGCTCGCTTGGCCGGGGTGACGAAAGCAGCGTTGCCACGGCCTCCACGACCACCGCGGAGTGCGACTACCTGCTGACCGGGTTCGACGAGGTCGGCGATCATCACATCGTCTTCATCGAAGACGACCGTGCCGGCAGGGACAGACAAGACCAGATCTTCTCCGGCTTTTCCGTGGCGCATGTCCCCCTCGCCATGGGTTCCCTTCTCGGCGGCGTGATGAGGATTGCGCTGGTAGCGGAGGAGGGTTGCCACCGAGGTATCGACCCTGAGGACGACATCCCCGCCTTTGCCCCCATTACCCCCATTCGGCTTGCCCTTGGGCTGGCCTTTGCGTCTCACGAAGGCGGCGACGCCGGCCCCTCCGTCACCGGCCCGCAGGGCGACCCGGACCCGGTCGACGAACACCTATTCGGGGAGGACGTTTACGAGACGCCGGTTGGCCCGGGTCCCGTACTTGACGGTTCCGGCACTCAGTGCGAACAACGTGTCATCGCTCCCCTTGCCGACATTGTCTCCGGGGTGGATGCCAGTACCGCGTTGACGAACGAGGATGGCGCCTGCACTCACGGTCTGGCCGTCGAAAACCTTCGGCCCCAGGCGCTTGGCATGGGATTCGCGACCGTTCTTGGACGAACCGCCTGCTTTGGTCTTTGACATTTGACTACTCCTCGGAAGCTGGGGGCTTGGGGGTCTTGGGTTTGGCTGCCGGCTTCTTCGCGGCAGGCTTTGGGGTCTCTGCCTTGGCCGCGGCCGGCTTGGAGGCTGCCTTCGATGCGGCTGGTTTGGCGGCAGCCGTCTTGGCAGCCGGCTTCGGAGTGGCAGGCTTGGCAGCCGGCTTCGGGGCGTCTGCCTCGGGTGTTACCTCGGCGACCTCCGTGGCCGGGGCCGCGGTCGACTTCGGAGTGGCCGCCTTGGCCTTCGGCTTCGCCGCACCAGCAAGCTCGATCCCGGTGATTTCGATCCGGGTGTACTTCTGACGATGGCCCTGCCGACGGCTGTAGCCGGTCTTGTTCTTGTACTTGTAGATGTCGATCTTCGGGCCCTGGCTCTCGCCGAGGACCTTGGCGGTCACGGTGGCATTGGCCAGAACCGACCGGTCGGAGACCGCAGTGCCTTTGTCGTCGACAACGAGCAACGGGGAAAAACTCAGCTGGTCGGAGTCGCCTTTGACCCGCTCGATGTCGATCACGTCACCTGATTGCACCTTGGCCTGTTTGCCTCCGGCGCGAATGATGGCGTACATGGATAAACCTCTTGGAAGGGGATTCGGATGTCAGATGGTATTCGCTGAGAGGCGCAATACGCAATACGCAGAACGTAATGCTTATTACTCGTAGTCGGCCGTGGCCGAGACCTCGACGTCGAAGTCATCGGACTCGATCACATGCTCATGGATGATGATCCCCCGGCCGGCGCATGCCTCACACTTCGACGAGAAGTGCTCGAGCAGTCCGGCGGAGACGTTCTTTCGGGTCATCTCGACCAGCCCGAGATGGGAAACTTCGAAAACCTGGGTCCTTGTCTTGTCCTTGGCCAAGGTCTCCTTCAAACGGCGCAGGACCTTCTGTTGGTTCTCGATCGACTCCATGTCGATGAAGTCGATGACGATGATCCCGCCGATGTCACGCAGCCGCAGCTGGCGCCCGATTTCCTCAGCCGCCTCCAGGTTGTTCTGAAGGACCGTGTCTTCGAGGGTCGAGGAGCCCACGAACTTGCCGGTGTTGACGTCGATCACGGTGAGAGCCTCGGTGCGATCCATGACGAGGTGCCCGCCCGAGGGCAGATACACCCGGCGGTCGAGGGCCTTCTTCAATTGATCATCGACGTGGTATCTCTCGAACAAGGGCACCGTGTCCTCGTAGAGCTGGACCTTTGAAACCAGGTCGGGAGCCGTGGATCGCAGGTATCCGACCACCGTCTCGTAGGCGATGTGGTCATCGATCATCAACTTGCGGAAGTCCGCTGTGAAATGCTCGCGAATGACCTTGATCAGGAGCTCCGGCTCCTCGTGGACCATTCTCGGGGCTCGTCCCTCAGCTGCCTCCTCCTGGATCTGGGTCCAGATCTTGAGAAGGCGTGAGATGTCGGCGGCCAGTTCCTCGGCGCTGGCATGAAGCGCAGCGGTGCGGACGATCACTCCGAATCCGGCGGGGCGCACCTTGTTGATGACCTCACGGAGACGGGAACGGTCCTCATCCGGCAGCCGACGGCTGATGCCCACACTGTCGGATTCGGGCACCAGAACCAAGTAGCGACCGGGAAGTGACGGGATTCCGGTGAGACGGGCGCCCTTGGCGCCCATCGCGTCCTTGGTGACCTGTACCAGGACCTCGTCGCCTTCCTTGAGGACGTTCTCGATCCGCTTGTTGCTGCGCCCTCCCCCATTTCCGGTTGCCGCAACATCGGATGCATAGAGGACGCCGTTCTTGGGAGCGCCAAAATCGAGGAAGGCCGCCTCCATGCCGGGGAGGACGTTGCGAACCTTGGCCAGGTAGATGTTCCCGGCCACCGAGTTCGACTCCTGGCGCGCCACGTAGTGCTCGACGAGAACCGGCCCTTCCAGGATGACCATCTGCGTCTGGCCTCGGGCAACGCGGACCAGCATCTGCTTGCGTGCGGTCTCGGCGGGGACGATCACCTCGTCGTCCATCGGGCGACTGGATCGGGTTCGGGTGGTGCTCAGGCCGTTGCGGCCATGTGAGGACTTGGACGGCTGCCGCTTCTTGTCTTTGCGGGCCTTCGATGGTGCCGGTCGTGCCTCGACCCGGGTCACCTCGACCCGTTGGCCCTTTACTCGAAGGGTCTTTCGCTCCTCGACGGTGCCCTCGACGGAGGACTTGCGGACAATCTGCGGGCTCTTTCGACGGAATAGAGCCATAGGGTTTCACTCCTCTGGAATTTGGACAGGGCAACAGACTCAGCCCGATTCCTGGCGGGGAATCCATTGCCAACAACATCTGCCAGACGGCGGCGAGACATCCACCCGGGTTGGGGGCGGTTGTCTTGGAAATCGATTTGGGTCGCACCTGACTGCAGGTACGCAAGGGTGTTCATCAACGAGACACTCCGAGAAAGGGGAAGGCTGTCACGTCTGGCGGACCCGGGAAGGATACCAGGAAAGCCGCCGATGACCTATCCCACTACCAGGCCAAGCTCGGGCTGTTCCGGTTCTGTCGGGTCGTAACACACCCGACATCGGGCCTCATACGCCCCCTGGGCGCCAAGGACGACCAGGTCATCCGAGTGAACGATCCGTTGGGTGTACATGCCAGGCCCGCCACATTTGTGGCAGACCGCAAGCATTTTCGTGACGTATTCGGCCCGGTCGCAAAGGGTGGGGATCGGTTCGAAGGGGCGACGCAGGTAGTCGGTGTCGAGGCCGGCGATGATCACCTGCTTGCCCGCTGCGGCGAGTTGCTCGACGACTTCGACGAGACCCTGATCGAAGAATTGGCCTTCATCGATCCCGATCACCTCAGTGGATATCTTCGACGGCTCGTAGCAGCTGATCGGCGGTCTCGACGGGGATGGCGTCCACCTTGAGGCTGGAATGCGACACCACCTCGGCGTCGGCGTAGCGATTGTCGAGTTGGGGCTTGAAGGTCTGCACCGGGATTCGGGCGATCTGCGAGCGGGTGACGCGACGGATCAGCTCTTCGCTCTTACCGGAGAACATCGGCCCGCAGATGACCTCGACCCAACCGTCGTGGGGGCGTCTGTACATCGGCGGCGAGGGTAACGGTCATCGGGCGGGAGCGGTAGCTCCGGCCGACCGGCGTCGTTTCCTCCCCCAGGAGCGGCAGCGACGTTGGGGGAGGTGGCCCGGAGGGCCGGAAGGGGCTCTCGCGCCGCGTGACGCCAGGGAGCTCTTAGGACAATTGGTTCTCGCCTGGCACCGGGGTTCGCAGCAGCCAGATCGAGTTGGCGATTCCCAGGGCCAGGGTCATCGCCATGTAGAACGAGCCGCCAGAGGACAGGAAGGGAAGCGGGATCCCGGTCACCGGCATGATCCCGATCGTCATCCCGACGTTCACGAACACATGGAACACCACCATCGCCGCGATCCCGGCGGCGATCAGGGCACCGAAGCGGTCGCGGGCGTTGGCCGCGATCACGAGCAGACGCCAGACGATCACCGAGAAAGCGGCAATCACGAGGATGGCGCCGATGAACCCGAGCTGCTCTCCGACTGCGGTGAAGATGAAGTCGGTCTCCTGCTCGGGGACATACTCGAAGTTGGTTTGGGTTCCCTGGAAGAGGCCCCGGCCGATCAGCTGGCCGGAGCCGACAGCCATCTTCGACTGCGCCAGGTTGTAGCCGATCCCCAGCGGGTCCACCTCGGTGGGTTTGAACAGCACCAGGATCCGGTTGAGCTGATATTCGGCCAACCAGCCTTGCTGCCAGATGACAAAGGCGCCAAGGACCGTCGCTGTTACCAACGCGACCAGTTGTCGCCAGGTGGCGCCGGCGGTGAACAGCATCGCAAACAGGATGAAGCCAAAGACCAGGGTGGTCCCCAAGTCCGGCTCGAAGTAGATCAGGACGGCGGGAATGGCCACGACCGCCAGCGCCTGGAAGATGTGGGTCCAGCTCAGACTGCGTCGCCCGATCTCGTCGCGGCTGTGTGGCGAAAGGATGACTGCCAGCAGGATGATCACCGCGACCTTGGCGAATTCCGCCGGCTGCAGCTTGAAGAAGCCGAGCGGTATCCAACGCCGGGCCCC
This sequence comes from uncultured Acidobacteriota bacterium, assembly GCA_963724825.1. Classification (GTDB taxonomy): domain Bacteria; phylum Actinomycetota; class Acidimicrobiia; order Spongiisociales; family ZC4RG35; genus JALYNX01. The sequence continues at coordinate 78,572 of CAVRWT010000004.1, forward strand.
ATTGACCGGTTCGAACAAGTACACCGCTGCCAGGGCGATGAGCAGCCCCACCGAAATCCAGGGGATGACTCCCTTGTACTCCCGGTAGTCGATGTTCGAGGAGATCAGGTAGATCGTGAGCCCGGCGGCGACGAAGATCATCTGCCGCTCCATAGAGACCGACCCTGCGCTGCGGGTAGCCGAGTAGATCATGAGCAGGCCGAAACCCGACAGGGCCAGCATCGTTCCGAACAGCACCTGGTCCGACCGGTTGTTGCGTCGATCGACGGCAATGTCCCGGAGTCGATTGAGAACTGCCATCAGTCGGCCTGCTCGCCCTCGACGATGGGTGTCAGGTCGTTGCCCATGAGGTACTGCATGATGCGGCGTGCGACCGGTGCTGCGATGCGACCGCCAGACCCGCCCTCATCGATGAGGACGACGACGATGTACTTCGGGTCGTCGAGCGGCATCACACCGACGAACCAGGCGTGGTTGTCACGGTTCTTCGATGTTTGCCCGGTCCCGGTCTTGCCCCCGACGTTTTCCAGGCCCGGGCCGAAGTCCGAGAAGGCAGTAGCGGCGGTGCCGGCGGTGACCACCCGGTTGAGGTCGGTGAGCAGCGACGCCCGGGTGTCAGGATCGATGTCCACCGTGCGGACAAGCTTTGACTCGGGCGTGAAAACGGTATTGCCATCGGCGTCGACGACTCGGTTGACCACCCGGGGCTCCATGATCCGTCCCCCGTTGACCAGGGCCGCATAGGAGACCGCAACCTGCAGCGGGGTCGCGGTGAATGCGCCCTGGCCGATCGCCATGTCGATCAGGTCACCACCGAGCCAGGGGCTGGCCAGCTCGAGCCGGTTCGGCTCGAGCAATGGAGGTTGGTCAGGATTCTCCAACTGATACGCCGCCCACTCCTCGAACAGTTCACGGGTCGGAACTGTGCCGTCGGCCTCAGAGGTCAGGTCGATTCCGGTCGCTGCTCCGTAGCCGAGGGACTTGGCCCAGTCCTGGAGGATGTTCTCCCTTGCCGTGCCCTTGTACTTCTGCCAGGTGCCCATCGCCACCGACCAGAAATAGATGTTGCAGGTGTGCTCAAAGGCGCCATGGATGTCGAGCCAGCCCAGGTCCGTGGGGTTGTACCAGTCGAACTTCGGCGGCTGGGAACCATCCTCCAACTCGGAGAGGACCAGCGTGCCGTCACAGTGCACGGTCTGATTGGAGACATCGACCCCCTCGAGATCCGGGTCGAGAGGAAGGTCCTCCTCCATCTTCACGGTGTAGGTGATCGCCTTGAACGTCGACGAGGGCGGGTAGAGACCGCTGATGGCAAGGTTGTTGAAGGCGTTGCTGTCGTTCAGCGCCTGGAAGGTGTCGGCGTCGATTCCGCTGACGAAGAGATTCGGGTCGAAATTCGGATACGAGGCCAGCGCCAGCACTTCGAAAGTCTTGGCGTCGAGAACGACCGCGGCGGCTCGCTTGGTCTCACTGAAGACATCGTCGCCATTCGCCCGCGCTTCATCCTTGACCGAGTTGGAGAGATTCACGCCCTCCTCGAGCCCGAGCTCCACGAGGTTCTGAAGGTCGTAATCGATGTTGAGCACGACCGAATCGCCCGGCCCGGGCTCGACCGGTGGTTTCTGGTCGACGATCTGGCCTCGTTGCACCTGGTACTGGACCAGCCCGGAGACCCCCTGCAGGTACTTGTCGTAGACCTTCTCCACTCCGAGCTTGCCGATCCTGAGGTTCAAGTCGAGGTCGGGCCGCGCTTCGAGGTCGGTGGCATCGGGCAGACCGAGATGGCCGATGACATGGGCCAGGGTCGGGCCCGAGATGTAGACCCGCTCCGGGACCATGACGATCTCGACGCCCGGAAGATGATCGAGATTCTCGTTGATCACGTATGCGGTCTCGTTGGAAACGGTGACCACCTCGAACCGTCCATTGATGCCAGCTGTGTCGTACATGCGCCCCAGCTCGATCGGATCGAACCCGGTTATCGACGACAGGGTCTGGATCAGCGAGTTCCGATCATCAGGTTGGACGAATGTGCGGTCGACGAACACCGCCGGCACCAGTCGGCTGGTGGCAAGCAAGGTCCCGTTTCGGTCGACGATGTCCCCGCGAGGGCCGTACGAGGTCTTGTCGAGCCACGCCAGCTCTTCGGCAGCTTGAGCCGTTTGCGGCCCTTCCGCCACCTGGACGAACCAGAGTCGGAGGCCGATCACCGCGAGCATCAGTGTGAAGACGATGCCGAGGGTGGTGAGTCTGAGTGCAAACTTCATGGGTATCTGAACGCCGTCTTGTCCCGGTCGACGAGACGCACCACCAGCGGGGCGACGGCGGCCGCAATAACGAGGTTGGCCAACGGTACGAGAATCAGGCGGCTAAGCGTGTTTTCACCGAGCAGGCTCGACTGGCCGAACAGGGTTCCGATCAACATCAGGAGGATCACCCCGATCAGAGTGAGGGCACCCGCCCATAGGGCAACCGCGACTCGCCCGATGTCTGCCCGGTCCCTGGTCCGAATCCCGATGTAGGCAACCGTGGTGTAGACGACGGCACGCAATCCAAGCGCTGACGGGCCCAGTAGATCTACGACCAGTCCTGAGGTGAAGGCAATTGCAAGGATGGCCTCAGGGCGGATCTTGGTCAGGCAGAGAATGATGACGAGGAGGAGGACCAGGTCCGGAGTGACCAGGTTGATCTGGGCAAACAGGGTCGTCTGGATGACCAGCGCAACGACGAACAGCAGGACCACGACAATTGCCGACCGCCCACGCATCAGCCCTCGTTTTCCAACGTGGTGGTCGTCGTGGAAGAGGCATCGGTGGTGGTCGTGGTTGTCTCTTCGACATCACCGGCATCGTCGGTGGCTGCAGTGACGGGATCGGGCGGCCAGGCGAGGATGACGACGATTCGCAAGGTATCGGTGTTGACGTATGGCTCGACGCTTGCGGTCAATGAGTGGGACACGGGCCCGGCGTCATGGAGGACGACACCCACCGGGAGACCGGCGGGATAGGAAATGCTGCCTGCGGATGTCACAACCCGGTCGCCTTCGAGGACAGGCTCTCGGGCGTCCCCGATCAGAAGTCGCATCTCTGAGGTGTTCACCTGTGGTGTCAGGGTGCCGACCTGGGCGTTGACCAGCACGGTGATGCCGTTGCGTCCCGTGGTGATCGGGACGATGGTCGCCGATCCGGAGGTGACAGTCCGCACGGTCCCGACGACGTATCCGTTGGTGTCGATGACCGGTTGCCCGACTACCACACCGTCGTTGGTCCCTTTGTCCACCACGAAGGCCGACTCGACCTTGCCGATCACGTTCGCAACCGTTTGGCCCAGGCTCGGGTCGGCGGTGTCCAGGCCGTACAGCTGCTCCAGCAGCGCAAGCAAGGCAAGACGATCCTGAACCCCGACCAGCTCGGCCTGCGCCTCGGCGAGCTCGGCGCGGAGCGAAATGTTCTGCTCACGCAGGGAAGCCACATTGGTGAGGCTGTCGAACATGTCGGCGACCGGGTTGACCACCAGTGATGCGGCTTCCTGAAGTGGAGCGACTATGGCCTGGGTGCCGGACCGGAGGACACCGACGACACCCTTGCCCTCGAGGCGGACATCGATCGTCATCAAGAGCACACCAACAACCAAGAGAGTGATGAAGGTTGGGAGGAGCCGGCTGGAAGTTTCTCGGCTCAGCATCGGTGGAGACGGGTCAGGGCGTTCACGGCCGCGACGAGGAGACGAGAACGTTCTGCAACGTGTCGAATTCCTCCAGGCACTTCCCCGAGCCGATCACCACCGACTGCAGCGGCTTGGCTGCAGTGACGATGGGCATCCCCGTCTCATGGGCCAAACGATGGTCCAACCCAACCAAGAGAGCCCCTCCACCGGTTATGACGATCCCGCGTTCTACGACGTCGGCCGCCAACTCGGGAGGGGTCTTGTCCAGCGTGAACTTCACCGCGTCCACGACGGCCTGAGTCGGCTCCTCAATGGCCTCGCGGATCTCCGGGCTCGAGAGAAGGATTGTCTTGGGCAACCCGGTGACCAGGTCGCGGCCGCGCACCTCGGCCGATGGCTCGTCGGCATACGGCCATGCGGAGCCCACCGCGAGCTTGAGCTGCTCGGCGGTGCGCTCCCCGATCAGAACGTTGTATTCCTTCTTGACCCAATCGATGATCGAGGTGTCCATCTCGTCGCCACCCACACGAATCGAGCGGGAGACCACGATCCCACCCAGGGAGATGACGGCGACTTCGGTGGTGCCACCACCGATGTCTACGACCATCGAGCCGGCGGGCTCGCCAATGGGGAGGCCCGACCCGATGGCGGCGGCCATTGGCTCCTCGATGGTGTAGGCCCGGCGGGCACCCGCGTGATATGCGGCCTCTTCGACGGCACGTCGCTCGACAGGGGTGATGCCCGAAGGGACACAAACCACGATTCGAGGCCGTGCCCACTTGCGGCGATGGACCTTCTGGATGAAGTAGCGAAGCATTTTCTCGGTGATGTCGAAGTCGGCGATGACCCCATCCCTGAGCGGCCGGATGGCTGTGATATGGGCCGGGGTGCGCCCGATCATCCGTTTCGCCTCCGTCCCGACGGCAAGGGCGCGGCCGTTGTGGGTGTTGATGGCGACCACTGATGGCTCATTGAGGACAATGCCCTGACCCCGCACATACACCAATGTGTTGGCGGTACCGAGATCGATGGCCATATCTTGGCCAGCAAAAGACAAAAGGGTTTCAGCCATGCTTACAGACTCCGCGATGGACCTGTGAAGTGTAGGTGTGCTCCTGTTGCTGTGTCATCGGCCAAACAAGCCTATCGGTTATCCACAGGGTGTCGCCAATGGGAACCGCCTCTAACCGAAGAAGATCTCCAACTCGCGTATGGCGCTTTCAGGGCTGTCGGACCCGTGGACGAGGTTTTGGGTGACCAGGAGGCCAAGATCGCCCCGAATCGTCCCCGGATCGGCCTTGGCCGGATCGGTCGCCCCCATCACGGCCCGGGCAACGCTGACTGCTGACTCGCCGGACCACTCCATCGCCACTACCGGCCCCGAGGTGATGAACTGCAGCAGCTCCGGAAAGAACCCTTTCTCGACATGCTCGGCGTAATGACGACGAGCAAGAGCCTCGTCGATCTCGAGCTGGCGGATCTTCTCCAGGGTCAGGCCTTTGCGCTCGAACCGGGAGACGATCTCACCGACGAGACCACGAGAAACGCCGTCGGGCTTGACCATGATGAAGGTGTGCTCATTCGGCATTGGGATGGATTGTATGAGCGACGTCGTCGGGTTCTCGCCGATAGAACGGAGCCCACCAGCATCTCCCTCACCTCTCCCACCAGATACAACGAGCCCGCCACTAGAACGGACCCAGCGGCGCCGGCTCTCTCCTTCGCCTTCTCGACCGCATCGCGGACGGTGCGGGCCTCGAACACAGGAAGGTCGGTCACGGCGGCGACTCTCTTCGCCAGCTCGTCGGGAACCACGGCGCGTTCCGCCTCGGGCGAGGTGACGATGAACTCGAGGGCCACCTCAGCGAGGCGTTCCACCATGGCCTCGACGTTCTTATCCCCCATCACGCCGAACACGAGGTGCCACCGCTTCGACGGGTACTCCTCGATCAAAGAGTCCACCAGGACTTCGACTCCATCGGTGTTGTGGGCCCCATCGACCATCAACAGCGGTTCGGAACCCAAAGTCTCCATCCTGCCCGGAACCGTGGCCGCGGCCGTGGCGTCACGAACCGCCTCGACGTCGAGTTTCCTACCGAGGAAGGCCTCTGCTGCGGCGATCGAATTTGCCAGGTTGATCACCTGGTGACGCCCATGAAGCGGGAGGAACAGGTCCTCGTACGTGTCCTCTGCTCCGTCGACAGTCACCAGCCAACCTCCCACTCCTCGATCGGCCGAAACCACCGAGAAATCCTTGCCGTAGTGGCGATGGTGGATTCCCAGCTCCCGGGCCCGGGCCTCGGCCACTGCCAGAGCCGGGTCGGGCAGCGGCCCGGTGATGAGTATCGAGTTCAGGCCTGCAATCGCCACCTTCTCCGTCGCAATGCTGGCCAGGTCGGGACCGAGGTATTCGGTGTGCTCGATTCCGATGCTGGTGACGACGCAAACCTCCGCGTCGACGACATTGGTGGCGTCCAGCCGGCCTCCGAGCCCCACTTCGAGCACGGCTGCCTCGACGGGCAGGCTGGCGAAGTATGCAAACGCGGCCGCGGTGATCAACTCGAAATAGGTGCTGGGGTCGGCGCCCTGCGCCTCGCGCACCAGCGCAAAGGCTTCGACATCGGACACCGCCAGAGCGAACTCTTCCTCGGTCGCGGGACGACCGTTCACGGCCAGTCGCTCTTCGACCCGTTGCAGATGAGGCGAGATGTAGGTGCCGGTGGCCAATCCGTGTGACACCAGAATGAGCGTGGCGAGGCGGGAAGTCGACGTCTTCCCGTTGGTTCCGGCCACGTGGATGATGGGATAGCCCTCTTCGGGGTGGCCCATGTCATCGAGAAGGCCGTGCATTCGATCGAGGCCCGGCTTCACCCCAAGGGCGATGTGGCGATCGAGGTACGCGAGGGCTTCGGTGTAGTTCATCAAGAGGAAGGGCCCCGGGAGGTTAATCCCGAGGCCCATCCACCTCTCTCAGAAGGCCGGGGCGATCAGCCTTCCTCCCCGCGCCGGGCGATGTGGATCAGATAGATCCCCAAGCCCAGGAGCAGGATCGAGGCGCCAAGGAGTTGCTCGCTATCCAATCCGGTGAACGGAAGGACAACTTCGCCCTCCACCTCGTCATCACACGCCACTACTTCGAAAGCGCCCGAGGTTTCGCCGGTGAGCTCGTATCCGGGCTCCGCTTCCGCACTCCAGGTGTAGTCACCGATCAGGAGCGTCTGCTCGCCTCCAGCATCCCCGAACACCGCCACCTCGAGATGGCTGCTGTCCAGAACCGTCACTGTGGCGGCCGCCTCTGGCGTGATCCCAACTGTTACCGAGCCAAATGCCGTCGGGGCACCCTGCACGCAGTCCCCGTGGGTGACGACGACCGAAGCCCCACAGGGAACGATCGTGAACTCGCCGGATGTGTCCCCGGTCACCGAGAACCCGGCAGATGCCTCGGCAGTCCACGTGTAGGTCCCCGGCGGCAGGTCCGACGAACCGCCAGAAGCGCTGAACGTGGCCACCACGTTCGAGTCAGCGTCCCGGACCGTCACTGTGGCACCTGAGTCAGGGTCGATCACGGCCATGACCGATCCCAACGCGCCCTCGCCGACAACACATGCTCCCCCTGTCACCGACACCGTCGATGGGCATGGCGCAATGGTGAACTCTCCGGACGTTTGCTCTCCTTCGGGGAACTCGAATCCATCACCAGGCTCGGCCACCCAGGTGTAAGTGCCCGGAGCCAAGTTGCTGGTGCCGCCCACTCCGTCAAACGAGGCCGCAACGTTCATCTCGCTGTCGTAGACCGTGACTGTCGCACCGGAATCGGAGTCGATGAACACCGACACCGAGCCAAGCGGGCCATCGACCAACTGGCATTCGCCGCTGGTCACGAGCACCGAGACATCACACGGGGGAATGTCGAACTCTCCCGAGTCATCGCCCGTCAGGGCAAAGCCCTCCGAGGCGGTCGCGTCCCAGGTGTAACTCCCAGGCGCCAGCTCCTCGGAGCCGCCCGAGCCAGTGAAGTTGTAGGGACCACCGGGGCCGCTCACCACGACGGTTGCTCCTGACTCAGGATCGATCGTGACTTCCACTACCCCAACCGGCAGCCCAGCCTGGTTGATTGAACATCCACCTGACACCACGACCGTCGATGCCTCGCAGGGCTCGATGGTGAAACTGCCTTCAGCCGGCCCTTCGAGGTCGAAGCCACTCGCCGCGTCGGCCGACCAGTAGTAGGTCCCCGGGGGCAGATTGGTCGACCCGCCCTCATCGCTGAACGAAGCGACCTCGTCGGTCATCGCTGCGTCTGAGTAGATGGTGACCGTGGCCGAATCGTCGGGATCGATGGTCACATCAACAGGGCCCAAGGGCCCGTCGATCAGGCTGCAGGCTCCGCTTTCGACAGTGACGGAGCCAGTGCAAGGCTCGACGGTGAAACCACCCGAGCTGGGACCGGTCAACGCGAATCCCGAGGCCGCGGTCGCGGTCCATGTGTATTGCCCCGGAGCAAGTGCTTGTGTGCCTCCGGCTCCGGAGAAGTTGTACGGCCCACCCGGCCCGCTGACAACAACAGTCGCGCCAGAGGTGGGGTCAATCGTGACCTGAACGGAGCCCAACGGGGCGCCGTTGGGCCCGATGGCACAGTCGCCAGAGACAACCACCGTCGAGGCGCCACAGGGAAGGACCGTGAAGTTGCCACTCGACGGTCCACTGAGTTGGAACCCGGTCGCAGCACTGGCAGTCCAGCTGTACTGCCCGGGTGCCAGGGCTTGTGACCCACCCGCCCCCGAGAAGTTGTAGGGGCCGCCGGGGCCAGTGACAACCACGGTTGCGCCCGAAGCGGGGTTGATGACGAAAGACACCCCACCGAGAGGCACGCCCTGGTTGAGGCGACAAGCTTGGACGGTTGGTGTGACCGTCACGTTTTGGTTGCAGACCGGGACTTGGAGCTGGATGACGTCGTTGCTCTCACCCACGGAGCCGGCAGCCTGGTTGTTCCACCATTTGGCGTCGGCCCTCGACTTCAGATAGATGGTCTGTCCTTCGTAGGCGGAGGCATTGAACGTCCCCGAGAACTGGCCGGACGGAGACTGCGTCAACCCGTAGTCGGCCAGCGTCTGGCCATAGGCCGAGTTCGGAACCGGGTACTGGGCGGCGCCGGGGAGGAATTTCCCGCTGCCGATCTTGGTCTCGTCACCATCGAAGCTGGTGCCGCTCTCGCCATCGACGTAGACGCCGATGTTGGAGTTGTAGCGCCCACCATCGTTGGTGGCGGTCCAGGTCGATGCGGTGTACGAGATGATCGGGTCACCCTGCGAACAGGCCACCGATCCGGTGAGGTCTGCGTGATGGGCCAACGCCGCCGGGGCGAACACCACCATCATCGACATCAGCACGGCTACCACGGAGAAAGTCGCGAGGAGACGCTCGAACCTGCGACGGAGGGGCTTGAACCCGAGGCTCATGAGAGCCCTCCAACACAGGAAACGCGCCGACAGCGCGTATAAGACTCGACGCCCCAGACGACAGGAGTCGTCCCCAGCCCCTTCATATCTTCCTATCCCTTCATCATTTGGGACAGGTCGGTCTCACCACTAGCTCCACCAGACCCAGGTGACCGTTTTACAGGCCTGGTTTCACAGCCTCCCTATTTCCCCTTGTGGGTGCGACCACTCAGTGTGTTCGTTAGCCACAAGTCTGCCCGGAATGGGAGGCAAGTCAACAGAGGGTCATAGGGGTGATGCAGAGAAAACCCCGGAAGCGCTAGCCACCGGGGTCTTCACTAGTCAATCGGAGACTGTCAGATTGGAGCGGTCAGTTCTCCTCTCGGCGAGCTCCGATGGCCATCACGAGCCAGAGCCCGAGAGCCAGTGCACTCGCACCCAACGCAATCAGTTGGCCCCGGTTGATGCCGGTAAATGGCAGTGTGCTCGACCCATCCGACGGTATGGAGGAGGTGGTCACAGTGATACCCCCGACCTGATCGTCGTCCAGGGTCGTGGTGACGAGGCCGTTGATCGTCGTGGTCGTGTCACCCCCGCCACGTGGTGCTGCTGCTTTCGATCGTCGTGGTCGTGTCGCCCCCGCCAGTCGTGGTCGTCTCGCCCCCGCTCGTCGTGCTGCTGCTTTCGATCGTCGTGGTCGTGTCACCCCCGCCAGTCGTGGTGCTGCTGTTGTCGATCGTCGTGGTCGTGTCGCATTGGTGGTGTGAGCCACCCTTGGCCGAGGCTTTGCCGTAACCACCTCCACCGTCCGGACATCCATCGGGTTTGGTGGTCGTAGTCGTGCCGTAGTGCCCGGTGCCTGAAGTTGCGCCCGCCGAACTCGGCAACACAAGCATCAACGACAGAGCCAATAACAAGACGGTGGTGATTGCGACGACCAATCGCATCCGCCGCACACTGATCCCCATCGTTGTTCCTATCCCTTCATATCCATGGAACAGGCCGGTCTCACCACTGGCTTCCCCTCGGCCCAGGTGACCGAATACAGGCCGGGGATCAGCGCCTCCCGTTTTTCCCTTGTTGCGATCACCTTCGGTGATCCAGATCGCACAGTAACGGCGGGATGGCGCGAATCGTGGTTTAAACCACATGCTTGTTATTCGCGACCGAAGCGAGGATTTCGCGGACCGACTAAGAAGTCAGGTCAGGCCGACTTCTCGGCGGGCCCGTCGACGTCGCGGGCCGGAACCAGGGTGGGGTTCACCTTGTCCTCGACGACGTCCCGATCGATCAATACCTGGTCGATGTCAGTGCGTGAGGGAAGGTCATACATCGTGTTGAGGAGAACCTCCTCGAGGATCGCCCGAAGACCGCGGGCCCCGGTCCCCCGCTTGAGCGCCTGCTCGGCAATCGCTTCCAGCGCGTCCGGGGTGAACACCAACTCGACCTCATCCATCTCGAACATGCGGGCGTACTGCTTGATCAGCGCGTTCTTCGGCTCGGTGAGGATCTGGATCAGGGCGTCCATGTCGAGATCCTCGACGGTCGCCATCACCGGGAGCCGCCCGATGAACTCGGGGATCAATCCGTACTTCATGAGATCCTCGGGCATGACCTGGTTCAACAACTCGGTTGGGCGCCCGTCCTTGCGGGAGCGCACGTCAGCGCCGAATCCCACGCCGCGCTTGCCGACACGGTTGGCGATGAGATCCTCGAGACCGCCAAAGGCACCGGCACAGATGAAGAGGATGTTGGTGGTGTCGAGCTGAATGAACTCCTGATGCGGATGCTTGCGCCCACCTTGGGGCGGGACCGAAGCCTGGGTCCCTTCGAGGATCTTGAGCAATGCCTGCTGGACGCCCTCGCCGGAGACATCGCGGGTGATCGAAGGGTTCTCGGCTTTACGGGAGACTTTGTCGATCTCGTCGATGTAGATGATCCCCTGCTGGGCGCGGTTGACGTCGTAGTCGGCGGCCTGGAGCAGCTTGAGAAGGATGTTCTCGACATCCTCGCCGACGTAGCCGGCCTCGGTGAGGCTGGTGGCGTCTGCGATGGCGAAGGGAACGTTGAGTTGACGGGCGAGCGTCTGGGCGAGAAGGGTCTTGCCGGATCCGGTCGGGCCGATGAGAAGGATGTTGGACTTCTGAAGCTCGACGTCACGCTGGACCTCGCCGCTGCGGATCCGCTTGTAGTGGTTGTAGACCGCGACCGACAGCTTCTTCTTGGCTTCCTCCTGGCCCACGACGTAGTCGTCGAGGTAATGCTTGATCTCGACCGGCTTGGGGAGCTCGGCGAAGTTGATCTCCTCGGTGGTGGAGAACTCCTCCTCGATGATCTCGTTGCAGAGATCGATGCATTCGTCACAGATGTAGACGCCGGGCCCGGCGATCAGCTTCTTGACCTGCTTTTGAGACTTACCGCAGAAGCTGCATTTCAACAGCTCTCCGCCCTCGCCAAGTCTGGCCATCCGGGTTGAAACCTCCTCCGACTACGAGGAGGCTACCGCGGCAAGCTCCCGGCGGGTGAGAATTCCGTCGATCACCCCGTATTCCTTGGCGGCGTCGGCCAGCATCCAGTAGTCGCGCTCGGTGTCGAGGGCGATCTTGTCGTAGGTCTGGCCGGTGTGCTCGGCGAGGATGTAGTTGAGCTGCTCGCGCATCTGCACGATGAGCTTGGCCTGGATCTCGATGTCAGAGGCCTGGCCCTGAGCGCCACCGTGGGGCTGATGGAGCATGACCCGGGCGTGAGGGAGAGCGAACCTCTTCCCCTTGGCGCCACCAGCGAGGATCACCGCCGCCGCGGACGCCGCCATGCCCATGCACACCGTGTTCACGTCGGGCTTGATGTACTGGATGGTGTCGTAGATCGCGAAAAGTGAAGTAATCGAGCCACCGGGCGAGTTGATGTAGAGGAAGATGTCCTTGTCCGGGTCCTCCGACTCGAGGTGGAGCAGTTGGGCCATGATCAGGTTGGCGATGGTGTCATCGATCGGAGTCCCGAGGAAGATGATTCGATCCTTGAGCAGGCGGCTGTAGATGTCGAAGTAGCGCTCGCCCCGGCTCGTCTGTTCAAAGACGGTGGGGACGACATAGTTCTCGGCGTTCATTCTTCTTCCTCCAAGACTTCGGCCGCCACGACCTCGCCCTCGACGGGCTCGGCCTCGACAACCTCGGCTTCGACTTCCGTGACTTCCAAACTCAAATCGATTGGATTGCCGTCTTCGTCCACAGGATTGGCATTCGAGAAGACGACGTCCAATGCCCTGTTTCTGAGAATATCACTGGCCAGGGCTAATTCTCGGCCGCTCTCCCTGAAGGCGCGTAGGTAGGCGACAGGATCACCCGACTGGGTGGCGAGGGCACGGAGGGTCGAGGACAGGTCCTCCTCGGTGACTTCGATGCCTTCCGCCTCGGCGAGCGCCTCGAGGACCAGCTGGTTCCGAAGTGATAGCTCAGCCTGCCCGCGGAGGTCTTCGACAAAGGCCTCCTGTTCGATGCCGGTGGCCGCGAAATAGTCTTCGAGGGTCAGCTCGCTCTCTTGGAGCCGGTGAAGGAAGCGGTGCAGGTGCTCATCCATCTCGGCCCGGATCAACGCATCAGGGAGCTCGACGTCGACCTGGTCGACCAATGTGCTCAGGGCCCGCTCAGCGAATTGACGGGACACTGCCTGGTGCTTCGCTTCGGTTAGACGCTCCCGTAGTTCCGCGTAGAGCTCACCGACCGTCTCGAACTCGGTGTTCTCATCGACCCATGAGTCATCCAATGGCGGAAGGATCCGCTCCTTGACCTCTTGGACCGCAACATTGAATTTCACGTGCTCCCCGGCTCTCGCGCCGAATCCGTCAGGCAACGGGGCGTCGAACACCACGGATTCCCCCGCGGCGGCGCCAACCAGCAGGTCGTCCATGCCCTCGATGAGCAGACCTGACCCGATCTCGTAGAGAAGGTCGGCAGCCGTGGCCTCAGGGATGGGCTCGTCGCCGGCGGTCGCCGAGATGTCCACCGAGACGAAATCGCCAAGCTCGGCGGATCGCTCCACCTCCTCGACCGTTGCGAACTGCTCGAGCATCCGGGTGACCTGCGCTTCCAACTCCTCGTCGGTCACTTCGGGAGACGTCACCTGGATGTCGCGGCCCTTGTAGCTCGGGAGCTCGATGGTGGGCCACAGCGTCACCAGGACCTCGACATCGACCCCGCCATCGACCTCGTTGAGACTCTCCAGTTGCGGGGTGACGGCCGGGTTGATCTCCTCAGCTGCCAGAACCTGCGTGAGCGCGGGTGGCACGAGGTCATCGATGACCTCGCTTCGTAGGCGATCGGTACCGACTGCCGCCTCCACTACGGGGAGCGGGGCCCTGCCCGGCCGGAATCCCTTGAGCTTCATGTCCTGGGAGAGCTTGCGAGCGGTGGCGGTCTTCCCGGCTGCGATCTCCTCGTCGGTCAGCCGGAATTTGACCAGACGCTCGAACGGCCCGGTCTCGGTGATGGTTGCTGTCATTGTCTTCCTGATCGATGGTGTCTTGTCCATGTGCCAAGTACTCAGTACCTAGTACGTGGCCGCTCGAATACGAGCGGCCACTCTCGGGTGACCGACGGGATTCGAACCCGCGACGTCCTGGACCACAACCAGGTGCTCTAACCGGACTGAGCTACGGCCACCATGTCGAATGGGTCGTCCTCGCGCCCCCGGGAGGACTCGAACCCCCAACCTGCGGATTAGAAGTCCGCTGCTCTATCCCATTGAGCTACAGGGGCAGGGGCTTGGACATCTCGCCCCGAGGGGCGACCCATTCGAGCGGGTGAAGGGAATCGAACCCTCACCACCAGCTTGGAAGGCTGGAGCTCTACCATTGAGCTACACCCGCGGGAGGGTCAGTTTACGGCCTTCGTCGGGCTGGTCGGACTCGAACCGACGACCTCTGCGTCCCAAACGCAGCGCGCTACCAAGCTGCGCCACAGCCCGTTGATCACCTCAGGGTAATTCCCCTCTCATTCCTGTCCCACCCCATCCCTATCTTCGAACCATGGGGGTGGGACCCGAATTGGAGGCTCGGATCGCGGAATGGGACCGGATGTCACGCTGGGAGCGGTCGGAGTTGGGAAAGGATCTGAGGCGACTCGGGATGACCTACGCCGAGATCATGGAGCTGATCCCGGTGAAGAAATCGACCCTGGCCACCTGGTGCCGCGAGGTTCTGCTCACCGATGAGCAGTACGCGGCGATCAAGGAGAGGACCGGAAGCCAGGCGGGAATCCCACGGGATACGAACCGCAACGGCGGGCAGAGATCCTCGCGATCCGAGCCCAGGCGCTTGCAGAGGCGCCGATTCTCATGCATGAGCCACTCTGGACAGCAGGTAATGCCCTCTATTGGGGAGAGGGATACAAGACCCAGTCGACCTTGGGGATGACGAATGCAGAGCCCGCCGCTCTCCGTCTGTTCATGAGATGGGCGAGCGTCTATCACGCCCAGCCGGCCGAGTTCACAGCCCGGCTCAACATCCACGCGGATAATGACGAGCCAAGCGCCAGGCTGTGGTGGTCGGCGGAGCTTGGAATCGATCTCTCAGACTTCACCAAGACCTTTGTCAAGCCGGACGGCACAGGGCATCGTAAGAACCACCTTCCGAACGGAGTCTGCGCGGTCAGGATGCGACGAAGCGCCGACGCATTGCATCGCACCATTGCATGGGTCGAGTTCCTCGCCTATCGCCTCGGGAATTAAGCTCAGGCCAGCGGGCCGCTAGCTCAACTGGCAGCAGCAGGGGCCTCTTAAGCCCAAGGTTCCGGGTTCGAGTCCCGGGCGGCCCACCGAACTCGCCCCCGGCCCAGCCGGGGGCATTTTTCGTGGGACAATGACTCCACCACACGGGTCTGGCGGTACTTGCCTCGGGCGCTAGCCAACTGGCAGCGCAGAGGTGCTCTTAACGCCGCAGGTTATGGGTTCGAATCCCAGGCGACCCAGCGCGGAGCAGCGAACTCAATCCGCAGTCGGGTACAGAGTCGTCGGTCCTACCATCTCGAACCACCACGCGGGTGTGGCGGAACTTGGCAGACGCGCTGGGTTTAGGTCCCAGTGGACGAAAGTCCGTGGAGGTTCAAATCCTCTCGCCCGCACCGACCCCCTACGGCTCGCTCCCACCCCGGGTTGGAGGCACCTCGGTGATGATCCGAGCCCCGCGGCGAAAAGTCAGATAGCTCCAGGCCCAGGACACCAACACCAGGATCCGGTTCCTGAATCCGATCAGATAGAAGATGTGGATCGCCAGCCAGGCGAACCACGCCGGAAACCCGGAGAAATCGATCCGGGGAAAGTGGGCAACGCCTCGCGCCCGCCCGATCGTGGCCAGGGATCCCTTGTTGCGGTAATGGAACGCGGTGCGAGGCTCCCCCGCCAGGTCCGCTCGGATCCCTCGAGCGGCGTGACGTCCCATCTGCATGGCCGCCGGCGCCACTCCAGGCACTTCGGAGACCACCGCCAGATCGCCGACCACGAAGACATCTCGATGGCCCGGCAGCGAAAGGTCCGACTCCACCATCACCCTCCCCGACCGATCCCTCTCCGCTCCAAGGCCCGCCCCCAGAGGAGAGGCCATCACCCCTGCGGCCCAAAGCACGTTTGCCGCTTCGATCCTCTCACCGCCGGCCAGGGTCACACCGGAGTCGTCGACGAGATCGACCATGGCGTTGGTGCGAACCTCGACACCCAAGACTCTCCAACTGACGTCGGGCGCTCTCCGACAGCGCCTCGGGATAGACGGGCAACACCCGCTCCGCCCCTTCCACGAGGATCACTCGAGCCGATCCAGGATCGATGGCATGGAACTCCCGCTCCATCGAATGGACTGCGATCTCGATCAACGCACCTGCGAGCTCGACACCGGTAGGGCCGCCACCGACCACGACAAAGGTGAGGAGCCGCTCCGCTGATTCGGGCTCCCTCTCCGCGGCCTCGAATGCGGCCAGGATCCGACCGCGGACATGTAGTGCGTCCTCGATAGTCTTCAGCCCAGGAGCGACTCTCGCCCACTCGTCGTTCCCGAAATACGAGTGGGTGGCACCGGCTCCAATGATCAGGTATTCGTAAGCGACCTCGACGCCGTCATCGAGGCGAACCACCTTCCGATCGAGATCGGTCGCTATCACCTCTGCGAGAAGGATCGTCGTGACATTCGGCTGACGCCGGAAGATGGAACGGATTGGATATGCGATGTCGCTCGGGTTCAGAGCTGCGGCCGCCACCTGGTACAGAAGTGGCTGGAAGAGGTGGAAGTTCCGGCGATCGATGATCGTGACCTCCACGCCCACGCCTTTGAGGCCTTTGGCCGCGTTGAGCCCTCCAAAACCCGCACCGACGATCACGACCTTGGGAAGCCGCCTCACCGTCCAAGTTCCGCGGCCAGCGCCCTCAGGGCGCGAGCCCGATGCGAGAAACCGTTCTTCTCGCTCAATGGCATCTCGGCAAGGGTCCGGCCCGCCACCTCGAAGACCGGGTCGTAGCCAAACCCATGCTCGCCTCGCCTTTCGGCGGTTATCAACCCGTCGACCGCACCTTCGGCCACCACTTCGGTCCCGTCGGAAAGGACGAGGGCGACCACTGTGCGGAATTTGGCGCGACGATCAACGACGCCTTGCATTTCTTCGAGCAGCAGGAGCACGTTGTCCGCATAGCTCGCCCTCAGCCCGGCGAACCGGGCCGTGTTCACACCGGGACGGCCCCCGAGTGCAAGGACCTCCAGACCGGTGTCGTCGGCCAGCGCAGGCAGGCCCACGGCCGCCATGACCTCTCTCGCCTTGAGTAGTGCGTTGTCCTCGAGCGTGGCCCCGGTCTCCTCGACGTCCGGCCAGTCCAAGCCGCGAACTATCTCGCCGGCGATTCCCAAGGGCTCGATGATTTCTTCGATCTCGGTGATCTTGTCCGGATTCTTGGAGGCGACGACCAGCCTCGGGATCACCCTGCAACCGCCTCCCGCTGCAGAGCATGCAGCTCCGAGATCCCCTTGGTGGCGAGGTCCAGCAAGCCATCGAGATCGCTTCGGCTGAAAGGGGCTCGCTCCGCAGTCCCCTGGACTTCCACCAGCAGCCCCCGCCCCGACATGACGACGTTCAGATCGACCTCGGCCGCTGAGTCGCTCTCGTATTCGAGATCCAGCTTCGCTTTCCCATCAACGATCCCCACCGAGATGGCGGCGACTTCGTCGATGATCGGGTTCCGAGCGATCAACCCACGCTCCACCGAGTCCTCGAAAGCCTGATGCAACGCCACCCAGGCGCCAGTGATCGCAGCGGTTCGGGTCCCACCGTCTGCCTCGATCACGTCGCAATCGACTCTGGCCATCCCCTCACCGAAGGCGTTGAGATCGACGGCGGCGCGCAGCGATCGCCCGATCAGGCGCGAGATCTCCTGGGCCCGCCCACCGGAAACGTGATCCCGGCGCACACGCTCTGGTGATGCTCCCGGCAACATCGCGTACTCCGCCGTCACCCAGCCCCTGCCCGAGTCCTTCATCCATCGCGGCGCTTCGGCCTCAACCGAGGCCGTGCAGAGAACCTTGGTCCGCCCGAACGAGATGAGGACCGATCCCGGAGTGGCTTCGGTGAATCCCAGCTCCATCTCCACAGGTCGAAGCTGATCGTGGGCACGCGTTGTCATCTGACACCGAAATCAAACATCGAACTGAGTTCCCGGGGTTGCTGCGGCGACCGGACGGTCAAATGTCAGTTCCGCCTCGTGCACCGATCGGGATACGTCCAGGTAGGGCGGGATGTGGGTGAGCACCAATCGCTTCGCCCCCACCTCGCGAGCGATCGCCCCGGCCTCGGTGGCCGTGAGGTGATGCGGATAGTCCGCCGCGCCCCGCTCGCCCTGATAGCCGGCCTCAGCGAGGAGAACATCCACATCCTTGGCGAATCCTCTCCACTCCCCCTTCGGGCCGGTGTCTCCGGTGAAGAAGATTGTGCGGTTGTTGGACTCCCACCGAGAGCCAACAGTTGGCACCGAATGATCCATCTCGACAAAGCTGAGGGCGAATGGCCCGATTTCGGCGGTGTCCCCCGTCCAGACCGGGTGAAAGTCGTAACAGCGGCCCAGGTGATCACCCTGACCCGAGTCGAGAAACGATGACAGCCTGTCCCACACCGACTGCGGCGCATACAGCGGGATCCCCATGCGCGGCTCAGGTCGGTAGGTCCAGGCATGAAATGCGGTCATCAGGTCCGAGCAGTGATCGGGGTGTTGGTGGGAGATGACGATCGCATCGATCATGTCTGGCTCGACAGGAAGAGACGTGAAGGTGTCGGGACCGGCGTCGCACCACACTCTTGTGCCGTCCTGTTCGATCACATAGCCGGAAGCGGGTCTTCCCGGCACCGGGAAGGTGCCCGACGAGCCGATGACATGCACCCTCACGGCGCCAGCCTTTGCATGACCCAGCCGTCTCCGTCTCTCGAATAGCGCACCCGATCATGAAATCGATTGGGCTGGCCCTGCCAGAACTCAACAGACATCCGGTGAGAGTCTCCAGCCTCCCCAGAACTCCGGCCGCGCCACCAGACCGTCGGCGAACTCCTTCTCGAAAGCAGCGAATCGCGCATCCAGCTGGTCACGGGAGTCGATGAGTGTGCTTTGTCTCGATGCGTGGGCGGCGATCTGAGAGCCCCTTGGTCGAGTCGCAAAATACGCATCAGCGACGGCCGCGTCCACCGCATTCACCGCACCCTCGAACCTGACCTGGCGATGAAGCTGGGTCCAGACGAAGGTGGCGGCAGCCCATGGATTGGACTTGATCTCGACGCTCTTTCGTGATTCGAGGCCGGTGTAGAAGACGATTCCATCCTGATCGAAGCTCTTCATCAGGACGGCTCTCCCGGACGGTCGCCCCTCGGTCGTGGAGGTCGAAAGGACGAATGCGTTCGGTTCGTCGATCCCCGACGCGACAGTCGCCGAGAACCACACCTCGAACTGGGAAGTCGGATCGGCTGCCATCTCACCCTCCACGAGACCCCGAGCCTCGTACTCCCGTCTGAGGCGGGCGATCCGGTCGTCAGTCACCCTGCCGACGATAGCCTCGCCGGTGTGAGCCACGACCAGGGAGTAAGCGGAGGCACCAGGATTTGGCGAGGGCTCAGGCGACGCTGCCCTCGGTGTGGCGCCCGGGCGTTCGACACCTACTACGGGATGAAAGAGGACTGCGGCCGATGCGGAATGCACTTCGAGCGCGAGGAGGGCTACTGGGTAGGCGCATTGATCATCAACACGACGGTGACGTTTGGCACCTTCCTGGTGATCTTCGTCAGTGGCATCCTGATCACGTGGCCCGAAGTCCCCTGGACTGTCGTGGGAGTGGTCACCATCGTCGCCAATGGGCTCATACCTGTCGTCTTCTACCCCGTGTCGAAGACCCTTTGGCTGGCTCTGGAGTTGGGATGGCATCCTCTGGAGCCGTCGGAAGTGGAAGCAGCCAGACAGCGCTCGACCTTGAGGCTTGAGACTTGAGACCTACAACCTCTTCGCCACCTCGTCCAGCATGATCTCGGTGGCGCCCCCGCCGATGCTCGCGATCCGAACATCCCGGTAGAGACGTTCCACCGCGGTTTCGGCAATGAAACCCATTCCGCCGTGGAACTGGACGCAGTCGTAGAGGACCCGATTGGCCAGCTCGCCGACGTAGGCCTTCACCTCTGACACCTCGCGCACCGCGTCCTCGCCCTGGTCGGTCAGCCACGCAGCCCGATAAGTCAGCTCGCGACCGGCGTCGATCTCGGTCTGTCGCATCGCAATCCGCTGCCGAATGGCCTGTTTGTCCCAGAGTGGGGAACCGAAGGCCTGCCTCTCCTTGACGTGCTCGACGGTCAGCTCTAGGGCTCGTTGGGCTTCGCCCAGCGCCTGGCCCATGATGGCCAACCGCTCGTTCTGGAAGTTCTCCATGATGTAGTAGAAACCCTGGTTCTCCTCACCAATCAAGCTGTCCTCACCGACCCACACATCGTCGAAGACGAGCTCGCTGGTGTCCGATGACCGCCAACCCATCTTCTCGAGCACTCGCCCGGTGCTGAAGCCCTTGGCGCCCCTCTCCACGGCGAAGATCGAAACCCCACGCGAACCCTTGACTTCTGGGTTGGTCTTTGCCGCAACGAACACCACGTCGGCCGTGGCCCCATTGGTGATGAACATCTTGGTTCCGTTGATGACGAAGCCCTCACCTTCACGACGAGCAGTCGTCCGGATCGCGGCGACATCCGAGCCGGCATCGGGCTCGGTGATGGCGATGGCGGCGATCGCATCACCGGTAGCGAATCTGGGAAGCCAGTGGGCCTTTTGTTCCGGGGAACCGAAGTTGAGAACATAAGGGAGCGGCGAGGTCAGTGTGGACCAGCACGGTGATCGTGAACCCCCCATAGGTGGACCGACCCAGTTCTTCCGCAAACACCACCGATGCCAGTGCGCCGAGGCCCACCCCTCCGTATTCCTCCGGGATGCGCAGCCCGAAGAACCCCAGTGCCCCCATGTCGTCCAGAACCTGTCTGGGGACACCTTCCGTCTCCCAGGGAGCGGCATTGGGGACGATCTCGCGCTCCACGAAAGTGCGGGTCTGCAGTCGGACCGCCTCGAGGTCCTCGGTCATGTAGATCGACTTCACGAGAGCCCTTCGGCAGCGAGGAGGGCACGTCCTGCCTTGCTGGCGTAGTTGAGATCGTTCGCTTCACAGAAATCGCGGGCGACATGAGCCACACCGACGATGTCGATGTCATGGCTCACCCCCAGCCCGTCGAGCATCCAAAGCAGATCCTCGGTGGCCAGATTGCCCGTGGCGCCCGGGGCGTAGGGGCAGCCGCCCAACCCTCCCGCCGATGAGTCCATCTTGTCGATGCCTCGCTCCAGGGCAACCATCGTGTTGGCGATCGCCTGCCCGTATGTGTCGTGGAAATGCACACCGACCTTCTCCGCTGCGACCAGGTCGAGCACCTCATCGAGAAGACGGTTGATGTGAGCGGGGGTTGCCTGACCGAGAGTCTCACCGAGAAAGACCTCATCGACCCCCCACTCGAGCAGGGTCTCGACGAGATGAGCCACCCAATCGGGCTCTTGCTCTCCCTCGAACGGGCAGTGAGTGGCAGTCGACACATAGCCCCGGAACCGGAGCCCTCCCGGCGCCTCGGACAGGATGCGACGGATCCGGTGCATCGACTCGTCAACGGTGGCATTGATATTGCGCTGGTTAAAGGTGTCAGAGGCCGCAGTGAGGAGCCCGATGCTGGTCAGACCGGCTTCGAGCGCAGATTCCAAACCCTTCATGTTGGGCACCAGTCCCCACAATTCGAGGTCGTCGCGCTCTCGAAGTCCCGCCAGGACTTCGGCACCATCCGCCATCTGGGGAACGGCCTTCGAACTGACGAAGGAGACCGCATCGAATGACCGCAGTCCGGTGCCGGCCAATGCCTCGATCAAGCCGACCTTCGACTGCGTGGGAATGGCGACGCCAAGGGATTGGAGCCCATCACGAGACGAGGACTCCGTGACCGTGACCCTCGAGGGGAGGTTGCTCACGCCCGAGACGGTACCCGGCCCGGGGCTGGAATCCCGGGCTCAGGCCTCCAGCTTGAGTTGGGCGTAACTCTCGATCCGCCGAACCTGCTCGCCGCTCTTGCGGAGGCGGATCCCGATCTCTCCGTAGCTCTCGCCACGGGCCCGCAGCTTCATGACGACCCTCTCCACGGGTCTGAGAGCCTCATCATCGACGACATGGATCATCGGCGAGTCGGACCTCAGGTCGATCATGGTCATGATCCGGGTGACGGTCCCGGGCTTCTTGCCGACGCGGCGCGAAATCTCGGGCGGCTCCTGACCGGCCTCGTGAAGTCGGACGATCACTCGCTCGATTGGTCGTAGGTCCTGGTGTTCCACTACCTGCTCCTTCTATCCGAGAACCGCATCCTCCCGATAGGGCTCGATCATGATGCATTCCCCCGGGCACTCCTCCGCAGACTCGATGGCGTCGGCGACCAGGGAGTCCGGAATCCGGGCGAGACCCCGGGAGCCCTCCGGGCCGTGGCCGTCTCCTTCGACCCCGTCGAAGACGACAGTACGCCCGAAGTGCTTGGCCTCTTCCTTGACCACCCACAAGCCATCGTCTCTGCCGACAAAGACGTCGGGCGTGATCTCCTCACATATGCCGTCACCGGTGCACAGGTCTTGGTCGATCCAAACCATTAGCTGTGTCTTGTCGGCCAATTCCTCACCTCGATCTCAAGCCGCTCACTCCGACCCTATCGCACTCACCGAGATTCGATCACAAACACCCGGATCTGGCGGTGCGGGGCACGATCGGCATAGAGCAGATAGCCGGGATAGATCTGACCGGCTCGATCCCAGATCCGGCTCTCCTCCTCCGGCCCGGCCGCTCTTGCGGTCGCAGGGACAGATCTCCCGCGATAGGCGACATCGACTTCGGGATCGGCCTCGATATTGAAGACCCAGGCTGGGGTCGCCTCATACCCGAACCGGGTCCCGAGCAAAGCCAGGTCGTCGTCGATAGGTATGCCAAACAAAGGCACTTGCCGCAGCTGGCCGCTGCGTGCACCGCGGGTGGTCAGCCACAGCGTGGGGATCCCCAGCAGCCAGGTGGTGGCAGTGGATGTTTCCCCCACTGCAGCTTCAGGTGAAACCGGTCCAAACCAGGCATCACCACGCGGGAGACGGAAGAAGCGACCCGGGTGGTCCCGACCCGTGCTGCCGCGCGTTGAGCCCAATTCGGCGACCGATGCAGGTATCCGATGTCGGTGGAGAGTCCCACCCCGCGAAAGGTAGGCCGCTCGAATCCTGGTGCCGGACCCTTGATCGCCCGGCATCACAAGATGACTTTGGACTCTGGCCACGCCGCGATCCACCCCGAATAGTGGAGTGATTGAAAGGAGATGCCCATGTACCAGGTCTTTTCTCGACAGATCGTTGAACAGCCGACGCTGACCATGACCGCGAAGGTACCGGTCGCCGAGATCCCGGACTTTCTGGGGAAGGCGTATGCCTCGGTGACCGAGCACGTTGCGAAGTCAGGGCTGGCATTCGCCGGAGCACCATTTGCCCGTTACCGGCCGCTCGATGACGAGTTTGCGGAATTCGAGATCGAGGCCGGGTTCCCCGTCCTCGGCGGGACCGAAGGCAGCGGTGAGGTCGTCGCATCGACACTTCCCGGTGGAGTCGCCGCAGTCGTGACCCATGTCGGGCCCTACGACCAAATGAAGCCCGCCTACGAGGCGGTCGAAGCATGGATCGTCGAACATGACAGTCAGGCCGAGGGCCCAGCGTGGGAGGTCTACTACTCCGATCCCAGCGAGCAGCCCGACCCAGCCACCTGGCGAACCGAGATCGTCCAGCCGTACAAGGTCCTGTAGAGCTAGCAAGGCGGTAACTCCGCCTGTTGGTGGAGGTGCGGGGAGTCGAACCCCGGTCCGTCGAGCCCTCGGCGTTGGCATCTCCGAGCGCAGTCGTCAGCGAGCTTTCGGCGGCGGGAACTCTGACGACGAGTTTTCCCGTGCCTATCCGGAGTTGTCTTAGCCCCACGGTCCCGGAATCCCGTGGAGAGCGTCCCGCAGTGCGACGCCCGATCCCTGCCGTGCGGGAGCCGGCCGGGCGGACGGGCTACTTAATTAGGCAGCCAGTGCGAAGTTATCTTCGGCACTTATTGGTTTTTCCGGTTTGTTGACGGGGCCCCGGAGACCCCGGCTCGCTTCCAACGCTTCAACACTCGACGTCGAAACCGTTTCACCCCCATGGTGAACTCTCAGTTTACTTGGAGACGGCTCGCTCGAATGGGCAGCAGCAGTGCACGCGCACAATGGACGAAAACTGCTACTGATGACGGCTACGCTTCCTCGCTTGCGAAGCGGCTCTTTCCATTTCCCGATCGTGGTCACGGTCGCGGAGCGTCTGTCGCTTGTCGTACGAGGTCTTGCCCTTGGCCAGCCCGATCTCGACCTTGACCTTGCCTTCGTTGAAGTAGACCTGGAGCGGGACGAGGGTCAGGCCTTTCTCGGCCACCTGGCCAGCAATCCGATCGATCTCCTTCCGATGCAGAAGCAGCTTGCGATCGCGCTCCGGCTCGTGGCCACCTTCTCGAGCGAACTCATAGGGACCGACATAGGACCCGACCAGGAACATCTCTCCGCCCCGAACCAGGCCGTACGAGTCCTTGAGATCCATACGCCCCTCGCGCAGAGACTTCACCTCAGACCCGAAGAGGACCACGCCCGCCTCGAAAGTCTCAACAACGGAGTAGTTGTGACGAGCCCGACGATTGGATGCGATGACCTTGATTCGCCCGGACGGCTCCGAGCGGCTCATTCAGACCCGCTCCAGCGTCCCCGTGGGCACTTCGGAGCCAACGCCTTCCGACTCCCTCAGGTGTCGGCTCAGGCCGAGCATGGATCCGACCACCCCGGCCAGGGCTCCAAACAGCAGGAACATCAGGCCCCAGCGCAAGAAGAAATCGCTGTCCACTTCGAATCGGAACAACCCGAAACCGGAGAAGGCGTCGGAGAGGCGGGTGGCGGCAATCCAAACCACGAAAACTGCGGCCGCAGCCCCCAGCAGTCCCTCGATCATCCCCTCCAACAGGAACGGGATCCTGATGTACCAGTTGGAGGCACCGACCAGCCTCATGATTTCGACCTCGTCGCGGCGGGCGTAGATGGCGAGGCGAATGGTGTTGGCAATGAGCACCACCGCGGCGAGCCCAAGCACGACGGCGGCACCGATCCCGAGAACCCTCACCACATCTCTCAAGCTCTGTAACTGTTCGATTTCGTCGGCGGCAGTTCGGACCTCGCGAACCACCTGTTGCTGTTCTCGAAGTTTGAATGCAACCGATTCGTGAAGGGCAATGTCGACGAGCTCGATCCGGATCGAGGCCGGAAGGACGGTGGGATCGATCTCCAGAAGCTCGTCTTGACCGGCGAAGAGCTTCTGGTACTCCTCCCAGGCCTGGGCCTTGTCCACATAGAAGGCGCTCTTGACCTCTTCCCAGCCCTGAACCTCAGCCAGCAACTGCTCATGGGCATCGGTGGGGACCCCGTTGACCCCGGCATCGTTCAGGAAGGCGATGACATGGACCCCTTCTTGCCAACCGGCGATCCAGGTGCGAAGGACTTCGTTGGCGACCAGAGCCGCGAACGCCAGGGTCAGAGAGATGAACACGGCCAGGACTGCCCCCGCGACCACGAGGAGGTTGCGCCGAAGATTGACCAGCGCTTCCCGTATCAGGAAGAAGATACGACTCACTCCGGCACCTTCTCATACTTGCCGGCTTCCTCGTCTCTCATCACACGGCCCTGATCGAGGGCGACGACACGTCGCTGCATGGCGTCGACGATGGCGTGGTCGTGGGTGGCCATCACGATCGTGGTCCCGGTCCTGTTGATCCGGTCGAGGAGCTTCATGATTTCGACGGAGGTCTTCGGATCGAGGTTCCCGGTCGGCTCATCGCAAAGCATTATCGGTGGGCGATTCACAAAAGCCCGGGCAACCGAGACCCGCTGCTGCTCGCCACCGGAG
The DNA here is from genome assembly GCA_963724825.1 of uncultured Acidobacteriota bacterium. Lineage (GTDB taxonomy): Bacteria > Actinomycetota > Acidimicrobiia > Spongiisociales > ZC4RG35 > JALYNX01. The sequence continues at coordinate 104,224 of CAVRWT010000004.1, forward strand.
AGCTGCTTGGGGTATCTGGCGACCTTGTCGGAGAGCCCGACCAGGTCGAGAACCTGCTCCACCTGAGGCCCGATCACGGACCGGGGCCGTCCCAAGACCTCCAGGGCGAAGGCCACGTTTTCTCCAACTGTCTTGTTGGGAAGGAGCTTGTAATCCTGAAAGACGGTCCCGACCGAGCGCCGGAGGAACGGGATCTTCCACTTGGGAAGGGTGGTGATGTCCTTGCCGGCGACCCAGATCTTGCCCCGGGTGACCGGCTCATCACGCAGCATGAGCCGGATCAGGGTCGACTTGCCGGATCCGGAAGGCCCGACGAGAAAGGTGAACTCGCCTTTTTGCATCTCGAATGAGACGTCGTGGGCGGCAATGGTGCCGCCCTCATAGACCTTGGTGACGTTTTCGAGTCGGATCATGGGATCAGGAGCAGTCTCGCAGGCATCTGCCTCCAGCCGCAGAACCGAGGACGGTAACCCGACGCCGCCGGCTAGGTGGAATTAGTCGTTGCCTCATGGTTGGCGCGCCGCCAGCGGAGATAGGCCTCGACAAACGGGGCCACATCGCCATCGAGGACGCCCTGGATGTTCCCGACCTCTTCGTCGGTCCGCAGGTCCTTCACCATTTGATAGGGCTGCATCACGTAGCTGCGGATCTGACGGCCCCAGGCGGCCTCCCCTTTGTCCCCGCGGATCTCGTTGAGATGATCGATTCTCTCCTGACGGGCGAGCTGGGCCAGCTTGGACTGGAGCATCGCCATGGCCCTGGCCTTGTTCTGGAGCTGTGATCTCTCGTTCTGGCATTGGACGACGATCCCGGTCGGAATGTGGGTGATCCGGACCGCAGAGTCCGTCTTGTTCACGTGCTGGCCTCCGGCGCCCTGCGAGCGATAGGTATCGATTCGAATGTCGTCCTCGTCGACCTCGACCTTTGCCTGATCGCCCAGGTCGGGAACCACGTCGACGCCGGCGAATGAGGTCTGACGCCTGGCGTTGGCATCGAAGGGGCTGATCCTCACCAGTCGGTGGACCCCGCGCTCGCTTTCGAGCGTCCCATAGGCGCGGTCGCCCCTGACGGTGAAGGTGGCGGACTTGATGCCTGCCTCCTCACCCTCCGTCACCTCTTCCACTGTCACCGAGAAGCCGGAGTCAGTCAGGAATCGCTGATACATCCGGGCCAGCATGTCGGCCCAGTCCTGGGCGTCCACTCCCCCGGCGCCGGCGTGGACACTGAGGATGGCGTCCTCTTCGTCGTACTCGTCGAAGAAGAGGGATTCGAGCTCGAGCTTGTCCAGATCGGCTGACACCTCCCCGAGCTCGGCGACGGCCTCGTCACGCGACGCCGGATCCTCAGCCTCCTGAGCCATGTCGAGCAGCACCTCTGCGTCGTCGAGCTTCGCCGAAAGCCCGCCGATCAGGTCGAAGAGTGCCTCATAGCGAGCGAGTCGACGGCTGACGGTGCGCGCCCGGTCGGGATCCTCCCAAAGGGCTGGAGCTGCGGCTTCCTCGCGGAGGTCGTCGAGCTCCTTCTCCTTGGTGTCGAGATCCAGGAATCGGCGCGCCTCGACGAGACGCTGCCGAAGATCGGCGACGATCTGCTTCGGATCGGTGGATTCCATGCTCATACGGTGAACGGTTAACGGTGCACGGTCAACGGGTATCGCTAGGCGGCGCCGTGGCAGCGCTTGTACTTCTTGCCCGAGCCACAGGGACAGGGGTCGTTGCGCCCGACCTTGTCCGAGGTGGCCTGGGCTACCGGGCCGCCGGTGCTGAGCGGCTCCACTCTCTGCGGCTCGCTTCTCGGCTTGGAGAGCTCGACATGGAACAGGTACTTGACGGCATCTCGCTTCACCGAGTCGACCATCTCCGTGAACATGTCGTAGGCCTCCCGCTGGTACTCGGAGAGGGGGTCGCGCTGACCCATCGCCCGCAATCCGATCCCGGCGCGGAGGTAGTCCATCTCGGAGAGATGCTCCCGCCACTTGTTGTCGATGACCGAGAGCATCACCGAGCGTTCGACCTGGCGGAGGACGTCGGAACCGAGATCCTCCTCACGCTGTTCGTAGGCCTTCACACCCTGATCGACCGCATACTCCACGACGTCGTCGACGCTTGGCGAGTCCTCGAAACTCGACCGGTCGATGGACGCCGGGTAGTACTGGCTCAGTTCAAGGCGCAACGCCTCCCAGTCCCACTCATTGCGAGGGATCTCGGGGCTGATCGCAGTCTCGACCGTCTCGGCGACCACAGTCTCGATCCAATCACCGATCAGATCGTCTCCAGCCGTGCCCTCGAGAATCGACCTCCGCCACTCATAGATCACCTCGCGCTGGCGATTCATGACCTCGTCGTACTTCAGGACGTTCTTGCGGATCTCGAAGTTCTGTGACTCGACCTGGCGCTGGGCACGCTCGATCGCCTTGCTCACCATCTTGGCTTCGATGGGCTGGTCCTCAGGGAGCTTCAGCCGCTCCATCACGCCGGTGACCCATTCCCCCTGGAAGCGGCGCATGAGATCGTCCTCGAGGGACAGGAAGAATCTGGACTCGCCAGGGTCCCCCTGACGGCCCGACCGACCACGCAGCTGATTGTCGATCCGCCGCGACTCGTGTCGCTCGGTCCCCACCACGTAGAGCCCACCGGCGCCGATCACCTTCTCTTTGTCGGGGACGATCTGGAGGTCGAACTCATCGGTCAGCTTCTTCTCGAGATCGGCATAGGAGGGATCGTCAGTGCCGATGCCGCGGCGCTTCAGCTCGGTTCGGGCCATGCCTTCGGGGTTGCCGCCGAGCATGATGTCGACACCACGACCGGCCATATTGGTCGCCACCGTGACCGCGCCGGGACGCCCTGCCTGGGCGATGATGTCCGCCTCTCGGGCATGCTGCTTGGCGTTGAGCACCTCGTGCTTGATGCCCCGCTTCTCGAGCAGTCGCGAGAGCTTCTCCGACTTCTCGATCGACACCGTGCCCAAGAGCACCGGCTGACCGATGGCGTTGCGCTCGGCCACGTCGTCCACCACCGCTTCGAACTTGCCGTCCTCGCCCTTGTACACCAGGTCGCCCTCGTCGGCTCGATCGACCGGGGCGTTGGTCGGGATCGCGATCACCTCGAGGTTGTAGATCTGGGCTAGCTCAGCGGCCTCGGTCTCGGCGGTTCCGGTCATCCCTGCCAGCTTCTCGTAGAGCCGGAAATAGTTTTGGAGGGTGATGGTGGCGAGAGTTTGGTTTTCCTCCTTGACCGCAACGCCTTCCTTGGCCTCGATCGCCTGGTGAAGGCCTTCGGAATAGCGCCGGCCCTCGAGGACCCGGCCTGTGAACTCGTCGACGATCTTCACTTCGCCGTGGTCGATCAGATAGTCGACGTCACGGAGGTAGAGCTCTTTGGCTTTGAGGGCGGCTTCCAGGTGGTGGACAAAGTCAACAGCCGCGTGGTCGAAGAGGTTCTCCACCCCGAGCATCTGCTCGACGAGGGTCACACCCTCCTCGGTGGTCAGAACCTGGCGCTTGCGCTCATCTACCTGATAGTCACGGTCCTTCTGAAGCCGATTGGCGAGCTTGGCGAAGTCCCGATACCACCTGGCGCTGTCAGAGACCCTGCCCGAAATGATCAGCGGGGTTCGAGCCTCGTCGATGAGGATCGAGTCCACCTCGTCGACGATCGCATAGGGATGCCCGCGCTGGACACGGTCCACAGCCCGCATCGCCATGTTGTCGCGGAGATAGTCGAAGCCGAGCTCGTTGTTGGTCCCGTAGGTGATGTCCGAGGCGTAGGCGGGCTGGCGCTCGGCGGGGCTCATCGAAGTTTGGATGAGGCCGACGGTTAGGCCCAGGAAACGGTGGATGGCACCCATCCAGTCGGCGTCACGGGATGCCAGGTAATCGTTGACCGTCACCATGTGCACGCCCTTGCCGTTCAGTGCGTTGAGATAGGCAGGCATGGTCGAGACGAGGGTCTTGCCCTCTCCGGTCTTCATCTCGGCCACCATCCCCTTGTGGAGGGCCGCAGCCCCAACGACCTGCACGTCATAGTGACGCTGGCCGAGCACTCGTTTGGCGGCTTCCCGAACCACGGCGAACGCCTCGGCCTCGATGTCTTCGAGAGAGGCACCCGATTCGAGGCGCTTCCTGAATTCAGATGTCTTTGCTTTGAGCTCTTCGTCGGTCAGGGTTTCGAAGACGGGCTCCAGCTGGTTCACGGCAGTGGTGATCCCCTGGAACTCTCTGAGCGTCTTGCCCTCCCCGGCACGAAGAACCTTGGAGAGAATTGGCATTAGGGACTCATGTTACAAGTGGGTGCGATTTGACCCACTTCGCGAACCGCGGTCAACGGACCTGGATCAGGCCCTCCCGCTGCGCCCAGGTGACGGCCTCGAATCGAGATCGAAGGCCAAGCTTGTCGAGGACGTTGCGAACGTGATTGCGGACGGTGTTCTCGGAGATGAACAGCTCTTCGGCGATCTCTCTGGAGGTCTTGCCATTTCCGACCAGGCCGAGGATCTCGAGCTCCCTTCCGGTGAGCTCGGGGACGCGAGCACTCATCATCCCGCTGTGCTTGAGCAAGTCCCTCAAAGCGGTGAAGAGCTTGCCGCCCATCGCTGGAGAAACGGCGGCCCCTCCGTCGATCACGTCGTGCATGGCAGCGACGAGTCGGGGCAACGGCGTGTCCTTGGTCAGGTATCCCGAGGCCCCGGCCTTCACCGCGGCGAGCAAGTCTTCTGCGGACTCGCTGGAGGTCAGAAGGACGACCTTGGTGCGGGGGCTTGCCTTGATGATGGTGCCGACCACTTCGAGACCTGACATCCCCGGCATCAGAAGGTCGAGCATCACGAGGTCTGGCTGATGCTCTCGGGTGATGTCGATGCCCTTCATGGCGTCGGCCGCCACGGCTTTCACGTCAAAGCCCTCTTGTGCGAAGGCGGCGCGTAGCGCCTCGCGAAAGAGCTCGGCGTCGTCGACTATGACTACGGATGACATTCTTGGTGTTACCTGGCTATTGGCAAAAGTTCAGATCTGACCACGTTTCGGTGCCAGGAGACTAGACACCGGGGGCGCCGCATTGGCACACACCGCCAACGCCACTCTCTCGGCGCCGAGCAAACCGATCGCCGCCTCGAGAGTCCTCCCGGTGGTGACCACATCGTCAACCAACAAGACACCGCCCGCGGGGACCTCGGTCATCCGGAACGGCGCAACTGGTCTCGAGTGGTCGCCTCCTGCACGTCTCGGGGTATGTATCGGCGCCAAAAGTGATTTGATAACCGGAACCCTGATCGATCTGGCGAGTCTTTCGGCGAGCACCACCGCTGGGTCGACGCCGTACTGCAACTGACGGCTCCACACCCGGGGCACAGGAACGATCGGGAGTCTGGGCACCACGTCCTTGAGGACCGAAGCCACCACGTCGGCGTAGGCCGTCAGACCCCGATATTTGAGCTGGTGCACCAGAGTGCGGGCCGGCCCCGAATGCTCGAACGCCGCCACCAAACGCACGCCACCGCTCAACACACGATCTGGAGCGGGGCGCATCAGGCCCCGACATGGCTCGCAGAGAATCCCCCTGGTCGCCGCAAAGCAAGCCTGACAAAGCATTTCCGCCAACCCTATGGGTTGGCGGAAATGCGTGATAGGTGTTCGGTTCTCGGTTCTCTGTAACTGATTACTGAATACCGAATACCTCACGTTCCCTCGCGCCACCCCGCGAGATAGGAGATCTGCTCATCGGTCAGGGTTTCGAGACCACCGCCGAGGTGCTCCAGCTTGATGCGGGCCACCTCCTGGTCGATCTCGGGAGGCAGGGTGTGGATGATCGGCTCCAGCTTGTCCTGATTTAGGACCAGGAACTCGGCGGCCAGCGCCTGATTGGCGAAGCTCATGTCCATCACATCGGCGGGATGACCTTCGGCGGCGCCGAGGTTGACCAGACGGCCCTCGGCGGCCACCAGAAGACGGCGCCCGTCGGCCAGTTCGAACTCCTCGAGGTTGTCGCGAATCTCCCGTCTTGCCACCGATTTCCGGGCCAGGGCATCGAGCTCGATCTCGATGTCGAAATGTCCGGCATTGGCCAGGATCGCCCCGTCCTTCATCAGATCGAAGTGATGGCTGCGCAAGACGTGCTTGTTCCCGGTGACGGTCACGAAGATGTCCCCTTCCCGGGCGGCGTCGTCGGATGTCATGACGCGGTACCCGTCCATCGCCGCGGTCAATGCCCGGACCGGGTTGACCTCGACGACGATGACATTGGCGCCCAGTCCATCGGCCCGACGCGCAACGCCGCGTCCGCAGTCGCCGTAGCCGATCACCACGAAGGTAGAGCCGGCCAACAGGACGTTGGTTGCCCGGATGATCCCGTCGAGAGCCGACTGGCCGGTCCCGTAGTGGTTGTCGAAGAGGTGCTTTGTCGCCGATTCGTTGACCGCCACCACCGGGACCCGAAGTGTCCCGTCAGCCGACATGGCGCGTAGACGGATGACTCCAGTGGTGGTCTCCTCGGTGGATCCGATCACCTCGATATCCCGCCGATCGGTGTGAAGGATGGTGGCCAGATCTGCTCCGTCGTCCATCGTGACCGCCGGCGCATGGTCGAGCACGGCGTTGATGTGCTTGTAGTAGGTGTCCGCGTCCTCGCCTCTGATGGCAAATACCGAGATTCCCTCGGCCACCAGCGCTGCTGCCACATCGTCCTGGGTCGACAGCGGGTTCGAGGCGCAAAGGATCGGCTCCGCGCCGCCGTCGCGCAACGCGAGCATCAGGTTGGCCGTCTCCGCAGTCACATGGAGGCAAGCGGCCACCACATGGCCCTGGAGCGGGGTTTCCTTGGCAAACCGCTCCCGGATGGTCGCCAGCACCGGCATTCGCCTGCCAGCCCAGGCGATTCGCCTCGCGCCGTGGTCGGCGAGATCGGGGTTTGCGATGTCGTAATTCATTTCATACCTCGGTCAGGAGTTTCTTCAGCTTTTCGATCGTGTCCACGGGAACCGGGTCGACACCGGCGGTCTCAGCCAGGAAAAGCGAGACCAAATCGCCGACGACCACCAACGACACCAATCGAGCGAGAGGAGTGTCGCCTTCTGCTGCCACTTCGGCAACCCAGGGAACCGCCGCTTCGGTGAGGGCCCGAGAATGGGCCAGCCGATCGCTGACCCTTGGGTGATCCGCGCTCTCTGTAAGAGCCACGATCCCGAGCGACTCCTTGGTCACTTGGGGCATTGCCTCCCACCCCACGATCTCGTTGTGATCGAGCTCGGGTAGGACCGACCACCACGCCGGAGTCTTCGCGTTCTCATTTATCTGGGTCTTCCACCGTTGCGCCACCGCGCCGCTGATCGGACCCCCTCCGTAGATGATCGGAATCCGTCCTGAGAGCCCCTCCGACACGCTGGTTGCCAGCGCCCAGGTCGAGCTCCCCTCGCTCGTTGCCCGGTCGGCTGCGTCGGCGGCCTCCAGCAATGCTGAGCCCTGATCCGGGATGACGCCGGCGGCCGACGCCACACGGGCCACGGCTCCGAATAGATAACCCACGGCTGCTCGAGGCTGAATCCCACCTGGAACAGCAATGCTCGGCCAGCCCTTCTCGGCGGTGATCCGACCCAGTTCGCCGCCGGCAGTAAGCGTGACAACGGGGAGGGCACTCTCGACCGCGGACTTCACGACATCGAGGGTTTCCTCGGTGTTGCCAGAGAACGAGATCGCGATCAGCAGTGGCTTCCGCGCCTGGGCCCAGCCCGGGATCGGTCCGTATCCCTTGTGCACGGAGACTCTTCCCACTCCGGGTGCGGCGAGCGCCGCAGCGAAGTCGCCGGCAATGCCCGACCCTCCCATGCCGGCGATCAGGACATCTGAGCTGGGCGGAACCGCCGGCAACTCCACCTCCGCGGCCCACCGAAGCTGGGCGCCGAGACTTCGAATCTGATCGATCATGTCAGGCATCAGGGCCTCCTTCGGCCTCTTCGATGAGCATCACCGGGATGCCGTCCCGCACCGGGTATCGACGGCCGCACTCGGTGCAAACCAGGCGCGAGGCCGCCTCGTCTTGGTCGAGATCCGAGTGGTCGACCGGGCACACCAGGATCTCGGCGAGGCCGGGGTCTATCAAGCTCATGTCACTTCCTCAACAAGTCGTTCGATCTCGTTCACGAGTTTCGCAACCGAGTCGGCGTCGGGAGCCTCCACATTCAACCGGAGCAAAGGCTCGGTGTTCGAAGCTCGCAGATTGAACCAGGCCCATCCCAGGTCGACGCTCAGCCCGTCGAGTCGATCCTGACCGGCCGCGGAATATGTCTTCGCAGCAACCTCAATCGATGCCTGGGGGTCACGCACCGTGAGATTGATTTCCCCTGAGGCCGCGTACCTCTCGACATCGCGCCTGAGCTCGGAAAGGGGTCGACCGTCCTCACTCATGACCCGCATCAGGATCAGCATCGCCAGCATTCCCGAGTCGGCGTTGAAGTTGTCACGGAAGTAGTAATGGCCGCTGTGCTCCCCACCGAAGACGGCGCCGGATTCGGCCATGACCTGCTTGATGTAGCTGTGACCAACCCTGGTCCTGATCGCTCGCCCTCCAGCCTCGGCGATTATCTCGGGGACTGCTCGAGAGGTGATGAGGTTGTGGATGATCGGGGCCCCGGGATGGCGTTTCAGCATCCACCTGGCGATGAGCGCGGTGACTGTGCTCCCACTGAGGGCCCGCGCCGCATCGTCGATGAAGAAGGCCCTATCGGCATCGCCGTCGAAGGCGACGCCCAGATGGTGGCCGCCGTCAGCAACTTTTGCGATGAGGTCCTCGAGGTTCTCGGGTTGGATCGGATCGGCCGGGTGATTGGGGAAAGTCCCGTCAGGCTCCAGATAGAGACCGTCCAATTCCGAATCGAGCCTGGCGAATACCCGGGAAACCGTGATGCCCGCCATGCCATTGCCGCCATCGACGGCAACACGCATATGTCCTATCGACGATGGCTCGACTATCGAGAGGAGATGGTCGACATAGGCGTCGACCGCCGCCACGGTGGCGACGCTCCCCTGTGTCGTCGTCGGAGACTCGAACCCCGACAACACGAGATCCCTGATGTCATTGAGCCCGGTGTCCGCCCCTACTGGAGCCGCCATCTCACGGCATAGTTTGAGCCCGTTGTACTCGGCGGGGTTGTGCGAGGCCGTGATGATCGCCCCGGGCATCACGTTGGCACCGGAGTAGTAGTAGACGAGGTCGGTGGGGACCTCTCCAAGGTCGACGACGTCGGCACCGGCTCCGGTGATCCCGGCCACCAGTCCTTCGAACAACTCCTGGGAAGAGACACGGCAGTCACGGCCCACCGCCACGACCTCGGCGCCGACTACCGAAACGAATGCCGCGCCGGCCCTACGAAACAGATCTGGGGTCAACTCTCCGTTATCGGTTCGACCGCGTATGTCATAGGCCTTGAAGACGACTTGGGGATCCATCGGGACCATCGAGTGTAGGGGTGGGTCTATTGCTCACCGATTCCTACACTCGCCCACTCCGATGCGCCCAACCCTCTCCATCGTGGTGCCCGTTTACAACGAGGCAGCCTTCATTCCGCAAGCGTTGCCCCTGCTCATCGCGGAGATGGAAAGCCTGGGCCTGCCCTACCGGATCCACCTCATGGAGAACGGATCGACCGACGGGTCCGCAGATGTGGCCCGGGCAATCGCTGGACAGGCTCCGGTGTCGGTCACTTCACTAGCGGTAGCGGACTACGGGAATGCCATGCGCCAAGGATTTCTCGAGGCTGAAGGCGAATGGATCGTGAATTTCGACATCGACTATTTCTCGGCCAGCTTCCTCGAAGCGGTGATGTCGACCACAGATGCGGATCTAGTGATCGGATCGAAGAGAGATCCCGATTCCCAGGACCGGCGGCCATGGATACGCCGACTCGCCACCTGGGTCTTCAATCTGTTGCTGCGAACCATCCTGGGGTCGAAGGTCTCGGACACCCACGGGATGAAGGCGTTTCGCCACGACCTGGTCGACGACCTTGCTGCCGTTGTTGTGAGCCGTCAGGACCTCTATGACACGGAACTGGTGGTCCGAGCCGAGCGCAGCGGCTATCGAATCGTCGAAGTCCCGGTTGTCGTCGAAGAGATCAGGTCTGCAAAGTCGTCGCTGGTGAAACGGGTCCCACGGACCATCGTCGGCCTTTTGAAGATCAGACGCGCTCTGCGGGATGAGCGCTCGACACAGCCTTCTTCCGCCTGAAGCCAGCCACACCGGCGCCGATCAACACCACGATGCCGACTGCTGAGATGACCATTCCCCCGGTCTCGGCCCAGGTGTTCTTGAATTCGAGGACCACGTTCTCGCTGGTTGGCACCACGACCATCAACGATGGCGCAGCACGCCAAGGGCCTTCGGCGCCCTCTGCTATCCAGTTCGGGAAGTAGGACACCTTGACCAGGTGGGGCACGCCAATGGCGGTGGTGTGAAAGCTGATTCGATGGTCCTCGACGACGATGTCTGAAACCGCGTCCGCAGGGACATCCAAGCGATCGGCGGAGCGCTCGGTCAGGGATTCGATGCGGGGCCATTCGGCGGGCCCGTCGGCCACCACCCATCGATCCATGTGATTGATGTCCTCGTACCACTCCAGAGACATGTCATAGAAACTGGGAAGAGTCACCCCGTTCTCGTCCGTCACCGTGGCGTGCCCGGTCAACAACGCCAGGAGGCCCCGTTCACCAACGTCATACACCGACGGCACGTAGGTCGCCGCTTCGACCAGGCCGGTTTCGGGGAGTGCGTAGATGGTGAAAGGCGCGGTGGTGGCGAGCTTGGTGAGCTCGGGCATCGCGTCCGCTTTGGCCGTCGACTCCGGCGTCACCGAGACGTAGTAGGACACTCCGTACAGCTCGAGATGCTTGATCCCCCGGTCCATCTCGCCGGTGTGATAGGTCAGGCCCGGGATCGGGTTGGAAGGCTTCTCGGACATCTCCGAGGAGTTGATGAAGTGGAATGGTGTCGTCAGCGATGATTCGAAGTAGAGGCCTTCCATCGACTTCTGGGAGCCTTCGGTCCAATACGGGATCAACATCGGCGACATCGGTGTCCCATACCGGTTGAGAGCTTCGTTGTTGGCTTCCCAATGGACCCGCCCATCGGGAAGCTTGTCTAGCTCCACCATCAACGCCTCGTACTCGGGCCACGGCTTCTTCGACTCATACCCCTCGTAATTCCACTTCGACCAGCCGTCGATGAAGGTCACCCCGGCCAGGGCGCCGAACACGATCACCACCGAAGCAAAGGCAGTTAGGAAATGACGGGTGCTCAGGTCGGTGGACCAGAAGAAGGACAGTGCAACCAACCCCGCGCCGGCCAGGGCAACCGGGATCCAGGCCCATTCCGGGAATTCGGCGGCGTCCGCCACCAACGATGCTGCGACGACCGTCACGACCACGACCAGAAGCCGGGCCCAGTGACCGGAAATGCGTGATGGAAGCCGTCGTGAAGCCCAAAGGACGGCCGCCCCAACTCCGACTGCAGCGAAGAAGGCGACACCGAAGTACCAGTAGGGGAGCAGCCGCCCATTCCACAATTTCCAACGCTCGCCGCCGAACAGGCTGGGGAACAACTCGGGGAGGACGGTCGGAAGGGGGTAATAGATCAAAGGCAGCAAGGTCGCAGCCATCAATGGCCCCGCCCGCGAGGTGTGACGGCTTGCCCAAATCGCACCGGGAATCGCCAACGGGATCAGGAGCCACAGTTCGACCGGGAAGACCTCTTCCCAACGGGTGAGCGGAGACCACGCCATGTCCGAGGTCAACCCGATCCGGGCCGCCAGGGGCACCGCCCAGAACGCCGCTATCGCAAACCCCCAGAAGCCGATCGCCACGGTCCGCCAGAAACCCCGGCGCCACGGCAGGACGAACAACGAGGCGAACACGATGACGATCGTCGTGAGCACGTGGGAGAGCAACGTCGCGGCAAAGGCGAGCGCCGCCCATTTCACGTACTTCTTGTCTTCCCTCACCGCCTTGATCAGAAGCGCCAGGTAGACCAAGGAGAGGGCAAAGGACCACGAATAGGCGAACTCACCGGCGAGGGTCGACGCCACGTTGCCGCCATAGATGGAGTAGCTCTCGAGGAAGGCGAACACCGCCCCCGATCCGGCAGCCACGATCGAAACCTGACGTCCGAGGAGCATCGACCGCCCCAGAAAGTAGGCGGCTGGCGGAATCCCGAGAAGGCCGATGACAGTGACCACCTTGAAGGCGACGCCGTAGGGCAGGACCACGTCGAGGAGGACGATGACCAGCGAAGGAAGGGGAAAGTAGAAGTAGAAGGCGGGAAAGCCCGCAAACCAATCGTTAGACCAGCCGAGGATCCTGCCGTGGGGAAGCAGATTGTCTCTGAGATAGGCCGGCCCAAAGACGTGTGCGCCCATGTCCCCACCGGTGGGAGTGGTTGCAGAAAGGATCCACCCGGGGTTGAGGACGATCAGGATCACCAAAGAGATCCCGGTGAGAATGAGGAACGTCGGCCATGGGAAGCCCTGGCCGGCCCTCCTTTGGAGGGTCATGTGCGATGCTGGCGGACGATCTCCAAGACCTGGGCGACGTCGATGTCAACACCGTCCTTGTTCCACCACTTCTCCTCACAGTTGTGACAGGCGAAGAAGCGGACTTCGGTACCGTCGGGCAAGAGATGCTCGATCTCGATCACATCAGGTTGAGAGCACTGGGGGCAGTCCATATCGATTCGTTGCTGCTTGGGGTCGGCACATGCTACGGCCCACCCAGACTTACGACAACGGTCCCTCCTCCAGTAGTCGACCGACGTAACGACTGCGGCGCCTGCCGCCCTCGGTCCAGTATGCGTACCAATAAGGCCCGTGAGGGCAGGAGTTGCAGCCGGCCTTGCCACATCTCACTGACTGCTTGCGCAGCCGAACCCGGGGGTGATCCTCAGCGGCCAGGGCGCCCGACTTCTGCAGCTGAGCCCTGGTGAGGATGAGAAGGCGTCTCAGGTCGTGCTCGTCCAGATCCTTGACCGCGTCGAGAAGATCGCGGTCGAGAGCCATCACGCAACCGACAATGGGGCAAACAGCCGCGTCACGGTCCGCCTGTCGGTGAGAGTCCACCCTTGGGGCGGGATCATCCGATCGGCGTGATCGGCACAAAGGGAGTATCCAAACGGCGCGGAATCGACGACGAGGTCGTCCAGCCACACCGCGGCTTCACCGTACAAGAACGTCATCAGGGCTGCCGAGGGCGAGCCACACCGAACACAGCTGAGAACCATGGCGAGCACGGTAGAAGTCAGCCCCTCGCCATTCAAGGACTCAAGCCTGCTTGGCTCGGCGTGGTGCCCCCGGGTAGAGGGTCGAGCCCTCAGTCGCGTCGACGATCAAAGTGGCAGGAACGGCATCAACACCGAGCTCCCTGAAGATCTCAGGGTGTGACTCCCAACTGAGCTCAGAGAAGCCCGTCGGCCCGTATTGCTCGACCAGGGCATCGCGCACGGTCACGCAATCAGGGCACGATGCCGACGTGAAAAGGTAGATCCCGGGTCCGAGCCTGTTCTGGTTCAACTCCGACGGCGCCCGCCGAGCCGGCCTCCGCCGGAGGATGAACGAGACAGCGATCCCCACAACGAGCGCCCCGATGACGCCGATGAGCCGGACCTCGGTCTCACTCATCAGGGATCGGGGCGGCGGCGGTGCCGAGGCCGATCGAGCCACCGAGCGTGGTCGACCAGCTCGCCGCCATGGGGCCGTCACCGCCAATCGCGTAACCGACGGCCGGATCGGACGAGATCTCGATCTCGGAGACTTCCCCGGCAGGAACCAAGATCGTCTCCGACCCTGACCCCGAGCCCAATGTCGTCACCTGGGCGCTTACGTCCTCCAAGCCCGGATTCAGCAGTGCGATCCATCCAGATCCGCCCACAACCGAGCCGACCCCGGGCAGCAAGAGAGACGAAGTTGCCGACGTGGCTCCGGAAGTCAGACCCACGCCCGTCGCGCTCGAGATCCGGAGGAATGCTCCGACCGGTGCGGTTGTCACCACCCTGACCGCCGATGCCACCGGGGAGACTGCTCCGACGTCGACTACCGCTTGTCCTCTTGCAGGGATCTGGCCGGCCTCCAAAGCCTCAACCAAACCATCCGGGCCATAGAAATCGATCTGGTACTCGACGTCCGAGTCACGAGCTGCAATCACCACCTGTCTCGACTCGAGGCCATGGGGAACCGGGATGAACCAGTCCTGAGCGGGGGCGACGGCATCCCAGATCGCGTTGTCGGATCCGATGCCGAGGCGACCAACTGCCAGTACCCCGCCTGACTCGACCTCGATGGCGACGGTCATCCATTCCCGCCCGGGAAGAATCTCGGCGAGATCGACCAGAACGGTGGAGCGGGCCGGGACGAGCACCGAATCGAGGGCACCGCTGGATTCGAGCCCCGCATCGGATAGAACCACGAGATTGACGACGGCCTCACCTGCGTAGGGGTTCATCAACTGAACCTCGAAGCGCTGATCGCTCAGCGTGGAACCGCCACCGAGAATCAAATCACCTCCGGCGGCAGCCGGGCAGGTGTCGATTGCCAGGGAGTCGGCGCCGACCACCACCGAGGATGCAGCCGAAGCGACCGCAGGTAGTTCCAAGAGGGACCCTCCTAGCTCCCACCGCCGCGACATCGGCAATTGCAATCGTGGAGCCGGTCGATGCCTTGGTGTCGAACTCGACAGCGCCAACCGTGGAGCCAGCCGCAAATGCCGTCAGCGCCCCCGAGCCATCAACGGCCGAGACAACATCGATGCTGGTCGCTCGACCACTCCCCTCCTCGACGGCACACACCGCCATCGCCGGGGTGTCCACCGGAGCAGCCGGCGCAGTCTGAGGCGGTTCGGGTGGGGGCAGGGCGACGGCGCCCACCGCCAACACCACCACCATCAGAGTGCGGACTACGGCTCTCAAGGCCGGAACCGCCCAACCACCGCAGCGGCGAGGGCCGCAACCAGCAGTCCGAATGCGGCGATCGACAAGGCGAGACCCATCGGATCGGGCCGGTAGCGTGCGCTTCCGTCATCGCCGGCCACGGACACGGCCCAGTCGGCTGCCCGTGGGTCAGGTGACCACCGGGGATCGGCATTGATCGAGAGTCGGATCCGTGCGCTGGTCATGTCCCCCCCGAAGCCGGTGCCCACCCGCGACCATGTCGTCGCCGACCCACTCGCCATCGCCATCGAATTCGGGTTCGCGTAGACACGCGCCGTCGGATCGAGCGGTGTGGGCACCAGGTCCAACTGGACGGCAAGGACCCCGTCGAGGTAGGTCTCCGGTCCCTCGATCACAACCCAATCGATCGAGTACTCGGCCAGACTCTCACCCGGGCGCAGATCGGCGCCAGATGCCATTTGGTCGATCGCCGAGGTGAGCTTCTCGTCTCCAGGAAGCGGGGCAGGCAGCCACGCCTCGTCTTGGGTCATCCGGGAGCCGTCAATCAACCGATACCAGAGCCCCGGTCCCGACCGCGCCTCGCCGGGGATCATCGTTCGGTCCTCGGAGAGGACGAGGATCCGGCCCGGGCCCGCGTCCCCGGCCAGGGTCGCGGAGAACCCGTACTTCCCGTTGACGTCGCCCGAGGGAAGGCCGAGCCGGCCATCCGCCATCGAGCCAACCGACAGTATCAAGACCGCAATCGCAGCCGCCGCAGAGAGCAGCCGCTTGGGCTCGAGCGAAAGACGATCCAGGGCCGACGCCACCACGATCGCCGCACCGAACGAGGAGATGATCAGGAGAGCCTCTTCGTATCCGGGACCACCGACCGGAATGTCCAACAACACCAAGCTCGCCAAACTCAGGATCCCACCGGTGAGGGCGAGGCGACCGACTCCGTTGTCGAGAAACAGGAGCGGGACGACAGCGATGATCAGCAGGAAGGGCCACGAACTGTCGACTTCGAGGCCGAGACGTCGATTGGCGTCGATCAGCCACCCCGGGTCGCCGAGCAGGAACGGCAATGCGACCAGGATGCCGACGAGACCCGCCAAAGCGAGCCACATGCGTGATCTGTCATCGCCGAGCGCCCTCGCCAGAAGAACGGTGATCAATGGGACCACGACAAGAGCGGGTGACATGGCTCCGAGGAGGAGGCTCCAGGCGATCACCCAGGCGAATCGAACGAGCCCCTTGCCTTGAGCGTCTGAGGGGTGAACGAAGGCCGATCGCACCGCCCACGGGAGCAGAGAGGCCGCGATGAGACCCAGCCAAGAGCCCGCCCCAACCAGCACTGCCGCGCCCGGCCCGGCGAGAAGGGCAATCCCGGACAGATAGCGCCCGGGGCCCCGCAATCCGAGGCGTCCGGACAGCCTGCCCATGCCGAGCACTGCCATGAAGGCCGCTGCCACCGTGATCAGGACACGGGCCGCGCCCTCGGCCCCGAACCACGCGAGTGATGCCAATCCAGTCACCCCGGTGGAGGGATGAACGGCTGCCGGTGAGCCAAGACCCGAGTCGTTCCATCCACCAAAGAACCGCGAAAGTGCAAACGAAGGCGGTTCGAAGTCGAAGCTGAAGCCACTGTTGGGCACGCCGCCGAAGATGATCGAGCGCATGGCGACCACGGCCAGCGCGGCCGCGATCACAGCCCCCCATATCCCGGGGCTCGACCAGATGCGCTTTGTCCCCCGAGCGAGAGCCTTGTCGTCATCGAACATGAAGAGAAGGCGCTCGGTGAGCTCGGCGCCAAGGTCGCGCATCCGCACCGACCCACGAGCTTGAAACCGAAACAGCTCTTCGTCACCGAAAGCGCGGACCGGCTTGAACTTGCGCCTCGCGGCGATCGTCGAGGGAAGGTGAACCAGATTCCATCCCCAGGAAGCCACATGCTTCGCAGCCGGCCGCCAGCGCAGGAGGACGAGGTTGAAGAGTGAATCGACCAGGCCCACGAACAGTTGGTAGGGAATGACCCAGGCCAGCGTGATCGGTCGGTAAGCCTTGAGCATTGCTCTCAGTCGCCCGGCTTGCTCCCGCCATCCACGGCCGGCCTGTCGGCAGCGGCCCTGGTGGAACACCTCAGAGGAGGGGACGGTGATCACCCGGCCGCCGGCCAGCCGGACCCTCTGTGAGAAGTCCAGTCCGGCAGCGACAGGTTCCAGGAGGTCGTCGAGCCCCTGAAGCCCCTGAGCCAGGTCGCGGCGAACCAGCATCGAGACTGACGAGACGAAGGCGACTTCACGGACGACGTCGTACTGCTGGAGGTCGATCTCGCCTTCGTCGAGGCCCGAAAACGGCTCGCCGAAGACGTCAGTGGCGCTACCCACCGACTCGAGCTCATCCCGGGTGCCGGCAACGAGGAGCTTGGAGCCCCCGAGCGAAGCGTCGTTGCGCTCCACCTCCGACACGAGCGCAGCCAACGCGTCGGGGCGGGGCCGGGCATCGGAGTGCAGGATCCACAGGTACTCGACATCACTCGCAGTCGAAGCGATCGCTTCAACGAGGCTTACCGAGTGGCCGATTCCCTCGGGAACGTCGACCGCGGAATCCCCGACAACGATTACCTCTTCGACCGAGTCATACACTTGGCGGTCGACAGTGGCCAGCGCTGCTTCAAGATCCGCTCCCTCGACCAGGGTGACCACCACCTTGATCTTGGGCGCGCTCGCTGGAGCTTCAGTTGTCGATTCCTCCGCCATCAGCGGAGTCGAGGCATCGGTCATGCGGTGGGTCATTGTGAACCGGGTGGCGACGCTGAGCAATATCGAGCTCCACCGATGAGAGTCACCGAGCTCTCGGGCGGGGTGGGTGGAGCCAGGCTCGCGAGAGGGTTGGCCCGACTGGAAGACGTCGAACTGACCTTGATCGTGAATATCGGAGACGACGAGCTGGTCCACGGACTGAGCATCTCGCCGGATCTCGACACGGTGATCTACACGCTCGCCGGGCTGGAAGGGCCCGAAGGTTGGGGGCGTCGGGACGACACCTTCGTCGCCAACGACGAGATGGGCCGGTTCGGCCTGGACAATCGATTTCGGCTTGGTGATCTAGACCTCGCCCTGAACCTCTATCGAAGCAGCCGACTCGCCGCTGGCGACACTCTCACCGAGATCACGGCCACCCTCCGCCGCCGATTCGAGCTGAGCCCGCTCATTCTCCCCGCGAGCAACGACGAAGTGCGAACAGAGGTGCGGCTCGGATCTGAGGATTGGATCTCATTCCAGGAGTACTTCGTTTACCGGCAACATCGCGAGGAGGTGAGCGAACTTCGGTTCCGGGGAGCCTCCGAAGCGCAGCCCGCACCCGGTGTCCTGGAGGCACTCGAAGGTGCAGAAGTGGTGCTCATCGCACCGTCTAACCCGCCTCTATCCATATGGCCAATGCTGGCCGTGCCAGGGATCCGAGACGCCGTGAGCAACCACCCACGAGTGGTCGCCATCAGCCCGTTGTTCGGAGGGAAGGCGCTGAAGGGCCCGGCCGACCGCGTGATGGCATCGCTAGGCCTCCTGCCCGGGAATCGAGGTGTCTCCCAGGCGTATGAGGGCCTGATCGACGCCCTTGTCGTGGACACTCGAGACAAAGGCGAGTCGGCCTCCATCGAGGGGGTCGAAGTGATTGTCGCCGACACGTTGATCACGGATCCGGAGGCTTCGGCCCGCTTGTGCACGGCAATACTCGGCCTGTGAGCCTCGAAGTCCTCCCCGTGCTCGGAATCGGCCCTGTGTCCCCGGGCGACGACCTTGCCGCCGTGCTGACAACAGCTCTGGAGCCTATAGCTCCGGCTTCGGGCGACGTGCTGGTGGTCACCCACAAGATCGTCTCCAAGGCTGAGGGTGCAGTCGTCCGCATCGAAGGCGACGAGGAGGAGTTCAGGAAGAATCTGATCGAATCCGAAGCCGTCTCGATCGTTCGAAGACGGGGCGACCTGATCATCGCCGAGACCAGGCACGGCTTCATTTGCGCCAACGCCGGGATCGATCGGTCCAATGCCGCCTCGGGCACGATGATCCTGCTCCCCGATGATCCGGACCGATCGGCACATCGAATACGCACCAGGCTGGAGCGACACTTCTCCATCGAGCTGCCGGTCATCATCTCGGACACCTTCGGCCGCCCCTGGCGCAAGGGCCTCACCGATGTCGCCATCGGGCTGTCGGGGATCGAGGCGATCCTCGATCTGAAAGGGACCACCGACTGGACGGGCCATGAGCTAGAGGTCACGGAGGTGGCAGTCGCAGACGAGTTGGCCGCGGCAGCCGACCTGGTGATGGGCAAGGCGGAGGGGATTCCCGCAGCCTTGATCCGGGGCTACACCGGGCCGCGGGGAAATGGACGGGGGAAGGACTTGATCAGACCCGCTGAGGAGGATTTGTTCCGTTAGACCGTGGACCGTTCTGACGGTAAACGGTGAATGGAACACGGTGAACGACGCTACGCGCCCGGTCTCCCTAGCCCCCAGTAATCCAAGCCCACCGCCCTCACGGCCTTGGGATCGAGCAGGTTGCGAGCATCGACGACCCGATGACCTCGCATGACGCGGGCGACCTCCGCCATGTCGACGGTCGTGAACTCCGGCCACTCGGTCGCGATCAGCAACACGTCGGCGTCGGTGGCTGCCGTCAATGGATCGGGCGCCATGGTGACCTGGTCGGTCGAAGCTTCTGGGTCGTATGCGACGACCTCGGCCCCATCGGCCTGGAGAAGCGCCGCGATGCGAACAGCGGGCGACTCACGCAAATCGTCGGTGCCGGCCTTGAAGGCCACACCCCACATCGCAATCCGGCGTCGATGGAGCCCGCCACCGGCGGCCTGTCTGACCTTTTCCGCAACCCGGCGTCGTTGCTCTTCGTCGGCTTCGATGACAGCCCGAAGCAACTCGAAGTCGTATCCGGCGTCGGCCGCAACCGCGATGAGGGCCGAAGTGTCCTTGGGAAAACAGGAGCCTCCATAACCGGGTCCAGGCTGCAGGAAGTGAGGACCGATCCTGTGATCGAGCCCGATGCCACGGACCACGTCGATGATGTCGGCACCCACCGCTTCGCAGACATTGGCCAACGTGTTCACGAAGGTGAGTCGAGTAGCCAGATATGCGTTGTTGGCGTACTTGATCATCTCGGCCGAAGTGGGATCGGTCCTCACCACCTCGGTATCGAGACCGGCGTACAGCTCCGCCACCGCGTCGGCATCTTCGTCCTCCCAAGCGCCGATGACGATGCGGTCGGGAGCCAGGAAATCCTCGACGGCACGCCCCTCGCGCAGGAACTCGGGATGAGAGACGATGCGAGCTTGACTGCCAACATCGGCCAGCCTCTTGCGCAAGCCGGTGACGGTTCCAGGCGGGACGGTGGACTTCACCACGAAGATTGCATCAGCATCGACCTCGTTGGCGAGCTCATCGATCACCGAGTTGATGAAACGAAGCTCGGCGCGTCCGTCCTCGCCCTCGGGCGTGGGAAGGCACAGAAAGACCAAGCGGCTGTCGGCGGCCGCCTCGACGTTCGACGTGTGGAAACTGATGAGATCTCGTTCCATCGCATCGGCGAGGAGGGCAGGCAGACCGTCCTCGAAAATCGGGACGACGCCATCGCGCAAACGATCCACGCGTTGTGCATCAGCCTCACCGATCCGAACCCGATGGCCGAGATGGGCCAGTCCCGCGCCGGTCACGAGACCGACGTAGCCGGCACCAATAATCGTTACATTCATTGAAACCTCAGTCTACGAACGACGGCCGGCCCCGAAGTGCGTAGACCCGGGTCAAAGGTCATGGAGCGTCGGCGCCGACGATGACGATTGCGTCATAACCGTTATCGACATCGCCGAACTCGACTACACCAAAACCCAGTTCGGAGACGATTACGCCTCCATTGGAGCTGCCAGAGGGGACAACGATCGTGGTCTGCTCGTAGTCACGGCTGTCGGCATTGCCTATCGACTCCACCTCAAAGCCACTGGCCTGCAGGGTGTCTGACATCTTGCCTGCGGCACCGCTGACCCCGTTCCCGTTCAGCACCTGAACCCGGAGCGGCTGCTGGGAAACGGTGGTGCTCCCGCCGAGGAAGTCAGCGATCATCTCGGTCGCCTCGGGCTCCCTGGCAACGACCACCGAGGCGCCACCTTTCGTGGCGCCATCGACAGGGAGGGTGGTCCCCTCGATCCCCCCTGTCAGAAGGCTTCGGAAATCCCATGCCAGGCCGGCAATCGACGCTTCGGCGAGCGTCGCGTCAATCGTCATATGACTGGCGAGAGAGCTCGACATGGCACCGGCGTCGGCAACCGAGGCAGGGGTCTTGAGCTCTGAGAGAATCGCTCGCACCACCTGCTGTTGTCGCTGCTGTCCGCCCGATGTCGTTGGCGTCAACACCCACCCACGACCCGTTCTGATACTCCTGGTACTTGCGCGACCGGGCATAGGCCAAAGCCATCTCCCCGTCCAAGACCTCGGTCCCGGCCTCGACATCCAGGCCAGATGAGCGATCCCTGGCGGCGTAAGGGAACGAGATGTGGATTCCGCCAAGATCGTCGACCAGTTCCTGAAAGCCCACGAAGCCAATCTCCACGTAGTGGTTCACCTCGATGCCCAAGTTCTCCTGGATCGTCCGGACCATGAGGCTCGGCCCGCCGTAGGAGTAGGCAGAGTTGATTTTCCCCATGCCATGGCCGGGGATGTCGACCCACAGGTCCCTCGGGATGCTCAGCATCCGCGCCTCGCCGGTCGACGGGTCGACCCTGACCAGCATGACCACGTCGCCGCGCGAGCCGGCGAAGTTGCCGAAGTGCTCCAGGTCGTCGAGCCCTTCTCTCGAGTCACTGCCGACGACGAGGAAGGTGAGGGCGTCGCCGGTGGGGTCGGTGAGGACATCAACCACCTCGTGGTCGGTGTCGGCCCCGCTCAAAAGGTTCTGGCCCGTGTTCAAGGCCCAGAGCAAGCCGAGCGCGGCGAGGTTGGCCACCACGAGGAGAGTCAGAATGGTGACTTTGAGCCAACGGGGCAGCCCGCGGCGCGAAACAGGAGTCGATGGGGAGGAAGTCATCGTCTGATTAGGACGACGCGCAGGCTAGCTCTGGTTCCGCCCTATCCCGAACACCTGTGGGTGGGTCGAGAAGGGCTCCGGAGACCGGTTATCGTCTGGCCATGGCCGTCCTGGCTCACGAAGGCATCTACCCGATCATGTATGGAGCCTGCCCGATCCCCATGGGCACCGGGCACCGAACCGGGTACCTCGCCCGACCTGACGCCGCCGGCAAATTCCCCGTCGTGTTCGTTCTTCCGAGCCTCGATGGCTTGACCAGCTTTGAGAAAGACCTCTGTCGACGTCTGGCACGCAACGGGATCCTGGCTCTGTCCGTTGACTTCTACAGGGATGGCGGGGACCCCTTGGATCGCTACAACCTCCTTTCCGATGCGCGGGCCATCGCTGATCTCGACGAGTTGCATGCCTATGTCGTCTCCGATGACATCGAGTGGGCGGTGAGCGACCAGGTCGGTGTCTTCGGCGTGGATGTGGGAGGTCGTTTCGGGGTTATCTCGGCGGCCACCAGGCCCTGGGTTCGATCCCTGGCCTTGGCCTATACCCCGCTGACCGGCGACGAGGACCGCGAGTTTCAGGTGGCCGACTTCCTCGGTCACCTCCCCGTTCCTGTCCTTGGCTTGTACGGCGCCGACGACGAGCTGATCGCAGCCAGCTCGGTCGACGAAGCACAAAATCGGAACCAGCACGGCCAGTGGTTGCTGTACCCGGGAGTGCGACATCAGTTCCTCGACATCGACGCCGAGGAATACGACCCATCAGCAGCCGAAGACGCATTGGGTCGCGCTCACTGCCTTCCTCAAGGAGACTCTCCCGGAAGCCGTGGAAGAGGTGCTGGGCTAGCCGCGAACGTGACGGACGGCGCCGGAGCGGATTTCGACTCTGTCGTGCCCGACCTCGACCAGCAAGGCACCGGATCCGGCAACGTCAATTGCCTTGCCCGAGCCGTCAGGCTCCCAGACGATTCTCCGTCCCAGGGTCACGCAACTGTCTCGATACTCATCGATGGGCCACCCGTCCTCTCCCAGGAGCCCAAGAAGCTCTGCAGCCCAGAGGGCGCCAAACTCGACGATGACGATGGGGACCGGGATCGTCTTCGACCAGGGCGCCGATGCCCTCAGGCGGCTCTGGCCACCACAGATTGACTCCCATCCCGATGACAACGACCCCCTCGCTCTGCTCGACCAGGATCCCGCCCATCTTCAGGTCATCGACCTCCAGGTCGTTGGGCCATTTCAGTCCAACGGTCCCGCCGAGGGCTCGCCTCGCCGCCACTCCTGCGATTAGTGACAACGGGCGATCTTCTCCGGGGCTGATGGGAGTGGCTACCGACACCGCGAGCGCCCGAGGCGCCGTGATCCACTCGGCACCGGTTCGACCCCGCCCTGCGGTCTGGGCGGCCGCAATCAACACCACGGGAAGAGTGGCCAGTTCGGAACGCGCCAGGTCTTGGGTCGAAGGAACCTCTTCCCGACGCAACTGCCAATAGGGTGTAGCCATATCGCCCTCCGGCGAGTCGAAGTGTGAGGTTACGGAGAGAATCTTGGGCACCGAGGCGCGGATCGAGAAACTAAGGGAACTCCGCGAGGAGGCGCTGCACGCGGGGAGCCAGCGAGCTGTGGCTCGCCAGCACGAGCAAGGCAAGCTGACCGCGCGGGAACGGCTCGACGCACTCCTCGACAAGGGCTCCTTTCAGGAGATCGACCAATTCGTCAGGCATCAGTCCTCGGGCTTCGGGGTCGAAGACAAGCGCCCACTGGGCGATGCAGTGGTCACCGGGCATGGCACCATCGACGGCCGGCCTGTTTTCGTCTTTGCCGAGGACTTCACGGTGTTTGGGGGAAGCCTCAGCAAGGTGGTCGCGGACAAGATCTGCAAGATCCTCGACATGGCGCTCGACACCGGCACACCCGTGATCGGCCTCAAGGACTCTGGCGGCGCTCGGATCCAAGAAGGCATTTCCTCCCTTGACGGGTACGGCCGAATCTTCGAACGCAACGTGAGAGCCTCAGGCGTCATACCCCAGATCTCGGTCATCATGGGCCCGTGCGCCGGAGGTGCGGTCTACTCCCCCGCCCTCACCGATTTCGTGATTCAGGTCGACCAGACCAGCCACATGTTCATCACGGGCCCCGACGTGATCAAAGCCGTCACCGGTGAGGAAGTGACGATGGAAGAGCTTGGGGGCGCCCTCACCCACGCCTCGAAATCAGGCGTCACCCACCTCGTCTACCCGACCGGCCAGGACGCGCTGGAAGCCGTGCGCTATCTGATGTCATTCCTCCCTCGCAACAACATGGAGCTACCCCCGTTCTTCTCCCCGACCGACCGGGCGGATCGGATCGATGACGAGCTCGACTCGATCATCCCGGATGCCTCCAGCCAGCCGTACGACATGATTCAGGTGCTGGAGACGGTTCTCGATGGCAACGAGTTCTTCGAAATCCACGAACACTGGGCGAAGAACATCGTGATCGGCTTCGGACGGCTCGACGGGCACACGGTCGGGGTCGTTGCCAATCAACCGGCCAACCTCGCAGGCACCCTCGACATCACCGCCTCGGAGAAGGCGGCCCGATTCGTCCGATTCTGCGACGCCTTCAACATCCCGATCGTCACCTTCGTCGATGTCCCCGGCTTCCTCCCCGGTGTCGATCAGGAGCACAACGGCATCATTCGTCACGGGGCCAAGCTGCTCTATGCCTACTGCGAGGCGACCGTGCCCCGCCTCACCGTCATCACCCGCAAGGCCTACGGCGGCGCCTACCTGGTCATGAACGCCCGAGGCATCCGGGCCGACCTCGTGTTCGCCTGGCCGTCGGCCGAGATCGCAGTCATGGGCGCCCAGGGCGCAGTCAACATCATTCACCGCCGGGAACTGACGGGGGACGACGGTGAGGTCAAGCGAGGCGAGCTCATCGCCGACTACGAGGAGAAGTTCAACAACCCGTACGTAGCCGCCGAGTTGGGTCTGGTGGACGAGGTCATCGAGCCCCGCGAGACCCGTTACAAGCTGATCCGAGCCTTGGAGGTGCTCCGCACCAAGCGCGAGAAGATGCCTCCAAAGAAGCACGGGAACGGTCCTCAGTGACCGACTCGGGACAGCAGCGATGAAATCGCTGCTGATTGCCAATCGCGGCGAGATCGCGGTTCGGGTGATGCGTACCGCCAAGGAGATGGGCATCAGGACCATCGCTCTCTACAGCGAGTTGGACCGCGACGCCCTTCATGTCGATCTCGCCGACGAGGCCTGGAACGTCGGGCCGGCTCCCGCTGCCGAGAGCTACTTGAACCAGCAGAGAATCCTTCAAATTGCCCACGAGTCAGGGGCCGAGGCGATCCATCCCGGCTATGGGTTTCTTTCCGAGAACGCCGGCTTTGCCAGAGCGGTTCAGGACGCCGGGATCATCTGGGTCGGTCCTCCGCCAGATGCGATCCAGGGCATGGGCGACAAGATCACTTCGCGGCGCAACGCCGAGAAGTTCGGAGTGCCAACGGTTCCCGGCATCACCGAGCCGGTGACCTCGGTCGAGGACGCCAAGGCCATTGCCGAGCAGTTCGGCTATCCGGTGGCAATCAAGGCAGCCCATGGCGGAGGCGGGAAGGGCTTGCGGGCGGTGCACGGGCCGGATGACCTCGCCGATGCCTTCGAGGGTGCCCGACGGGAGGCTGATGCCTACTTCGGAAACCCCGAGGTCTATGTCGAGAAGTATCTCGAAAAACCGCGTCATGTCGAGGCGCAGATCCTCTTCGATTCGCATGGAAAGGGAGTGTTCCTGGGAGAGCGCGATTGCTCGATTCAAAGGCGACACCAGAAGCTGATCGAAGAGACCCCATCCCCGGGCCTCACAATCAAACAGCGTCGCGCCCTGGCCAAGGCAGCACTGGCGGCGGCACGATCGTGCGGATACGTCAACGCCGGGACGGTCGAGTTTCTCGTCGACCGCAACGGCGAATTCTTCTTCCTCGAGATGAACACCCGGCTCCAGGTGGAGCACACCGTGACCGAGATGGTCACCGGCCTCGATCTGGTCGAGTGGCAGCTCAGGATCGCCCGAGGCGAGGAACTGACGATCGATGAAGTCGAGGCTCGTGGCCACGCCATCGAGTTCCGGATCAACGCCGAAGACCCCTTCAACAACTACATGCCTTCCCCAGGGCAGGTGGTCGAATGGCAGGAGCCGGCTGGCCCGGGCGTGAGGGTCGACTCATGGGTTCGTCAGGGGACCACTGTTTCGCAGTACTACGACAACCTGATGGCCAAGCTGGTGGTTTGGGGGCCGAACCGGGCGAGTGCGATCAACCGAGGTCGCCGGGCCCTGCAGGAATTCAAAATTCGAGGCGTCGCAACCACGATCCCTGCCCAGCTCGCGGTGCTCGACCACCCCGATTTCATCAAGGGAGAGCATCACACCAGATGGATGGAAGAGTCCGTGATCCTCGACCCGACCTCACCCGACGCCCCGCCAGCCCTTCCCGAAGACGAGGAACTGACCAAACGGGACATCACCGTCGAAGTCGGTGGGCGACGGTTCACCGTCTCCTATTGGGCACCCGAGCCCGCCGCACCGGGTGGGGGTCTCCGACGGCGGCCGCCCCGACTCTCCGCTCCGGCCGCGGGCAGTGCCTCGGACGGTGTGCTCACGGCGCCGATGCAGGGCACGATCGTCAAAGTTCACGTCAAGGCCGGTGCGGCGGTCAAGGCTGGCGACGCGATCTGCGTTCTGGAGGCCATGAAGATGGAAAACGAAGTGACGACGCCCAACGCGGGTGAGGTCGTCGACTTGCGGGTCGTGCCCGGAGACACAGTCAGCGCCGGGCAGGTAATCGCAATCGTGAAATAGGCGTCGGAGCCGCCAGACGAGGCGGCAGCTCTGGCCGACCGGCGTCCGTGCCCGAAGGCGGTGCGACGGCGGATCGACGATCCCGAAGCGCGAGCTGGCCGAGGGCAAAGTCGGCCAGCAATCACTCAGCGGCGTCAGAGATTGCTTCTGACATCGAGGGGTGGACCATGAGGGTCTCCACCAAAGTCCCGGCGGTAACCCGAGCCTGAACCGCCAGCGCCACGATCCCGATCAACTCCGAAGCCCGGTGTCCGACGATGGTGCCGCCAAGCACGACCCCGGTGGCCGGATCGGATGTCAGCTTCACAAACCCTCTCGTCACGTGTTGCAACACCGACCGTGCGTTGGAGGCGAATGGCACCTTCATGGTCCGGACCTTGCGGCCTGACGCGGCCGCATCCACGTCGACAAGTCCGACCGAAGCAATCTCCGGCTCGGTGAAGATGGCCTCAGGCACTTTGGAGTAGTCGAGTGGGGTGACGGGAAGGTCCAGCGCGTGGCGGGCGATCTTTCTCCCCTGCATCGAGGCGACCGAGCTAAGTGGCATCTGCCCGGTGACATCGCCGGCCGCGTAGATGTGCGGGACCGAACTGCGCTGGAAATCGTCGACGGTGATGTATCCCCCGTCGGAGGCAATCCCGGCCGCGTCGAGGTCGAGACCCTCGGTTAGTGGATAGGAGCCAACTGCGAGCAAGGCGTGCGAGCCGCTGATGGTTCTGCCGTCGTTGCAGGTGACCGAGATCCCATCGTCAGAGACCGCGATTTCCTCGGCGCGGGCTCCGATCACCAGCCGCACTCCGCGCTCCAGGAAGTCCTCCTCGAGCACGGCCGCGACCTCGGCGTCGCGATACGGCAGGATCTGCTGCCGTGACACCACCAGGCTCACCTTGGATCCAAGGCTCACGAAGATGTGGGTGAATTCGACCCCGGTCACCCCCGAGCCAATCACCACGATGTGCTCCGGCACCTCGTCGAGGAAATAGCTGTCCCTGGTGGTGAGAACCCGTTTGCCGTCGACTGGGGCCCAATCCGGGACCCGGGGCGCCGATCCCGTGGACACCATCGCCATGTCGAAGGTGATCCGGCGCTCCCCACCCGGGGTGGAAACCGCCACCTCGTGATCGGACACGAACCTGCCGGTGCCTTCGATCATGGTCACGCCCTGGGACTCGAGGAGCCTCACCCAATTCCGGTTGATGTCCCCGGTGATGACTTCGATGCGCTCGGAAAGGACCTTGGGATCGACCCGTCCCACCTCGGTCACAAAGCCAAGCTTGGCTGCATTGCGAATCGACGTGTGGCGTAGGGCACTTGCAGCCATGGTCTTTGAAGGGATGCAATCCCAAAGGTGAGCCGCCCCTCCGACGATGTCCTTCTCGATCAGGGTGACGCGGGCACCCTTCGAGGCCGCCGTAGTGGCGGCCTGGGTGCCGGCCGGCCCGCCGCCAATGATCAGCAAGTGAGTTCGGTTATCTGCCATTTGAATCGGTCGGGACGGTAACCGCCTCGAATAACGCCAGCGGAATCAACCGGGCCGATGGATTCCGAAGACCGTTCGGAGGCGATCCGAGATTTCACCGACGGTGGCCCCGGCCGCCAAGGCATCCTTCATGACGGGAAGGAGGTTGTGGTCCGTCCCCGCCTCGGCCTCCAGGTTGTCCAGCGCCAATCCAGTGGCGGCGCCGTCGCGCCCGGCACGCCAATCTCGCAGTCGGCTCTTCTGGCCTTCTTCCAATGCAGGGTCGATGTCGAGCACCGGAACCACCGCCTCGTCGCCCTCCTGGAATCGATTGACACCCACCACGACCGAAGTCGACTCCGACTGGCGCCTTGCCTCGACGTAGGCCGATTCCTCGATCTGAGCCTGCATCCAACCGTCTTCGATGGCGGCCACGGCACCTCCGAGCCCTTCGATCTTCTCGATCAGGTCGTCGGCCCTGGCCTCCAACTGATCGGTGAGGTATTCGACGAAGTAGGAGCCGGCCAGCGGATCGACGGTGTCGGCGACTCCGGTCTCGTATGCAATCACCTGTTGGGTTCTCAATGCGAGAAGAGCCGACTCGTCGGTCGGCAGCCCCAGCGCCTCGTCGTAGGAATTGGTGTGCAACGACTGTGTCCCGCCCAGAACCGAAGCCAGCGCCTGGAGGGTGGTGCGGACCACGTTGTTCAACGGTTGCTGGGCGGTGAGGGTCGATCCAGCGGTCTGGGTGTGAAAGCGCATGGCCCAGCTCCTCGGATCGGCGGCCCCGATCGTCTCCTTCATCAGCCGGGCCCAGATCCGGCGGGCCGCCCGGTACTTCGCCACTTCTTCGAAGAAGTTGTTGTGACCGTTCCAGAAAAACGACAGCCGTGGAGCGAACTCATCCACATCCAAACCGGCGCCGATAGCCGCCCTGACGTACGCCAACCCATTGGCAATCGTGAAGGCCAGCTCCTGGGCAGCGGTGGCCCCGGCCTCCCTGATGTGATAGCCGCTGATGGAGATGGTGTTCCACTCCGGCATTTCGGACTGGGCGTACTCGAAGATGTCGGTGACGAGCCTCATCGACGGGCCAGGTGGGTAGATGTAGGTGCCGCGGGCCACGTACTCCTTGAGGATGTCGTTCTGAACCGTCCCCCTCAGCGAGGCGGGGGCGACGCCCTGTTCCTCGGCAACCAGTTGATAGAGCAGCAGGAGGATCGGGGCTGTGGCATTGATGGTCATCGAGGTCGAGACCTCGTCGAGCGGGATCCCATCCATGAGCCGACGCATGTCGTCGAGCGTGTCGATCGCTACCCCCACCTTGCCGACCTCGCCCTGAGCCAGCGGGTGGTCGGAGTCGAGGCCCATCTGAGTTGGTAGGTCAAAGGCGACGCTCAGCCCTGTCTGGCCCGCCTCGAGAAGATCTCGAAACCGGCGATTGGTCTCCTCGGCGGTCCCAAATCCGGCGTACTGGCGCATGGTCCAGAGTCGGCCGCGATACATCGAGGAGTGGGCGCCTCGGGTGAACGGATACTGGCCCGGTGCTCCGATCCTCTCTGGATCTGCCGGCTGGTCGTAGAGGATGTCGACCTCGATGTCGCTGGTGGTGCGCCGGCTTTCATCCATGGTCGGGGTATCCTGACATCTCCCAAGGATCGTAGGTCGGGAACTCTCGCGACACCCGAGACGTCCAATCCCCCCAGATGGCCAGGAAAGCTCTCATACATCAGATCGAGGCGCGGGAGCGTAGGGGCCGATGGTTCGGTGCCCTCGCCACGCTGCTCTCAATGTCCCTTCTCCTCGCGGGTTGGGTCGGCTTGTTCGCGTTCCTGGGTACCAACTCGGCTTACGGGACCTTCGAGAGCATCAAGAAGGACTGGGTGCCCGATACCCGCTCCATGGAGCTCACCCTCCCCGACCTGAGCCGGGTGAGCAGGATCTACGCCGACTCAGGAGAGGTGCTGGCCGAGCTTCACGACGGTCGCAACTCCGAGCCCGTCCCCTACGAGGAAGTCCCTGAGGTTCTGGTTCACGCCATCCTCGCCGCCGAGGACTCCGAGTTCTTCGAGCACTCAGGCGTTGATTTCTCCGCCATCGTCTCCGCCGCGATCGACAACCTCATCTACGACACCACGAGAGGTGGGTCGACCATCACCCAGCAGGTTGTGAAGAACGCTTTCGTTGGCTCGGAGGTCAGCATCCGACGCAAGATCAACGAGGCCTTCGTGTCAGCGGAGTTGGAACGCCGCTTCCCCAAAGAGCGGATCCTCGAGTACTACATGAACTCGGTCTACTTCGGGGCCGGCGCATATGGGGTCAAGACGGCGGCCGTCGAGTTCTTCGGCAAAGAGTTGAACCAGCTCGACGTCAGCGAGGCCGCCACTCTTGCTGTCCTGGTGCGAAACCCTTCGCTCTACAACCCGCGTCGTCGACCGGAGATCACACTGGAGCGCCGCGACGACGTCATCAGGGAGATGGAGCAGGACGGTTGGCTGACCACGGCCCAGGCCGACCACGCCGTGCAACAGCCGCTTGGGGTCATCGAGGCCCCGCTTCGACGCGGTGAGGCCGATCACGTGGTTGCCGAGGTCAAGCGCCAGCTGCTCAACAGCGACGAATTCGCATTCCTGGGCGCCACTCCGGAGGAGCGCAAGAAGGCGATATTCGGGTGCCCGGCCGATGACGTTGCCTGCGACGGCGGTGGCGGCCTCCAGGTCTTCACCACGATCGACCTCGGCCTGCAGAAGAAGGCCAACGAGATCCTCGCCTCCTGGATGCCACTGCCCGCCATACGAGCAGAACCTGGCCGCCTGCAAGGAGATCCTGCCGAACGAGACCGACACCTTCCTGGCGACTTACGCGGAGACCCACTCCTGTGTCCCCACGGGCGCCATGACGATGGTGGACAACCACACCGGCGCCGTGAAGGTGATGGCCTCGGGCCTCCCCTTTGAGTTCTCGCAGTTCGACCTTGCGGTTCAGGGCCGACGCAACCCGGGATCTTCCTTCAAGCCTTTCGGCCTCGTTGCCGCCTTGGAGCAGGGTTACACGATGGGTCACACCTGGAGTGGCGCGAGCCCGATCGAGATCCAGTGCCCGTTCCCCTGTGCCCCGAACGGGTCCAACATCTGGACGGTTCACAACGCCGGATCTTCCTACGGGGTCATCACGCTGGAGCAGGCGACCTACAACTCGGTCAACGCGGTCTACGCGCAACTCTCACTGGAAGTAGGGCCGGAGAACATCGTCAACGTTGCCAAGAGCATGGGCATCGACGAGTCCCCGCTCGAGCCGGTGCTGTCGATCGTGCTCGGCAGCTCCGCAGTGAGCACCCTGGAGATGGCCAACGCATATTCCAACTTCGCCACCGACGGGCTTCACGCCAATGACTACGTCATCTCGAAGATCCTCGATGGCTCGGGCAATGTCATCTACGAGCACGAGATCGAGCAGACACAGGTGGCCGATCCTGCGATCTTCGCTGCCGCCCATCGAGCACTCCGCAAGGTGCCAACCGGTTCGGGAACCGCCCCCAACGCCAACATCGGCCGTCCCCAGGGCGGGAAGACCGGGACCCATCAGAGCTACCTCGACGCCTGGTACGTCGGATACACGCCCGAGTACAGCACCGCGGTCTGGGTCGGATACGAAGCCCAGCAGGTTCCATTGACCAACGTCGTCATCAATGGACAGCGTTACGCCAAGGTGTTCGGGGGCTCGGTGCCGGCCCCGATCTGGGCCGAATTCATGACGTATGTCATGAAGGACCTCCCGGTCACTGACTTCCCACCCGAGCCGTCCAACATCGAGAAGTACCTGATTCCTCCACCGACCCAGGTCCCGTCCGTCGTGGGCCTCGAGCAGTCCGAAGCCGAGTCCCGCCTGCGCGATGCGAAGTTGAACGCAGACGTCGTCGAGATCGCCTCCCTCGAGCCTGCCGGGATGGTCATCAATCAGAGTGTCGAGCCTGGATCAACAGTGCGTCAGGGCTCGGTGATCACCATCTGGGTCTCGACCGGGGAGACTCCCGTTGGCGACATGCCCTCCTTGATCGGGATGACCGTCGAGGATGCACTCGAGGCGATCCGGGACTTCGAGTTGGAAACCGGTGTCAAGCTGAGCCTGGTCCAACAGAAGACTGATGTCACCGATGCGTCACAAGTCGATCGCATCGTCAGCACCAACCCCGCACCCGGAGATCATGTCGAGGGGACGGTTCAACTGATCGTCTTCGTGGGGCAGCTGGCGAGCCCGTAGGCATCTGTCGGCGCCGCGGCCATCCTCATCGTCGTCCCAACGCAATCTTTCGCGCCCTCATCTACGACTCTTGACGATACTTGACGTTCTTCTGTAGAACTCGACAAATGAGAACCGAAGTGCCCGGGAGTGGTCGAGATGCACGTCCTCCGCATCGGCAGGCCTTGGGGCTCTCGGGTGCTTCGGTCCGCCCGACTGCACGGGTTAGGCCGGTCGTCCCGGTGCGGCTCGAGTCATCTGCCGCCCGATTCGCCCCGACCGATCCCTATGTCCGCAGGTTCTGGGTAGCCGCCATCGGATCTGCCGCCGTTGCCGAGCTGCTCCGCCTGGTGCGAGCGGCCGAAAAGGGGGAGGGAGTGCGGCTACCCAGATATCTCCCGAGCCTGATACGCACTGGCCTCGTCAAAGCAGACAGTGGTGGTCTCGTGGTCTTGGACCATGTTCCCCCGGTCCCCAAGAGTCTCCTCTGGCGATTCCCACCGAGTCTTGCTGCCGACCACAGTCGTTGGCTGGGCCTACCTCCGCACCGCGAGCCCGGCCATGAGAGCAAGGGCGACAGCTTCGCCAATGACAAAGGCGACCGCGACCCGAACGTCAGGCTCACCACCGAGGACCAATAGGGCGGCAACTCCAGCCAAGAGGCCCCCGAGCCATGCGGCGCTGAGTCTCGAGGTTCGTGCTTCGGCCACCAGGATCTGACCCGTGATCTGGGCTGCGGACGCAGCCATCATCCCAGCGGCCGTAAACATGGCGACGGTCTGCGACGGGGCAAAGGCCTCACCGAAGAGGAGCCCGACAACCTGGGGCCCGACGAACCAACCGACCAGGCCACCGAGCACTGCGAGTCCGGCTCCCCCGACCACAACGTTGCGAGCGATGTGTGACAGCCGACTCCGATCATCGTCGTGTGCCAGACCGACCAGGTAGGGAAGGATTCGCCCCTGAAGGGCGAAGATGAGCGTGAGCGGGGCCCTGAAGAGGGTGAAGGTGACGAAGACCACTGACACCAGTGCAGGGCTCGCCCCGAGAGCTGCCACTGCGATTGGTGCTGCTCCGAGGAGCACCTGAGAGGAGGCGGTGCCGCCGACGTAGCCACCGAGGAACTTGGATGCTCGGGTCGCTGGAGCCTGGCGCAGACCAGTGTCACGGCGCCACCATCTCATCCCGACCACCGAGAAGCCGCCGAGCACCATGGCCCAACCAAGCGATTCGGCTGTTGCCGCCAGCTGGATGGCGACGATGCCGGCAGCCAACCTGGCCACCGTCTCGACGATCAGCACCCATCCGACTCCGGTGAACAATCTCCTCCCGGCCAGGACGCCCTTGGCGACGAACAGGAGGGCATACCCAACCATCAGAAGCACTATCTGCAGGACGTATTGCCAGCTGCCCTCAAAGAAGCGATCCAGCGTGAAGATCACATAGCCGGCGCCCAGCGCTGACCCAATGGCCGCCATGGCCCCAGCTGCTTTCAAATCTGCCGGAATCGCCTTGCGTCCCGATGCCACTTCCCGGGTCACGTACTGCTCGACCGGGACCAAGAGCACCGTCGCCAGGATGAAGAACAACGTCCACAGCAAGCTGATCGGAGCGAAGGCGTGCTCCCCCAGGGCGCGAGCGCCGTAGGCCTGAAACACATAGGCGCCCACGGATCCGATCAGGCCTCCGGCCACCATGAAGGTGGTACCGGGAGCCCGAAACCCCCTCCGCTCGGTCTCGATCACCGCGCGACTCAACGAGCGCCGGCCCCGGTGAGGACCGTCCAGACGCTCTTCCAGAGCACGCTGATGTCCATCACAGGGGACATGTGCTTGATGTAGTAGAGGTCATAGGTC
Source organism: uncultured Acidobacteriota bacterium (assembly GCA_963724825.1). GTDB lineage: Bacteria > Actinomycetota > Acidimicrobiia > Spongiisociales > ZC4RG35 > JALYNX01. The sequence continues at coordinate 138,604 of CAVRWT010000004.1, forward strand.
AACTTTTCGATCGTGTCCGCTTGATCATCGGCATATCGGTAATTGACCTGAGCCCAGCCTGTGATGCCGGGTCGCACCAGATGACGGTGCCCGTAGAAGGGGATCTGCTGTCGGAAGGTCTCCGCAAAGGAAACCTGCTCGGCTCGAGGGCCGACGAGGCTCATCTCGCCCTTGAGCACGTTCCACAGCTGGGGGATCTCATCGAGGCGGGATTTGCGCATGATTCGCCCTCCCCGGATCAAACGCTGATCGTCTTCAGTGGCGAACTGCGGCCCGTCTTTCTCTGCTTCGAGGATCATCGTTCGGAACTTGAACATCGTGAACGGCGCTCCCTCATGGCCGACCCGCTCTTGCTTGAAGATGGCTGGGCCCGGCGAGGCAACCTTCACATAGAGGCCTACAAGGGTCCCGAGGGCGATCCAAAGCGGGGCGGTGATCGCCGTGATTACGACATCGAAGACCCTCTTCCCGGGCAGCCATGGTGCGACCGCGAGGAGCGGCGCCGAGATCTCCCACCCTTCAGCCAGGTGGACCAAGGGCACCCGGCCGGTGTGCTCCTCATAGATGGAGGTGAACGGTCGAATCGTGTAGCCGGCGACGTCACACGACGACAAATATTGAGCGACGCGCTCTGAGAGGACGGCTCTAAGGTCGACAGCGAGGGTCACATCTCGATCGGGGAGCTCGGTCGGGCCATCGAAGGTTGGATCGAGGACCCAAACCACGTCGGCGTGAGGTGAAGCCACCAGGTCCTCCGCCAGTTGCTTCTCCCCAGTGATCAGGCCGATGCGCTCCGTCCAGGGCCGGCGCCGCCTCACGATTCGGTGGGCGGTGGCCAAGACCAGCCATCCCATGCCGGTGAGAATCAGGAACATTCGTGAGTAGTAGGCCTCCCTGAACAGCACCAAGAACAGGGCGGTAATGGCGGTGGTACCGAAAAAGATCGCAAACATCCGCCCATAGCTGGGTCGCGGGACCCCGTGCCCCGACATGCGGGCGGTGGCGAATGACATCAGGGTCATCGCTGCCATCTGGATGACGACCATCGGCAATACCTGATTCCCGAGCAAGGAATTCCAAGGGAGCCAGGTGTCGTAGACCACCTGGGAGGCAAAGATCGCCGCAACGGCGTAAGCGGCGAGATCGGTGAGACTGGACGAGATCAGGAACCGGCTGCGCACGATTCCTGATGCTAGGTAGCCGATCGGGCTTCTACACCGACTCGCTCATGGCTCTGGCCACCTCGATCAGGGTTCGGGTCCCGAATCCCGACGCTCCCTTGACCTGCTCCCCAGCCGTCTCCCGGGCACGGGCCGGACCGGCGATGTCCAGATGGGCCCATGGCCCCTCGCCGGCGTACTCGGAGAGAAAGACGGCGGCCGCGATCGCGCCTCCGTAGCGACTAGCCGTGACGTTCTTGATGTCGGCGATGTCGGAGTCGAGCTGCTTGCGATACTCCTTGAACAGCGGCAATTCCCAGAAGTACTCCCCCGCCCTGGACGCGGCGGCCAGTACTTGACCGGCGACTGTCGCAGCTCGAGCCGAAGACCGCCGCAATGCGGTCACCGAGGGCCACCCGGGCGGCGCCAGTCAGAGTCGCAACGTCGATCACGAGATCAGGCTCGTAGCGAGCAATGACCCCAAGCCCGTCGGCGAGGATGAGACGACCCTCCGCATCGGTGTTGAGGACTTCGATGGTCGGCCCCGAGATCGGGCGCAACACATCGCCGGGGCGGGTGGCGCTGCCCCCGACGGCGTTGTCGGTCAGAGGCATCACCGCAGTCACTCTCACCGGCAAGCCGAGTCGAGCGATTCCAATCACTGCCGCGGCGACGACGGCCGCACCGGACATGTCGTCCTTCATCTCCTCCATGAAAGGGGCGGTCTTGATCGACAGGCCGCCGGTGTCGAACGTGATCCCCTTCCCGACCAAGCCCAGGTGGGAAGTCGCGCCCTCAGGCTGGTATTCGAGGACCACAAAACTCGGGCTTCGATCCGATCCGGCGGCCACTCCCAGCAGGGCACCGAGCTTCTCGTCGGTTATGCGCTTCACGTCCCATACTTCGTGGGCCACGCCCGCTTCTCCGGCAGCGGTGGCGATCGAAGCGGCCAGGGTCTCAGGGGCCAGGTCCAGTGCGGGGGTGTTGACCCAATCCCGAGCCAGGTTGGTCACTTCGGCGCCGATCACGGCATCGGCGACCTCCGCTGCATCGGCATCGATCAACTCGAAGATCTGGACCGGTGAGGCTTCGCCCGTCGTCTTGTAGTCGCGGTACTCATAGCCACCAAGCAGGGCTCCTTCGACGACTGCCCTGGCCGCGCCATCGATCGGCACCTGATTCAGCGAGGTCACCGCTCGGAGGGTCTTGACGACGCGGATTCCGTTCCCCACCGCGGTGCGAATCGCCTCGAAACTCGCCTCCTCGCCGACGCCGAGCAGAACCAGTCCTGCCGCAGTGTCATGGGGCAGGACGACGACCTGACCGGCCTTGCCCTCGAACTTTGCCAGGTCCAGAAGCCTCGAGTCAACGCTGGCGACAGTCTCCTCGCTGCCTGGCAGCGGCTCACGGTCCGACAAGACTGCCCGCGATCAGCGTCGCCCCAGTCAGGTCCACGTCCGCCGCTGCGATGTTGATCTCCAAGTCCATTTCCTTTCAGTTTCCAAACGGTCCCAGGCCGGCGACTAACACACGGCCCAGAAAGACTCCCCCGAGACTGGTGAGGACAGCCAGATATGACAAACCGGTGGCTGCCATCACACCGGCATACGCCGGATAGCGCAGCGAAGCGAACACCGCACCCATCAGAACCACCGAAGTCGCCATCAGCACCCAATAGGCCACGGTGGCCCCGCCCGAAGGGAGGCCGGCTACGGCGAGCACCACGCTGTCGAAGGCCAATCCAACGATCGCGGTCACCGCCAGAGTCTTGAGCGCCCATCTCGGAAGCCGAGGATCGACCAGGTACCAATGCCCGAGGAGCATCTCACCGGTGACCCCACCGAGCGCCAGCGTGGCTGAGAGAGCGGGCAGCGGGCCTCCCACCTGAATCGCTTGCATCAAGAAGGCGATCCCCGCCGTTACCTGAAAGATCCCCGACAGCTGGCGATTCCGGGCCCAGATCAGACCCAGTGCAAGAACGATGAGGCCGAATCGCACCCACCAGGTGTCGTCTCCGAAGGCGGAGCCAAGGCTGACCAGCGCAGCCACCGATCCGGCGACCCAGGTGAAGCCCGGTCCCACGATTCGGGCGAGGGCCACGAGGCCGGAGACAAGTGCCAGCCCTGCCCCCCACGAGATCAGGATCAGCCCGGGATCGGCGAGGCTTGTGAGGTCGGCGGGCACGGAGACCGATGATATGGCCGGCCGGCTGGGATCTAGTCGGCAAAGGCGTACACGTAGGCATCGACACGGTCGCCATCGATGAACGTCGGACGTCCGGTGGTGAGATTTACCAACCCTTCCAGGTCCTCACCCGACCGGCTGTCGCTTCCCGGGCTCGACGAGGACCATGAATCTGTCCTCGCCCTGCAGACGATCGACTGCTTCAACGGGATCGAGCCAACTCCTGAAAATGTCCGTTGCACACTCGGAGTAGAAGGTCACCTGAGGGCCGTATGAGGTCAAGACCCCGCACGAGGCCCCCTCGGCGTCGGCGGCAACTGCCAGCCCGGCCGCTTCCATCGGCGCGTTGACGGAGGCGCGGTAATCGACCGACCCCCTGACCGTGGCAGCTGAAAGCGCAAGCGATCCGATCAGAATCACGGCCAGGCCAATTGCAACTGAAGGCGCCCAACGTCTCCTCGACTCCGACACCCATGAGTCCACTGCGATGGCGGCGGCGACGAATGTGAGAGCGAGCGGGAAGAATACGAATCGCGGCTCACCATGAGAGAGCAATCCCAAGGCGAGGACCTGTAGAAAGGCTGGCACGAGGAGAAAGAGGTAAGGCCGACGTCGATCCCGATCCTTCCAAGAAGCTACAAGTCCAACAAGGCTTGCAAGGATGGCGAATGGGCCAATGAGGCCGGAGAGCGACCACGGCAACTGATTGGCGTAATCGACAAGGCCCTGCCCAACGTAGGCGCGCTCGGCGATGCCACCGGTGTAGGTGAGTATCCCCCATGGTTTCCCGGTCAGGTCCACAGCCTCGATCAAATGCGGAATCAGGCCGATGATGCCGATCAGCACCACCGCCACCACCGGGCCCGGCCTCTCCCTGACCTTCCGCCACCACAGCACGAGCACGACCACTGCGATCAGGGCGAGGCTGAGAATCGACTGATACCTGAGGTAGAACGCGGTCCAGGCGAAAGGTAGAAGCCACAGCAGTCGATAGCTGGGACGGTCTCGAATCCCGAACTCCCGCCACACGATCACCATGCACCACACAAGCAAAGCGGCAGCAGGGATGTCGCTGAGATACTCGGTGGCGCGACGAAGCATCGACGGCCCGGCAACCACCGCAGTGGCGGCCAAAGCGGCGACCCTCGGATTGCCAAGGAGACGACCGAGTGCCCACACTCCGGCGGCGAGGCCAAGTACCCCAACCAGCCCGATCATGCGCAGACCGGGCTCCACCGCACCCGCCTTGAGAACCAGGTAGCCGTAGACCGACATCCCGGTCCCGCGGTGCGGAGCCCACCCCGTGTCAGGGGTCCCTTCCAACCATGACTTGGCCTTCACCGCGTATGCCGATTCGTCGTGGCCCAGAGTCCCCCCGTCGACGATCAGCGGCAACAGCACGAAGACGAGGAGCAACGAGGACCACCCCACCCCATCGGAACCACGCCCAGTGACCGGTCGGCATTCGCTCACCGGTGTACAGCCACAGCGCCCCCAAAGCTGAGCCAAGGACGACCGAGTACTCCAGCCATCCCGACCCGGAGACAAGACCGGAAGCCAGCCCGGCGACACCGACCACGAGTGCTCCACCCGTCTCGAAGCGACGATCGCCCTTCGGGATGAGTCCGAACAATGCCCCAGCCATCGCACCGACCAGAAACACCAGACGGGAGCCAGAGACCGCCAGCCCCGACAGCAGGACCACAGCGAAGACGATCACGCCGCCCACCACGCCCGTGGCCGCACCTCGGATCAGCGATCGGACTCGGGCCATGGATGCGCACCTTACGGATGCATTGCTGGCGAGGACACCGCCTGCCCTGGGAAGATGAGCAGGTGTCGGAGCAACCAACGCTCGACGTCATCATCCCGGCAGCCAGGGCGTGCGGGGACAGTGGGCGCGGCCATCGATGCCATCCGAGATCAGGACTACCCAAACGTCAGCTCCATCGTGGTCGCGACCTCGGACCAGGACACCAGTGAAGTGGCGAGGGCACACGGGGCCTCCGTCGTGCCCAACCCGAGCGGACGAACCCCGGATGCCCTCAATCTCGCCCTGGCTGCGGGTCAGGCCGAGATCGTCGCCCGGATCGACGCACACTCCCTGATCCCTGCGGGCTACCTCACCCATGCAGTGGAGACCCTCCTGGCGACCGGAGCAGACAATGTCGGAGGCATGCAGGTTCCTCTAGGAGATCACGGCTGGGCCAAGGCAATCGCCGCAGCCATGACATCTCCTTTCGGCGCCGGTGATGCCCGACACCGGATCGGCGGCGCTGCCGGGCCTGCGGAAACCGTGTACCTCGGCGTGTTCCGTAGGTCCACTCTGGAAAGGCTCGGCGGATTCGACGAGAGGTTCGATCGGAACCAGGACTACGAGTTGAACCATCGGATTCGCGAATCCGGCGGCGTGGTGTGGTTCGACCCGGCCCTTCGTGTCACCTATCGGCCCCGAGGCTCCCTCGGTGCTCTTGCGAGGCAGTATTTCCAATACGGGCAATGGAAAAGGGAGTTCGCCCGGCGATACCCGGGCTCGTTGCGGTGGCGGCAACTGGCCCCGCCCTCGCTGGTGGTCCTTCTCGCAGTTTCGATCGTCGCCGGGCTCTGGTGGGCCCCGATCTGGGTGCTGCCGGTCGGTTACCTCGTGGCCCTCTTGCTGATCGGTCTGGTCAAACTCCCAAACCTCGGAGGCGCGGCCCTCGCCATGTCCGCTGCCCTGGCGACGATGCACCTCAGCTGGGGTCTTGGGTTTCTGATCGGCCCACCAGGCCGAGATAGAACTTCCTGATCTCGGCCTCAGGCCATTGGAATCTCTCCCGCACCATGTCAATCTGCGCCATGGCGGCGGCCTTCGCCTCGCCGCGAGAGGCCTCGGTGATCGCTTTCGCCATCGCCTGAGGATCCTGGGGTGGGACCAACCACACCGCATCAAGATCACCAAGCACTGCTCGGGTGCCGGGGAGGTCGGTGGCCACCACCGGAACACCCATTGCCAGGTATTCGAGAGTCTTGGTGGGCAGCGAGCTCCGATAGTTGGCGATGTCTCTCAACGGCGACAGGCCCACTGAAGCCTTGCTAACGGTGCGAAGTGCTTCAGGGTTCGGGACCCGGCCGGTCAGGGTCAGGGCGACACCGGCGGTCTGAGCCTGGTCTCGCAACGCAGTCGCCCAACTCGTCATCAAACCGTCCTATTGCGGTCATCGGCACGCCGGCATCCCCGCAAGCTGCCAGGGCGTCTTCGATTCCCCGTGCTCGAGTGAGATCGCCGAGGTAGACGGCCGATCCGTCACCCTCGGTCACCGCATTGGGGTAGACGCTGGTCCGGGGGTAGTTGGGGAACACCGGGTGGCGGTCTCCGGTGAACAGCCGCTCGTATCCCGGTTCGGCGAGGGTGAGCACGAGCGATTTCTCGGCCAGGGCGTACAGAGCCTTTGGCGACCCAACGGAGAATGGGGCGCGTCCAGGTCGGCGCCCACTCCTTGTTCACCACCTGAGCAGGCAGATCCTCATGAACGTCAAAGACGATCGGTCGATGGCGAAGGAAATGGGCAAGGGCTCCAGCGGGGATGGTTTCTGGATCGTGCAGGATCACCAGCCTCCATTTCGTGCCGAGAATGAGTCGAAGGGCGCGGAGATTGCGACGGAACCGGCCCCCGCTCAGCGGCACCCAGTCGAGCCCGGATCGATCTGTCGGGCCCGGCTCACGTGTTGCATAGGTGATCGACCCAACACCTTCGAGACTCCGGATCAAACGCTCACGAATTCGGGTGTCGTCTGCGGAATGAACTGTGGTGACGACGAGGATCGCCGCCTCCGTCACAGAGCCTCCACGTTTGGTGCCGATATCCCGAGACGGCGGTACACGCCTCTGGAGTCGAAGACCAGAGGAACATCCCGGGCGATGGCCGAATACGGCAGGTCGGCGTGATCGGTCAGGATCGCGGCGAGATCGAAGCCGGAGAGACCGTCCGCGGGATCAGCGGGCACGAATCCCAACGCCTCGATGCGCTCTGGGGTCAAATGGGGATCGAGCACGGCAACCTCTGCTCCGCGCCCCACGAGACGTTGCGCCACATCGACGGACGCAGACTCGCGGTCGTCTGAGACATTTGGCTTGTAGGCGACGCCCACCACCAGGATCCTGCTGCCAAGCACCGCTTTGCCAGCCGAATTGAGCAAGTCGGCGATCCGCTGGGCGGTGTATTCGGGCATCGCGGTATTGACCTGATCGGCGGTCTCGATGAACCGGGTCGCAAAGTTGGCCTCTCTGGCTCGCCATGCCAGGTACTGGGGGTCGAGCGGAATGCAGTGGCCCCCAACTCCTGGCCCCGGATAGAAGGCCTGGAATCCGAACGGCTTAGTCGCCGCGGCGTCCACCACCTCCCAGATGTCTATGTCCAGCTCGTGACTGAGTTGGGCGATCTCGTTGATCAGCCCGATGTTGACTGCGCGGTAGGTGTTCTCGAGCAGCTTGGACAACTCGGCGGCCCGTGCGGAACTGACTCGATGCACCGAAGGGACAAGCCGTCGGTAGGCGGCCTCGGCGACATCACCCGAAGCCGACGTGACCCCACCAACCACCTTTGGAATGTCACCGGTCTTCATGTCATCGCCGGGCGAGACCCGTTCCGGGGAGAAGGCCACCCACACCTCCTCGTCGAGGGTGAGACCCGCCCTCTCCACTGCAGGGACCAGGTAGTCCTCAGTCGTGCCCGGGTAGGTAGTCGACTCCAGCGAGATCAACTGCCCTGGCCGGGCAATAGCAGCGACCGTGTCGGCGGCTGCTTCGATGTAGGAGAGGTCCGGCTGACGGTTTCGACCCAGAGGGCTGGGCACACAGATGAAGATCGCATCGGCCTCAGCCAGAATCTCGGGGTCCGTGGTGAACCTGGCTCCCAAGCCGATCGCGGCCGAAAGCGCCTCGTCGGAGACGTCATCGATCGGTGAATGGCCCGCCGAGAGTTGGCGGACCTTGGACTCCGAAACGTCGAACCCGATCGCGTCCAACCCGTTGTTCACCGCAGTCACCAGCAATGGCAGGCCCACGTATCCGAGGCCGATGACCCCTGCAGTCCACCGCTCTTCGGCGAAGAAAGTTGCCCGGTCGCTCACTGCCGAGGGATGGTAGGACCGGTCACGACCCCCAAGCCCGCTTGAAGAACGCAGCCATCTGGCCCCTGGTGACCAGGTCCTTGGGGCAGAATCTGTTGTTGGTCGGCGGGTTGCAACCCAGCGTGATTCCGGCCGCCGCGATCTTGTCGATGGCGCCCTCGAATTGTGAGCTCTCATCGTCGATGAAGTGATCGATGCTCGAGTTGGGCAGGGCGAGGGTTCGAGCCAGGAAAGCTGCCATCTGCTCCCGGGGGATGTTCTGACTCCCGCAGTAGCGGTTGGGGCCGCAACCCTGGGTGATCCCTGCCTCGAAAAGACGATTGGCAGCGCTCTCGTAGAACTCGCCGGTGTCGTCGGTGAAATGATCGCCCTTCGGAACCGGCAGGCTCATCACCCGTGAGATGAACACCGCCATCTCCCCCCGGGTCACGTTGGCGTTGGGGCAATAGAGGGTGTTGGTCGGCGGGTTGCACCCCATCGTTATCTCCTCGAACGCCATCCATTTGATGGCGTCTTCGAAGATGTTTCCGTCGATGTCGTTGAACCCTGGAGGGTCGGTCACGGCGCTGATGTAGGGCGAAACTCGCACCGGTTGGCCGTCGGCCCTGAAGCCGTAGGCGTTGAGCAGCGCCCGGACCTGGGTGCCGTTGAGGTCGGTGGTCACCGCAACCCCGCCGTCCTTGCCGCTGAACCGGACGACGGCTCCTGGAGGCCCGGCAATGAGTTGACCGGTGTACATCTTGTCCCACCCCAGATAGGTGGCCACGTCGGCGGTGTTGACCAGGATGGTCCAATGCGCCAGGGGGTTCACCGGCTCCACCGACCACGAATCCTCGACCGAGCGCAGCCAGGGCAGCGCCGGCAGGCCCCAGACGTCTTCGTTGTTCTCGCTCGCTCCCCCGTTGGATGAGGAGTAATACGCCTTGGCGATGTCCAAGGCATAGGTGGACTGGGGATGGGTGATTATGTCGGTCGCCGTGGCGTTCACCGCCGCCACCCAGGCTGCCCCACCATTCGCAGGATCCTCTTTGCTCCATCCGGCATACGCCTGATCGGCGGTTGTCGATTTGAGATGACATCCACAACTGGAGAGGGTCGTGGTCCCGCTTGCTCCACCACGCTCCACCGCGGTGGCGACGGCGAAGCTGCGTCCGATGATGGCCTGGGCCTTGAGCGCCTCGGAGGGCCACGACGATGGCACCTCGGCCAGCCCGTAGAGGTATTGCTCCAGATCGAGAGCAACTACGGCATGGAAGCCGGCGGCGGAGTCGGTGAAGCGGAGCTCACCCCGTGCATACGACTTGCCGTTGACCACATAGCGAACCGCGGTGTCGGCAGCCTTGGTCAGCTTGGCGTCGCATGGGCCCCAACCAAGGTTCCCGGCGGCCGGGACCGGGTCTGTCTTGCGAAAGCGACACTGGTTCGGATCATCCGCGAACCGTTCGAACCTCCAGATCTCGCCGGGGTCGATCGTGACATCGGCAAACCCCACCGGCCCTCGAGGCTCGTTCGGCGGGCTAACCGGCGGGCAGCTGCTGGCCGGTTGGCAGATGGTCAGTGGCCCGCCGACCGCCCCCAGAGTGACCGTGGTGGTGTTGGAGACCAGGCCGACCAGGAGCTTGTTGGCTTGGGTCGTCCAGTGGGTGCCGGGCACCGACCCGATCGAGGTTCCCGCGTAATAGAACTGCAGGATCTGAGTGGCGTTTCGCCCGTCCTGGGCCTGTGCCAGAGCGCCATATTGGGAGAGGCCGACGCCATGTCCCCATCCGCCACCCTCGAATTCCCAGTCGTCGATGTCCGCCATCGCCGGGAAAGCAACCGAGAGCAGGCCGAGAATGGTCGCGAAAACGACGATTGAGCGTTGCACCCTCACAATCGGCACCATCGGCCTTCGGGCATGGTGCCTGAAGGAAATATCAACCACCCACCAGGCGGTAGATGGCACCATCGTGAATCGAGACCGCGAGCAATTCGCCGTCGGCATCGGGGGCAAACGACACGAAACCCGTCATGCGAAGTCTCGAACTGAGGTCACGTGATTCGACCGGCTTGCCATTGAGGAGCCGGAATCCGCGGACCATCCCGGAGCCGTAGTCGGCGTAGATGTAGTACTGGCTCAGCGATCGCACCGTGGGACCGCGATAGACGACGCCGCCGGTCACGGTCGACCCCTCCGACCTCCCGTACTCGGCCACAGGCATGGTCAGACCGGACTTGGAGCAGCTCGGGTCGTTGTCATTTGGGTTGCAAACGCGTCCCTTCATACCGGGACCAGCCGAAGTCATAACCGACCGGGTTGAGGCGAACGACGTCGACTTCTTCCCGGGCGCCCTGACCGACGTCACCGATGTAGAGGTTGCCGTTGTCCATCGACCACCGCCATGGGTTGCGCAGGCCGGAGGCCCAGATCTCGTCCCGCCCGGGTGCGCCCACATACGGGTTATCGGAGGGAATCTCGTACGGAGTCGCCCCGTCGACGTCGAGGCGGAGCATCTTGCCGAACAGAGTGTTCAGGTTGCGAGACCGCCCCGAGGGATCGTTGCCCCCGCCTCCGTCGCCGATGCTCAGATAGAGGTAGCCATCCAGCCCAAAGGAGACGAACCCCCCGTTGTGGTTGCTCGCCGGGTGATCGACCGCGAGCAGCACACGTGGCGAGGAGGCGGTCTGGAGGTCGGCTGCGATGTCGAATTCGACCAGATAGTTGGTGTGGTCCCCACTCCCGCCCGAGCGGAGCGGTCCGGAGTACCAGGCGAACATTCGACGATCGGTCGGGTAACCGGGATGGAGCGCCATCGACAGGAACCCGCGCTCCAGCACTGAAGAAGACCGAGCTGCGGATGTCGAGGAAGGGTTGAGGCTGCAGGGCACCGTTCTGGAAGATCCGGACCAGCCCGCTTTGCTCGGCAATGAGCAGCCGGTCCTCTCCCGGTGGGTTGAGCACCTGGATCGGGGTATCGAGCCCGTCGACTACCAGATCCCAATCCAACGCCGGGCGAGCCGACGGCTTCGTGGCGGTCAAGTGCATGGCCCTGGTCAGGAGGGTGGCCATTTCGCCTCTGGTGAGGACCCGGTTCGGACAGAATCGATTGTTGGTCGGTGGGTTGCATCCAACCGTGATTCCAGCCTCGGCGATTCGGTTGATCGAGCCTTCGAGAACATGTCCGTTGTCATCGATGAAGAAGTCATGCCCCGATACCGGCAATCCAAACGCCCTCGAGATGAAGGCGGCGGCCTCGGCTCGGGTCAGATTGCGGTCCGGGCAGAACCGGTTGTTCGTGGGAGGGTTGCAACCCTGGGTGATCCCGGCATCGGCCAAGCGGTTGATCGCCCCCTCCAGAATGTGCCCGTTGTCGTCGACGAAATGATTGGTGCTCGAAGCCGGCAGAGACAAGGCCCTGGAAATCATCGTCGCCATTTCTGCCCTGGTCAGCAGCCGATCAGGGCAGAACCGGTCGTTGAAAGGTGGATTGCAACCGACCGTGATCCCCTCGAGGGCGACTGCCTCGATTCCACCTTCGTGGACGCTTCCGTCGTCGTCGATGAAGGTTCCTCCCGGGGCAAGTGCGGCCGTCGGGAGCAACGCGACCAACAAAGCGAAGGTTGCGAGGGAGGACATCAACCCGCACCAAGGTAACCGCTTATCCCGGCAAAGCCAGAAAGTCTGGGAGGATTGACCCGATGCCGTTCCTCCTGTCCCTCTTGCTGGCCATCAGCACCGTGGGCCCTCAACCCGCCGCCCCCGATGAGAGCGTGACCGTCCGGCTGTTGGTCCCGGAGGAGGCCAGCAAAGCGTTGGAGTCGAGTGGCATCGCCGCAGCCGCCGACATCGAAGGTCATCACCTGGGGTGGACTGAGATCGAGGTGCCGATCGACGGGACCATCGAGCAAACGGTCGCGACCATCTCAGAGTCGCTTGGGCAACCGGTGCTGGTCGAGCAGAAGTACCCATTGCTCGGCCCAACCGATGAGCCCAATTTCGTGGACCAGTGGTACCACCACAACACCGGCCAGACCAACGGCACCGCCGATGCCGACATCGACTCCCCGACGGCGTGGGGCAAGGCGCTCGGCACGGGCGTTGTGGTTGCCGTGATCGATTCTGGCGTCGATATGACCCATCCCGACCTGAGCACTCAGATCTGGGCCAACAACGATCCGGCCGGCGGCGGTGACGGTGACGGAAACGGATTCGTCGACGACTTTCGTGGTTGGGACTTCGTCGACGACGACAACAACCCGACTCCGATCGCAGGGCCGAACGCCGCTCACGGCACGGAGGTGGCCGGTGTGATTGCCGCGGCAAGCAACGGCGTCGGCATAGTCGGGGTGGCGCCGGGGTCGAAAGTCATGGTGCTCCGCGCCTGTGACTCGACGGGATGTTGGAGTCTGCAGGCCGCCGAGGCCATCTACTACGCGGCCGACAACGGGGCCGATGTGATCAACCTCTCATTCGGCGGGCTTGGCGAAGAAGACCCACTTCTCGAGGACGCCATTGCCCATGCCCGATCCCGGAATGTGGTCGTGGTGGCTGCGGCCGGTAACGAGCATCGCAACCTTGACAACCTCGGCCCTGGCCAGCAGTTCATCCCCGCAGGGATACCGCTCTCCAACATCATCTCGGTCGGGGCCAGTGACGACGCCGACAACCTGGCCGCCGATTTCAGCAACTACGGACCAGAGACAGTCGATCTCGCCGCTCCGGGCGTCGACGTATTCAGTACCGGGATCGTCAGCACCGCCCCTTATGTGTTTGTGAGTGGAACCTCCTTCTCGTCACCGATGGTGGCTGGGGCAGCCGCGGTGCTCTTGTCGCACGATCCCGGCATCGGATACCAGGAGTTGATCGCACGACTCGAAGGATTCGCCGACCACCCTGGAGGGGTGGCCGGGTTGACCGGATATGGTCGACTCAACATCGGCCGCAGCGTGACACTGCGCTTCGTCGATACCGCCGGTTCGGTATTCGTCGAGTCAATCGACTGGCTGGCCGAGCGAAACATCACCCAGGGTTGCAACCCTCCGTTCAATCACCGCTACTGCCCGCAGAACTCGGTGTCTCGCGGCGAAATGGCGGTGTTCCTGTCCCGGGCATTCCACCTTCCGACGACATCGACCAACTTCTTCGACGACGACAACGGGGAGTTCTACGAGGCGGCAGCCAACAACCTGGCCGCCGCCGGCCTGACCGTGGGCTGTGGGACACGCCGCTATTGCGGTGGCGACGACATCAGACGGGACGAAATGGCGGCGATGCTGGCCCGGGCCACTCACATCCCCAATTCGACGACGGACTTCTTCCTCGATGACGAGGGTTCGGTTTTCGAAAATGCGATCAACAAGATCGCGGCGGCCGGGATCACATTGGGCTGCAACCCACCGACCAACAACCGCTATTGCCCCCAGGACCTGGTGACCCGGGGCCAGATGGCGGCATTCATCAAGAGGCTGTGGGGTAGGCCGCGCCAGAGTTGCCCCCTCCGTCGCCTCGGCGACACCTCCCCCAACGTCGCTTCGCTCCGGGGGAGGAAACAGCCTTCATTTCTCCCCCAGCGAACGAATGAGCGTTGGGGGAGCCGGCGAAGCCGGGAGGGGGCATGCCGCCGCGACACGTCGCAGGGGACAACCGAAGGACGGTTCTACGATTCCGCCGTGCGGATATGCCTCGTGGCGCCGAATGACGCCCTCTACGACCCTCGGGCCCGTGTCTCACGATTCGTTCTGGAGAGGGCTGGCCATGAGGTCACTCTGGTGATGCCAGGCTCCGGCCCCAACGAACGAGGCGTGGTCCAGGTCGATGCCGGCCGCCCCAGCCTCTTTCGCCGCCTGTCCGGAACTTCACCGGAGAAACGCTCCACCCACCTCACCGAAGCTCTCGCCTTGGCGGCGGCCGCCACCACCTCGATGCTCTACATCCCCACCGACCCCCGTGCCCTCGAAGCCGCCATCAAGGCGGCCAGGGCGACGGGCGGGGCGGTGGTCCGCTCACCAAAGATGCCACCAGCAGGCGAACTCGACCTCATCGACCTCGCGCCGACCCATCCCGATCTTGCATCCCCGGTGGCCGGGCTGGGCAGGTTCCACACGCCGAACGACGACCGGGCCCCGTACCACCCCGAGCCCGGACGTCATGCGAGCCGAAAGGTGGTCCTCTGCTTTCGCAAGTCCGAGATCAACCCGGGCAAGTACCTCGAGGAGGGACTGAGGAGAAGCGGCGCCGAGGTTCGCCTCGAGACCGAGGCCATCGACCTGAGCGAGGTCGACCCCTCGACTGACTTCATCATCTTCGTCGAAGGCCCGTATCCGGCTCTCGATGTCAAGGGAGAGACTCCGGTTCCGGTGCTTTTCTGGTTTCACCACGGAGAGCACCATCTGCACGCCAACACCAGGCTCGCCGACCGTTACCACGCCGATGCGGTGCTCATGGCCCATTCCTGGCATCTCGCCCCATGGCTTCAGGCCCCGGTCCACCGATTTCCATTCGGCATGGCCACCGAATTGCTCGACCCGAGCCGCCGTCTGATCGAGCGTCGATACGACGTGGCGATGGTCGGCGCCAAAATCCGTGGCGGAGGCCCCTACGGGCGGCGCCAACAACTCGTCGCCGAGCTCGAGGCCGAACGGCCTGCGAGCACATTGGGGTTTCGCGAGCAGGTCTCCGCTCAAGAAATGGCGACCCTCTACGGCAACGCGCGAATCGTCATCAACGAAGGCGGAACCCGTCACTATCCGATCACGATGCGGGTGCTCGAGGCCGTCGGCTCCGGAGCGGTCCTTCTCTCTGATCGGTTGCCCGGCATGGAGATGCTGCTGGACGAGGGCTCGCAATACGCCCTGCTCGGAGAGGACGTCGCCGCCGACGTAGCCCGTCTCCTCGACGACATGGAGGTCCTGCAGGCAACGGCAGACTCGGCGTTGGCTAGGGCCACGGGGTTGCACACCTACGACCATCGCGTCGACGAGCTCTTCGAGATCGCGGCTGCAACCGAGAAGCGCGTCATCAACCCCACGATCTTCGACTCGACTCTCGCTGCTGTGATCGATCGGGACGTTGAAGTGCAGCGCGTCGCCCAACTCGGTGCCCCGGAACTGACAACGCAGCTCCGCAGCCGGGAAATCTGGGACGCGGCAACATTGAGCCCCAACCGCCTCGAGCCCGCCAAGATGGAGACGGTGGCGATTCGAGGAGACGACCTGGCCGGGCTCGACGACTTGCTCCGTTCGGCTCGCCGCTACATCTACGTTGAGGGAAGAGCAGAGGGGCTGACTGATTTCTTGGATCGTGAGGCGCCCCAAGCCTCCGTGGAGGAACGGGACGGCGTCCTCAGAGTGGACCTGATGGCCCCCAGCTATCGGATCATGCCATTCGAAGTGAGGGACTCGTGAGCGTCGACCCATCATTGCCTCGGCTCGCCATCGTCATCCCGGCCTACAACCGCACCGATGTGCTGGCCAAGACCTTGGGTGCCCTATCGGCGCAGGATTACCCCGCCGCCTCCCTCACGGTCGTGGTGGCAGACGACGGCTCGTCCGAGGACGTGAAGGCGGTCGTCGACGCATGGCAGCCCCCGTTCTCCAAGCTCTACGTCCGTCAGGACCATGACGGGTTCGGTGCCGGGCGTGCCCGCAACCTCGGCGCCCATGCGGTGCCGTCCGACGTCATCATCTTCCTCGACTCGGATGCCCTCGTCTCCACGGACTTCGCATCGAAACACGCTGCCTGGCATGTCGACGATCCCAAATCGGTCGTGATCGGGGGAAGGGTGCATCTCAGCTCGACAGACCTGAGTGTCGAGCAGCTCGAAGTTGGCGGGGTCGACTTCACAACTCAGTCGTTCGAAACCCGCGGGGACTTCAGATCGGTCCTCACCCGCCGCACCTCCCGCCTCCAGAACACGGATGAGGGCTACCGGGCCTTTGTGTCGTCCAACGTCTCCCTTCCCACTTCACTTTTCGAATCGACCGGTGGGTTCGATGCCCGATTCCGCTGGTGGGGAAGCGAAGACTCCGAGTTCGGGTGGCGGCTCTGGCAAGCCGGAGCGACCTTTGTCGCCGATGAGACAGCCCGGATCTATCACCAGATCGATTCGGATACGGCCGGGGGCGAGGAAGGCAGACAACAAGCCCGGGAGCTGAATCGGGGGCTGCTGGCGAGCCTGGTTCCCCAACGGTTCTACCGAAAGGGCATGCCTGAGCCCCCGCCCGAGGTTCCGAAGTTCTCGGTTCTGGTCCACGACATCCCCGAGGCGGCACCCAAAGCCTGGTGGCGCTCGATGATCGGCCAGACCCTGCCCGACTTCGAACTCGTGTTTCTCGCGAACGGCGCAGAACACGATCCCTTTGCAGGCGCGGCTGAGGGCGAGCGGCGGATCTCGTTCGTCGAGGATCTCGAATCTGCCATCGAGGCGTCACGCGGTGAGTACCTGCTGTTTCTCGACGGGCATGCCGCCCCCGGACCGTCGCTTCTCCAGAACCTCCGAAAGAGGCTGGACGACCGCCCGACAGCAACCGGGCTGACATATCGGCATCGAGACCCCGATGGGTGCGCTATCCCGGCCAGAGGATCTGCACCGCCTCCAGGAGGACTGGGGCACGGAGTTGCCGCTGGCGTTCGCCGTGCGTCGTCGCCCATTGATCAGACTTCTCGACCAGGGGGTCGAAGCGTCGGTAGCGATCTCTGACCTTCATGGTGGCGAAGCCACGATCCACACCGCACAGGCCTTGGTCGCCTTGCCCGGGGCGGCACGCACCGAACGACCTCCCGGCTTCTCGTTTGCCAAGAGCCAGTCGCGTCAACTTTTCGAAGCCACTCAACTCGGAGCAGGGCCCGCTCTACAAACAGGGCTTCGCCTGGTCAAGCACAGACTCCGGCCACCACGGCCCATACGCGAGAAGGCGCCGGTCACTGCCGACCGAATCCCGGGGATTCGCTACGTGGGCTGGGTCGGCAAGGACAATCTGGGTGATGAGGCCATGCTCGACGCGACCCGCGATCTCCTTCCGTGGGGGGAGATCGATGTCAGGGGCGAGGCAAAGGACCTCTTGCTTCTCGGTGGGGGCACTCTCATCAACCGGAACCAGTACTTGAAGTGGCTGACCGAACGCGACTCTCCCCGGATCGAGCGGGCGGTTTACGGGACCGGCGTCGCCAGCCCGGGGTTTTGGGGTCTCACCGAGGATCCATCGGAGTGGCTGCGGTGGCTGGGGACATGCGCCTATGTCGGGGTCCGCGGGCCACGATCTGCGGAGACCCTCCAGGGCTGGGGGTACAAGGGCGAGTTCGAGGTCTGCGGCGACCCGGCCCTTGCCCTCGAACCGATAACACTGAAAGATATCTCTGGTTCGGTGCTGGTGGCACCCGCTTGGACCAACGGTGAGCTCTGGGGCGAATCCGATCAAGCCGTCTACACGGAGCTCGCCGTCCGCGATCCGTGCCTGGGAGGGTGAGGGCCGCGAGGTGACTCTTGATGTCGTGCCACCCCACCGACGACCGGCCGATCCTCCTGATCAAGGACATGCTCGGCAACAGCGGCGCCAAGTACATCACCGGCTACCTGAGCGTTCAGGAGAGTCTGGAGACCATTGCCGTCGGCGTCCATCGTGGTCGGAGAGCGCCTCCACGCCTGCGTCCTGGCTGCCGCCGCCGGGAGACCTTTCGTTTCAATCGAGTATCGACCCAAGCTGAGGGATTTTGCCGACTCGGTGGGGATGGGTGAATACCTCGTCCGTACCGACGAGATCAGCAGTGGCCGCCTGACTGAGCTGGTCGGGCACCTGGCGGCGGCGCCAGAGCCGATGCTCAGTGCGGTCGGCTCCTACCGACAACTTCTCAAAGCCGCCAGCAAGACGATCGAGGACGCCGTCAAAGCATGACCAAGGTCGTGCTGGCAACCAGTAACGGGACAGGGATGGGCCATCTCACCCGCCAGGCTGCGGTCGCTCTAGCCATGGGCGCCGAGCACTCGCCAACGTTGTTCTCGCTATCGGTGGGCCTGCCCCTGGCCACTGGTCTTGGGATCAACGGCGAGTACTGCCCGAGCTACGACGAGCCCTGGGTCGCAGGCCGGGCATGGCACGGATACCTTCGGGATCGGCTGATCGCCTTCGTCGAGGAGACGGAAGCCAAAGCCGTGCTCTTCGACGGGGTGGCGGTCTATCCGGGTCTCTCAGCGGCCCGCTCGGCGCTTCGGGATGTTGCCTTCATTTGGCTGCGGCGCGGGATGTGGCGACAGCAAACCAACGAATCGCAATTGCGCCGCTCGAGCTTCTTCGACCTGGTCATCGAGCCGGGTGATCTCGCCGCTGACTCGGATCTCGGGCCGACAGCGGGTGAGCGGAGGGTGACGAGGGTATCCCCGATAAGCCTCCTCGAAGTGATCGATCCGTTGTCGAGAGACGAGGCGCGCCAAGAGCTCGGATTGCCTCTCGATCGCGAGATCGCCCTGGTGACTCTGGGATCAGGGCGCCTCGGCGACGTCACCGGGCCAGGCGAGGTCGCCCTCAATACGCTGCTCGAAGACAGCGACTTCCATGTGGCGGTGACCAGGCCTGCCGTGGCCCGAAATGCCGTCGAGATCTCCGCCACCGACCGGTTGAGCGAGATCCGGAATGTCTATCCCCAGGCCGGATACCTGTCCGCCTTCGACCTGGCCGTCAGCTCT
Source organism: uncultured Acidobacteriota bacterium (assembly GCA_963724825.1). Taxonomy (GTDB): domain Bacteria; phylum Actinomycetota; class Acidimicrobiia; order Spongiisociales; family ZC4RG35; genus JALYNX01. Next base: position 157,718 of record CAVRWT010000004.1, read on the forward strand.
GCCGGATACAACGCAGTCCACGAGTTGATACCCGCCGGAGTGCCTTCGCTGTTCGTGGCCAACACCTCCACACGCACCGACGACCAGGAAGCGAGGGCCCGACGTCTCGAAGAGTTGGGTCTCGGGCTTCAGGCCCGGGACAACAACCCTCAGGAGGTCGAAACCGCTCTCCGGCGTCTATGCGACCCTGGCGCCCGCCAGGACCTGGCCGCAGCCGCGGCCGCCACTCGACCGTCGATCAATGGTGCGCACGAGGCCGGCGCCATCACCTTGGAAGTCGGCGAGGGGTTCACCAGACGGCGTCGAAGCCCGGGTGTCGTCATTTCCCAGCAGGTGCAGGTTGGTAAGGAATCGGTGAAAGGCGCCCTTGGAGACGAACGCACCAACTCGCTGAAGCGCCTGTTGGGACGGGAGCCCTCACCAATCGGGCCCAAGGCCAAAGTGCGAATCGTGGGGACCCCACAACCTTCAACCGGTCTGGATCCTTTGCCGCTCGCCGTGACCGAGTCGTTGCGACGAGAGGACCTCGACTTGGGGACTCCGATCGAACACCTGCTTCCGGGTTCGAGCCCCGGCTACCGGGAGAAGCGTATGGAGATCATCGCCACCTACTACGAGGTGGACGCAGCGAAGGGGCTGTGGCCTGGCCAGAGCCCCAGGGCCCTGACGAAGAAGGTGGCCATCTCCCCTCGGGAGAGCTGACGGTCGGGGCAGAAGTTGTCGTTGGTGGGCGGGTTGCATCCGACGGTTATCCCGGCATTCGCCAGTTTGTTGATCGAAGCCTCGAACTGGTTACCGCTGTCATCGGTGAAGAAGTCGGTCGCCTCCGGGTTCTCGTACTGGAAGGCTCGCACCAACAACTCGGCCATCTCGTCGCGCTCCAAGGGCCGATCCGGGCAGAAACTGTTCTCGTCGCATCCAAATCCGATCCCGGCGATCTGGATCTTGTCGATTGCGATCTCGAACAGGTGACCATCGACATCGTCGTATGCGGCGGTCCCCGTCGTCTGGTTGAGATGAAGGGCCCGGGCGATGAAGGCCGCCATCTCGCCGCGAGTGATGTTGCGTTGCGGGCAGAACTTGGTGTTCAGGGGCGGATTGCACCCGACCGTGATGCCAGCCACGAAGATCTTGTCGATGTTGGCCTGATGTACCGACGTCTCGTCGTCGTTGAATTGACCGACCCAGTTCCCTTCGGCCTTGATCAGATACGGGTAGGGGTCGATCGCCACTCCGTTCTGTCGTAACTCGAAGTGGAGATGGGAGGCTCCCGCCTCGGCGTTGCCCGAGTCCCCCACCCAGCCGATCACCTGGCCCTTGGTGACTACCGACCCGTCGACGATCCCGGGAGCGATCCCCCATCCCTTGCCGTCGTCGCTGTAGGACCCATCCGTGTTTTGCGTGTCGTTGTTGAGGTGGATGTATCGGGTTTGCCACCCGTTCCCGTGGTCGATGCCAAGGCCACAACATGCGGTGGGAACCCAATCGACCACTCCATCGGCCGCGGCCAAAACAGGGATTCCCTTGGCAGCCATGATGTCGACACCTTCGTGACGCCGGGAGCAATTGGTTCCCCGGCAGTCACCAAAAGAATCGGTGGTCCGATGGGTGCCGTCGAGAGGAAAGTCGATTTGTGCCGGATCGAAAGTCGCCGCCACGGCAGGGGCAGCAAAGGCCACAAGTGTGACCAAGGCTGACACCAGCACAATCAGACGACGCACAAATTCACCAAAACTTGTACCTCCTATCGGACGCCTACCCGGATCACTTGAATTCCAAACCAAGCGGTTCGATCCGGTTCAGCAACCCTGTGGCGGGTTACCGTTTCCCCGTTCGCCATGCCATCCCTCAGCCGACCCCGCCTCTTCATCGCATTGTTCGCATCGATCTATGCGGGCGTTCTCGCGGCCACCTGGGATGACGTGAGCCCGTGGTTGCGGGGAGCAACAGTTCTCATCGGGGTATTTGCGGCGGCAGTTGCGATCCTCAGGGACCGTCCGGCCAGCGCCAGGCGGCCCCGATCCCCGCCTGGCGATCATCGAGCAGGTGGTTGCAGACGAATCACGTCGGGCGTGGAACCCGACCACCCTGCCTTGGACCCAGGTTGGGGCATCACCGAAGCCTGTTCTCCTGGTGCCGGCGGCCGACTACCACCTTGCAGAAGTGACGCCGCTGGCCAGGGAGCTGGAGAGACGAGGCATCCCGTGTCGGGTCGCGATTGGCCAGTCGCCCTGGTCGCGCACCTGGCAGAGCCTGGCGTCGGAGGACCTCGAGGTGTTCGAACTTCCCAGCCCCGACGACATCGCCGATCAGGTCTCGGCAGTTCTGGTGATGAAAGACACCGGCAGCCTCGGGCCCTGGGTCGACCGCTGCCGGGAACTAGGCCTGGTCACGATCGGCAAGGTGGAGGGCGCCCAGGACTTCTGGGACGCCGACACCCCGGAGGATCGGCGGCCGTATCGCAACCTCGACCTTGTCTTGTGCCAGGGCCAGTTCGACGCCGAAGCCCTCGCCGGAACGACCACCGAGATCGTGGGAAGCACGAGGCTCGAGCGCCTTTGGTGGGCTCCGCCTGTCGAAGCCGCCGAACCCTTAGCCCTGATCAACCTGAACTTCGTCTATGGGGTGCGGACTGCCGACCGCAAGCTCTGGCTCGACACCGCGATCCAGGGCTGCGACCTTGCGGGCATCCCCTACGTGATATCGACCCACCCGGCGGAGAAGTCACGAATCGACTCCGACCGGATCACCTCGATCTCGGCGTCGCGTCTTCTCCCCCATGCCACGGTGCTCATCAGTCGCTTCAGCACGATGCCATTCGAGGCAATGGCCCGAGGCGTGCCTTTCGTCTATCACAACCCGCATGGCGAGACGGTCCAGACCTTCGCCGATCCGATGGGTGGATTCGACATCACCAGGTCGGCCGAAGACCTTGCCCGAGCCATCAAGGAGGCCAACAGCTCACAGGGCGGATCCCGGTCGAGAGTCGAGCCTTTCTTCGCAGCTCACGTGGATATCGATCCGGCGCGGCGCAGTGAGGTGAGGTCAGCGGACGTCGTGGGTCGGTTGGGCGAACGAGTGATGTTCGAATGAGTCGGAAGGCCGAGATCGCGATCATCATTCCTTGTTACAACGATGATCGGTTTGTTCGTGACGCGATCACATCCGTGCAATCTCAATCGTACGAGGCTTGGGAGTGCGTGGTGGTCGACGACGGATCCACCGACGATTCATGCAACGTAATTCGGGAGGCGGCCAAAGGAGATAGGCGGATCCGACCTGAGCGTCACTCCGACAACCGAGGTCTGTCGGCGGCACGCAACACAGGTCTCGCCCTTTCGACCGCGCCGTTAATCGCATTTCTTGACTCCGATGACCTGATGCTCCCCATGAGCCTGGAACACCGGTTGGCAGCTCTTGTGGACGCCGACCAGCCTGATGTTGCCGGCTCTTACACCGGCGTCCGCTATGAGCCCACAGGCACCGACCTGTCTCGATTGCCACTGTTCTACAAGTCGGGCCCGACTACAAAGATGGATTTCGTTAGCGCCGACGGCGAGTGCCCTTTCCCGATTCATGCGCCTTTGACTAAGCGCTCAACGATCGAGATGGTCGGCGGTTTTGACGAAACAATGACAACAGGCGCGGAGGACTGGGACATGTGGTACCGAGTCCTCAGGGCCGGATTCACGTTCGTTCCAGCACCATCAACGTCGGTTATCTATCGCTTTCGGGACGGAGGCATGACTCGCTTAGATGCCCGGGCTCACATGGCCGCCGCGACTCGATTGATCAAGGCGGCGCACTCGGCATCGGAAGATGCAAGGTCTTCCGAATTTCCCCATGCCACCACCAAGCCATTGGCGGAGTATCGAGTTCAAATCACCATCGCAAGGAGAGGCCTTCGTTTTGCGGCTATGGCTGCATTGGACGGTCGCGTCCAAGAAGCGATGGACATCGTGGTCGCTCTCGAAGTCACGGACTGGACTGTCGTGATGAGGCATGTTGATATCGAAGACATGATCGCTAGAGCAGAGCGACGAGTCAGCCGTTCCAACCCCGAACTCCACGACCGGGTCGCCGCCTTGCTCATCGACGGTATTGCCCGGCATTCGCGTACGGCTAGCAGCCCGGAGGATGGTTGATGACTACCACACTATTTCTGTCCGGATTTCCTGAAGACTGAAATGCAGTCCCAGTCGTTTCTCCACAGTTGTGCCAACGTCATCAAGCCTCGCTTTCGCCTTGCGGTGGCAGCATTTTGGCCGTTGGTTCGGGCTCACGAACTAACCTTTCAGGCTCATGCTTGATCGTTTGCGACGGGCCTCGGCACGAGTCGCAGCCGTCTATTGGTCGTGGCGCCTGCCCCTGGTCTTGGTCATCGGCGTGTCGCTCGCCATCGGAGTCGTGCTAATGCCGGCGGCCACCAACCGGGTTGGAATTGCTGCTGCGCTTGTCCTTGCCGTAGCGGCGGCACTCTCCCTTCATGGTTTGGACGTTTCGAGACAAGACCGATTGAGGTCAACAGTTGTCTCGAAACGCCTGCTGGTTGCGTCGAGTGCACTCCCCGCTACCCGAGCACGCAAACCCATGCCGGAAGCCTGGAAGGCCATCGTATCGGTCATCGTTACCACCCATAATGAAGACGACCTCTTGATTCAGTGCCTCGAGTCGATCGCCAATCAGACCTGGAAGGATTTCGAGGTAGTGGTGGTTGACGACTTGTCAACGGACAACACATTGATCTCCGCCTCCACGGAGTTTTCGGATGACGAGCGGTTCCGATTTATTCACAACGAAACGAACATCGGACTCGCTGCTTCACGAAACCGAGGCTTGGCCGCCGCCCAGGGCAAATGGGTGACATTCCTCGATGCGGACGACTTTCTCTACCCGGACTCCATCGCTTCTCGAATGGGGAGAATCGCTGAGTTCCCCAACGACGGATTCATCGCTGGAGCGTATTGCAGTTGGCACTCGGTAGGTGAGGAAGTGAGCCCCGAAGAGTCTTTGCCACCAGCGCCCAAGGCCCGACCGACAGTTACTTGGCTTCAAGCCACGTTCGGCACGCCATTCATCGCTTCGGCTCCACTCGTCGGACGAGAATCAGCGATCGCCGTGGGGGGCTTCAACAACTCCCTTGAAACCGCCGAAGACTTCGACTTTTGGTCACGGTTCCTCCGTCAGGGTCATGTATTGCTTTGGTCCGGAACGACAGGACTGGCCTACAGGCAGAGGCTCTCGAGTATGTACCGTCGCACCACTGCCACCCACGCGTTAATCACGTCTGACGTCTACGAAAGCAATGAGCGGGCCCTCGACGCCGGAGCGCCATCAACCGGTCCGTACTCATACCGCGAGCCCGCCCACATCTATCACGCATCTCTTGCTCGAGTTGAGCGCCTCCTAACGGCGTACGTCGCCGCCACGGCCGCTGACGACTCGGACGCAGCCCAACAGCTCTGGGAAGAGATCACGACATATGCCGAGCCTTGGATGAGGTGGTGTTTGGAACCATCGCTGGCGATCGACGTTGCGCGACGGGTTGAATCCCATAACCCCGATGCGGCTGAAGCTAGAGCCACTCAAGTCGCTCGCGATGTGTCGCCGAAGATTGCGAGTCTTTGGAGGGCGGTCCGTTCTCCAACTCCGGCGGAAGTCGACAGCAAATCTGTGCAGCCTCCAGAACCATGGCTGGAACTCTCGCCGGTGCGCCTTCAGCGAGGACTCGATTCGGGGTTTGCCACGCCTCCCATCCTGCTAATGCCAAGCGCCGCATACCACTGCGACGAGCTGGGACCTCTCGCCATCAAACTGTCCGAACAAGGAATCGACTCGAGGTTCGTCGTTCTCCCTAAGAGGCTGTCCGCTGTCCAAGGGGAACTTCGAAAGTACCCCTTCCCAGTGAACGTGATTGACCCCGGGTCGTCGCAAATGCATGAGGTATGCGGCTCAGCGCGAGGAGTCGTGACCCTGAACGATTGGGGTGATTATCACGAATTTGTCCTGGCAGCCAATGAACAAGGCGTCCCAACCTTCGGGAAGGTCGAAGGGGCGCAGGACTTCGAGGATGCCGACGTTGGACGAGTCAGAAATCCATACCGACAGGTCAGACACGTCTTGTGCCAAGGAAGCAATGATTTCGATGAAACACCGTGGAAACGCGAACCATCGTCGGTAGCACCCGATTGGAGCGGATATGGCATCAGCCTCCGACTCCGAATGGTGAAAGAGTGGTCGTGATCAACCTGAATTTCACCTACGGCGTTCTGAGCGAGGCAGGAGAGATGTGGCTGGACTCGGTGGTACAAGCTTGCCGGCGTTCCGGCCATCGATTCCTAGTCTCTGCGCACCCAGCCCAAGCAATCCCTGAGACATATCCCGTGTCGCCACGGCCGATGCGCTATCTGCTTACCAAGCCATCCATCCTGGTCAGCCGCTTTTCGACAGTCCCTTTCGAGGCCATGGCGCGGGCATACCTTTCGTTTACCACAATCCCCACGGCGAGAAGGTACCGACCTTCAAGAATCCAAATGGTGCCTTCCCGATCTCTGAGAGCACCGACGAGTTGAAGCAGGCGCTCAAGGATCTCTCGGAAGTCCTTGATTACCGCCAACAGTGTGCCTCCTTCTTGCTTGAGCAGGTGGACATCAGTCCAGGCAAATCGTCTGAAGATAGAACAGCCACGCTGCTGACTAGTTAGCCAACTTTCACTCCGTGCTTAGCCGAGCCGAAGCCCCGCCATCCACAACTAGTGCGGCGCCGGTCGTGAACCGATTGGTTGCAAGAAATACAACAGCTTGTGCGATCTCTGATGGCTGGGCGACCCTCTTCGACGGCGTCCTTTCCGCAAATGACTCCAATGTGGCCCCGGCCCGGAGAAGGCCATCATTGAGCATGTCGGTGTCGACCGCACCGGGCAGAACACAATTGACGGTGACTTCCGGTGCCCACTCCAGGGCCAAGGCAGGGTCAAAGCCACCAGGCCACCTTTGGAGGCTGCATACACACTCACATGTGAAGAAGTAGCTACGGCGTGAACAGACGAGACGTTGACCACCGAACCGGAACGCTGGCGCAGGCTCGGATAGAGCGCAGCTGACAGGAGGAATGGGGCCCGCAGATTGACCGCCATCAGCCGGTCGAACTGGGCCGCGTCAGTGTCCACGGCGTCGTTTGAATAGCCAACAGCCGCATTGTTCACCAGAACATCGACAGGCCGGTCAGCGAGATGCGCCAAAACCCGAGAGCCACAATCCGGGTCCGAGATGTCGAGGCGCAAGTCATCCGACGACCCTTCGACACGGTCCACGCCGATCACCTCAGCGCCCAGATCCCGAAAGGCATCGACACAAGCACTGCCTATGCCCCCCTGGGCGCCGGTGACCACAACTCGTTCGATCATTCCTCGTCCAGCCCCAAACCCTTAATGAGGTTGGCCACCGCTGCCTCCGTGGTCCGGGCCACCGCTTCGACGGTGTTTGACCCGTTATGAGCGCCGACGACCACGCTCTCGAATGAGAGAAGGGGGTTGTCGGGCCTCACCGGTTCCTCTTCGAATACGTCCAGTGCGGCGGCGGCAATCTGCCCGGAACCGAGTGCGGCGACCAGGGCGGCTTCGTCGACCAGGGCCCCTCGAGAAGTGTTGATCAGCCAAGCCCCCCGCTTCATCTGACTAAGGGTGTTGGCGTTGATCAGGTGGTGCGTCTCCTTGTCGGCAGGGACATGCAACGAGACCACGTCGGCCTCAGCCAGCAATCGTTCGAGGCTCGCCAGTTCAAAGCTGGTGTCTGGCTCCGGGATAACCGTGTCGTATCCCAGTACCCGCATCGACGCCGCAGAGGCGCGCCGAGCGAGCGAGCGTCCCGAGCTTCCCATTCCGACGATCCCGATGGTCATCCCCGCCAATGAACGGCCTCTTACCTTGTGCCACGTTCCGATCTTTACCTTCTGATTCACCTCGTGCTGGCGCCTCGCCAGGAGATGGAGATACCCCATCGCGTAGTCCGCAAGCTCGTCGCCAAACACGCCAGGGGTGTTGAAGACCCTGATCCCCAACTCCGCCGCCGCTTCGAGGTCGATGGCATCGACTCCGATTCCCCACTTCGAGATGACCCGCAAACCCGGGGCGGCCTCCATCACCCGCCGGGTCAGATAGTCGTCGCCGGCGAGGATCCCGGCATACCTGCCGATGATGGGGAGCAGGTCTTCCTCGCCCAGTTGTTGACCCTCGAAGCGAGGCATGTCGACCCCCAAGCCGATAGCCTTGAGGCGGGATCACCTCATCGCCGGCATCCCACACCAGGCCGCAGGTGATCAGGACGCGGTCAGGATCAGCCATTCGACCGCTCCAGAAGCGCTTCAGCGACGGCGAAGTCGACCTCGTCGTCGATGTCCACGGCCTCAACCTTTGGAATCGAGAACAACAGCGGGTTGGGTCCGGTCCGGCGCCCGCTGGCCGCAATCAGCGCCGTCGGCGCGATTAGAGACAGGAGTTCTCCTCGAGAATCGGCGGCAGGTCTTGGGTGCGCAGCAGGACAGCCGGATCGTGGTTCACCGGCTCGCCGCTTTCAAAGTAGAGACGGGTCTGCAGCGGCGTGACCGACATGAGAGAGTCGTGGTCTCCCCGGTCCAGGAATGCCCCAATCGCGTCGTCGACAGTCGCCGCCCGGAGCAGCGGGTTCGTGGTGTGGGTCTGCAGCAGGTTGTCGTGATCGAGAGATCGAGCCACTTCTGTCACCACATCGTGCATGGCAACCATGTCCCCATGCAGATGGAGAGGTCGACGGTGGATCCTGACTTCAGGGAAGGACTCTCGGACGGACTCTTCGATTTCGTCACTGTCGGTGTCCACGATGACCTCGTCAACGAGTGATGCGTCGAGCAAGATCTCGGTGATCCAGTGAAACAACGGCTTCCCCGCGATCACTCGGAGGTTCTTGCGGGGCACGCGTTCAGAGTGCCCCTTCATGGGGATAAGACCCGCCAGGCTCATTCAGCCTCCTCGGGGTGAAATAGAAGCGCTTCTTGAGGTCACTCGACGGCGGGCGCCGCATGTGAAAGCCCTGATAGGTCCCGGTGAACTGGGACACCCGGAATCGAACGATGGGCCATAGCGACGACATCCCTCCCCCTTCGCCAAAGGCGGCGCGGCTGTCGGCAATCACGTTTCGCGACGACAGCCGCAGGAAATCCCAGGCGTTGAAATGCTCCCCCGGAAACACCTTCTGGAAGGTGATCGCCTCTCGACGGTATCGGTTGCGGATCTGTCCCGAGGTCTCGTGATGGACATGGACGACCCCGGCATCCGCCCGGTAGCTGACCCACCATCCATCTCGCATCACCTCTTGCGCCCAGGCGACATCCTCGAGACCGGTGAGGGTCTCGTCGTAGGGGTGCCTCTCCAAAGCGACCGACGAACCGCTGCATTGGCGTTATTGGAGAAAGGGCCGTCCTGGCGGGGCACGGAGACATCCGGGAACCAGCTTCTGAATATTTGCTGCTCGGAGAAGTGCGACTCGGGGATGCCACGCTGCTTTCCGTAGACCACCGCCACCCTGTCGTCGTCGAAGCCGCTCACGAGGCTGGCCAGCCACTCCTCGTGCTCCGGGTAGCAATGGGCGGAGATGAAAACGAGGATGTCACCCGACGCCGCGCGGTGCACCCGAGATTGAGCGATCGCCCAAAGCTGAAATCCTCCTTCCGGATGTGCTCCAAGATGACGTCCTCACTGGTGACGATGTCGAGAGTGCCGTCATCCGAGCCCGAGTCCACGACGACGACCTCGTAGTCGGTGAATGTCTGCCGCTTGAGCTCGGCGAACAGCTTGCCGATGTGCTCCGCCTCGTTGTGACAGCGGATGACGATCGAGACTTTGGGACCGCCTACATTCACGGCGCGGCCGTAGTTCGAATGGTCTCTAACACGGTGCGAGTGAACGGCTCCAGCACATCTGATTGACCTTCCAGCTCTGTTGGTAGGACACCAAGTGCTCGAGCTGCTCCGGCTCTCACCAGGTTCGCCGTCGCCAAGTGGCGCTCAAGAACTGCAAGCGTGCCGTGCTCGAGGATCGCCAGCGTGGCGTGCATCTCGTCCATCTTCCCGTCAACTAGGGCCATGGCCGCAAACCTTGTCGCCCGTTCGGCCACTCGAAGAATCGAGCGGTAGTAGGGAAGTGGATCGCCCATCGGAAACGGTGTCGGACATGTCAATATCGACGGATCAACCGGTTCATATGCGGCCCGGATGAGTCGAGCTGCCACGGCCGTGTGAGCGGCTGGGTTGCGCCTCACGAAACCTTGCCCGTTCTGGCGGTAGATCGCTCCAACATACGGTGAGGACACAAAGACGTAGCCATTGCGTAGCAGCCTGTACCAGAGTTCCCAGTCAGCTGCGCCCGATCGCATACTTTCGTCGAACCCCCCGACCCGGCGGATGACGTCGGTCATCAGCAGCGGGGCGATCACTGTAAAAGGACATTCCCCGTCAGCGGTCACAAAGTCCATGATCGGCCGGAGTGTGATTGGCTGTCGGTCAGGAAAATCACCGATCTTTGCTTCCTCGTTGCCGATACGGACACCAGAAAACGAACCGACCACGAAGGTATCCCCTCGTGCCTGCTGAGGGCTGCAACTCGATCCTCCAGGCTGTGTGGGAGCAT
>CAVRWT010000005.1:0-307156 GCA_963724825.1 uncultured Acidobacteriota bacterium
GGGGTTCAACCACTTCTTCAAGGGCCGGAACGCCCCCGGCGGCGGCGACCACGTCTACCTGCAGGGGCACGCCGCTCCCGGCATCTACGCCCGCGCCTTCCTGGAGGGTCGATTCGACGAGAAGCACCTCGACAACTTTCGATTTGAGATCGGAGGAGATGGCCTCTCCTCCTACCCACACCCCCGTCTCATGCCCGACTTCTGGGAATTCCCGACCGTGTCGATGGGGATCGGGCCGATCAACTCGATCTATCACGCCAGGTTCAACAAATACCTGGAGAATCGAGGCCTCGATGACACCTCCCAATCGAGGATCTGGTGTTTCATCGGTGACGGGGAGACCGACGAGCCGGAGACCCTCGGTGCCATCTCTCTCGCGACCCGCGAAGGCCTCGACAATCTCACCTGGGTCATCAACTGCAACCTGCAGAGACTCGACGGGCCGGTGCGGGGCAACGGGCAGATAATCACCGAGCTGGAAGCGGTGTTCCGCGGCGCCGGCTGGAACGTGATCAAGGTGATCTGGGGCACCGGCTGGGACCGTCTGCTGGCCAACGACCAGGACGGCGCCTTGATCGGGGTGATGAGCAGCACCGTCGACGGGGAGTATCAGCGCTACAAGGCCGAGGACGGCGCCTACGTCCGTGACCACTTCTTCGGAAAGGATCCGAGGACCAAGGCCATGGTGGACGACATGACCGACGACGAGATTTGGGACCTCCGTCGCGGTGGGCTCGACTATCGCAAGGTGTACGCCGCCTACAAGGTGGCCAGCGAGCTCAAGAACGGCAAGCCGACCGTGATCCTCGCCAAGACCATCAAAGGCTGGACGCTCGGCCCCGACGTCGAGGGGCGCAACGCCACCCATCAGATCAAGACCCTCACCAATCAGCAATTGATGGACCTGAGGGAGACACTTCACCTCGATAAGGAGATTCCCGCCGAGTCGCTCGAGGGCGAGAGCGAGCCCCCATACTTCCGCCCCGGCCCGGGCACCCCGGAGTACGAGTACCTCCATCAGAGGCGTCAGGAGCTCGGAGGCCGGCTTCCGAGCCGGGTCGTGGCCGACGCCAGCCTGCAACTCCCCGCACCCGAGGCCTATGCCGAGATCCACGCCGGCTCGGGCAAGGTCGAGGCCTCGACCACAACCGCCTTCACCCGTCTCATCCGGAACCTGTCACGGGTCGAAGGGTTCGGTGACCGGATCGTTCCGATCGTCCCCGACGAGGCCCGGACCTTCGGCATGGACTCCCTGTTCCGCGAGCTGAAGATCTACGCCTCCCGCGGCCAGCTCTATGAATCCGTGGATGCCTCGATGCTGCTTTCTTACACCGAGGCCCAGGACGGTCAGATCCTGGAGGAAGGAATCACCGAGGCCGGCTCGGTTGCCTCGTGGATCGCAGCGGCCACCTCTTACGCCACCCGCGGGCTGCCGATGATCCCCTTCTTCATCTTCTACTCGATGTTCGGCTTCCAGCGGGTCGGTGACTTGATCTGGGCGGCTGCGGACTCGAGGGCGCGGGGTTTCCTGCTCGGAGCCACCGCAGGCAGGACCACGCTCCAGGGAGAAGGACTGCAGCACCAGGACGGGCACAGCCTGGTACTGGCCACCACGGTCCCGGTCTGCGAGGCGTACGACCCTGCCTTCGCCTACGAGGTGGGGACCATCATCGAGCACGGGCTGCAGCGGATGTACGGAGCCGGGCGAGGACCGCTTCTACTACCTGACCCTGTACAACGAGAACTACTCCCAGCCACCCCGCCCCGACGGCGTGAGCGAGGGCATCATCGAAGGGCTCTACCGATGGCAGGCCGCGCCGGGAGACAGCGGGCCGAGGGCGGCAATTCTCTTTTCCGGGTCGGCGAATCTGGCTGCCCGCGAGGCGGCCGAGGAATTGGCGGAGAACTACGGAGTCCGGGCGGACCTGTGGTCGGCGACCTCGTACAAGAAGCTGCGCGAGGAAGCTCTTGGCGTCGATCGATGGAACCGGTTGCACCCCGGCGAGACGCCGCGAGTTCCGCTGGTGAGCCGCCGCCTCGCGAATGTCGGCGGGCCGGTCATTGCCGTCACCGACTTCATGAAGCTGGTCCCCGATCAGGTGGCGCAGTGGGTGCCGCAACGGTTCGTGACCTTGGGCACCGATGGATTTGGGCGCTCGGACTCGAGACAGGCCTTGCGCAAGTTCTTCGAGATCGACGCCGGAAGCATCGTGGCGGCGACCCTCTGGGCCCTGGCCAATGACGACCTCGTTCCCCGGAGCGCAGTCCTGGACGCCTTCACCCGTTACGGGATCGATCCGGAGACCCCGGACCCGGCCCATCAGCATTGACCCGAGCCCGGACCCTGATCGTCCCGGAGCAGATTCGACAGGCGATCCTGACTCATGCCGAGAACACCCTCCCCGACGAGTGCTGTGGGCTGATTGCCGTGGAGAACGGTGCAATCCGCTTCGCCTATCCCCTCACCAACGCCAACCCATCACCGCTCACCTTCACTGTCGACCCGGAGGAGCATTTCGGCGCGATGCGCCACGCCGAGAGCCAGGGCTGGGAGATCTTGGGGGTCTTTCACTCCCATCCCACCGGCGAGCCCTCACCTTCGCCGGTCGACGTGGCCATGGCCTGGGACCCCGACTGGATCCACCTCATCGCCGGAAGCGGTGAGCTCGCCGCCTTTCTGATTCGTGATGGCGAGGTGGAAGCCCTCACGTGACCTCAGACGGCGGCGAACCAACCCATCGCCCCCCGCTCCGCGAGCCAGTGCTGGTGGGGGTGGAACATGTATCGACCCAGACTCGGCAGGGTGAACTCGATCATCGCCCGCTGCGCCTGACCGAGGACGATGGTGTCGTCCCGGAAAGCGGGCGACGCCCCCATGCCGGCCGGATAGACATCGAAGGTCTCGGCGTGGAGGTGGAACGAAGCAACTGGCTCGTGCTCGACCATGTTGACCACGTAGGCCCGAACCGGTCCTCCGACCGGCACCTTGATCGGGTATGAGTTGTAGAACCCGGCCACACCGTTCCAGGCGATCACACCGTTGACCCCGAGCTCGTCGGTGCGGAACCCCGAGAGGAGCAGCGCGATCTCGGTGGCCGGCGCCCGCTCCTCCACAGGGTCCACGATCATCATCCCGTAGAGGCCGCGCCCGATGTGCTCGGCGAGGGGGGTGGTGTGACAGTGGTAGGGATGGACTCCGGCAGGGCCGGCCTCGATCTCATAGGTGGTCTGCCCTCCGGGAGGCACCAGCTCCCAACCGTCCTGTTCGGGGCGGTGCGCTCCATGGAAGTGCAGATTGTGGGGGTGGCCGGTCCGGTTCTCGAAGCTGATCCGCAAGGTGTCACCTTCGGTGGCGCGAATGATGGGCGCCGGGACGGTGCCGTTGTAGGTCCACGCCTCGAATAGCACCCCGTCACCGACCTCGATCAGCCGGTCTTCGACGGCCAACTCCAACTCGCGGACCACTCCCGCCGCCTGGCCGTCCCGGGGCGGGGGAAATGTGTGGTGGTCGAGGTCGCCAGGGCCCAATGACGTAGGCGGTGAGTGGAGGTTGCTGTACTTGCCCTCGTCGCCCCCACCCGACATCTCATGCTCGAGGGCAGGGTCGTACTCCTCGGTATCGGCAGCCTGAGCTTGATGTTGGATCGTGTGCCCGAGGACCGACCCCCCGAGGAACACGGCGCCACCCAACCCGACCTTTTTCAGCAACTCGCGCCGGGACACACCTTCGGGCGTGGATTCACTCAGACGATGCCCCCAACGACCATGCCCAGGGCCAGGAAGAAGAGGTACACCGCCATGCCCCCCGCCAGGAAGGTCCACCGCTGCCACACAGGGATGGTGCTCTTGCCGAACAGGTAGTAGGCGATCACACCGAGGAACGGAATCACCAGGATGGCCGCCATCCAACCGATTGCCCTGCCCCGACTCAGGTCCTCACGGCGGGAGAGATCCCAGATCGCGATCACCACCCACGATGTGTAGAGGACCAAAGGAAGGATGTAGGCGTAGAGGCCGAAGAAGACCCCGGCGGCGGAGGCGAAGCTGACACCCATGATGTTGATTCCTTTCTGCTGAGTGACTTCCAACCCTGAAGGCATCTCCGGGGTCGTAATGCTGTCGAGATCGGGTTTCGACCCGGCAAAGACATTGACGGCTGGGACGACCGGGGCATCGGCGCCACCGGGCATGTCGGGCTGCGGCTCGGGCTGGGGAACCGCGGCAGGGTCGAACTCTGGTTTCAGCCCGACCCCGCTCTCGAACAGGCGTCCCAATTGGGCAGTGGTCGACCCGATCTCGAAGAGCGCCGGGAGCCGAAGGCCCTCACACGGCTGCTTGAACTCGAGGGCGGCGGGCAACGTCGACGAGTACTCATTGTCCTCGAAGCAGTTGCCAGAGGTGGCCGGCCCCCCCAACGTGAGGTCTGCCAGACCGGAGCCCTCGACGATGTTGCCAATGATGTGATGGTCGAAGGACATGTAGAAGTTGGCATCGAGCATGGGGAAAATGGCGATACCGCTCTGCGGATGGTTGAACACCCGATTTCGGGCCACATAGGAGTCGCCGCCACCGGCGAGAAGAATGCCGTTCCCCTGTGCCGCCCATTCAAACGCCAGTGAAGGGGCGTCGACGTTTCCGTTGTCATGGACCAGGTTGCCAACGACGCTCACGTTGTGAAAGGGCGGGAGTAGCTCCCCGTCGAGGGTGTTGGGAGCTACGCCGGCGACGTTGTGCCGAAACACCGAATTCACGATGAAGAGGTCGGATGAAGCATTGGTCCCGGAGTAGCCGAGGCCATTCCACTCGGCGATCGAATCGGTGATCGTCGCCTCACAGGGATCGCATTGCCCGATGTAGAACCCCGCATCCGGTGAACCCGAGGCGTACGAGTGATCAAACAGCCCATCACTGGAGTCGAAGGCATAGATCCCGTATACGCCGTTGTTGACCGCGGTCAGGTAGGACCCGCGGTAGCCCCGGACCCCGGTCCAGAAGAATCCGTTTCCAGTGGCGTTTCGAACCGTCATGTTCTCGACGGCAACGCCGTCGGCAAAGAAGACCTCGACGCCGTTGGCCCGCTGCATCTCGCCGTCGATGATCACGTCGTTACGATCGACGCCCTCGGATCGTGAGCCCGGGTGTCGTGACTTCCACTTCTTCCAGGTAGACCCCGCGGTCGATGAGGACGAGATCGCCAGGATCCGCGGCGTCGACGGCAGATTGGATCGTCGGATAGTCCTGGGGGACGAGGCGGGTCTCCCCCGACCACTCCGCCGGCGAATCGGTCGCCGGGTCCCCGAGGGCGGCCGGCGAAGGATCGCCCACAGGTGGTCCGGCACAGGCAGCCAGGCCGATCATGAGGACCGCCACGAGCCCCCATCGGCGACTCACCCTTCCGGGGCCTCCACGATCACAGTTCCCGCCATCCCCGAGCCTTCGGCATTGCCGTGAAAGGTGCAGAAGAACTTGTACTCACCCGGCTCGGCGAAATCGATCGTTGCTGCATCGTCCTCCAACTGCTCCAGCGAGCCGAAGACGTCCTCGGTCGACCACGACTCGTCGCTGGCGACTGCATTGTGCGGGTTGCGACCGGCGCCGACGAAGGTCACCGAGCCACCGGGCGGGATGTGAATCTCGTTGTACTCGTAGCGGTTGTCGAACATCTGGACGGTGACATCCTGTCCTTCGACGGACGTGGTCTCGCTGCCGCCCCCACAAGCAGCCAGAACCAGAGTGACCAGCAACGCCAAGGCCAGAATCAGACGCCTCACTTCTCCCCTTTCGAGAACAAACCCTTGAACCAGCTCCACAGCGACGCAAAGAAGAGGGACACCCCACGGACCTCGTCGGCCCGGATCGACTGGGCCTCTTCCACCGTCGACGCCGCCAGCTTCGCTTCGAGGCACGCCACGAACTCGCTGATCAAGCGTCTCGACATCTCGTTGATGAGCCCGGTCCGGCCGAATTGGGCGGCCGGGCCCGACAAGGTGACATCGGCATCGACCAAGACCTTCGAGCCTGTGCCCTCCGGGGTGATGGTGTAGACCACCTTCACCTGGCCCCGCGAGCCGCCCTTCTTGTCGACTCCCTTTCCCTCGATGGTGGCCGTCATCGAGGAATGGTCGGGGAGGACGACGCAATTGCCCTCGAAGGCTGCCGCCATCGGCCCCAGCTTGACTGAGAGGTTTCCCTCGTAGGAGCCGTCCTCGGACTGTCCGGTGAGATTGGCCCCGGGCAGGCACTGGGCGACGTCAGGCACGTCCTGGAAGAAATCCCAGACGATGTTGGCGGGACGCGCCACCAAGAAATCCTGCTTGATGTTCATGATCCTCCTGCGAGGTGGCCGAAGAAGCGGTCAGACGGTAGTGCATCCGGCGCCGGTTAGATCACCGGTGCTCGGTGTCCCCGGACAGCAGATCGAGGGCATGCGGGATGACCTCGAGGATGGCCTCGAGGCTCTCGACCGCACCCTTGGATGACCCGGGAAGGTTGACCACGAGAGAGCTTCCAATCGAGCCGGCGCGTGCCCGGGACAGACCCGCCATCGCAGTGGAGGCCAGCCCTCGCGCCATCATCATGTGAGCCAGTCCGGGCGCTTCCCGCTCGAGGACCTGGATAGTTGCCTCGGGTGTCACGTCTCTAGGCCCGAAACCGGTGCCGCCGGTGGTGACGATCAGACTGGCTTCCCGGGCCGATTCGCTGATGGCGGTGATGATCGCCGGGATCTCGTCAGGAACCACCACCCGGCGCACCTCGAACCCCACATCGGACAGGAGAGCCTCCAGCGCCTCGCCCGATTTGTCCTCCCTGGTTCCGGAGCTGACACCGTCGCTGACGGTGATCACGAACGCGGAACGTGCCATTACCCCCACTGGGTGGGGTCGATCGACACTCCGCCGCGGAGCACGAAGATCTCGAAGAGGAGGATCACGAACAGGGTGCCTCCCAGGCCCCAGGGCCAGGGCGTGACCTGTGGCTCGTCGGGCCCGTGCACCGTCGTCGTCCCCGGCGCTGCAGCCACCGTGAATAGGAAGGCCACAGCCGTCAACGGCAGCGAAGGGATCACCCCGCTCCCGGCGTCGGGCGTGAAGAACGGGATGGCAAGGAACACCGACAACCGCGGCGGGCACCAGTGCGATCCAGAGCGCAAAGTTGAAGCGCTTGCGCCCGGTCGTGATCAGCCGGTGGTGCGGAGTGAAGGCGAGAAACGCCGCCGCCGCGGAGAGGACGATCAAGAGCAGACCGACTCCGCCTCCGGCCGCGATCACCACGTCGAGGCCGGCGGGGGCATCGACCGTGGCGTAGGCCTTGGCCAGCTGACTCCCACTATCGAAGGGGAGGAGGATGGCCTGGGCGAATGCCTGACGCAGGATGTGGAGCAGCATCCAGAGCATCGTGAGGCGAGCCGTTCCGTGGCCACGAGCCGTCGGGTAGGAGAAGAGGACGATGAACCCGATGATGAGGCAGAGAAAGAAGCCGCCGGCCCATGCGAGGTCGCTGGCCCCGGTGATCTCGGTCCGGTTGTTGTAGACGACGGCACTGCCACCGAGGATCCTCGCCATGAGCCCATCCCCGAAGTCATCGAGGAACTGAGCCACGACGATCCCCATGGTCGAACCGAGAATGGACGCCACAACCAGCGGAGGCCCGATCCTCTTGATCGTCTCCGTGGCCGTTGACTCCTGAGCAGTTACCTCACTCGTCACGCGGTGTGATGCTAAACGACAGGCTTCTCATGACCAGACCTTCACTTTCGGCACTCGAATCGAGTTCTGTAGTCAGGAATTGGCGATCAGGACCGTGGTCACAGCCCAAAACAGGAACAACCCGATCGAAATCAGCAATACACGGGCGGTCTGTGTCCAGTTGAACGCCGACCAGAGGGCCAGGATGAGCCAAATGACGGCCATTGTGAGTGTCCATTGGAGGGGGATCACCCCGGTCACTCCAGCGCCGATGATCAAGGCCAGGACCACCACGAAGAAGCCGGCGGAGACCAAGCCATAGAGGACCTGACGGGGTGTGGGCTCGGTCACAACAGCCCCGCCCGCATCCCAACTTCGGCAAACCAGCCGGCGAGGGTGGCGATGGTCTCGTGAGCATTGAGACCGGAAGGATTGGGCAGCACCCAGGTCTCGGCCCCGGAAAGATCGGACTTCTGCCGGCCCAGCACCGCCTCCGGTTGGCCGAAGGCGGTTCGGTAGGCGGTGACCCCGGCAATGGCAACCACAGAAGGGGCGACTTCCCCGACGGTCGCGGTGAGCCGCTCCCCGCCGTTGCGCAGCTCGTCGGCGCCGATCTCGGAGGCTCGGGCGGTGGCCCGGGCGACCAGGTTGGTGATCCCCATGCCTCGGGACAGGAACTGCGCTCGTTGGGAGTCGCTCATCCCGACATCGGTGTCGAACTCGATGTCGGTGAGACCGGCCAGGCGCAAAGCGGGGTAGAAGCGGTTGGATGGATGGCAGAAGTGGGTTTGGGTGGCCGCCGTCCACAACCCCGGGTTGATGCCGACGAAGAGGAGCTCGATGCCGGGAGCAACCAGATCGGGAACCGTCCTCCCCTCGTACGCCTTCAACTGTGCCTGGCTGAATCCCACTGGCGGTTCAGACTCCCGACCCGAGCCAGGGCGGGATCGGGGCGTCGATGCGCCCCAGCTTCGAGGGCACCGGACCGAACCAATCCTCGTCGTGAGCTTGCCACGCCCGCCAGGCTGCCGTGATCTCGTCCTTCGACCGAGCGACGAAGTTCCACCACATCTCGATTGGCTCTCCGATGGGCTCGCCGCCGAGGAGGAGGAAGCGCGCCCCATTGCGACCGACCTCGATCGGGATTTGGTCACCACCGGGCGGAACCATCGCCAGCCATCCCGGCTCAACGATGTCCTCACCCACCTTGAGGCTGCGATCGATGGGAACCACCGCATGCTCGAAGCCCGGTTGCAGAGGAACCTCGAGCAGGCCGGGCCGGGCTCTGATGTCGGCACCCACCATTGGGGTATCGACCTCGGCCGGCGACTCGACGGCATCCAACATCCCGACCATCACGGTTGCCTCGGCAGTGGCAAAGTCGACCACCGGGAGCTCCGCGACATGCTGGAAGCGGGAGGGGCCATGACGCGTCTCCTCGGGTTGCGCCAGCCACATCTGAACCCCGTGTATGCCGGTAGTGGTTCCCAACTCGGCGTGGGCGATCCCGTGACCGGCCGTCATCAGGTTCAGCTGACCGGGGTGGATCAGCTGCTCGGTGCCCAGGGAGTCGGTATGTAGAGCCGAGCCTTCGAGGAGCCAGGTCACCGTGGCCAGATTGGTGTGAGGGTGAGGGCCGATTTCCAAGGGGTGTGGATCCTCGAAGTCGGGGGGAAGGATCAGGTCGACAAAGCACCAGGGCCCGACCGTGCGTCGACCCTTGGTGGGAAGGATCCTGGTCACAGTGGTGGCGCCGACAGTCGCCGAGCGGCCCTCCCGGATCTCGATGTGAGCCAGTGGGCCTTGCTCGACAGCACCGTCCAGCGGTTGAACCGGACCGCTCAACATGCCTCCTTGACGAGTCGAGCCGCTACTTCTTCTGGCTCTCGATGTAAGGGTTCTCGCCCGACGCGTGATCGGTCACGTCCACGACCTGGGTCAGCGCCGGTATCGCCTCGAGCAATGTCCGCTCGATTCCTTGCTTGAGCGTGACCTGGGCCAGGCCACATCCCTGGCAACCCCCGTAGAGCCGGAGATAGGCGATCGTCCCGTCCACCGATACCAGTTCCGCACCACCCCCGTGCGCCGCGATTGCCGGATTCACCTGCTCGTTGAGCACCTGCTGCACCTGATCCACCAGTGGGCCGGTGAGATCGCCATGGACTCCGGACATCGCGGGGGAAGATGGTGTGTTGGGGTTGTTCATTGCCAGGCCCTGCTCGGTCAGGTCGAGTGAGGAGCCTTCGAGCTTGGGGGTGTCGTCCTCGGGGAAGATCACCGCAAGCTCCCCGTGGCGCTCGACGACCCAGCCGTCCTTCTTGTCGGCGAGAGCGACAAATGCCAGCTCGTAGGTGAACTGGGGACCGCGGAACCCGGTGACCTCGATCGAAAGGGCGAATTCCCCGTCTCCCGGCTCCTGGTTGCGCAACTGGATGATCATGTCGAGCGCATCCGGTGCGATGCTGATCACGGTGAGTTCGGACATCTGCGAGGATGGTAACGGCCGCCACGAGAAAGCCCATGCCGACCGCTGTTGTCGTCCTCCCCAGCACCACCTACCGGGCAGCCGACTTCGTGGCTGCCGCCGAATCGTTGGGAGTGGGCCTGGTGGTGGCATCAGAGGGCCCGCCACCGATCGACATGGGTGATGGCTACCTCCAAATCGACTGCACCGACCCTGCACTGGCTGCCGAGGCCATTGCCGACTTCGGTGACCGGGTAGGGATCGACGGTGTGGTCGCCGCTGATGACGCCGGTGTCATCGTCGCCGCCCTGACCGGGCAAATGCTCGGCCTCCGCTCCAATTCACCTGAGGCCGCTGCCGCCACCAGGGACAAGGCCGCCCAGCGGCGTGCCTTCGAGTCGGCCGAAGTGCCCCAACCCCGATTCGTTGTCATCGGGCCTGGCGACGACGCCGATAAGGCTGCCGCCGCGATCGGCTACCCCTTGGTGATCAAGCCGATAGACCGGGCGGCAGGTCAGGGTGTGATCAGGGTCGACCAGCCCGGGGATCTCACTCCGCAATTGGCTCGGCTACGCCGGATCATCGGCGACCCGGCGCCAGTCCTCATGGAGTCGTTCATGAGTGGCGTGGAGGTGGCGGTCGAGGGACTGGTCAACGACGGAGCCCTCACGGTCCTCGCGGTGTTCGACAAGCCCGATGCCGGGGACGGCCCCTTCTTCCCGGAGACGATCCTGGTGACCCCCTCGCGGCTTCCAGCCGCGGTGACCGATGAATGCGAGCGGGTGGCCCAGGCGGCTCTCGACGCCATCGGCATCACCCACGGCCCGGTCCACATCGAGCTCATGGTGGAAGGCGCGATGGTGAGGGTGATCGAGGTTGCAGCCCGCTCCATCGGCGGCCTCTGCTCCAAGAGCCTCAACTTCGGGCTCATGGGCACCTCGCTGGAGACCTTGATCCTGCGCAACGCACTGGGGATGGACAAGCCCGAGCTGCATCGGGAGTCGGTGGCCAGCGGGGTGCTGATGATCCCCATCCCCAGCCAGGGAGTCTTCAAGGAGATCCGCAACACCGAAGAGGTTCGTCAATTGCCCCACGTGACGGGGATGGATGTCACCGTCCGCTCCGGCCGCCAGGTCGAGCCACCCCCCGAAGGCGACCGCTATCTGGGATTCGTCTATGCGAGGGCCGCTAGCCCCGAAGACGTCGAAAACAGCCTCGTTGCGGCAAAGGCCCTCCTCGAGGTGATCGTCGAATGAGACCGACCCCGGTCCGTGTCGCTCGAATTCGCCAGGCCCCGCCTGCTGACCCATCCATCAACCTCTACTTGAAGGTTAATCCTTACCCGCGAAATCGCGCGTAAGACGATTTTGTCATTCGCGATGGACACCATCCTCATCTTTGCCGGAGGCGATCACCCGCCACAGGAGCTCGCTTCGGAGCTTCCGATCCCCGATCTGGTCGTGGCGGCGGACAGCGGATACGAGACTGCCGTCTCCCTGGGGTACCGCGTGGACGTAGTGGTTGGAGACATGGATTCGATCGAGACCTCCCCCCTCCCCGACCACGTCATCGTCGAGCGCTACCCGATCGACAAGGAGCAAACCGATCTCGATCTCGCCCTCGAGCTAGCCATGAGAGAGGACCCGGTGCGGGTGGTGATCGTGGGGGGAACCGGGGGCCGCCATGACCATGAGCTGGCGACCGCGGGCCTCATCTGCTCGAGCCGCTGGCAGGACGTCGACGAGATCGATTGGATCTCGAGCCGCTCACGATCCCACGTGGTCCGAAGGAGGAAGACCGTGCAGGGCGATGTCGGTTCGATCGTCACCTTGCTGCCGGTTGGGGGAACCGTGGAGGGGATCACCACCCGCGGGCTTCAATGGGAGCTCTCCGGCGCAGTCTTCGAATCGGGATCGACATGGGGCGTCAGCAATGTGATGCGTGCGCCCGTGGCCGACATTTCGACTTCGAGCGGGTGCCTGCTCGTCATCTTCCCGTTGGAGGACTGACCCCGAACTCGGCCGGCATCTCGCCTCCGGCCAGCCCGGCCATCAGGTTGTCGACGGCGAGCTGGGCCATTCCCCGGCGAGCACTGATCGAGGCGCTTCCGATATGGGGAACGATCAGGCAGTTCTCCATATCGAGCAGTGGGTGTCCTGGCGGCAGAGGCTCGGGGTCGGTGACGTCGAGTGCTGCACCGCCAATCGTGCCTTCCTTCAGCGCATCGACGAGTGCCTCGGTGTCGACCAGCCCGCCCCGGGAGATGTTGATCAAGAAGGCCGAGGGCTTCATCGATTCCAGCTCCGAGGCGCCGATCAGATGCCGGGTCTGAGGGGTCAACGGTGCCGAGAGCACTACCAGATCGGCCTCTTGGAGAAGCTCGCTCAAGGAGAGCCTTCTGGCGTCGGGAACCGCCTTTTCCGAAGGGGAGCTGTAGATCACATCCATCGTGAACCCGGCGGCACGGCGTGCAATTGCCTGACCGATGCGCCCCATGCCCACGATCCCGAGAGTCGCTCCGTGCAGATCCCCGCCCAGGTTGGCCCAAGGGTCCCAGATCCCCCATCGGCTCTCTCGCACGATCGCCGCTCCCTGGGGGAGCCGACGGACAACCGCAGCCATCAGGGCAAAGGCGGTGTCCGCCACCGTTTCGGTCAACACGTCCGGGGTGTGACCGATGCGAATCCCATGGGCCCGGCATGCCGCGATGTCGACATTGTCGAGCCCGACGGACATTTGAGAGATGACCCTCAGTTCGGAGCCATGTTCGACGAGCTCGAGGTCGATGCTGTCGACCAGCATCGACAGCAGGCCGTCACAGCCGGCGACCCCTTCGATCAGTACCTCCCTCGGTGCGGGGCCCTTTCCTTCCCACATGGCGACGGACGCCACCGACCTCAAGGGATCGACGATGTCGTCGGGTATGAAGGCGGACACAAAGACTGATGGCATCGGGATTCCGAGGCTAGGTCAGATCCAGCCAAAGTTCCGATTCCCCGCGACCGATACCATTCCGGTGATGCGACGCGCCCTTCTCGCACTTGCCGTGGCTTTGATGCTGGGTGGCTGCGGCGCGCCGGCAGAGATGGCGCCCGTCGTCGAGCCTCCACGAATCCCCGCTGCGGATCCCGCTGCCACGCCTTCAACCGCCCCGCCGGTCATACAGCCGAAGACGCCCGCGCCCGTGTTCGGAGGCATGAGCACCGCCAACTTGGCGCCACATCGAACGCTGGTGGCAATGACCGTCGGCGACACCGAGGTCTACGAGTCGAGCACGACACTCCACCCCATACTCACCCTGCCCCACACCACCATCCTGGGGACGATCACCGTTCTGGAGGTCGTCGAGGGCCCGGTCGATGGCTGGGCCCGGGTGAGGCTGCCGGTTCGCCCCAACGGCACCGAGGGTTGGGTGCAGGCAGAGGACCTGATGCTCTATGTGGTCGATAGCCAGGTGGTGATCGATCTATCCGATCGCACCCTCACCTACCTCGAGAACGGGGAACCCGTCCTCACCACCCCGGTGGCGGTGGGAAGCAAGCGGAACCCCACACCCGTCGGCGAGTTCTTCATCACCGACAGCGTGACGCTGGCCAACCCGAACAGTGCGTGGGGGCCCCATGCATTCGGCCTCTCCGCCCGCTCGGAGACCATCACCGAATACAACGGCGGTGATGGGATCATCGGCATCCATGGCACCAACCGCCCGGGCTCCATCGGGAACGCCGCATCGCTTGGATGTGTCCGGGTTCCCAACGAGGTGATCACCAAGCTCCACGGGATGGTCCCCATCGGGACCCCGGTGACGATTACCGCCTGATTCCCGGGCTTCTCAAGGCTGGAACCGGATGTGCCCTCCGGACAGAACCACCAGGTCTCGCTCCTTGGACTTGGCCTCGATCAACAGTTCCCCGCTTCCGGCCCATATCGAAGTGGTGATCGTCTCCCCCGGATACACCGCTCCCGAGAACCGCGCACGGAACGAGGCCACCCGCTCGGGGCGCCCATCGAGGGCATGGTCGACTGCCGCTTTGCCCACGATCCCGAAGGTGCACAGCCCGTGGAGGATGGGGCGCTCGAAACCGGCAAACGCGGCGAACCCGGGGTCGGCGTGCAGCGGGTTCTTGTCGCCCGAAGCGATGCGGTAGAGGAGAGCTTGTTGGGGAAGGGTCGGTGACTCGACGACCTGATCTGCGGGATGTGTCGGTGCTTCGTGGCTCGAGGAGGGGCCGCCGTCGCCCCCAAACCCGCCCTCGCCGCGGAGATACACCGCGGGGCGATTGGTGAACAGCAACTCGCCGTCCTTCTCGAGCCGCGACTCGATCTCCAGGATCACCAGGGCGCCCCGCCCCTTGTCGTAGATATCGGTGACGGTGCCCGATTGGATCACGGACCCCGACACCGGGATCGGCCGATGGATCTCCAGCTCTTGCTCGCCGTGGAGGACCGAGGCGAGATCGAAGTCGAGGCCGTCGACCAGCCCCAAGCTCATCATCGTCTCGAATGAAGGGACGGTGGCGTAGGTGGGAAGGACCTGCAGATCGCCTTCGTAGGCGTAGCGGAGCTCCTGCTCGTCCGTGGGTGGAACGCCGGCTCCGATCCCGAGGTGGTACAGGATCACGTCGTCCTCGTCCCAGCTGAAAGTGGTCCCGGGAAGCGAGGCGCCCAATGCCCTCTCGACGTCGACCGGCATGTTTCAGCCGGCCAGCATTTGAGCGAGGAGCATGATCTCCTCGTTGGTGGTCAGCGGGATCTCGTACTCGGAGATGTCACGGACCTCGTCCATGTGCTCGGAGAGCTCTTCGACTTCGGGGACGACGCCCTGGCCTGCGAGCCAACCCCGATTGGTCCCGATGAAAATTCGCCCATACCGGCCCCCACCGACGGTGAAGATCTCATGGGTGTATTCATTTGCCTCCGAGCAGAGGTACACCACCATCGGCATCACCTGCTTGGGATCGACCAGGTCGGCGAAGGGACCGAGCAGCTCTCCCGTCATCCGGGTTCGGGCGATCGGGGCCACCGCGTTGGACTTCACGTTGTACTTCATCCCCTCGATGGCGAGGACGTTGGACAGGCCCATGATCCCGGCTTTCGCCGCGCCGTAATTCGCCTGGCCGAAGTTCCCGAAGAGCCCCGAGGCCGAAGAGGTGTGGACGAATCGGCCGTAACCCTTCTCCTTCATCACGACAAAGGCCGGTTGTGACACATGAAAGGCGCCGCGCAGATGCACATCGATGACCGCATCGACCTCGTCGAATGTCATGTTGGCGAACGAGTGATCGCGAAGGATCCCGGCGTTGTTGACCACGATGTCGAGGGTCTCGAAGTTGTCGATGGCGGATTGGACGATGGCCGCTCCCCCCTCTCGGGTGGAGACCGAGTCGTAGTTGGCGACGGCCTCTCCACCAATCGCCCGGATCTCCTCGACCACCACATCGGCAGCCGCGGTCGACGCACCTGTGCCGTCCACCGCCCCACCGAGATCGTTGACCACGACCCGCGCCCCGCGGCGGCCCAACTCCAGCGCATACTCCCTGCCCAGGCCACCACCGGCGCCGGTGACGATCGCCACCCGGCCATCAAATGTGATCGGCATACTCAAACGCCGGTGTAAAGGGCGTCGATTTGATCGGCGTATTTCTCGACAACCACGTGCCGCTTGAGTTTGAGGGACGGAGTCACCTCACCCGAGTCCGGGGTCCACTCGTCGGGCACGATGACCCATTTCTTGATCTGCTCGACGCTGGAGACTGTCTCGTTGGCGGCTTTGACCGCTTTCTCCACTTCGGCCTGAACCTCAGGAAGTTGGGAGAAGGTGGGCATGTCCAGGTACTCGAGCCCGCGCGCCTCGGCCCAAGCAGGCGCCTCCTCGTGATCGAGGGCGATGACGACACTCAGGAACTTCCGGTTGTCTCCGATGATGCAGGCCTTGGAGATGATGGGGTGGTTCCCGAGGGCGGTCTCCAGCTTGGCGGGGGCGATGTTCTTGCCCGCCGCGGTGATGATGATCTCCTTCTTGCGACCCACGATCCATAGGTAGCCGTCGTCGTCGATGCGGCCCAGGTCACCCGAGTGCAGCCATCCAGCCGAGTCGAAGGACTCCTCGGTGGCATCGGGCAGCTTGTAGTAGCCCTGGGTGATGACCCCACCCCGCATCAGGACCTCGCCGTCCTCGGCGAGTTCCACCTCGACACCGGGCAGGGCACGACCAACCGAGCCGGTTTTGTTGGCTCCCGGAAGGTTGGTGGTCGCGGGCCCCGTGGTCTCCGACATGCCATAGAGCTCGAACAATGGGATCCCGATGGTGTGGAAGAAGGTGATCAGCTCCGCATTGATCGGAGCTGCCGCGGTGATGGCCAACTCGACCGAATCCATCCCCAGCCCGTCGCGGACCTTGGACAGGACGACCGAGTCGAGCACCCCGGCGAGCATCGGCCCCGACTTGCCCTCGGCCTCGGCCTCGACTCGCTTCCGGTTGGTGGCCAGGGCCCGATCGAGCAGCGTCTTCTTGATTCCGTGCTCACCGTCGAAACGAGCGCTCAGGCGGGAGTGGAACTTCTCGAACACCCTGGGGACGCCGAAGAAGATCGTGGGCCGCGCCTCCTGGATGTACTCGAGAACACCCGCCATGTTGGGGCAGAACCACACCTGACCGGCCATGTAGGTGCACAGGTAGTGGGTGGCAAGACGCTCGGCGATGTGGGCCAGAGGGAGATAGGAGACCATGCGCGGGCCGAGATCGATGTTCGCCGCCCTGCGCAGGCACTCGGCGGTCCACACCACGTTGCGGTGGCTGATCATCACGCCCTTGGGAGTCCCGGTGGTGCCCGACGTGTAGATGAGAGTCGCCAGCGACTCCGGCGTCATCCGATCGGCAGTGTGATGGACAGACTCAGGATCCTCCATGAGCCGTTGTTTGCCACGGGCGATCAACTCGTCCCAGCTCAGGACCCAGTCGGCCGTGTCATAGTTCTCCGCCCCGGAGAGCAATACGACGTAGCGAAGATCGGGAAGCTCGGAACGGATCTCCTCCCAGCGCTTCATGTATTCGAGATCTTCGAGGATGGCGACGGTCGCCTTGCAGTTCTCGGCGATGTACTGGATCTGGCTTGACACCAGTGTGGAGTAGATCGTGACGCCTGTGGCTCCGGCGTGGATCGCGGCGTAGTCCCCGATCACGTGCTCGGGCCGGTTCCCGGCCATGATCGCAACGAATTGGCCCTCACCGACCCCCAGTGACTGGAGACCGGCTGCTGCGTCGTGAACGGCGCTCCGGTATCCCTTCCAGGTCAGACTGGCCCATTCACCGTCTTCCTTCCAATGAATTGCGGGCTGGTCGCCGTACCGATCGGCATTCCTATCGAAGTAATCGATGATGGTCTTGCCTTCGACTTCGGCATCAATAGCCGCGCGCTCATCCAGGACAGCCGACTGCGTCATTCACTCCTCCGGGTCAGGAAATGCCTCGACTTTCGGAGCTTACCGACTTCGAGTGCCCTACATCAGGTCGCCAACCGACCGCCGGGATCAGCTCCCGGAGACGATCACCTCGTAGCTCTCGACGAGCTGAGGGACGAACGTGTAGTCAGGGGCAACCGTGAAAGCTCCCTCCAGGACTGCGGTCGTGACCAGGTCCACCGCAAAGAGGCCGCCATCCGGCTCGAGTGTGTTCAACGACTCCGGCTCCTGGTCGACGGCGAAGATGACCTCCTCCTTGCCGGACCAGGTGCTGATGTTCCAGAAAGGCCCGGTTTGAGTCGGATTGTCCTGCGGTCCGGTGATCAGCTCGTTCCAGGCAAAGAAGGTGGGCTTCTGATACAGCGGTATGGAGGCGACGTCATCGAGGTAGAGCGCGTCCGCCTGGTTGTAGAGCTCAGCCCGCGCCGTTTCGTCGACTTCGACCTCGGTCTGCCGTATCAGGGACTCGATCTCGTCGTTGCAGTAGCGATTCACGTTCAGGTCACCGAAGCCACTCGGCGCCCCGCCCTCGCAGAAATAGACACTGTTGCGCCCGTGGGGATCGGGAGCCCCCACCCAGGCGAAGTTGAGGATCTGCCAGACCGACGAGTCGCCGTAGATGAACTCGTTGGCAAAGACGCGGGTCGCCGGGCCGAAGTCAGCTGTGACTTCGATTCCAATCTCGGCCAGGCTCGCCTGAGCCATGTCGAACAGTGTCTCCCTGGCCTCGATGCCGGCGGTCGTCGCCCATCGGAACGAGAGTCGCGAGCCCTGGCACGTGTACACCCCGTCCTCGCCCTTGATGCAGCCGTGATCGATCAACAACTGCTCGGCGGCTACCGGGTCGTATGGGTATTGGGTGAAATGGTCCTCGTAGTGAGGGGTCCCCACCATCCAGATGGTGTTGCCCAGGGTCACCGCCTCGGGCGCCATGGGCCGAACCACTTCCTCCATCACCGCCTCTCGATCGATGGCCTGGGCGAATGCCTGGCGAATGAACTGCTGCGACAGCAACGGGTCGTCGTGGTTGAAGTCGATCTGTTCCCAGATCCGGCCCATCCCGGCCTCGGACGTGACGTCATTCATCGAGGTCACGTCGTCGACCATCTCGACCTGTGGCTCCGGGTAGAACATGTCGATTTCCTCGTTGCGCAGGGCCCGGACCTGAGCTTCCGAACCGGGGAGGAAGACGATGTCGACCGTCTGGACGTCTCCGAATGGCGCTCCCGACGCCGGATCGCGAGAGGCCCAATAGTTCGGGTTCCTGGTGAGGACGATCTTCTCGCCGGGTGACCATTCGCTGAAGACGAAGGGGCCGGAGCCCAGGGTGATCCCTTCGTCCCAGACGGTCCCAAAAGGCTTTCCCTCCAACTCGTGGGCAGGGAGCACGATGTCGAACAGGTTCTTCCATGGCGCGTAGACCTCGCCGAAGATGGCGAGGAATGTCTTGTCATCGACTGTCTCATAGCCGGTCATCACGTCGTACCCGGCCCGGTTCGCCGGAGTGATGTCGAGGTCGCCGTCGGTGATCGTCTCCACCGTGAAGGCGAAGTCATCCGAGGTGACGGGTGTTCCGTCAGCCCATGCCGCGTCCGGATCGATGTGATATCTGACACAGAACACGTCGGGGCACTCAGGCGGGACGGTCGTCGTGGTCGTCGGCGGAACCGTGGTGGTGGTTGGCTCGCTGGAGGTGGTCGTGACGTCGGCCGACCCGTCACAAGCCAGCACGACGAGGGCGAGCACGAGAACACTCGCCCATCTGCTGACGGGTGCTGCAGGTGCGGCTCGCACCGGATCGCCCTCCAATGACTCGAATCGATTCCGTCCTGGAACCCGCCCTCCGAGTCCGCCATTGGCGCCTGTGGCTCGGAGAGTGAGCCCGTGTCCGGGTAAAGGTAAAGCAGGTCAGACCCAACACCAAGGATCGGGGCCGGTCAGGTCTCGGCCGCCGGCTCCTTGACTTCGGCGATCACCTCATGGCGGTAGCGGGACGATTCGGAGATGAGCGCCTGGATGATCCCGGTCATCGGCAGGGCGAGGATGATCCCCACCCCGCCCAACAAGGACCCTCCGATCAGAATCGCTCCTATCGAGACCGCCGGATGGATCTCCATCGTCCGCCTGGTGATCCTCGGTGCCACCAGGTAGTTCTCGAGCTGTTGATAGGCGACGAAATAGATGACCACCCACAACGCCGTGGTCGGCCCGTTGGCCGACAAGGCAACCACGGCGGGGAGTATCGCCGCCAGATAGGTGCCGATCACGGGGATGAATTGGCTGAGCACCCCGACCCAAATCCCCAGCGAAAGGGCAAAGGGAACGTTGAGAAACGTCAGCACGACTGTCGAGAGCAAACCGCTGAGGATGGCGAGGATCAGCCGGGAATAGATGTAGCCGCCCATCTTCTCCACCGCGATATCCCAGACGTGCATGGCATCTCTTTGCTGGTCCTGGGGCATGAAGGAGAGAACGGTGTGCTGGAGCTTGGGGAGCTCGGCGAGCATGTAGAACGAGAAGATGGCGACGGTGGACGCAAAGAAGATGGAGCTGAAAAGGCTGGTGGTCAACCCGATGACCCCGCCCAGCAGAGTCCCACCGGCGCTGCCGATGATGTCGGCGAGATTCTGCCCTTCCTTGGCGATCTCGAGATCAGAGAGTTGCACCCCGAAGGTGTCCTCGAGGAACGTGGCCAGCGACGTCACGTATCCGGGGGCGGCGTCCACGAACTGATTGACCTGCTGGACGAACAACGGCACGAGGGCCACGAGGAAGACAACCACTAGGGCAAACCCGGCGAGGAAGACGACACCGGTCGCGGCTCCCCGCCTCCATCCCCGCTTTGCCAGATAATGAACGGGAGGCTCAAGGGCGACAGCGAGAAACACCGCGACGAACACCATGAAGATGATGTTGCTGAGCCGAAATATCAGCCACACCGCGGCGGCAGTGGCTACCAGCACTCCGGCAACGACGAGCGTCCGCCGACGAAACCGCCGGTTGTCCGTCCTCTCGGATGACGACGCCATAGCCGGGCAGGGTAGGCGGCGTATGGTCGCCAACAATGGCTCCTAGCCTCCACAAGGCTGTCGAGGAGAAGAATGGAGCAGTTCGAAGTCGTTTGGCGCCCGAGCGCCGAGCGGTTGGCGGCTACCCACGTGGCGAAGTTCATCGAGTTGCATGGGCTGGCTGACTTCGAGGCATTGCGGCTTCGCTCGATCCAGGATCCCGAATGGTTCTGGGAATCCACAGTCGAATTCCTCGGGCTCCCCTTCGACAAGCCGTGGCGGACGATCCTCGACACTTCGCGAGGGGCCCCATGGGCGACCTGGTTCGCCGGCTCGTTGTTCAACCTCAACCGGGCCTGCGTCGACCGCTGGGCGGACCAGACGCCGGATCGGGTCGCCCTGCGGTCGCTGAAAGAGGGCGGTGAGAAGCGGGAGCTGAGTTTCGCCGATCTCCGCCGCGAGGTGGCTGCACTGGCGGGCGCATTGACGGCCCTGGGGGTCGGGAGGGGAGACGCCGTGGCCGTCTTCCTGCCGATGTCGGCAGAAGCCGTCATTTCGTTGCTCGCCGTGGCCAGGATTGGGGCGATCTTCATCCCGGTCTTCTCCGGCTACGGGGCCGACGCAGTTGCCGGCCGGCTCCTCGACCCAAGGCCGAAGGTCCTGATCTGCGCCAACGGATTCCTGCGAAGGGGAAACCTGGTCGAGATGAAGGAGCTGGCCGACCGGGCGCTGGAGCTCTCGGCGGGGGTGGAACACGTCGTGGTGGTGGAGTACCTGGAGCGGAGTCCCATCCCAATGGCCGAGGGGCGTGACCTCTGGTGGCACCAGGCGCTGCAAGAAGCGGAGCCGCATCCCGTGGTCCTGACCGCTGCCGAGGACCCTTTCCTCATCGCCTACACCTCGGGAACCACCGGGCGACCGAAAGGCGCGGTCCACGTCCACGGGGGCTTCGCCACCCAAGTGGCCGCAGAGGGCGCTTTCCAGTTCGACTTCCACCAAGACGACACCGTGATGTGGGTCACCGACATGGGTTGGATAATGGGCCCCTGGGTCATCATCGCCGGCCTGGCCAACGGGTCGGCCATAGCCACGTATGACGGAGCGCCGGACTATCCCGGCCCTGATCGGATCTGGCAGGTCGCCTCCGACCTGGAGCTCACCTTCCTCGGCGTCTCGCCGACCTTGGTGCGAGCACTCCGCGTCCATGGCGCTGAACAGGCGCAACGCCACGATCTGTCGAGGCTCAGGACCTTTGGCTCCACCGGAGAGCCCTGGAACCCGGAGCCGTGGTGGTGGCTGTTCCGGGACGTCGGCGGGGAGACCCGACCCATCATCAACATCTCGGGAGGCACCGAGATCGGAGCCGTTCTGCTCTCGGTCAATGTCCACCAAGGCCTGAAGCCGACTTCGCTGGGCGCACCCTCCCTTGGCGTCGATGCCGATGTCTATGACAGCGGGGGCAACCCGGTGCGGGGCGAAGTCGGCGAGCTGGTGGTTCGCGGCTCGTGGCCGGGGAGGACGCGCGGATTCTGGAACGAGCCCGATCGATACCTGGCCACCTACTGGGAGCGATTCGAGGACACGTGGGTGCACGGTGACTGGGCTTCGATCGATGAAGACGGCTTCTGGTTCCTGCACGGTCGATCGGACGACACCCTGAACATCGCCGGCAAGCGAATCGGCCCGGCCGAGATCGAGTCGGTGGCGGTTGCCTTCCCCGAGGTGGCGATGGCGGCCGCGATCGGGATCCCCGATGAGATCAAGGGGGAAGTCATTGCCCTCTATCTGGTAGCCGCCGAAGGGGTGAAACCAGATGACTCGCTCACCACCAGGGTCGAACTGGCGGTGGCCGAGAGCCTGGGGAAGAGCTTCCGGCCCCAGACCGTCCGTTGGGTGGGCGATCTCCCCCGGACCCGCTCGGCCAAGATCATGCGCCGGGTGATCAAGGCGATGGCGCTGGGCGAGGAGCCCGGTGACGTGTCGAGTCTGGAGAACCCGGAGAGCCTCAAAGGGATCGAGGGGTTGTCGTGATCGAGACCTTGGGATGGGGCCGCAGCTCCGCCGTGAAGGCACGGCAAGTCGGCCGCAATCAGACAGGCGGTTGGGGGTCGTACTGGATCGCCCGCTTCACCTCACGGGCTCGCTCCTTCGAGGTGAGCCGTGCCACCAGATGAAGCGCCATGTCGATGCCGGCGGATACCCCGGCCGCAGTGATCACCTCTCCCGAGTCGACAAAGCGGTCATCCGGTCTCAGCTCGATGGTCGGGTCGAGTTCGGTCAAATTCTCCAGGTTGGACCAGTAGGTGGTGGCGGGCCGATTGCGGAGCAGGCCGGCGTCGGCCAGCACCAGCGACCCGGTGCAGACCGAGGTGATGAGTGTCCCCGCCTCGGAAAGACTTCGCAGCCAGTCTCCGATCCGATCGTCGCCGATGTGACGTCGGGTCCCCCGGCCACCGGGATACACGATGACATCGAGCGCACCAGCGTCGGCCATCGCCCGATCGGTGACGATCTGCATCCCTTTGGCACAGGTCACGGTCTCGCCGTCGAGGGACAACGTGAAGACGTCCGCGCCATCGTCGGGCCAGCTGAGCTGCCACATTCGGAGCACCTCCCAGGGCCCGACCAGGTCCAGCTCTTCCATCCCGTCGAAGCAAACCAACCCGATTCGCACGGTCGTGGTCATCACCTGCCTCCTATCGGGGTGGCATTCTGGCTGCGGCGTCGAGGCGGATCACCTCTCCGTTCAACAACGGGTTCTCAACGATCGCCTGGACGAGATGGGCGAAGTCGGACGGCGTGCCCAGCCGCTTGGGAAAGACATGGATGTCTGCGAGCGCCTGGCGTAAGCTCCTCGGGGGCCCCGTCGAGCAACGGTGTGTCCATGATCCCCGGTGCCACCGCACATCACCCTCACCCCGATACTGGCGAGATCCCGGGCTAGCGGGAGGGTCATCGCCACGACTCCCCCCTTGGATGCCGAATAGGCGGCCTGACCGACCTGGCCTTCGAATGCCGCGATCGATGCCACGTTGATGATCACCCCCCGTTCACCGGAGTCTCCCGGCTCGTTGGCGGCCATCGCGCCGGCGACGTTGCGGATCACGTCGAACATCCCGACGAGATTGACGTCGACCACGAATCGAAACAGGTCGAGATCGAAGAGGGATCCGTCGCGGGCGACAACCCGCTGCGCAGGAGCCACCCCCGCCGCATTGACCAGGATGTCGATCCGCCCGAACTCCTCGATGGCCCCACTGACGGCGGCGGCAACTGAGTCCGGGTCACGCACGTCACACAAGGCGAACCTGGCACTTGCACCGAGCTCTGCAACGGCCTGGAGGCCCCGGACCTCGTTGACATCGAGCATCACCACCCGGCCTCCACCACCGACGAGGCGGGTCGCCACCCCAAAGCCGAGACCCGACACTCCCCCGGTGACCACCGCCACCGAGCCTTCTACCTTCAAGTGCCCTCCAGAGACGACGGGCGACGCTACCAGTGAGTCGTGCTCTCGCCTGCTGACATGACGGACATGATCGGGGTATTCGATTCCGGGGTCGGAGGGCTGGGGGTCCTCTCCCACATCAGACGCGAGCTGCCGAACGCCGATCTGCTCTACCTCGCCGACCAGGCTCGCGCCCCCTACGGGACTCGGTCTCTCCAGGAGGTCGCCGCGATCTCCGAGGAAGTCACGCAGTGGCTCCTCGAGCGTGGAGCCACCACGGTTGTCGTGGCTTGTAACACTGCGTCCGCCGCCGCACTCAACAACTTGCGGCAAATCCATCCCGAGGTGCCCTTCGTTGGGATGGAGCCTGCGGTCAAGCCGGCAGCCCTGGTCACCCGCTCCGGTGTGATCGGGGTCCTGGCCACCGCGGCCACATTCCAGGGCGAGCTCTACTCCTCGGTGGTCGCCCGCCATGCCCCAGATGTTCAGGTGCTGAACGCTGCCTGCCCGGCGTGGGTCAGACTGGTCGAGGCCGGGATGGTCGAGGGCACGGAAGTCGAGCGACAGGTTGCCGAGTGCCTCGCCCCCCTCCTCGAGGGCGGTGCCGATGTCCTCGTCCTGGGCTGTACCCACTTCCCCTTTCTGCGCTCGGTGATCGAGGATGTCGCCGGCGCATCCATCTCGGTAGTCGATCCGGCGCCTGCGGTTGCACTCCAGGTCGCTCGAGTCCATCGGGGAGATCCCGGTCACGGCACCCTCGATCTGGTGACCACGGGAAGCCCGGAACGGTTCGGAGACCTGGCGCGTGACCTGGTCGGAATCGAACCAACGAGGCCCGTCCTAGCCTGTTCATTCGAATGAAGGCAATCGATTCTGATTCGGCGGTCGTCGAGTCCCTTGGGTCCCGCCCCGATGTCGCCTGGATACGCGACGGCATGGCCTTGTTCGGCTGGGGCGAGAAGCTCCGTGTCGACCCGGGCGTCGGAAGCGACCGGTTCGAGCGAGCCCGCGACGCCTTGGAAAGCGACACGGGAAGCATCGGCTTTGCCAGCTTCACCTTCGATGAGGACGACCCGGGCTCGGTTCTGATCATCCCGGAGACAGTCCTCGAGGTATCCGATCGAGGCAGCAGGATCCTGGTAGGCGGGTCCGGCGGAGTTCCCGACGCCACCCCATTGGCCGCGATGCCTTCCGGACAGGTAGGGGCCGATGACGAAGGCACCTGGATGGTTTCCCTTGATCTGGCGCTGCAGGCGATTGCCCGGAGCGAGGTCGAGAAGGTCGTCCTATCCAGGACCGTGGACGCGGCCTTCGACGAGGAAGTGCCGATTCATCGGGTGACACTCGAGCTCGTGCGCAGCCAGGGGAGCTCGCACACCTTCATGATCGATGGGTTGGTCGGGTCCAGCCCGGAGCTGCTGGTGTCCAAACACGGCCCCTCGGTTCGCTCGGTCTCACTTGCCGGCTCGGCCGATCGAACAGATCCTGCCGCCCCCACCTCACTCAACTCGCACAAGATGGCACTCGAGCACTCCCTGGCAGCCGACTCCGTCGAGGAGGCTCTGACGCCGTTCTGCACCACCCTGGAGAGGAACCCGAGCCGGATCGAGACCTTTGCCGACATCCAACATCTGGCGACGGGGTTCGAGGGACAAGCCGTGGCCGGGACTCATGTGACGGATCTGATAGCGGCTCTCCATCCAACGGCCGCAGTCGCCGGGACGCCCACCAAGGCAGCGATCGAGCTGATCCGTGAGATCGAGACCCATGGCCGGGGCCGATACGCCGGGCCCGTGGGCTGGATGAACGCCGACGGTGACGGGGAGTTCGCGATCGCACTGCGCTGCGGGGAGATCCGAGGTCGGAGAGTGACCTTGTTCACCGGTGTCGGGCTGGTTGACGGTTCGAATCGGGAAGCCGAGTTGGAAGAGACTCGAATCAAGCTATTGCCGATGTTGCGGGCACTCGGCCTCAGCTGATCGCGCTGACCACCAACCGGGCAGCGTCATCCAGGATCTGACGCCGCTTGAGGTCCGCTTCCCGGTCAACCGGGACCACGAGAACATGACAGCCGCCGGCCTCGATTCGTTGCCCTAGCTCCGAGGCGAGCTCGCCAACCGAAGAAGTCGTAACGGCCATCAGCCCGTGGGCCGTTGCCAGGTTCTCCAGATTCCGCCCGTGAGGGGAGACAAACAACCGCTCGAACCCTGGGGCGTGGGTGGCCTGAGGGAGTAGGTCGAAGAGGCCGCCCCCGTCGTTGTCGAGCACCACGAAGACCACGTCGGGGAGCCGATCGGACACGAAGCCATTGCCATCGTGAAGGAACGACAGGTCGCCGGTCAGGACCACCGTCCGGAGCCCGGCTTGAGCCACTCCGAGCCCGGTGGACACGAGGCCGTCGATCCCTGACGCACCGCGGTTGGCCTGTATGGCGCCCTGGCGGACGGTGTGGGCATCGACGTCTCTGATCGGCATCGAGGACGCTGCCACCAGCGCCTCCCACCCGACATCGGAGAGAGCCCGGGCAACTGAAGGCCCGGTCGGCTGCTCGCCGGTTCCGATCGCCTCATCGAGGGCGGCGCGCATCGCGTGATCGGCCGATACCCAACCGGCGCTCCAACCCGGATCCGCCGAGACGGTCGACGCCAAGCCTTCCAGCGTGGCCACCGGATCGGCCTGCACCACAAAGGTCGCCTGCCTCCTCGGGTCAAGCCAGGCCCCCCATCGATCGATGCTGATCTGGGAAACGCCTGGAACGGACAGCGCCGAAAGGCGGTCGCTGGGACCGGTCCTCCCCACACTGATCAACATCTCCGGGCGCAACGACGCCGGCAAGCCGCTTACGAGCAGATGGTGGTAGGTGGTGATGGCCTCGAGACCGCGCAGCCCGGACATCGCCGTGGCCAGCACCGGCCACCCCATGCGTTTTGCGGCTGCAAGCAGGGCGGGAGGCTCATAGTCACCCTCTCCGGCAACGATCAGGCCCTTGGTATCCGGAGCTGTGTCAATGGCGACGGCACCGGGACGAGCAACAAGGTGCTCCTGCCAGGGAGCCGCTCCTGGCTTGCCGTCGATGGCGTAGGGGTAGATGTCGACCGGAGACCTTCCGTCATCTTCGACGGGCACGGTCGGCTCACGAAACGCGATGTTGAGGTGGACCGGGCCTGGCCGTGAGCCGTGGCCCATGGATCGGGCTACGGCCTGAGACACGGCACTTCGCCAGTACGAGTTGTCGTCGCTGCCCGAGACCGCAGGGCCGATGTTGGAGAACCAGCGAACTCTGTCACCGAAGAGCCCCACCTGGTCGATGGTCTGATTGGCGCCGACATGGAGCATCTCCGGCGGGCGATCGGCAGAGATGACTATCAGCGGCACCATTGACTGGTCGGCCTCGACCACCGCGGGGAAATGGTTGGCTACCGCAGTTCCCGAAGTCGCCACCACCACGGTGGGGCGTCCCGTGGCACGGGCGTGGCCCAGCGCCCAGAAGGCCGCCGATCGCTCGTCGAGGACCACTCGGGTTGTGATCTCTGGATGCTGATCGAAGGCGATGGCCAGAGCCGCCGACCGCGAGCCAGGCGAGATGACTGCCAGTGAGACCCCGTGCCTCGCCAACTCATCGGCCACCACCCGCGCGAGCGCGGTGCTGGGATTGGGCTGGGTCATGTCAGCACCTCTGCTGCCGATCGGACCTTGCGCAACATCTCAGCGGCACGATCGCGCTCCGGGCGCCATCTGGCAAGGAGCTCAGGGTCAGGCTCGGGCCTCCTGACCTCGAGCATCCCGTCCAGGGAGACCAACGGGTCGCGGGTCGGGTCGCCCTCGATCAGAGCGACGGTCGCCAGACCGCAGGCATAGGGCAGTTCGGGCAGCAACGAAGCGACGAGAAGGCCGGCGTAAATCCCTATCGAAGTCTCCAAGGCAGAGGACAC
Organism: uncultured Acidobacteriota bacterium; assembly: GCA_963724825.1. Taxonomy (GTDB): domain Bacteria; phylum Actinomycetota; class Acidimicrobiia; order Spongiisociales; family ZC4RG35; genus JALYNX01. The sequence continues at coordinate 27,999 of CAVRWT010000005.1, forward strand.
CACAACTGGAACCCCGGCCCGAGCCGCAATGTCCAGGGCCCTGGTCACACCCCCGAGCGGCTGCACTTTGAGGACCACCAGATCGGCCGCCCCGGAGACCGCTACCTCGAGGGGATCGGGGCGAAGCCTGACCAGTTCGTCGGCCGCGAGAAGGACATCGGTTCGCTTCTTGAGCTCGATCATCTCCTCCAACGTCGCCACTGGCTGCTCGGCGTATTCGAGGCCGAACTTGGAGAAGGTGGCGAGACGCTCGGTGGCGGTGTCGAGATCCCAGCCGGCGTTGACATCGACCCGGATCTTGCCGTCGGGGCCCAGGGCATCTCTGACCGCTTCGAGCCGATCCTCGTCCTCGATCGGTGCCTGACCGGGCTCACCAACCTTCACTTTTGCAGTGGTCGCGCCGGATTCGAGAACCAGTCCCCTGGCAACGAGTGGCGCAACGGCAGGAACCGTGACATTCACGGGGATCGCGGCGCGGCCAGGCTCGGGCAAAGCGCTGCAGGCGGCTTCGAGCGCGGCCGCCAGCCATCGGGTAGTCACCTCGGGTGGATAGTCAGGGAACGGCGAAAACTCGCCCCATCCCGCCGGGCCCCTGATCAACACCCCCTCACGGTGGTCGACCCGCCGGAAGCGGTGTCGCATCGGAATCCGGAACGGGTGAAGTTCCAGGGCATCGAGGAGCTCGTTCACTGCCCCTGCTCCTCGCGAATGAACGAGATCAGGCGCTCGACCTGATCGTCGGACAAGCGATGATTGGAATGAGGGCATCCGCCCGCGGCCGTCGGTGATGGTCACCCGAAGGAAGTCGTCGGGCTGGCTGGCGGCATCGGAGCCCGCAGCCAAGGACGGCCCGACCGCGCCCTGCATCGAGTCTCCGTGGCAATTCGCACAGAGTTGGAGGTAGATCTCCTCCCCGGATGCATCTTCGGGCGGCCGCCCCACACATGCGGAGACGGTGCCAAGGAGAAGCGCAGCCAGGAGGAGTCGGGTCATCACCGGGAATGCTATGGACCTGGAGGCGAGAAGTTTCAATCCTCGGACGGGCGCTTGGAGACCTCGGCGACGAGTTCACGCACCAGTTGGGAGCTTCGTCTCGGCACGACGAGGACCGCCTCGGGGGTCTCCACGACCACGATGTCCTCGACTCCGGCGATAGCCACCAGGCGAGAGGTGGCATGAACGTAGGAACCGGTGACATCGAGGGCAGATACCTCGCCCACCAGGACATTGTCCGAGGCGTCATGGCCGGCGCTCTCCCACACTGCCTCCCAGGAGCCGACATCGCTCCACCCGACATCGATTGGCACCACAACCGCCCGATTGGTGTGCTCCATGACCGCGTGGTCGATCGAGATCGAGTCCACCTCGCCGAAGCCTGCCGTCAGATACACCTGGGACCCGGATTGCGCGGGCAGGGCCCCGGTCACTCCGGTCAACAGGTCAGGCCGTATGGCGGCACACTCTTCGAGGATCGACCCGGCCGTGAAGACGAACATGCCCGAGTTCCACAGGTGCCGGCCACCAGCGACCAGGTCTTCCGCCAATTGGGGACTCGGCTTTTCGACAAACCCGAGCACCCGGAGCCCAGCCCCTACCGGATCACCGACCTCGATGTAGCCATATCCGGTCTCGGGGCGGCCGGGGGCGATGCCGAACAGGACCAGATGGCCTTCTGCGCGCCAAGCTGACCGCCGTCTGCACCGCGGCCCGAAACCCACTGCCATCCTTGATGAGATGGTCGGCGGGAAGCACGACCAGAACGTCATCGGGAGCGGCGAGAAGAGCGGCGGCGATGATCGCCGGGGCCGTATTGCGGCCTTCGGGCTCGACCACCACGGATCCGATCGCGATGCCCGCGGCAGTCACCGCGCGATCGACTGCATCGACATGCATGGCCCCGGTGACGATGAAGGCGGGCGCCAAATCTGACAGGCCATCGAGACGGGTGAGCGTGGCCTCGAAGAGCGATCCGCCCAGGAGGTCGAGAAATTGCTTGGGATTGGACCGGGTGGACAATGGCCAAAGTCGGGTTCCTGCTCCCCCGGAGAGGATTACCGGTCGGACGGACGATGCCACCCGGCGAGGGTACCTGCCCCGGGTCGCTGCTCGGGGCACTAGTTTGCCGCCACCATCAGAGAGGCAGCGTGACCGATTTCCTGTTGATCATCCACGTCCTGGCGGCGGCCACCTGGATCGGGGCCGGAGTGCTTTCAGGTTTCGCAGGGTCTCGAATGGCCAGCGAAGGAGAGTCGGCCGCCCTCGGCTGGGCAAAAGTCTCCCGCGACGCCAGTTTCAAGGTGTTCATCCCCGCTGCTCTCGTCGTGGCCCTGTCGGGGATCCTCATGGTGGTGCTCGACGACGCCTACGACTGGGGCGACGCCTTCGTGACCATCGGGTTGCTTGTCGTGGTGATCGGCGGCGTGATCGGTGGAGTCGTCCATCGGCCGGTCTCCGAGAAGCTCGTCGCCGCACTGGAGAGCGGCGATTACGCCGCTGCGGCCGCTCTCGGAAAGCGCGCCGCCATCTGGGGCGCCGTCACCATTGCCCTGTTGATCGTGGCGGTCTCGGCCATGGTCATGAAACTCGGCGCCGGATGATCGCGATCAAGGCCGAAGCCCTCACCAAGTCCTATGGCGACGTGATTGCCCTCGCCGGGGTGGACCTCGAGGTGGCTTCCGGTGAGGTGGTAGCCATCCTTGGCCCCAACGGGGCCGGAAAGACAACGACTGTCGAGATCCTCGAGGGCTATCGGCGCCCGGATTCGGGCAATGTCGAGGTGTTGGGAAGCAATCCGACCGATGCCGGTGCCGCGTTGAAGCAACGGATCGGCATCGTCCTCCAGGAGGCAGGCTTCGAGGACGAGCTGACGGTTCGAGAGTCCCTCGCCCATCTGTGGCGGGCATACGACAACCCCCGTGAAGTCGACGACGTGATCCATACCGTGGGTCTCGAGGAGAAGGCTGACGAGCGCATCAAACGACTCTCGGGTGGGCAAAGGCGCCGCCTCGACCTCGCTCATGCCCTGATCGGCAATCCCGATCTCTTGTTCCTCGACGAGCCGACGACGGGATTCGACCCGGCAGCCAGACGCGATGCCTGGGCCCTGATCGAAGGCCTGGCGAAGTCCGGCACCACGGTCCTGCTCACCACCCACTATCTGGAGGAGGCGCAAGCTCTCGCCCAGAGAGTCGTGGTGATTTCGGGTGGTCGGGTCCTCGCGGAAGGCCCCCCGGAGAGCCTGGGGACCCGCTTGACAGCCGCCGCAATGGTTCGATTCCGCCTGCGGGACCCGGCCCTCGCCGGTGTCCTGGGAGTGACTGTCGGCGCCGACGGCGCCGTCACCGTGGAAGCCCCCGACCCTGTCTCCGAGCTACACCGACTGACCGGCCTCGCCATGGAAAACGGAATCGAACTCGAAGGCCTCGAAGTGAGCAGACCCTCGCTCGAGGACGCCTACCTGGAGTTGATTGGACATCATGACCCTGTCACAGAGAGTTGAAGAGCGCCTCGCGTCGACCACGCTGATCTGGCTGACCACGGTCACCGAGGATCTGGTGCCCCAGCCTTCTCTGGTGTGGTTCTGGTGGGACGGCAACACGTTTCTCATCTATTCGCAGCCGGGAATGCCAAAACTCGCCAACATCGAGGTCCACCCCGAGGTCGCCTTGAACCTCGACGCCATGGCGCGCGGCGAGGAGGAAGTGACCGTCATCAACGGCACGGCGACGGTGGACGAAGGCACGCCGCCCGTTCTCGACCACCCGGAATACCGGGAGAAGTACCGCGGTCTGATCGAGGACGACTTGGGCATGACGGTCGAGCGATTCAGCGAGGCCTACTCGGTGCCTATCCGAATCACACCTGGAAGGGTCAGGGCCTGGTGACCGACCGGCCATACGTGGCGACTGGTCAGATCGGAGACGGCCAACCAAAACCGCCTCTTCCTCCGCACCCCGATTGCAGCCTTCTTCACCCTCGTGTTTCCCCTGTTCTTCCTGGTCCTGATCAATCTGCTCAATTCCGGGGCGACGGTCGACTCGCTGGGGGGAATCCCGCTTGCCCAGTTCACGACACCAGGCATCGCAGTTTTCGGCATGGTCACCGCCACCTTCACCAATCTCGCTATCAACACCGCCAACGCCCGCGATGTCGGGGTCTTGAAGCGGGTGTTGTCCACCCCGGTCCCGATGGCTGTCCACCTGGCGGGGAGACTCTGCTCGGCGGTGCTGATCGGGGTGGTGTCGGTGGTCATCATGCTCACGGTGGGTGTGCTCATGTTCGGAGTGGTGATCCCGTGGGAGGACCTGCCCCTGATCATGTTCCTCATGATTCTGGGCGCGGCCACCTTCTCAGCACTCGGACTGGCGTTGGCGGCTCTGTCGCCAAATGCCCGCTCTGCTCCAGCCCTGGCCAACGCCTTCATCCTGCCGCTCGCGTTCATCTCGGGGATCTTCTTTCCGCTGGAGGGCGCACCGGACTGGCTGCAGACGGTGGCGAGCATCTTTCCCCTGGAGCCGTTCGCCAGCGCGGTGACCGAGATCTTCAACCCGACCCTGGATCCCGGATTTCCCTGGCAGGCGGTGCTGACGATGACGGCTTGGTTGATTGCCGGAGTCGTGTTGGCCGTGCGCAACTTCTCGTGGGAACCGCGCGTGGGCGGAGCGCTCCGACCCACCGATTGACTCAGTCAGACTCCGACTCGGAGAGGCCGATCGAGATGTAGCCGCATTCGCTGCAGATGTTGCGGTGGATGCCGATTCCACCCGGAGCCTCGACGAAGACGTGCTCGTGTGATCCCTTGTTGCGGACAAATGCAGCGCGGACCGCGCCAAAGATGCCCGACTTGTCCGCGGTCGGTGTTGAGGCGGCCAGAGCCGGCTCACGCGGGCCGGGTTCGGCGGGCACGGGCTTCGCGTCTGGCTCTGGCGGGGCTTCGAAGGCCCCAAGATCGACAACCAGGCGCTTGGGTGTCTCGTCCCGGTCGTCGTCGCTGGAGGTGTCCAACAGCTCCCGGACCAGCTCCGGCACCTCGGGGGCGGGCTCGGGCTCGATGAGAGCCGCCGGCTCCAACGAGGCATCGACCTCGGGCTCCGGCTCAGGCTCGGGCTCGAACATCTCGAAGGGCGCCGGGCTGGTATCGGGCTCGATACCTGGCGGTGCCGGCTCGACGGCAGGGAGCTCCGGCTCCAGTGCCACTGGCTCGGCTCGGGCTCGACCGGCTCGGGCCTGAAGATGTCGGTGGGGTCCACCTCGGGCACTACCGGGGGAGGAGGCTGCACCGGACGACGGGAGACCAGGCCCGGACCGGGGCGCATCGGAACCGACTCGATCACGGCGGGCGGCTCCGGCTCGACCGGTTCGGGGGCAACCTCGACCGGAGGCGCGATCGGCGCCGCAACCGGGGGTGGGGGCGGTGGAGGAGGTGGCGGTGGAGGAGGAGCCACGACCGGAGGTGCTGGGGCCGGAGCGGAGAGTGCTTCCTCCACGGGTAGCTCATAGTCAACGGCCCCCAGATTCTCCAGGTTGGCCAGCATCGCCTGGCGGAGCTCCGGAACCCGGGAAGGACGCGTCCCGCGGCGGGAGCGGCCAACCGCAACCATTCTTCGGGGAAGGGTCATGCCCTTGTAGCGGGCCCACGCCTCGGCCATGTGATCGACGCCCTTGTAGGCGAAATCGACCGGCTCATCGGCGATGAATGTGATCTCGTCTCCGTCCAGGGACACCGAGAAGGCGGCGGAGACCAGACGTGAAGCTTGCACGTCGAACAACGACCATCGACCCAGGGATTCCCCGTCTAGAAGCACCTCCGCTTGGTCGTCTTCGACCACGAAGGTGGCGGGGACGCCGGGGTGGTCGACCTCCGGAACCCTTACCTCACCGGTGAATCTCACCGCATCACCGTTTCTTATTGTGCCCCAGCCGACACCCGTCCAAGAGTCACAATCCCATTGTGGCGTTAAATGTCAAGGGCCGAATGACTCATAGGCTTCCGGCGGCGGGCAGGCGCACACCAGATTGCGATCACCGCCGGGGCCGTCGATGCGCGCTACGGGCGGCCAATACTTGTCCCGACGCAGGCTCCGCAACGGATAGACGGCCGTGGCTCTCGAATAGGGATGGGCCCAGTCCTCAGTCGCCAGTGATTCGGCGGGATGAGGGGCGTTGACCAGCGGATTGTCATCCCGGGGCCACTCCCCGGCCTCGATGCGACCTGCTTCCTCGGCGATGGCGATCATCGCGTCGCAGAGGCGATCCAACTCGGCCAGGCTCTCGGACTCGGTTGGCTCGACCATCAGCGTGCCCGGAACCGGGAACGACAGTGTCGGTGCATGGAGCCCGTAGTCGGCCAGGCGCTTGGCAACGTCCTCGGCTGTCACTCCGGTCGCCTTGGTCAGGGGTCGCAGGTCGAGGATGCACTCATGTGCCACCCGACCCTGGGCGCCGGTGTAGAGAACAGGGAAGTATGGGTCGAGACGGCGGGCGACGTAGTTGGCAGCGAGGATCGCAACCACCGAGGCCCGGGTGAGCCCATCGGCGCCCATCAGCCGGATGAAGGCGTATGGAATCGGGAGAATCCCTGCTGAGCCGAAGGGCGCCCCAGAGATCGGCCCGATGCCAGACGACGGCCCGGCATCCTCGTTGAGCGGGTGATTGGGGAGGAACGGCGCCAGATGGCTTTTCGCTCCGACCGGCCCGACGCCGGGGCCCCCGCCACCGTGGGGGATCGTGAACGTCTTGTGCAGGTTCAAGTGCCCGATGTCGGCCCCGAGGCCGCCGGGACGGGCCAGTCCGACCATCGCGTTCAGATTCGCCCCGTCCACATATACCTGGCCGCCGGCCTCGTGAACGACCCCGACAAGCTCGAGAATCCCTTCTTCGAAGACACCGTGGGTCGAGGGATAGGTCACCATCACTGCCGCAAGGTGATCGGCGGCGGCCTCCACCCGCGACCTGAGATCGCCAAGGTCGATGTTCCCTTGTTCGTCCGTTGCCACCACCACCACCTTCATGCCAGCCATGACGGCCGAGGCAGCGTTGGTCCCGTGTGCCGATGCCGGGATGAGACAGACATCCCTGTGCCCCTCGCCCTTGCTCGAGTGATAAGCGCGGATCGCCAGTAACCCGGCGAGCTCGCCCTGCGAGCCGGCGTTGGGCTGAAAGGAGACGGCGTCGTACCCGGTGATGGCACAGAGGTCGGACTCCAGCTCGCGGATCAACTCCCGGTAACCGTCGGCCTGGGGAGCGGGGGCGTAGGGATGGATCCCTGCGAACTCGGGCCAGGTGATCGGGATCATCTCCGTGGTGGCGTTGAGCTTCATGGTGCATGACCCGAGCGGGATCATGCTCCGATCGAGGGCCAGGTCACGGTCCGCCAGCCGGCGCAGATAGCGGAGCATCTCGTGCTCGGAGTGATGACTGTTGAACACCTGATGGGTCAGGAACTCGGACTGACGTCGCAACGAGTCCGGGATGCCGGCCTCGCCTTCCGATTCCAGATCCCCAAGACCCAGGGCACCGAGCACCCGCTCGAGCAGCTCGGGGGTCGTGGTCTCATCGAGAGCGATCCGAACCTGCCGGTCGTCGACCCTCCCCAGGTTCACACCGGCGCGGAGGGCGGCATCGATTGCGGAGTCAGCGCCCTGATCGAGGCGAACCGTCAAGGTGTCGAACCAGGTCTCGTTGACTACCTCGGCGCCACCCGATCGCAGAGATCGAGCAAGTCTCGAGGTGAGGCCGTGGACCTCGGAGGCGATGTCCCTGATGCCCGTCGGGCCGTGCCAGCAGGCGTAGAAACCGGCGATCACGGCAAGTAGCACTTGAGCGGTGCACACGTTCGATGTCGCCCGCTCGCGGCGAATGTGCTGCTCCCTGGTCTGGAGTGCCAGCCGATAGCCGATGTTGCCGAACCGATCCGAGGAGACTCCGACCAGTCTCCCGGGAAGGACCCTGACCAATTCCTCCCTGGTGGCGATGAAGGCGGCATGAGGCCCGCCGTAGCCGAGTGGCACCCCGAATCGTTGAGCAGATCCCACCGCGATGTCGGCGCCCCACTCCCCGGGAGGCGTGAGCAGGGTCAGCGCAAGGAGATCGGTGGCCACCGCGACCAGGGCTCCGTCAGCGTGCAACTCACTAACCAACTGGCGGTGATCGGTGACGGCGCCCGAGGAGCCGGGATATTGGAGCAGCGCCCCAAACCCGACTCCGGGAACCACACCCTCCGAGAGCATTCGGACTTCGACCCCGATCGCCCGCGCCCTGGTCCTCACTACCTCGACCGTTGGGAGGTGGCAGTCGTCGTCGATGTAGAACACGTCACGGTCGCGTTTGTCCAGCCGCCGGCACATGGCCATCGCCTCGGCGGCGGCGGTGGGCTCGTCGAGAAGCGAGGCGTTGGCGATCTCGAGCCCGGTGAGATCGCTGACCATGGTCTGGAAGTTGAGGAGGGCCTCGAGGCGACCCTGGGAGATCTCGGCCTGATACGGGGTGTAGGCGGTGTACCACGAAGGGCTCTCGAGGACATTGCGCTGGATCACGGGCGGGGTGATCGTGTCGTGATACCCCAGCCCGATGAGCGACGGCAGCACCTGGTTCCTGGCAGCGAGATCGCGGAGCCGGGCGACCACCTCGGGCTCGGTCATCGCCGGCGGAAGCTCGAGGGCCCTGTCGAGAATTGGCTCCGGAACCGTCTGGGCTATGAGCTCATCGAGGCTGCCGGCGCCAACCGCGGCCAGCATCTTCTCGATGTCGTCAGGATCGGGGCCGATGTGGCGGTCGGCGAAGCGCTCTCTGGGGTTGGGCATCAGTCTCCTCTAAGGCTGTCAGCCCTCCCCCGCTGTCGTCATCTCCAGCGGCGCCTCGATCGAATGGTCCACGTGCCTGAGAGTTTCCGGGGAGGAGTTGCCCCTTCGGCGCCCCGCCAATCCGGGGCTCTCCCATTCGATGTCGTTGGCGATTTTCATGATACGACGATCGGGTGCGGACCCTGGAAGCTGATGTCTCATAGCCACGGGGCCACGTTTACTTTGCCCTCCGGCCCCGGCCGGTTTCCGGCCGGAGTCAACCCCAACAACCCCGGGGCCTAGTCGGTTGCACCACCAAGTCGCCGGCGATCACGGCCCCGGAGTCCCTCCTCAGGAGGGACCCGAAGGGGCTCCGGTTCCCCCACCGGAGCCCCTTCTCTAAACGTGGGCAGCTGGTCCTCAGACATTGAATCGGAACTCGACGACGTCGTCCGGGCGCATCACATACGACTTGCCCTCGGTGCGAACCATGCCCTTTGACCTGGCCTCGACCCACGAACCTGCCCGGACCAGCTGGTCGAAGTCGATCACCTCGGCCGCGATGAACCCGTGCTCGAAATCGGTGTGGATGACTCCGGCGGCTTCGGGGGCGGTCGCCCCGGTTCTGATTGTCCAGGCTCGCGCCTCTTTCTCCCCCGCCGTCAGATAACTCTGCAAGCCCAACGTCCGATAGGCGGACCTGATCACCGAGTTCAACCCCGGCTCTTCCTGTCCGACGGCTGCGAGCATCTCGACCCTGTCTTCTTCGTCGAGCTCGTTCAACTCGGCCTCGATCTGGGCGTCGAGGAAGAGTGCCTCGGCAGGGGCGACCGTTGCCACAAGCTCCGACCTCCTGTCGGCGTCGAGAAGAAGGCCCGGATCGCAGTTGAAGACATAGATGATCGGCTTGGCGGTGAGCAAGTGGAGGTCGGCAAACTCGTGCTGCCGTGACATCAGAGACCGGTCGCTGCTCACCATTTGCCCCGAGCCAACCTTCTCCTGGAGGGCACGAAGCAACTCGACCTGAGGTCCCAGTGACCGATCCAGGTTTGCCTCTCGCTCCAGCCGAGGGAGGCGCTTCTCGATTGTCTGCAGATCGGCGAGGCCCAACTCGGTCTCGATGGTCTCGATATCTGATGCTGGGGAATCGCCTTCTCCGACGCGGACCACACTCTCGGAATCGAAGACCCGGACCACGTGGCATATCGCGTTGACATCGCGGATATTGGCCAGGAACTGGTTGCCCAGGCCCTCCCCCTCGCTGGCCCCTCGCACCAGCCCCGCGATGTCGACAAAAGTCACCGTTGCCGGGGTGACCTTCTTCGAGTCAAACAGGCTCGCCAGCTCCTGAAGGCGAGGGTCGGGAATCGGGACCACGCCCGTGTTGGGCTCAATGGTTGCGAACGGATAATTGGCGGCGAGGACCCGGGCGTCCGTGAGCGCGTTGAAGAGTGTCGACTTGCCGACGTTGGGGAGGCCCACGATGCCGATGGTCAGGCTCATGCCGGGGCGCAGGTTAGGAAGGGCATGGCGGCGACTGGCTAGCGTGCCGACATGGACAGGATCGCGGTTATCGGCGCCGGCTCGTGGGGGACGACTGCGGCTGTTCTGGCCGCGCGATCGACGCCCACGGTGCTCTGGGCGCGACGCCCGGAGTTGGCCAGAGAGATCACTGAGACTGGTGAGAATCGTCAGTATCTCCCGGGTCTCCCCCTCCCCGAAGGACTAAGCACGACCTCAGATCTCGAGGCAGCCGTCGAGGCGGCGTCCGCCGTCGTCATGGCGGTCCCCTCGCACGGATTCAGGGAGATCTACACCCATATCGCCACAGTCGTGGGTGATGAGATCCCGGTGCTCTCCCTCACCAAGGGCATAGAGCAGGAGACTCTGGCGACGATGACCCAGGTCGTCAGGGAAGCTTCACCGAGAAAGCCGGTCTCGCTGGTCGGGGTGATGACCGGGCCCAATCTCGCCAGCGAGGTGGCCGCCGGCCAGCCGACCGCAAGTGTGATCGCGATGGCCGACCAGACGACGGCCCGCCGCCTCCAGGACGTCTTCATGGGGCCCACTTTCAGGGTCTACACCCATGACGATGTGGTGGGCTGTGAGCTGGGTGGTGCACTGAAGAACGTCATGGCCATTGCAGCCGGCATGTCCGATGGTCTCGGATTCGGCGACAACACGAGGGCCTCGCTCATCACCCGTGCACTGGCCGAGCTCACCCGGCTCGGCGTTGCCCTGGGTGGGCGTCCTGCCACCTTTGCCGGCCTGGCGGGAATGGGTGACTTGATCGCAACCTGCATCTCAACCGCCAGCCGCAACCACCAGGTTGGTGCCGCCCTGGCCTCGGGGAAGACCCTCTCCGAAATCGTGACCGACATGCAAATGGTGGCCGAGGGCGTGAAGACGACCAGGGCCGTCCTCGATCTAGCCGCTCGACACGAGATCGAGATGCCCATCGCCAGCCACGTGGGCCAGGTTCTCTACGAGGGCCTGCAGCCGCGAGAAGCCGTGCTCCGCCTGATGACGCGCGAGGCGAAGCAGGAGGATTGACATGTCATCCAAGAAGACCGTGATTCGGAGGCTTGCCGAGCTGGCCGTTCACGACATGAGCAACATCCATGCGATCCTCGACGAAGGGTTCGTCTGTCACGTTGCCTACCTGAATGAGGGACGCCCGGTGGTCATCCCAACTCTCTACGCCCGGGATGGCGATCGAGTCCTCCTCCACGGATCCCATGCCTCGGGCTTGATGCTGGCGGTCAAGAAAGACTCCCCGCTGAGCATCGCCATCACGCTGGTAGACGGTCTGGTGGTGGCCCGCAGCGCATTCGAGTCCTCGGCCAACTACCGCAGCGTCGTGATTCATGGTCACGGCCGCCTGCTCGAGGGCGAAGAGCACGAGGCCGCTCTCGACGTGGTCGTCGAGGCGTTGATCCCGGGTCGTTTGGCCGACATCCGACGGCCCACCACCCAGGAGCTGCGGAAGACAGCGATCATCGCGGTCGGCCTCGACGAGGTGTCGGCCAAGGTGCATGTCGGGCCCCCCGATGATGTCGAATCGGACCTGGGCACCGGTGTTTGGGCTGGTGTGGTCCCTCTCCATTTGACGGCAGGTGCAGCCGAGCCCGCGCCGGACCTCGAACCGGGTGTCGAGATTCCGGACTATCTGAAGCCGTACCGGCGTTCCTAGAAGCCTGCAACCGCCGCGTCGGCGTTGGTGTTCATGACAGAGATGAGAAACGAGCACGTGTGGCCAACCAGATCCTGACCACCTCCCACGGGACGAACCGGGAGGCATTCAGCCCCAGGGACTGGGGACTCTTCCTGAGTATTTCCGCGATATGGGGATCCTCATTCCTCTGGATGGCGATCGGGCTCGACGCGTTCCACCCCGGCCTGGTGACCTGGCTCAGGATTGGGTTCGGCTCCGCCTTCATGGCGGCGCTCCCTCAAGCCCGCCATGCACGGATTCCGAGGACCGAGCGCAAGCGAATCGCGGTCCTCGGGCTGATCTGGCTGGCCATCCCCTTCGTGATCTTCCCCATCGCCCAGCAGTGGATCGACTCGTCCGTTACCGGGATGTTGAACGGCGCCACCCCGATCTTCACTGCGTTGGTGGCCTCGATCCTGCTCTGGCAGCTCCCCGGGCGCCTTCAAATCATCGGCCTGGTGGTCGGGTTCGCCGGCATCCTCGCCATCGCCCTCCCCTCCGCCGGAGAGAGCACGAGTGCTGCGATCGGTGTCGTTCTAGTGGTGCTGGCCACGGTCTGTTACGCGTTCGCCACCAACATGGTGGCTCCCCTCCAGCAGAAGTACGGGTCACTGGCGGTTATGGCACGGGTGCAGTGGGTGGCGCTGGCACTGGTGACCCCATACGGGATCTACGGGCTCACCCAATCACATTTCGCTTGGCCCTCGCTGGCAGCGATGGCAGTGGTCGGCGTGATCGGCACCGGCTTCGCCCTGGTCCTGATGGGCTCTCTGGTCGGGAGCGTGGGACCGACCCGAGCTTCATTCGTCACCTATGTCTACCCGGTCGTGGCGCTGGTCCTTGGGGTGGTGTTCCGCGACGAAGTGGTCTCGCCGATCGCGATCGTCGGGATCGGCTTGGTCATCATCGGCGCGCTTCTCGCCTCGCGCAGCGAGATCTCGCTCAAGCCGCTGCCAGCCGAAGTGCTCTGATCACCAGATCGCGGTCGCCCAGTCGCCGGCGGAGCTCACGCTCCAGGCCTCCGATCGGATAGAGATTCTGCGGCGCTCTTGGGTCCTTGTGCCGCGCCGATGCGTAACGGGGCAGCGAGGCGGACACCAGATGGGCGAGCCGCGCTGCGTCGGCGACTGTCATGTCGGCCTTCACCTCACAACGCACCAAACCCCCTGCCGGGCCGGCTCCGTTGGCGAGGCGCAGATACCAGGAGAACCGGCTCCACGAGGTGGTGGTGAGAAAGAGCGGGGTTCGGTGCCCGACCGGGAGTGTCCCCAGCGTCGCCCGCAGGTCGTCTGGCAGATACTGGACGTGCTGCGTCTTGATGTAGCCGACGGCGCCTTCGAGGTGGCGTCGATGCGACAGCGGCCCATCCACGACCACCAGGGCGGCATCCGCATGATCCCCGGCAACTTCTCCCTCCAGGTCGCCCATCCTCTCCTGGATCCCCAGCCACAGCTCCTCAGGGGTGGAGCCTTTGGTGCTCATCACCTCGTAGCGGCCGACTTTGGTGTCGATCGAGTCGGCGGCGCCCGATGTGAAGATCCCTCTGCGCACACTGGAGGCAACCACCTTGGCCCCACCGTTGCACCGGACAGCGCCGGCGGCGAAGGTGGCGGCCAACCCGAAACCGGGGAACAGCGCCTCCCGCTCGATCCAGAGATTGGCGTCCACGCGCCGCACCCCGTCGACGAACAGGATGTCTTCGGCGGGAGCGCACTCCGGAAGCAGCGGCCGCCACTGGTCCGGTGGGATTTCCACCGAGGGATCGACCTTGTCGGTGGAGTCGGCGAGGTCGGCGTCTGACGGCGCCCCATAGTCCGGATCCCAGGCTTCAACGGTGAACTTCATGAGGCGACCCTCTCCACCGTCGAGGTCTCGGGGCCCTTGGTGACCTCGAATCGGACCGGGATCCGCTCGGATAGCTCCTGGACGTGGGTCACGATGCCAACCGTTCGCCCTCCGCTGGCCAACTCATCGAGGACCGAAGCCACGATGTCGATCGACTCCTGGTCGAGTGAGCCGAACCCCTCGTCGAGGAGCACGCATTCGAGCCGGGACGAGGTTCCGGTCAGCTCCGCGAGCTGCTCCGCCATCGAAAGCGACAGTGACAGGGCAACGAGGAAGGTCTCGCCGCCGGAGAGCCCTCGAGTGGTCCTTCTCAGATCGGCGTTTCGGTGGTCGACCACCTCGAAATGGCTGCGGTTGGCCAACAGCGAGTAGGCGCCCCCGGTTAGCTCGTGGAGGAGGACATTCGCCCCGTCGACGAGGGTCTCCATCGCCTCTTCGAGGAGCCAGGCTTCGAAATTGTTGGACTTGAGGTGGGTGCCGAGAGATGAGGCGACACGAGCTCTGGCGACTTCGGTCTCGAGCTGACGCCCGATTTCCGCAGACTCGGCTATCGACTTCTCCAGTTCTTGGATTTCGGACTTGCGCCGCTCCTCGGCGAGGACCAGCTGCGCTTCGGGTGAGCCCGCCGTCTCTACGCCCAGCCCTTCCAGCCAGGCCGCCATCGCTTCGAAGGCCCCGCGCACTCCAGCCTCGGCGGCCTCGACCACCACGCCCCGGTCGGCGAGATCAGCCTTGCCCTTCTCAACTGCGTCGGTGCGCCAGGCCTCGAACAGCTGCCAGGCCTCAACTGGATCGTCGCCAGGGATCGGCGGCTTCTCCGTAGCGACCAGGTCGCGGGCGGTGTGCAGGGCCTCGAGGAGCCCCGACGCCCGGATCGCCAACTCGTCCACCCTGGCCTGTGCCTCGGCGACAGCTCTCCTGAGCAGCAGACAATTCGCCCTCGAGCACGGCTCGCTTCTCGAGCAGGGCTCGCACCTCCGCAATCGACGCATCGACCACTTCCGCCGATGGCGCATCGGTGAGCAGGGCGCTGGCCTCGGATAGCTGGGTGTCGATGCCTTTGGCCTCACCCTCGGCGCCCTTCAGCCGATCCCGGGCCTCGCCCACCCGAGACTCGAGCTCGGCGAGCTCCCCGGACAGGCGATCGATCGACTCGCCGGGGCCGCCGCCGACCTGCGGGAGGGCCCCGACCACGACCTCGCATACCGGGCACGGCTCGCCAACTACGAGGCCCTGTCTGACGGCGTGGGCGGCGTGACCGATCCGTGCCGCCTCGAGTTCGCCGTATACCCGTTGGCGGGTGGAGGTGATCTCTTCGAGTTGGGCGGCTAGCCCATCGAGGTCGAGGGCGGAACGACGCGCTGCAAGCTGGTCGAGCCGCTCCATTCCCGCCTTCCACGACTCGAGTTGGGTCAGTGCGGGCTGCCCTGTGAGGGCAAGATCGATCTCGTCACGTCTCGCAGCCAGGTCGGTCAGTGATCCGGCCAGCGCCTCGATGCGGGCGAAAGCATCGGCCCGATCCTTTTCGATCGTCGCCAGATCCTTGGGCGCAGCAATCGACCCCAGTCGAGCCAGGGTCAGGCTGGTTTCCTCATGTGCGGCTTTCGCCGATTCGAGCTCCGACCCGAGCTTCGCCATGGCTTCGACTCGTGAGGGGAGCTCTTGTCGGGCCTCGACTATCGCCGCCAGGCGCACCCGCGCCTCTTCGACCTGTTCGGGAGCTGGAACGTCGAGCTTGGCCAGGCTCTCCTCCATCGCCTGGGCCCGACCCTCGGCGGTCCTGGCCCTGGCGTTGGCCAGCTGCATGACCCTCTCGAACAGGCCGATGTCGAGCAGCGCCCGGAGCAAGGCCTGGCGCTCGCTCGGCTTGTCGGTCAAGAAGTCGGCAAAGGCTCCCTGGGGAAGGACGACTGCTTTGGTGAATTGCTCGTAGGTGAGACCGAGGAGCTCGATGACCCGGCTGGTGACCTCGTCGGCGCCGCGGGCAAGGACCTCGCCTTCGACTCTCTCCAAAGTTGCCTCGGTGGTGGTTGCACCTGCGTTCCTGCGCTCGACGAGGCGGGCCGCGATATAAGTCTCGTCGCCGACCGAGAACTCGAAAGAGACCTTGGTCAGATCGGCCCGGGCCGAGATGACAGGAGCCACCGATCGACGATCGTCGAGCCGGGGAATCGTCCCGTAGAGGGCGAAGATCATTCCGTCGATCACACTGGACTTGCCCGCACCGGTGGGCCCGGACAGAACGAAAAGGTCGGCCTCGGTGAAGTCGACTTCGACCCGCTGCCGGTAGGCGAGGAAGCCATCCAGAACCAACCGGCGCGGCCTCACTGCGGAACCGCCTCTTCCTCGAGCTCGCGGAACAGGTCGAGCACCGCAGGATCGTCAACGCCCTTGTGCTCCAAATAGGTGGCGAACAGGTCGACAGGGGATCGACCCGCTCTGGTGACCCGCTCCGCGGGCCGGCCGTCTTCAGATCGGGCGATGATCACGTCCACCGCCCCCGGGATCGCGGCACGAACCTCCTCGTTGAGCCCGGCCCGGGCCTTTTCGTCGAGCACCACCTTGACAAAGGCGCCCTCCACCTCGGGGGCCAGGGCAATCACCTGCTCCAAGGTCCCTGCCAGCTGGACCAATCTGGTGCCCCCTTCAATCGGCACTTCCTCGACGGCGACCGGCTTGCCCGCTTCGGCGTCGACGACGAGAACACCCTTCCGGTCGGCGACCTCCCCGAAGTCGAGCTGCATCGGCGATCCGCTGTACCAAACGGGTGCCGGGGCCGGGACCCTCTGCTGCCGATGGAGATGCCCGAGAGCGACGTAGGAGAGATGTCCGGGAAAGGCCTGAGGCGGGATGTCGTATCCCAGGATGTGGGATTCGCGCTCCCCTCCCCCGGTGGTGGCGCCGTACACAAACGCATGTCCGATCGCGATGTTGACGGTGTCCAGGCCCATGTCAGCAGTGAGGGCTTCGATGATTCTCCTCAGCCGCTGCTCGTAGGTCTGAACCCGCTGATCGGGGTCGAGATCCATGATCTGCTCCGCCTTGATGATCCCCCGCTGTGACACGAACGGGATGAAGGCGGCGCGGAGGCCCAGGGATTCGATGGTGGCGACCCCGCCCTCGCCCGGTGGAGTGGGCCGGGGCACGACCAGGATCCGCCCCAGGTCGAGCAACGGCTTGACGGCGTCGAGGCGAGCGGCGCTGTCGTGATTTCCGCCGACTACGAGAACCGGCCCAACCTCTGCCAGATCGAGCAACCCCCGGTAGACGATTGCCTCATCCTCGGGTGATGGAGAGGAGATGTCGAACAGGTCGCCGGCAACCAAGGTGGCATCGACCTTGCGGTCACGCGCAATGGCGGCGATCTCGGCAAGCACTTCCCGGTGCTCGTCGGAGCGGGAACGGCCGCGCATCTTCCTGCCCACGTGCCAATCGGAGGTGTGGAGCAGTCTCATTTGGCCTGATTCACCGTCATCAGTCCGATCGTAGGACCGGGGTGGGACAGATTCCGGGACTCCTAGAGGTCCTGGAACGGGTCGGCCGGCGCATCACCCGAAACCGGCATCGCCCCCGCCTCGGACGCTCTGGTGGCCCAGGCGGGAAAGGGGAATTCGAGAACCAGCGGGACGGGCAGCTCCGGCTGGGCGAGGAGCATCGTGCCCGGTTTGAGGATGGTGGCTCTTTGCCGCTGGGAAGCCGGGAGAAAGCCGTATTCCTCCCGTGACGCCTCGGCAGAGTCCAATCTTCCGACGATTCGGATCGAGGAGTTGGCAATGATCCGACGCTCCACTTCGGACGCCGTCTGTTGGGCACCGATCAGGATCACCCCGAGCGATCTCCCTCGTTCTGCCACATCGAGGAGCACCTCCTTGATCGGGCTGAAGCCCTCCCGGGGGGCGTACTTGTTCAACTCATCGAGGACGAGTAGCAACAACTCCTCGGACTGTCCGGCGTCCTCCTTGTCCTCGAAGGCACGCCTCACGGTGACCCCGACCACGAACCGCTTCGCCCGGTCGTTCAGGTTGTGAAGGTCGACAACGGTCACCTGATGACCCTGAATGTCGATGCTGTGGCGCGCCGGATTGGGGATATCCCCCCGGATCAGGCGCTCGACGTGGCGCACCGAGCCCTGAAGTCGCCGCACGAAGGCGTTGACCGTCCCCTGGCCGATGTGTGGGCCCGCCCACTCGCTATTCGAGTCGTCCTCCTGCACCTTTCTCGTGATGAGATCGACGAGCTCGCGGAAGGTGCGCACCGTCTCGCCTTCGATCCGGACCGATCCGCCGTCCCCCTCCTCGGCATGCCTCAGCTGGGCCATCACGTTGTACACCACCATCGTGTACTGGGCGCGCTCGTCTTCGGCATCGGCGAAGAGGAAGACCATCAGATCCTGGTGGCAGAACTCGGCGAGAGTCCAGAAGAACGAAGTGATGTCGGAGCGAGAGCTCACTTCGGCAACCGCACTGCCGGAACCCGCCCTTGGCGGGGCGAACAGCCCGACAGACTCGAAGGGCCGCGCCGGGAGGCCGAGGTCCTGGTACCGCCTTCTGGCGTCGTCGTCGAGGCTGACGTTGGGGCGATCGATGTGGAGGAGGTCTTCGCCCTTCACGTTGAAGATCAATGCTTTGGTGTTGACCGCCGCCGTCCCCAGCACGTCGGAGGTGAACAATGAGTGGAGCAGGAAAGTGGCGTAACTGGTCTTGGTGGCCACACCCGACACCCCCGAGATGTTCACGTGGGCCCCGCGTTGGCCGTTGAGGAACTCGAAGTTGGCGTAGAGCGGCTCGCCATTTCGTGACGCACCGACCGGGAACCTCCGCTCCATGCGATCAAAGAACAGGGCCTGGTCCCGCTCTGCGCCCTCTGCCCGACGCACTGGCTGCCCGGGGCGGGGTGGCACGAAGATCTCGGGCTCGACCCTGGTGGCCGTGATCTGCGCCGCCTCCATGACCTCGGCGGGAAGCACTCCGTCCTCGATCAGGAACACGTCGGAATCGAAACGCGCCCCCTCATAGCGGGCCCGGACCTGGCTGACCGTGCCGAATATCTTGACCAACTCGCCGGTGGGGAGCACCCGCTCGAGAGCGACCACGTCATCGAGCTCCAGATACTCGCCCTCGGCGACACCCACCCAAAACTCGAGCGGGGTCGCATCCACGGTCCCGAGAACCCGGCCCACCATTTCTTCCATTTCCAGCGAGCGTAGACCCGCCCTGGGACAGGAATCGGTCTCCTATGGTGGTTTCGGTGAGTCTGGCGGTGTTCCCGTTCAAAGACGAGGATCCGGGGCTGGTGATCGCCAACCTCGGGAAGGCCGCGTCCCATCCCCGAATCGATGAAGTGTGGGCCGTCGCCTCCGAAGAAGGTTCCCTCACCCGGAGAGTGGAAGCCGGGGCCATCGGGATCGAGACCGAACTGGGCAAGCCGATCCGGGTGGTCCACCAGGAGCGAATCGGCGTCTACCGGCCGGGCAAGGGAGATGCGATGAACACGGCCATCCGGCTCGCTGCCGGTCAAGGCCGGGAACGGGTCCATTTCTACGACGCCGACATCACCAACTTCGACGCAGGCTGGATCGACGGTGCGGAGCAGGCGGCGGATCGCGGATACGGCGTGGTCCGGCACCGGTTCCCGAGAGCGGCGACCGACGCCATGATCACCTGGATGATCACCCGGCCCGGGTTTGCCCTGCTCTTTCCCGGCACTTTCCTCCCCCGACTCAATCAGCCCCTGGGGGGCGAGGTGCTTCTGAGCCGGGTCGCGTTGGAGTCCCTCGCCGGGTCGGAAATGGTGACTTCCCGCTCGGATTGGGGCATCGACACGGTGATCACATTCGTGACTTCAACTCTCGACATCGGGCTCTATGAGCACCTCGTGGCCGACGGCAAGCGACACACCCTCTACGGGTCTCTGGACGAGCTGCGATCCATGGTTGTCGAGTGCCTCGACGCCCTCGCCGGGCTGGCCGGTCTTCGGGGCCCCGATCCCTCCGCCCGCCACGGAAGCGATCCGCCGGCAGTGGTCCCCGACGACCTCAAGCAAACCATGGCCTACGACCTGGAATCGACGCTGCCTCTGCTCTCGACCGGCTGGACGGATGCCGAGTCCGCGCTGGCAAAGGGTCTCCCCATGAAGATCAGGGACGGGCTCAACGCCAATGTCGAGCCCTCTGGAGTGGGCTTCATGGATGCTGCGGCGTGGCTGGATGCGCTGCAGTTCCTGCTCTCGGGCTTCCGCCTCGGGGACAGGGGATGGGAATCGCTCGCCTTCCGCCTCTGGTTGGCCCGGGTCGTCGCCTACACCACCAATCAGGCGCAGGCCGGGTATGACAACGCAATCGACTATCTCGAAGCAACGATCCGCGAATACGAGGGCGTCGGGATGAGGGCTCCGGGCTCGATCACTCGCAATAGACCCTCGCGACGGAGGCGGTGACGGAATAGAAGGGGTCGATCATGTTCCCGACCTGAAGTCGCCCGACTTGCCCCAGGAGCTCGTAAGCCTCGAGTTGTGAGAGGCCCGAACCGCGGACCAGGCGCCGCACCAGGTCGGTGTATGCCGCTCTGGCGCAGTCGCCCAGGCTCACACCTTGCATGCCTGCAATCGACCCGATCGAGTCCGCGGTGTTGAGTTGCGGCAAGCCAACGAAGTTGGCCGCATCTGCATCCGACACCCGAACCGTCATTTCGACCTCGGCTTCGATCTCAAGTGCGACACCGGTGATCTCCCCATCGCCCTGTGCGCCATGCGCATCTCCCACTGAGAGCAGAGCGCCATCGACATTCACCGGCAGCACCAGGGTGGCGCCGGATCCGATCCCCGGCTGGTCTACGTCGCCAAGGTATTCGGGGCTCTGACTGAAACTCATGCGTCGCTCTCTCGGAGGGGCGACACCCACTGTCCCAAGGAAGGGGTGCATGGGAATAGTCATGGTGCGACCACCCAGCTCCGTCGCGGCCACACCGTGACGATAAGGGATCTCCCTCACCTCCGAACCGAGGGAAGGCTGCAGCCCGTAGGAATCAGTGGAGAGAGCCCCGAACCCGTGAAAGACACCGTTCCACGCAGTACCGACCGGTGGATCAGGGTCAACGCGGTGGATCTCGACCTCGATTACCTGACCTCGCCTTGATCCCGCCACCGCGAACGGCCCGGTCAACGGACAGGCGCCCCCAAGCCGCTCCACCACTTCATCGATATGCAGCCCGTTTGGTGGCATCTGCCTCCACAGACCGCAGATCGAGTCCGCCGTTCTGACCACGAATCGCTCGCCGTCTGCGATCTCGGCGATCGGCTCGCCCTCGGGATCGAAGAACAGAGTCGTCTGATCGCGGTCGAAGGTTCGCTCAGGAGCCATAGCGGGCTTCGTACGCGGCTACCGCCATCTCGAAGCACTCGATGGGAGCGCGCAGCACTCCGGCCCCGATTTGGCCGCCGTCCCGGCCCCCGAGGCCGCCGTCGATCACCGGTGTGATCCCGGTTTCCAGCACCTTGAAGATGTCGATCCCGGTCGGCGTCCCCCGAAACTCGAAATATGGGATGAAGAAGTCAGGGTGCTCTCCGACAGTGATCTCGTACATCTCGAGGTTGCTCTGGATCATTGCCTGGGGCGTTCCACCCTGGTACATCTGGAGGGGGAAGGCACACGCCTGCGCGAAGCCACCCAGGCCAGCCGTCTCGGTGACATGGCTCTCTCCACCCATCCAAACCAGATCGTCGATGCTGAACCCTTCAAAGAAATGACCTTGCGCTGTGGGAGGGGGACCGACAAACCAATCATCGCCCAGGCCGGAGACCCGGATCCCGTATCCGTTACACGAGATGCTCATCGTGTTGACCAAGCTCGAACCGTCGACCCCGGCGGCCTGGTCGACGGCGACCTTCGAGGCAGCCATTGCGAGACGGAGAAAGAAGTAGTCACTCTCATCGAGGAAGGTGAGGGTCCGTTGCACCGATTCGACATCCCGGCCCGCGACCTCCAAGAGATACGGAAACAAGGCGCGGGTGAGAAGCATGGTGCCCGCAGTGTTCCGACTGTGCAGTTCGTCACCCATGCGCAGCGCCCGTGACATCATCGGCTTGAGTGGGATCCCACCCGAAGCGAGAACCGCTTCACGAATCACAGATGCAACCACCCCATTGACGAAGTCCAGTTGCTCTTTGACGTCGTCGCCGTATGTCCCGTAGTTGAGACGACGATGCGACTCACCTTCGTAGAAGTTGCAGAAACCGAGATTCCCGCCTTCACCATTACGAACCACGAAGACGGGCATCGAAGCCGTGTAGATGCCCGCCACAGACCCGACGCACCCATGGTGATGGCAGGGCTCGATCTGGATTTCTCCAGACTCCAGCATCGACTCTGCCTCGGCTTCCGGGCCGGCTGCAATTGTGACTGCCAGCCCTTGATACAGATTGCAGGCGCTGTCTGCGGTTCGAACCTCCAGGCAGCGGCGATTCATCGGAAGCCGCGCCATCAAGGTGCGATTATTGCTTCCGTAAGCGCGGTAGACCGGGGCCCACGAGATCTCGTTCATGAGCCCTCGTGGGAGGAGCCGCTTGTATGAGTTGACGGTTGGGCAGAGGACGGCACTCAGGCCATCACCATGCCGGACCACACCTGCCGTGAAGGCCAGAGCGAGGTCTGAGTATCCCGCGACATGCCCAAGGCCATCCTCACCTTCGAACAGGTTCTGACCGGACTTGGCGTCTGCGATCGAGATGTTGATGTGCGCACCTGACCCGAACGCCGTCGAGTAAGGCTTTGGCATGAAGCTGGCGAAGCATCCGAGTGTCCGGGCAACTGCCTTCGCCATGAGCTTGAAGATGACCATCCGATCTGCCATGCCGATGGCGTCGGTGTAAGCGAAGTCAAACTCGTAACCGCGTGTCGTGAAATGCACCCCTCTTTTTGTGCAAATGCGCAGCGAAACCACTTTGATAGTGCGCAATGAGTAACCAGCCGACCTGGAATCAAGGTCGACGCGGCGTCCTCGACGAGACGGATCGTCGCATCGTGGCCATCCTCCAGGAGAACGGGCGCACCTCAAACCGCGAAGTTGCGCGGGTCCTGGGAGTCAGCGAAGCAACTATCAGGAACCGGATATCTCGCCTGATCGAAGACGACCTGATCAACATCGTGGCAGTACCCACTCCCCGGGCCGTTGGCATGACCATGTCGGCGATCCTGGGGATCTCGGTCTCCTTGCCAATGATGGAGGACGTCGTCGAAGAGCTAATCCACCAGCCGGAAGTCCGCTACGTCGGCATGGCGACCGGGAGACACGACGTCATCGTCGAAGCCTTCTTTCACGACCAAGAGCACCTGCTCGAGTTCGTCTCGAGGAGCGTCGGCCACATGGAAGGTGTGACCCGGGTCGAAACCTCGCTCATCCTTCGCGTCGCCAAGTTCTCCTACGAGTGGGAAATCCCGCTCGAGTAAGCCGCTCAGGCGCCTCCGAACTGATCCACCAAAAGTCGCCTGGCACCGACCACTCTTAGCGACATGAGCTTCTTCGTCGTCGTGCTGGTCGGAGTCCTCGGCGGGCTCGCCGGCGCATTGCAATCACAGTTCCTTGGAGTGATGGAGCAACGGGTGGGCACCCTCACCTCGACCTTCGTCACGTACGGCGGTGGCGGGCTCGCCATCGGCTTGCTTGATGCTGGCTTTCGGGGGTGGACGACTCGGCGAGTTGAAGGACCTTGCCCTGGTGGGTGTTCACCGCCGGCCTTATGGGATTGGTGATCGTCGCCGACACTCGGTATCACCGTGGACAATCTCGGGCTCGGCGCCGGGCTGACCCTGTTCACCGCAGCGACACTGATCATGGGGGCCGCAATCGAGCATTTCGGGTTCTTCGTCGCGCCACGCCCCATCGACCTGGCCCGTTCCTTCGGGATCGGCCTTGTCATTCTGGGGACCTGGCTGGTGGTGAAGGGCTGATCAGCCCTAGCCCAGAGCGATGGCAGCCATCGCCGAACACGGCAAGTACCAGTCCAATTATTTGCCTCTTGCGCAAGTGCTCGTCGTTGATGACCCGGGCCATGATCACGGTGATCGCCGGGTAGAACGACGCGGCGACAGCCCCGCGACGCCAATCGAGCCGGCGCGCAACGCAAAGAGAAGGGCAACGTTGCCACTCACATCGAGCAGCGCGTTGGCGCCGATCAGGGACCGCGGGGTGCGCTGGAAGCGGTCCACCTGCCAGATCCCGAGGCCGGCAAGAGCCAAAGGGACCAGGACGGTCGCCGCCCGAGAAGCGATGAGTGGCAGGAGGTTGGAGCTCTCCGAGGTGAGCCTGATGAGCACCGAGAACCCACCGAATCCGAGACCGGCGGCGAGCCCATAGACCAAGCCGCCGCCTGCGACATCTCCCGTGTCGACGACCCAGGCGCAGAGCATGATCGCGGGCACCGCGAGGATGACCCCGAGCCAGGACAGCGTTGACGGGCTCTCACCTTCTATCAGGGCCGCGACCACGGGCACTACGGCACCCACAGCAGCAGCAACCGGGGCAACCGCGGCGGCGTGGCCCCGGCTCAGCCCGGCAAAGAGAATGATCAGCCCGAGCCCTCCCAGGGTCCCGGCCAGGGCGCCCAGGAGGTAGTCCCGTCCATCCGCCTCACCGCCAACCACCAAGGCAACGACCAGCAGGACCGGGAAACTGAGAGTTCCCGCCCACAGGACCACCGAGGCCGCGGAGACTCGCTTTGCGCCCTCACCACCGAGAAAGTCGGCGACGCCGTAAAGGAGGGAGCTGATCCCCCCGAAGAGAACCTCCACCTACCCGGCGACCCCTGTCGATCCCATCGAGCGGAGGATGTACCGGATGGACGACGCCGCCTCCTCGAGGTCTTCCCGTTCCACGGAGGATGCCGCCTGCGAGAAATCGAGATCGGCCGCGCTGTTGATCGGGACCACGTGCAGGTGGAGATGGGGAACTTCGAGACCCGCGATCACCAAACCGATTCGCTCGGGGCGGTACACCTTCTGCTGGGCCTCGCCGATCTCACGGGCCACATCGAGAAGATGCTCACGCAAGGCGGGCTCGCAGTCGATCCAGTGATCGACCTCGTCGCGCGGTACGACGAGGGTGTGGCCCGGGCGCAGCGGGTTGATCGACATGAAGGCAACCGCCCGGTCGTCCTTCCAGACGAACGTCGCCGGGATCTCACCCTCGATGATCTTCGTGAACAGGGTCGCCATCGCTCGAGAGCCTATTCAGTCGCCCCTCAGCGGACGGGCACGAGCGCAAACACCCTCTGGATGGTGGTCACATAGACCTCACCGCCGCCGTCGACGCCAAATGAGGTGACATCGTCCAGCGTTCCAACCTGGTCCGTCCAATCGGTCTGCTCGGCTGCGACCCCATCCGCATATCGGAACGAGCGAAGCCAGCCGCCGCAGTAGTCGGAGTAGAGGTACACCCCGTCCAACTCGGGAATCAGGCTGCCCCGGTAGACGACGCCACCGGCGATCGAGCAGGCGGCGCCGTCACCGTGGTGGACCTCGATCACGGGGATCACCTGACCAGAAGTGTCACATTCGTCGGCGCGGAAACAGTGGAGCCCTTCCGCAATCGACCAGCCGTAGTTGAGACCGGGCCCCAGAGGAGCTACGTCGATCTCCTCGAAGATGTCCTGTCCCACGTCACCGACGTAGATCAGTCCCTCGTCGATCCAGAACCGCCACGGATTGCGAAGCCCCGTCGCATACTTGGTCGGGCTCGGATCGCCGTCGACATTCAGCTCAACCAAGCCCGCGAGCAATGTGTCGGGGTTCTGGCCGTTGTCGAACTGGTCGTCTGACCCGCCGCCGTCCCCGAGTCCGAGCAGCAGGGTCCCTTCAGGCGTGAATTGGAGCATGCCCCCGTTGTGATTGGGGGCCGGCTGGTCGACCTGGAGGAGCACCCGCTCACTACGTCGGATCGGCCTCGAGCGGTGACACGAAGGTGAACTCGGAGACGACCGTGTCCCCCCGTGGGTCCGAATAATGGAGATAGAAGCGATTCGGGTCACTGGGGTGGAGGGCGATCGAGAGCAGGCCTTGCTCACCCTGGCTGAGGACCCGGTCCGAGATGTCGAGCACCGGGTCCGGCTGGACCTGGCCTTCGATCATGGCCCACACCAGTCCCCCCTTGGTGATGATGTAGGCGGTCTCGTCGCCGGGTCGCGCCATCACTTGGACGGCGAACGGCATCACCGCAACTTCTCGATAGGCGAGTGATTGCAGTGGCCTGATCGTGGTGACGGTGGTGGCAGGAGTCGTAGTGCTGGTGGTGGTGGCAAGAGAGGTGGTCGTGGTGGCCTGAGTCGATGACGTGCTGTCGACGGCAGCGGTTGTGGTGACTGCCCCGGCCCCAGTGCAGCCGGAAACGACGAGCAACGAGCAGATCAGCATTCGGCGCATGAAGCGACAGGTTATGTCTAGGTTCCCCCAACCGTGACCAGCAGCGTCAAGAACGATCCAGGCGCGATACGAAGCTGGATCACCTACGACTGGGCCAACTCGGCATACGCAACCACGATCCTGGCCGCCGTTCTTCCCGCCTATTTCGCCTCAGGGATTGTCGGCGACGACGGGGTCGAGTTCCTGGGGAGAGTTTGGACAGGTCAGGACCTGTGGGCAGCCACGGTGGGGTTCGGGCCCTTGATCATGTTCCTGGTGACACCGATCCTCGGCTCGATTGCCGACTACTCGGCTGCGAAAAGGCGATTCCTCATGGTATTTGCCATCTGGGGAGCACTCATGACCTCCTTGTTGTTCTTCGTCACCTCGGGCGACGTCGTCCTGACGATGGCGCTTTTCCTTCTTGCGGACATCGGGTTCGTCGGTGGCAATGTCTTCTATGACGGGTTGCTGCCGGACCTGACCACCGACGACACCATCGACATGGTGAGCTCGAGGGGATTCGCCTGGGGCTATCTGGGCGGTGGCATCCACCTGCTCTTGTCCCTGGTCCTGATCCAGGGGGCCGATGCGGGGGCAATCCCGATCGAGACCGGGCTCGCAACGAGAATCGCAATCGGATCGGTCGGGCTGTGGTGGCTCGTCTTCGCACTGAAGTCGTTCCGTGGGATCCCCGAAACCGGGCAGTCGTCGATCCTGCCCGGTTCCCCGCGGCTCAGCTGGGCCGACTACATACGGATCGGCTTCTCTCGAACCATCAAGACGACGCGCCTGGTCATTCACAACCGACCGCTGCTCGTCTTCCTTTTGGCCTTCATCCTCTTCAACGACGGTGTGCAGACCACCATCGCGATGGCGTCGATCTACGCCACCGAGACCCTCGATCTCGGGATCACGATCGTGATCGCGGCGGTGTTGCTGGTCCAGTTCGTGGCGTACTTCGGAGCGATGGGTTTCGGGCGCTATGCGACCCGGGCCGGTACCAAGAGGGCCCTCCTCACCAGCATCGTGGTCTGGGCCCTGGTGACGGTGGCGGCGTTCTTCCTCCCGGTTGGGGCGGCCGCACCATTCCTCCTGTTGGCAGTCCTCATCGGATTCGTCCTTGGGGGAACCCAGGCGTTGTCTCGCAGCCTCTATGGCTCGATGATCCCCGAGGAGCAGTCGGCCGAGTTCTTCGGCTTCTTCTCGGTGTTCTCGAAATTCAGCGCGATCTGGGGCCCGTGGATCTTCCTCTTCGTCCGTCAGTCCACCGGATCGGCCCGTTTGGCGATTCTGTCGATTGCGCTGTTCTTCATCGTGGGCGGGCTCCTCTTCAGGACCGTCGACATCGACCAGGCCCGCAGCAATCGGGATTCACTTCTGGTCACGGGCGACGCCACCTAGCCTTGGCCCGGTGACCGACGAATCGCTGAGCCCAATCGAGCCCGCCGAGGAAACCACCGGGGGCGAGGTAACCCACCAAGGCTCGGGTGTGGCCTGGGGCGCGGTGGTCATCCTCATCGGCCTTGCATTGTTGGTCGTGTTCGCCATCCAGAACACGGATCCCGTGCCGGTGGAGTTTCTCTGGCTGAGCGGCGAGTACCCGTTGTCGTTGGTGATCCTGATCACCGTCGCGGTCGTGGTGTTGTTCGTCGAGTTGTTCGGCCTCATCTATCGCCGCCGGAGGCGCAAGCGACTCACCGAGCGTGAGGAGTTGAAGCGACTCCGCGGGTCGTCCTGACCCGCCCCATTCGCCTCGCCGTGGTAGTCGCGGCTCTTCTCGCCGCATGCTCGGGGCCGTCCGGGTCGATGCCCACCGTGCAAGGGAGCGAGGCAACGACGCTGAACGGCTTGGCGTCCGGTGAGGTCGTGGCCATTTCCGATGGCGACACCTTTGATTTCGCGACCGACGCGGGTGAGGTCACCGTCAGGTTGCTCGGCGTGAATGCACCGGAACGCGACGAGTGCTTCCACGATGAGGCAGCCCGAGGGCTGGAGCTCGCTCTCGAGTCGGGAAAGGTGAGCCTGGAGCCCCATGGCCTCGACCAATTCGGCAGAACTCTGGCCTACGTCTGGGCAGGGGACACCTTCGTCAACCTGACCCTGGTCGAGTCAGGCCTCGCGATCGCGACCACGCCTGACGAGGACGAGAACCGGGGAGCGGATCTAGTGGCGGCGGAGGAAGCGGCGTATGAGGACAGGGTGGGGCTCTGGTCATCCACCGCCTGCGGCGGGGTACCAGCCGATGCCGATCTGGCGATCGAGGCCTCGGGGGCCAATCCACCCGGTGACGACGCCGATGTCCTCCACCTCGAACGGGTGACCGTCCTCAACAATGGTGAGCTGGAGACAGACCTGTCGAATTGGGCTCTCCGTGACGAGTCGTCGGCGAATCGCTTCCGATTTCGCGACGGATCGATCATCGGGCGTGGATCACGCCTCGACGTGACAAGCGACGATCCGGGATGGGAGCCAGGCGAGGGCCCGGTGTGGAACAACCGCGGTGATATGGCGCTCCTCCTCACCCCCGGCGGCGCGGTCGTTGCCCGCCACCGATTCGGGCCCTGATCACGCGGTTAGGGCGTGGGGTTTGCTTCACTGTCGGGTTGGACGACAATGAAGTTCGGCGCTCTAGGTGCCGATGCTCTCGGGAGGAGCAAACAAAATGATCTTTGGATATTTGGACGCAGGCTCCGGCAGCCTGCTCCTTCAGGCCGTGATCGGCGGTTTGGCAGGAATCGGGGTCGCCTACAAGGCGATGCGCATGAGGATCGCTAACCGCGGTCGCGTCGAGCCCGATGCTGTCGAGGGCGAAGTGGACGCCGCCGAAGACACCGCCCTTCCAGCCGAATCCTGACCTCATCGTGATAGCGCCCGACCCAGGGTCGTTCCGCGACCCGGCCTCGCGGGTCGTCCTCGACGGTGAAAAGGTCCTGCGTCTCCTCGACGACCGGGGCCTCCAGGGCTGGCGCGCTCTCGCCGCCACCGAGTTCTTCACCAAAGCCGTGTCCGACGGCAGAGTGATCGCCGCAGTGGAGGTCGACCCTCCGGCCGGCAGTGCGGGCGCTTTGGAGCATCCCCGCCTCCCGCTGGTGAGCTACCCGTACGAGTGGACCTTCTCGATGCTCAAGGACGCAGCGCTCCTCCAACTCGATCTCCTCGAAGAAGCGCTGGGCGTGGGGCTCACCATCAAGGACAGCACCCCGTACAACGTGCAATTCGTGGACGGGCGGCCGATCTTCATCGACATCGGCTCCTTCGAGGCCTACCGGCAAGGCGAGCCGTGGATCGGATATCGCCAGTTCACGAGGCAATATCTCTTCCCGCTGATGTTGCGGGCGTGGGTCGGCGTCCCCTTCCAGCCCTGGCTCCGCGGTGATCTCGAAGGCCTCACCCCGTCGGACATGGCCAGGCTGCTCGGTGGCAGGAAGCGGTTCAACATGGGCGCCCTGCTCCATGTGCGGCTCCAGGCCCGAATGGAATCCCGGATGTCCGACCGCGCCGTCAGGGAGGATCTCAAGTCGGCGGGGTTCAGCTCGGACCTGATCCTCGCCAATGTCAGGAAGCTTCGCTCTCTGGTGACCTCCCTCGTCTGGGAGCACGGCGTCGACGGATGGTCCGACTACGGCTCGTGCACCCACGTGTCGCGGGACAGGGACACCAAGAGCGAGTTCCTCCAATCCGCACTCGATCGACTGGGCTCGAAGCGGGTCCTCGACCTCGGCGCCAACGACGGCCATTTCTCTGCGATCGCCGCCAAGGCCGGAGCGCAGGCGATCGCCCTCGACAGTGACGAGCCGGTGCTCGACGACCTCTATCGCCGCAGCATCGGCCAGAGCCTTTCCGTCGTCCTCACCGATCTCGGCAACCCCTCACCGGCCCAGGGTTGGGCCGGCGGTGAGCGACCGGGGATCGTCGAGCGGGCCCGGCCCGATCTCGTGATCGCCTACGGGCTGATCCATCACCTCATCTACTCCGCGAGCATCCCTCCTCAGGAGGTCGTGGCCTGGCTCCGCAGCTTCGACACACCGGTCCTGGTCGAGTTCGTCTCGCCCGAGGACGACATGGTCGCCAAGCTCTCCGGGAACAAGCTCACCGAGGAATTGCATGTCGGGCGCACCGAAAGTGAGTTCCGGGCGACGCTCGAGGGCATGTTCGAAGTGGTGAACGAGCAAACGCTCGGCGAAGGCACCAGGATCCTCTTCGAGCTCGAGCCGCGGTGAGCCTGGAGCGGCTGGGAACGGTCCGTTGGTGGATCGTCCCCCTCTCGCTGGCAACGATTGCGGCATTCGCCTTCGGGCAGCCGCTCCTCGACCTGCTGGGGAACAACCCGGACTTCTTCGTCGCATCGAGGATTCACCTCACTCGATGTGATCCTGTTTCCGTTGGCGGTCCTGCTCTTGCCGATGACTGCTGGCGATCCCGGTCCTCGCCCTGCGCTGGGTGGGGCCTCGCTACCGGCAGGGCTCGCCCACGCGATCGCCATCGGCATCCTGTTCTCGCTGCTGGCGGCGTCGACCTGGATCACGCTGCTCGGCGGCGACGCTCCTTCCGACTCTCTTTGCTCCTGGTCTGCCTCGGTGCCGGGTCGCTATTCGCGATCGAGCTTCACCCGCTACCCCGGTCGTCCAGTCAACGGTCACCTACATGTCACTGTCGCTGCTCGTCTTCGCCGGCTGGTTCCTGCTGATGACTCCAGCGAGCGACATCGCCTTCGCCAACTCGAGTGACCTGCCTGAGATCGGGAGATGTGAAGAACCCGGTGCCAATCGTCGTCGTGGTTTTCGACGAGTTCCCGGTGGCGACGCTGATCGATTCCGAAGGATCTCTTCTGGATCGGGTCTTTCCAAGCTTCTCCGCCCTGGCTGCCGACGGTGTCTGGTACCGCAATGCGGTCGGGGTTCGCCAGCAAACCGAAGAAGCCCTGCCCACGATCCTCACCGGAGTCGGTGCGGAGATGGGGAGCATTCCGATGTCGGCGGACCACCCGCTCAATCTCTTCTCCCTGTTTTCGGATTCCTATGACATCGCGGCGATGGAATCCATCACCAGCCTCTGTCCCGAGCTTCGCCTGTGCCAACTCGAGTCGTCGGATCGACCCGCTGGCGCAGCGTTGGGGTGCGATGACCGTCGATCTATCGGTGGTCTACGGCCATCTGACCATGCCTCGCGGACATCTCCGATCGACTGCCGCCGATCGACCAGACGTGGGGAGACTTCACGACTGGCGAACGCTCGAAGTTCGACATCATCGACCGATTCATGAGCATCGTCGGAGATGATCGGCGTGAAGAAGTCGGCCGCTTCCTGGACACCTTTGACTTCCAGCCGAGGGAGCCTCCGCTGCGGTTCGGCCATTTCCTGTTTCCGCATCATCCGTGGGTGTTGACCGCCGACGGACAGCTGACCGGGGTCACCTACTCCCCGGGAAGTGAGGGCGAATGGGTGGGGAATGGACGACTGGCTCGTCGGTCAGGGCTATCAGCGCCACCTCCTGCAGTCCCAATACTGCAGACACGATCCTCGGGCAGGTGATCGACCGGATGAAGGACGAGGGCATCTACGACGAGGCATTGCTGGTGGTGCTCGCCGACCATGGCATAACGATCCGGCCCGGGATCGAGCACGAACGGATCATGACACCGGAGACGGTAGGCACCATCGCCGCCGTGCCCCTTTTCGTCAAGTATCCGAATCGGTTTCGGGACATCGAGCCGGGGACGATCGATGACATCCGAGCCGAGACGACCGACATCCTGCCGACCATCGCCGACGTCGTTGGGATCACGGTGCCCTGGGACATGGACGGCTCTCTCCCTGCTCGATTCCGAAAGGGCCGACACGCACTGAATCGGTGATGATCGGCAAACAGGGAACGGTGTCACTTCGGCGTGTCGGGAACGGAGAAGCTCGACGCTGCTGCGGATAAGGAAGAGTGGTTTCCCGACGGTGACCCCTGGTCGCTCACCCCACCGGGTTGGAGCGAGTGGCCAGGGCGATCGATCGCCGAGCTCGACGCCCGTGACCTGCCGGAGATCTCGATCAAGTTCGAGCAGCAGGGCCTCCTCGACGACCTCGCCCAAGACCCTGAGGTTCTCCCCACTTTCCTCTCCGGGAGGGTTTCATTCGATGATGAGATGGCGACCGGAAAGGAGATCGTGGTCATCGCCATAGATGGGACGGTCAGGGCGGTCACGAGGACCTTCGACCCGACGTCACTGTCGGCGAAATTCCAGGTGATGGTTGCGCCTGAGTGGCTCCACCCCGGCGCCAATGATGTCGTTGCCTGGCTGGCCGGCACCGATCCTGAAACGTCTGCCTTGCTGCGCTGAGGCGGCGCGGCGTCTCTGAAGTCAGCGGGGCAGGGTGGCCGGGCTTTCGATGGCGTAGTCGCCGAACTCGGCGATCAAGGTGAGACGCTCGAGATCATCAGGCACCTCGGAGTCCGGTATGTCGAATGTGAAGCCGGAATGGAGCAGGTTGTCACTCTTGAACCATCGCACCACATTGGCGTTGTCCAGATTCGGAGCCCCGGCGGCCAGCAGCTTGTCGCCGGCGAACACATAGATTCGGTCGGCGGTGAGCTTCTTCTTGACATCGGCGGCCCACCCCTTGACTTCCCAACCCCCGGATGTCCTCTGAACGGCGCTGATCTCCAGGCGCTTGTCGCCCTCCGGGCTCATTTCCAGTTGATGGCCGTCGTCGGCGACGTAGTCGACCGTGATGTCGGCGGCGGCCCCCACCAGCCACCCATCCCCCTGCGGATTGGGGACCAGGATCGCCACTTCGTTGGCTCCCTCCTTCACCAGGTCTTCGGCCAGAAGCCCTCGTATCTCCCCGCTGGTGTCGCTGTCCCTGATCACGAACCCGGTGCCGGCAACGGTGCCGTTGACTGCCAGCAGCAGATCATCCTCCGCTACGCCGGATGGCAACTCCAACCTGCCCGAGATGAACGTTGGGACCCAACCCGAGGCCCGATCCACCGCCGCGAGCTGCCCTGCCTGGGTGAGGGACCAGCGAAGATCGTCGCTGGGAGTAGGCGCCAGTTCGGAGACGGAGGCCCCGACGAGGTCGGCATACGGGCCTGACCCGGCCACGTCGGTCCAGGTGCCCTGGTTGGGCACCCATTCGTGGTCCCGGCGCACCTGGGCGAACAGCTCGTTGAGATCGGTGCTCGCCGGCTCGCGACTGCAGCAGTAGTAGATCACCTGGTGCGGGTAGTTGGTGCCTTCGATCTGCAAGAGCGAATGGCCGTCGAACTCCCAATCGGTCTCGATGTCGAGAGCGTCGACGATGGTCGGGACGACGTCGATGGCATAGGCGGGCTCGTCGTAGACGTGCCCTTCGGTCTGCCCGGGCAGCTTGATGATCAACGGGATCCGATAGAGGTCGCTCCGATTGTTCTCCATCGGCCAGCGTCTGTGCTCTCCAGGCACGAACGATGCACCGTGGTCGGAGAGGACGACGATCAAGGTGTCGTCCCAGTTACCGGTCTCGTCGAGCTTGTCGAAGAGAGCCCCGAGCCGGTTGTCGACGAACCCGAGCTGATACAGATGGCGCTGATATGCCAGACGGGGCAGGTCGGGGCGGGTCACCCATTTCCCGCCGCCCTCGATCCCGTCGACCTCGTCGTACTGCTCGGGTCGCTGGTAGTGGCTACCCGACGGGTTGATCCTCCACGGGATGTGCGGAGCCTGAAGATGGACGAAGTGGAGAGTTGGCGGTTCGTCTGCTTCGACCCCGTCGATGATCCGCTCGATCCAGTCGATCCACTTGCTGCGCTGGCCCGGCTCGGGGACCGCCAGGTCGCCGATATCGACCGGGGCGGCCTCACGGGCCTCCGCCTGGCCGAGAAAGCCCTTCCAGCTCCCGTCGATGCTCGGGAGGCCCTCGCGGGCGGATTCGGGGAGTGAGAGATGGCCGTAGACCACTCCCACATCCTCCAACAGCGAACCGAACCGGGCAGGCCCGCGACCCGCGTAGTCCTTGCACAGCTCTTCGGGGCACATGTCGGTCAGCCACTCCACCACGTGCATTTGGTATCCCTCGCCAAGAAGGGTGAAGAGGTTCTTGGGGTGGTCGATGAGAGAGGGGCTGTCGTCTGAGTCGCCGAGGACCCCGCTGAGGTTGGCGGGGACACTCTGGGTGGTGGCTATCGAATTGGAAAGGGCGTTGCGATACCAGTTTCCGGATGCGGCGAGACGAGCGAAGTTCGGGAACAGGTCGGCATTGATGGCCCCCTCTTCGTCGAGCAACGATGCCAGTGGCAACTCATCGAGCTGGACGAAGACGATCGATGCCGGGCTCCCGACCTGGTCCGGCGTCGAGACGGGTGCCACCGGCTCGGCCAGGAGACTCGATGTTGGCGAGATCAGCAGGAACATCACCAGGACCGCCGGCCCGAGAAGCGAGAAGAAGAGCAAGCCGGACTCGATGCGCCGGCACAAGAGGAGCACGACCACCATGATCCCGAGTGCGAGGGCCACTGCCCCCGGGGTGTTCTCGGGGACCACCTGCCGACTGATCACCAGGCCCGTGGCCGCGGCCGAGATCCCGACCAGGATGTAATAGGCGATATCTGCCGCTCGGGCGCTCACCTTCTCGGTGATCGTGAGGATGACCACGGCGACCAGGGGCAGGGCGAAAGTGACCAACAGCCCGAAGATCACGATTTGCTCGGGTGTGCTCCGGTTGGCCACGAAAACTGAGGGATTCCGGCCGTATAAGTCGAGCACCGGTGCGGCGACTCCGGCCGTCATCAGGCCGAGAATCACCAACGAACGTCGCCAAACACGACGACGATCGATCTTGGGCAGAGTCACGCCGCTCAAAATACCGGTCGCCAGGCGCAAGGTGAATTGCGTGGCGTAAGGTTGCCCAACGGGACTGAAAGGACCGCAATGGGATTCATGGACACAGTCAAGGGATGGTTTGGCTCGGACAAGGAGGCTGGCTCCGATGTGGCGGCCAAGGCAGACGCAGCTGTCGACAAGGCCCAGGACTTCGCCAGTGACGCCGCAGCGGCGGTAAAAGAGACTTCGCAGGACGCCTACGGCTCGGCCAAGGACCAGATGTCAGACATGGCTGACGACGCGGGCGACGCTGTGGACAAGGCTTCCGAGGCCGTCTCGGACACGGCCGGAGACGCCATGGACAAAGCCGAAGAAGTGGTCGACGACGTCGAGGATCAATTCTCCTAGACCACAGCTGGACCGTTCGCCGCTGACTTATCGGTGACCGCGAGCCTGCGCGACATGCTTAGTCTGCGGTCACCAACATGAACCGGGTCTCCCAACGTCTCGGGCACCTGCCCCCCTCCGCCACCCTGGGCATCGCCGCACGGGCCAGGGAACTGCGCGCCGCGGGGGTCGACGTCATCTCCTTCGGCGCAGGCGAGCCTGACTTCCCAACCCCAGAGCATGTGGTTGCAGCGGCAGCGCGAGCGTGCTTCGACCCGGAGAATCACAAATACACCGCGGCGGCAGGCCTCCCCCAACTGCGCAAGGCCATCGCCGAGGACGTCGCCCGCTACTCCAAGGTCGAAGTCGATTGGTCCGAGGTGATGGTCACCAATGGCGCCAAACAGGCGGTATTTCAGGGGTTTGCCGCGTTGCTCGACCCCGGGGACGAGGTTCTGCTGCCCTCACCTCATTGGGTCACCTATCCCGCCGGAATCGACCTCGCCGGGGGAATCACGGTTTCGGTGCCTACCGATCTCGAGCACGGGTTCAAGGTTTCGGTGGAGAGCCTGGAGCGGGCAAGGACCGACCGCACCAAGCTCCTGGTGTTTGTGTCCCCCTCCAACCCCACGGGGGCGGTGTACACCGCCGAGGAGGCGCGAGCGATCGGAGAGTGGGCCGCGGCCAACGACATCTGGGTCATGGCCGACGAGATCTACCAGCGGCTTACCTATTTCACAGACGTGGCGCCATCGATCGCGGCAGTCACTCCCCGATTCGAGAATTGGGTGCTGATCAACGGGGTCGCCAAGAGCTACTCGATGACCGGGTGGAGAGTGGGTTGGATGGTGGGGCCCGCCGATGTGATCGAGGCTGCCAACAGCCACCAGTCGCACGCCACCGGCAACGTGGCCAATGTGGCCCAACACGCGGCGCTCGCTGCCCTCAACGGTCCCCAGGAGATGGTGGAGGAGATGCGCCTCGCCTTCGACTCCAGGCGGAAGCTGATGTATTCGATGGTCAGTTCGATCCCCGGCGTCGGCTGCATCGAGCCCGAGGGGGCCTTCTACGTGTTTCCCGACTTTTCGGCACATCTCGGGGATCGTTGGGCGACCACGGATGACCTGGCCGAAGCCATCCTCGAAGAGGCCGGGGTGGCACTGGTTTCCGGCGAATCGTTTGGTACCCCCGGATTTCTCAGGCTTTCCTATGCCACCGGCGAGGACGAGATCGAGCGGGGAGTAGGGCGGATCGCCGCCATGCTCGGTAACTGAACGGAGCCATCCGGAACCGGGTTTACACTCGCCGTTGATGGAGCGAGGGATCAAAGCCCGGGCGATGATGCTCGTCGAGCCCAAGCACTTCACGTTGACCGAGTTGCCGACTCAACCCGTTGATCGTGGTGGTTGGCTGGCGGTAGAGGCGACCGGCATCTCAGGCGCCGACGTTCAGGTCTGGAAGGGCGACGCCCGCGATGTCGTCTACCCGCTCGTTCCTGGCCACGAAGTCGTGGGCCGAATCGCCACCGAAGGCCCGACGATTCCGTTCCCGGTCGGCACCCGTGTCGCCGTCGAGCCCCGCATTCGCTGTGGCGAGTGCCATCGCTGCAAGCAGAGCCTGGCGACCTGCGTGCGCCGCCGGCCCTCGAATTCCTACGGGTTCATCCCTTCGATCGAGCCGCCCGGGCTCTGGGGCGGGCTCGCCGAGTATCTCTTCATCGACCCAGACGCCCGCCTCCATCCGCTCACCGACGACGTCCCCGCCGAGGTGTCGACCTTCGTCCATCCCCTGGCTGCGGGTCACACCTGGGCGGTCGAGCTTCCCTCGTTGCAGACCGGGGAGAGCGTCCTGATTCTCGGGCCCGGCCCTCGCGGGCTGGCCTGTCTGATCGCGGCCAAGGCGGCAGGCGCGGGCTGGGTGGGCGTCACCGGGCTGACCCATGATCGAGACCGGCTCGAGCTCGCCAAGCGCCTGGGGGCGGACCTGACCATCGATGTCGAGAAGGAAGACGTTGGCGGGGCTATCGCCGAGGCGGTGGGCCGCAGGCCGGACATCATCGTCGATGTCACCTCCGACGACCCCGAGGCCGTCTTCACCGCCCTCGACCTGGTGCGGAGTGGCGGTCGGGTCATCCTCGCCTCGACCAAAGGCAACCGCGCCTTCCACTTCCTGAGTGATGTCCTCGTCGCCAAGCAACTGACCATCCGGGGTGCCATGGGTGCCAGCAGCATCGGCTATCAGTGGGCGACGCGTCAGATCGAGATCGACCCGCGCATCGACGATCTCGTCTCCCACCAGTTCCCTCTCTCCGAGGCCCCACGCGCCCTCCAGGCAGCTGCGGGGTTGCTCGGCAGGGAAGAGTTGATATCGGTCGCCGTCACCTTCTGACATGACCGTGACCCGCAACGGCCCCGATCGGCTCTCGGTCGGGTCCTGGGTCCTCTACGACCTCGCCAACACCATCTTCGCCCTCGGCGTTGTCGGCCGTTACTTCCCGCAATGGCTGATCCGAAGTCGACCAGCCGGACTCCTCCCTCGCCGTCGTCGAGGCCGTCGCCGGGATCCTGGTGATATTCCTGGCGCCGTGGGCCGGCGCTCGCAGCGATGCCCTCGGCACCCGGGTCCCCACTCTCCGGATCACGACCCTGATCGCGGTGGGGGCCACGCTCGGGATGGCCGCAGGGCCGGTCACGATGACTCTCATCCTGCTCGGAATCGGCCTGGTCGGGTTCAATGTCGGCTCCGTGGTCTACGACGCGCTGCTCGTGGACGTGAGCACCACAGAAAACCGGGGCCGGATCTCTGGCCTCGGTGTCGGTATCGGCTACATCGGCTCCTTCATCGGCCTCGGCATCGGTGTGGTCACTCTCACCGTCCTCGGGTGGTCGTTCGCCGCCACCTTCAAGGCTCTCGCCCTGGCGTTTCTCATCTTCGCCCTGCCCGCCTTCTTCTTCATCAAGGAGCGAGAGGGAGTCGAGGCGACCCCGGCGCCCAGGCTCCGTGACATCGTCAGCCGCCTCGTCTCGTCGTGGAACAGGGCGCGGCACTACGACGGCATGGTGCGGTTCCTGGTCAGCCGATTTCTCTACACCGACGCCATCAACACCCTGATCGGCGGGTTTCTCACCATCTTTGTGATCCAGGAGCTCGGCCTCGACGACAGTTTCGTCACCCAGCTGCTGGCGGTGGCGGTCACCGCCGCGGTCATAGGCGCCCTGGTGGCGGGACGCTTCGTCGAATCGCACGGGCCTCTGCGGGTGCTCCGTGCCGCCCTGTTGATGTGGATGGTTGCGATCGCCTCCGGGATCGCCGCTGCGGTCAGCGGGCTCACCGGGCTCGCCTGGGTCATCGGCCCATTGGGAGGGGTGGCGCTGGGGTCGACCTGGACCGCCGATCGGGTGCTGATGACCCGGATCTCGCCTCCGCGGCATCTCGGTGAGTTCTACGGCCTCTATGCCACGGTGGGCCGATTCGCCACCATCCTCGGGCCGCTCGACCTGGGCCCTGATCGTCGACGGGCTCGGTTGGGGGCGACGGGTGGCGATGGGCGCCCTGATCCTGTTCATTGCCATCGGTTGGACGGCCCTGCGCCGCGTGGACGACTCCGAACGGAACTGGCCGCCCGAAGACCGTCTGCTGCTCAGCGAAAACCCCGCTCCCCACTGATCAGGTGCTGTTCGACGGCGTACGGAATCGGGAGGTCGCTCACCTCATTGGGCCCGCGCACCAGGCGGCGCCCGATCTCGGCAAACCAGGTGTCGTTGGCGAAAGCCCACGGCCAGGCGCGGATACCGACCCTGGCTCCGATGATCCCTCCGACCACCGCTCCCAGAGAGCTGCCCCCGACCCTGGCTGCTTGCTCGATGGGGATGTGAGCCCGCTCCGCGAGCGGCGCTGCCAGCAGCAAGCCCACCCGAGTCAGATCCCATGGCTCGGGAACTGCATCGGCATCGACGATCGCGAGGGCATCGGTGGCCTCGGTCACTCCGACGTGGTCCATCAAGAGACGCAGGTCGGCGATGAGCTCGTCCCAGGTCGACGTTCCGCTGTGTTTCAGAGTCGACCCAACCTGATCGGCCGCCAGCTCCACCGTCTCCACGACCCCGGCGATCAGATCCCGGCCCGATTGCCCGAAGCACGAAGCGGCCGCCGCGCTCGCAGTGACCAGACCGGCCACGATCGAGGACAGATCGGAATGGAAGACCCGCCCGACTTCGACAACGGCATCCCTCAGGGCGACCGGGTCCCGACGCAGAGCCACTCCGACCGGCACTCCCCGTGGCGCCGCATCGAGCGAAGGCTCTTCTTCCGGCACCACTCCCCCCGCAGCCGCCCGGGTTAGCCATGTTCGAAAATGGGGGGTCTCCGCTCGATAGACGGGCTCTTCGTCGTCGGCGCCGTCGAGCTCTCTTATCGCGCGCAACAACTGATCGGTGTCGAGATCGGGCGACTCGATGAGCTGATATGAGATGACTGTCGCCTGCTCGGTGATCGCCGAGTAGCCGAGCTCCCAGGCCCCACCCGCGCTGTCCCCGGCCGCCAAACCGAGAATCGCGCCATCACCCTCACCCGCGACGAGGGAGAATCGGGATTCGGAGTCACTCACGGTTCGGCAGGGTACCGGGGTAGGCTCGACCCTCAATGCACCGGATCGTGGTCATCGCCAACCCGGCTGCCTCCCAGTTCACCGGTGGATCTCACCGAGACGTCATGGCAACACTCGATCGGGTGGCTGACGTCGACTCGATATGGCCAGGGTCACCCATCGAAGCGACCGAGAAGGCACGGGAGGCGGCCGACCAGGGAGCCGACATCATCGTTGCCATGGGTGGAGACGGGATGGTCCACCACGTCACACAGGGTCTGGTTGGGACCGCCGCCTCATTGGGTGTCATCCCGGTGGGGACCACCAACGTGTTTGCCAGATTGATGGGCATTCCCTCGAAGCCGGCCAAGGCCGCCCGGCTGTTGGTTGACCGGCCCCACATCAAGAAGGTCGGCGTGGCGACGTTGACCTTGGAGCGAGGGTCGACGGAGACCGTTCACCATGCGATATTCGCCTGTGGGTTCGGGCTCGATGCGGCGGTGGTGCAGCGTGCCGAGAAGGAGCCCTACCGCAAGTACCGGTTCGGTTCGATCCACTACGCCCGCTCCGCGTTTGGCACCGCCCTTCAAGACTTTCCCCGACGCAAGCCCCACGTCGCCGTCCATGCCGGCGACCACGAGGCGTACGCGACTGCCGCCATGATCCAGTTCCGCGAGGTGTACACCTACTTCGGGAAGATTCCCCTGAAGCTGGAGACATCGGCGCCGGCCCCGATGTCGGTCCTCGTGGTCAAGCGGCTGCACCGGAGGCGAATCCCGGGCATCGCGGCCAAGGTGCTGGCGGGTCGGGAGCTGGATTCGATCCCCGATCTGGAAGTGTGGCGGGAAGTCGAGCTATTCACCTTGAAGGCCGACCCCCCGGTGGAGGTCCAGGCCGACGGTGAAGCCTTGGGGATGGCCGATGGTGGGTCGGTCGAGTGGGCGCCGGAGGCCCTCGCCGTGATCACCCCGCCGCCTACCCAGCGCTGAGATCCTTGGCGGCCGAGAAGCGAATCCCTTCGGCGTCGAATCGCTTCTTGACCCGAAGCAATGCGGCGCGTCGCACGGCCGTTCGTTGGTGGGCCATCGTGTTCAACCGGCCCCGGACGACTATTCCCGCGTCACCGAAGTCCTGGACTCCGAGCATCTCGGCCGGGCCCAGAAGGAGGGGCCCGAACTCGGGGTCATCCTCCAGTTTCCGCATCTCGTCGAGCATCACCTCCATCGCGCGATCGACGTCTTGGTCATAGGAGATGCTGATGTCGATCACCGGCCGCGGCATAGACCTTGGTGAAGTTGGAGGCGACTGCGATCTGGCCGTTGGCCACATAGTGGACGTTGCCCTCCACGTCCCGAAGCACCGTCACCCGGAACTGGATGTCCTCGACGGTGCCGGTCACGCCGGCAAGTGAGACCGTGTCTCCGATCTGATACTGGTCCTCGGCGAGGATGAAGAACCCGTAGAGAACGTCCTTGACCAGGCTTTGGGCACCGAAGCCAACTGCGGCGGCGATCACGGTGCCGATGGCGATGAACGGGGCCACGCTCCAGCCCCAGATCGAGAAGACCATCAGGACCACGAACAGGATCAGCGTGAACTGCAAGACCCGGCGAACCATCAGCCATAGCGTGCTGGCCCGCGATGCCGCTTCCGGGCCACGAGCCCCGATCTTCTCGACGAACCGGGCTCCGACCCTGGCCACGACGAGATAGACGATCAGAGAAACGACAAGGGTGACTCCGGTCGCGAGGAGCTTGTTCTCGTCCATGGCCTGGCGAGGGTACCTAGCGAGGTCGCGGGGTCAGGTTGTTGAGGGCCAGCGCGAGCTCGGTCACCGAGGCCTGTGCTTTGGCCCGCCGGGTCAGAAGGTCACGCACCGGATCAGCTATCGCTGTTTCCAGGGCCTCCCCGACCGTGTCCAGTTGTGGGGGGTCGGGGCGAGATGACTTCCGCCACCATCCCTGCCGCGGCGGGTCTGGATCCACGTCAGGCGCGGCAGAGAGGATCACCCGAGGTGCCCCGGCCGCAAGCTCGCCGATCGCATTCCCGATCTCGCCCCCAACCTCAGCGGACAGGTCGTCGAGGAAGGCGACGAGATGCTGTGTGGCACCCGATAGGTCTCCGCCGCCCACCCGGGTGGTGACTTCGTCGATGATGTTGCTCCACCGAGAATCGAACTCAGAGCTCGATCCCCCACCCAGCATCTCGAGCAGAAAGTCGGTGGCGCTCCGGAGATCCACAGCGGCCTTCTCATAGACCGAGGCTCCCAGGTCACCCTGAAGATGGGCGAGCAGTTGATCGATCCCCAGTGCCGGCCCTGCCGATGGATTGGCAGCAGTGGAGATCACGGTTGGCTGCTCGATGCCGTCTTCGGCCAAAGCGGCGGACAGGTCCGCCTCGACCCGCGTCAACTCGTCGACGCTGAGCCGGTCCCGCTGGTTGAGGACGAACAGAAACTGCCCCTGATAGGCGGCCATCGGGGCCACGTAGTCACGATGGATCGCGGCATCCCGGTACTTCTCGGGATCCACCACCCAAATCACCGAGTCGATCTGGGGCAGCAAGGCGTCGACTCGTTGTCGATGATCGACTTCGACACTGTCGGTGTCGGGCAGGTCGATCAGGCACAACCATTGAGTGCTCTCCGTGCGCGACCCGGTCAGTCACCCCGATCAGGTCGAGATAGCCGGCCAGCGCCGCCGCACGGGACGACGGGACCAGGGCTTTTGGCTGCGAGGTAGTGGGCCGGACTCCGCCAGTGGGCGCAATGGCCTCCCCGGCGATCGCATTGAAGATGCTGGACTTGCCGGAGCCGGTGCCGCCGGCCAAAGCCGCCAACAACACGTCATCGGGGTAATCCAGCCGCGCCACGATCCGCCTCCGCATCAGGGCAACCGTCTCGAGGGAAACGGGGTCCACGACGCCAACACAGTCGGCCAGGGCCTGGTCGATCACCGGGATCAGGCCGGTGATCGCGTCACGCATCGGCGAACGCCGACCGCGCCACGACTTCGGCGACGACGGTCCGCGCCCGTTCGACCTCTCCGGCCGAGGTGGCCTCCTTGGTCACAGCCGAGGCAATGGGATCGCGAACCGATGCATAGACCGGCTCCAGGGCCCAGACCAGCGCCTCCCTGGCGCCATCGATCACGGCCGAAGGATCGGTGCCGGGGAGAACGGTGGCAAGGACCGGCTCGAGCCCAGGATCCACTTGCAGCGTCGCCACCGCCAACAGATGAGCCGCCACATCGCTGCGATCACCGATTGCTGCCGCGCACATCTCCTCCAGGAGCATCCACCACGAGTCGATGGCGGTTGTGATCGTCACCTGGGTGGACATCCCGACCCGATATGGCGAACGATTGTGATCCTGAACCACGGCCCGCCCGTCCTCAATCGAGTCCCTGAGGTCGGCGGCAACCGCGGTGGCCAGTGTTTCCGAGACCCGATGCTTGGCTGCTTCGATCGACTCCCGACCCGGCGCCCTCCTTCGCATCCAGGATCGCGCCCGCCGCGGGCGGGCATCGACAAGGCGTCCCACGTCGTATCCGACTTCGACCGTCGCCGCTCCGGCAGCCTGGATGCGTTCGAAGTTCGGGGCGAACGCCTGAGTGAGCATCCCTTCGATGACGTCGGCCTCGGTTGACTCCAGCTCGGCCGCGGCGATCAGGTCCCTGGCCTGGCCGAGGGTCACCCACAGAACCGAGCGGACGATCTCCACCCTCTCCGACTGCGACTTCTTCACCTGACTCACCAACCGCCTGCGCAGCGCGCGAACGGCAACCGACGGAACCAGAGGTGATCCGGCGAGATGGTGCTCATGGACGACCACGATGTCGCCGTCGGCGCCTTCCTCCACCAGTCGGCTTCGATAATCGGTCAGGGCCCCTGCGGCGCCGCTGGTCACCCGGTTCAGAACATGGATCAGAGGCGCACCCCGTGACCGCGCCCTGCGCAGCACCTCCCAGGGGACGAGGTCTGCGTACCTGAGGGCCGAGCTGACGAAGACGACGACATCGGCGTTGTCGATCATTATCTCGGCCGCCGCCCGATGCTCGGTCGAGGTGGAGTCGAGATCAGGTGTGTCCACAAGGGTCATCGAAGCGAGAATCGGCGCCCGGCCCTCGACGACCTCACAGGCGATCCCTCCCAGGCTCTCGTAGCCGGAACCATCGGCGGCCAGGACCACGGGAGCTCTGGTGGTCGGGCGGAGAGGCCCGGTCTCCGCGACCTCGAGACCGGAGACGCTGTTGACCAGGGTGGACTTCCCGGCACCGGTAGGGCCGGCGAAGACCACCAGGAGCGGGGTCGTCGGGAGGGTCAACCGCGGGATCGCGTAGGAGCGGATCGTCCTCACTATCCGGTCCCGGTCGTTGGCTTGCGCCTGTCCGG
The DNA here is from genome assembly GCA_963724825.1 of uncultured Acidobacteriota bacterium. GTDB lineage: Bacteria > Actinomycetota > Acidimicrobiia > Spongiisociales > ZC4RG35 > JALYNX01. The sequence goes on from CAVRWT010000005.1 coordinate 72,382, forward strand.
CGGCGTGGTCGCCGAACACGAGATTGTCCACGGAACGTGCGAGCTCTTCGAGCTCGGAGATCAGGTCATTGGGCGCGTTGAGTGCCACCACTTGCTTGAAATTGTGGCACGGAGAGCCTTCTGATCGGTGTCAGGCGGTCCAGCCCCCCGACGGGCGCTCGAACCAGACATGGACCTGCCCGGTGCCGGTGGCGTTCTCGTAATCGGAGAACATCTCCCCCGGTGCGGTGCAATTCCGGCCACCGATGGCGCCGAGCATCATCAGGTAGTGGCCAAAACGACCTTCGGGTGCGTACTCGAAGTAGTCCTCCATGGTGTCGACCACCCGGGCGTGGTCGCCGGCCATCATCATCTCGAGGCGCTCCTCGTCGGCGGCTCGGGCGGCAGGTGTGATGATGTGGACCGGGTCGGATGCCTCGTGCTTGGCGATCTCCTTGAGGGGCCAGAAGGTGTGGCTCATGCCACCTGAAGCCAGGATCACCGCCCTCCGGTCGAGGCGCGAGACCGCCTCCCCAATGGCCTCCCCCATCGTCATGAAATCATCGGTGTCCCCGGTTTGGACGACGGAGACCGAGACCACCTTCTCGTCTTTACGCAGGTAGTGAACGAGGTTGATCGTCGCGTAATAGACCGGCATGTAGTCGTCTTCGTTGGCGTGGGTCGGTGTTCCCAACTCGGATCCGAGGTCCGCAGCGAGCTTGGCCAACTCGGGATCACCGGGGTAGTCGTAGGGGATTTGGGCCATCCCGCGGGGCAACTCGGAAGAGGTGAAGATGCCGTGGCGTCGGGCGTGGGCGGAGACCAGGTGCTCCACCGTGGAGAACCAGTGCGAGTCGACGATCACGATCGTGTCGACATCGAGGCGATTCAGCACCTCGTCTCGCAACCGGACCAGGCCGGGCACCAATGAGATCTCTTTGCCCTCGTTGAGCTCGAGACGGGTCGCCTCGTCGAACATGATGGTTGGTGCGTGACTGATCAGACCGGCGCCGACTATTTCACCCATGCGTCCTCCTGGAGGTCGTTAGGAACCAAATGAGACTTTACGCCTTTGCCTGGGGGTCGGCCACGAGTGGCAGATCGTCGGCGGTGGCGGTCACGATGCGGAGCAGCCGCGCCAACTCACCCTGCTCGGTCCGGCCAAGCCTCGACGTGAACTTGGTCTCGTGCTCGTTGAACCTGGGGAAGACCCTTTCGATCAGCTCCCGGCCGCCGTCCTCGAGGTCGACGATCACCCGCCGACCGTCGCCGGGGTGGCGGGATCGTGACACCAGACCCGTCTTCTCGAGGGTGCCGAGCATCCCGCTCAGCGTTCCTTTCGCCAGCCCGCAATCGTCCGCGAGCTCACCGGTCTCCCTCTCCCCCCACACCCAGAGCACGAACAGAATGGTGAATCCGCCCCAGGAGAGCCCTTCCGGGGCGAGGACTTCTCGCTCCATCCGATTGCGCACCGCGTTGGCGGCCCGATAGATGTTGGAGACGGCGAGAAGAGCGTCGAAGTCGAGTTTTCGATCTCCGAGACGGGCGCGAATGTCTCGCTCCGCCTCGAGAACTACTTCGGGATCGTGGTCAATCAGTGGTCTGGGCATGAGGGTGCTGGTGAGCGCAGTTTATCCTTAGGTTGCGAACGATCCCTATGGCAACCACACGAGTCGAGATCTCCGAATACGCCGTCTCTCCCGATCACTACATCGGTGGCAAACGGGTCGCCTCCCCCAAGACGTTCGAGGTCCGCTCACCGCTCGACTGGGATTGGAAACTCGCCGACATCGCTCGAGGGGACCCGCTCACATCGGACCAGGCAGTCAGCGCCGCCGTGGCCGCCTTCCCCGGTTGGGCCGCACTCACCCCGAAGGAGCGTGGCGAGCACCTCCATCGGCTCGCCGACCTGATCGATCAGAACATCGATGCCATCGCCCAGGTGGAGTGTGTCGACATGGCGATGCTCCTCGAAAGCCTCCAGGCCAGGGTCATCCATCGGGGCGCCGAGAACTTCCGCAACTACGCCGACCTGGCCGCCGAGTGGGAGGGTCGCCGCTGGTCGTCCAAGGGGACCGACAATCAGGTGCAGCGGATGCCTGCCGGCCCGGCGGTGATCATCACGCCCTGGAACGCCCCGTGGGTGCTCTCCACCTGGAAGATCGCTCCCGCACTTGCGGCGGGCAACCCGGTGATCCTCAAGCCGGCGGAATGGGCCCCGCTCTCCGCCTCGATCCTGGCCGACCTCGCCGACCAGGCAGGGCTGCCGCCCGGGGTCCTCAACGTGGTTCAGGGCATCGGCGAGGAGGTGGGTGCGGCTCTTGTCTCGGACCGCCGGGTGCGGCGGATCTCGTTCACCGGGTCGCCGGAGACGGCACGACACATCGGGATCGCGGCGGCATCGAACATCGTCCCCTTCACCGCCGAGCTCGGTGGCAAGGGGCCGTTCCTGGTGTTTGCCGACTCCGACCTGGAGGCGGCCGCCCGTAAGGCTGCCGGCCAGTACGACGACGCCGGCCAGGTCTGCCTCGCCGGTACCCGGCTCATTGTGGAGGAGTCCATCTCCTCTGACTTCCTCGAGTTGTTCCATCGGTTCACCGACGCCCATGTGCTCGGTGACAGCCGGAGCCCGCAGACCACGATCAGCCCCCTGATCCATCCCGACCATCTGGCACGGGTCGACGGGTTCGTGAAACGGGCGCGGGACGCCGGTGACCGGATCGTCCGTGGCGGTGAGCGTTGGAAGCAGGATGGCCTCTGGTACGAGCCGACCCTGATCGAGCCCAAGTCGAACGACTCCGAGGTGGTGCAGCGGGAGGTGTTCGGGCCGGTGCTCACCTATCAGACTTTTGCCACCGAGGCGGAAGGGATCGCCCTCGCCAACTCCACCCAATACGGGCTCTCCGGGATCGTCTACACCGGATCGGAGGAACGGGCGGAGCGGGTGGGTCGTGGAGTCCGGGCGGGGACGATCTGGGTAAACACCTTCCTGGTGCGCGATCTGACCGCTCCGTTCGGCGGGTTCCGGATCTCTGGGATCGGGCGGGAGGGCGGCGACTATGCCCTCGACTTTCATTCCGACCTGAAGACGGTGCAGGTCAACCAGGGGACGGTTGGGTAGGAAGCGCTCGCCGCTTGCCGCCAAGAAATCTTCGAAATTCCTGAACAGGGGTATGGAATCTGTCGGTGGGGGTTTGTAGGGTAGCGAACATATGTTCGAGAGTGAGGGAATCCCCAAGGGACTGGCAGAAATGCCACCCGGACCGCAGTTGGCAGGGATCCTGATGACGATCGACCGGGATCGGATCTCCGGCCGGGAGCGGGTGATCCTGATGAAGGCTCGGTCCCGACTCAGGGCCTGGGTCGAATCCGATCTCTATGCCGACCTGACGATCCGTCGCCGAGGCCGAAGCAGAGATCTTCGGTCAGCCGGAGGAGGCTATGGAGGCCGCTGCCGGTGAGATCCAGGCTGCCCTCAATCTCACCCGCCGTTCGGCCGACATCCAGATGGGACTCGCCTATCAACTCGGCGATCGGCTCCCCAACGTCTGGGCTGCCCTTCATGAGGGCTCGATCGACCTGCCCCGCGCCCGGGTGCTCTGCGATGAGACGATGCATCTTCCAATCGAGGACGCGAGACGGGTAGCCGACACCGCCCTGGAAAGGGCGCCTCGCCAGACCACAGGCCAGTTGGGAGCCCGGATCCGCAAACTGGTCATCGCCTTGGACCCCGACCTCGCCAAGGACCGCTACCAGAAGGCCATGGATGATCGTCGGGTGGTCCTCGAGCCAAACGACCACGGCACCTCCAACCTCACCGGCCTCGACCTACCCGCCGCCGACGCCCAAGCCGCAATGCGACGGATCAACACTCTGGCCAAGGCAGCCAAGAGAGCAGACGACCCTCGGACCATGGACCAAGTCCGGGCCGACGTCTACCTCGACCTCCTCAACGGCCGCCACCTCAAGCAGGGTCGAGGCAGAGGAATGGTCGACATCACCGTGGAGCTGACCACCCTCGCCGGCCTCGACGACCATCCTGGGGACCTCAACGGCTACGGGCCCGTCATCGCCGATGTCGCCCGCCAGGTCGCATCCAATCAAACCGAGGTCGAGCATCGGGTCACGGTCACCGATCACGGAGAGCCGATCTGGACCGGTATCACCCGGCGGCGCCCAACCACCAGTCAGAAAAGATACGTCCAGGCGCGAAATCGGACCTGTGTCTTCCCCGGATGTCGCATGCCCGCCACGGAGTGTGACATCGACCACACCATCGACTACTCACGGGGAGGGCCAACCACCGCATGGAACAACGCTCCCCTGTGCCGGCACCACCACCGTGGCAAACACAAGCGAGGCTGGAAACTGGAACGAACCGCACCCGGCACCTACCGCTGGACCAGCCCACTCGGCCATACCTACACCGTCGAGCCCGAGCCTCCGTAAGTCACAACCGCCAGGCCGTACTGAGGTAGACCGGGGTAGCCTCACGTCGATGAGAGATTCGTCGAGATCTCAAGTCGCAGGCGTCATTGCCGCAGTCAGCGGGGTCATTGCCTATCAGTGGGTTCGCAACGATGGACTCGCCTATGGAAGGGCCCTCGTCTGGGGTGGGTGGCTCTTCTGGTCGGTGGCGGTCTACTTAGCCTGGGGCGTCATCGAACGCCGGCTGACGGAAGTCGCCTCCGCAACTGGCATAGCAATCTCCACGAGCAACTCGGACTCTTGAGGCGACGATCACCAGGGTTCTGGCAATGGATTCGAGTCGGACGCGGTGGCCTACGGGGCAGCGGTGATCAACCTCTTGATCATCAACGAGATCCAGTTCAGCGCAGCTGTCCCTGGTTGATCGGCGCCACGGTCGGCATGCAGCGAATGCCCAGACGTGCTCTCGGCGATCAGGCCACGGCGGCCGGTGCATCAACCGACGAGGAATGGCGCACCGCCGCCCACGGAGCGCCTAGAAACAGTCGGCCCGAAGACCGGCTCTACCAGTTGACCGCTACGTACTTGGTCTCCAAGTACTCGTCCATGCCCTCATGGGAGCCTTCACGGCCAACACCGGAATGCTTGACGCCGCCGAACGGCGCTGCCGGATCCGACACCAAACCGCGATTGACCCCGACCATGCCCGCTTCGATGCCTTCCGCTGCCCGCAGCCCGCGCGCCAGGTCGCCGCTGTAGAGATAGGCGGCGAGCCCGTACACCGTGTCGTTAGCCAGGGCGATTGCCTCCTCGTCGGTCTCGAAGGTCACCACCGGCGCCACCGGGCCGAATATCTCCTGCTGGAGAATGTCGGAGCTGGCCGCCACCCCGCTCAGCACCGTCGGCTCGTAGAAGAACCCTTGACGGTCGGGGACCGAGGCCCCGGTCACCACCTTTGCGCCCTCATCGACGGCACCCTGCACCAACTTGGCGATGTCGTCACGGGAGCGCTCGTTGATCATCGGGCCGACCTGATTGGAGCGGTCGATCCCGGGGCCCATCTTCAACGCCCCCATCGCACCGGCCAGCATCGAGGTGAACTCATCGGCCACCTTGGCGTGGACCAGGAAGCGATTGGCCGCGGTGCAGGCCTCGCCTGCATTTCGCATCTTGGCCACCATCGCCCCTTCGAGGGCAGCGTCCAGGTCGGCGTCATCGAAGACGAGGAACGGGGCGTTGCCTCCGAGTTCCATCGAGACCCGAAGCACCTGGTCCGAAGCGACCTTCATCAGGGTCTGACCCACCTCGGTGGACCCGGTGAACGACAGCTTGCGAACCCGGGGATCCCTGAGGATGGTCTCGATGACCCCCGACGATCCCCGTGCTACCACCACGTTCACGACACCTGGTGGGAGGCCGGCCTCTTCCATGAGGTGGACGACGGCAAGAGTGGTGAGTGGTGCGTCGGAGGCAGGCTTGACGATGGCGGTGCACCCGGCGGCCAGGGCCGGGCCCAGCTTCCTGGTTGCCATCGCAGCCGGGAAGTTCCACGGGGTGACCATCACCGAGACCCCCACCGGCTGACGGAAAGTCATGATCCGCTTGTCTCCCGCCGGGGGCCATGCGCAGGTCGCCCGACACCCGGGATGCCTCCTCGGAGAACCATCTGAAGAACTCGGCGGCGTAGCGAACTTCGCCAAGCGCATCCGGGAAGGCCTTGCCGTTCTCGAGGACGATCAACTCGGCGAGGTCCTCCTCCCTGGCCCGCATCGCCTCGAAGGTGCGACGCAAGATCTCCCCACGCTCACGAGGCGGCGTATGAGACCAAGAATGCGATGCCTCGTAGGCGGCGGACACTGCGTCCTCGGCGTGGGCGGCCTCGGCGAGGCCAACTCCGACCAGGACCTGCTCGGACGCAGGATCGACAACAGGCAGCTCTTCGGAGCAATCGACCCAGTCGCCGCCTATGAAAACCCCGGTCTTGCCACTTGCCTTCAGCTCTTCAAGGATCGCCGTCATTGTCCTTCGACCTCCATGGGAACAGTACGCCGCAGCGTCGTCCCTTCTTTCCACGTCACTCCGACCCGGTGGTAGTAGCCGGCGATCATGTCGATCGGTTCCAGCGACGCCAGTTCTTCTGTCGGCGCGTCGTACAACTCGATCTCGGCGTCACCCTTCCACACGTCGCTCACCTCGCCGTCGACTCCACGCATCGTGACCAACTCGTCCATCGAGTCGACACCATCGGACTCGATGGCGGGCCACCACCTGTTATGCAACATCTGATGGCCGTTCACAAATCCCGGGCTCGTGCCTGGCTCTTTCAGGGTGATGGTCGCCTGGGCGATGCGCCGACCGCCAACCGAGAGCGTGGCGCCGAAACGGCCTCCACTCTCCAGCCTGGGCCCGGCTTTGCCGACCAACACGGGCCGGGTCATCCAGATCTCTCCGAGCTTCTTCGGATAGCCCTGGTGATATCCACGAACCAGGGCAAAGTCCTTGTCCACCCAGATGTACGGGCACCGGCTCCATGTGGCCCCATCCCACTCGCAGCGAATGACCACGAAGCACTCCTTGTACTGGGATCGCACCGGGTCGAGGATCTCGGCGAAGTCATCGCCACAACTCTGCCAATCCGCCCAGATCACCGCCACGGCCCCGGGGTCGTCTGCGGCCAGATTCAGGCCTTCCGGAAGCAGTTTCGAGACCCGGTCGGGATCCGCCCGATACTCGACCGTGAGCATTTCGCCGGAGTAGTGCCACGGGGGCGGTGGGATCAGCGACGAACGTCCGTCGGCGGTGCGTGGGAAGAGAAATCCGGGCATTTGGAGCGCTGCACATGGTAGATCCCCGGATCTCACGAACCACAGCGGACCTGGCTACCTTGACCCCGATGTCGACGCCTCTCGAGCCCGGCAAGAACGAGCGGGAAGCCCTCAACGAGGCAATCCTCCGCTACCTCGACGATTGGTACGAGGCAGCCTCGACCATGAGCGCCTCCGGGGTCGACTTCGACCCGTCACTCGTTGACAGGCTGGCCCGGCCGCCGACCGATGAAGGTCGCTCCATGAGCGAGATCTTGGAGGATCTCGAGGCCGCCGGGCACTCCGGAACCCTCCACCCCTCCGGAGGCCACCTCTCAGTTACATCCCCAACGCCGGCCTCTACACGGGAGCGCTAGCGGAGTTCCTGGCCGCCGGGCTCAACCGTTACACCGGCGTTGCGGCGGCGGCTCCAGGGATGAGCGCCATCGAGCATGGTGTGATCGCCTGGATGACGTCGGTGTTCGGCCTCGGTGAGAAGGCGTCGGGGCTGATGCTCTCCGGCGGGTCGATGGCCAACTTCACCGCGATCGTCGCCGCCCGCACCTCGAAACTCGGCGACGACCTGACGCGGGGTGTCCTCTACGTGAGCCCCCACACCCATCACTCCGTTGCCAAGGCAGCCCGGCTCGCCGGGTTCCGCGACGACCAGATCCGCACCGTGGAAGTCGACGCCGACCTGAGAATGGATCCCGATGCCCTGTCCGTGGGGATCGCAGACGACCGAGCAGCCGGCCGACAGCCATTTCTGGTGGTGGGATCTGCGGGCAGCACCGACACCGGAACCGTTGACCCCCTCCAGCAATTGGCTCAGATTTGCTCGAAGGAGAGCCTCTGGTTCCACATCGACGGCGCCTACGGCGGCTTCTTCCAACTCACCGACCGGGGCCGTGAGCGACTGACCGGTATCGAGAACGCCGATTCCATAGCCATCGACCCCCACAAGGGCCTCTCCATCCCGTTTGGCAGCGGTGCCCTGCTGGTCAGGGACGAGACACACCTCATCGACGCCAACCACGGACGAGGGGCATATCTCCTCGCCGAAGACAGCCATTCGGGATTGCGTGACATCTCCTCGCTCGGACCAGAGTTGTCACGGCCGTTTCGAGGTCTCCAGGTGTGGCTGCCGCTGCAATTGCACGGAGTCGCACCGTTTCGCGAGGCGCTGGATCGATGCCTCGACCTTGCCGGGCTGGCCTACAACCGGCTCAGCGCCATCGACGGGATCGAAACACCCTGGCGGCCCGACCTGTCGATCGTTGCTTTCCGGTTCGACGACGACGACCGGGGGCGGGAGGCGATGCATGCGATCAACCAGGACCGGGTGGTTCACGTCTCACCGACCATCGTCGACGAGCGGTTCGTGCTCCGTTTCGCCATCCTCAATCGGCGAACCACGCTCGACCACATCGATCACGCCATCGACATCATCGAAAAGACCCTGATCGGCTGATCAGCCTCGGGTCATGTCCTCACAGATGAAACCGCCACGGACTCCTACGGTCGAGTTGTCCTCGGGATTGGTCAAGACCACATCTAACGATCCGCTGAGACCGCCCTCCTCGACTGTGAACCCGCCCATCCCGTCGGTGCTCTCATAGGTGGTTCCAGCCCCATTGGTGAGGAAGATGCTGGCCATCCCCGACTCGTCGTCGGCCGACGTCTCGTAGACCTTTGGCGCTTCGAAGGAGACGATGGTCACGTCGAGCAGCCATGGCTCGTCACCGTCGGTGCTGAACATGCCGTTCCAGGCTCCCGGCTCGGAATCGCTCGGACCACAGCCCCCCGGTTCGGAGATGGTCAGCGTCTGCTCCCCAGTGATATCGATTTGATCGCCGCCGAGCGCTACCCGGTCCTCACCGGTTTCGCCACCGCCACAGGCTGCGGTAAGGAGAAGGACCGCGGTCAGAATTCGCAGGTTGTTCAAGATGCCATGGATGATAAAACCCTAAGCGCTCATCCGAACCGGCAAGTGCTTGATCCCATTGATGAAATTGGACCGAAGCCGGTCAGGCTCGCCGACGATCTCGATGCTGCTGACCCGCTTCAGCAACTCCTCGAAGACCACCCGGACCTCGAGTCGGGCCAGTGAGGCCCCCAGGCAGACATGACGCCCCGCCCCAAAGGTGAGGTGGTCGTTCGGGGCCCGGCGAATGTCGAAGCGGAAAGGGTCGTCGAACACCTCTTCGTCGTAGTTGGCCGACGGATACCAGACCACCACCCGGTCGCCACCTCTGATCGTGGCGCCGCCGAGATCCGTGTCCTCGGTGGCAGTGCGTCGGAAGTGCATGGTCACCGCCGAGGTGCGCAGGATCTCTTCGGTGGCCGAAACCGACAGCCCGTCGGGATCCGCCCGGAGATCCTCGAGCTGCTCCGGGTGATTGGTCAGGAAGATGAGCCCGTGGCTGATGGTGTGTCGGGTGGTCTCGTTGCCCGCCACCATCATCAAAGTGAAGAAGTTCTTGAACTCGAGATCGGTCAGCGGCTCCCCGTCGGGCTCGGCGTGGAGCAGAGTGCTGATGATGTCGTCCTCAGGATGGGCCCTCCGCTCGAGCGCCATCTCCTCGGCATACCTGAACACTTCGATCGCCGCTGGTGACCGAAACGGGAGCAGCCGGTACTCGTCGCTGTCGTCCTTGTCGATGACCACCGGGGTGTACTCCGGATCGGCGTTGGAGATCATCTGGTCACCCCAGGCCACCAGTTGGGAGGCGTCCGATTCGGGGACCCCAAGCAAGCGACACAGAAGTCGTATCGGGAGCTGGCGGGAGATCTCGGTGACGAAGTCGAACTCGCCCAACGGCAAGACCTGATCGATCACCTGAGCCGCCAGCTGTCGGAAGGCCGCCTCGTAGGTGGCGACCACCTTCGGCGTGAACCCTGGCTGCACCAAGCGCCGGAGCCGGGCGTGCTCCGGCGGGTCGAATTCCATCATGGTCCGTCTCGCCTCGAGCTCGTCCGGGGCCATGTCCTCGATCCGGATCCCGCGGGACGCGGTGAACCGGGCGAAGTCGCGGCTGACCATCTCCACGTCAGCGTGTTTGGTCACCGCCCAGAACCCGGATCCGTCAGCCTCCTCCACCCAGGCCACCGGCTCCTCCCGGCGCATGCGGGCGAAGGTGGCATGGGGGACGCATCGAAGGAAGGTGTCATGAGAGGCGAGGTCGGCGTGGGTCTCCCCGAGGTCCTGATGCAGGGTGTTGATTGCCATGAGATCGTTAGGAACCAAACATAATCGGCACCGACCTCTGGTTACCGTGTGGCCCGATGACGGAGCGACGGAGGATCCTCGTCGAAGGGCAACCGCTCGAAGTCCGCCGCATCGGCGACGACCTGGTTGCCGATGATGGGCGAACCTTCGATTCGGCCACGGCAACTCATCTCCCGCCAATCGAGCCGTCGAAGATCCTCGCTGTCCATCTCAACTACCGGAGCCGGGTCGAGGAGTTCATGACACGGCTGCCCCCGGCCCCGACGTACTTCCAGAAACCCACCACCGCCCTCAACGGCCATCTCGGCCAGGTGGTCCGCCCCATCGGGTGCCGGTACCTCAACTTCGAGGGCGAGATCGCAATCGTGATCGGCACCACCTGCAAGGGCGTTTCCCCCGACCAGGCTGGGCGGCACATCGCGGGGTACACCATCGCCAACGACTTCGGGCTCCACGACTTCCGAGACACGGACGCCGGGTCGATGCTTCGGGTCAAGGGATCCGACACCCTCTGCCCGCTGGGGCCGGGTTTGGTCGACGATTGGGATTTCCGGGACAAGGCGATCCGGACCCTGGTCAACGACGAGGTGAAACAGGAGGCGAGCACTTCCGAGATGGAGTGGGACATGTCGTACCTCGTCGCCGACCTGGCGCGAACCATCACCTTGCTCCCCGGCGACGTGATCCTGAGCGGGACGCCGGCCGGGTCGAGGCCGGTCGAGCCGGGAGACGTGGTCACCGTCGAGGTCGAGGGGCTGGGGGCCTTGACCAACACCATCGTCGAAGGCACCGCGGTGCGCGCCGACGTCGGCGCCCAACCGAGCGAGTCGGAGGAGGTGGTCTCCACCGCCCTCGGTGGCGATTGGGAGTTCCGGGGCATCCGTGCACCAGCCGGTACACGCCACTACGAATCGGAGGTCGAGGAGTGACATCACCACTGGTCGGTGTCACCACCTGGCGTCGCCGATTGGATTCCTACATCGGTGACGACCCGGCTCACAGTCTCGACGACTTCTACGTGTCAGCCATTGCCGAGTCGGGCATGGTGCCGGTCATGCTCCCCGCAGGCCAGCCGACCGAGGTGGCCGCGGGGCTGGTCTCTCTGGTCGACGGCCTGATACTCAGCGGCGGCGGCGATGTCGACCCCGCGATCTACGGAGAGCTGCGCGAACCCGCGACCTACGGGGATGATCCGGCGGTGGACGAATACGAGATTGCCCTGATCCAGGAGGCAAGGAGCCAGGGCAAGCCGGTGCTTGCGATCTGTCGCGGCCTCCAGATCCTGAATGTGGCCCTGGGTGGGACTTTGATCCAGGAGGCCACCACGGAGGGGGGCGTCCACTCCCCGGTGCGCGGGGATCCGACTGAGCTCAACGAACGGCGACACACCGTCCGCTTCGAGCCCGGTTCGATGCTGGGCGACATCTACGGCTCCCACGAGCTGTCGGTCAACACCCTGCACCACCAGGGTCTCGACCGGATCGCTGAGGGCCTCATCGTCGAAGGGCGGACCGACGATGGCCTCGTCGAGGGCGCTCGGGTCGACGGCCCATGGTGGGCCCTGGCCGTCCAATGGCACCCCGAGCGCCTGGATGCGGACCACTACAAACCACTCTTCACCGCATTCCGGCAGGCAATCGAGGACCGATAGCCCTTGAGCCGGGTGGCCGCTTTGCTCCGGGGAATCAACGTCGGTGGTCGCGCCCGGATCTCGATGACCGAGTTGAGATCCATGCTGACCGGCCTCGGGCTACAAGACGTTGAGACCTACCTGCAGAGCGGCAACGTCGCCCTCGAAGCTGGTGACCGGGCGCTGACCGGGCTGGATCGCGAGATCGAATCCGCCATCGCCGATACCTTCGGGCTTCAGGTCCGGGTCATCCTCAGGGAGCGGGAGGACCTTGCGGGCGTCACCCGATCTCATCCGTTTCTCGACTCGGAGGCCGACCCTTCCCGGATCCACGTCGTGTTCCTCGCGTCGGCACCGGACGCAGGCAGAGTCGGCGCCCTCGACCCCGACCGGTCCCCGCCTGACCAATTCGAGGTGATCGGGCGCGAGATCTACCTCCGATATCCCAACGGCCAGGGCCGGAGCAAGCTGGGCCTTGACTACTTCGAGAGAGTGCTCGGGGTGGCCGGCACCGCCCGCAATTGGAACACGGTCACCAAGCTCCTCGAAATGCTGAGCTGAGCCTTCCGATCAGGCGAGAACGGCGTTGATCGTGATCTCGACGTTGCCCTTGAGGGCGTTGGACACCGGACAGCCGTCCTTGGCTGCGGCCGCGGCCTCCTGGAACTCCTCGGCGCTGATACCGGGGACATTCCCGGTCACAGTGAGGGCCATGGTGGTGAGCCGCCAACCCGGTTCCATCTTCTCGAAGGTGGCCTCGGCCGTGGTATCGAGGTGGACAGGTGGGAAGCCCCGACCAGACAGACCGTTGGCAAAGGCCATCGAGTAACAGGCCGCATGGGCTGCCGCGATCAGCTCCTCAGGGCTGGTCTTGCCGTTGGCGGCTTCGGTTCGACTCGGCCAACTGATCGGAAGATTGGTAGCCAGACCGGTGCCGAGGCTGGCGGTCCCGGATCCGGTGAATAGATCCCCTTCCCAGTTGGCACTGGCTCGGCTCTGCATTGATGGCATTGATGCTCCTGACTATCGATGTCGAGCCAGCAGCCTACGTCGCCCCCAGACCTCGATCGAATCTGCTCAGACGCCGACTGACACGGGTGGGGCAAGGACCTGACGGATGTCGTCGAGACGCTCGCTGACCACCTGGTAGTGGACCCAGCGGCCTTCACGATGACCGGTCACCAGGCCGGCCTCACGCAGGATCCTGAGGTGATGGGAGACGGTTGGTTGGCTCAGCCCAAGCGGCGATTCGAGCTCGCATCCACAGGCCGTGCCTCCCGGCGCGGCTGCGAGCAGGGAGACGATTCGGAGCCGAACCGGGTCACCCAGGGCAGCTAGCGCCTTGGCCGTCTCTAGCGCATCAGCCTCATCGATGACCCCTTCGAAAACCGGGGTGCAACAGAATTCCATGCCCACATATTGACACATATCAATCCATCGACCAAGATCAATACATCGAAGGTCATCGATACGAAAGGAGTCAACATGATCCCTGTCGATGACGGATCCGGATGCTGTGGCGGCGGAAGCCACTGCTGCTGAGGGATGAATCGGGCCGGGCGCTGCTCTAACCGAGCAGCGCCTCGGCCGCCTGACCCTCGGCGCAGTCAGACAGGATCGGGCAGAACCGGCACCAGGGCCCACCGGTGCGCTCCGGTTCGACACCGGAAGACCAGGCACGACGCATGTCGTTGACCAGCCCGGCGACCTCCCCCGCCACTCGATTGACATCCCCGGAAGAGGGAACAGTCCGATATCGCTCCCCGGTCCTGACCGACACCGCCTCGACGTAGGCGGGGACATCGCCCTTCTCCAGCGCCCAAAGCAGCGCATAGAACAAGAGCTGATCCTCGGGCTCCCCCAGTTCGCCTGTCTTCCAATCGACCAGGCGATGCCCACCCAGGTCTTCCCGATACACCGCATCAACAGATCCGATCAGCTCGACTCCCTCAACCGGCTCACTGACAATCGACACCTCCGACCCTTCGAATCCTTCGCTCGGAAGGCGGATGAACCGCTCGTAGAGGCCGCGGACCTCCTCGATCATCGAAGCAAGGATCGACGGCTTCACCTCGAGTCCCGCCAGCTTGTTGTTGAGGGTCGACCCCCCGATTTCTTCCTTGCACGCCTGGGCGAACTCCTCGGAGGAAATCGGGCCGGCCGTCAGATGACGGCTGAATATCCGATGGGCGAGTGTCCCGAGGAATGCCGGCCTCGAGTCAGGCCCGTAGATGCCCTGGAGCCGGGCGTTGGCCTGTCCCGGGCACTTCTTGTAAGTGACGTAGACGGTCGCCGAAACCCGAATACGGTCGCCATCGATCACGGTTGGGAAGACCACCGACACTTGAGACCGAGGCTACCCGGGGCCGGGGACAGGACTGCGACTACGGAACAGCCCCCGTTACCATCCGCCAACCATCACCAGGCCGTTTTGGGGCGGCCTTCTGAATGAATCAACACGTTTCCACACGGCTCAACATCTGGGTCGCTCTCGCCCTTGGATTGGGAGCGACCGTGACTCTGCTCCTTGGTCTCTACGCCCTCACCCGGGTCATGTCGAGAGGCGAGGTGATGGGCCGCGTCGAAGTTGCGGGTACGCCTATCGGTGGCATGGACCCTGACCAGGCGCTGACTGCCATGGTCGCCGTCGAGGACGTCTACGTCCGCCGGCCCGCGATCTTCAACCTCGAAGGGGAAGTGGTCAGTGTCCTCCCCCCCGAAGCCGGGCTCGAGATCGACGAGGACACCATCGTGGCCGACGCCATGAAGGTGGGCCGCGAGGGGAATCAGATCTCACAATTCTTCTGGTGGCTCGGGCACATCTTCTCCACGGTCGAAGTGCCGGTGTCCGGATCTACCGATGACGCATCGGTGGACGCGATCTTTGACGGCTGGGACGCCGACGTGATCGCCACCCCGGCGAATCAGGGAGGGGTCGAATTGGTTGACGGTGAGCTGACGCCGGTCTACCCCGAAATCGGAAAGGGCGTCGACCGGCCGGCGGCATCGGTCATCCTGGAGTCGTCAATGCTGGCGGCACAGGCTGAAAACCTGGCGATACCGGTGGTAACGGTCGTTCCGCTGCTGACAGAGGCGGATGTCGACGCCGCCCTGGCCGAGGCGCAACAGCTTCTGTCCGACTCGATCGAGTTGTCCCACGATGGGACGGAAGTGGTGTTCTCCACGGACGAGCTTGGCCAGGCATTTCGGTCGGAGACCGTGGTCGAAGGCACACCGCGAATCATCAACTCCTTCGACGCCGAGGTGATCGACGACCTGCTCGATCCGGTCCGCGAGGACTTCGAAGACGAGCCTGTCGATGCCGAGTTCGAGATCTCGGGTGACTCGATCAGCATCGTGCCCGGTGCGAAGGGGACGAAGATCGATCCCAGCGAGACGGCTCTTCGGCTCTATGAGGCCGGCCTGACCAGTCAGCGGACCGGCGAGTTGCCATTGGTGGAGGGAGCCGATCCCGATGTGACCACGGAGTACCTCGAGGGCCTCCACATCGAGCACCTGGTCTCGCAGTTCACCACCTACCACGACTGCTGCCAGCCAAGAGTCACCAACATCCACCAAATGGCCGACACCATCGACGGGACGATCGTGCTCTCCGGTAAGACCTTCTCCCTCAACGGCACGGTCGGGCAACGAACCCTCGAGGGTGGCTACGTCGAGGCTCCCGGGATCCTCGGTGGTGTCTTGGAGGAGTCGATCGGCGGCGGGGTGAGCCAGCTGACGACGACGCTGTACAACGCAGTTTTCTGGGGCGGATACCAGGACGTCGAGCACAAGCCCCATTCCTATTACTTCACTCGATATCCCGAAGGCATCGAGGCCACCCTCAGTTGGACGTTCCCCGACCTCAAGTTCCGGAACAACACCGACAATGCCGTTCTCATCGACACCAGGTACACCGACACCTCGATCACGGTGCGAATCTTCGGAAGCAACGACGGTCGGGTGCTCAAAGGGGAGCAGAGCGGGGGGACCACCAAGATCTGGACCGACGGCGAGGGCGGCCCGGACGCCCTCCATGTGCGGGGTGAGGTGTCAGAGCGCTACGCCCTGACCGACCCCCCACCGACGCGCTACGTGGCCAACCCCGATCTCGGCGTGAACGAACAGGATGAGACCCAGACCGAGGAGGGGGGATGGAGTGTGACCGTCACCCGTGAGATCACCCGCGGCGATGACGTGATCGACACCCAGGAATGGGTGGTTCGCTATGCCCCGAGGTTTGCCGTCATCGAGGTCCACCCATGCAAGGTCCCGGGGACCTCGGTGTCGTGTCCGACGACGACTACGACCACCACGACTCCCCCGACCACCACCACGGTTCCGGCGACGACACCCTCCACCTGAGGGGTGGTCAGCTCCCGTCCCCCTCAGGGTCGGGATAGTGCCGGAGGAACGAGGCGATCGCCTCCAGGGCGGGATCGACCGATGCGGCGTCCCACCCCGCGGGGCGGCGCACCGAGATCGTGTTCTGTTGCACGTACACGTGGTCGATGTCGAGCCCGAGGCCGAACAAGTCCTCTCCGAGCAATCCTGGCACCGCTTCGCCTGGCGAGTCGGGAGCCATCGCGTGCCCGTCCTGGCCGGTGAAGCTCCGATCGGTGCTCACCACGAGAACGTCGCCCATGATCACGCTGTCTCTGATGACGACTGTCTGACCCATGGGGACCGAGATCGTAATCAGGACCCGAAGCCGCCCGGATGGTCCCCGATGACCTGGACCTTGACCAGGTTGGTGGACGCCTGGATGTTGGGCGGCACTCCGGCCACCATGACGACGGTGTCGCCGGCCTTCGCCAGGCCCTCCTTCTCCAGGATCGACGAGGCGGCGGCCATCTCGTCGTCGGTGTAGTTCCGACGCTCGAACTCGTGTGGGGACACTCCCCACAACAGGGCCATGCGCCGCAGGGTCCCCTCATTCGGGCTGAAAGCCACGATGCGACCCTCGGGGCGATACTTCGAGATGAGCCGCGCCGTGTTCCCCGATTCGGTGAAGGCGACGATGGCGCTGGCGCCAAGGTTGATCGCCATCTCAGTGGCTGCCTGCGCCACTGCGGAGGCGACAGTGTTCCCGTCACCGACGAATGGCACCGGGTGATCGCCCCGGTTGGAGAGGGTGTCCTCCTCGACGACACGGCAGATTTCCGCCATCGCGGCAACAGTTTGGGCCGGGTAGTCACCCACGGCGGTCTCCCCCGAGAGCATCACCGCGTCGGTGCCCGGCGATGACGGCGGTGGCGACATCGGTTACTTCGGCCCGGGTGGGCCGTGGGTTCTTGGTCATCGACTCCAACATCTCGGTGGCAGTTATGGAGATCCGCCCGGCGGCATTGGTGCGCTTCAAGATGTCCGCCTGGATCAGCGGGATCCTCTCCAGAGGCAGCTGGACTCCGAGGTCACCCCTGGCCACCATGATCCCGAACGAGGGCTCGATGATGTCGTCGAGGTTCTCGTAGGCCTGCGCCAGCTCGATCTTGGCGATGACCGGGACGTCCCCGGCCAGTTCGGCCACTTTTCTCACGTCATCGCCGCTCCGAACGAAGGAGGCGGCCACGTAGTCGACGCCCAATTCGCGCCCGAAGGCAAGGTCCACCTCGTCCTTGGGTGTCACGCTCTCGGTGGATAGGGCACTATCAGGAAAAGCGACCCCCTTGTGATCGGAGAGGTCGCCGCCGACCTGGACCTCGGCCACCAACCCGCTGTCGGAGAGCCCGATCACGTCGCAACGGATCAGCCCGTCGGCGAGAAGCACCCGATGACCGGGCAATACGTCGGTGAGGAGTTGGTCATACCCGACGGGGATCACTTCGCGGGTGCCCTCCCCGCCCTCCGGCACCAGGTGGACCTGATCGCCCTTCTTGAGGCGGATGGCGCCGGACGGAAATTCACCGACCCTCAGCTTCGGGCCCTGAACGTCCTGGAGGATGGCTACAGGGCGCCCCGCCCCGCGTGCGGCCTCTCTGACCCATCCCGCGAGCTTCCGATGGAACTCGTGATCTCCATGGGAGAAGTTGAAGCGGGCCACGTCGATCCCGGCGTCAACCAGGGCGCGGATGCTGGCCTCGTCGGCAACGGCCGGGCCCAGGGTGGCGATGATCTTGGTGTGCCGTTGCATTTCGAACGGAAATTAACCGATGCGGGGTCGCTCCCCTGGTCTAGGCCGAAAGCTGATCCCGGAGCAAGGCATCGACCAGTCGGGGATCGGCCTTGCCTCCGGTCGCCTTCATCACCTGTCCAACCAGAAAGCCGACCACCTTCTGATCACCGGATTGGTACCCCTCGACCGCCTTCGGGTTGGCTGTCAGCACTTCGGAAACGACGGCGCCCAGCGATTCGCGATCGCTGATCTGGACCAGATCCCTCGCTCCCGCCACCTCCCCGGGTGAGCCTTCGCCGGCCAGAACCCCGTCCAGGACTTCTTTGGCGGCGGATGACGAAAGCTCGCCCCTCCCGATCATGGCCACCAGTTCGGCCAGCGCCACCCCATCGAGGCGGAGGTCGGCCGGGGTCGCCTCATGGCGCCGCAGCCATCCGGTCACTTCACCGGTGACCCAGTTGGCGGCCGACTTGGGATCCGCACCGGCCGCGACGGCTTCTTCGTAGATCAGACGCAACGCAGGATCGACACCAGCCAGCACTCCGACGAGCGCATCGCCAAGGCCATCGGCCCCATATCGCTCTCGACGCTGGGCGGGCAATTCCGGCAGGGTCTGGCGTATCCGATCCACCCACTCCCGGTCGAGCACCATCGGCACCAGGTCGGGCTCGACGAAATAGCGATAGTCCGATGACCCTTCTTTGGTCCTCATCGAATGGGTGACGCCCGCTTCCTCGTCCCAGTGCCTGGTCTCCTGAACCACCAGGCCGCCAGACTCGACGACCTCGACTTGGCGGGCGATCTCATGGTCGACGGCACGCTCCAGGGATCGGAACGAGTTCATGTTCTTCACCTCGACTTTGGTGCCGAGGTCGGCACTGCCCTCGGGACGGATCGAGACGTTGGCGTCGAATCGCATCGATCCCTCTTCGAGCCTGGCGTCGGATACTCCGAGTTCGAGGATGACGGACCGAAGCTCCTGGGCGTAGGCCCTCGCCTGCTCGGCGCCATAGATCTCCGGTCGGGAGACGATCTCCACCAACGGGACGCCGGAGCGGTTGAAATCGAGCAGGGTGGACTCTGCGGCGTGGATCCTCCCCCCGGCGCCGACATGGGTCGATTTGCCGGTGTCTTCTTCCATGTGGGCGCGCTCGATTCCCACCCTATGGCTCGCACCGTCGACATCGATGTCCAGGTAGCCGCCGACGCAGACCGGGATGTCGAACTGGGATATCTGATAGTTCTTGGGAAGATCGGCGTAGAAGTAGTTCTTCCGATGGAACACGGACCTCTCGGAGACCTCGCAGTTCAGGGCGAGGCCGATGGCCATGATCGACTCGATGGCGGCACGATTGGTCACCGGCAGCGCTCCAGGGAGACCGAGGCAGGTGGGGCAGACATTGGTGTTCGGCTCGGCGCCGAAACCGACCTCGCATCCGCAGAACATCTTGGAGTGGGTGAGAAGCTCGACGTGGACTTCGATCCCGATCACGGGCTCCCAGGTCACGAGGCAACCTCCGTCAGACCCGGCGCCACCTCGAAGCCGGCCAAGCGCTCGACCTCGGCGGCGACCCGGTACATGACCTCTTCGCCGAGTGGAGGGGCCATCACCTGGAATCCGATCGGCAGGCCCTGGCCATCCAGTGCAACGGGCACCGAGATCGCCGGGTGACCGGCCAGGTTGGAGGGGATGGTGCAGATGTCGGATAGGTACATGGCGAGCGGATTCTGAGTTCGCGCTCCGGCCTCGAATGCGACGGTGGGGCTCGTCGGCGAGACCAGCACATCGACACGCTCATAGGCGCTGGCGAAGTCGCCCTGGATGGCGGCGCGGACTCGCTGAGCCTGCCCGTAGAAGGCGTCGTAGTACCCGGCGGAGAGGGCGTAGGTGCCGAGCAGGATCCGTCTGGTCACCTCGGGGCCGAAACCCTCAGCCCGACTCCGCGCCATCAGGCTCTCGGTCGTGCTCCCTGCTCCCCGGTGCCCGTAGCGAATGCCGTCGAATCTGGCGAGGTTGGCTGAGCATTCTGCCGGGGCAATGAGGTAGTAGGCGGAGAGGGCAATCTCGAACGACGGCAGTGAGACCTCGACCACCTCAACGCCGGAGCTCTCGAGCTGGGACACCATGCCCGCAACGGCTGCCTCGACGGCTGGCTCGTAGCCCTCGCCTCCCAACTCCTTCACCACTCCGACCCGGAGGCCTTCGACCCCGCGGGCCAATCCGGCCTTCGGGTCGGGGTAAGGGCCCGAATACGAGGTGCCGTCCATCGGGTCGTGGCCCCAAATTGCCTCGAGGGTGATCGCCGAGTCCTCCACGGTTCGGGTGAGGGGCCCGATCTGGTCCAGAGAGGAGGCGAAGGCGATCAACCCGTATCTGCTCACCGTCCCGTAAGTGGGCTTCATCCCGACCACGCCGCATAGGGAGGCCGGCTGGCGAATCGACCCACCGGTGTCCGACCCGAGCGCGGCGAGTGCCGAGCCGATAGCCACGGCGGCTGCCGAACCCCCTGACGAACCTCCGGCGACGCGGGCGGTATCCCAGGGGTTGTAGGTAGGCCCGTATGCCGAGTTCTCGGTGGAAGAGCCCATGGCGAACTCGTCGAGATTGGTCTTGCCGACCACGACGGCGCCTCCGTCCCGGAGACGGGAGACGACGGTTGCGTCGTAGGGGGGTCGGTATCCGGCGAGGATCTGGGAGGCAGCCGTGGTCTCCACACCCCGGGTGCACATGTTGTCCTTGACGGCAACAGGGATCCCATGCAACGGGCCACGGTCGATCCCGTCGGCCAGGTCGGCGTCGGCCTGAGCCGCGGCCTCGAAGGCACGTTCCCGGTCGATGGTGAGAAACGCGTGGAGCTGGGCCTCCGAGCTCCCGGCGCGCTCGAGGACGTGCTCCAACAGCCCGACCGCGGTGGCCTCACCAGACCTGAGCAGGCGACCCGACTCGGCCACCCCCGGGTTGACGGTCACTCTCCCTCCATCGCGGGCGGGACCACGAAGTACCCGTCGGCAGTCTCCGGCGCGCTCGCCAGCACCTCGTCACGGTCCAAAGAGGGGAGCACCACGTCATCGCGGAAGATGTTGGACAGCCCGAGGGGGTGGGCATTCTCGGGGTTTGGGTCGGCGTCCAGAGACTGCACTCTGGCGGCATGGTCCAGGATCACGCTCAGCTGGCTCTTGTATGCCTCGAGCTCCTCGTCACTCAGGTCGAGGCGGGCCAGACGTGCGACATGGGCAATATCGATTTCGACTGGCATGGCCCCGAGTTTAGGAAGCCAAGACCGCCGCCAACGAGTCGTAAGCCCAGGTGAGGTCGTCGACCCGGACCGACTCCCCGGGCTTGTGGGCCAGTGCCGGCTCGCCGGGGCCGAAATTGACTGCCGGGATCCCGACCGCCGAGAGTTGGGCGACATCGGTCCAGCCTTGCTTGGCGGCGACCGGCGAACCCGATACTTCGATCAAGCGTCGGAAAAGCGGGTGATCGATGCTGACCGCCCCCGCCGGGGCGGAGTCGGCAACCGAGAAGCGATCCGCACCGGTGCACACCTCGCGAAGGTGGGCCAGCGCCTCCTCCATCGACCGATCCGGCGCGAATCGGTAGTTGACGTTCATCGTGAACAGTGACGGGATGATGTTCCGGGCCACGCCGCCTTGGGCCGTGGTGATGGAGATCACCTCCTTGAACTCGAGTCCGCCGACGATGTGCGGCTCAGGCTCCAATGAGCGCATCCGGGCCAAGAACTCCCCGCCCTTGGTGATGGCGTTGTCACCCAGCCACGGCCGCGCCGAGTGGGCGGCCTCGCCCTCGAACACCACTTCGGCGTTGATCACGCCCTGGCAACCCGCCTCGAGGCCCCGATCGGTCGGTTCCAGAACCACCGCCGCGGCCGCCCCGAGCAGCCATGGGGCGGCCTCGAGGATCATCCCGATCTGGTTCCCCGACAGCGGGCCTTCTTCGCCGGCGTAGAAGACACCGGCTACGTGCTCGGGACCCAGGGATTCGATCAGATGGATCATCACGGCGAGACCACTCTTCATGTCGGTGGCGCCGAGCCCGTGAACTCGCCCGCCATCGACGGTGGCTCCGACGTGACCTTGAAGAGGAACTGTGTCGAGATGGCCGACCAGAAGGATCGCCTGCTCCCGGGGACCACCGACAACCAGTGAATCGCCGACGACTTGGGACGGCATCCCTGCAAGACGCTCCGCGATCGCGTCGCGAATCCGGGCTTCGTCCCCGGTGACGGAGGGGATGTCGATAAGCCAGGAAAGGGTTTCGACGAGGTCGGTCACAGCTGGACGCCGAGTTCCCTCAGGTAGTCGTTGAGCGCTGTCTTGCGGTCGGTGGCCTCGGTCCTCCGACCGATGATCAAAGCGCAGACCAGGTCATAGGTGCCGCTGGGAAACTCCTTGGGGCGGGTGCCGGGAACGACCACTGAGCCGGCGGGGACTCTCCCCCGATGTTCGACCGGCTCGGGCCCGGTTACGTCGATGATCGGCGTCGAGGCAGTGAGCACCGTGTTGGCACCGAGGACCGAGCCTTCCTCGACGAGCACGCCTTCGACCACGATCGACCGGCTGCCGATGAATGCCCCGTCCTCGATGATCACCGGGCTGGCACTCGGCGGTTCGAGGACACCGCCGATCCCGACTCCGCCTGATAGGTGCACCCCTTTCCCGATCTGGGCGCACGAACCGACCGTGGCCCAGGTGTCGACCATGGTGCCGGCGCCGACATAGGCGCCGATGTTGACGAAACCAGGCATGACGATGACGCCGGGCTCACAAAAGGCCCCGTAGCGGATGGTCCCCGGAGGCACCACCCTGACCCCCTGTGCCGCCAAACCCCTCTTGAGCGGGATCTTGTCGTTGTACTCGAAGCCGCCGACCTCGATGGTCTCCATGTCCCGTAGGCGGAAAAAGAGGAGGATCGCCTCTTTCAGCCACTCATTGACCACCCAGCCTTGACCGATCTTCTCCGCGACCCGCGCTTCGCCCCGATCGAGTGAGGCGAGAGCACGCTCCACTGCCTCACGCGCTGCCTCGATATCGATATCGCCGGCGAAGGCCGACCTGATCAGTTCCTGGTCCGACAAACCTCGATCACCTCACAACATGTCCCGGCGGCAGAGTACCGGCGCTTGGCTACGGTGCCCGTGGCATGTACCGCTACATCTACCTCGGCCTGGGCTTGGTGGCGGTCGCCGCAATCGCGTTCGGCATCGTGTTCGCCACCGAGGGTGACGCCATAGAGCTGCCGGGGCCGGTCGAGTCGGTCTCCCCCGAGGACGGGAGCCTGAATCCTCCTCAGACCACCGTGATCATCGACCTGGAAGTTGGCTACGACGCCCAGATCTATGTCGACGACTGGCTGGTCACCGATGCCACTTTCGTCGAAGGCACCGGCGTCTATAGGTGGGCACCCAGCCCGTCGAACCCAACCATCAACGAGTGGACTCCTGGCGAGCACACCGTCCGTGTGGTCTACGACACGGTCAATGGATTGCCTGACCCCGGCGACTTCTCCTGGTCGTTTCGGGTGGGCTGAACATCCAGTTCAGCCCACGTGGTCCCGCCAGGTGTGTGCCGGCTCGTAGCCGAGGACGCGCCGTGCCTTGTCGATGGAAAGCAGGGTCTCGTTACCGTGCAACACCCGGGTTACGGGGACGCCGGGGAATGCCTCGCTCACCAGCTCGGCGCTAGGCCGGGTCATGACTGTGTCGGCACTTGCGATGATGAAGACATCCGTACCGGTGAAGTCGTGTTCCAACGCCAGCCGCACCGCCTGCGCTCCATCTCGAGCGTCGATATATCCCCAGAGGTTCCAGGAACGGAGAGTTCGATCCGAGTCGAACGACGGGAAGTTGGCGTAGTCATCGATTTCCATGACGTTGGAGAAGCGGAGCCCGATCATCTTCAGTTCCGGGTCCCAACGACAAAACTGAGCAGCCATCTGCTCTTCCAGATGTTTGACGAGGGCATAGGTCGTCTCGGGCCGGGCCGGGTACTCCTCGTCGACGGGGACGTAGGGCGGTGGGTCGGCAAACGGGAGGCCCAGGGTGGTCTCACTCGACGCCCACACCACGTTCTTGATCCCGGCCACACGCGCTGCGTTGAACACGTTGTAGGTGCACATCATGTTGTTGCCGAATGTCGCAGAGTTGGAGACGATGCCCGGCGCCGGTATGGCTGCCAGATGGACCACAGCGTTGACACCTGAGTATCTGTCGTCGACCCCGATCAGGGCCTCGAGTGTCTGACCTTGGTCGGTCAGGTCGACACGAGTGAAGGGGCACTTTGACTCCTTGGGTGGCGCGGCGTCGATGTTGATCACGTCGTAGCCGTGTTCCAAGAGTTCGTCGACGACAGCACGACCCAGTTTGCCGCTGCCCCCGGTCACGACAACCCGGTTCACATCCGCACCAACAAGAGCGTCACGACATCGAACCTAGCCATCGGTCAGAGCTTCTCACCGAGGGGCATAATCGCTGCCCAACCGACAAAGGAGTCAACCATCGCACGACTGGGTTCATCCATGATCGAACTGGTGGGTGACACCCCGGTGGTGAAGCTGGCCAAGGTGGTGCCGGAAGGCGCCGCTGACATCTTCGTCAAGCTGGAGTGGTTCAACCCAACCGGGTCCTACAAGGACCGCATGGCGTTGGCCATCATCGAGGAGGCCGAGCGACGGGGCGACCTGAAGCCGGGAATGACCGTCGTCGAATACACCGGGGGAAGCACCGGGTCCTCTCTGGCATTCGTCTGCGCCGCAAAGGGATATCGCTTCAAGGTTGTGTCCTCGGACGCCTTTTCCCACGAGAAGCTCAGAACGATGAGAGCGTTCGGAGCCGAGCTGACGATCGTTCCCAGCGAAGGCGGGGTGATCACACCCGATCTGGTTCCCCGCATGGTCGAGAGGGCCCGAGAGATTGCCCAAGAGCCGGGGACCTACTTCACCGATCAGTTCCGCAATCGCGACGCGATCGTCGGGCTACCGGCGCGCCGGAGAGGAATTGATGAGACAGGTCGGTCGCCCGATCGATGTCTTCTGCGCGGCTGCAGGCACCGCGGGCTTCTCCATGGGGGTGTCCACAGCCCTTGCATGAGAGCCGACACCGAGACCCGGGTGGTCCTTTTCGAACCGGCGAGCACCGCAGTGATCTCAGGCGGGGAGCTCCGGAGATCACCATGTCGAGGGAATCGGCGTCGGATTCATCCCGCCGTTGCTCGACAAGGCCCTCTACGACGAGGTGCGGGCCGTGGACGAGGCAGACGCCCGGGCAATGGCCAGAAGGCTTGCAGCCGAGGAAGGGCTCCTCACCGGGACCTCGAGCGGGCTGAATATCGCCGGAGCAGTCGCCATCGCCCAGGAACTAGGGCCGGGCCACACAGTGGCCACGGTCGCCGTCGACACCGGTCTCAAGTACCTGACCGGGGACCTGTTCGACGATTGATCCCAGACGGTCAGACCCGCTCGACGATCACCACCGGGATCTCACGTTCGGTCTTCACCTGGTAGTTGTCGTAGTCGGGCCATATCGCGGCCATGAGCTGCCAGAGCCGTGGCTTCTCCTCGGCAGTTGCGGTTCGGGCGCGGCCTTTGAATTTCTCTGCCTTCACCTGTAGCTCGACCTCGGGATCATCGACAAGGTTCAGATACCAGGCGGGGTTCTTGGCGGCACCGCCGACCGAGGCCACCAGCAGGTAGCGATCCCCGTCCATCGCCGAAGATCAGGGCGGTCCGGCGCAACTTGCCCGTCTTGCGGCCCCGGGTGGTGAGCAACAAGGTGGGCGCGCCGTTGCGCCATTCATAGCCTTTACGGCCGTCGGTCTCGACGTACTCGTCGATGTGATTCGCAACCCAGCCTTTGGGGCTGTCGAAGACTTCTTCTTGTGATGCCATTGTTCCTCCGGCTTTACTTCGCCAGGTCATGGAAAAGACGAGCGCAGACCCAACGAGTTTCATCCAATCCTTGCCGACCGATGTGCGCACTGACATCGAAGCACTCGACGCCGTGATCAGCGAAGCGATGCGAGGTCACCCCAGAGTGATGTGGGAGGGCAAGTTCTGGGGCGGCACCGAGCAGAAGATCATCGGCTACGGCGACCTCACGGTACTCGCGTCCTGGCAAGGCGAAGGTGAACTGGTTCATTGTCGGGCTCGCCTCGCAAAAGGACTACATCAGCATCTACGTCAGCTCCGCCGATGAGCACGGCTACCTGGTCAAGAAATACCAGGACCGGCTGGGCAAGGTCAAGGTCGGAAGTGCGGTGATCAGTGTCAAGAAGGCCGACGACTTGGACCTGAGCGTGCTTCGAGAGCTGATTGCGGCTGCGGCTGACCTCGCGCCGTAGGTGCCCGGATACCGCTACTTCAGCTCAATACCGGAGAGACCCTCCTCCAGCAGCCTCTTGAACCCGTCCCCGTCGAGGATCGGGATCCCCAGCTCTTCGGCCTTCCGCGACTTGGAGGCGCCGGGTGATTCGCCAACTATCAGCGCCGTGGTCTTCCCGGAGACCGAGCTGGCCGCCTTCCCGCCCCGCTGCTCGATGGCAGCCTGAGCCTCCTCACGGCTGAACCCGGGGACCGTCCCCGAGACCACGAAAGTGCCCCCGGCCAGCAGATCCGAGGCGGCGCTGCGATCGACCTCGTCTTCGAGACGGACGCCTGCTGCCCCCAGTTTTGCAACCAGCGCCTGGTTGTCCGGATCGGCCGCCCAGGTTGCGACACCATTGGCGATCACCGGCCCGATCCCCTCGACTGCGGAGATCTCCTCCTCGGTGGCCGCCATCAGGCCGGGCAGCCCGCCGAAGTGGCGGACCAGGAGGCGGGCCACCGTCCCCCCGACATGACGGATGCCGAGTGCAGTCAAGAGGCGGGAAGCGGGCCGGTCCTTGGCCGCCGCGATCGCCTTCTTCAAATTGCCTACGGAGATGGAGCCCCAGCCCTCTCGGCCGAGCAACTGATCCGGGTCGAAGATGAAGATGTCGGCCGGGTCGGAGATCATCCCCTCGGTGAGGAGCAGGTCGATGGTCTTGTAACCCATGTGCTCGATGTCCATCCCGCCACGGGAAGCGAAGTGGAACAACCACTCCCGGACCCGGGAGGGGCAGGTGTAGCCCCCGGTGCACCTCGCCACCGCCTCGCCCTCGATACGCACAATGGGGTTGCCACAGAACGGGCACTTCGACGGCATCTTCCACTTCTTCTCTTTGCCGGTGCGGGCGGAGAGCACCGGCCCCACCACTTCGGGGATCACGTCACCGGCGCGGCGGACGATCACCTGATCCCCGATTCGGACATCCTTGAGCGCCACCTGATCGGCGTTGTGAAGCGTGGCCATGCCAACCGTGGCACCGCCCACGAATACCGGCTCCAGGACTGCGAATGGAGTGGCGGCGCCGGTGCGACCGATGTTGATCCAGATGTCGCGGAGCGTGGTGACCTGCTCCTCCGCCGGGAACTTGTAGGCGATGGCCCACCGGGGCGCCCGGGAGGTGAAGCCGAGGGAGTCCTGCTCGACAAGGGCATTGACCTTGATAACGACGCCGTCGGTCTGATACCCGTTCTGGTGGCGTTCTTTCTCGGCCCTGGCCACGTAGTCGAGCACGGCCTCGATGCTCTCCAACTCCTGACTGGCAGGGTTGGTCCGAAACCCCGCCTCCTGGAGATAGCGCATGGTGTCGGCGTGTGACTCGAAGGCCGGTCCACCTTCCACCAACCCGAGTTGATACACCCATATGGCGAGGTTGCGGGCGGCGGTCATTGCCGGGTCCTTCTGCCGCACCGAACCGGCCGCGGCATTGCGTGGATTGGCGAACATCCGGTCGCCCGCTTCTGCCTGTCTTCGGTTGAGCTCTTCGAACGCCGCCTCCGGCATGTAGACCTCGCCCCGAACCTCGAGGATGGATGGCGGCTTCTTGTCGAGAAGCTTCAAAGGGACCGACTTGACCGTGCGCAGGTTGGCTGTGATGTCCTCACCGGTCACCCCGTCGCCCCTGGTGGCCCCGGTGGCAAGCAATCCGTCCCGGTAGGTGAGCACCACGGCCAGCCCGTCGATCTTGAGCTCCGCCACATAACCGGTTGGTGGTCCCCCGAGTTGTCGCTCCAGGCGCTGTTCCCAGGTCTCCAGGTCCTGGCGAGAGGTGGCGTTGTCCAGGGAGAACAGAGGACGGAGGTGGCGCACCGGCTGGAAGAGGTCCCCGATCGGCGCCCCCACCCGCTGCGTCGGGCTGTCCGGTGTGATCAGCTCCGGGTTTTCCTCCTCGAGACGCTTCAACTCCGCCATGAGTGCGTCGAACTGCGCGTCGGAGATGGTCGGGTCGTCGAGGACGTGATATCGATACAGGTGCTCGTTGACCTGGGAACGGAGGTCTTCGATCTGGGTCTGGACGTCAGACATCGGAGCCGACGTTACCGAGCGGCTGTCACAGAAATGTCCGGTCGATCAAACCCCCACCGAGCACCCGGTCATCGTCGTAGAAGGCCATGGTTTGACCGGGGGACACCCCTTCCTGAAAGTCGGTGAACAGGAGCCGGTCACCTTCGAGGACAGCCGGGACCGGATCGCCGTGAGCCCGGTACTGAGCCATCACCGCGCCGGACCCACCCTTGCCCGTGGTCCACACGAGCTCGGAGAGGTCGACACCGCCCACCCTCAGCTCATCACGCCGGCCAAGGACAACGGTCGAGGTGGAGGGTTCGATGCGGACCACGAATCGGGGCTCGCCGACCGCAACGCCGAGGCCGCGCCGCTGTCCGATGGTGAACCCGCTGATCCCATCGTGCTCCCCCAGTTCGTGGCCGTCGGTATCGATCATCGGCCCGGCGCTAAACGAGCCTGGCGCGGTCCGAGCGAGGAAGTCCCGGTAGTCGTGGCGGCCGACGAAGCAGATATCCATCGACTCCGGCTTCAGCGCGGTGCGCAACCCGAGATCGGAGGCCATGGCTCGCACCTCGGCCTTGGTCAGCTCGCCGACCGGGAAACGAGTCCGAGACAACTCGCGCTGGGTGAGCATCGAAAGGACATAGGACTGATCCTTGGCCCGATCGGCTCCGCGATGAAGGCCCCAAACCTTGCCGTCGAAACGGCTCCGGGCGTGATGGCCAGTGACCAGGAAATCGCTCTCGAAATCGTCGAGACGACGAAGGAGCCGGTCGAATTTCACGGTCCGATTGCACTCGATGCACGGGTTTGGGGTCCGGCCTGAGGTGTAGTCGCTGATGAACCGGTCGACCACGCCGTCGTGGAACTCGGTCGTGTAATCCAGGACGTAATAGGGGATCTCGAGTTGACCCGCCACCCGTCGGGCATCTTCCGCGTCGGACACGGTGCAACAGCCTGCAGTCGGCGCCTCGCCATTGGGGCCTGACCACAGCTTGAGGGTGACCCCGACCACGTCGTGGCCGGCCTCCCTCATCAGGGCGGCCGCCACCGAGGAGTCGACTCCCCCGGACATCGCCACCAACGCCCTCATCGGAGTTGGCCCACCAGAGTGGTCACGATCTCGACCGCCTCCTGGGCTTCCTCCATGGTGCTGGTCCAGCCAAAGCTGAAACGGATGCTCTCCCTGGCCTCGCCCGGCGTCAGCCCCATCGCCTCGAGGACATGGGAGACCTCGGAGGCGCCTGACTGGCATGCAGATCCTGCCGATGCGGCGACACCGACGAGATCCATGCGGACCAGCAGCGTTTCGTTTAGAACACCAGGGAATCTGACATTGAGATGGTGCGGAGAGCGCCCGGTTTCGGGGGTGTTGACCACCAGCCCTTCGATGCCTGCTGTCAGTCGCTTCTCGAAGTCGTCACGGATCTGGCCGACCCGGTGCCCGAAATCCTCCCGATCAGCTGCGGCGAGGTCCATCGCCGTCGCCATCCCGACGGCCCGGCCCACGTCATGGGTCCCGGAGCGCCTTCCCAGCTCCTGGCCTCCGCCGTGCTGCACCGGTTCGAGGAGTGTGCCCTCTCGGACATACAAGATCCCCGCCCCCTTGGGGCCTCCGAACTTGTGGCCGGCCAGCGACATCAGATCCACACCCAGCGTTCGAACATCGATCGGCTCGGAGCCGAAGGCCTGGACCGCGTCGGTGTGCACCAGGACCTCGGGGTCTTGGGCCTTGACCGCTCGCGTGATCGCAGCCAGGTCCTGGATGGCGCCGGTCTCGTTGTTGACCAGCATCGTCGACACGACCGCCGTCTCCCCGTCGATTGCCTCGAGCAAATGTTCGAGATCGACACGGCCCTCCCTGTCGACGCCGACCAACGTGACCGGCATCCCGAGACGCTTCACGAAATCGCTCGTCTCCAGAACCGCTTCGTGCTCGGTGGCCACTGTGACCACCCCGCGACGCGGACTTTCGTTGAACACCGCGCCCTTGATGGCGAGATTGTCCGATTCGGTGCCACCGGAGGTGAAGACGATCTCGAGGGTGGCGGCGCCGATCTGAGCCGCGATCCGCTCCCGCGCCTCCTCGAGGGCGTCCTTGGCGCGACGGGACACGCCGTGGATACCGGAGGAGTTGCCGTATTCGACATCGGCGTAGGGCGCCATGGCGTCCCAGACTCCGGGGCGCATCGGCGTGGTTGCGGCGTGGTCGAGGTAGATCACAGCCCCAGATTCTCGCAGGATGCAGGGCCTGTTCGAGTCAGAGATACCCTCGTCCCCCTTGTTGCACCAGCTAATCGTCGATATCCCGGCGCCACCGGATCGGGTCTGGGCCGAGCTCGCCGACCTCGGCTCGCATCATCAATGGATGGCAGATGCGGAAGAGATCCGATTCACCGATCAGCAACGCAGCGGATTGGGCACCCGGATGCTGGTCCCTACCCGGGTCGGGCCCTTTCGAACCACCGATTTGATGACGGTGACCGAATGGGATGAGGGTCGGGCGATGTCCGTCGAACACGTCGGCGCAGTATCCGGCTCCGGGCGGTTCGTTCTCGAGCCCAGTGGGGCTGGAACCCGGCTCACCTGGTCGGAACAGCTCCGATTCCCGTGGTGGCTGGGCGGTCCATTGGGGGCTTGGGTGGCAGGCCCGGTGCTGAAGCGGATCTGGAGGGGCAATCTGAGCCGTCTCGCGGCTCGCGTCAGCGGCCCTTGAAGTCCGGAGCCCGCTTCTCGATAAAGGCGGCGACACCCTCGCGGGCGTCGTCCGACCCGAAGGCGACCTGAAATGCATCGCGCTCGACCATGAGCCCCTCGTCCACCGGCGTCCCGAACCCACGATGCATCGCCTTCTTGGCGGCGGCGATGGCGCGGGTGGCCTTGGTTGCCCACTCGGCGGCGTCGGACAGAGCCAACTCCAGGACCTCACCGGAGGGGGCCACCTTGTCGGCGAGACCGATCGCCAGGGCTTCTTCAGCACCCACCTGACGCCCGCCTAGAACCATCTCCTTGGCGCGTTGGTAGCCGACGAGGCGACCCAGCCGCTGGGTCCCCCCCGCTCCGGGGATGATCCCGAGCAGGATCTCGGGCTGGCCGACGAGGGAGTCCTCGGCCAGGTATCGGAAGTCGGCGCCCATGGCCAGCTCCAGCCCGCCACCGAGGGCGTATCCGTGAATGGCGGCGATGGTGGGCTTCTCCAGGCTCTCCAGTGCGGCGATCGCCTCTTGAAGAGTCCAGGCGGTCCGCTCCTTGGTTCCGGCGTCGAAGGCTGCCTGGAATCCCTTGATGTCGGCCCCTGCCGCAAAATGGGGCTGGCCGGTGACTACGACGGCCCTGATCTCGGAGTTGGCGCACTCCTCGAAGGCCTGCTTGAGCTCGGTCGCCATCTGTTCGGAGAGGGCGTTCACCGGGGGCCGGTCGAGACGAACCAGTGCCACCGCGCCGTCAACGGTCACCTGCACGTGTTCCATGAAACGAGGGTAGACCGCCCCTACCTCACGCCGGGGAGGTCGCGCGGATTCGGGGGTGACGCTTGTCGGGGACCGGCTGGATGCGCATCCTGGCGTCCACCACGACGACCCCTTCACCCGGTGGCAGGACCTTCACCGGGTTGAGATCCATCTCCACCAACTCGGGCAGCGCGCTGATCAGGCCGGACACCCGCAACAGCGCCTTCTCCAATTCCGCCACATCGCCCGGGGCGGTGTTGCGATAACCCTGGAGCAACCGGAATCCCTTGGTGTCTCGAATCATTTCGGCGGCATCGACATCGGTCAACGGATGGATTCGGAACGCCACGTCCTGGAGCAGCTCGACATAGACCCCGCCGAGGCCGAAGCCGACTAGTGGGCCGAAGTTGGGGTCCTGGGTCATCCCGATCAGGACCTCATGGCCACCACCGACGAATTCCTGGACCAGCACACCGTCGGCGTCGAACACCACCCCGGTCACGGTGTCATACGCCTCCCGAACTTCAGCGTCCCCTTCTACACCGAGGACCACCCCGCCGACATCGGACTTGTGAAGAGCCGTTTCCGAGATCACTTTGATCACCACCGGACCACCGATCGCCGCGGCGGAAGCTGTGGCGTCGTCAGCTGAATGGGCCACTGCCGACCTGGGAACTCTGAGACCGGCGGCGGTCAGCACCGCGTCCACCTGCTCTGGCTCCATCCAGGCACCGGTGGCAGAAACGCCGACCAACGCTTCGTCGATGATCGCCCGGATCGCATCCTCAGCCTCCGGCTCGAGGCGGGCCTCCAGACCCGGATCGCGGAGACGCCACACCCCATGCGCCACCGCCCGAGCCAGGGCCAAAGCCGCTGCCTCGGGGAAGGTGTAGGTGGGGATGGCCCGCCGGCCCTCCCCGCCGGCGAGATACCGGGCGGTGTCACCAGTGTGCATGAAGACCGACAACATGGCGACCTCGCCGTCATAGCGCTCCTGGCAACCGCTGAGGGCGACAGCCACCTCCTGGGCGCCCTCCGAGGAGGTGGGCACGTAGATCACCATCACCGAGTCCACCTCCCCCGATTCGAGGAGCAAAGTGACCGCATGGGTGAATTCGGCCGGCCCTCCGGAGGCAATCAGATCGACCGGGTTCCGCGTCGAAGCCTCCTCTGGGAGGCGGGTCCCGATTTCGGCGCGCAGCTCGGGGGAGAGCTCGGGAAGGATCAGCCCGTTCGCCTCGAGGGCGTCGGCGGCCAAGATCCCGGGGCCCCCAGCATTGGTAACGATCCCGACCCGGTTTCCCTTGGGGATCGGCTGATTGGCGAGGAGATTGGCGGCGGAGAACAACTCCTCGATGGTGTCGACCCGGATCACCCCGGCCTGGCGGAACAGCGCCTGCACCGCCACATCGGACGATGCCAGCGCCCCGGTGTGCGACGAGGCGGCCCGGCTCCCGGCCGAGCTCCTCCCCGACTTGACGGCGATGATCGGCTTGCGACGGCCGATGCGGCGGGCGATCCGGGAAAACCGCTTGGGGTTGCCGAACGACTCCAGATACAGGGTGATGACGTCGGTCTGGGGGTCGTCCTCCCAGGCCAGGATCAGGTCGTTGCCGCTGACATCGGCCTTGTTGCCCACCGAGACGAAGTGGGAGATGCCGATGTTGCTCTTCGTGGCGTAGTCGAGGATGGCGATCCCCAACGCACCCGACTGGCTGGACATGGCCACGTTGCCGGCCGGCGGGTATACCGGGGCGAAGGTGCCGTTGAGCTGCACAGATGACGCAGTGTTGAGCAGGCCCATGCAGTTCGGCCCCACCATCCGCATTCCTGAGTTGCGAACGATTTCGAGCAGCTCATGCTCGAGGATGGCGCCTTCGGGGCCTACCTCGGAGAAACCTGCGGAGATGACGACGATCCCCCTCACCCCGGCCTCGGCGCACTGACGGGCAACATCGATCACGAATCGCTGCGGGACCACGATGAAGGCGAGATCGACTTCGTCGGGAACGTCCAGGATCGTGGGGTAGGCGTGAACCGAGTTGATGACCTTGGCCTTGGGGTTGACCGGATAGAGCGGGCCGGTGAACCCGGTGGACAGGATGTTGTGGAACAACTTGCCCCCGATCGAGGATGGGTCACTCGAGGCGCCGATCACGGCGACCGACCTCGGGACGAAGAGGGGCAACAACGAGGCGGCCACGGCACGCTTCTCGCGTTCCGCCTCGGCCTCGAGGAGGCCCTCGCTCTCTGCGACCGGGAAGTCCACTGTGAACACCCCGTCGTCGATGGTTCGGTTCATCTCATACCCGGAGTTGCGAAACAGGCGCATCATCTGCCGATTCTCGGGAAGGACGTAGGCGTGAAACCTCTCGATGCCATGGGACCGGGCATGGGTGGTCAGCAGCTGGAGGAGCTGGGTGCCGATGCCCCGGTCCTGATGCTTGTCGGCGACTGCGAAGGCGACTTCTGCCGAGTCGGCGCCATGGTCCTCCCGGTCGTAGCGGGCGACCGCGATCATTCGCCCTTCAAAGAGGGCGATCAGGGCCATCCGGTCTGAGTAGTCCACCTGGGTGAAGAACTCGACTTCCTTCGGCTCCAGAGTCTCCTTGATCCGGAAGAACCTGAAGTACCGGGATTCGGGGCCGAGAGTCTCGAAGAAGTCACGGATCAACCCGGCGTCTTCGGGCTTGATCGGGCGCACCCGCGCCCCGCCGCCGTCGCGCAGCACGATGTCCAGCTCGTATTCGGATGGGTATTCGGCCATCTGCAAGGTCCTCGACATGACGCTAACCGAGTCGCCAGGGCCGATTCACGTCCCGCTTCTCGACACCCCGTCGGATTACACTTTGGTCACGGGGTTGAATCTGTGTGTGGGAAGGTGGTGCATCTTGGAGAAAGATCCGGCCTCGTTCATCGTGGGGCCCGGGCCCGGTTCCTCTCCCCTCCCCCACCCACCGGCCCGGGTCCCACGACCTTTCTGACCGACCGAAAGTAGAATTGGCCGCGATCCGACATGGACCGCCTCAATGTCCTTCTCTCGATTCGCTGGATTGCGACTGTGCTCGCAGTCCTGCTCATCATCCATCTGATCGCGGTGTGGATGGAGCGAAGAGGCTGGATCTATTACCGAAAAACCGGTCGCCGCAGTTACGGGGTCGCAGTTTCCAACGCCATGGCCGAATTCGACGCGGTGCTCAACCCGGCTTCGGAGCATCGGGTGATCGAGGAGCGCCACCAGGACGCCATGAGGTACGTGATCGATATTTCGGACGTCGAGAACGACCTCGTCGACTGACGACTCCGACTGACCGGTGCCCGGGGTGGGATTTGAACCCACACGAGCCGATTCGGCTCAAGGGGGTTTAAGCCCCTCGCGTCTGCATTCCGCCACCCGGGCTCGGGCAATGGTTCAGGGTAAAGCCAACAGGGCCATGGCGACACCATCGAGGGTGTCACGCTCAGAGACCAGGGCGTGGTCGGCGCCGAGGGCATCCATGACCCCTTCCGCCACCAGAATCCCTCCCAGGATCACAGGGGCCCGCTTCGGGTCGAGACCGGGAAGGTCGGCGGTCTCCTCGACGGTGAGCAGACCCATGATGTCGATGATTCGACTCACCTCGACCCTGCTCACCTCGCGATGGTGAACCGACGTCCCGCGCGGGCAGGGCCCGGGCCACCGAGGCCAGGCTGGTCCAGCTCCCGGCGACTCCGATCAAGGTCCCGAACTCGATCGGAGGCACCTGCGAGAACAACTCCTTGATCAGGGCACGGGCTTCGACGATCTCCTCGCGGGAGGCCGGGCGATAAGGGACCGCCCGCTCGGTGATCCGAACCGAGCCGATGTCGATGGAAACCCCACTGGTCTCGGTCACGAACTCGGTGCTCCCGCCCCCGATGTCCGACACCACCACCGGGCCTGGACCGTCGAAGTCTTGGACCGCGCCCTGATATGCGTAGCGGGCCTCCTCCTCACCCGAGATCAGTGTCGGGCGGACGTCGATCATCTCCTGGACACGATCGAAGAACGACTCACGGTTGGCGGCATCCCTGGATGCCGAGGTGGCGATCGCTTTGCGGACCGACACCTCGGCCTCGTCCATGAGACGCCCATATCGATTCATCACAACCAAGGTCTCGACAATCCGCGACTCGGAGAGGACTCCAGTGCTGTCCACCCCGGTGCCCAGGCCGGTGACCGCCTCGAGGCGCACTTCACGCACACCACCGGTGATCAACAGTCGAATCGAGTTGGTTCCGATGTCGACCACACCAACGTTCATGGCAGGGCAGCCCACTCTGGATTCATCGCACCGTCGACCACGCACGGGACCTGGCAATCGAGGGGCTCGACCCAGGAGGCGACCAACTCGCCGACAGGGTTGGATCCGCCCGATCGGGTGTGGGCATAGTGCGCATGCAGGCATTTCACCCCGACTGAGCTGCCTCCCACCCCGCCACTCGGAACCGGGGACGCCCCTTCCGGGACCATGCCATCCCGCTTGGCGGCGTAGGAGGCGTGCGCCTCCTCGAGACGGCGGCCAAATTCGGGGTCAGTCACGGCCTTCTGCTCCATCCGCTTCACACCGCCCGAGCCCTCGAGACGACCGATCCGGGTGGTCGCCAGCGGGCAGGTCAGCCAATAAAGCGTGGGAAAGGGTGTTCCGTCGTCGAGGATCGGGGGCACTTCGACCACCACGGGGAGGTCGAGATGACATCGGGATACGGCCTTGGAGTCGGCGCGCAACGGCCGTCCGATCTGGGCCTCGATGACCTTGCGGTCATCCAAACGGTTCATCCCGATGAATGTAGATCTTCGCCGGTGATGAAGTCCCAGACCCGGTCGACCCAGGTCTTGTCCGGTGGCGGTGGAAGATCGGAAACAGTGGTCTTCTCAGCGTCGGCACCTGGCGGATCGAGCACCACGTAGGCGGTTTCGCCCTCGCGAACGTAGCCCAGCTTGTCCCGGGCCAGCCGCTCGATCTCCTCTGGTGTGTTCAGTGCCTCGACATCGGCTGACAGCACCTCGTTCTGGGCCTCGAGCGAAGCCAGTTGCTCATGGGCGGCTTGCACCTGGCGTCGTGAATCGAGTATCTGGCGGTAAGGGACCACCTGGGTGAGAAAGGCGGCGCCCATCAGAATGAACAGAAGCGTCACCAGCGCCACCCCGGAGCGGCTGCGCATCTTCATCGGGGCCGTCGGAAGGTCGACCAGCCCGCATACCTGGCCTCCGACCCGAGACCTTCCTCGATGCGCAGCAACTGGTTGTACTTGGCGGTGCGCTCACCCCGGGCCGGGGCTCCGGACTTGATCTGGCCGGCGTTGGTCGCCACCGCGAGATGCGAGATGTAGCTGTCCTCGGTCTCGCCGGAGCGATGGCTGACCATCATCCCGTAGGAGGCGCTCCTCGCGGTTGCCATGGTGTGCAGTGTCTCGGAGACCGAGCCGATCTGATTCACCTTGATCAGGATGGCGTTCGCCGCACCTTCGCTGATGCCTCTGCGCAGGAAGTCCTCATTGGTCACGAACAGGTCGTCACCCACCAGCTGCACCCGACGGCCGATCTGCCTGGTCAGCTCCTTCCAACCGTCCCAGTCGTCCTCGGCCATCCCGTCCTCGACGGACACCAGCGGGTAGCGGTCAACGAGATCGACCAGATAGGCCACCATGTCCTCGGAGGACAGGTTGCGTCCGTCCAACTCGTAGAAGCCGGATCGGTGAATCTCGGTGGCGGCAACGTCCATGGCGAGTGCGATCTCGTCGCCCAGCTTGTAACCGGCGACATCGATCGCCTCCACCAGCAACTCGAGGGCCGACTCGTTGGTAGGCAGGTCGGGAGCGAAGCCGCCTTCATCACCGACGTTGGTGCCGAGGCCCCGGCCCCCGATCACCTTCTTCAACGACTGGTAGACCTCGGTCCCGGCCCGCAGTGCCTCGGAGAAGGAGGGGAGACCTCCAGGAACGATCATGAACTCCTGGATGTCGACCGAGTTTGCGGCGTGGGCCCCACCGTTGACGACGTTGAGACAGGGGACGGGGAGGGTCCTGGCAGCCGGTCCGCCCAGATAGCGGTACAGGGGCTGGTCGAGGCTGGCTGCGGCCGCCCGGGACACGGCCATCGAAACGGCAAGGATGGAGTTGGCGCCCAGGTTGGACTTGTTGGTGGTGGCATCGAGGTCGAGCATCACCTGATCGATGTGCTCCTGGCTGGTGGCGTCGGCGCCGATCAGTGCCGGGGCGAGCACATCCCTGATGTTGGCCACCGCTCTGGTGACTCCTTTGCCTCCCCAACGGTCGCCACCGTCACGCAACTCGACCGCCTCCATCGCCCCTGTGGAGGCGCCGGAGGGGACGATTGCCCTACCGAAACCGCCACCAGCAGTGTGGACTTCGGCTTCCACCGTCGGATTGCCCCGGGAGTCGAGGACCTGACGTGCATGTATCCGCTCGATGGTGGTGTGGGTCATGGAAGAAGAGATCCCCGGTCTGCTGGAGGGCCAAGCTACCAGCAGCCGGTATTTGTTCTGGTGAACCGGACCTAGCGCTGATCCTTGGCTCGGTCCCAACGCTCGTTGAGCCCGTCCAGGTCGAGACCGTCGAGGGGGCCTTCGGCCTCCATCCGACGGAACCGGGCTTCGAAGCGGTCGGTGGCTTGACCGAGGGCTATCTCCGGGTCGAGCCCGAGGTGGCGGGCCAGGTTGACCACCGAAAACAGCACGTCACCCAACTCATCTCTGGAGCGACCCGGATCACCCAGGACCTCCTCCAACTCCCCCAACTCCTCGCGGACCTTGGGCAGCACCTGGGCTGCCTCGTCCCAATCGAAGCCGACCTTGGCCGCCCGGTTCTGGATCTTGGAGGCCCGTTGCAGGGCGGGCACCCCGGAAGGGACCCCGTCCAGTGCCGACTCGGCTGCCGACGCCGCGCTCCTCCTCCTTGATCCGATCCCAATTGGACTTCACCTCCGCGGCGGAGCCGACCTCGACGTCGCCGAAGACATGGGGGTGGCGACGGACCAGCTTCTGGCGCATCACCTCAGCCACGTCGTCGATGTCGAAGGCGCCCGCTTGACGGGCGATCACGGCGTGGAACAGCACCTGGAGCAGGACATCGCCCAACTCGTCCTCGACGGCGGCATAGGCCACCCAATCCGGCTCGCCCTCAGGGAGGCGACCCACCGCCTCGATCAATTCGTAGGACTC
This sequence comes from uncultured Acidobacteriota bacterium, assembly GCA_963724825.1. Taxonomy (GTDB): domain Bacteria; phylum Actinomycetota; class Acidimicrobiia; order Spongiisociales; family ZC4RG35; genus JALYNX01. Next base: position 111,603 of record CAVRWT010000005.1, read on the forward strand.
CTCGACCAGGTTCTTCATCAGGGTCTGATGGGTCTGTTCCCGATCCCAGGGGCACTCCTCGCGGAGCCGGATCATCGTGTGCACCGCACCGATCAGCCCGCCGGGCTCGGCGTCGATGAACAACGAGGTGCGGAACCCGGCCAGGGAGGGGTTGACCTCGGAAGGGATGGTCTCGGCCCTGATCGCGTCGGCCGCACCGAGCCCGGCCAACACCCTCACCGTGCTCCCCTCGGGAAGGACCCGATCGACCTGAGCCGCAACATCGGCGAGGATCTCGGGACGATCCAGGTGGGCGATGATCGTCGGCTTGTCCAGGACCAGCGGCTCGGGGAGCTGGTGCCCGTTGAGGATCTGCAGTCCCCTGTCGAGTGGGTCGTAGCCGACCTCGGCCAGGACCGCGTCGACAAAGGACTCGGCCGGGATCAGCTCGATCTCGGCGCCGGAGGCGAGCAGCTTGCGCACTGCGAACTCACCCACCATCGGGCTTCCGGGAACTGCGTAGACAACCGGCCCTGAGCTGGCAGCCCCGAGCACCCGGTCGGCGATCGCGGCGTAGACGTCAGCAAAGGCATCGGCCGATTCGTACAGGTCGTCGCAGAAGATCACCTCCCGGGCTCCGGCCAGCTGCTCCGCGGCGGGGTGATGCCGGGTGCGGACGATGAGCGTCCGCTCGGGGTCGAGGAGGATGTCGCGAACCGGTCCTGGGATCCGGTCGAGATCGCCGGGTCCAAGACCGGTGACGACGATCACGAGCCGGGCACTCAGTTCGTCGTGGTCGATGTGGTGGCGTCGGCGGGCGGGATGACCTCAGGCGTCGGCTCGGACTGCCAGGTCCCGAACTTCTCATTCACCTCGACCTCGGCTGCACCGGCCGTGTCGAGAAACCAGGTCTGAGAAGCCAGCTGGGCTGCCTGATCCTTGAGGCTCGCGATCGCCTGCTCCTCGGTGGGGAGCTCGTCCTCACGAAGCAGGATCACATGGAACCCGAATTCAGTTTCGACCGGCTCGGTCGGAACCCCAACCTCGGCGGACTGCATGGCCTCGGCAAACTCGGGGACGTATTGGGCCGGGTCGGCGCAGCCGAGGTCTCCGCCGGAATCCGCACTCCCGTCGGTCGAGACCTCTTGCGCCACTGTGGCGAAGTCCTCGCCGGCGGCGAGCCTGTCCTCCACGTCCTGGGCCTCGGCTTCGGTTGCCACCAGGATGTGCGAGCCGCAGACCATCAACGAGGCCTCCTCGAAGAAGGCATCGATCTCCTCTTGGGTCGGCTCGGTGACCTCGCCTTGCATCTGTTCGAGGATGGCTCTCTCGATCAGAGACTGATGGGCAACCTGGAGGAGAAGCTGCTCGGTCACCTCGTTTACAGCGAGAAACTCTTCCCTGGTCTGACCCTGCTGCAATTCGGCGGTGACGATGTCGTCGGCTTCGGCCGCGATCTCGTCTTCGGTGAATGTGATGTCGAAATCGGCCTCGGCGCCACGAGTGAAGATGTCGAGGACGATGTTGAAGGAGAGGAAGTTGGCAAATTCGTCCTTGGCCATCTCTTCGTCCTTGGGTTTGTCGACCAATGCCTCGACGTCACCGACGGTGATGTCGCTGCCATCGACCGTTGCTGCGACTTCGTTGCTGCCGGCGCCGCAAGCACCCAAGACGAGGGCGCACAAGACCAGCAGGGATGAGAGTTTCTTCAAGAGAGGGTCCTTTGAGGAGAGATGGGAAAGAGTTCGGGGAATGGTAGAGGTTTCACACCCCTAGAGACATCCGGCGATCCGGCGCTCAGCCTTCCTCCGGCCACATCTCGGCAATGAATCGAGACAGGCCGGGCACGAGGGGAGCCGGGCGCCGGGATGAAGACCAGGCCCTCGGTGGCTCGGAGGACGGCGCGGGGCTGGAGGCGCTTGAGGCGAACCTCCTGGGAGGGCTTCAGATCCACTGGTCCCATCCTGATCTCGTGGCGAAGCTTGACCATCTCCTCGAGCCCGACCCTCAATGCGTCGACACGCAGCCGGGCCAGATCAACCAGCGCCAACGCGGCGGTCGGGAGCGGGCCGAAGCGGTCCTCCCACTCCGCCGCGACGTCATCGACCTCGGCATGGCTCGAAGTGCCGGCAAGCCGCCTGTAGGCCTCGAGGCGCAACTCCTGTTCGGGGATGTAGGTCTCGGGAAGATGGGCATCGACGGGGAGATCGATCCGGATCTCGGACGGGGGCTCCTCGACGATGGCCCGGCCCTCCAACTCGGAGACCGCGTCGGCCACCAATTCGGCGTACAGCTCGAAACCGACGGCTGCGATGTGCCCGCTCTGGACTTCGCCGAGGATCGACCCGGCTCCCCTGATCTCGAGGTCCCGCAAGGCGAGCTGGAATCCTGAGCCGAGGTCGGTGGCCTCGCCGATCGCCTCCAGGCGGCGGTGTGCCTCCTCGGTGAGGCTGCGGTCCCGGGGGTGGAGCAGATAGGCATAGGCCCGTTGGCTGGAGCGGCCGACCCGGCCCCGAAGCTGGTAGAGCTGGGCAAGGCCCAGCAGGTCGGCCCGCTCCACGATCAGGGTGTTCACCTGGGGCAGGTCGAGGCCCGACTCGATGATGGTGGTCGCCACCATCACGTCGTACTCCCGATTCCAGAAGTCGATCATCACCTGCTCGAGTTGCCCTTCCGACATCTGGCCGTGGGCCACCACGTAGCGGGCGTCGGGAACCAAGCCCTTGAGCTGGGCAACGGCCCTGTCGATCGACTGCACCCGGTTGTGGACGTAGAACACTTGCCCCTCCCGGAGCAGCTCGCGGCGAATCGCCGCCGACACCGCCTGATCGTCCGAGGGCCCGACGTAGGTCAGAATCGGATGACGGTCTTCGGGAGCGGTCCGGATGTGGGAAACGTCCCTGATCCCGGTGAGCGCCATCTCCAGCGTGCGCGGGATCGGAGTCGCGGTGAGAGTGAGCACATCCACACCGAGCTTCAGCTCCTTCAAGGAGTCCTTGGCGGTGACCCCGAAGCGCTGCTCCTCGTCGATGACCAGAAGGCCGAGCTCCTTGAACTTGATGTCCTCGGAGAGCAGGCGGTGGGTGCCGATCACCACGTCGACCTCCCCCGTGGCCAGCGCAGCAACCACACGGTCCTGCTGCTTGGGTGTCAGGAATCGGGAAAGCGCCTCGACCCGCACCGGGTAGGGGGCGAACCGATCGGAGAAGGTCTGGTGATGCTGTTGCACCAGAAGCGTGGTCGGACAGAGGACCGCGACCTGCTTCCCGGACTGCACTGCCTTGAAGGCGGCCCGGATCGCGACCTCGGTCTTCCCGAACCCGACATCGCCAAAGACCAGGCGGTCCATCGGCCGTTCGCTCTGCATGTCGGACTTCACCTCGACGATGGCACGGAGCTGATCCGGGGTCTCTTCGAAGGGGAAGGCGCCCTCCATCTCCCTCTGCCATGGCGAATCCGGCTCGTAGGCATGGCCAACTGCCGCGGCGCGCAGCCGATGCAGCTCTACTACTCGCTGCGCAACCGCGGCGACGGCCTTGCGAACCCTCGCCTTCTGCTCCGACCAGTCCTTGCCACCCATTCGCGACACCCGGGGAGCCTCCCCGCCGGTGTATCGGGTCACGGCGGCCAGTTGGTCCACCGGCACATAGAGGCGGTCGGCTCCGGCGTAGGCGATGATCAGGTAGTCCCGCTCCACACCCACCATCGTCCGCGAGACGAGGCCCTCAAATCTCCCGATCCCGTGCTGATGGTGGACCACGTAGTCACCCTCGGCCAGGTCGCGGTACTGATGGGCGAGAGAGGCCCGGCTGCGGCTGGTCCGCCGATGGGCCCTCCGGCGCCCGGCGATCTCTTGTTCCCCCAGCACCGCCACCCCGAGGCCCGGAGCCACGAATCCGCGATGAATCCCCACCGGGACGATGGCGGGCCTCGGATTCACCAGGGTGTCGAGCCGGTCGATGGCCAACCCGTTCTCGGCGAGGGCCCTTGCCACCCGGTCAGCGGCCGCTGCCCCGTCCATCGCCACCACGGTCGTCATCCCGCGCTCGAGGAGTCGCGCCAATCCCCTGCTCACCGCCTCCGGGTCACCGGGAGTTGCGTCGAGGCCCCGGATCTCCACCACCGGGTCAGCAGGGCCGGTCGGCGCCGACGGGACGCTGAGATGGGTGCGGGCCGCGAGTCGCGGTTCGAGATCGAGAAACAATTCAGGATGGGCGCCAGCCGGTGGCGCCTGCTCGCCCCAGGTCGGAGCGAGGGCCGCTGCCATCTCTGACTCCTCTTTGATCAGCTCCCGCGCCCTGTCCAGCGCCCGAGCAGGCTCGACGACGACAAGCCGGACCTCGGGTGGGGCGGCCTCGATGAGCGAGACAGGGTCGGCCAGCCAGGGCAGCCAAGACTCGATCCCCGGGAACAGTTGCTCCTGGGCGATTCGATCCCAGGTGGACGCGGCCCACGGCTCGGTCCCCACCAACGCGGCAGCCCGGTCAAGCACCTGTGGCCCGGGCCGAACCTCCCGGGCGGGAAAAGCGACGAGCTGATCGACGACGTGCTCCGAGCGCTGGGTGGCGACCGAGATGGCCCGGATGTCCTCGACAGTGTCGCCGTAGAAGTCGAGCCGCACCGGCTCTTCGCTCTGGGCGGGGAATACGTCGACAATCCCGCCCCGAACCGCAAACTCGCCGCGTGCCTCGACCCGATCGGTTCGGGAGTACCCGAGATCGGCGAGCCCATGGACCAGGTCCTCGAGTGCCATCTCGTCGCCGCGGGACAGGGCCAGGGGCTCAGGGCTGGACGGGCTGAGTCGTTGAATGACACTGCGGACGCTGGCCACCACCACGGCCGGGCCGCCGCCACGACCGAGGCGATGCCGGGCCAGGGCTCGACGGGCCATGGTGGCGATATTGGGAGAGACATGCTCGAAGGGGAGGGTCTCCCAAGCCGGAGCGAGAGTCACATCGTCGAGAAACAGTGCCAGATCGTCGGCCAGCTCTTCGGCATCGCGCTCACCGGGCACCACGACCAACAACATGTCTCCAAGTTGCTCGGCCAAACCGGCGATGGCGAAGGCCCGCCCTCCGGCGGACACCGCCCAGGAGCCCGAGAGGTCGGGAAGGGACGCGGACCGCCAGGCGGAGAGAAGTGGTGCGAGCGGGGCTGGCATCGAGCCGGTCGATGCTACCTCTGGGCGGCGAGTAGGCCCTGGGCCCGGAACCAGTCGATGGTGCGAGCGATGGTCTCTTCGAAGGGTGTGTAGCCGAGCCCCAGATCCCTGGTCGCCTTGGACCCGTCATATCGATGCCCGTGACGCACCACCCTCACCATCTCCCGGCACACCGGCGGCCGGCGCCCGGCAATCCTGGCCCCCAGCTCGACCCCGCCGCCGAGGATCGAAGCGACCGGACCGGGAAGGAATCGAGGATTCAGCGAGATCCCGCTGACCCGGGTCGCTACCGACAGGGCGTCGCCGATGGTGAGGGATGCACCGCTCAGAAGGTAACGATCACCGACTCGACCTTGATCCGCTGCCAGGAGATGGCCCCGGGCGCAGTCGTCGATGTCCACGATCGAGACCGTCGTGTCGAGGAGGAAGGGGAGCTTCCCGCGAATCACATCGAGTATCAGCTTGGCGGTGCCGGTCGCTCGCCCCGGGCCCTGGACGGAGCTGGGGTTCACCGAGACGACTTCCAGCCCGGCACTGCCTTCGAGGATCAGCCGTTCGGAGATGTGCTTGGAGCGCTCGTATCGGGACAGGTAGCTGCCACGGTGCGGGCTCGTTTCGGAGCCGACTGTGCCGTGCTTCTCCCCGATCGCCACAGCAGACGAGGTGTGCACCAGGCGTGGAACACCTTCGGCCAGGCAGGCAGCACGAACGTTGGAGGTGCCGACGATGTTGACCCGATCCATGTGCCCCGGGTCGATCGAGCACATCTCGTTGACCCCGGCCACGTGGAAGACGCGTTCCGTGCCGGAGACCAATGTGATCAGGCTTTGCGGGTCGAGGACATCACCTGGGACTGCCTCGGCCCCGATCGCGCTGACCTTTTCGGAGGCCGCACCGGTTCGGGCCAGGGCCCGCACCTGATGGCCGGCTTCGACGAGATGCCTGATCACGGCCGTTCCCACGACGCCGGAACCGCCGGTGACCGCGACCTTCAACGCCTGGTGCCGGCAGGCTCAGCCCGCACTGTGTGCCAGAAGGCCGTCGTGTAGCCCCATGCCGAGCCGACAGTGGCGATGACGGCAATCAACATCGCCCACTGGTCGAGATACCAGGGGCCCCAGGGCTCGGCCAACCTGAAGTAAGCCAGGAACAAGGCCACGAATTGGGTCGCCGTCTTGATCTTGCCCCAGGTCGAGGGGCGGATCAGGCCGCCCTGTGCCGCAACCACCCCGCGCAGGGCCATCACCCCGAACTCACGGAAGATGATCAGTGCAGCCGGCCACACCGACACCCGGTCGATCGACACCAGAGCGAGCAGAGTCCCGGTGACCAGGATCTTGTCTGCGGTGGTGTCGAGGAAGGCGCCAAGGACCGTGCCCCCACTGATCTTCCGGGCGAAATAGCCGTCGAGATAGTCGGTGAATGCGGCCAGCGCGAAAAGCCAGGCGGCGATGGCGAGGGAGTGAGGAATCTGCTCAGCCCTCGTGAACGCCATGATCACAGGCACCAGAAGGATCCTGGACAGCGCGAGCATGTCAGGCAGAGAGATGAGACCTCCTCGACTCGCTGCGATCTTATCGGTAGGCGCCGGCCAAACCCCGTGTCAAACCCATCCGAATGACCGTTCCACCGCTTGCTGCCATCGGGCGTAGAGCTGCTCCCGGTCACTCTCCGCCATTTGCGGCTGCCACCTCGAGCCCTCTTCCCAGAGTCGGGAGAGCTCGTCGAGATTCGCCCAGAGCCCTACGGCCAGACCGGCGGCGAAAGCGGCGCCGAGTGCGGTGGTCTCGGCGACGCGGGGCTTGATGACGTCAACTCCCAGGATGTCGGCCTGGAATTGCATGAGGAGCGAGTTGGAAGTCATCCCGCCATCCACTCTCAGCTCGGTCAAGCGGACCCCCGAGTCGGAGGTCATCGCGTCCAGAATGTCGCGTGTCTGGTAGGCGGTCGACTCGAGGGCGGCGCGGGCGATATGGCCGCGAGTGGCGTATCGGGTGAGGCCGGTGATGACACCTCGGGCGTCGGGACGCCAGTACGGGGCAAACAACCCCGAGAAGGCGGGGACGAAATAGACATCGCCGTTGTCCTCGACGGTGGAAGCCAGCCCCTCGATCTCGGAGGCGTCCTCGACCAGGCCGAGGTTGTCACGGAGCCATTGAACCAGCGACCCGGTCACCGCCACCGAGCCCTCCAGGGCGTACACCGGCTTCTCACCAGAGCGTTGATAGGCCAAGGTCGTCAGCAGGCCCGCCTCGGAGACCACCGGGGCCGGGCCGGTGTTGAGCAGCATGAAATTGCCGGTTCCGTATGTGTTTTTCGCCTCTCCTGGCCGGAAGCAGACCTGTCCGAAAAGTGCGGCGTGCTGGTCGCCGAGAATGGCGGCCAGAGGCACCCCCTCCAATGGCCCGACACAGGTGCCGAGCACCCCGATCGAGGGCATGATCTCGGGAAGCATCGCCGTCGGGACCTCCATCGCCACTGCGATGTCCGCATCCCAGGTGGTGGTGGCGAGATCCATGAGCAAGGTTCGAGAGGCGTTGGTGACATCGGTGATGTGGGCGCCCCGACCCGGCCCGCCGGTCAGGTTCCACGCGAGCCAGGAGTCGATGGTGCCGAAGGCCAGCTCGCCGCGGGCAGCCGCGTCGTGAAGGTCGAGCTGGTCGAGGAGCCAACGGATCTTGGGCCCTGAGAAGTAGGTCGCCAGAGGCAAACCGGTGACCGGGCGGAAGCGATCGGCTCCCCCGCCTTCGGCGAGGCGGGAGCAGATGTCCGCAGTCCTGGTGTCTTGCCAGACGATGGCATTGGCAACCGGGGTGCCGGTGGCCCGGTCCCACACCACTGTGGTCTCGCGCTGATTGGTGAGACCCACCGCTGCCAGGTCGGCAGCCCTCAGGCCGGCCTTGGAGAGGGCGCCTTCGATGACCGACACTGCCTTCGACCAGATCTCCAGCGGGTCGTGCTCCACCCAGCCGGGCCGGGGGAAGATCTGGGAATGCTCCTGTTGATCGACGGCGACCACGGCTCCCGACCCGTCGAAGACCATGAATCGGGTCGAGGTTGTGCCCTGATCCAGGGCGCCGACGAATTCAGGCATGGTGCGACGTTATAGGGAATCTCCCCAAGCCTTTCCCAATGCAGCAAGCGTCGTATGCGACGCCTCATGCATAGGAAAGCGGGTCGCGACCGCGGAGGGCGGCCATCTCCTGGGCCCGGGCCGGGTCGCTGAGCCAGAGCTGAGCAACATCAGCCGCCTCCTCGAGGATGACCTCGACTTCGGCCCGCTCTGCCTTGGCAAAGGGGCGAAGCACGAAGTCGGCCGGATCCATCGACCCCGGCGGCCGACCGACCCCGATCTTGAGCCGGCTGAACTCAGTCGTTCCCAACGCCTTCTCCAGAGAGCGGATCCCGTTGTGGCCGCCACTTCCCCCGTTCACCTGGAGTCGAAGACGGCCGAAGGCGAGGTCGATGTCGTCATGGAGCACCAGCGCCCGGGAGAGGTCGACTCCGTAGTAGTCCACCGCGGCCCTCACCGCCGAGCCAGAGTCATTCATGAAAGTCGACGGCACCACCGCCAGAAACCGACTCTCGCCGACACCGATCTGGGCAACCTCGCAACGGAGCCGGGATGGGGCCCTGGAGAATTTGGCGTCATGGCGGCCGGCCAACCTGGCCACCGCCTCGTATCCGGCGTTGTGCCTGGTTCCCTCGTAATCGGTCCCCGGGTTACGGAGACCGATCACCATGTGAACCTGGCTATTCGCCGCTTTCGCCTTCTTGCGCGTCCTCAGCAGCCTGCTCACCCTCCGCTGGCTCCTCTCCCTCACCCTCGAGCTCAGCCTCGGCTTCCTCGACCACTTCCGCGGCCATTGTCGTGACGCTCATCACGACGGCATCGGGATCCTCGGTGTAGGTGACGCCCTCGATCACCGGCAGGTCGGCGATTCGGAGCGACTCGCCGATCTCAACCTCCGAGACGTCGAGCATGATCGCCGAGGGGATGGCATTCGGCAGTGCCTCGATGACGACATGGGTGCGTTGCGGCGAGAACACGCCACCGTTGGTGACTCCAATTGGCGAGCCTTCGAAGTGGATCGCCACTTCGGCGGTGACGATCTCGTCGAGAGAAACCGTGACGAAGTCGATGTGTCGGTACTCGTTGCGGAAGGGGTGGCGCTCGATCACCCGGGCCATAGTGAGGAGGGTGGCGCCTCCTTCGATCTCGAGGTTGATCAGGGCGTTGGCCCCGGCCTCGGTGTGAAGCACGACATGCAGATCGTGGGCGTTGACTGCGATCGAGACCGGGTCGGTGCCCTTGCCGTAGACGATGGCAGGCACGTCGCCCGTCTTGCGGACGCGACGCGAGTCGCGCGATCCGGTGCTCCGCCCGGTTTGGGCGCGCAGACTGACTTCGGGCATCGAAAGACTCCTTGGAGGAAGAGGTGGGTGCCAATTATGGCGTGATGCCGTCTCTTGTGCCAGACGAGACCTCGCCGATCCAGGCCACGGATCGGGAGGTGAGATGCTCGAACATCGAGGCTTCGGACCAGCCGCCACCGGTCAGCGAGTGAGTGGCTCCGTCCATGATGTCGATGGTCGCATTGGGGAGGGAGGCAATGTGCGTTTCGAAGAGATCCATCCGGCTCAGCGAGTCTCTCGTCCCCTGGAAGAAGAGGAGTGGGACCGCAACCTGCGGGAAGTGGGACACCCGTAACGATTCGGGCTTCCCCGGCGGGTGCAGCGGGTAGGCGTACAGGATCACGCCCGCCGCCGGATACCCCTCGGCGACGAGATAGGTGGCCATTCGCCCCCCCATCGACCTCCCGGCCAGGAACAACGAGTCGACCCGTGCCCGCAACGCATCGGCCGCCGACCGGTGACACTCGACCAAGCGCTCCGCTCGATCAGGGCTCTTCGAGCCTCGTTCGGTGTACGGGTAGTTGAAGGTCAGCACCAGAAGCCCGGCCGCCGCCAGACGATCGCGGAGCCCGACGATCACCCGATGATCCTGGTTGGTGCCCGCCCCGTGGGCCAGGAGCAACCCGGTGGGCCCATCCCCTGCGAGGCGCCCACTCACCTCGCCGCCTGACCATGGAATGCCGACGTTGACGACCACGTGCTCAATGTAAAGCGTTCGGTACCGTTGCCGTGTGGAGCTTCTCGTCCATGACACCGCCGAGGCGGCAACCGACGCCGCCTCGAAACGCATCGCCGCCCTCGTATCGAACGCAGGGGAACGCTTGTCCTTCGGCCTGGCCGGAGGTTCGGCGGCCGAAGCCACCTATCGAATGCTTCGGGGAAGGGCGAGCGGTTGGGACAAGGTCGACGTCTGGCTGTCGGACGAGCGATGGGTAGCCCCGGACAACGAGCGCTCCAATGGGAGGATGATCGCGACGACGCTCCTCGATCATGTCTCCGCCAACTTCATCAGGCCAAGGTGGAGCGAGTACATGGAGCCAAGGGATGGGGCAGCCCACTATGAGGCGCGGCTTCGCTCTCTGCATCTCGACAGATCCCCGGACCTGATCATGCTCGGGATGGGCGCCGATGCCCATGTCGCATCACTGTTTCCGGGAGCGCCCGCCCTGGCCGAAGCCAGCCGGTGGTATGTCGCGACCCGTGGGCCCGGCGACGAGGACCGCATCTCTGCAACGTATCCGCTGCTGGGGCAGGCGGACCTGGTGATGGTGGTGACGCTCGGAATCGAAAAGGCGGCGGCGCTCAAGGAGAGCTTCGAGAATGGCACGCCTGCGGGGCGCCTGAGGGAAGCCAATGGGGATGTCGAGTGGTACGTGGATCGAGACGCCGCTTCTCTCCTCTCCTGACTGCGTCTTTGCTGGTCGTCGCCTTGGCAGCGTGTGACACCGCCGGCGAGGTTGAATCCGCAACCACCGAGCCACTCGTGACGACGGTGGGGCCGACCGCGACTTCGACCTCCGCATCCACGACGACCACCTCCACGACGACGACGACCACAACAACGGTGCCGACCACCACGACGACGGTCCCGCCGCCCCTGCCCGAGATCGATGCCCAGGTCCTGGTCCCTGAGGGTGCCGGGCCGTTCCCGGCCGTGGTCCTGGTGCACGGTGGCGGATGGGTCGCCGGGGATTCCTCGATCATGCGGCCGCTGGCCGAGTACCTGACCGATGAGGGCTTCCTGACCGTGAACACCAACTACATGCTCTCAGGGGAAGAGCCCGGTTTCCCAGCCGCCGTCGACGATGTGGCGTGCGCAGTTCGCTATGCGGCGGCGCATCCCGACTCGGACGGAACTGTCGTCGTCCTCGGCCACTCGGCCGGCGCCCATTTGGGAGCGGTGGTCGCCCTCAACGGAGACGACTACACCGGTTCGTGCCCGATCGCCGGATCCGGCATCCCCGATCGACTGGTCGGGCTGGCGGGGCCCTATGACGTCGCCCGGCTGGGGCTCCTGATGTACCCGTTCTTCGGGGCCGGGCCAGCCGACGACCCGGAGGCCTGGCGCGAGGGCAACCCGCTCAATCTCGTCGACCAGAACCCCGACCTCGACAGCCTCCTGATGTACGGCGAAGAGGACGGGTTCGTCGAGCCGTCCTTTGCGTTCGACTTCGCTGATGCCCTCACCGGCGCCGGTTCGGAGGCCTTGGTCGAGGGCGTCGAAGGCGCCCAGCACAACGACATGTACCTGCCTCGATTTGTCGGAGATCTGATCGCGACCTGGCTGGAGCGCTGAGGCTCGCGGTCAGGTCGGTTCGACGCCGGGCGGAAGGATCCAGGCGCTGTTGTGCTGGGTCATCCCGATCCTGGGGTAATAGTCCACTGCCTTTGGAGCGGCAAGGAGGATGACGGTCGCTTGTGGCGTCTCCTGGCGTGTCCTGCGCACCAGTTCCTTGCCTATGCCCTGATGCTGATAGTCCAGCCTCACCGCGAGGTCGGAGAGATAGGTGCAATAGACCCAATCGGTGACCGATCGGGAGATGCCCACCATGAGATCCCCATCCCAGGCGGTTACCACCAAATCGGCCTGTTCCAACATGGCCCTCATCCGCTCCCGCTCGCCAACCGGGCGCCGCTCACCGATGGTGGAATCGATGTAGAGGTCGATGACGGCATCGAGGTCGAGGTCATTGCCCAATTGATAGGTGATCACGGGACTGAGAGTAGGAGGGGGGCACCTCGGCGCACGGCCTTAGATCAGCCCGCTCCGGCGATCTCGTCGAGAAACCAGTCCAGCATCCGCTCCAACGAGGGTTGGGTGGTCTTCTCCAGCAGGCGGCTCTCCTCGATCACCTCGTCAGGGTCGATGCCGACATCCACCATCTCCTCACCACCATCGACCTCACACCACGACGCGATCAGCCCGGCGGTCATCTCAGGGTGGAACTGGACGGCGAGGTTCTTCCCCGATTGGAAAGCCTGCAGGCCCGAGGCGTTGCGAGCCAATTCGATCGCGCCAGGAGGAAGGGTGAACTCGTCATGGTGATACTGAAACCAGGGCCCGCCGGCGATCTCGTCGACCTGAGATTCGATGCTCACCCAGCCATATTCCGGGCGGCTCGCCCGAGTGACCTTCCCCCCCATCGCAGCGGACATCGCTTGTGCGCCGAAACAGATGCCGAGAATGGGCACACCGGAACTGGCCTGGCGCCGGATGAATTCGAGCTCGGGGCCGACCCAGCCCTGCAGCCGGTCCTCGTACACCGACCAAGGCGAGCCCATCAGGACCACCAGGTCGTGCCCGTTTTCCGGGAAGGTCGCCGTCACCTCCGGATGATTGATGTCCTCGACGACGACGAAAGGCTCGAGTCGGGCGCCGCGCCGTTCCAGATGCTCGCCCACCCGATCGGGAGTCGAGAGCGGGTCGTGTTCGATGACGAGAGCCCGCATCTATTGAGTTTATCAATGCGACCCGTTGATACTGTCACCGACCGCGAGAGCACACGCCCGTCCGGCGCCGAGCAGGAGGCAGCCTTCTGAGTGACAACAGCTACGACCGGGTTCGCTTCCTCTGGCCTGACCATCTCGGTCTCGCCCGTGGCAAGTACCTGTCCGGGCAACGGGCGGCCGAGGGAAGCAACCACTGCGTGGCTCTCTTCTCCCTTCAACTGAACCGGGTGGAAGTCGCCCACCCCGGTGCCCATCTCGAAAGCCATCCGGATGTCGAAGCCCGATTCTCGCTCGACGACGTGAGACCGGGCTGGGAAAAGGGAACCGGTGTGGTCGTGGCATCGATCACCAAAGATGGGACCCCGGTCGAGCTTGCCCCTCGGTCGATTCTGGAGAGAGTGATCGGCGAATGGGAGGAGCTGGGACTGAGTCCGATGATCGGATTCGAGTTGGAGGCATTCCTCTTCGAACCCGACGGCAATCGTGGATGGCGACCAATCCACACCCCAGGCTCATATGCGTACGGCACCGGCACCTCGATGGATCCCACGGGCACTATCGATGAGATCATGGAGACCGCGCTGGAGATGGGGTTGGAACTGGAGTCGGTCAACTCCGAGTACGACGACGGGCAGTTCGAGCTCACCCTCCGCTACGACAAGGCCCTGCAGGCGGCCGACGACGCCTTCCTCTTCAAGGTGATGGCCCGCGAGGTGGCTGCCAAACGCGGCTACCTGCTCTCCTTCCTCGGCAAACCCCTCACCGAGCGGGGAGGGAGCGGGATCCACGTCAATTTCTCGCTGCTGGACAGAGACGGGAAGAACGCCTTCAGCGATGCAGAGGCACCCGACGGGTTGAGCGACTTGGCTCGGCACTGCATCGCCGGAATGGTTCACGATCACACCTCGATGACTGCTCTGGTGGCACCGACGGTCAATGCGTACAAGCGTCTCAGGCCGGGCTCGCTCAACGGCTACTACGCCAACTGGGGAGTCGATCATCGGGGGGTTGCCGTCCGGGTGCCACCTGCCGAGGGGTCAGGCACCAGGCTCGAACATCGATTGGCCGATGGCGCGACCTCGGTCCATGTGGCCGCGGCCGCCGCGCTCGTGGCTGCCCTGCGCGGCGTTCGCCTCGAGCTCGAGTGCCCACCGGCCGAGTCGCAGGATTGCATCACGGGTGCTGACGCCGACATGATGGCTCCGCCCAGTCTGGGGGCCGCCCTGGATGCATTGGAGAGCGACAAGGAGTTCGTCGAGGCCTTCTCACCGGGCTACGTAGAGGGGTTCTTGGCGGTAAAGCGGGCGGAGTGGGATCGCTACATGGCACACACCACCGATTGGGAGCTCGAGGAGTACTTCCCCTACTACTGATCAGATCGTGGTGATGTCGCGGGGCGCCATACGCGGCCCGAACTTCGGCTCGTGGCCGAGGGTGTGCAGCAGCCGGACCACCCGCCCCCGTCTGCGGCCGGAATGGCTCGAGCAACTCCAACATCTCCTCGTCGCTGCCCCGGGGCCGACCGGTCATGTGACTCACCACGATGTGCTTGACGTGGAAGTCGCCAACCTCCACCTGGTCGGGGTCGCCGTGGGAGACCATCAAGGTCTTGGCGACAGTCCACGGGCCCACGCCGATGTGACGCTCGAGGATGGGTGCCGCCATAGCCGGAGACTGGCTGGCCGACGCCTCGATCGAGGTGAAGTCACGCGACACCCGGCGCAGGACATCGGCCCGCCTCTTCTCCAGATGCAGTTCGTGAAGGGCCCAGTAGGGCGCCGCCGCCATCTTCTCCGGATCCGGCGGCAGCAACAGGCCGGGGCGCGGTCCCGGCGCCGGATCGCCGTAGGCCCGCCTCAGGCCGCGCATCGCCGATGTGGCTTCGCTCCCGGTCACCTTTTGACCCACGATCGCCGCCACCAGCGCATCGAACACCAGGCCGGTACTGCCAAATCGCATCCCGGGGTGCCGGTGGTGGAGGTCTGACACCAGGGGATGATCGGTGCTGAAGAGGGTCGGATCATCGTTGAGGCCGCTGATCGCGCCGGCAGAGGCCAGCAGCCACCCTGCCCCCTCGCCCCAAGCCTCCCCGATGACATGATCCCGGGTGCGGCGGATCCGAAGCGAGCCCGGCCCTTCCGGGGTCCGGGCGGTCAGCCACCACCCGTCGTCGGCAAACCAACCATGGAGGGGCCTCAAGGTGCTGCGCAGGTCGAGAGCCCCGGTGATGGGCAGTTCCACGGTCTCCACGATTGGCATGATCGTCCCCCGACGGGCATAGCCACGCATCCAGCGAGGTTCACGCCTCAGACAGAAGGGAATGTGAATGGCAACGATCGCGATCGTGGGTGACGGTCCGGGTGGTCTCTCCGCAGGCCTGTTCCTGGCGAAGAACGGGCACGAGGTGACGATCTACGGGACCGACACGACCGCGATGAACTATGCGGAGCTCCACAATTACCTGGGGATCCCCGAGATCGCGGGAACCTCGTTCCAGCGGGTGGCCAAGCGCCAGGTCGCCGGCTTCGGCGCCACTCTCATCGAGGAAGAGGTCCTCTCGGTCGGAATCGACGACGGCTTTGTCGTCACCACCGAGTCGGGCTCGATGACGGCTGACTACCTCATCCTCAGCGAGGGCAAGAACCCGGTCCTCGCCCGATCGCTGGGGTTGGCCGAGGACGGCACCGGCGCCATCCAGGCCGACCGCGATTACAAGTCATCCGTCGATGGCGTCTACGTGGTCGGAAGATCGGCGCGACCCGAGCGGAGCCAGGCGATCATCTCGGCTGGGGCGGGCGCCACGGCCGCATTGGACATCCTGGCGCTCGAAGCCGGCAAGAACGTCCAGGACTGGGACTCCCCGGCGAAGGACTAGCCAGTCCCGGCTCTCCCCGATCAAGATTCAGGCTCGAGAGGCCGATCTATTGGGGAAATGGACACACCTGTGGACCGACTCCAGGGTGAAATCGAAGCTCTCGTTTCGGCGGCCTCGGTCCCGATGCTGATCGCCGACTACTCCCCGATAATTGCCCGGTACGCAGGTCTCGATGTGTCCGAGATCGCCGACCGACTCGGGGACGAGGCGGAATTGACGGAGTGTCTGCGCCTTCCAGTCCAGCTCGTGGCCAGCGACGAATGGGCGATGCTCTACGGGTTTCCCTTCGAAGATCAGGTCCCTGACCTGTTGACACGGCACTTCTCGGCGGACGGCTATCCCGAGCTTCGGATCGCCCTGATCGCCCAATTCCTCGCCCCATTCCAGGGGGTGACCTCGATCAAGAGCGAGCATCGCGCTCCGACTCTGGCCGGTGATGTGATGGTCCGCTCCCACTGGCAGGCCTCGTTGTCAAACGGCCAACCCGATTACTCGCGGGTCGTCATCGTCGACCTCGACGTGAGCGAATGGCGGGCAACCGAGCGATCCCTCATGGAGGTCGTCGGCGCCAAGGAGCGTCTGATGGCGGTCATCGCCCACGAGTTGCGCAACCCCCTCGCTGCGGTGGTTGGCTTCAACTCGATCCTCACCTCGGACTGGGAGGCGCTCGATGACGACGCCCGATACGAGATGGTCACCGAGATCGGCCTCCAACTCGGCGATGTCTGCACCCTGCTCGACGATTTCCTGGTCGGAAGCCAGGAGGCGATCCGGGTCGCACTTCAGGATGTGGCCCTGGCTGAGATCTTCGACAGTGTCGACCTCATAGGCGTGAGTGCAGAGATCGACCCGGCCTTGATCGTTCGCGGCGATCCGGTCCGGATTCGCCAGATCATGCGAAACCTCCTCCGCAACGCCTTGCGATACGGGGGCCCCCACATCCGCCTCGGCGCCCACAAAGAGGCGGGCCGGGTGGCGATCCTGGTGCTCGATGACGGCCCCGGGGTGTCTGCCGAAATCGTGGACAATCTCTTCGAGCCGTTCGTCCATGGCGACAGCGTGGGGTCTCTGGGGCTCGGGCTCTCGGTCTCCCGTGGGCTGGCGAGGCAAATGGGTGGCGACGTCACCTATTTCCGCCACGGCCCATGGACCGTCTTCGAACTGGAGTTGGACGCCGGCTGACCCGGTCTAGGTCACGGCATCGCGGACTGCCCTGATCCGCTCGAGAGCACCCGCTTGCCCGGTCCCCGGCTCGACCATCGGTCCCCGGAGGGTCGCCCATTGCTCGGCGATGTCAGAGCACGAAGCTCCGGTCAGCATCGAGGCCGCCTGGATGGCCGCCCCCAGGGCCACCGGTTCATCGGTGTCCGGTACCAGCAGAGCCCGCTGAGACATGTCGGCCATGACCCTCTGCCAGGCTTTTCCCCTGGCTCCACCGCCGATGAGGATCAGCGGTGCGTCGGCCGGTATTCCTGAACCTGCCGTTGAGATGGCCGACATCGCCTCGAGTAACGAGGCGGCGGCTCCCTGATAGGCGGCGAGCAGTATCTCCTCGGGGCGAGTGGTGTGACGGAGGCCATGGATGCTTCCCGCTGCCTCGGGAAGATTCGGAGTCCGCTCGCCATCGAGATAGGGCAGAACCACAACCTCGGTGTCGTCGGCTATCTGCTCCCGATCCAGGCCGAGCCAGGCGGCAAAACGATCCACCGCCAGGGTGCAGTTGAGAGTCGCGGCGAGCGGGAGAAATCCCTTGTCGGCGGTGGCGAACCCGGCCACCACCCCGGTGGGATCGACGATTCTGCTCTCGGACACCGCATAGATCGTGCCCGAAGTCCCCAGGCTCACGACAGGGTGCCCGGGTCGCAGCCCGAGCCCGAGAGCCGCCCCCATGTTGTCGCCAGTCCCCCCTGCCAACGGAGTGCCCGCCGGCACGCCGGTCGCAGCGGAGGCTTCCTCGGTGACCGTCCCGGCCGACTCCCCAGGTGGGACGATGCTCGGGAGCAATGCCCCGTCGAGGCCGGCCAGACCGAGGGCCTCTGCCGAGTACTGCTCGGTGGCGGAGGACCACCACCCCGTGCCCTGAGGCGTCACCCCGATCGGTGGCGGCAGACCCGGTGAGCCGGAAGTTCATGTAGTCGTGGGGAAGCATGACCCGACGCGCCGCCTCGGCGATCGCAGGCTCGTTCTCGGTCAGCCAAACCCACTTCGTGATCGTGAACGAGGCCACCGGCACCACCCCGATCCGATCGGCCCAGGCCTCGGCGCCCCATTGCTCCTTCAGTTGTTGGGCTTGAGCCGCGGAGCGGACGTCGTTCCACAACATTGCGGGGCGGAGCGGCTCGTCTTGACCGTCGAGAACCACCAGGCCGTGCTGCTGGCCTCCGATCGACAGGGCCGTGATCTCGGCAGCCATCCCGGTCGCTGACATCGCCTGGCCAAGGGCGTCCCACCAGACTCTCGGATCTGTCTCCCGGGCACCCCCGGTCCCGCTGACTTCATGGTTGGCCCGGCCCGACGCCACGATTTCCCCGGTGTCGACCTCGACCACCAGCACCTTGGTGGATTGGGTGGAGCAATCCACCCCGGCGACCAAGCCCGCCATCAGGTGACCAGAGCGTTGGCGACGATCCGTTCCATCACCACGAGGTTGGCAACTGCATCCCGGGGGTCGGTCGGAACCGGGGTGTCGTCGCGGATCGCCCGCGAGAATCCATCGGCTTGGATCCCGTACTGGTCGGCAGCAGGGAATTCGTGGACCTGGATCTGCGGGGCAACCGGCGGGTCCCCACCTGCGATGTGGAGCAGGCGAGTCGGGCGGTCGGGCGGGATGTTGAACGGGATCTCGACTTCGATGCGGCCTTCGGTCCCGACAATCGAGACACTCTGCTTGTCTTCGATCTGCGTCGAACAGGTGAAGGTCGCATGACGCCCTCCGAAGTCGAGCACGGCGGACGTGACCGCGTCGGTGCCGAAGTCGGGATCGCGGAGGATGGAGGACTTGACCGCGGTCGGCTCGGCGCCGAAGAGCAATCGGGCCACATTCACCGGGTAGCACCCGACGTCCATCAACGCCCCACCACCAAAGTCGGCGATGTTCCGGATGTTGGACGGATCGACGTTTCGATATGAGAAGAAGGACTGGACGGCGACCAGGTCGCCGATCACCCCGGTGTCGACCATGCGTTTCGCTTCGACCCACAATGGGTGGAGGCGATACATGAAGGCCTCCATGAACTTGACCCCGGCCCGATCGCAGGCCTCGATCATGTGCCGCGCCTGATCGCTGCTCATCGCCACCGGCTTCTCACAGAGGACGTGCTTGCCGGCCTCGGCCGCCTTCTCGGTCCACTCGGCGTGGAGATGGTTGGGAAGCGGGATGTACACCGCCTCGATCTCCGGATCGGCGAGCAGCGCTTCATAGGAGGGGTAGGCCTTTTCGATTCCCAGCGACGGCTGCCGCCTCCTCGGCCTTGCCTTCCGAACGGGATGCGATGGCACGAACCGGGCTCAACTCCGAGCCTTGCATGGCGGGAATCACCTTGTGCACCGCGATCCCGGCCACGCCGAGCACTCCCCAGGACACCGGCTCGGTCATTGCGAAGGCTCTCTTTCCTCGACAGTCGGAAGCCGGCAGGCTAACGAAACAACCCCTGCGAGAGAGAGTGCTAGACCGCGGGCGCCTCGACTGTCCCCGCCGAGCCCACCTCGGTGATGGTGGTGGTCACGTCGGCGAGGTCGGATCCCGACTGTGCCTGGTACCGGATCTGCGTCACCTGGCCGTCGGTCAGCGTGATGGTCACCCTGGTGCCTGCCACCGGGCCGGCCGCGGGGCCCAATGTGGCCAGGACCGCCAGGAGGCCGGCGTTGGAGGACTCGAGTGCGAAATCGCTGGCGTCGGTGAGACCGGCCAAGGGGGCGCCTGCCGGGGCCTCCCCTTCCAGAACTGCCCACTCATCGTCGGGACCGGTCACCCATTCGCCCTCAGGTGTCCTCACATACGAAACCTCAGAGGTGCCGGTGGTGATGGTTGCCGCAACCGATTCACCGTCCACGACTCCTGCAATCGTCGTGACCACCTGGTCCCCGACCGTCACCACCGACTCGAAGCGATAGTTGGGCGAGGTCGC
Source organism: uncultured Acidobacteriota bacterium (assembly GCA_963724825.1). Taxonomy (GTDB): domain Bacteria; phylum Actinomycetota; class Acidimicrobiia; order Spongiisociales; family ZC4RG35; genus JALYNX01. Next base: position 131,611 of record CAVRWT010000005.1, read on the forward strand.
GGCCAGGGCCGCCGCAAACTCTCCGGCGACGTCGATGGCCTGGGTTGAAGTGGTCGTGGCCGGAGCGGTAGAGGTTGTGGCGACCGTGGTCGTAGTTGCAACGAGGCTCGTCGAGGTGGCCACGCCCCCTGTAGTGGAGCACGCCACCACGAGGGCCAGAAGCGGCCGGAGGGCCCAGTTCATGGGCCCTCCGACAGACTGGCGTGAGCCAGGTTTTTCAAACATTCGCCTCAGCCTTCTCCGTCATCATCGCCGCCACCGTGACGACCACCATCGTGTCGTCGCCGTCCTCGTGGTCACGTCGATTCTCACGGTCATGGTCCCGCTCCTCGTGGTCGCGCGAGTCCCAGTGACTTCCCTGACTCCTCGGCGGCGCCGACCTGGTTGTCATCGTCGTCACCATGGTCGCGGTCTCCGTCGCCCCAGCCGCATCGGACGTGGTTCTTGGAATCGAGGGTCACGGCCAATTTCACCTTCAGCACACCCTCGTCGTCGAGACGGGTCGAAGCCAGGAAGCTGACGCGGGCCTTGTTGTCTCCCGAGATCAGGGTGACCTTGATCCGGAACTTCGACTTCTCGTCGGAGGTCTTGATCTTGGGCTCGCTGACCTCGGCGGTCACACCGTCGGGAAGCGTGATGTCACCAATGGTGATCGAGGGGACGTTGCCGTCGAAGGCCACCGTGTAGGGGATGGTCACAACACCGGTACCAAACACATCTGCGGACCAGGATCCGGGCCCGGTCACGTCCGCGGTGGCATCCGCGGTGACGGTCGTCTTCACGCCGCCTGCGGTTGCGTCGTCGCCTTTGCCCTTCGAGTATGACTTGACGACCACCTGGGTGTCTCCGTCGGCGAGGAGGAACACGACTTTGTGGTCGCCCTCCTTGACGATCGTGGCGCCGGACGGATCCAGGGCCACTTCGGTGATGACGCCGGCCGCGTCACGGGTCAGCGACACCGTGAGACCCGAGCCCAGCACCGGGAGCACCGAAGTCACCTGGGTAACCGGGGGGACGGGGGTCGTTGTGGTGGTTGTCTCTTCCGTGGTGTCGGTCTCGGCCTGGGCGATCCCGGGCAGGGTTGCCATGAGGGTCAGCACCAGGCCTGCGATGAGTGCCTTGGATCGGCCTCTGATTGTCAGCATTCGGTCTCCTTCTTTCGAGGGATGTTCAGTGGCGGTCAGTTCCGCCCCGTGGACGAGTCGTCGTCCGGAGATTCGTGGTCGTGTCGTTCCTCCTGTCGATCGCTTTCGTCGTGACCTCTGTGGTCGGAGTCGTCGTCGCGGGCTTCAGACCACCTGTCCGCCCGCGATTCGCGATCCCGATCACGAAATTCGTCATGCCGGTCCCCGTCGTGGTCGCCGTCGGACCGGTCCACGTCCTGGTCGAACCCGGGAGGGGCTACGAATTCGTCACAGGCCGAATCGCGCTGCTTGCCTTCGAGGCCCCGTCCTCCGTCGGAGTCGCATGACAGCTGGTCGCTTCGTTCGCCTAACGGCCAGGAGGGGATGCTCTGAGGAAGGTTCTGCTTCGTTGACGGCAGGCGGTTCGACGGAATCTTCTGGTTCTTCAGGCATCGCCTCGGCGGCCGCCGGTTGACTCCAGGTGTCGACCTCGGGGTGGTCGACCGGTGCCGGATCGGAGAGCCGGGCATGGGGATAGGGAACTGAGATGGGCAGCGGCAGGACGCGTGCGGCGTCGGCTACCGCGGTCTGAATCGGATCGGGCAGCCCTCCGGCCATGGCAACACCACCGGTGCCCAGGGCTGTGACCATTGCCGTGGCAGCTGCAACCCAGCGCAATGTCCTCGAGCCGCTCACCAGCCCTCGGGCTGTGGCGGCGGCAATTGAGATGTGCCGTGAAGCAGTCACCTCGTCCGGCGCTACGGCCAGCTCGTCGACGAGCGCGGTCAGGAACCCTGCGACGTCGCGACTCTCTCCTGGGCGGTCCATGCCAGGGAATCGTTGGGGAGCACTGAATCCTTACGGCGCCTCGAGGAGCTCCCGCACAGCCTCGGTGGCCCGGTGTTGCAGCTGTTCCACGGCCCCCGTGCTGCGACCGGTGATCTCTCCGATCTCCCGTGAGGTCCAGCCGCCCAAGGCGCGGAGGACCAGAACCTCCGCTTGGTCGTCGGTCAGCTGGCCCAGGATCTCGAGCAGGTCGTCGAGCGCGACCAAGGCCAAAGCTTCGTGCTCGACGTCGCCTCCGGCGGGCGAAAGCTCATGGATTGACCGAGTCCAAGGGCTCTTCGGAGCGGCGCGCGAGCCGACGGATTTCGTCAACACGACGGGCCCGCGCAATCGTGAACACGAGGGCCCGGAAGCCTTTGGCGTTGCCCTTGAAGTCCTTGACGCCACGAGCCAGATCGAGGAAGACGTCACCGAGCACGTCGTCAGGGTCGGGCAAGCCGCTGGAACGGAGAAAGCCAAGGATCTGGGGGGCGAGCCAGTCGTAGAGCGCCTCGCCAGGCGGCCTCGTCCCCGGTGCGCGCGGCCCGAAGATACGAGGAGAATTCCCGATCCGTGAGGCTTGGGATTGGGGGCACTGGACTCCTTGGTCGGTCGAGCTGCGCTCGCTCGGCCTCCCAGGCCCGATCTCATATGAGCACGAGACGCTGCCCAATGTCAAGGGGCGGAAGCCGACACTCCCCTCTACCCAGGGGACCGCCGCGCCATACCCCGGAGCCGCCTCTACAGCCCTTTGGGGTGCCAGACCGTCTTGGTCTCGGTGAAAGCTGCGATCCGATAGGGGCTTTGACCTGGCCCCTTCGTCGAGGGCAGCACCACTCGCTTCACGTTGTGGACTGCACCCTCCTGCACCCGGATCGCCTGTTCCGGGCTGGCACCTCCGGCGTCGATCGCGTTGACGTCCATGTGGTCGGCGAGCCAGGGGATCAATTCGTCCTTGAGCCCGGTGAGGACATTGACCACGCCGCCGGGGACATCCGAGCTGTTCAAGACCTCGGTGAATGTGATCGCCGGCATCGGGTAGCGCTCAGAGGCGAGCACCACCGCGGTATTCCCGGGCACCAGAACCGGAGCGAGTCGCGACACCAGGCCGAGCAATGCCGGCTCCTCCGGTGCCACGACCCCGACGACGCCGGTGGGCTCCGGTGAGGAAATGTTGAAGAAAGGCCCGGCAACCGGATTCAGGTTGCCGTAGATCTGGGCGAACTTGTCGGCCCACCCCGCGTACCAGACCATGCGATCGATCGAGGCCGCCACCTCGGCGTCGGCAGCCTTGTTGGCCAGCCCGCCGGCATGGAGCTGCTCGACGAAGGTCCCCCGCCTGTCTTCGAGTGTCTCGGCGATCCGGTACATGACCTGGCCCCGGTTGTATCCGCTCGTCCCCGCCCAGCCCGGCGCTGCCTCCCGCGCAACCCGCACCGCATCTCTGAGGTCCTTGCGACTCCCCTGGGCCACCCGGGCCAGCACCTCCCCATCGCCGCCCAGTGCCGGATAGGAACGGCCCGACTCGGAACGGGGAAACTTGCCACCGATATAGAGCTTGTAGGTCTTACGGACGTCGAGACGGCTCATGTCTCGTCCCAGTCCATGTAGGCGAGAAGGCCGTGTCGGCCGCCCTCACGCCCGAATCCGGATTCCTTGTAGCCGCCGAACGGCGACGCCGGGTCGAACTTGTTATAGGTATTCGCCCACACCACCCCGGCCTGGAGACGGTCGGCCATCCACAGGATGCGTGACCCCTTCGAGGTCCAAACCCCTGCCGAAAGGCCGTAGGGGGTGTTGTTCGCCTTCTCCACCGCTTCTTCGGGCGTTCGGAAGGAGAGGATGGACAGAACCGGGCCGAAGATCTCCTCTTGGGCGATGCGGTGCGATTGGGCGACGTTGGTGAACAGGGTCGGCTTGAAGAAGAAGCCGCGGTCGGGCAGAACACAGTCGGGCTGGAACATCTCGGCGCCTTCGTCGAGACCGGAGTCGACCAACTCGGTGATCTTCTCCAATTGCGCCCGGCTGTTTATCGCCCCGACGTCGGTGTTCTTGTCCATCGGGTCCCCGACACGAAGGGTGGAGAGGCGGCGCTTCAACTTGTCGACGAAGCGGTCGTGGATGTTCTCCTGGACCAGAAGCCGGCTCCCGGCGCAGCAGACATGGCCCTGGTTGAAGAAGATGCCGTTGATGACGCCCTCGATCGCCTGGTCGAGTGGGGCGTCCTCGAAAATGACATGGGCGGCCTTGCCCCCCAACTCCAAGGTCAGCTTCTTGTGACTCCCGACGAGCTGGCTGGCGATCAGCTTGCCGACTGCGGTCGACCCGGTGAAGGCGACCTTGTCGACGTCGGCGTGGCTAACCACTGCGGCCCCGGTCGCCCCCGCCCCGGTCACCACGTTGAGCACGCCCGGTGGCAAACCGGCTTCGGCTGCGATCTGGGCGACCACCAAGGCGGTGAGCGGGGTGGTCTCGGCCGGCTTCAGCACGACCGTGTTCCCGGCGGCCAGGGCGGGTGCCACCTTCCAGGCGAGCATCATCAGGGGGAAGTTCCAGGGGATCACCTGGCCCGCAACCCCTAGAGGTCTCGGCCTCACCCCGGGGAAGGCGTACTCCAGCTTGTCGGCCCATCCCGCGTAGTAGAAGAAGTGGCTCGCCACCAGAGGGAGGTCCACGTCACGTGATTCCTTGATCGGCTTACCGCCGTCGAGGGTCTCCAGAACCGCCAGTTCCCGTGACCGCTCCTGGATCATCCGGGCGATGCGGAACACGTATTTGGCCCGCTCGGCGCCCGGCATCGGCCCCCAAACCTCGGTATAGGCACGCCGGGCGGCCACGACCGCATCGTCGACGTCAGCCACCCCGGCTTCGGCCACCTCGGCCAACTGCTCTTCGGTGGCGGGGTTGATGGTTGGGAAGTAGTTCCCCGACTTGGGCTTGACGAACTTGCCATCGATGAACAGCCCGTATCGATCCTCGAGGGGAGCAATCTCCGCCGACTCCCGGGAGCTGGCGTACTCCCACTTCAAGGGATCGTGAGCCGGGGTTGCGATCTCGATTGCCACGATCAGTCCTTGGTGAAGTAGTCGGGTGAGGAGTATCGGCCGGTTTCCAGCCAGCGGATCTGCATCAAGACGTCGTTGAGAAGAGTCGAGGCACCGAAGCGGAACCAGTCCGGGGACATCCAGGGCTCGCCGAGGGTCTCGTTGAGGACCACGAGGTAGCGGATGGCATCCTTGGCGGTGCGGATTCCGCCGGCGGGCTTCATGCCCACCATCACCCCGGTCGCGTCCATGAAATCTCGTATGGATTCCAACATCACCAGGGTCACGGGGAGGGTGGCCGCCGGCTGGACCTTGCCGGTCGAGGTCTTGATGAAGTCGGCGCCGGCCGCCATGGCGAGCAGCGAGGCCTGCCGGACGTTGTCGAGGGTGACCAGCTCCCCGGTCTCGAGGATCACTTTGAGATGAGCGTCCCCGCAGGCGTCCTTGACCCGTCGGATCTCGTCGAAGACCTTGAAGTACTCGCCGCCGAGGAAGGCGCCCCGATCGATCACCATGTCCACCTCGTCGGCACCGAGGCGAACCACCCTCGTCACCTCCTCGACCTTGAGATCGGTCTCTACCAGGCCCGATGGGAAGTAGGTGGCGACGCTCGCCACCTTGACGGTGCTCCCGTAAGTGGCCTCAACGGCGTACTTGACCATGTTCGGGTAGACGCACACCGCTGCCACCGAGGGAACGCTGGGGTCCATCGGGTCGGGTCGGATCGCCTTGGCAGACATCTGCGCGACCTTGCCCGGAGTGTCCTTCCCTTCCAGGGTGGTCAGGTCGATCATTCGGGTGATCAGATCCAGGGCCGCTCGCTTCGATTCACGTTTGATCGACCGGGTTGACAGGGCGGCCACCCGTTCGTTGGCGCCGACCTCGTCCACTGAGGGCACCGATCGCAGGAACGAGCGCAGGGTTGGCGTCGTGATTCGATCGGGCAGGATCGAGGTGCGGGCAGGAGCGAGGGTCACGGCGCCAATGGTACAGGGGTGCTTCCTCCCCCGGGCGACGCTGTTTCCTCCTCCAGCGAGCGAATCGATCGTTGGGGGAGGTGGATCGGCCGAAGGCCGAGACGGAGGGGGCTAATCCGACGCGGTCACCGCTTCGCTCGCTGGGGAGAAAGGAGCCCTACGCCTGCGGGCCCGAGATGAGGTGGTAGGTGATCCCCTGATCCATCGACATCTCCATCTGGAAGGCCATGATCTCGCCCGTCGTTTCGTCGGGGATCTTCATGCTCATCGCGATGTGAGTTGCGGCGTTGATCTCCGACTGGCGAGCCACCCCGGCCTCTGCATCAAAGCGTGTGGTCCCATCGGCGCTGGTGTCATCGACATTGATCACGAACTCGAGTTGGCTCATCATCTCATCGAATTCAGCGGTCTCTTCCGGGGTCGCTCCTTCGGGGGCAAAGGCGCCGAACATTCCCTTGAAGAACTCGCCGAGGTCGAACTCGATCGGTGAGGTGGTCGATGTGGTGTCGATGACATAGACCTCGACACCGTCGAACTGCTCGACTCCGGTGATGGTGTTGGTCACGCTGGTCACCACTGGCTCTTCACCCATGCCCGGGGTCTCGATCTCATCGGACCAGGTGTCGCCGACAGCAACTTCGTCGTCTGAGAAGAGAGGGCCAAAGAACTGCCCGGGGTCGAGGCCGGGTGCCGGGGCACCGCCCCCCATGGGCCCGAGGTCGCCCAACATGCCGCCAAGCGGGTCCTCGACGTCTTCACCGCCGGCGCTGACCACGTTGCCCTGGTCGTCGACGACCACAGTGACGTCGATCGGCTCCATTGAGGCAAAGTCAGGCACTTCACTCGAGTCCACCGGCTCACCGTCGACGGTGCCGGTCACCGAGACGTCATCGAAGTTCCCGGTGATGTGGATCTCATAGGTCCCTTCCTCGGGGCCATCGGCCACAGAGTGGGTGAACACTGCGGTTCCGGTCACGTCGACAGAAGCCGCTCCGGGGATGTCCTCCTCGCCCATTGCGGAGGCGTCGCCGGAAGTCGTGAGGTCGATGTGCTGGTCGAGACCCACCTCGTACTTGAACTCATCACCCGCATTGAGCGAGTAGCTGAGAAGGACCGCCTCGACCGGTGGAGCCGTGGTCGTGCTGTCAGCGGTGGTGGTAGAGGTCTCGGCAGCGCCCCCGCAGGCGGCCAGGACGATGGCCAGGATGGCAACGAGGGAAAGTGAGCGCTTGATCATGTTGGTGAGGTTATCGGTATCCGGGGGCTTTTCTTTTAGGACAAAGCCAAGCCAGGGTTAGCGTGCCCGCCTCATGAACCCGTGGACCCCAATAGTGGTGTCGATCCTGGGATGGGGCTCCGCTGCCGTGCTGACCCGGGCCGTGCTGAACAACGGAGTTTCGGCGTTCACCGTGGTTCCCTTTCGCTTCGCTGTCGCCCTCATCGTCATCTTGTTGGTTTCGATCTACTGGGTGCGCTTCCGAGACTTCGATCGCCGGCACTGGGTCAGGGGCCTCCTGCTCGGTGGGGTGGCACTCGCCATTCCGAACACCTTCTTCACCATGGGGCTGGTCGAGCTGCCGGTGAGCCTGTCGGGGCTCATGGTCGCCCTGATCCCGGCCGCCACTGTCGGGGCCGCCCATTTCCTGGTCGAGGGCGAGCGATTCAACCCCAAATCGACACCGGGGCTGATCGTCTCGCTGATCGGGACCGGGATCCTGGTCGGAGTCGGTGGCGGCTCGCTGGAGGGTGTCGGAAATCTCGCACTGGGAGTCACCCTGTCCTTGATTGCAGTCCTGTTTGCCGGAATCGGCGGGGCGCTCACCCGTCGCTTTGCCCTCGAGGTCGGCGGGGACGGCTTGGTCATCCCCCAATTCGCCTTCGCCACGGTCATCTCGCTGCTGATCACCCCGTTCCTCGATGCCACTCCGCTGAGTGCCCTCGAATCGTCGGACTGGGTGCTGCTGATCGTCCTCGGGGCGTTCGCGACTGCCGTGCCATTCACCGCCTTCCTGATCGCGGCGCAGGTCAATCCCGCATCCCGATTGGCGGTGGCGGGATACCTGGTGCCGATCCTGGCGGTCACCCTTGCTGTGATCTTCCTTGGAGAAACCCTCACCCTGGCTGTCCTCGTTGGCGCCGTCCTGATAATCGGCGGAGTGGTGTTGACCGAACGGTCCAGCCGCCATGTGCCGGTGCCCGGGATCGACACCGCAGGCTGACCGCGGGCGGCGTTTACCCTCCGGCTCTAATGACCCGCCGAATCCTCGTCGCCGTCGCCTGGCCCTACGCCTCGGGCTCGCTTCATCTCGGGCATCTTGGAGGCGCCTATCTCCCGTCGGACATCTTCGCCCGCTACCACCGAGTCGCCGGAGACGACGTCCTCATGGTCTCGGGCTCCGACGCCCATGGCACGCCGATCACCGTCCGTGCCGACGAAGAGGGCATCACGCCTCGCGAAGTGGTGGACAAGTACCACGCCGAGATACTCGGCTACTGGGAGGCGCTTGGGATCTCGTTCGACTTGTTCACGACCACGATGACCGAGAACCACCATGCGGTCACCCAGGACGTGTTCCTGAAGCTGTTGGAAAAGGGCCATCTGGTCAAGGGCGCCTCGTCTCAATTCTTCGACCCCGAAGCCGGGCGGTTCCTCCCCGATCGCTATGTCGAGGGCACCTGTCCCCATTGCGGCTACACCGAGGCCCGGGGCGACCAATGCGAGAACTGCGGGCGCACCCTCGACGCCACCGATCTGATCAACCCGAGGTCCCGGCTCAGCGGGGCGACACCGGTGCTCCGGGAGACGGAGCACTACTTCTTCCGACTCCCCGAGTTCGCCGAGGCCCTCAAGGCATGGCTGGAGACCAAGACCACCTGGCGCCGCCATGTGAAGAACTGGGCACTGGGGATGATCGAGGAGGGGATGCCCGACCGGGCGATCACGCGTGACATCGAATGGGGCGTGGAGGTCCCGGTCGACGATCTGGGGCCGGGAAAGCGGATCTATGTCTGGTTCGACGCGGTCATCGGGTATTTGTCTGCCGCCAAGGAGTGGGCGCAGAACAGCGGGGACCCCGAGGCATGGCGCAATTGGTGGGAGGACCCTGCGGCCGAGTCCTACTACTTCGTAGGGAAGGACAACATCCCGTTCCACACCGTGATCTGGCCGGCGATGCTCATGGGATACGGCGGGCTCAACCTCCCTACCGACGTCCCGGCCAATCAGTACATCACCTTCAAAGGGGCCAAAGCCTCGAAATCGAAGGGGGTGGGAAGGTCGATCGGCTGGTACGCCGAGCGACTCGAGCCCGATGCCCTGCGCTATGCGATCGCGTCGGTCCTCCCCGAGCAGAACGACACCGACCTCAGTGACGAGGAGATCATCCGCCGGATCAACGACGAGTTGGTCGCCACCTGGGGCAATCTGGTGAACCGGGTTCTCTCGCTGACCGCCAACAATTTCGGCGGCCAGGTGCCCGATCCCGATGAGTTGACTGGCGAGGACCAAGCACTCCTGGCGGAGGTGGACCAAGCCCTGGAGACCGTGGCCGGGCACATCGCAGCCGTGGAGTTGCGCGCCGGGTTGCGAGCCGCCATGGAGGCCGCCACCGACGTCAACGTCTACCTGAACGCCAACGCCCCCTGGAAGTTGGTCAAGGAAAACCCGAAACGTGCCGAGACGATCTTATGGACCGCTATCCAGGCGATCTCGGGCATCAGGGTGGCCCTTTCTCCGTATCTCCCGTTCACGACGCCAAGAGTGGGGGAGATGCTGGGTCTGCCCGGCGCGGTCGAGCGATGGGAGCGGCCCGGGGTGCCGGCCGGGACCGCCCTGGGCAAAGTCGAGCCGCTTTTCGCGAAGTTGGAGGACGACGCCCTGGACTAGATTGAAACTCCGATGCGCCCATCGGGGTCGAATCAGGGTGAAACCCCATCCGCCAAGGCTCCAACTGCGGCTACGTTTGCCTTCATGACACGGATCGCACGCGTCGTCGGAGGCTTCATCCTCCTCATCGCGGGGATCGCGATGCTCGTGCTGCCGGGCCCCGGTGTCATCACCATCCTCGGCGGCCTGGCTCTGATCGGCCAGGAGTTCCCCTGGGCGCAGCGCATGCTCGACCGGATCAAGGCAGCCATCACCAGGTTGTGGCGGAGCCTGACGCAGCCATCCGCCTAGATGACGCAGCAATAATTCAGGCCGGCGGGTAGACCCCCATCCCCTTCGCCTTCTCGGTCTGCCAGAACACATCGGAGATCTCGTCGATCAAGGCGATCAGTTTTCGCCCGTCTTCGGGGTCGACCGACTTCTTGGCATCCCCGGCCTGATGGATCGCTCGCCAGAAGAGATCATCCAGGTTGGGGAATTGCAGTCGCGGTGCTCGGCGGTGAAGAAGTCGGCCCAGAGCACCATCAGGTGGTGTTTGACCTCCTCGGCGCGCTCCTCTTTCAGGCTGATGGCCCTCGCCTTGAATACCTCGTCGTCGGAGGAGGCGTACTTCTCGGCGATCTTGAGGACGGACATCGCCTCGATCTTGGCCTGGGCCGGGTCGTAGACCCCGCAGTAGAGGTCGCAATGGGCGTGGGCGACAGTTAGCTGGCGCATTGACACTCCTTGTTGGTCGTTCTGTGTCGCCGACCATACCCTTCCCGTCTGATGTCAATTCGCAGGTTCGTGGTCGCCGAGGAGTCGATGCTGCCGGGTCTCGTGCCAGGTGACGAGTTCGTCGCCACCGACGCCCGCCGCCCTGCGAAGGGTGACATCGTCGCCTTCCCCCACCCCGGCCGCGACGACTTCTGGCTGGTGAAACGGATGGCTGCCGGGCCGGGCGAGGAAGCTGGGGGCCGCCTGCTGGGAGAAGATGAGGCATGGGTGATCTCGGACAACCTCGATGCCACCCGCTCCGACTCGCGCACCCTGGGACCGATCTCCTTCGGCTCCTTGTGGGTCAGGGTCACCAGCCTCGATGCCGGCACATTTGGGGAAGCCGCCACCTTGCTCGCCGAGGAGGAACCGGCCCTGGGGCTGATCATCGACGAATGGGGGCTGCCGCCCTTCTGGCAACGTGAGCCCGGGTTCTCCACGCTGGTTCTGTTGATCCTGGAGCAACAGGTTTCGTTGGAGTCGGGAGCGGCCATGTTCCGCCGTCTCCTCGACCTGGTCGATGTGGTGACGGCGCAAACGGTGCTCGAGGCCGGAGACGCCGGATTGCGGTCGATCGGGGTCACCCGCCAGAAGGTGGGGTATTTGCTCGGCCTGGCCGAAGCCGTGTCCAGCGGCGAGCTCGATCTGGAGGCACTGCCCCTGACCACCGAATCGGACGCCCGGGCCCGTCTCGTCGCTCTCAAGGGAATCGGGCTGTGGACTGCCGACGCCTACTTGCTATCCGCCCTCCGTCTCCCCGACGTCTTCCCGACCGGCGATCGCGCCCTCCAGGTCGGTGCCATGGAGGCGCTCGGCCTCGATGCGGTGCCCGGCCCCGAAGTGCTGGAAGCCCTCGCCACCCCCTGGCGCCCGGTGCGCGCCGTCGCCGCCCGGCTGATCTGGCATCGCTATCTGTCGACCCGAGGGCGGGTCGAGCCACCGGACCCTGTCGCCGGACACGTGGTGATCGACTCGGCGTAGAGTCGAACCATGACCGAGTTCATCGTCCAGATGGAAAACCGTCCGGGCCGACTCGCCTCTCTGACCGAAGCCCTCGCCGCTTTCGGGGTCAACATCGAAGCTCTCACCGCGTACGGAACCAACGGGGAGGGAACCGTCCGCCTCATCGTCGACGATGCAGCCACCACCCGCCGGGTATTGAGCGAGGCCGCCCTTCAGAGCGAGGAGCGCATGGTGCTCACCGCCCAACTCCCCCACCGTCCCGGCGAGTTGGCCCGACTCACCCGGGTCATCGCCGACGCCGGGATCAACATCGACGCCCTCTATGTCCTGCGGTCCAACGCCGAGGGGATCGAGCTCGCGGTCTCCATCGACGAGCCTGAAAGCTCCACTGCCTTACCTCCCGATCAACGGAGGGGTATTAACCGTTTAGCCGGCGGGTAGGGATACCCTGCCGCCGATGCGTTCAACCTTCAGTAAGTTCGTCGTGTGCCTCTTGGCCCTCGCCGCATGCTCACCGGCAGCGGCAGTCGACACCACGACGACCTCGACATCGACAACTACGACACTGGCCACGACCACCTCGTCGGTAGGGACGACGACTACGCGAAGTGACGACGTTGTCACCGATCAATGGGCTCCCGGTTGCCGATCCCGCACTCCTCAACCGAAGACTGTTGGCTGTCAAGATCGACAACCATCCCAACGCCAGACCGCAGTCAGGCATCAATCATGCCGATGCCGTCTTCGAGATCCGGGTCGAAGGCATCTCGAGGTTCCTGACGCTGTGGATGCAGTCCGACGCCGAGTTCCTGGGCCCGATGCGCTCGGGCCGCCCCACCGACTCGACACTGCTCACCGCGCTCAACAAACCGACCTTCGCCATCTCCGGCGCCCAAGGTTGGGTCCAGGAAATGATCAGGTCCAAAGACATCAATCTGCTCACCGAGACCACGCCCGCCGCGTTCCGGGTGCCGTTCCGTCGGGCGCCGCACAATCTCTACACGACCACTGCAGGTCTGCGGGCAGATGCCGACGCCAGGGATTACGAGGACCTCCCCCCGACCGGGCCGATCTGGGAGTTCGGGCCGATGCCCACCGATGCCACCGCCGCCAGCGCGGTCCACATCGATTTCCGCGGGACCGACGTGGACTGGGCCTGGGACCCCACGACCGCGACCTGGCTACGCAGCGCCGATGGGCGGGAATCGAACTGGCGCGATGAAGACGACACCGAAGGCCGAATCGGGTTCCCGGTGCTGATCGGCCTCGAATCCGAGCAGTACTCGAACAACGGCCTTCCGAGCTCGCACACCACCGGGTCCGGCCAGGCGTGGGTGTTCGCCGACGGCAAGGTCGTCGAGGGGACCTGGGAGCGTGAGACCGAGCAGGATTGGTACACGCTGACCGACGCCGACGGCAACAACATCGCCGTCCCACCCGGCCAGGTCTGGATCTCACTCGTTCCCGACATCGGCGGACTCACGTACGAATAACTAGCGTCGACGGCTTGGCCGGAGACACAGCTTCCAGGCAGGTCGAGCAGTCGCTGCAACTCGCGCACGCAACCCAGCCCACCCTCAACGCCTTCACGCTGATCGACGAGGAGCGCGGCCCGGGCCCGCGCCGGTGAGATCGACGAGACGGGCACTGACGGGCTCTTGGCCGGAGTCCCGATCGCCTTGAAGGACCTCATCGACCACCAGGACCGGGTGACTACCTGCGGTTCGGCCTTCTACCGCCACCTGGCAACAACCACGGCGCCGGCGGTGACCCGTCTGGAGGAGGCCGGTGGCGTCATGATCGGCCGCGCCGGGCTCCATGAATTCGCATTCGGGTTCTCCAGCGAGAACCAGCACTTCGGCCCGGTCCGGAATCCATGGGATCCCACCACCTCGCCCGGGGGCTCCTCAGGAGGATGCGGCGCCGCGGTCGGGGCGGGCATCACCCCCATCGCTGTCGGCACCGACACCGGGGGCTCGGTTCGGGTCCCCGCAGCCTTGTGTGGCTGCTTCGGCCTGAAGGTCACCCCCGGCCGCATCCCGCTTGAGGGGGTGTTTCCCCTGGTCCCGTCGATCGACACCGTCGGCCCACTCGCCGATTCGATCGCGAGCCTCGAAACTGCATATCGGGTGATGTCGGGTGCCCGCCAAGGTGGGTCGGGCTGGACCCGCCTCCGGATCGGGATCCCCCAACCCTGGTGCGACGAGGCACCAATCGATGACGAGGTCGACGCTGCCTTCACCCTGGCTTTGGGCCTCTTGGGGGACCTGGGCCACGAGGTGAGCGCGCTTCCGCTTCCCGATGTCCTGCCCGGGCGCGAAGTCATCTATGCCATCGCCGACGAGGTCAATCAGGTCCATCATGACTTCCGGGCAGAGGGCCTCCCCTACGGCGACGAGGTTGCCGCACGACTGGACGATTGCGCGACCGTCACCCCGGAACAGTCCGCTCAAGGCCGGGAGTGGCAGCGGATGATCCGCACCCGTTTCGCCGACGCCTTCGAGGAGGTGGACCTGATCCTGACCCCGACTGTCCCCGCCATGCGCAAGGTGATCGGCGTCGACACCATCGGGGACCTCCACTATCGGGTCGTGCTCTCCTGGTTCACCTCGATCGTCAACCACGCGCTGCTCCCCGCGATCGCCATGCCGCTGATCGGCTCAGGGAGCCCGCCGGTGTCATTGCAGGCAATCGGTCCGATGGGCTCCGAGGAGATGCTCCTCGGATTCGGGGCCGACCTGGAGTCTCAAGGGGTGGTCGGGTTCGTTCCCCGAACGTTCAACTTGGGTAGCCCTCCGGGCCGATAAAATAGGTCCAGCGAGCCACCGAGATTCCGACCTTTTCTCAGAACCAGGTGTTCAATGGCTCTGGTGTGCGCGCGCCAACGAATAGCAATAAGGAAGTGAACCCAAAGTGGCTGAGCAAATCGCCACAGCAGAAACCCCCGCCCCCGATACCGAGACCTTTGACAAGATAGTTATCCGATTCGCCGGCGACTCCGGCGACGGGATGCAAGTAGCCGGATCCAGATTCACCGACGCCAGTGCCTTGTTCGGCAACGACCTGGCAACCCTGCCGTCGTTCCCCGCTGAGATCAGGGCTCCCGCCGGGACCCTTCCCGGAGTATCGAGCTTTCAGGTCCAGATCGCCGACTTCGACATCCTCACCGCCGGGGACCAGCCCGACTGCCTGGTGGCGATGAACCCGGCGGCTCTCAAGAAGGAACTCAAGGACCTTCGCCAGGGAGGCACCCTGATCGTCAACAGCGACGCCTTCGACGAACGGAACCTGGCCAAGGCCGGCTACCAGACCAACCCTCTCGACGACGGGACCCTCGATGGCTTTCGGGTCATCTCGGTGCCGATGGACGAGCTGACCAAGGAAGCGGTCAAGGACTCCGGCGTGAGTGGGAGGAGCGTCCTTCGCTCCAAGAACTTTCTCGCCCTCGGCCTCCTGGCCTGGCTGTTCCATCGCCCGACCGAGCCAACAGTCGATTGGGCTCGAAAGAAGTTCGCCAAGACGCCGGAAGTGGCGAATGCCAACATCGCCGCGTTCCAGGCCGGATACACCCTTGGCGAGGCGACTGAAGCCGCGAAGACCACCTTCGTCATCAAGCCAGCTGCTCTCGAGCCCGGGACCTACACCAACATCAACGGCAACTCTGCCCTGGCATGGGGTCTGATCGCAGCCTCCAAGCTGTCCGGGCTGCCCCTGTTCTACGGGTCGTATCCGATCACCCCGGCCTCCGACATCCTTCATGAGTTGTCGCGCCACAAGAACTTCGGGGTGCGGACCTTCCAGGCGGAGGACGAGATCGCCGGCGTCGGATCGGCCATTGGTGCGGCGTTCGCAGGCTCCCTGGCGGTCACCGGTTCGTCTGGCCCGGGGATCGCCCTGAAGAGTGAGTCGATCTCGCTGGCCTTCATGATGGAGCTGCCGCTGATCGTCATCAACGTTCAGCGCGGAGGGCCCTCGACGGGGCTCCCCACCAAGCCGGAGCAATCGGATCTGCTGTTCTCGCTCTACGGGCGTCATGGCGAATCCCCGATCCCGGTGATCGCCGCCGCCTCACCCAGTGACGCATTCGCGATGGCGATCGAAGCCGCACGGCTCGCCCTCAAGTACATGACACCGGTCTTGCTGCTCAGCGACAACCAGATCGCAAACGGCTCGGAGCCGTGGAAGCTGCCCGACGTCAGCACCCTGGCGCCGATCCCGGTGGAGTTCGCCAAGTACGCCAACGGTCCCGACGGTGTCTTCCTCCCCTACATGCGGGACATCGACACCTTCGCCCGACCTTGGGCGATTCCGGGCACCCCCGGTCTCGAACACCGGATCGGCGGCCTCGAGAAGGAGGCGATCAGCGGGAACGTGTCGTATGAGCCGGCCAACCACCAACTCATGACCGACACCCGGGCCTGGAAGGTGGCCAACATCGCCAACGACATCCCGCAGGTCGAGGTCGCCGGTGACACCGACGCCGAGATCCTGGTCCTGGGGTGGGGGTCGACCTACGGGTCGATCCGCGCCGCGGCCCGACGGGTTCGCCTGGCGGGCAAGAAAGTGGCGACAGCCCACCTTCGCTACCTCAACCCCATGCCGACCAACCTCGGCGAAGTACTCAATTCCTATAAGCAGATCCTGATCCCCGAGCTGAACACAGGTCAGTTGCGACGGGTGATCAGGTCGGAGTTCCTGCTCGACGTCAAGGGACTGAACAAGGTGGCCGGAGAGCCATTCAAGGTCGCCGAGATTGAAGAGAAGATCCTGGAGATGATCAAGTGACCGCCCCCACCTACACCCGAGCCGACTTCCAGACCGATCAGGAAGTGCGGTGGTGCCCCGGTTGCGGGGACTACACGATCCTCGCCTCCGTCCAGCAGTTCCTCGCTGGATTGGGTCGTCCCCGGGAGGAGTTCGTGTTCGTGTCGGGCATCGGGTGCGCATCCCGATTCCCCTATTACATGAACACCTACGGGATGCACTCGATCCATGGCCGGGCGCCGGCGATCGCCTCCGGAGTGGCCACCACCCGCCCCGACCTGTCGGTGTGGGTCATCACCGGGGATGGCGACAGCCTGTCGATCGGCGGCAACCATCTCATCCACGCCCTGCGCCGCAATATCAACCTGAAGATCCTGTTGTTCAACAACCAGATCTACGGATTGACCAAGGGCCAGTACTCGCCAACCTCGGAGGTGGGGAAGCAGACCAAGTCGACACCGTTCGGCTCGATCGACTACCCGTTCAACCCGGTCTCGCTGGCGTTGGGGGCTGAGGCCACATTCGTGGCCAGGACCCTCGACATGGATCGCAGCCACACCGAGGGCCTGCTTCAGGCCGCCTACGAGCATGAGGGAACGGCATTCATCGAGATCTATCAGAACTGCAACGTGTTCAACGACAAGGCGTTCATTCAGCTGTCCGGCAAGGAGGAGCGGGTCCACAACCGCATCGACCTCGAGCCGGGCAAGCCGATCGTCTTCGACGAGGGCGCCAAAGCGGTGGTCATGCGCAACGGGCAAGCGACCGTCGTCGACAGCTCGTCCGTGGACCCCGGGGCCATCCTGGTTCACGACCCGACCCGGCCCGATCCGTCGATCGCATTCGCCCTCAGCCGGCTGTCACACGGTCCTTACGGGCCGACGCCGCTCGGCATCTTCCGCAGCGTGAAGCGACCGGTGTATGAGTCGTCGATGATCGCCCAGATCGAGACGGCCAAAGAGAAGGCCGGAGAGGGTGACCTGGCCAAGCTGATCGCCAGTCACGGCACCTGGACGGTCAAGGACCCCAACGCCAACGGAGGCTGAGGCCAATTCCTGATGCGGGGCGTCACGGATCCGTGACGCCCCGCATTCAGATGAAGGGTCTTCGAGGACTTCCTAGGCCTCGGACATGGCGCGCCCATGGGCGGCCAGGGCCCAGATCACGACGATATCGACGGCGATGATCAGGATCGACCAGATCGGGTAGAAGGGGATGAAGCCGAAGTTGGCGATGGCGCTGACCAAGGCAACGATGATTCCGATCACCCGGGCCCAGGTCCTGCCGGTCAGGACGAAGAACCCGGCCAACGCCACCACGATCCCGAGGATCAGGTGGATATAGCCCCAGGTTGTTGGGTCCAACTCGAGCAGGTAATTGGGGAGCACCACGTAGAAGTCATCCTTGGCCAGGGCGACGATTCCCGAAAAGGCGGAGAACACGCCGCTCATCATCATCATGATCCCGGCGAACATGATGGCCCCGATCGCCATCGCCGGGGGCCCGTCGTACCCATTGCCCGCTTGATGAGACATCCTCTTTTCCTTTCGACGAGGTTGAGTGGACAGGGCCAAACTACACGACAGCTTCCCGGGGTGTTGGGCAACCTAGAGTGCCGTGACGCACCACAAGCGAGAGAAGATGTCCAGCAACGAGGCCGGGTCAATAGAACAGCAGAAACCCAGCCGGGGCCGGGCCATCGTCACCATCGTGCTCGTCGTCCTCAGCTCGCTGAGTGTCGTGCTCGCCGTCGTCGCCTCATGGGCCCACACCACGGTCCTCGAAACCGACCAATTCATGGAAGCAGTCGGGCCCGCTCTGGAAGAACCGGCCCTCTACGCAGCACTGGGAGACAAGGTCAGCACGGAGGTCGTAACCGCCCTCGATCTGGAGACCAGGATCGGAGACGCCCTCGCCCAGGTCGACGACTTCCTCTTCGGCTCCCTGATCGATGCACTCGACCTCGGACCCCGAGGCCAACAGATCCTCGAGGCCTACAACGGGCCAAACCTGGAAAGCCTCGCCCCGACGATCGCCTCTGGGCTCGAGGAACGGGTCACCACCCGAATCCAGGATTTCTTCGCCTCCCCTGACTTTGGCTCGCGACTGCCGGCACTGGTGGAGCGAGCCCACGAAGCAACGATCGCGCTGCTCCGTGACGAGTTCACCGAGATCCCGAACGTGTCGATCGTCGATGGAGAAGTCCAGCTCAACCTGATTCCAATCGTCACCGACGCGATCAGACAGGTGCTCCCCGACCTCGGCGACCTGGGATCAAACATCAACCTCCCCGATCGCATCTCCGAGGCGGTCGATGAGGGGCGCCAGCAGCTTGCAGACGCAATTGGCGCTCAGCTCCCCGACGATTTCGGCCAGGTGACGATCATGTCCGAAGATCGGCTCAACGAGCTCCAGGACGGGGTGGTGATGCTGGACCGATTGGTATGGCTATTGATCGGTCTGGCCATCGTGTTGATCGTCGTGACGGTCTTGGTTTCCAAGACCCGAAGAAGAACCGCCATCCAACTGGCGATAGGGGTGGTGATCGCGCTCCTTGTGGCGGGATTGGTGCTGAACACGGTGCAGAACAGGGTGATCGCGGCGATTGACAACCCGGACGGTCAGACCGCGGCAGCGGCCATCATGGGCGACGTGTTCTCCAAGCTGTGGTCGATCGGCCTCCAGGTTGGATCGCTGGCGCTCATCCTCGGAGTCGTCGCCTTCCTCGCGGGCATTTCCTCCAAAGCAGGCGACACCGACGAGACCATCAAGGTCTGAGGGCACCCAGGGCAAACTCGCTCACCTCGTCCACCAGCTCGGTGACACCGACCTCCCCCTCAGGGTGATACCACCTCTCGATGGCATTGAGGATCGAGAGAAGGAAGATCGAGCTCAGCTTGGGATCCGTGTCGGGACGCAGCGAGCCGTCGGTACGACCGAGAGTGATCACCTGCCGAAACTCTTGCTCATAGGCGTCGCGGGCTGCGATCACCCGTCCTCGATGCTCCGGGTCGAGCATCCGCGCCTCGTTGAGATAGGTCCGAACGATGTCAGGGTTGGCCACCACCACACCGATGTGACCAGCGATCAGCCGGTGCAGCTTGCCGGCGGCGGGCAATTCGGCGGCAAGTGCGGCGTCGGCCGACGCCTGGAACAGTCGGGCCCCCTCCTCGACGACCTCGACCAGTAGATCCTGCTTCGAGTCGACGTGGGCGTAGAGGGAGGAGCCGAGCAGGCCCAGCTCCCGGCCCAGGTCGCGCATCGAGGTCCCGTGATACCCCTTGTCGGCGAAGAGGCGACCCGCAGCCGCCACCACGTCCTGACGGGTGTTGCGGACGGTCACCATCAGCGGTGGTCGTACCGGACTACGACACGATCTGCCGTTGGGTGCGCTTGGCACGTGAGCACATAACCGGCCTCGATCTCGGCATCGACGAGGGCGTAGTTCTTGGCCATGCTCACGCTCCCCTCCTCGATCCGCCCCTTGCAAGTGGCGCACATGCCGCCCTTGCACGAGAAGGGCAGCTCGGATCGAACCCGTAGGGCGGCGTCGAGGATCGACGTGTCGGGGGTCATCAGCGTCTCCACAGCCCGCCCGTCGAGGATGACCGTCAGTTGCACCGACCCCTCGCCGGGCAGCGGCTCCGGCGGAAGGGTCGAAACATCGAGTGGGCCGGCAAAGAACAACTCATCATGAATCACCTCATCACCAACGCCGAGCCGGGTCAGGGTCTCTCGGGCCATGGTGACCAGCTCAAAGGGCCCGCACAGGAACCACCCATCGACCGTGCGGTCGCCGAGCAGCCGGCTTTGAATCATCTCGATCTTTCCGGGATCGATGCGCCCCGAGAGCAAAGCGAGGTCTGATCCCTCTCGGCTCAGGAGATGGAAGAGCTGGAGACGGGCCGGGTAGCGGTCCTTTAGTGCCTCCAACTCCTCGAGGAACATCACACTGTTGACAGTCCGGTTCCCGAAGATGACGGTCCACGATGAGCCCGGCTCGGACTCCAGAGTGGTGGCAACGAGCGACAACACCGGAGTGATCCCCGAGCCGGCGACAATCGCCACCCGATGCCGGGCAGTGCTGGGGTCGGGCTCGATGGTGAACTCGCCAACCGGAGGCATGACTCCGATGATCTCGCCGGCCCTGAGCCGTGTCGTTGCCCACGTCGAGAAGAGGCCTCCGGGAAGTCGCTTGATGCCGACTCTGAGCTTGCCGCTGTTGGCGTTGGCACATATGGAATAGGACCGCCGCAGGTCCTCACCGTCGACCACGGCTCGAAGCGTGACGTGCTGTCCGGGCAGGAACTGGAACACCCGCGTCAGCGACGGGGGCACGTCGAAGCTGACGACCACCGATTCGTCGGTCAACGGCGTCACCTCGACGACACGCAACGGGTGGAATTCGACCGGGGCCACGAGCGCTCAGAACTCCTTGAACCAGTCGAAGGGCTCGCCACACCGGGTGCAAACCATGAGCGCTTTGCACGCCGTCGAGCCGAACCTGGAAACCATGCGTGGCGCCGCAGCTGCGCAACGGGGGCACAGCACCTCGTCGGCTGCGCTGGGCGGGGCGATCCCGAACGCGCCAAGTTTGGCCCTCGCCTCGGGGGTGATCCAGTCGGTGCTCCACACCGGGGTGTTGGTGGCTCTCACCGCGACCCGGTCAAACCCGGCTTCGACGAGCTGGGAGCGGATTTCATCCTCTATCTGGCGCAGGGCGGGGCATCCGGAATAGGTAGGGGTGATCGTGACCACCACCTCGCCGTCGTCAATGACGACGTCCCGCAAGATCCCCAACTCGGCAATGGTCAGCACCGGGATCTCCGGATCGACCACATTGCTGACCACCTGGCGCGCCAGGTTCAGGTCGGGCCGAGTAGCTGCAATCACCATTTCAACCCCGGGTAAGTCCGTTGCATCCACTGCATCTCGGCGAGAAGGGGTGCGAGGTGCTCGCTGTGATGACCCTGACGACCACCGGCCTGCTGAATGGCGCCCTCGGAAATGCCGAGCCCCGCTTCGGCAAGGACCGCCATCACAGCCCTTTCCCACGATGGTCGATATCCGGCCATGTCACCTTCGAAGATCTCTTCGGTGAACGGCCACAACGCGTCGACGGCCCGCTGGGTGCGATCCGCTGACTCCTCCGTCCCGTCGCCGAGCCGGATCACCCATCCGGACGAGTGCCTGAAGTGATAGCGGGCCTCCTTCAGGGCTCGACCCGCAATTCCGGCCAGCTCGAGGTCTTCCGACGAAGACAGGTCCTCCCAGAGTGGCACCTGGTAGCTGTCGAAGAAGAGCTGGCGCACCATGGTGTGAGCGAAGTCACCGTTTGGCTGCTCCACCAGCAGCAGGTTTCGGTAGTCGTGCTCGTCGCGGAACATGGCGAGATCGTCCTCGTCACGACCCATACCTTCCATGGCCCCCGCCCGCGTGTAGAGAGCCCGGGCGACCCCGAGATGGTCGAGGGCGATGTTGCCCAACGCGATGTCCTCTTCGAGCTCGGGTGCCCGGGAGATCCACCCTCCGAGCCGCTGGGCGAGGACCAGGTTGTCGTCAGCATGTGCGAGCAGCCAGATGAATTCTTGGGACCTGGGACCCGAGACTTGAGACTGCTTCACATCTTCCCCACTTCGTCGGGGATCTCATATGCGGTGGCTGCCCGATACACCTTCTCATTGGCCTCGTAGTAGTCCGCCGCCTCGTCGGGCTCCAGGGATCGGATCTCACTGCTCGGCACCACCCAGACACTGACTCCCTCTCCCCTCCGGGTGTAGACGTCTCGAGCGTTCTGCAGGGCGGTCTCAGAGTCGGGTGCGTGAAGGCTCCCGATGTGGACGTGGGACACCCCGCGTCGGGCTCGGACGAACACTTCCCACATTTGCCATGTGCCGCCGGCGACCTCGACGCTGGTCTCTATCTCGCCGCTCTCACCCGGGACGACCGGGACTTCGTAGGTCACGCCGCCCCCCTTGCTGCTTGCTTTTCGGCATAGGCCAGGGCCGCCGCCCTCACCCACTCCCCTTCGCGCCACGCCTCGACCTTGTGGGCGACGCGCTCCCGGTTCAACGGCCCATCACCCTTGATCACAGCCCAGAACTCGTCCCAATCGATCTCACCGAAGTCATAGTGGCCCCGCGCCTCGTTCCAGCGCAGCTCGGGATCGGGGATGCGCAACCCGAGGTAGTCGGCCTGGGGAACGGTCATGTCGACGAACTGCTGGCGGAGCTCGTCGTTCGACACCCTCTTGATCTTCCACGCCATCGACTGCTCGGTGTGGGTGGACTCCGTGTCGTGGGGGCCGAACATCATCAGCGATGGCCACCACCAACGGTCGAGGGCGTCCTGTGCCAGCGCCTTCTGCTCGGGGCTGCCCTGACATAGCCGGATGAGGAGCTCGTAACCCTGGCGCTGGTGAAACGACTCCTCCTTGCAGATACGGACCATTCCCCGGGCATAAGGCCCGTAGGAGCAGCGGGTGAGCATCACCTGATTGGTGATGGCTGCACCATCCACCAGCCATCCGATCGTCCCGATGTCTGCCCAATTCAAGGTCGGGTAGTTGAAGATCGAGGAGTACTTGTGCTTGCCCTGATGCAACAGCTCCTGGAGCTCGTCCCGCCTCACCCCGAGGGTCTCGGCGGCCGAATAGAGGTACAGGCCATGCCCCGCCTCGTCCTGAACCTTGGCCATGAGGATCGCTTTGCGATGGAGGCTCGGTGCCCGGCCGATCCAGCTTCCCTCGGGTTGCATGCCGATGATCTCGGAGTGGGCGTGCTGTGCGATCTGCCGGATCAGGGTCTGCCGGTAGGGGTCTGGCATCCAGTCGGTGGGCTCGATCTTGTCCTCGGCGTCGACGATTTCCTGAAAGCGCAGTTCGGGATTCACGAGTTGAGAATACTACAAACGAACGTTCGTTGGTAAGAGAAATGGTGTGAATCCGCGACAAGGCCCGATGAGGGATATCTAGATTCGCCCGCGGCCAGGAGGCGACGACTTGTCCACGGATTCCGCGGTTGTCGAAGTAAGACGTGTCCCCCGCACCCTGGGACTCGGCGCGCTCGTCTTCATCATGTTCTTCACGGTCTCCGGGGGCGCCTATGGGCTGGAAGACACCATCGGCGAGGCCGGAGCCGGAATGGGCCTCCTCCTCATCCTCATCGCTCCCATCGTGTGGGCGATACCGGCGGCGCTGGTTGTCGCCGAATTGGCCACCGCGATGCCGGTCGAGGGTGGGTACTACGTCTGGGTGAAGAAAGCCCTCGGCCCGTTCTGGGGATTCCAGGAGGGGTGGTGGAGCTGGATTTGCTCGTGGGTCGACATGGCGATCTACCCGGTTCTGTTCGTCGAGTATGCGGCCTACTTCTTCCCCAACTACTTCGGCGAGGAAGGGAGCGATCTGGCGAGGTGGATCCTCGGTGCCTCGGTGATCTGGTTTTTCACAGCCCTCAACATCCGGGGGGCGAAGGGAGTCGGCGACACCTCGAAGGTGTTCGGGGTGATCGTGATCGCACCGTTCCTGTTGATGACGGTGTTCGCAATCTTCAATTGGAACTTCGACCCAACCGCCCCGTTTGTCAACGAGGGCCAGGGCGTGACCAACGCCTTTGCCCTCGGCCTGTTCGTTGTGATGTGGAACTATCTCGGCTGGGACGGTGTCTCCACGGTCGCCGAGGAAATGAAGAACCCGCAGCGCGACTATCCCAAGATGCTGCTGATCACGGTGCCTCTGATCACCGCCGTCTACTTCCTCCCCACCGTGGCCGGTCTCGCCGCGGCCGGCACCGCTGACATCGAATGGACCGCCGGCGCCTTCACCTTGATCGCCGAGGCGGTGGCTGGGCCCTGGCTCGGATTCCTGATGGCGGTGGGAGCGCTCATCGCGGCTGCGGGGCTCTTCTCCAGTCTTCTCCTGACCATCAGCCGCGTCCCGTTCGTGATGAGCGAGGACCGATTCCTGCCCAAGTCATTGCTCAAGATCCACCCTCGCTATGGAACGCCCTACGTGGCGGTGATCGTCTCCTCCCTGATCTACACCGTGTTCATCCTCGGCCCGTTCCAGGCGTTGGTGGTGGTAGACGTCACCATCTATGCGGCTGCCCTCCTTTTGGAGTTCGCTGCCTTCGTGGTGCTGAGGATCAAAGCCCCGGACATGCCGCGGCCCTACCGGGTGCGCGGTGGCTGGTTCGGCGTCTTCGTCGTGGTCGCCCTCCCCACCGCAGTGATCGGCCTCGCGGTCTATTACCAGGCCTACTTCGAGGGTTGGCAGGGCTCGATTGGCATCGCCATGATCGCCCTGGCGACCGGTCCCATCCTCTACCCGTTCCTGGCCGCCCGCCGCCGGCGCCTGGGGATTGTTGACGACGACGGCCCGCTCGAGGAGGTGGCCCCATGACCGACATGGCACGACCGGCTGATTGGGAGGCCCCGGTCGAGATACCCGAGGTCGACACCAGTCTCCAGAGGATCGTCGTCCCCTTCGACGGTTCCAAGGCGGCCGAGCGCGCACTGGGCTACGCCGCAGCGTTTGCCCGATACTCCGGGGGTGAGATCGTGGTGGTGGTCGCCTATGACCCGCCGATCACGGTGCGCCGCCGGGGCGGGATAACTCTGGAGGGGCTTCGCTCCGAGATGGAAGCTGAAGCGCACGAGCTGGCCTCGGAGTCGGCGTCCCTTCTCTTGGAGAAGGGACTGGCGGCACGTGCCATCGTGGTGCAAGGCGACGTCGCCGATGCCATCCTCGACACGATCGACGACGAAGAGGCCAACCTCGCAATCCTGGGGAGAAGCGGTCTCACCTCTGAGGCTCGCGGTGGCGACAGGAGGGGGTGGGGCAGCGGATCGGTGACCGACAAGATCGTTCGCAACGCGACGATCCCGGTGATGGTGGTCGGCTGATGCTGAGCCGGCGCCAGTTCATCGTGCAAAGCGCGGCGGTCATGGCTCTGCTCGCCGCCGGTGGACTGGCTGCCTGCGGAGACCCGAGACAGGCGAACAAGCTCTCCTTTCTCAACTGGCAGGACTACATCGACCAGACGCTTCTCGGAGATTTCACCACCAGATCCGGGATCGAAATCACCTATGAAACGTATGAGTCGAACGACGAATTGGCCCGACGGCTCGCCCAAGCACAGCGGGTGCGGGAGGGCGGGCGGAGCGGGACGAGCTTCGACCTGATCGTCCCCTCCGACAACTTCGTGACTCAGTTCAAGAACTCGGACCTACTGCTAGAGATCGATCCCGAGGATCTGCCCAACCTGTCGAACCTCGACGAAGTGTTCCGAAGAGAGGAATTCGATCCCGGCAACCGCTTCAGCGTCCCGTGGGCGACCGGCACCACCGGCATCGGGTATGACTCGACGGTCTTCACCGAGCCGGGCGGCCCCTCGTACGAGGTGTTCGCCCTCGATGCGTTCCCAGATGGAAAGACCATCCTCAACGAGAAAAGGGATGCTTTTGCGCTTGCCCTCTTCGACCTCGGGCTTCGACCCCAACACCCGAGACGAGGCAGAGATCAATCAGGCTGCGGACCGCCTCATCCAGATGAAACAGGCGGGGACCGCCTTCGACTCCTCTGACTACCTGGACCGTCTGGCTTCGGGCGAGGTGGTTGTGGCCCAGGCCTACAGCTCCGACTTGCTCCAGGCCCAAGAGGCCAATCCCAACCTCGCATTCGTGCTTCCCGACGCCGGCGGGCTGCGCTGGGTGGACAGCCTGGCGATTCCGGCAGATGCCCCCCGTCCGTCGAACTCGCTGCAATTCATCGACTTCTATCTCGAGGCGGAGATTTCGGCTTCGAACTCGGTGGCGGTTCGGATCGACACCGGCAACAAGGCTGCCCGGGACTTCCTCCCCGACGAAATCCTCAACGACCCGGTGATCTTCCCCCCCGAGGAGATCCTGGATCAGCTCTATTTCACAGCGGACGTGGGGGAGGCCGAAAACCTGTATGACGAAGCCTGGAAGCGGGTCCAAGAGGCGTAGGCGGCCGTCCCACCTGAGGACTAGCTGTCGAAGGAGCCCACGTTCTCGCCGTTGAGCACGACCTCACGCGACTCCTCCGCCCAACTCCCGAGAGGGACCGCGATCGCGAAGGGTGAGATCACCTGAGCGCAGCTCTGATCGCTGTTGACCTGGGAGATCATCGTGATCTCGATGGTCTCCCCGTCGTCCTCGACGGTCCAGAAGATCTCGTGACAGGGAGTCGGCTTCTCACCTTCGACCTGGAGACTCACCTGGATCGGGTAGCTCTCCATGATCAGGAGGTCGGCCTTCGTGATCGAGACATCGCCGTTCACGCTTCCATCGATTGGCGGTCGTCGGCTCGGGGATGGAGCCGACCGGCCCGGGCTCGACGATCGGCTGATCGGTGCCCCCGGAATCAACCGGTTCGTCCGGCGAGACCGTGGTCGATGGGGACGATGTGGACGAGCTGTCTCCTCCGGAGCCAAGCTCGGCGCCGCCGCAGGCGGCGAGCAGGGTCAAGGCGACCAGGAACGGGATGATTCTCCTCATGCCGTTTAGATGGCGGGAACAGCCTGAACGGTTCCTCAGGCCAGGGCCACGAGATCGAGCAAACCCTCGTCGAAGAAGCGCATCTCCCCCTCTGGCATGAGGACGGCGCGATCCGGGAAGAGCTGGGCCACGAAGTCGGTGTCGTGGCTGACGAGGACGATGGTCCCTTCGTAGATGCTCAAGGCATCGAGCAGTGCCTCCTTGGCCTGGGGATCCAGGTTGTTGGTCGGCTCGTCGAGCAGCAGCACGTTGGGCCGGGCGGCGACCAGCATCGCCAAGGCGAGCTTGGTCTTCTCCCCACCTGAGAGAGTCGCGGCGTCCTGATCGACCTTGTCGGCCAACAGGAAGTGCCCGAGCAGCGAGCGCATCGTCTGGTCGGGCAGGCCGCCCACCGAACGCATGTGATTCAGGACAGTCACCTCGGGAAGGATCTGCTCGTGCTCCTGGGCGTAGTAACCCAGGGTCGCGTTGTGGCCGAGGTTCACCTCACCCAGGTCCGAGGTCTCGACGCCGGCCAGGATGCGGAGCAGGGTGGTCTTGCCCGCGCCGTTGAGCCCGATGAGCAACATCCGCTCACCACGCTCGATGGCGAACTCGAGATCGATGAACACGAGGTTGTCGCCATAAGACTTGGCCAGCCCCATCGCCGAGAGCGGGACCCGACCCGACTTTGGCGGCTGGGGGAAGGCGACCCGGACGCTCTTGCCGTTCTTCTGGACCGCGACCAGGTCCCGCTTCATGCGGTCGACACGGGTCTCCCAGGAGCGGGCGATCTTGGCCATCTTCTCGGTGGTTCCCTTGAAGCGGCGAATGTTCTCCTCGAGACGGGCGATCGCCTCGTCCTGGTGCTTGCGCTCGCGCTCCTTTCGCTCCCGACGCCGGTCCCGCTCCAGGAGATAGTGGGAGTAGTTGCCCCGATAGGCCTCCAACTCGCCGTGCTCGAGGGCTAGAACGGACGTAATTGCCTCATCGAGAAGGGGCAGGTCGTGGGATACGACCAGCATCCCGCCCCGATAGGTGGTCAGCCACTCGATGAGCCAGGCCTTGGCATCCAGGTCGAGGTGGTTGGTCGGTTCGTCGAGCAGGAGGATGTCGGTGTCGGCGAACAAGATCCGGGCCAGTTCCACGCGTCTGCGCTGGCCACCGGACATCGTGACCACCGGCTGCCCCAACTCGTCGTTCCCGATTCCCAGTGCGGCCGCCATTCGCTTGGCTTCAGCCTCGGCGACAAACCCGCCTTTGGCTTCGAACTCGTCGTGAAGCCTGGTGAAACGGACGATCCCGCGGTCACGCTCCTCACCGGTCAGGTCGTGAAGACGGTGTCGGGCCTCTTCGATCCGTCGCTGCATGGCTCCGATGTCGCGCGCCATCAGGATTCGCTCGAGGGCGGTCGCGTCCTGGTGCTCCAACTCGGGGAGAGCCGCTTCCTGTGAGAAATAGCCGATGGTCCCGGAGCGGAGGACCGAGCCCTCGGCCGGGCTCAGCTGGCCGGCCAGGGTCCTCATCAAGGTGGTCTTCCCGGCCCCATTGCGCCCGACGAGCCCAATCCGATCCCCTGACTGCACACTGAACGAGACCTCGTCGATGAGAGTTCGAGGTCCGGCTTCGATGCGGAGGTCGCGTGCAATCAGCATGGGTGTTCCAGGTGCCCGAGACGTTAGGTGCGGATTGCGCCCAATCTGACCGATTTACCAGGCTGGGTGGGCTCGAGCGGCGACTAACTTCGCAGCCATGCGCTCCAGGCTGCGGTCCCTGTTCGACTCGCCATTTCTGCGCCGAGTGAACTGGCACGTGAAGCGAGTGGCCGAGAAGATCGATGGACGCTTCTTCACCTCGCTGATGGCAGGTCTGGCTTTCTTTCTCAGCCTGGCGGCCATTTCCATCTGGCTTGCAGAGACCGACCGCTCGATCGGCCAACTCGGCCACTCGTTCTACTGGGCCGGAGCCACCGTCCTCGGTCTGGGTGAAGGTGGGTTCGTCGCTGGGCCGGTCGGGTGGGTCGTGGGGTGGGTGCTCGCATTGTTTGGAGTGGCGATCGTCGCCACTATCACTGGCGCTTTGGTTGGATTCGTGATCGACTTCCTATTGAAAGAAGGGCAAGGGATGGGTGCGTCCGGGTATCGCGACCACATCGTGATCTGCGGTTGGAACTCAACAGCAAGAGACCTGATAAGTGAACTGGCCAAAGACGAGTACGGCACCAAGATCGTGCTGCTCAATGACTCTGAGCGAAGCCCGGCGCCGGACCAGATCTACTTCGTTCGCGGGAGCACCACCAACGACTCGGACCTGAGACGAGCCGGCATCGAACACGCGGCGTCGGCGATCGTGTGCCCCGTCGACGGATCGGACCAGGCGGACATGTCATCGATCCTCACCGTCCTCGCCATCGAGTCGATCTCGCGGGATGTAAGGACCGTGGTCGAGGTCAACAACCCCGATCACGTGGCCCATTTCGAGCGGGCCAACGTCGACGAGGTAATGGTCACGTCCAAGCTCGCATCGCACTTGCTGGCACGTTCCGCCATGTACCCGGGTCTGTCGAAGCTTGTGACCGACATCGTGTCCGGCGGTGAGGGATCCGAGCTCTACAGGGTGCGAGCTTCCCGAGGATTGCGCCGGGCTCACGGTCGACGACCTGTCGGCAAAGTTGCGCGCCGACCACCGCGCCACCCTTCTGGCCGTCAACAGAGCCGGCGCATCGCACCCCAATCCGGAAACCGGGTTCCTCGTTCAGGCCGGAGACGACCTGGTGGTGGTTGCCGAGTCGTTGGGCGAGATGATTCCCCTGCAAGAGGCTTTAGCTGGCGCCTGACCCGAGGCGGGGGTACAACTCCACGAACGCCTCACGACCGAGCAGGGCCGGCTTATGAGCTTCGGGGACATTGAGCAGCGCCCAGTCGGGTGGGATCTGGGTGTGATGGGCAGCGATGGCAGCGACCTTGACCTCGATCAGATCTTCGACATCCATCCAGACGTTGATTCTCTCGTCGGGAAACCCCGAATTGCGGCGACGGGCAGCCTCGTTGGCGTCGATCACCCCGGCGGCCTCGTCGATGTCGGCCCACGTCGCCATCCTGCTCCTTGGCCACACCGACATCCACAGTCGATCCGCTTGCCATGGCTCCTCCCCGCCTCCCAGCGGGAAACGCCCGAGATCGGATGACGCATGGAACGCGGCGATCCCCACCCGGTGCACCTGGATGTGATCCGGGTGCCCGTACCCGCCGAATGGGTCGTAGATGGTGACGACGTCCGGCCGGTGCTTCCTGATGTGCCGAACCAGGCGCCCGGTGGCCTCCATGAAGTCGGCTTGCCAGAAGCAATCGGGATGGAAGTTGTCCTCCCAGCCCATCATCCCCGAGTCCCGGTACCCGAGGAAGGCGTGGTCACGAACGCCGAGGATCTCGAGGGCGGCAGCCATCTCCTCGGCCCGCACTTGGGCGAGACGGGGGCGTATCGACTCCGGATCGTCGTGATTGTGGATCTCGCCCAGAGCGCCGTCGGTAGCGGTGACGACCAGGACCGGCTCCCCGTTCATCGCGTATCGGGCCAGGGTCCCCCCGGTTGAGATCGATTCGTCGTCGGGATGGGCGTGAAACGAGAGGAGGCCGGGCATCGACCGAGTCTATGGGCGCCTCGATCCGGCCTTCATTCAAGATTCGGCCGACCGCCAGCCTGCGTTCACCTTCCGGTCACCTCGCCCGGTTACAAATTGGAGAGTCACGATCGTCCAAAGATCGTCGACTACAACAGATCCCTCCTCCCAGGGGCAACTCGGGGCGACGCCAGCGTCGCCCCGAATTCGTTGCCACGACCTACAGAAAGGCGGCTCGGAGTGGCTGCGGGGCCGCAGCTATCCTCGCCTGGTGGAGCGCACGACCGGGTATGCACGTCTTGGCTCGGATCGCATCGCCTACGAGGTCTTCGGCGAGAACCCGGATTCGTCGATCGACCTCGTCATCACCGCGGGGAGCTTCGGGGCTTTCGACACCGACTGGGAAGACCCGCAGGCAGAGCTCTTCTTCAGGCGCCTCGCATCGTTCGCCAGGGTGATCCGCTTCGACCGCCGGGGCACCGGCGCCTCCGACCCGCTACCGCTCGACGCCCTTCCCCCTTGGGAGACGTTTGTCGAGGAGTTGGAATGCGTGATGGAGGAGGTCGGGAGCCAACGCGCTGCGCTGATGACCACCTACGACGCCGGCCCAATGGGAATGCTCTTCGCGGCCACCAAGCCGGAGCGAACGGCGGCATTGATCCTGGTCAACACCAGCAGCAAGTACGTGGCCTCCGACGATTACCCGATCGGTCTCCCTCCCGAGGCCGCCGATGAATTGAACCGCAATGTCGCTGACCGCTGGGGAAGTGGCGATCACGTCCTGCTCCAGGTGCCAAGCCGGGCCAATGACGAGCGATTCAAGGCCTGGTACGGGAAGAAGACCCGTTCGATCGCCGGTCCCAACGCGGCTGCTGCCTACTTCAGGGCGATGTTCAACGCCGATGCCCGTTCCCTGCTCCCTGCGATCCACGTCCCCACTTTGGTGCTTCACCGCAAGGCCTACCGATTCATGCCGATCGCGCATGGGCAGTACCTGGCTGACAACATCGAAGGGGCCCGCATGGTGGAGCTCCCCGGATCCGATGGCCCCCTCTACTGGGACCACCCCGACGAGGCGCTCAACGCCATCGAGGAGTTCCTGACCGGAGTCTCCCCGACCAGCCCCATCGACCGGGTCCTGGCCACGGTGCTCTATACGGACATCGTCGACTCGACGCGCCTGCTTGCGGAGATGGGCGACGCCCGCTGGCGAGACATTCTCGACACCCATGACGACCTGGCCGGGCGTCTCGCCTTCGAAAACGGGGGCCGCCTGATCAAGAGCACCGGCGATGGGGTCCTGGCCACCTTCGACGGACCGGGAAGGGGCATCCGTTTCGCCACCGGGTTCCGACAGCAGCTCCAGACGATCGCGATCACGATTCGGTCCGGGATCCACACCGGCGAGGTCGAGATCCGGGGCAATGATGTCGGAGGGATGGCCGTCCACCTCGCCGCTCGCATCATGGGCGAGGCCGATGATGGCGAGATCCTGGTCTCCAGGACCGTGAAAGACCTGGTCGTCGGATCAGACCTGACCTTTGCGGACCGCGGGGTCCATCATCTCAAGGGCATCGACGGCGATTGGCCATTGCTGGCCGTCGTCGCCCCCGGCTAGATGGGACCGGTCGAGCTCAACCGCGATGAGCCGCCTCGGTTCGCGCCACCAGGTCGCGCAGGATCGACAGCTCCTGGTCGGTGGGTGGTTCGGTCGTGACCACCTCCTCGGCGACGGCCAGGGCCCAGCCGGTCTGACGAAGGACCTCTGCGACCTCGACCCCGGGATGAGTGGCCACCAGTGTCAGTTCGTGAGTCGAGGGATCAGGCTCGAGCACCCCGAGGTCGGTGATGACGACCTTGGGGCCGCCACCGGCTCCGCGGGGGCGACCCTCTCCGTGCCTTCCGAATCCGAGGCTCGTGACGAAGTCCACCGACTCCACAAACGTCTTGGTCGAGTGGCGGAGCATCACATAGACCTCGCCGGCGCCGGATGCGATCTCAGGGGCGCCACCAGCGCCGGGCAGGCGCACCTCAGGATGGTCGTAGTCGCCGATCACGGTGCTGTTGAGATTCGCATACCGGTCGATCTGCGCCGCGGACAGGAACCCCACATCGATCCGACCGGCCTGAAGCCAGTAGGCGAAGATCTCGGGGACCGACACCACCAGTTCGGCGGTTTCTGCCAGCTCGCCGTCGCCTATCGAGAGGGGCAGCACGTCCGGTCGGGTTGCGATCGTCCCTGACTCGTAGATGAGAATGATCTCGGGGGCATGTGAGAGCCGGGCGAGATTGGCCGCCTGACTAGGAAGCCCGATTCCGACGAAACAGACCTGGCCGTCCTTGAGATATCGGGCAGCGGTGACCGACATCATTTCGTCAGTGCTGTAACCGGGCCCGGCCATTTCAGGCGCCCGACTCGAGGACATTGGCGGTCATCCACGCCAGGAAGTGGTCGCGATCCCGGGAGATGGCGTCCCACGCCTTGTAGAAGGCGTTGTCACGGGTGGAATAGCCCATCGCATAGGAAGGATGCGAGCCGCCGGGAGCAAGGACAACTGCCGTCACTGCCCAGCCGGGGAGCGTCACCCAATTCGGGGAACGCGGCTCGAGCCTTTCCACGATCTCCTCGACGGTGACGATCGAGCTCTTGGCCGCGAGCAACGCCTCCTTCTGCACGCCGGTGATCCCCCACATCCCGATGTTGCCCCGGGTGTCCGCTTGTTGCGCATGGATGATCGTCAGGTCGGGGTTGAGGGCCGGTACCGCGGCGAGCTCCTCTTCGGAAAAAGGGCTCTTGATCGGGGCGACCGTGGTTCGGCCCATGAGCTCCGAGCCCTGATAGCCACGGAGGACCGCAAAAGGGAGACCGGAGGCGCCTGCCGTGTACCGGGCCGCCATCGCCGCATGACTGTGCTCTTCGAGTGCCAGCGGGCTCGGGTAGCCGTGCTCCACGGCGTCCCGGAAGCGATGCAACGAGCCAACGCCGGGATTCCCGCCCCAAGAGAAGATCAGCTTCCTGGCACAGCCCATCCCGATCAACTGGTCGTAGATCACATCAGGTGTCATCCGGACCAGGGTCAGGCCCCGCCTCTCCTGGCGAATGGCCTCGTGCCCGGCCGCAAACGGGATGAGATGGGTGAAGCCTTCCATGGCGACGGTGGAACCGTCGGGGAGCAGGTCGGCTATCGCATCTTGAAGAGTGGCGAACTCGGCCACTCAATCGCCCGCCGTTGAGACCTGTCCCATGCGCTGATCGTACCGGGAGGCCCCTAGGCGGCGACCCCAACCAAGAGGGTGGCGACATACCCCGCGGCCGCATCACCGGTCATGGTGGCCATCTGATACTGAGTGCCGTCGCTGAAGACCATGTCGTCGGCAAAGGTGGGAACCGAGGTGTTGGGGCCTTTGGCCGCATAGGGATCGACGGCATACACCGCGTCGGTGACCTCAGGCGGGAAGGCGATCTGGGAGGTGGCGGCCAGCCCGTTGTCGAGGAAGACCTGGAAATGGATGTGGGTGATGCGCCCGGGATACCAACCGGGGTAGACCGTCTGGAACGTGACCTGCCCGCTGGTGTCCGAGATCTGGATCCCACGGCAGAAGGTCTCCCCCGTGGCGCCGTCGTAGCCGGAGTAGACGCCATCGGCGTCGCAGTGCCACACATCCACGCGGGCCCCGCTGATCGGGGCGCAATCTGCGGATGCGTTGACCAATGCCAATGTGAGCGCCAAGGGCACCCCGGCGTGCCCCTCAGTGATGTCGGTGCGAACAAAGACTTCGTCGCCTGACAGATCGAGCGGGTAGGGGCCGGCGGTCTCCTCGGGGATGAGAACACAACTCCCGGCGCCACCAAATGTGGTCAGGGTCGTTCCACCTACCGTCGTCGCGGTGGCTCCACCGGTCGTCGTGGATCCGGCGGCGGCCGCCGTCGTGGTGACGACGGAACCCGTGGCACAGGCGGCGATCACGGCAAGACCGGCGCCGCCGAGCAGCTTGATTGCCGAACGCCGGCTGAGCAGCCGGAGCTCCTCGTTGCTTGGTTCCTCGATGTGATCGTGTTCCGGGGCCATTGGTCGTCTCCAGTTGTTCTGGCTTGAATCAACCTTACGGAGAAGGCCTCAACCAGTCCTGGAAGCCGCCTGAGAGCTAGCTGAGAGTTCCAAGGCCCCTCACCCTTGGTCTCAAGCGGTGCGCAGGGCCTCGGTCGGCGACATGCGCGAAGCACGGATTGCCGGATAGAAGCCGGCCAGTGTTCCAATGAGGAGCGCCGCCCCCAGCCCGCCAATGAGCGCGATTGGAGGCACCAGCACCGTCCAACCCTTGTAGGCGGCCCAGGCGGCAGTGACGCCGTAACCGAGTGCCACCCCGCAGATCCCCCCGATCAAAGACAGAAGCAAGGCCTCGCCGAGGAACTGGGTGGCGATGTGCCCCTTGGTGGCGCCAAGGGCCCGTCGAAGCCCGATCTCGGGCTTCCGCTCCAGGACGGATATGACCATCACGTTGGCGATTCCCACCCCGCCCACCAGGAGCGCCACCGCCCCCAGGCCGAGAAATAGGGCGGTGAACGCGTCGTCGGCGGCATCACGAGCCGCGAGGGCATCGCTCGGCCGGCTCACCTCCACTTCCTCGGGATTCATCGGGTCGGCTGTGGCCGCGAGCACGCTCATCACCTGGTCGGTGTATTCGGGATCCGCCCTGACGTGAATAACCGAAGGGATCCCCGAAGAGCCCAGGAAGTCCTCGGCGGCAGTGAATCCGACCAGGGCCGCACGGTCGAGGTCCGGGCTCAGTTCGAACTCATTGAGCACCCCGATCACGGTGAACCACTGATCGCCCAGCCATACCCGAGCCGGGACGTCCGACACTCCGAGACGCTCCGCCGCCACGGCACCCAGCACGGTGGTGGGGTAGCTGGCAGAGGCCTCGTCGAACCACCGGCCGGTCTGGAGGGTTCCTGCGAGAGTGTCGAGAAGGGTCAAGTCGACGGCTTGAACCGACAGCCCATTGGTGCGATCTGATGGCATCAGGTCGGTCCGGTACACGTTGGCATCCACGGTCGCGA
Source organism: uncultured Acidobacteriota bacterium (assembly GCA_963724825.1). GTDB lineage: Bacteria > Actinomycetota > Acidimicrobiia > Spongiisociales > ZC4RG35 > JALYNX01. The sequence continues at coordinate 167,128 of CAVRWT010000005.1, forward strand.
CCGCCGCCGTTTCCTCAACGGGACCGATCCGGGAGATCATCGCCGCAGCGGTCTCGGGAAGCTCACCGGACCCTCGCCCGATTCCCTGTCCGGCCTGGACCGTGAGCAGATTGGTGCCGAGCCGGTCGAGCGTGGCCAACAACTCCGATTTGGATGAGTCGCTCAGGCCGAGGACCGCCACCATCGAGGCGATGCCGATCGCGATCCCGAGCGCGGAGAGGACAGCCCTGGTCATCCGTGAACGAAGGCCAACAGTGGCGGTTCGCCCGAGGTCGGCAAGATGCAGCCGACTCGGCGTGAGCGCTTCGGTCACGACGTGACCCCTGCCATCTCCAGGTCGCTTTCGATGCGGCCATCGCGCATTTCGATCGTTCGCGGGAACTGGGCGGCGATATCACGATCATGGGTGATGACGACCACGGTCGTACCCATCTCGTTGAGATCGGTCAGCAATCCCATGATCGAAGACCCGGTGATCGAATCGAGGTTCCCGGTCGGCTCGTCTGCAAGCAAGATGCTCGGATCGCCGACCAGGGCTCGGGCAATGGCAACCCGCTGGCGCTCTCCACCCGAAAGGGTGGAGGCCACGTGATCGAGGCGATGGAGCATGCTCACTTTCTCGAGTGCGGTCCTCGCTTCCACGCGGCGTTGGCGAAGGGACATCCCCGTGTAGAGGAGCCCATCGGCAACGTTGTCGAGGGCGGTGTAGCCCGACAGGAGATGGAACTGCTGGAAGACGAAGCCGATGTGCCGGGACCGAAGCGAGGAGAGCTTGCGATCGGAGAGATCGGCAACATCGAACCCGACTACTTCGACACGGCCCGAGGTGGCTCGGTCCAAGGTCCCCATGATGTGGAGCAGCGTCGACTTCCCTGAACCGGAGGGGCCGACGACCGCGATCAGCTCGCCAGATTCGACCGCGAACGTAACACCATCCAAGGCTGCCACCGGCGGGGTACCCGCGTAGAGCTTTCTCACTCCGTCGAGGAGGAGAACGGTTTCACCATGGCTCACGGCACGACCACCCGGTCGCCCGGCGAGACATCTCCGACTATCTCGACCAAACCATCGGCGTAGAAGCCGGGCTCCACTCCCACGAGGCGGGTTGTCGATCCATCCTCGACTTCAACGGCATAGCCCCCTTCGGCCAGGGCAAGCAGCGCGTCCACGGGAACCGCCATGACATCGTCGGCCCGGTCGGTGATCACCGCAACAGTCACTGGCGCCTCATCGATCCCTTCGGCGACCGAAGGGTCGTCGAGCACGGCAGTCGCTTCGAAGAACGCCTCACTGCCGTCATCGGGCCGGGTGGCGACACTGGCAATCTCGGTCACAACTCCGCTGGTCGTGCTCAGGTCCGGAAGGGTGATTTCGACCACGTCGCCGACTGCGACATTGTCTTGCTCGGAGGTTGGGAGATCGAATGTGATCTCGATGTCATCCGCCGAGGTGGTGAAGATCACCGATCCGGCCGCGATTTGGTCGCCGACTTTCACTTGGAGGGCGTCGACGCGAACCGGGCCCTGAACGAAGATCACTTCGCCGAGTTCGACCACGCCGTCGTCTTCCGCGCCGACTTCCGCCTGCCAATCTTCGACGACGCTCTCGGTGGCGGCCGAAAAGGTCTCGTCAACGGTCATCGCCGAGTTCGACTCGTTGAATCCCAACTCTGTGAGTGCCGTTTCGAGTTGAAGGACGTCGGGGCCTTCCGTGTCGTCCGCCATTACCCGCCATACCGGCAATGCGCCGTAGAGGAGGATCACCGGCTGATTGTCGATCCAGGCGATCACATCACCTTGTTCGAGATTGGTGCCCTCCTCGGGGAGGGCGGTCACCGTGCCGGCAAGGCGTGTGCTGACCGGATCACCCTCGAGACGACCCATCGTCCCCTCGTACTCCGAGGTCTCGACGAGGTCCGTGGCGACCACCTCGGCAAAGGAAAGCTCGGTTGTCGCTGCCGCCTCCGTGGCTGGCGTCGAGCCGCTCTTCGTCCACAGCCAGAGCGCGACCCCGCCTAAGACGACCAGGAGAAGAATCAGGGTCGGGATCCACCATCTCCTTCGGCGGCCTGGCTCAGGGCTTCCTCCGGTCAAGACTTCGAGGTTCCCTGTTTCGCTTGGTTCCGGCATGGCGGTCATTGGCGTCACTTCTTTGAATTGATCTGTCACTGGTCACTGCCTCCAGCCGAACCGTCCGAGTCGCCACCGGGGGCGACGTTGAACCCGGGCCCGCCGCCTCCGGGGCCTCCCCCGAAGTTGGGCATGAATTCCTGACACTGCTCCATGGCCGCCTGCACCTCTGGGTCCTGGAAATCGATGCCGAACGGCCCGCCCTCCTGTGGGCCTCCGCCCGGTGGGTTGGAGAGGTCGGGGTCTGCGACATCGAGCCCCTGATCACGCAGACACTGCGCCAGAGCTAGCAGCTGGTCCTGGAGCTCGGTCTGATCCTCAGGGGTGAATCCGAAGGTGGTTCCGTCCAGGAGATCGCCGCACTCCTCGAAAGCGGCTCGTAGATCCTCGCCGAGCGCCCCGGGCCCGATCTGGACGTTCTCTCCCTCTTCCGGCTCGGGCAAGTCCGTTGGCCTTCCGGGCAGCACATTCCCGTCGGCGTCAACCGTCGGGTCTTCCATCTCGACACCGTTATCACGCATGCACTCGGTGAAGGCGATGGCGGCCGCCTCTGGATCGGCGGATGTCTCGGCCAGCGTCGTGACGGTCGAGCCATCGAGGCTGGCCACGCCGTCGCCGCTCGACGCCGACCCGCTGCAGGCAGCGAGAAACACGGCGAGCGCAATCAATGCTCTAGATCTCATGGGTGCGTCTTCTCCTTTGATCGCCCCTGGTCGCCAACTCTGTCCGACAGGGCTGTGACGGCTCTGGGGACAACCTGTGAGTTTGCTTAGAGTCCGGACTCGGCAGGAGCGGCGACGGGAAGGGTGATGGTGATCCTCGCCCCTCCTCCCTCGACATTTGAGGCCCTGGCGGTGCCGCCGTGAGCGGTCACGATTGCGTCGACAATCGCCAGACCCAGCCCGCTACCCCCGGAACGGCGGGATCGCGATGGATCGGCGCGATAGAAACGGTCGAAAACGTGATCGATGCTGGTCGGTGGGAAGCCTGTCCCGTTGTCTGCCACCTCGATGACGGCGTCTCCGTTTGCCTCAGACAGTTCGATCTCGACAGTTGTCCACGGCGGAGTGTGAACCCGGACGTTGCTCAAGAGATTGGTCACGACCTGATGGAGCCGCTCCTCATCGGCCTCGATGAGAAGGCTCTCTGGTCCGGTCACCGTGATCGGTCGCTCCGGGTCGATCACGCTGTGGTCTTGAGCGGCATTGCGCGCCACCTGAGCGAGGTCGACCGTGCTCAGGTGCAACGGCTTGCCCTGTCCAAGCCTGGTCAGCACCAAAAGGTCCTCGATCAGAGAGCCCATGCGATGACCTTCGCTCTCGATTCGCGCCCATGCCTTGTCCTCTTCCTCGACCGTCGTGAGCCCACCCTTCCGGCGGAGTTCGGCATATCCGGAAATAGCGGTGACCGGTGTTCGTAGCTCATGGGATGCATCGGCAATGAATCGTCGTAGACGCTCCTGGCCCTCCTTCTCCGCCTCGACCGCTGCTTCGACGTGGGCCAACATCTCGTTTAGAGAGACACCAAGTCGCCCCAATTCGGTACCAGGCTCGAGGACAGGGACCCGCTGGGAGAGGTCGCCGGAGGCGATGGCCTCGGCGGTGTCCACCATCTGGTCCACCGGCCGCATCGCACGCTTGACGGTCCACCAGGTGGCAACCCCGCCCAGCACCAGCACTGCGGCGCCCGCGATCAGCAGGGAGCGGATCAGGCTGTTGGTTGCCTCGTCGACGGAGGTCAGCGGAGCGGCGCGCACCAGGGTGATCTGGAGCGGATCGGTCAATTCCTCCGGGAGCCTGGTGGCGATAGCCCGGTATTCCAGGGAGCTATCGACGGCGGGAATGGTGAACGGCTCTTTGATGTCGGGAATGTCACTGACGTCGGGAAGGGGGTCGGGATCGTCCTGAAAGCCCGACGGGCGGGAAAAGAGCACGTTTCCGTCACCGTCCACGACCATCTCGGCGACTGGGACCAGGAAGTCGGCAGCCTCCTCGGGAGGCTGCTGGCCACCGAACCCGAACTCGAAGGAAGGCGCCGGGCCTCTGTTGGCGAACCCGACCAGGGTGCGATCGATCTGCGCCACGAGGATGCCTTCGAGGGAGCGGGAGGCAACGATGCCCACTGCGGCGATCACCACAACCAGGAGCACCGTGAAGGAGATGACGAGCCGGGTGCGCAGGCTCAAGTCAGCCTCCGCTGGAGCGAATCACGTAGCCGACACCGCGCACGGTCTGGATGACCGATCCCCCGGAGTCGCCGAGCTTCTTGCGGAGATAGGAGACATAGGTTTCGACGATGCCGTAGTTGCCGTCGAAGTCGTAATCCCAGACATAGTCGACGATCTGGCTCTTCGACATGACACGCCCGCGATTGAGGAGGAGGAAGCGGAGGAGGCGAAACTCGGTGGGTGAGAGTGTGATCTCTCGTTCCCCGTTGAACACCTGGTGGGCGTCTTCGTCGACGACGATGTCACCAATGGCGATGCGAGGCGGCTCGGCGGTGCCTCCTGAACGGCGGAGCAGGGCCTCGATACGGAGACCAAGCTCTTCGAGGCTGAAGGGCTTGGTCAGGTAGTCGTCGCCTCCCTGGCGAAATCCGGTCCGGAGATCATCGATGTCATCGCGCGCGGTGAGGAAGATGACCGGAGTCTGGACGCCGTCTCGGCGGAGGCGACGACACACCTCGAATCCGTCCAATTCCGGCATGTTCACGTCAAGCACGATCAGATCCGGCGCCGCCGCCTTGACGGTGCGGATGGCGTCATAACCGTTGCTCTCGCTCCTCACTTGATAGCCAGCAAAGCGGAGGGCGCTGGAAACGAGGTCTGTCAGCGACTCCTCGTCGTCGACGACGAGGATGGTGGCGTCGCGGGGACCTGGTTCTGACATCGATCCCAAGGTAACCCTGTTACCTGAGAACTTCCTGAGAACTCGATGGGAACCGCCTCAAACCATGATTCCGTTAGGTTGCCCCCGTGCCCAGCAGGAGCTTTCAACACTCGGCCATCGCCCACGCCCAGACCCCAAGGGTTTGGGGGGCTTTGAACGACCCCAAGAGTTGGGAGTCGATTCCTGGGGTCGATCGGATCCTGGAGTCGGTGGTCGATCAGGAAGACCAGCTGCAGGGATTCTCCTTCGAGAGTGTGGCGGCCGGAAAGAGGTATCTCGGCAAGGCGATTCCCGCCGGGCGCGAGCCGGAGAAGATGATGGCTTGGGACATCGAGACATCCGAGGTCCGAGGCCGGATCGTCGTCTCCCTCGCCGGAGTCGATGAGGGAACCCGGGTCGATGTGACCCTGCGCATGGAGAGCGTCGGTGTGCTCTCCTCTGTGTTCTTCCCCGTCATCGGGGCTGCCCTTGAAGACGGGTTCCCCAGGTCGGTCGAGGAGTTTTCAGCTCATTTGAGCCAGGTCTGAAGTCAGGACACCTCTTCGGCGGCCAGCCGGTCGGCCACTTCGCGACCGGCCTCCCGACCTCCGTCGGCGATCTCGGCGCGGTCGGTGATCAGTGTCACCTGATTGTTGAGGACCTGGAGAAACCCGCCATGGACGCCGATCGTGGTCCGGGTGCCGTCGACGGCCTCGATGACGACCGGACCGGTGACCAGGGCACCCATCAGCGGCTCATGGTTCGCCATGATCCCCAACTCACCGTCGGGCGTCTTGGCGATGATGATGGTGGCCTCGCCACTCCACACCGTCGCCTCCGGGGACACGACGTCGACTTGGAAGCTATTGGCCAGTGGACTACCTCATCGGGCGTCGATTATTTGCCGCCGACTTCGCCCGGGCCGAACCTTCGCGGCGGCAGCTGCGGCCGACCGGCGTCTGTTTGGCCGGTCTGTCACGGCGCGACGGTCAAACTCGTCGGAGTTTGACGGTACGGCTCGGGCAAAGTCGGCCGCATATTAGGCCGCTGCGCCCTTCGAGAGCTCCCCGGCGCGACGCTCGACGTCTTCACGGCCTCCGGTCATGTAGAACGCCTGCTCGGGGTACTGGTCCATCTCGCCGGCGATCACTGCCTTGAACGAGGCGATGGTCTCTTCGATCGGGGTGTAGATCCCGGCCTGGCCGGTGAACTGCTCGGCAACGAACATCGGCTGGGCGAAGAACCTCTGGATGCGCCGGGCCCGGGCCACGACCAGCTTGTCCTCCTCGGACAGCTCGTCGATGCCGAGGATGGCGATGATGTCCTGGAGGTCCTTGTACCGCTGCAGGATTCGCTGCGACTCGGTGGCCACGGAGTAGTGATCCGTGCCGACGATCAGCGGGTCGAGGGCACGGCTGCTCGAGTCGAGCGGATCGACCGCCGGGTAGATCCCAAGTGCGGTCAATGGTCGGGAGAGCACCGTGGTGGCGTCGAGATGGGCGAAGGCGGTATGCGGCGCCGGGTCGGTGATGTCGTCCGCAGGGACGTAGATCGCCTGCAACGAGGTGATCGAGCGGCCCTTGAGGGAGGTGATCCGCTCCTGGAGGAACCCCATCTCGTCGGCCAGGTTGGGCTGGTAACCCACCTCCGACGGCATCCGGCCGAGGAGAGTCGAGACCTCTGAGCCCGCCTGGGTGAAGCGGAAGATGTTGTCGATGAACAACAGCACGTCCTGGCGTTGCACGTCACGGAAGTACTCGGCCATGGTCAGCGCCGACAAGGCGACACGAAGCCGCACGCCCGGCGGCTCGTCCATCTGCCCGAAGACGAGCGCCGCCTTTTCGATGACGCCCGACTCCTGCATCTCGAGGTAGAGGTCGTTGCCTTCCCTGGTCCGCTCCCCGACCCCGGCGAACACGGAGACACCACCGTGCTGGGTGGCGACCCGGTTGATCATCTCCTGGATGAGAACGGTCTTGCCGACACCGGCACCCCCGAAGAGGCCGATCTTCCCACCCTGGAGATAGGGGCAGATCAGGTCGAGGACCTTGATCCCGGTCTCGAACACGGTCTTCTGAGGCTCGACGTCCTCGAAAGCAGGAGGGGTGCGGTGGATCGGCCACCGGGGCTCGGAGAAGTCCTGATCCGGTGCGTCCAGCGAGTCACCCCAGACGTTGAAGATGTGGCCCAGGGTCTGGTCGCCCACCGGGACCGTGATCGGGCCGCCGGTGTTGCGCACTTCGGTGCCTCGGGTCAGCCCGTCGGTGGGGGCCAGGGCGATGGCCCTCACCTTGCTTCCGCCCAGGTGCTGGGCGACCTCGGCGAGAATGGTCCGCGTCTCTCCGCCGATCGTGATCGGAATCTCCACGGCAAAGAGGATCTCAGGCAGCCCGTCAGGCGGGAACTCGGCGTCGACGACCGGGCCGGCCACCTTGACGATTCGGCCGACACTCAAAGTGTCACTCATTGCTCACTCCGTTCAATTCTTGGTTTCATGTTCACTTTCGCTCAACGCCTCGGCACCGCCGACGATCTCGGTGATCGCCGTGGTGATTTCGGCCTGCCGTGCCCGGTTCGCCTGAACGCTGAGCACCCTGATCAGTTCTTCCGCGTTGTCGGTCGCCGCCTTCATTGCCCGGCGCCGGGCGCTGTGCTCGGATGCCGACGCTTCGAGGAGGATGTTGAAGATCGTGGCCTCGACATACCGGGGCAGGAGACGGCTGAGGATCTCCTCGGGCGAGGGCTCGAACTGATAGGAGATTTGCCCGGTCCCGGACTCGCCCCGGTCGGGCGGGGTGATGGGGAGCAGGTCGAGCCGGGTGGGCACCTGAGTCATCGCGGTCCGGAAGTTGGTGAAGAAAGTCTCCAGGGCGTCGATGTGATGCTCGGCGTATGAGCTCATCACCCGTGAGGCAACGGCGCGGGCGTCGCCATACCCGGGGGTGTCGGTGATCCCCACGTAGGCCTGCTCGATCCGGTACCCCCGATAGCGGAAGTAACTCTGCGCCTTCTTGCCCACTGTGTAGAGGAGCACGTCCTTGCCCTCTTTCGACAGTTGGAGGATCCGCTGCTCGGCCAGCCTGATGACGTTGGAGGCATAGGCGCCAGCGAGGCCACGATCAGAGGTGACGATCAGCAAGCCGACGGTCTGGACCTCACGCCGCTCCAGCAACCGATGCGACGTCCCACCCTGCGCGGCACTCACATTCTCGATGACCTCGATCAACTTCTCGGTATACGGCTTGGAGCCGTGGACCCGGGCCATCGCCTTCGGGATCCTGCTGGCGGCGATCAGCTCCATGGCGCGCGTGATCTTCTTCGTCGATTCGATGCCGCGGATGCGACGTCGGGTGTCACGGAGTTGGGCGCCTGCCACTAACCCGTCACTCCTCGATCAGGGAGCCCTCGAAGGTCTCCTTGTAGGCGGCGATGGCGCTGTCCATGTCGGCGGCCTCAGGCAGCTTGCCGCTGTCGGCAATCGTTCCGAGGAGGCTGGTGTGCCGGGACCTGAAGAACTCACGCAGACCGAGCTCGAAGCGGGCAACGTCGCCGATGGCGACATCGTCCATATGCCCTTCGGTGACCGCATAGATCGCGAGCACCTGCTCTTCGACAGGCACCGGTGAGAACTGAGGCTGCTTGAGCACCTCGACCACCCGCCGCCCGCGTTCGAGCTGGGCCAAGGAGACGGCATCCAACTCGGACCCGAATTCGGCGAACGCAGCCAGCTCGCGGAACTGGGCGAGGTTGAGGCGCAAGGGCCCGGCGATCTTCTTCATGGCGCTGATCTGTGCGGCTCCACCGACCCGGGAGACCGAGATCCCGGCGTCGAGGGCAGGGCGAATTCCCTGATAGAAGAGGTCGGACTGCAGGTAGCACTGGCCGTCGGTGATGGAGATGACATTGGTCGGGATGTAGGCCGAGATGTCGTTGGCCTTGGTCTCGATCACGGGAAGGCCGGTCAGCGAGCCGCCGCCGAGGTCATCGGACAGCTTGGCGCAACGCTCCAGAAGACGGCTGTGGAGATAGAAGACGTCACCGGGGTATGCCTCACGGCCCGGGGGGCGCCTCAGGAGCAGCGAGATCTCGCGGTAGGCCACGGCCTGCTTCGAGAGGTCGTCGAACACCACCAGGGCGTGCTGCCCGTCGTACATCCAGTGCTGGCCGATCGCCGATCCCGAGTAGGGGGCGTACATCTGGAGGGCGGGGGCAGACGAGGCGGCGGCGTAGACCACCACCGTGTATTCCATCGCCCCGGCTTCCTCGAGTACCGCAACCACCTCGGCCACCGTTGAAGCCTTCTGACCGATTGCGACGTAGATGCACTTGACCGCGTCGGCTGTCCCCTGATTGACCTTCTGATTGATGATCGTGTCGACGAGGATCGCGGTCTTCCCGATTTGGCGGTCGCCAATGATCAGCTGTCGCTGACCTCGCCCGATCGGTGTCATCGCGTCGATCGCCTTGATGCCGGTCTGCAGCGGTTGGTTCACCGGCTGACGCTGGACGACACTCGGGGCCTGGGTCTCGAGGAGCCTGCGCTCCGTGGTGTTGACCGGCCCCTTGCCGTCGAGCGGGTTGCCCAGCGGATCGATGACCCGGCCGAGGAGGGCGTCCCCCACCGGCACCGAAAGCAGCGTTCCCGTCTGCTTTACGGGATCACCCTGCTGAATATGGCTCGACTCGCCGAGGAGGACCACTCCGAGGTCGTCTTCGTCGATGTTGAGGGTGACTCCGCTCAGGCCGCCGGGGAATTCCAGGAGCTCGGAGGCCATGACACTCGGAAGGCCTTCGACGCGGGCAACGCCGTCGGCGATGGACGTGACGTAGCCAACCGTCTCCTTGCCGACCTCCGGCGACCAGCTCTCCAGCTGGCTGCGAAGGGTCTCCGTTATCTGGTCTGCGGTGATGGTCAGGTCTGTCATTGGTCTCCTAGCGAGTGTTCAGGGCCTGGCGCAACGAATCGACACGGCGGGCGATCGATCCGTCGATGACGGTGTCACCAATCCGGGCCACGATCCCGCCGATCACGGACTCGTCGACGATCACCTTGACCTCGACGCTCTTCCCGGTTGCCTTGCTCAGCGCGGCGGTGAGCCGCTCGATGGTGCTGTCATCCAGGGGAACCGCGGAACGAACCTCAGCCAATGCCTTGGATCGGGCCTCGGCGGCCTTCTCGACCAGAGCCGTGGCCACGTCGGGCAGCTCGGAGACACGGCCCTGGCTGACGATGAACTGAACTATGCCGACCGTGGTGGCGGAGGCGCGGGCTCCGAGGAGATCGGCAATCACCGCCTGCTTGCGCTCGATTGGCATCTGCGGGTCGGTCAGTGCGGACCGGAGCTCGGGAGACTTGTCGAGCGCCTGGGCGATCTCGAAGAGCTCGTTCTCGACGCGATCGGCCTCCCCCTCGGCCCTGGCGAGCTCGAGGATGCCATTTGCGTACGCAACGGTCCGGTCGTCCAACTTACATCTTCTCCAGATCGGCGAGATAGCGATCCACCAGGTCCTGATGGGCCTTGGGATCGAGCGATTCGCCGACGATCTTCCCGGCGAGCTCGACAGAGAGCTCGCCGACTTCGCGCCGGGCGTCAGCCAGGGCGCGGCTCTTCTCGGTGTCGGCCTCGGTCCGAGCCTTGGCGATCAGCTGTTCCGCCTCGTCATTGGCTTTGGAGATGATCTCCGACTTCATCTGGTCGCCGGCGACTCGGGCCTCTTCGACTATCCGGTTGCCTTCGGCCTTGGAGTCGGCGAGTTGGGCCTTGTAATCCGTGAGCAGGGCCTCTGCCTCTCTCTTGGCCGCCTCCGCCTCGTCGATCTGGGCGGTGATCGCCTGCTGACGGGCCTCGAGCGTCTTGTTGATCGTCGGCAGCGCCCACTTCCAGACAAAGAAGAAGACGATGAGGAACGCCAGGATGCCCGCGATCAACTCCTCGGGGTGGGGCAGCACCAAGCTGAGGCCACCGGAGGTCTCCTCCTCCTGGGCCAGCACGGTCAGGGCATTCAAGAAATGCATGACGGTTCCTATCCAGCCGAGGCGATGAAGAAGAGGACGAACCCGATCAGGGCCAGGGCCTCGGTCAGGGCGATCCCCAGGAACATGGTGGTCCGGATGGTGCCCTGCATCTCAGGCTGACGGGCCATTGCGGTGATGGCGTTGCCGGCCACGATCCCGATGCCAATCCCCGGGCCAATGGCGCCCAGACCGTATCCGATCAGGGCAAGTGCGCCGGTGAGGGCCTCGATATTGCCTTCCATTCTCTCTTTCTCCTTAGTGCTCGAAGTGGATGGACGATTCGATGTAGATGGCGGTCAAGAGGGTGAAGATGTAGGCCTGGAGCACGGCGATCAGGATCTCCAGCAGGTACATGAACAAGCCGAGGGCGAACCAGAAGACCCCGATCGTGCCTTTGACCCCGATCTCAGGGATGGCGGCTACGAAGATGACACCGGATCCCAGGAGCAGGGTCAGCATCAGATGCCCGGCCACCATGTTGGCGAAGAGCCGCACCGCCAGCGTGATCGGTCGCAGAAGGAAGATCGAGACCACCTCGATCAGACCGACCAGCCACCTGAGGCCGATGGGGACGGCCCTGGGCCACGCGGTGTCGATCAGATATTTGAAATGATTCTTGGAAAAACCGACGATCACGAAGATCCAGTAGGTGACCAGAGACAAAAAGGCGGGGATCGCCATTCGTGAGGTGATTGGGAAATTGATCAACGGGGTGACCGAAAACAGGTTGCCCACGAGGAGGAAGGAGAACATGGCCAACAGGTAGGGCAGGTACTTCGTCGACTCGGGGCCGATCACGTCGCGACCTATTCCGTCCCGGACGAACCCGACCATGCCCTCCACCGCAACGCCGAACTTGGAAGGGACCAACCGCTGCTGGCGCAGACCGAAATAGAAGATGGCCAGCACGACGAAAGCGGCGAAGAACATCAAGACCTCGGTGCGAGTGACCTCGAATCCACCGATGGTGAAGATGGTGGGAAACTCGAAGAGCTCGCTCACGTTGGCCGGAGCGCAAATCACCTCGTTGGCGACATCACATTCGGCGGCGAGGATCAACGGCGCCAAGTCAATACCCTTTCTCTGTTCTTGCTGATCGCCACTGCCTCCCACGTCAGCAGGGCGAAGTACGCCACCACCGCCGAGATTCCGAAGGCAATCCGGTCGACCTCGACCAGGGTGGCGACGAGGTAGACCGCGCCGACGAACAAGGCGAGACGCAGGAAGAAGCCGATCAGAGCGGCGGCATGATAAGCCTGGAGGCTGATCCTTGCCGAAATCGAGAGGATCGCCCCGGCGAGGAGGAAGTTGGCGATCACCAGCGCCACACCCAAAGCGGCGCTCCAGGCACCATCCCATCCCCGAAGCAGGCCGAAGATGAGGACCAGCGCCGGCCCGACATAGATGCCACGGGCGACGGTGTCACGGGCGAGATTGGACTCGACCGGGGGCCCGTACTCCAAGCTCACCGACCTGACTCCTCTTCGATCTTCTTCGAGTAGCGCCACATGTTGAGGAAGCCCGAGTAGATGCCGACCAGGCTCCCGATCACCACCAGCCAGGGCTCGGTCCCGAGCCAGTTATCAGCAAGGAGGCCGATCAACATCCCGGAGAGGATGGATCCGACGAACGAGCCGGCAGGGGACCAACCTTCGCTCATGGCAGCGGCCACTTGCTGCGTGGTCGATTCACGTTTCACGGAGGGCTTGTGCATCGTTTCACAAAGTCTAGTGAATGGCAGGTTTCACGGCCAAACGGAACCTAGCTTGTTTACGGGCCGACTTCGCCCTCGGCCAACCCTCAGCCTCGGACGCGGAATCGTGATCGCGCTCCCGCCGCCTCGGGCGAACAGACGCCGGTCGGCCCGGGCTGCCGCTCCACCACAAGGTTTCCCACCCCTTCAAACATGCCCGGCGAACTCGTGGGGGTACGGCGAGAAGCTGGCCGCCATCTCCGACACCCGACCGGCGACATCGGCCAACGCCTCCGGGTCTTCCCGGTTCTGCAAAGCCCGAGCAATCAGGTGCGCCACCTCGGCGGCCTCCCCTTCCTTCATTCCCTGAGTGGTCATCGCCGGGGTCCCAATCCGCAGGCCCGAGGCCCGATACGGAGGCCTGGGGTCGAACGGGATGGTGTTGAAGTTGAGGGTGATCCCCACCCCGTCCAGCATCTTGGCCGCGTCCTTGCCCGTCAGCTCCTCGTCGACCGATCGCAGATCGATGAGAAACAGGTGGTTGTCGGTCCCTCCGGACACCACCCGCACCCCGTCCTCCTGGATCGCATCAGTCATCGCCGACGCATTGGCCACGATCTGATCGGTGTAGACCCTGAACTCCGGTCGGAGCGCCTCCTGGAAACAGACCGCTTTGGCCGCGATCTGGGACTCGATGGGTCCGCCTTGGACATTGGGAAAGACCGCCTTGTCGATGGCGGCGGCGAACGCCTCCCGACTCAAGATCAGGCCACCGCGCGGCCCCCGCAGCGCCTTGTGGGTGGTCCCGGTGACGATGTCGGCATGGGGCACCGGCGAGGGATGCGACCTGCCGGCAACGAGGCCGATGAAATGGGCGGCGTCGACCATGAAGATGGCACCCACCTCGTCGGCGATCTCACGGAATCGCTCATAGTCGAGGGTCCGGGAGTAGGCGGAGTAGCCGGCGAGAACGATCTTGGGACGATGCTCCAGGGCGAGAGTGCGCACCTCGTCCATGTCGATCAACTCGGTCACCGGGTCCACCCCATAGGCGACAAAGTCGTAGTAGAGGCCGGAGAAATTGACCGGGGAGCCATGGGTGAGATGCCCTCCCTGATCGAGACGCATCCCGAGAACCTTGTCCCCCGGTGACAGCAACGAGAAATAGACGCCCATGTTGGCCTGGGCCCCGGAGTGGGATTGCACGTTGGCATGCTCCGCGCCGAAGAGCTCCTTGGCCCGATCGATCGCCAGCTGCTCCATCTCGTCGACGACCTGGCAGCCCTCGTAGTAGCGACGGCCGGGATAGCCCTCGGCGTACTTGTTGGTGAACACCGATCCCGAGGCCGCCATCACCGCGGGAGAGGCGAAATTCTCGGAGGCGATCAGATGGATGTGTGAGTTCTGACGCTCGACATCCTTGCGAATGAGCCCGGCGATTTCAGGATCGACCGACTCCAGGGGGTCCATAGAGATCATGGTGAGAGGGTAAACGACGACGAAGTCGTCGTTTACCGGTACTTGGTACTTGGCTGACATCAGGGTTGCCGAGGGCCGAAGTCCGCCGGCAATCAAGGGCGAAAGTCTGCCGGCAAGTAAATCGGGCCCTGCCGCAGAACCGCGAGCCGGGCGCCGGTGGCGTCCACCACCGTCGAGGCCTCGCCACCTGGCGCTACGCCCGGAAGGTAGACCGCGACCCCTTCTCCGAATATGGCCATGGCTTCGACATCGTCCCTGGCCTCGCCCCCTCCACTGCGATTCGCCGAGGTGACAGCAAGTGGGCCGGCCACCTCGAGCAGCTCGAGGGCCACTGGATGATCGGGGACCCGGATCCCAACCGTGCTCCGTTGGGCATCTCCCACCCAGTTCGCCAGGATCACCTTCGGAGTGACCACCAGGGTCAACGCTCCGGGCCAGTAGGCGGTGGCGAGCTCGGCGGCCACTCCCTCGATCTCCCCGATGATCCTCGCCTGTTCGATCGAGGCCACGAGAAGGCCAATCGGTTTGTGCTCGGGCCTTCCTTTGAGGTCGAACAGGCGGCCGACCGCCGCCCCGTTCAGAGGATCCACTCCGATGCCATAGACGGTGTCGGTCGGCAGGCCAACGACGGCGCCGGCCCGGACCGCCTCAACCGCGGCATCGATGGTCACGGTTTGACTGCGACGAGATACCGGTCGCGACCTGCGAAGTCCTGGCGAACCACGCCGGGGAGGTCCAGCAGCGAACTGGCCGCGGACACCCCTTGGGTCTCCCCTATCTCACAAATGAAGACCCCTCCCGGTCGGAGCCACTGAGCGGCGACTGCGCCGATCCGCTGAATGACCTCCAGCCCCGAAGGTCCGGAGACGAGAGCGATTCTCGGCTCTTTCTGCACGTCGCGGGGGAGATCGTTGAAGTCGACCTCTGCGACATACGGAGGGTTGGCGACGATCAGGTCGACGGTGCCGACGATGGCCGCCGGAAGCGGGTCGAAGAGGTCTCCCTCGGCGATGTAGACCTGGAGCCCGGTTCGGAAACGGTTCACCGTGGCGACCTCGACAGCGTCCGGTGAGATATCTGTCGCAAATACCGCGGCCCCCGGAAAGGCCATCTTCAGGGCCAGGGCCAGGGCCCCGGAGCCGGTGCACAAGTCGACGATCACTTCCGGGGTGCGGACCATCCGGGTGGCGATCTCGAAGAGCCCTTCGGTTTCCGGTCTCGGGATGAGTACTCGTTCGTCAACGACGAGGTCGAGCGAGGCAAAGGGGGCCGTGCCTTCGATGTATTGCAGAGGCTCACCCGCCAACCGTCTCGCGACCAGGCTGTCGAGGTCTTGATCGAGGCTGGTGATTGCCTGAAGTCGGCGTAGCTCGTGCTCGGGGAGGAGTCCCATCTCGACCAAGAGTCTTACATCTGAAATCTGGTTATGGGGATAGAAGGCGAATCAGCCCTGGCCTAGGTACCGTCGCGTTTGCGCTTCGTGAGAGGCGCAACATCTATGACATCGAGAGATTGATGAGCGGAGGCAAGAAAGTCCTGGTCGCCGATGACTCGGAGGCGGTCACCACCCTTCTCGTCACCGCCCTCGAAATGGCCGGTTACGAGGTCGCCATTGCCAAGAATGGCAACGATGCCTACGAAATGGGCAAGACCGGATCCTATGACCTAGCCCTGCTGGATCACCTGATGCCGGGTCTGCTGGGTATCGAGGTGATCGCCCGCTGGCAGGCCGATGGCTACGAGATCCCGGTGATCATGCTCTCCGGTGTGGATGACGAGCGGACAATCGTCGACAGCCTCGACCTGGGCGCTGTCGACTTCGTGCGCAAGCCATTTCGGCTCCCGGAATTGATGGCGAGGATCCGACAAAGGCTCCGCGACTGACCATCGAGGTCAACCGGCCGGTCGTATCGACCGATGGAACCTGTGAGATCTCATGAACGGAAGCCAGATCGCCCTTCTCGCGGTCGGGATCGTCTTCGTCGTGGACGCAGTGCTGCTCTTGGGGCTGATCACGTTGAAGTCGGTGCATCGGCGGCGCATGGAACGACACGACCAGAGGCGGAGTGCCTACCTGGGGGTGTTGAGCCGCCGCATGTCGTTTCCCCTCCACACCGACTACATCGACCCGAAAGTCGTCAATGACGCGGCGTTCCTGGACGCTGTCATCGACCTCCGCAACACAATGGCAGGCCCCGAGATCGACACCCTGGCCGGGATCATCGACAGATACGGGCTCGTGAAGCGGCAGGCGGCACGTCTCCGCAGTCGTTTTCCCTTGGGTCGGCGGCTGCGAGCCGCAGTGTCCCTCGCCGAGATGGGCGACGACTCTTCGGCGCCGGTCCTTCTCGAGTTTCTCAATGATCGGGAGCCGGAGATCCGCATTCAGTGCGCCCGCGGGCTGGGACGAATGCATTACACGCCCGCCATCGACGAGATCATCCACCGCTTCGGCAAGGAGTCGCCATGGGTCCGGAGTCGTTTCGCCGACACTCTCGTCGGCTTCGGCTCCGGGGCGGTCTGGTCGTTGCTCGCCTACATCAGGGTCAACCATGACCACGACGAGGACGAAGCGGTGGTGGAGGCGATCCGGGTTCTGGGAACCATCGGAGATGGCGAGGTGGGACCTGCTCTCACCGACCTTCTCGACGATTTCGAGGGCTCCGAGCTCAAGATCGCAGCGATCGATGCCCTCGGTTACATCGGAGGCCCGCTGGCGGTCAACCCTCTCGTTGGACATCTCACCTCCGATGATTGGAGACTTCGGGCCAAGGCCGCACATTCATTGGGTGAAATCGGCGATCCGATGGCCAATCCGGCCTTGCGCGCCGGGCTCGAGGACGAGAACTGGTGGGTTCGCCGCAATTCCGCCGCCTCACTTGGCCGGGATGATGGGGGGCCTTGAAATCCTTCACCAGACTTTGCACGGGGCTGATGTCTATGCCCGCGACGCGGCGGCCGAGGCTCTCGCCGATTGCGGCGAGCTGGGCAAGGCGCGGGAGCGGCAAGAGCAGGGTCAGGCGACCCCGGCAGATCTCGAACTGCTCGGCTTCATGGTCGAGGATGCGTTGGTGCCCTGATGCTCCTCGACGTCATGCGCTGGATCGGATACGGGATCATCTCCTACTTCATCCTGATGCAGACCTACCTGATCTTCCTCGGGCTGACGTCGGCAGTCGCCATGCGCCGCAGCCATCATCTGAATCGATTCGGCCGGGTTTCCGACATGCTGTCGAGTCAAACCTCGCCTCCCGTCTCGATCGTGATCCCCGCCTACAACGAAGCGATGGGAATCATCGAATCGGTCCGGTCGATGTCGATCGTCGGCTATCCGCGTTTCGAGATCGTCATCACCAACGACGGGTCGAGCGACGAGACTCTGCAGCGCCTGATCGAAGGGTTCAAGCTGGAGCGAGTCCGCATCCCATACCGGCCTGATATCCCGACCGCCCCGGTCCGGGCCATCTACCGCGGCCGCGGCTCGGTCGACATCACGGTGATCGACAAGGAGAACGGCGGGCGAGCCGATGCCCTCAATGCCGGAATCAACGCCGCTCGCTACCCCTACGCCCTGTGCACCGACGCCGATGTGATCCTCGACGCCAAGTGCTTGGTGGCGGCGATGCGGCGGGTGGTCGAGGACCGCCAGCGCACCATCGCGGTCGGGGGGAACATCCGCCCGCTGAACGGCAGCACTGTCCAACTCGGCCACTTGATCCGCTCCGAAGTGCCCAAGCGCCTGGTGCCCCGGATGCAGGTCCTCGAGTACGTGAGGACCTTCCTTGCCTCCCGCCCGGCGTGGTCCCGCATGGACGCCTTGCCGCTGGTGTCAGGCGCCTTCGGGATCTGGAAGCGATCCGCCGTGATCGCAGTCGGTGGATTCACCAGCGGGCACATGGGCGAGGACATGGATCTGACGATGCGCCTCCATCGCCATCACATCGACAACAAGATCCCTTACCGGATCGTGTACGAGCCCTCGGCCGTGATCTGGACCGAAGTGCCGGACACGTTCCGGGTGCTCAGGCGGCAAAGGATTCGCTGGCACCGGGGACTGATGACCGCGGTGCGTGATTTCATGCCGATGACCTTCAACCCCAAGTACGGCAAGGTCGGGATGGTGACCTGGGCGGCCATGTTCCTCTTCGAGTTCCTGGCGCCGATCATCGAGTTCGCCGGCTGGTTCCTGATCCCGCTCGCCTTCCTCCTGGGAGCGCTGAACGTGACCAATCTCCTGGTGATGCTGGGGCTGGCGCTCGGCGTCGGGCTGATGAGCTCCCTCCTCGCACTCTTGCTCGACGAGTCTTTCGGCTACTTCAACGGACCTGCCGACACCGCCCGCCTCGTGGTCATGGCCTTCATCGAGAACCTCGGGTTCCGTCAGGTGACGGTGGCGTGGAGGATTCGGGCCTTGATCGGGGGGAAGTCGACCCGGGCCTGGGGGAACATGGAGCGCAAGGGCGTCGCCAACCTGGGCTAGCTGGCGCCAACCGTCGCCAAGTCGGCCGGAATCAGCCGCTGAGCAGCGTCGCCTGCTCTTCGGCCGCCATGGCGTCCACCAGCTCGTCGAGATCGCCTTCCAGGACCTGATCCAGGCGGCGCAGCGTCAACCCGATGCGGTGATCCGTGACCCGGTTGTCCTTGTAGTTGTAAGTCCTGATCTTCTCCGACCGCTCCCCACTGCCCACTTGTGAGCGCCGAGCGCCGGCAACCTCGGAGTGCTGGCGCTCCATCTCCATCTGATACAGGCGGGCCCGGAGGATCCGCATCGCCTTCTCCTTGTTCTGGAGCTGGCTCTTCTCGTCCTGGCAGGTGACGACGAGACCGGTTGGAAGATGGGTGAGCCGGACGGCGGAGTCGGTCGTGTTGACCGATTGCCCTCCGGGGCCGGTGGAGCGATAGACATCGATCTTCACGTCATTGGGGTCGATCTCCACCTCTACTGCTTCGACTTCGGGAAGAACCGCGACGGTGGCGGTCGAGGTGTGGATCCTTCCCTGCGATTCCGTCTTCGGGACTCGCTGCACTCTGTGAACACCGGCCTCGTACTTCATCCGGGAGTATGCGCCGCGGCCTTTGACCGCGACGGTGACCTTGTCGTAGCCGCCGGCCTCTGACGGCGACGATTCCATCGCCTCGACGCGGAACCCGTGACGATCGGCAAATCTCTCGTACATGCGCAAGAGGTCGCCGGCCCAGATGGCCGCTTCATCACCCCCGGCAGCGGAGCGGATCTCGACTATCACGTCCTTGCCGTCGTTCGGATCGGTGGGCACCAGCGCGGTTCGGATCCGCTCTTCGAGGGATTCGATCTCCTTCGACAGGTCTCCGGCGAGATGCGCCATGTCAGGGTCGTCAGACATCTCCTCGGCTTCAGCCAGATCTGTCGATGCCTGACGCCAGCGCCGGATGTCGGCCACCAGGTCGCTCAGCTCGGAGTGTTTGCGACCCAGGTCGGCGAGACGCGGCAGATCGGCGTGGACTTCGGGATCGGACAGCAGCGCCTCGGTCTCGGCGAAGGCCGACTCGATCTCCTCGAGACGGGCCTCGACGTTGGCGTCCATCAGCCCTCCTGGGCGCTGAGGTCGTTGACCGACCGACGTAGTGCGAGCGCAGACTCGGGGATCCCTCCCCGTCCTGTCACCTCTTCGAGCGTGTTGTCGTCGAGCGCCACGACCAGGCTGGAGATCGCAACTTCGATCTGCGACTCGTCGGGGACGCGGGTCGTCAACTTCTGCAGCCAGATCCCGGGAGCTGCCAGAGCGCTGGCGAGCCACCCACCGCGAGTGCCCGACCAGCGCAACAGCTCGTATGCGACTCCAGCTATCAGCGGGATCCCGATGAGCCTCGTCGTGATGAGGAAGACCCACCCCGGACGGCCGAAGAAGGAGAAGAAGATGATCGAGCCCAGGACCACGATCAGCAGGAAACTGGTGCCGCAGCGAGGGTGCTCCGGCGGATAGCGACGCACGGATTCGATGCTCAACGGCTCCCCGGCCTCGTAGGCGTGGATCGACATGTGCTCGGCCCCGTGGTACTCGAAGACCCGGCCGATTTCGGCGGAGCGGCCGATGGCCCAGATGTAGCCGACGAAGAGGCCCAGTCGGAGCAGGCCCTCGACGACATTGAAGGCGATTCCCGAGTTGCCTGCGACGAACCCGGCGGCCACGGCGGGGAGCACGATGAACAACCCGGCAAAGACCACGATGGCAACGACCATCGTCCATCCGATTTGAGAGCCGGTCAGCGGCTCCTCTTCCTCCCCTGAGGCCTTCTCGGCCGACCAGGAAAGCGCCCGGAACCCGAGACTCAGCGACTCCCAGAGAATCAAGACTCCCCGGACGAACGGGATGCGAGCCGCGCGGTTTCGCTCGGACAGTCGGGCCAGTGGCTCACGACGGGCGGTGATCGTCGAGTCGGGCTGCCGAACCGCAACCGACCACGCCCCCGGGGCGCGCATCATCACACCTTCGATTACTGCTTGTCCTCCGACCGTCTTGGCCGGATCGATGGGGGCGGCCTTCTCGTAATTGTGTTCGTTAGGGCTCATATGTGACCCCCACGGAGCACAATTTCGGGTGAGGAGGCCCGATCACTCGGCGACTGCGGGCTCTGCCTGTTCGTCCCCGGCCGGCTGATCGGCGCCCTTGGTGAAGGTGGTCTTGCCATATCGCTTCTGGAAACGCTCGACGCGGCCACCGGTGTCGACCAGCTTCTGCTTGCCGGTGAAAAAGGGATGACACTCGTTGCACAAGTTCGACGTGCATTTCGCCGGGCTTGGTGCTCTTGGTCGTGAAAGTGTTGCCACACGAGCACGTCACATGGGTGTCGGCGTAGGTGGGATGGATGTCGGTTCTCACCGCTGGCTCCTGTCTCAGTTCCCGGTGTTCTTGGCGACTTCGGCGAGGAATTCGGGGTTGCTCTTCGTGGTCTTCAAACGGTCGATGAGCAGCTCGAGCGCTGCTCCCTGACTCCAGAGCAAGCAAGACCCGGCGCAGCTTCCACACCTGGGTCAGCTCCGTTTGATCGAACAGAAGCTCTTCCTTCCTTGTTCCCGATGCCTCGATGTCGATGGCCGGGTAGATCCTCTTGTCGGCGAGCTTGCGGTCGAGGCGCAGCTCCATGTTCCCGGTGCCCTTGAACTCCTCGAAGATGACCTCGTCCATCTTGGAACCGGTCTCGACGAGTGCGGTGCCGAGGATCGTGAGTGAGCCGCCTTCCTCGATGTTCCTCGCCGCGCCGAAGAATCGCTTCGGCGGATAGAGGGCCTGTGAGTCGACACCACCGGAGAGAATTCGCCCCGAAGCCGGCATCGCCAGGTTGTAGGCCCGGGCGAGTCGGGTGACGGAGTCGAGGAGGATGACGACGTCGGTCCCCATCTCCACAAGTCTCTTGGCCCGCTCCAGGGCAAGCTCGGCAACCTGGGTGTGCTCTTCGGCGGGACGGTCGAAGGTGGAGTAGATGACCTCGCCCTTCACCGACCGTTGCATGTCGGTCACTTCTTCGGGTCGCTCGTCAACCAGCACCACCATCAGATAGCACTCAGGGTTGTTGGTGGTGATCGACTGCGCGATCTCCTGGAGAACTGTGGTCTTGCCGGCCTTTGGCGGCGAGACGATCAGCCCGCGCTGACCCTTGCCGATGGGGGCGATCAGGTCGACGATCCGGGTCAGGATGCCTTGTGGTCGTGACTCGATCTCCAGCCGGAGCCGCTGATCGGGGAAGAGCGGAGTCAGCGACTCGAACTTGGGCCGCTTCATCGCCTCGTCGGCAGTGACCCCGTTGACCTTGTCGATGCGAACTACTGCGGGGAACTTCTCCTTGGAGCGTGGGGGCCGGATCGGCCCGGAGACGATGTCGCCCTTGCGGAGACGAAACTTACGGACCTGGTTGGCCGAGACGTACACATCGTTCTCGCCGGGCAGATACCCGGTGACGCGGAGGAACCCGTATCCCTCGGGCAGGATGTCGAGGAGGCCTTCCCTGACTTCAAGCTCCTCTTCGGGGATGTATTCGTCATCCCGCTGACCGCTCCCACCCCGACGACGGCGTCGCTGACGGTTGCCGCCGGGACGAAACTCGTCAGAGAACTCGGAACGCCCATCGACACGAGGGGCAGAGCGCGGCTCATCCGAATCGGTTGCTCCCCCGTCGCTCTCATCGGAATCGCCCTCGGGCTCGCTCCGCTCAGGGCGGACTGTCACCTGGGGCAGTTCGACGACATCCGCGGGCGAGCCGTCCTGGACGACCTGGCCGGCGTCGGCCAAGGCGCTTATCAATTTCGATTTCTGGAGACCGTCGGTCTCGATGCCGACCGCCTCCGCAATCTGACGGAGTTCATCGATCGACTTGCTCTGGAGTTGAGCTCGTGTGGTCATTGGATCCTTCGCGATTCGTCCCTAGGGGGCTCACTTGGACCGGGATGTGCACCATCGCATAGCTATGGGGCGATGCCTTGAAAGAAGGCTGTTGAGTGGATCGTTGCCGCGTCCCTTGGCGCCGGCAGCAATGCTCATCGTAGCCACTCGACGCATTTGCGCAAAGCAGCGTCCGCTCTGTCTATCGGATGAATGGTTCCAGGGCTGAAGAGTCGGCGTCGATCACGACGATCCGCTCCTCGAGATCGAACAAGCCCGAAGCAAGGTCCGGCCATTGCAACGTCCTGTCCCAGGCTCTCGGCAATCGTCGCCGAGAACTTGGCCGGGTGGGCGGTGGCGACCACCACCTGGGGCCGGGCCGTGAGCGTGGCCGAGCCGACATGCCAGGCAGCCGCGCTGTGCGGATCGAGGAGATAGCCCTGATCCCGGTATACCTCGGCGATCGTCTGGCGAATCTCGTCGTCGCTGGCAGCTCCGGCCGAGAACTCGGTGCGGGGATCGCCGGTGAATCGCTCCAGGTTGGAAGGGCAGGCCTACGTCCATCGCCGGGGCCACCGTGGCCACCACCGGCCCTCGAGTCATCTGACCGGCATTGACCAGATCGGCGAGCCCGCGATTGGCGTTGTTGGCGATGGTGATCGAAGCGATCGGAGCCCCCATCTGCTTGGCCAGCCAACACGAGTACACGTTGCCAAAGTTGCCGGTGGGCACGACGACATCGAAAGGCTCACCGATGGTCGCGCCGAGATAGACGTAGTAGCCGACCTGCACCGCAACCCGAGCCCAGTTGATCGAGTTGAAAGCCAGCAGGTCGCCGTGGGTTCGAAACGACTCCTTGACCATCGCCTGACAGTCGTCGAAGGTGCCCCGGACTGCCACCACGGCCACGTTCGCATCGCCGACGGTGGTCATCTGGCGGCGCTGGAAGTCCGACACCATGCCCTCGGGGTAGAGGACGACGATTCGCATGTTCGGCCTTCCCCGAACCGCTTCGATAGCGGCCGATCCGGTATCGCCGGAGGTGGCGCCGAGGATCACGCCGGTCCTGGCCCCCAACCCACGCTCGAGGAGACCACCCAGGACCTGGAGGGCATGGTCCTTGAAGGAGAAGGTCGGTCCCCAAAACAGCTCGAAGACCCGGCGATCACCCACCGGGACCACGGGGGCGATGTCCGGATGACGGAACCGGGATGCGGCCCGCTCCACCAGACCCCGCGGCTCCTCGGCACCGAACAACTCGAGTGTCGCCGCGACTGCATCGACGTAGCCCCAGGACTCCCAGCCCTCGGGGAGCGCAGGGATCTCGGTCGGCACATAGAGCCCGCCGTCGGGAGCCAGTCCGGCGAGCACCACTCCTCCGAAATCGAGCTCCGGCGCGTCACCCCTGGTCGAGACGTACTTCACCGGCCGGAGGGTAGGACGGAGCCTCCGGATAGGATTGACCCTCCAACTGCTCCCGTAGCTCAGGGGATAGAGCACCGGCCTCCGGAGCCGGGTGCGCAGGTTCGAATCCTGCCGGGAGCGCCGAAATATGGCGGCGGACTTTGGCCGAGGCCAAACCTCAGTCTCCTGTTCCTGAGCATAACCGCGCAATCACTGCCTCGGCCAAACAGACGCCGGTCCGCCGCGTGCCGGTCGGCCGGATGCCAGGTCGCCGCTCATTTCTCCCCCCAGCGAGCGAAGCGAGCGTTGGGGGGAGAGCCGGCGAAGCCGGGAGGGGGGCTACCGCGACGACCGCTCGACTTCTTGTCGTTCCTCCTTCAATAGACTCCCCACATGGCTCGATCAATCTGGAAAGGTGCGATCAACTTCGGTCTGGTCACCATCCCGGTGGGTCTGTACACCGCGACCGACAACAAGACCCCGAAGTTCAAGCAACTCCGCAAGACCGACCACTCCCCCATTCGCTACAAGCGGGTGGCCGAGAAAGACGGCAAGGAGGTGGAGTGGGACGACATCGTCAAGGGCTACGAGTTCGAGAAGGACCGCTATGTCGTCTTCACCGACGAGGAGCTCGAATCGGCTCATCCCGACGGCAACAAGCTGGTCGACGTGGTCCAGTTCGTGGACGAGACCGAGATCGACCCGATGTTCTACAAGTCCTCGTACTACCTGATCCCGGAGAAGATCGGGATCAAGGCCTATCGCATCCTCGCCGAGGCCCTCGCCGAGAAGGGACGGGTCGCCATCGCCAAGGTCTCGATCCGTGAGAAGCAACAGCTCGCCACCTTGCGGGCCAAGGACGGCACCATCGTCATGGAGACCATGTATTGGCCTGACGAGCTGCGCGAGGCCGACTTCGAGGAGCTCTCCGCAGATGTGGAGATCAGGCCCGAAGAGGTGGCGATGGCCGCTTCCCTCATCGACAACCTGACCCGGCCCTTCGACGCCGCGGCTTATGTCGATCCCACCCGCGAGGCCGTCGAAGACCTGGCCTCCAAGAAGGTCGCAGGCGAGGAGATTATCGCCATCGCGTCACCGGAGCCGACCAAGGTCATCGACCTTCTCGAAGCGCTGAAAGCGTCGGTGGAGGCCACCAAGACCCACGAAGTGAAGACCGCCAAGGCCGGCTAGGCCGGTCCCTCCTCGGCCCAGGTCACGGTGTCCGGGTCGGCGATCTCGATCCCCTTGTAGACCGGTGCCCTGAGATGGTGGTCGTGGGTCCACTCCTTGAACTCGACATCGACCACGATCCCGGGCTCCACCCACACCGGCGGTCTGGGATTGGGGACCACCACCTCGTTGTAGAACGGCTTGGTCGGCCTTTCCAGTTCGCGGAGCGCCTTCGCGAACGCGTCCAAAGCCGAATCGTCGAAGCCCGAGCCGACGGCCGCGATCCAGCGCAGACCCCGATCGTCGTTGAGGCCGACCAGAATCGAGCCGAAGGTGGACGCCCGGCTCCGCTCGCCGGGCAGATACCCGCCGACCACGGCCCGCAGGCGATGCCTGATCGCGACCTTCCGCCAATCGGGGGATCTCCTCCCCGGCAGATAAGGCGACCCTGCCCGCTTGGCGACGATTCCCTCCAAGCCTTGGGCCTCGGCAGCGGCGAAAAGCGACAGCCCGTGCTCGAGAATCGGCTCGGGAACCACGATCGGGGCGGGCAAGGCGAGACGCTCCAACCGTGCCCGTCGCTCCTCATAAGGCTCACCTATGAGGGGCTCACCGGCGAACAGGATGTCGAAGACCACGAGGTTCACCCCGACATCGGCTCTGGTGCCCTTGCCGCCGAACCCGGTGCGCTGCTGGAGGTTGGAGAAGGAAGGTCGCCCCTCCTCGTCGAATGCGACCACCTCACCATCCAGCGCCACGCCATCAGGTATGGGGAGACCTGCCAGCTCGGGAAAGGGCCCGATCAGGTCCAGTCCACGACGGGAGCGCGCTTTGACCCGCCCGCCTTCGGCGGAGACGACCGCTCGGTAGCCATCCCATTTGACCTCGAACCACCAGCCCGCGTCGTCGAACGCCGCCGGCCATCGGGTTGCCAGCATCGGTTCGAAGTCGGGGACGCTCAATCGGGGGCCAGCTCCTCACGAACGACGCGACTGACCAGTCCGCCGTCGAGGTCCTCGCCGTTGGTCTTCATCACCTGGCCGATGACTCTCCCCGTGGCCTTCACATCACCGGCCACCCCCAGCTCGGTGATCGCATCTCTAACCAGCTCACGGGTTGCGGCCTCGTCGAGCTTCTTTGGAAGCCACCGCGACAGATACTGAACTTCGAATCCGAGCTTCTCTGCCATCGCCGCCCCACGCTCACCGATCTCGAGGTACTCGTCGCGGGCCTTGTCCATCTTCTTGACGTAGGAGGCGATGACGGTGCGATACAGGTCGTCGTCCGCTCCTCCCTCGAATCCGGGCTGACTCCGGGCGACCGCGACTTCGGTCTCCACCTGGCGGATGACATCGCGACGCGGCTTGTCCTGGGCCCGCATCGCGTCCCTCAGCTCTGCGGCCAGCTCATCCTTGATGGTCATCCCTTGTCCCTGATCGATGCGATGGTGCCCGGGTCGTTTGTAATGATGCCTGTGACACCCATTGCCGCCAACTCTCTCGCCACCTCCAGGTCGTTGACAGTCCAGACGTGCACCTGAAGGCCTGACCCCAGCGCCAGCTGCCCGGCGGCGGTGTCGAGCAGCTTCCAGTTGGGAACTAACGCGGTGTGGCCGACGTCTAAACAATGTTCCACAGCTCGCTCCAGATCTTCCGGCGCGTCGAGGATCAGCCCGGTGGCAACACCCGGGAATTCGCGACGGACGGCATCGACGGTTGGCCAGTGGAACGAAGTCACCCAGTCGTCGGCGCGAGCCCTCGACGCAGTCTCGAGACCAACCATGTGGTCGGGCTCGAATCCCGGTTGATGGGGGAGATTCTTCACCTCGAGCATGAGAGGTGTCTCCGGCAACGAGGCGATGACCTCGTCGAGGAGGGCAGGGTGGTGACCACCGCCCAGATCGAGCTCGCAGAGGACGTCCCAGCCATGGGTCGAAACCAGGCGACCCTCCTGATCCGGGTTATGGGAGAGAACGAGCTTGCCGTCGGCACATCGCCGAACGTCAACCTCGATGGCATCGGCTACCGAAGCCGCAGCCAGGGCTCCAGCCAGGGTGTTGTCCGGAAATCTGGATGGCCATCCCCGGTGACCAATGATCAATGTCGTGTTACTCATCTTGAGAAACTCGTTTACAAATGAAGGTTCGGCCAGTACCATTCCGGACCGGAAATCCCTCGTGCGGCCTCTAAAATGGCCGGCACCCTTGTGAAAAAGATCACAAATTAAGGAAAACTTCGTGCTCACAACCATCACCACAGATTGGCGGGACCTGGCAGCTTGCCGGGATTCGGAGCCGACCCTGTTCTTCCCCATCGGCACCACCGGTCCGGCGGTCGAACAGATCGACGCTGCGATCGCCATTTGCTCAACTTGCACCGTCCAAGAGGACTGCCTCCAGTACGCACTCGAGACCAACCAGGAATCGGGCGTCTGGGGTGGATACGCCGAGGACGATCGGCGTCGGCTTCGGAAGCGCTGGCTGGCGGAGCGCCGCCGCCGCGCCGTCTGACCGAACCGATTCACACCGCAGGGGCGAATCCAACCGCCGGCCCGCTTTCGGCGTCCTCGATCTCGACGTAGGCCACCTGACCAGCGGGTACTCCAATGGTTCTCCCCTTGCTGTCGGCGAACCAGGCAAGCTCGCCTGCCTTCACCGCGCGTTCCAACTCCTTCTTGAAGGACGGAACGTCTTCGACCTCGATCTCGACCACCTTGTTGGTTTCGGCCACCCCGATGCGGACCTTCATCACAGCTCCCTGACGTGTCGGTTCAGTCATCGTAACCCCCTTCCGGAGTCCCGTTCTCGGCCTTAGGTTCGAGCCATGGGACGCGCTTGTCGCCGGTGGGCGGTGTTGTCGATGACCACCGTTGTGATCGTTCTGAGCCCGGTGGCCAGGGCCGAGCCCGGCGGCTTTCGCAACTACGTGCCGATCGCCATCGCTGCTGAAGGATCGGATTCGGTCGTGGTCGAGAAAGGAGATCACCTCTGGAGCATCTCTGCGACGGAGCTCGAGCGACGTCTGACCCATCGTCCGAGCAGTGCCGAAATCGCCCCCTATTGGCGTCAGGTGATCGAAGCCAATCGCGACCGGCTCCGCTCAGGCGACCCTGATCTCATCTACCCCGGCGAGACAGTGCTCTTGCCCGAGGCGGGCTAGCGAACCGCGGTGAACTTGGCGACCGCCCCTTCGTAGGTGACCAGGTAGAGCTCGCCGTCGCCGCCGATCCCGAAACTGTCGACCTGTCCGAGAGTTCCCAGCTCATCGGTCCAGTCGTGCTCCTCGGTGACTTCGCCATCCACGTACTTGAACGACTTGATCCACTTCTTGCACCAGTCGCTGTAGAAGTAGGTGCCGTCGAGCTCGGGTATCTCATCCCCCCGATACACCGCTCCCCCGGTCACCGAGCAATTGCCGTCGTCGTGGCTGTAGGTGAGGACCGGCGAGGTGTAGTCGTCAGGATTGCAGTCCTGCTTGTGGAAGCAGCGAGTCCCCTCCATGTCCGACCATCCCAGGTTGAACCCGCCTTCATCAATGGGGAGGACGTTGATCTCCTCCTCATCGGCGTGCCCAACATCGGCGATGTAGATCAGCCTGTCGACGGGGTCGATCGAGAACCGCCACGGGTTGCGCAGCCCGTATGCCCAAACCTCGGGGAGACCTCCGCCATCAACGAACGGGTTGTTCGGTGGGATTGCATAAGGGTCGCCGGAGTCGACGTCTATGCGGTGCACCTTGCCGAAGAAGGTGTTCGGGTCCTGGGCCTGGGCCCGGGAGTCGGCCCCGTCACCCATCGAGATCATCAGCAAGCCCTCAGGATCGAAGGCAAGCTGCCCTGCGTAGTGCCTGATGTCGGAGGCGTTTGGCGGCTGCTCGAGCTCGATCAGGACCCGCTCCGAATCGGCCCGGGCCCGATTGGGGTCGGAGGTCGAGACCTGGAACTCGGAGAGCTGGCGACGACCCCCCTTGTCCGTGTAGTAGACGAAGAACCGGCCGTTGTTGGCATAGTCAGGGTGGAAAGCCAGCCCGAGCATCCCCTGCTCGATCCCACCCGCCAGAACCCGGTCCGTGAGATCCAGGAACGCCGGATCAAGCAACTCGCGATTGGCATCGAGGATCCGGATGACACCGACCCGTTGCACCACAAAGAGCCGGTCGTCGCCCTTGGGAGCGGTGACCACTGTGGGCTGGTTCATGCCCTCGAAGAGGACATCGAGCTTGATCGATTGGAGTGCGCCAAGGGCGCTGGTCGAGCCAGTGGAACCCGGCACCGACGAAGAGGTGGAGCCGCCGAGAACGGTTGTCACCGTCCCCGAACCAGCCGGTGAGGAGGTGGTCGAGCCAACGGCGACCGGAGTGGTGGTCCCCGGGCTCCCTTCATCGTCGCCCAGGACGCGAAACACCAGGAAGCCGACCAGGAATACCGCAACCAACCCGATGATCAACCCGCGCATCCGAGCCTGGGCCGGACCTTGTTGTTCTCGGTGTCGCGCGCTCACAGAAATCCGAGTGTAGAAAGCGTCACTGGTTTGGCAGCCGGTCTAGGCGTTCTCGCCAAGGAAGATTTCCGAGACCGAACTGTCCATGAAGATCGCCTGCAAGGTCTCGGCAAGGATCGGGGCGATCGACAAAACCTGGACGTTGTCGAGCTTCAGGATTTCCTCGGAAACCGGCAGGGTGTTGGTGACGATCACTTCTTCCACGGCGGCGTTCTTCAACAGGTCGATCGACGGTTCGGAGAAGACCCCATGAGTGGCCGCTATTCGCACACTGGCCGCCCCTTGCGCCCGGACCATCTCGGCCGCGTTGCACACCGTTCCTGCGGTGTCGATGATGTCGTCGACGATCACCACGTGGCGTCCCTGGACACTCCCCGCCATTTCCAATGCCGTCGAAGTGTTGTGCGCCGTCGGATCGCGGCGCTTGTAGACGAACGCAACCGAGGCATCCAGGAAACGGGCATACCTCTCCGCTCGCTTCACACCGCCGGCATCCGGGGACAGCACCGTGGTCGGGCCTTCGATTCGCTGGCTGAGATAGTCGGTGATGATCGGCAAGGCAGTGAGATGATCGAACGGCTTGTTGATGAAACCCTGCAGCTGGCCGGTGTGGAGGTCCACCGAGACCAAGCGATCGGCCCCAGCCGTCATGAACAGGTCACTCATCAGGCGGGCAGTGATCGGCTCACGGGGGAGAACTTTCTTGTCCTGCCGCGAGTAACCGAAGAAAGGCATCACTGCGGTGATCCGACGCGCCGAGGCTCGGGTCAGGGCATCGATGGTGATCAATTGCTCCATGATGTTGTCGTTCATGGGCTCGCAATGGCTCTGCATCACGAAGCAGTCCGCTCCGCGGACACTTTCGGTGGGGCGAACATAGATCTCGCCGTTGGCGAAGCGGGAGCGTTCCAGAGCCCCCAGGGAGACCCCCATGACCTCGGCAACCTCTTCGGCCAGTGGAAGGTTGGCCCCTCCACTGAAGAGCATCATCCGCTTCCGGGAGACGATGTCCAACTCAGTCCTCCGACTTCCTGGCTGCCCGCTTCTGGGCGCGGCGCCGAGCGTAGCCGGGGATCTCCTTCTGCTCGTTGCGTTCGATTGCGAGGGCCCCTGCGGCCACATTCTCGGTGATCACCGAGCCCGCACCGATCACGGCGCCGTCCCCGATCGTGAGCGGAGCCACCAGCATCGTGTCCGATCCGATGAATACATCCTCACCGATCTCGGTCTGATGCTTCTCGAATCCGTCGTAGTTGCAGGTGATGGTCCCGGCGCCAATGTTGCTCCTGGCCCCCACGCTGGCGTCTCCGAGATAGCTGAGATGCGGCGCCTTCGCCTTCTCCCCCAGGGTCGTGTTCTTGGTCTCCACGAAGGTCCCGACCTTGGACCCGCGTTCGAGGACGCTGCCAGGTCGAAGCGACGCGTAGGGCCCGACCTCACATTCGTCGCCGACCACCGCACCCCTGAGCACCGCGTACCAGACCGTTGCCCCGGCCCCGATCGATGAGTCCACCGCAAACACGTCCGGGCCCACCTGAGCACCTGCCCCAACGGTGGTGCTGCCTTCGAGGTGGACACCGGGGTAGATCCTTGCCCCCGGTTCCACGATCACCGTGTCGTCGACATAGGTTCGCTCGGGGTCCAGCATCCACACACCCGATTCCATCAGCCTCTGGTTGGTTCGAGCTTGGAGGAGGCGCCTCGCCTCGGCCAGCTGGTCTTGAGAGTTGATTCCGACCACCTCCTCAGGAATGGCCCGGACCGGCTCGATGCGCTCACCACGGTCGGCAAGGATCCCGATCACGTCGGTCAGGTAGTACTCGCCCTGTGCATTCTCGTTCGAAATCCTCGCCAGGGCATCGATCAAATCACCGGCGCGGAAGGAGTACACGCCGGCATTGATGTCGCGAAGCGCCCGCTGCTCCTCGTTGGTGTCCTTCTCCTCGACGATCGAGGTAACCAGCCCGTTCTCATCGTGAATCACCCGGCCATAACCAGTGGGATTATCGAATTCGACCACCACCAGCCGGGCGGCGACGTTCTCGCCACGGGCAGCGAGGCCAGAGACCAGATCAGGGGTGAGGAGGGGCAGGTCCCCATAGAGGACCACCACCGTGTCGCCGGGATCGATGTCTTTGATGGCGTTCAGCCCGATGCTGGTGGCATGACCGGTGCCCAGCTGCTCCTCCTGGACGGCCGAAACCACGTGATCGGGGAGGAGGCGCTCGACTTCGTCGGCGCGGTGACCAACGACCACCACTGTCGTCTCGGGATCGAGCCCCGCCACCGTTTCCAGAACCCAACCCACCAGAGGCCGGCCCGCCGCCATGTGGGCCACCTTGGGCAGCTCGGACATCATCCGTTTCCCCTGCCCGGCGGCAAGCACGATCACATGAAGAG
Source organism: uncultured Acidobacteriota bacterium (assembly GCA_963724825.1). Classification (GTDB taxonomy): domain Bacteria; phylum Actinomycetota; class Acidimicrobiia; order Spongiisociales; family ZC4RG35; genus JALYNX01. Next base: position 199,141 of record CAVRWT010000005.1, read on the forward strand.
ACACGACAACCTCTCGATGGGAGACGCTGGGGGGGCAGGACTCGAACCCGCTCTTACAGGACCAAAACCTGCCGTGCTACCGGTTACACCACCCCCCAAAAACAAGGCCTGGTGGGACCCGGAGTTTACCGGTCCTTCGCCTCGTGCCTGCTCTTACAGGACCCTCTACCTGATGGTGCTACCGGTTACACCACCCCCCAATTGGGGACCCTGAGGTTACCTAGGGGAGAGACCCAGTATCAACGCGGTAGCCTACGCAAAGACGACAGAACGCTATGCGTACGGCTAGCTACGGTGCATTGACGAGCAGGCGTAGCCTGCCTCCGCTATGCCAAATGTCATCTCGACCAAAGCACTCACCAAGAACTACGGGCAGACGATCGGGCTCGACGGGCTCGATCTCGATGTCGCCGAAGGGGAGGTCCACGGCTTTCTCGGCCCTAACGGCGCCGGCAAGACGACCACGATTCGAATCCTGCTCGGACTGATCAAGTCCGACGGCGGGGAGGTCACTCTGTTCGGTCGAGATCCTTGGTCCGAGGCCACGGACCTTCATCGGCGCCTTGCCTATGTGCCTGGCGACGTGAACCTCTGGCCGAATCTGACCGGTGGTGAGGTCATCGACCTCCTCAGCCGCCTGCGGGGAGGCCTTGACGTCGCCAAGAAGGACATGCTGCTGGAGCGGTTCGACCTCGATCCTCGGAAGAAGGGCCGCACCTACTCGAAAGGCAACCGCCAGAAAGTGGCGCTCATCGCGGCCCTGGCATCCGATGTGGAGTTGCTCATCCTCGACGAGCCGACCGCGGGGTTGGATCCGCTCATGGAGGCGGAGTTCCGGGCGGTTGTCAACGAGGACCGGCACGATGGGAGAACGGTGCTTCTGGCGAGTCACATCCTCGCCGAGGTCGAAGCGCTCTGTGATCGGGTGAGCATCGTGCGCGCCGGGAAGACCGTGGAATCGGGCACCCTCACCGAGCTCCGCCACCTGACCCGGACCACGATCTCAGCCGAGCTGGCCAATGTGCCCACCGGGCTTGCCGACCTTCCCGGGGTCCACGACCTGGAGGCCGAAGACCACAGGGTCCACTTCGAAGTCGACTCCGCGCAACTCGGTCCCGTCCTCAGCCATTTGACCGGGCTCGGGGTGCGAAGCCTGACCAGCCAGCCGCCCACGCTGGAAGAGTTGTTCATGCGTCACTATCGGGACGAGATCGCGTGACCACCTTCACCGGCACCTGGCATCTGATTCGATTCATCCTGAGACGGGACCGCTTCCGCCTCTTGGTCTGGATTCTGGTGCTGTCCTCATTGGCGATAGGCACCGCCAGCGCCTTCATCAGCCTGTATCCGGACGAGGCCGAGCGTCAGATGCTGGTCACCACCATCGGCTCGAACCCGGCGATCGTCGCTTTTCTCGGCCCGATATATGGCTCGTCCGTTGGCAACCTCACCGCCTGGCGGGTAGGAGTCATCGGGTCGGTCCTGATCGGGGTCATGGCCGCACTGACCATGATCAGACACACCAGGGAGGAAGAGGAGACCGGGCGACGCGAGTTGCTGGGGGCAACGGTGGTAGGGCGCAACGCGCCATTGACGGCCAGCCTCATCGTCACCGCATCTGCCGGCCTGATACTGGGGGCTTTGTGCGCTGCGGGGCTGATCGGGCTTGGTCTGCCGACATCGGGATCGATTGCCTTTGGCGTGGGATACACCGCGGTCGCCATCGTCTTCGCCGGGCTGTCCGGAGTCGCCGCTCAGTTGACCCAGGGCGCCGGAGCCGCCAGGGGAATCGCCATCGGAATGATTGGTGCCTCCTTCGTTCTCCGCCTGGCCGGTGATGGTGGCTCCGAAAGCGGTCTGGGGTGGATGTCGTGGCTGTCCCCCATCGGCTGGTTCACCCAGCTCCGGGCTTACGCCGAGGAACGGTGGCCCGTGTTGCTGCTCTCGGCCGGGCTGGCGCTGTTGGCGACAACCGGCGCCTTTTGGTTGGCGGCTCGCCGGGATGTCGGTGCCGGGATTGTCCAACCGAGACTGGGCCCCGGATCGGCCTCGCGAAGACTGGGATCTCCTCTGGGGCTCGCTTGGAGACTGCATCGGCCAGCCCTGCTTGGCTGGGGCCTCGGACTGGCGTTCCTCGGTGCGGTATACGGGGGTATTGCCGACAGTGTCGGTGGTTTCCTCACGGACAGTCCACAACTCGCCGAGATCTTTGAGCAGTTGGGAGGTGAGGCCGGGATCACCGCTGCTTACTTCGCGACAGCGATGGGGATCCTCGCCCTGATCGCCACCGCCTACGCCATCAGGACGGCCCTCCGCACGAGAGTCGAGGAGGAGAGCCTCCGCGCCGACTCGGTGCTGGCGACGGCCACCCCCCGGATTCGCTGGGCGAACAGCCATTTCCTGTTTGCACTGCTGGGCCCGGTCTTGATCCTTGCGGTGGCGGGACTCGTCGCGGGCGCTGTTTACGGAGTGATCATCGGCGATGTTGGTGGGCAAGTGCCCCGCGTCCTCGAGGCGGCAATGATCCAGATCCCTGCAGTGTGGGTGGTGGTGGGGATCTCGGTTGCCCTATTCGGGTTGGCCCCCCGGTTCAACGACGCGATCTGGGGGGTGCTGGTGGCCTTCTTCCTCCTCGGCCAGCTCGGTCGGATCCTTCAGTTCCCGCAGTGGGCCTTGGATCTCTCCCCGTTCAGTCACATACCAGCTCTGCCCGCCGACGACCTCACCGTCTTGCCGTTGGTCGTGTTGACCGCCATCGCCCTCGCCCTGATCGTGATCGGCCTCGCCGGATTCCAGCGAAGGGACGTTGGCGTCTGAGCCCGATCAGTCCTCGACCCGACTCACGCCGCTTTTTCTGAGATCGGCACCGAAGGCGAGCCGCGACCACTTCCGCACCGCCTCGGCGGCGTCGATGGCCTCGTCCGCGTCGGGAAAGAATCCAAAGCAGCCTGATCCGGACCCGGTCATCAGAGCTGTGCCCCAGACCGAGCGCAGGTCGGCCATGAAGTCACCCAACGCCGGCTCGAGATCCAAGGCGGGCGGGGTCAGGTCGTTCCGGATCGGCATCCCGCCCCGCAACTGCGGGGGCAGCGAGCCGGAGCCGACGGTCTCCCCGACCGGCCCTTCCATCTCATCCCATCGCCGGTACACGTCCTGAGTCGAAAGGCAGAACTCCGGCACGGCGACTGCGATCGCCAGCCCGGAGAGCGCGGGTTGGGTCTCGATCACCTCGCCAAAGCCTGACATCAGAATCGTGCCCCCCACCAGAAACAGGGGCACATCGGCACCGAGGGAGGCGGCCATCTCAGCCATCCCGGTCTGGTCGCCAGAACCGAAGGAGCACGCGGCGAGCAACGCGGCCGCAGCGTTCGAGCTGCCGCCTCCGAGGCCGGACCCGATCGGTATCCGCTTCCGGAGCCGAATCTTCAACGGTGGCACCGCCCTGCGCTGGCGGACCGCCTCCACCGCTTTGCCCACCAGGTTGTCCTCGGAGTCGAGGTCGGCCCCGACGACCGTGATCTCTTCGTCCTCGGCCTCTTCGACCTCCAATCGATCGCACCATTCGATCGTCTGCACCAGGGAGGTGATCGGGTGATAGCCACCGGCGGCAGGAGGCTCGACGTGCAAGGACAGATTGACCTTGGCTGGAGCCTCGAACACGCTCACAACCGGGCCAACCTCAAGTAGTCGCCTGGTGCCAGGTCTTCGGCGCGAGAGGTGGGGTCGAGGCCCGCGGCCTGAATCGAGGCGGTGGGATCTTCGAACATCCCGGCGAGCGACCTTCTCAACATCTTGCGACGCTGATTGAAGCCTGCCGCGGCCAGCTCGACTGCGCGATCGGCGTCGGGCGGGGCGGGCACCCGATCCATTATCACCACCGCCGAGTCGACTGAAGGCGCCGGATAGAAGACCTGTGGGGGCACTCGAAACGCGACTCTGGCCGGCGCATAAATGCCGCTGATCACTGATGGAAGACCGTATTCCTTGGATCCTGGGGGGGCAGCGAACCGTTCCGCCACTTCTCGCTGGACCATGACGATGAAGCGAACGATGTCTGGCACTTTGCGCAGGGCATCGAGAACCAGAGGGGTGCCGACGTTGTAGGGGAGGTTGGCCACCATCACCCAGTTCCCGGGGCCCAATGCGACGCCAAGGTCCACGTCCATGACGTCGGCGAACCGAAGCTCGACGTCGAGACCCACCGTCACCTCCTTCAGAATCGGCGCCAACCTGGAGTCGACCTCATAGGCGACTACATGCGACCCGGTGGCCGCCAGAGCCCGGGTCAGGGTCCCGGTCCCGGCCCCGACCTCGACGACCTGGTCGCCGGTCTGGAGCCCGGCAAGATCGACGATCTTGCGAGTGATGTTGGAGTCGGCGAGGAAGTTCTGGCCGAGGTGGTGCGTCGGTGTGAGGCCGTGTCGCTCGAGGAGATCCACTATCTCGGATCGGGTCTGCGCCTTCATGTCCTGAACACCCGGGTCGCATTGGCCGAGGTGATGCTCGCAACCTCGTCGACCTCCAGACCCCAGACCTCGGCGAGGGCAGCACCGACGAGGGCGACCCAGGCCGGCTCGTTGGGCTCTCCTCGATGCGGGGGCGGGGCGAGGTAGGGAGTATCGGTTTCGACCATCGCCCGTTCCGGTGGTACCTCGGCCGCCCCCAATCGAACCGTGTCCCCGGTCTGGAATGCGACCGGCCCTGCAAAGGAGAACGTCACCCCCAGGGTCATGAACCGCTTGGTCCACTTGGGGCCACCCGTCCAACAATGAAGGACCGTCTGACCACCAATCCCGGTCTGCTCGATGATCTCGAAGACCTCGGCGAAGGCGTCCCGACAGTGCACGATGATCGGCTTGCTGAGGGTCGCCGCCAGGGCGATCTGCTCCCGGAACGCGGTGACTTGCTCGTCACGCGGGGCCAGGTTCCGATAGAAGTCGAGCCCGGTCTCCCCGATGGCGGCGGCTTCGCCGGCCAACCGGCGATTCCCTCACCTTGAGAAGGCCAGGACGCGGCATCGTGGGGATGGAGACCTGCCGTGGCCAGGACCCGACCCGGAAACCTCGATGCCAGGTCCCGGGACGCCTCGGAGCTCTCGAGATCCACCCCGGGAGCCACCACCCAATCGATGTCGGTGGCGCGCGCCAAGAGCTGAGCCGGGTCGCGCCCGTCCAACTGAAGATGACAGTGAGTGTCGACCCATCCCATCGACGAGGACGGTACCCGCCACCGATCGGAGGCCCCGGGGTAGGCTCGGATCCCGGAGGTCAATGCCCGGCATGGAAACTGGAATCGCCCGCAAGATCGACGACCTGGGAAGGATCGTGATTCCCGCGGAGACCCGCCGCCTGTTCAATATCAGGGAGGGCGACCACCTGTTCATCTCCGTGGAGGGGAGTTCGATCGTGCTGCGGAAGATGACCGACACCTGCACCTTCTGCGGATCGGACACCAAGGTCACCCAGTTCAAGGGTCGTGGTGTCTGCTCGTCCTGCCGGTCTCAGCTCCGGTCCTGACTCCCGAGCAGGGCTTCATAGATCTGGCGGCGGGGCAGGCCGGTGGCGCGGCCGACCTCACGGGATGCCTCCGACGGCGTCGATCCTCCTGAAACCAGCAATCGAGCCCGCTCGACTGCCTCGCCAAAGCTGATGACCGGCGGCTCGGCCGGGGCGAGAACGATGGTGAACTCGCCTTTCGGAGCACGTTGTGACCATTCAACGAGCGCTTCGCTGATGGTGCCCGCCCACACTTCCTCGTGAAGCTTGGTGAGCTCTCTGGTCACGACAAGCCGACGGTCCCCACCTGAGGTGGAGGCGAGGTCAGCGAGATCCGCCTCGAAGCGGTGAGGGGTCACGAACAGGACCACGGGTCGCTCCTCGGCCGCGATCCTCTGGAGACGCTGCGCCCTGGCTTTGCCCTTCCTCGGGAGAAAGCCTTCGAACACGAAACCTTCGCCGCCGAACCCGGCGACGGCCACCGCACTGATCACTGCACTCGGCCCAGGTATCACCGTCACCGGGAGGCCGGCCTCCCTAACCCTCGTCACGGCCGAGGCTCCAGGGTCCGAGATTCCGGGCATCCCGGCGTCGCTGACCAGGGCCACGACCTTCCCCTCGAGGACGGCGTCCAAGAGCTCCTCGGTCCGCGCCTCCTCGTTGCCCAGGAACAACGATCGGATCGGCGTCGACGCCCCCACGTGCGCCAACAGGACGGAGGTTCTCCGCGTGTCCTCGGCGTACACCACGTCGGCCTCGTTGAGTGCGGATCGCAGCCGGTCGGAGACGTCGCCCAGGTTCCCGATGGGTGTCGCACAGAGGACGAGACGGCCCCGATCAGACATCGACGATCACCACGCCGGCGCCTTCCGGCGGCACCTCGGCACCCTCGGGGAGCTCGAGGATGAAACGGGCGCCGCGCTCTCGCACCATGCGGTTCGGGGCCAGGGTCTGCACCCTCACCACCCGTCGATCGGGCCCGATCATCACCAGGGCGATCGATCGGCCCATTCCGATCGTGTGGATGCTGGAGGTTTCGAAAAGGAGGCGGGCATCGGCGGGCTGTCCGCGAAGCCCGCGAAATCTCTCGATGAAGGTCACCGGCCGGGACGCCTCGGAGGCCCAACCGTCGGAAACCAGTCGAACCCTCCTCATCAGACCGACGCTAGATGATGCAGCTGCCGGCCGGGAAGCGTGGCGTCAGGCCGACATCGCCTCGAGGATCAGTTGGCCAACGGCCTCCTCATCGGCGGCAATGAACACCAGCTGGCCGTCGATGACCTGAACCGATGCGTAGTCCTGCTCGAACACCGCCGCCACGTAGTCGGACAACGCCTGGCGCAATTCCTCGGTGTCACGGTTGGTGTCTCCCTCGAAGACGAGGAGCAGCGCGGCGTTGGTGCCGTCGAACCATTGCAAGTAGTAGTCGCCACCCCACCCATCAGCAGCAGTGACCCCCACCCCTTGGCCGAGCACCTGGTCGAGCATGACCCGGAAACCCAGCTCGCCCCATACCGAGGTTCGCTCCAGGTTGTAGCCGGGAACCGAGACCGCCTCGGGAGTGACCTCCTTCGGCAGGTCACGTTCGAAGTCGCTGGGCGTGATCACCTGTTCGGTCGAGCCGGGCAGTGGCGGCATCGTCGTGTAGGCGTCGTTGACGTCACTCCAGTCTCCGTCGTTGTCGTAGAGCTCCTGCGTGAACGCCAATCCCGAGTCGTAAGGGAATATCAGCGAGTCCTGGAGAAACTGAGGTGCGGCGTCGAGAGCGGTGGTATCGACCCCGAGGGCATCGGCGAAGAACTCCCCGAGCTCGGCCTGGGACAGAGTCTGCAGGTAATGAAGTTCGGCCAGGCTGGCATCGCCCTCGATGAGAGCCTGATAGGCGGAAGCCTGGTCGAGGCGGTCCTCGTCGAACATTGCATCGAACACCGGGTGGAACTCGAACTGCTGATCGGTCAGCGCATGGGTCAACTCGTGAACCAGCGTTGCCTGCTGTACGACGCTGAATCCCTCGGTTGTGATCGGCACGACGAGCTCGCGGGTGTCGCCGTCGTAGTAGCCGGCAACCTGCTCCCCGTAGACATCGGTGAGCAGGGTCTGAAAGTCCACATCCCCGCCGAGAAGCCCGAGCAACTTGTAGAGCGCGGCATCGGCGGGATAGTCGGCAGCGTCCTCTTCGAATTGGGCACGAACCCGCTCCTCGAGCTCCTCCTCGGACACGACGGTGATGGTTGGCATCTCGGTGAATTGGAGCCCGCGCACCTCCTCGGTGACCGCGACCAGGTTCACCAACTCGTCGCGCACCTCGGGGGTCAGGTTCTCGGTGCCAGGAAGCGGGCCATTGGGCGACTGGCAGCTGCGGTGGTCGAGGTGGCTCCCTGCGAAGTGGTCGTGGTGTCGGCGGGGGCGGTTGTCGTCACCGGCGCCGCCGAGGACGTGGTGCTGGCTCCTTCGGTGGTCCCGGTGCAGGCGGCAATGACCAGCGCGAGCGCGAGCAAGGAGCAGAGACGCCGGATCATGTCGTCAGATTATCGGAGCGCCGGTGCTTTGAATTGACCCCCGCGTAATGGACGTGCGTGAGGGGTCATATCCGGACCCTTGCGTCCCCAATTTCAGGCTCCGCCCACCGGTGCCGACTCTTTTCGGTCGGCGCGCCGGAACCAGCCCCAGAGCCCTAGGGAGACCAGTGTGAAGAAGGCGAGCAGGCCGTAGGTCGTTGCCACGGGCACCAACGCAGTGTTGACGAGATACCCCGACTGCGGGTTGACCAGGACGTGGAAGAAGGCCAGCACAGACACCCCCCAAATCGCCACCCATACCCACCGTCGCTGTTCGAATAGGACCCGGCCCGGCATGCCATGAATCGGCAGCAACCCGAAGACCAAGGCTTCGAAGGCCGACACTGTGGTCATGGCAAGGGCTGCCTGAACCAAACCGGACATGGGCCCGGTGCCCGCCGACCTCGCGGCGCCGAGGCCGAACCAGGCGGTCAGCGCGATCGCCAGAATCACAACCGAGGTGGCGGTGACTTCCTTGGCGGCAACTTCGTCACCGACCTCCACGGCAAAGACCAAGCCGAGGGCGACCCCGTAGAGGTAGCCGGGGAGGAACCCAATGAGGCGAGACAGCAAGACGCAGCCCACGCCGACCATGAGGGCGACCGGTAGGACTCTCAATCCTCCCCGCTCCTTGGTACGGGCCCGACGCAGAACAAGGGTGGGCACCGCGAATCCAATAGTCGTGATGAGGACGCCGATGAGCAGCCCGCCGAAGATTGGGATCGATGCGCTGTTCAGGCCAAAGCCAGGATCGAGGAATCCATAGAGCAGCGCCATGGCGATCAGGCCCAGGATCAATGCCCAGGGCTTCTGCCATAGACCCCCACCCTCCTTCTTCCGTCGGAACCAGGACCGGATCTGATCGTGATGGTCGACCAGCGTGTTGTTGAAGATCTCAGCGGGGAAGGGAACGAGGAACAGCAATCCCGCCGTCAGGGCAACTGAGGCTGCCACCACCACCGGGTCGAGGTTGATGGCATCGGGTGACGGAACCGAGCCCACCAGGCTGCCCACTTCGGCCGCTCCAGCGGACTGATATAGGTAACGGCCGTCTTCGACGAGGATGAGCAACTCGTCCTCGTTGGTGAGGGCGATCCGGGTAGGCGCCGAGAGTTGGGTTTCAAGCGGCGGGAAGCCGGTCCCCGGGTTGGTGCCGCCACCGAGGACAGTGGTGATCACTCCCTGGTCGATCACCCACACCTTTCCGACGAGGCGCGGGATCACATAGAGACGGTCGGCGCTGTCGACCGCGACCCCGAGCTCGGCCGACCCGTAGTCGATGTCGGCGGCTGCATCACCGTCGACCGCCTCGGTGAACGGGATCGCCCCGCCCCCGAACACGGTCGAAACCACGCCGTCTGGGCCGATTCGCCTCACATCACCGAACGCTTCGTCGGCGACGAAGATCGCTCCCGAAGAGTCGATGGCGAGGTCGGAAATGCTCCCAAAACGGGCATCGCTGGCCGGCCCACCATCACCGACTCCCGGCTCGGTCGCCGTTTCATCCGATCCGGCGATGAGCGTGGTGGTCCCGTCCTCTTCGACCCGATCGAGACGGGGAAGACGCCCACCGGCCACGTAGAGAGCGCCGTCCGGTCCCACCGCCAGCTTGGGGCCATAGACCTGAGACCCCGCCTCTTCCGCAAGCACTTGGGCGATCGTCCCCTCCGAAGAGATGGACATCACCGCCTCCCCCGTTGTGAAGAAGACCGTCCCGTCTGCGGCTACCGCCACCCCGGCGAAGTCGTTCTCATCGGCGCTGAAGTCGCCCCGATAGGCGACGGTGAGGATCCCATCGCGGATGCGGAGCAGCCGCGCGCTGTTGTAGTCGGCGATGTAGATGTCGCCGTTGGGGGCGACCGCCACATCCTCTGCGTTGTTGAGCGCGGCGTCAGCGGCCGGCCCGTCCTCACCAACCGTCCCGACTGCTGGAGGCGGAAGCCCGGCGATGTGGACGACCACGCCGCCGGAGGTGGCGGCCACGATCAAGGCTGCGATTGCGAGGAGAGGAGAGCGAACGAAGAGTGGTTTTCTGCTCACGGCCTGATCGCGGGCGATGCTATCGGCCGGGGTCGCTTCGGCGAGGCCTAAGCCCGGTGGGCGGCGTGAAGCAAGCGTGGCCCCGCTCACACCCTTGAGATCGACCGGGCCGATCTCCGTGAAAGATGCCTCGGCTTCCGGTGAAGCGTCCACCACAGCCTGGCTGACCAGGACCTCACCTGGTCGGGCGTACTCGGCGATCCGGGAAGCGAGATTCACGGTTTGCCCGTAATAGTCGCCCTCCTGGAACACCACCGGCCCGGCGTGCAAGCCGACATGGGCCGGTGGCAGCCCCGCAGCCACCACACCATCCACCATCTCCAGCGCCGCCACCACGCCAGGGCCCGGATCGTGGAACCAGAACATCACCCCATCACCCAGCCACTTCACCGGCCGACCCCCGTAGTGGATGGAGGTCCGCTGCACCAACCTGCCGAGTTTCTCTGCGAGATCAGCTGCGGCGGCGTCCCCGTGTTCCTGGGTCAGGCGGGTGTAACCGGTGATGTCGAGAAAGCACATTGCTGGTGGCCGATCCAGCCGGCTGTGAACGCCTGCCTGGATCAATGACTGCTCGAATCCTTCGAGGATGTTTCGGGTCCAAGCGTGGGCTTGCTGGGCGTGGTAGATCCCCAAGAGCGCCTGCTGCGACAACTCGCTGATGCGATCTGTGAATTCGACATCCACCACTACTTTGGCGTTGGGGCCGGTCTGCATGAGGGGGGTGACTTCGGAGTACCACCAGTCGCCCTCGCTGGCCGCAATCCGGCGCAAACTGTCACCGGTGGCCCGCAATAGCCGCTCGATAGCAACGGGCCTGAGACCGTGCTTCACCTGGAATTCGAGGAAGGGGACCACGGCGAGCTCGCTGTCCCGCACCCGATCTTGCGGTGCGGCCTGGGCCGAGCCTGAAGCCTCACGGACCACCAGGAGTAGATCGATCGGTACCCCGGTCTGTTCGCTCAGCTCCTGGAAGGTGATCGGGGCAAGCGCTGAGAAGCGCTCGTAGGCCTCAGAATCCATGAAGTCGAGTGACAGGTCGCCGCTGGTCATGGCCGCACCGAGGCCATCGAGCGGGACCCCGGCATCTTCGAGGGCCTGGACCATCCCTACCCGTCGGACGTCACCCGAGGAGAACCGGTCGTATTCGGTTGGCTTGAGGATCCCCAACTCCACCAGGCGGTCGAGGACCTCGATGCCGACTCCCGCTCGTTCGGCCGCCTCCTGGCGGGTGTAGGTGGTCACCCGCCGACCTTACCGAAGGCCGTATCGAGGACGAGTGTCATGCACACGCTGAATTCGCTCTTCCGATAGTCGGCAAAGGGCTCGCAGATCTCGAAGCCAAGCGACTGGTAAAGCGTTCGCGCCGGTGCGAATGCCTCCATGGAGCCGGTCTCGAGGCTCACCCGATCGCACCCACGAGAGCGAGCGACCGAAATGAGATGCCCGACCATGGCCCGGCCGACACCCCGGCCCCTGGCGGCTTCCGCGGTGTGCATCGACTTGATCTCGGCGTGACGCTCCCCCAGCTGCTTCAAGGCGCCCACTCCAAGCAGCCGGCCGTTTTCACGGATGCTGAAGAATGAGACTTCCGGGGCAAGCAGCCGGTCCAAATCGAGCGCATGGACGTGCTCCGGCGGGCTGTGTTGATCGGCGTAGGCGAGATGCACAGCGAGAAGAGCTTGAACATCCTCGGCGCGGGGATCATCGACTTCGACAACGAACGCTTCCACGTCGAAATCGTAGAGAGAGCAAACGAACGTCGAAGCGACCGCGACCTAGCTTCGGCGATCCGAGCGGGCGACGATCGCACGCTGGACCACGATGAACACCAGGAGCAGCACTCCGATGATGATCTGAGTCCACGACTGCTCGGCACCCATGATACGAGATGATGGTCTTGATGGTGCCGTAGACGAACACTCCGATCATCGAGCCCAGGACATAGCCGCGGCCGCCTGTCAACACGGTTCCCACCGATGACGACGGCGGCGATCACGTCCAGCTCGGTGCCGATCCCATTGCGGGGATAGCCGGCGCCTGAATACGCGGTCAGGACCAGTCCGGCCAGGCCGCCGCACACGCCCGATATCACGTAGACGGACACGGTGGCTCGTGCCACCTTGAGACCCATCAATGACGCCTGACGATTGCCGCCGATCGCGTAGGTCGTCCGCCCGAAGCGGGTGTACTGCATCACATACGCTCCGACCAATACCACCAATAGCGCCAGGATGCCGGTCGGCGTGATGTACCAATCGCCGAGCCGCATTCGCGTCGATTGCAGTCACAACACCGCCTCCGTCTCGACCTTTGATCGACGAAAGACTCACCACGAAAGCGAGACCGCGGGCCAGGAACAGGCCGGCCAACGATGCGATGAAGGGCTGTACCTCGAAGTACTGCACCAGTATTCCGATGAGCAGGCCGACCAATGCGCCGCCCACCATGATCGCCGGCATGGCGATCGCCAGCGGCGTGCCCGCCTCGAGCAGCTTCGCCAACCAGATGCCGGTGAACGCCATCACCGAGCCCACGGATAGGTCGATGCCCCCGGTGACAATGACGAATGTCATGCCGACGGCAAGGATCAGCAGGTACGCGTTGTCCAGAAGGAGCGCCGAGATGTTTCTCGGCGTGATGAAGTCCCCCCGGAGGAAGATCTCGGCGCCGACGAAGAGCAGGATCAGGATGGCGACTGCCGCAAGCGTCGGCAGAGGAGCGAACGCGGCGGCTCATGAAAGTCTCGGTAGCGCCCGCTCAGGGTCGGTTGGGTCGCAACGGTGCTGTCGAGGCTGGTCATACCGAGCACCTCGGCGTCATCGGGCGAATCCTCGGTGGCCCCGCGCGAGCGCATCGACTGGGTGAGTCTCCGCACGAAACGATGCAAGCGTCGGCGACTGGATGACCACCACGAGCGACGACGACGATCGCGAAGAACACCGGGCTCTGCGCCGACGGTACCCCTAGGAAAAGGATCGAGGACTCGAGGGTTTGGAGGATCAAGCACGCCGACCACGGTGCCCGCGAGGCTGAACTTGCCACCCATGAGCGAGGTGCCGCCCAGCACGACGGCGAGGATCGCATAGAGCTCGATGAACTGTCCCGCGGCGTTGGCGTCGGCCGCCTTGATATTCGAGGCATAGATGAGGCCGGCGACGCCGGCGAGCAACGGCGCTGGCGGCATAGGCGCTCCAGATGATGCCCCGCGAGCGAACACCGGCAAGACGGCTCGCCTCGGGGTTGATGCCGACGGACTCGGTGAGCACGCCGAGCGCGGTCCGTCGCTCGATCAACCCCACGACCGCGACTGCCGCGACCCAGATGAAGAAGGCGAACGGGAGCAGCACCAGGTATCCGGTGGAGATGTACTCGAACGGCGTGCTGTTCACGGTGGTGATGAATCCCTCAGTGATGAGCAGGGCCATACCGCGGCCGGCGAGCATGAGCACCAGGGTGGCGATGATCGGTTGTATGCCGAGCAAGGAGACGAGAAATCCGTTCCACAGGCCGAGCAGGAGCGACACCAGGAGTCGCGGCGACTACGGCGACCATGACGGTGCCGCGTCGTTGGGATCGGCGGAGCCGTCGATGATGGTGAGCGCCACCGCTCCCGACACGGCCATGACTGCTCCGACCGACAGGTCGATGCCCCGAGTGGCGATGACGATCGTCATGCCCAGCGAGACCAGCATCAGCGGGGCGCTTTGACGCAGGATGTCGATCAAGGCGCCGTAGAGACGGCCATCCTGAACGGTGATGCTCGGCGAACTGCGGGCGGGCAATGGTGTTGATCAGGATCAGCGACGACCAACGTGACAATCGGCCAGAACAGCCGATGCTTGATCACAGCGCCTCAAGCTGCGCTCCCCTTGCCCTCGTTGGCAATGAAGTCGATCAGGCCGTCCAGGTCGACTTCCGTCGAGTCGAGCTCACCAATTCGCTTGCGATCTCTCATGACGACGATCCGCTGGGCGAGTCGCAGCACCTCTTCGAGCTCCGACGAGATGAAGATCACGGACAGACCCTGCTCTGACAACTCGGCCACCTTGCGTTGAAGGTCGGCCTTGGTTCCGACGTCGATACCTCGAGTCGGCTCGTCCAGGATCAGGAGCTCGGGTGCGGTGGCGAGCCAGCGTGCGATGAGCACCTTCTGCTGATTGCCGCCCGACAGCAGTTCCCGGCGACCATGTCGGGGTTCGCCGGTCGAACGTCGAGCGCAGCCATGTACTCGGCCACGACCGACTCCTGCTTCTCCCGACGGATCTTCCGGAAGCCCTTGCGCGCCTGAATGCCGAGCAGGATGTTCTCTGCCACTGTGAGGTCGGACACGATGCCCTCCGCACGCCGATCCTCAGACGAGAAGGCGATGTGATGATTTATGGCATGGCGAGGGGAGGACATCTTCGCCGCCGAGCCCTCTACTTCGATCTGGCCGGAGTCCGCCCGATCGGCACCGTAGAGCAGCCGTACCAGCTCGGTGCGCCCGGAGCCCAGCAGACCGGCGATCCCGACGATCTCGCCCTCGAATACGTCGAGATCGGCTGGCTCGAGCACACCACGCCTTCCTAGATCGGTGGCTTTGATGACCGGTGTCATAGGCCGATCGATTTCTCGAGCCACGGTCGAGGCGATGGCCTCGAACTCTCCGAGCCGATGACCGATCATCTTGGTCACCAGCTCCTCACGGGGCAGATCCTTGGCGAGGTACTCGCCAACGAGTTTCCCGTTGCGCAGGACGGTGATCCGGTCTGAGATCTCGTAGACCTGGTCGAGGAAGTGACTGACAAAGAGGATGGCTGCACCCTTGCTTCCGCAGATCCCGGATCACGGCGAAGAGCTGTTCGACTTCGCCGCGATCCAGGCTGGACGTCGGCTCGTCGAGGATGAAGACTTTGGCATCGAACACCATGGCGCGGCTGATCGCGACCAGCTGTTGAATGGCGATCGAGTGGTTGGAGAGCATCGATCGGGTGTCGATGATGATCCCAAGGCCTTCGAGGTGCTCGGACGCCATGCGGTGCACGGCCTTCCAGTCGATCCGGCCGCCCTTTCGCGGCTCGTGGCCGAGCATCACGTTCTCGCCAACGGACAGGTTGGTGCACAGGTTGATCTCCTGGTACACGGTCGAGATGCCGGCGGCTTCGGCGTCGAAAGTGCTGCGGAAGACTCGGCTGCTGCCGATGACGTCGATCGACCCGGCGTCCACCGCGTAGACCCCGGTCAAGGCCTTGATGAGGGTGGACTTCCCGGCGCCGTTCTCGCCCATCAGCGAGTGCACCTCACCGGGGCGAAGGAAGAAGTCGACGTTGTCGAGAGCAAGCACGCCCGGAAAACTGATTGTGATTCCCCGCATCTCGACGATGAGGGGGTCAGGGGCGCCAGCGGGCAAGGTCACACCTTTGCTCTCGATCTATGAAGGAGTGTCCGACCGAGGCACCGGCGACGAACCGGGGCAACGGTCGGACACTCAAGCTATCCACTTGGAAGCGGATCGTGATTCCGCGCATCTCGACGATGGGAGAGTCAGGGCCAGCGGGCAAGGTCACACCTTTGCTCTCGATCTATGAAGGAGTGTCCGACCGGGGCCTCGGCGACGAACCGGGGCCAACGGCCGGACACTCAAGCTATCTACTTGGGCTAACCCTTGCGGGTTAGTTCAAGCGATTTAGTACAGACGATCGGGGAGGGCCTCTGCCGCCTGCTCCTGGGTGAAGGTCTGGTCGGTGACGTAGATCTTCTTTTCGGGGTTGTTCCCAGCGAGCACGTCATTGACGAGACCTGCCGCCAGCTCACCGAGGAGTGGGTTGCACTCGACGATGAAGTTGATCTTGCCGTCGATCAGCGCCTGCATGCCGTCGTGGACCGCGTCGATCGAGACGATCTTGATGTCCTCGCCGGGGACGCCGCCCGCGGCCTCGATGGCCTCGATGGCGCCCAGTGCCATGTCGTCGTTGTGGGCATAGACCAGATCGATGCCGTCGACACCGTACTTCTGGAGGAAGCCCTCCATGACGGTCTTGCCGCCGTCACGAGTGAAGTCACCGGTCTGCGAGTCGATCTTCTCGATGGCGGTGCCGGCGGTGGCTTCGTCGAAGCCCTCGGCACGGTCATTGGCCGGTGCGGAACCGGTCGTGCCCTCGAGGACCACCATCTTGGTCGGGGTGTCGCCGAACTCGGTGGCGGCCCACTCACCAGCCATCACGCCCTCGTTGCGGAAGTCGAGACCCACCCAGGTGGCGTACAAGTCCTCGGGAGCGGTGACGGTGCGGTCCTCCAGGATGACCGGAATCCCGGCGTCCTTGGCTTCCTGCAGCACGTCTTCCCAGCCGTCCTCGACGATCGGTGCGATCACGATCGCATCAACACCCTGAGTGATGAAGCTGCGGACCGCCGAATCTGCGCCGCCGGGACGTTGTCCGCTGCGTTGAAGATCAGCTCGAAGCCGTTCTCTTCCGAGAAGGCCGCCTTCATCGACTCGGTGTTGGCAGAGCGCCAGCCCGACTCGGAGCCGGTCTGGGCGAAGCCAACCGTCTTGAGCTCGCCTCCCGATGCTCCTTCCGCTGTGGTGGCGGTGCTGCCGTCCGTGCTGTCACCGCCGCAAGCGGCAATTGCCAATCCGAGCACGACCAGCAGAACCAGGAATCGCGACTTCCGGTTACTCAGTGATTTCATAACTCCTCCTCACTGTTTGGGGCTATTTCTCTTTCGTCGACGTGATGCTCGGGGTTTCCTCGCACCCGTCGGATATCTGTCTCCATCCGGTGCCGTGATCGTTCACGGCCTTGCTCCTCAGGTGTTCTGATCGTTGGGGTTCTCCTTCTCTGCTCATCCAGGCGGGGGTGTCTTTGTGGTGATCTTGGCCGATTGTTATCGTTAACGGGAACGCTAACATCATGGAACTTTTCTGTCTACTCACTTTGGTTGTGTCTGTTTCGCGGGGCAGCCCTACTGCCTAAGCCACCATCTCATCTCGGCGTCACGCGGTGCGCGGCGTCATTCCAGAACAACTCCTTCTCGAGCTCTCTGAGATTGGTCCCGGCATCGATCGTCACCAGCTCGACACCGAGGATCAGCGCCAGGTCCTCGAGATGCTCGACCTTCAGCGCCCTGCTGTGACCCGAGTGGTGAGAGCCCCCGGCGAGGATCCACGCCTCGGCTGCACCCCCTAGATCAGGCTCCGGCTTCCACACCGACCTCGCCACCGGGAGAGCGGGAGTGCTGGCGGGTGGGGCAACCACCTCGACCCGAGCCACGGTCATGCGGAACCGGTTGCCGAGATCGACGACCGACGCGTTGACACTTGGCCCCGGACGGGCATCGAAGACGAGCCGCACCGGGTCCTCCTTGCCGCCGATCGAGAGGGGGTGGATCTCGCATCGCGGGGTGCCGTCCGCGATCGACGGACACACCTCGAGCATGTGGGCACCGAGTGTCAGCGATCCATCAGGGTCGAGGTGATAGGTGTAATCCTCCATGAAGGTGGTGCCGCCCTCGAGCCCGTGTGCCATGACCTTCATGGCCCGGACCATCGCCGCGGTCTTCCAGTCGCCTTCCGCCCCGAACCCGTAACCGTCGGCCATGATCCGCTGGGCGGCTATGCCCGGCAGCTGCTTGAGGCCTTCAAGGTTCTCGAAAGTGTCGGTGAAGGCGACGAAGCCACCCTCCTCGAGGAGCGACCGAAGGCCGAGCTCGATGGCGGCAGCGTCCCGCAGCGATTCACGGCGGTCGCCGCCGGGCCGGAGCTCGGGCGCCACGTCGTAGGCGTCGTCGTACTCGACGCACAGCTTGTCGATCTCAGCGTCACCGAATTGGCCGATACGGGTCACCAGTTCCCCAAGCCCGTAGCCCTCGACGTCATATCCGAAGACGCGCTGGAACTCGACCTTGTCGCCCTCGGTCACCGCGACGCTGCGCATGTTGTCCCCGAAGCGGGCGATCCGGGCATCAGAGGCGTCGGCGACGGCGAAGGCCGCCCTGGCCCAGGTGCCGATCCTCTCGGCGACACCAGGCTCGGACCAATGACCGGCGACGACCTTGCGCCGGGAGCGGAGACGGCTGGCGATGTAGCCGAACTCGCGGTCACCATGTGCGGCCTGGTGGGCGTTCATGTAGTCCATGTCGATGGTCGCCCACGGAAGGTCGCGTGCGTACTGGGTGTGGAGGTGCAGGTAGGGCTTGTTGAGCTCCTCGAGCCCCCGGATCCACATCCGTGCCGGCGAGAAGGTGTGCATCCACAGGATCAGGCCGGCGCAGCGCCGATCGGCGTTGGCCTCGCGCACGATGGCTGTGATCGACTCACCACTGCTCATCACCGGTTTGACGACGATGTTGAGCGGGATGTGGGGGCTGCTGTTCAGCCCGGACACGATCTGGCGCGAGTTGTCCGCGACCATGGCGAGTGTCTCGTCTCCGTAGAGGAGCTGGCTTCCGGTGACGAACCAAAGTTCTGAGCCTCCGGGATCGATCATTGGTCCCCCTGTCCGTAGTAGGCGTTGGCGCCGTGTTTGCGTTCGTGGTGTTTTGCAAGAATCCAGTCTTCGAGCGGGACGGGCTGCGAGCCCGCCGCCAGCCCGGTGAGCACGGCCATGCGGGCACTCGCTTCCAGCGCGACGGCGTTGTCGACCGCGGCAGCCGCGTCACCGCCCCAGACGAATGGGGCATGGCCTGCTGCCAGCACCGCCGGAACGTGCAACGGGTTGATCCCGTGGGACCGGAAATGCTCGACGATGACGCGCCCGGTGTTGGCCTCGTATTCATCGGCGACCTCATCTGCGCTCAGGGGTCGGGTTACCGGCACCGGGCCGTTGAAGTGGTCGGCGTGAGTAGTGCCCAGACACATGAGGGGCACCCGTGCCTGGGCGAAGGCGGTCGCATAGGTGCTGTGAGCGTGGACCACGCCGCCGATTTCGGGGAACTCCCGATAGAGCTCGAGATGAGTTGCCGTGTCGATCGAGGGCCTCAATTCGCCGGCGACGATGTTGCCTCCGAGGTCGAGCACAACGATGTCCTCCGGCTTCATGCCGGCGTAGGGGACGCCGCTTGGCTTGATGCCGATCAACTCGTCGATACGCCCGCTGACATTGCCCCAGGTGAGCGACACCAATCCTTCTTCCGGCAGTCGGGCGTTTTGTGCGAGTACGTACTCGCGGAGATCGGCAGCGTTGGTCACTTGGTCACCTCACTTCGGATCCGGTGCAGATCCTTCATGACGTCATACAGGTCAGACCGGGCCCCGTTGGCCGAAGGCATCGTGGAGTTTCCGGTACATCTCGTAGAGCTCGGCATAGACACCAACAGCCTTCGGGTTCGGGTCGACAACTCTCTCCGGTTTCGGGACCATCGCCGCCTGAGCTTCCTCGGTTGTCTCGTAAATGCCGGCTGCGACGCTGGCGAGTATTGCTGAGCCGACCGCACAGGTCTGCGATGTCCCCGCCAGCTCGACGCTTCGACCCGTTACATCTGCATAGATCTGGACGAGCAACTCGCTCTTCTTGGCGATCCCGCCGCTCAGCACGATCCGATGAATCGGCACTCCGTTCGCCTCGAACTGCTCGATGATGCGCTGGGCGCCGAAAGCGGTCGATTCGATCAACGCCCGGTAAAACTCTGCAGGCGTGGTCGTCAGCGTCATCCCAACCATGGCGCCGGAGAGCAGCGGGTCGACGAGGACCGACCGATTGCCGTTGTGCCAGTCGAGCCCCAACAGCCCGCTCGCTCCCGCCGGGATCGACGCGGCTTCTCTCGCCAGCTCGTCGAGCCTGGCCCCGGTGCCGTTCGCCCCCGGGGCGAGGGTGTCGGCAAACCAGTTGAAGATGTCCCCAACCGCCGACTGGCCCGCCTCGAGCCCGGCCATCCCAGGGATGATCGAATCAGGAACGCTTCCACAGAGACCGGAGATCAGGGGCCGGTCGCGACGAACCACCGTGGTGTCACAGGTGCTGGTGCCAATGATCTTCACCAACGTGCCCTCGGCAACCCCGGCGCCCACGGCTCCGGTGTGAGCGTCGAATGCCCCGGCAGCGATCGTGATACCGGGTTGGAGGCCGAGTTGCTCGGCAATCTCGTCGGTCAATCCCCCAACGGGAATGACCGCGGCCTGGGCGACGGTCGAGTAACGGAAGTCACCCATGCCGGGCTCGATGCTGTCCAGGAACTCTGTCGAGGGCAGACCGCCCCACTCGGTGTCGTACATCGCCTTGTGGCCGGCGGGACAGATGCCGCGCGCCATGCTCGTCGGGTCGAGTCGACCCGCCAGATAGCCGGGGACGAAATCGGCGAGCTCGACCCATCCTCCTGTCGCCTCACGCACTGCGGGATCGGCGCTCCGCAAAAAGTGGGCCAGCTTCGCCCAGTACCACTCACTCGAATAGGTATCGCCACATGGGCCCAAGTAGGGCAGTCGGTCGGAGGAGACCCGTTGGTTGATCTCTGCCGTCTCGATATAGGAGGTGTGGTCCTTCCACAGCCAGGTCATCGCATCAGGTTCACCGGCGAAGCGCTCGTCGAGTGCCAGCGGCATCCCTTTGGAGTCGACCGGGATCGGGCTCGATCCAGTGGTGTCGACCCCGATGCCCACCACCTGGCGACGGTCGAAGCCGTTCCCCTCTGCTGCCGCCAGGGCCCGCTGTATCGAGACACGAAGCCCGTCGACGTAGTCCTCCGCCGATTGACGGGCCAGATGGGCCTGTCCGGGGACGGTGATGACGCCGTCGGTGCCGTGGGGGTAGGCGTACTCACCCTCGCCCAGTTCCTGACCATTCCCCGTGTCGACGACCACGGCCCTTACACTTGCCGTCCCATAGTCGACACCGATGATCACCTGGTTCGCTGCTTCCATCGCCGATGAACCTTCCCTCTTCGACGGGGTCATCATGTTAACGCTCCCGTTAACGATAACATATGGCTATAGTGCGGTGATCGCGAAAGCCGATAATCGTTCGATTCGTAGAGGGAGCTAGGCAGTGTTGGGGTCGAGCCACAGGGTCACGATCAAAGACGTTGCCGCGCGCAGTGGCGTGTCGACCCAGACCGTGTCTCGAGTCATCAACAACCGCCCGGATGTTGCTCCCGAGACCAGAGAGCGGGTCGAGGAGGTCATAGCCAGCCTCGGATACACGCCGAGCGCGATCGCTCGAACCCTTGTGGCCAGGCGCAGCAACACGATCGGCGTGCTCATCGCCGGGATGCGATACACCGGCACCGTGGCCACCCTGCGTGGCATCATCGATCAGGCAGCCAGTCTCGGGCTCACGGTGCTCATCGCCGAACTCCCCGAAGGCGACAGCCTCGACGATCCGCGTCCTGCCATCTCCGCCCTGGTCGAGCATCACGTCGACGGCATCATCATGTCGGTGCCTGCCATCGGGCATGCGGTGGACCGCATCAAAGAGGTGCTTACCGATCACCAGGATCCGGTGGTGTTCGTCAAAGCAGGCGTATCGGACAGACACTCCAGCGTGCTGGTCGACAACCTCACGGCCATCGAGGATGTCGTTGACCATCTGGTGTCGATTGGCAGATCCCGGATCGCCCATATCTCCGGCCCTGCCAACTGGCAAGAGGCGGAATACCGCCGCGATGGGTGGGAGCGCGGACTCAAGAGGCACCATCTCGATCCCGACCCCGACTTGTGCGAAGAAGGCGATTGGTCGTCCGCCAGTGGGGCCGCCGCCATGAATGCCCTGCTCGACCGCGTCCCCGATCTCGATGCCGTGATCGCCGCCAACGACCGCATGGCGCTTGGTGCCATTCATATCTTGCGAGGCAGAGGGCTGAGCATCCCCGAGGATGTGGCGATCGCCGGCTTCGACGACATCGATGAAGCCGCCTGGTTTGCACCGCCGCTCACATCGGTTGTGCAGCCACTCACCGAGATGGGGAGACAAGCAGTGCAGCGTCTGTGGTCTGAGTTCAATGGCAGCGAGACCGCACCAGTCGCCATCCCGCTCCGCGCCGAGCTGATCATTCGCGAGAGCACGGTCGGCGCGGCCGCCGACAACTGAGAAGCCTCGTCGGCGCCTTCTAACCTCGAGTCGGTGGATCCCGACGTTCTCGACTGGCTCCTGCAAGGGGACCCAGCCATCGCCTGGCAGACCCAACGCGACCTGCTCGACGCTCCAGCGAAGGAGTGGGAAGCCACCCAGCGCCTCGTGGCCACCGAGGGTTGGGGGAGAAGGCTGATGTCGGAACGCGAGCCGGGAGGCCGCTGGGACGGTGGCCTCTACTCCCCTAAGTGGACCTCGACCACCTACACCCTCCTTCAGCTCTGGAGGTTGGGCCTGCCGTGTGACCATGCCCAGGCCCGAGAATCGGTGGCGCTTCTGATGAATGGTCGGATATGGGCTCCGGATCGCGGCGAAGAAGTGATCCTGGAGGAGTGTGTCGCCGGCTTCGCACTCGCGCTGTCGAGCTGGTTCACGATCGATGATCGAGAGAGGGACAGGCTGGTTACGGAGATCCTCGAACGTCAGTTGGAAGATGGAGGATGGAACTGTCGCGCAAGCAGGGATCGAGCTGTCACCCACAGCTCGTTTCACACGTCGATGAATGTGCTCGAAGGGCTCAACGAATATCGCCTTTCCGAGGGAAAGCACAGTGGCGCGGTCGAAGACGCCGAAGTCAGGGCAAGAGAGTTCTTCTGCCAGCACCGGATGTATCTCTCGCACCACACCGGAGCGGTCCCCGACGCTCGCATGGGCCGGCTCCCGTTCCCACCTCAATGGCACCATGACGTGCTGCGTGGGCTGGACTACTTCCGAGCCTCCGGGGCGGGGCGCGACCCTCGACTCGAGAGCGCGATCGATCGGGTCAACGGCTACCGGGACGAGCACGGCAAGTGGCCCATCCACCAGGGATACTCGGGCAAGGTCTGGTTCACCATGGAGGCGGGGCGGAGCCCGAGCCGGTGGAACACGTTGCGTGCTCTGCGTGTCCTGCGCTGGTGGGGATCCTCCTAGCGAGGTCTACGAGTCGGCCCTCGTCCGATGGAGAACTTGACCGGTGCGTAAACGGCGGAGTCGGAAACAGCGGGCCGGCGACATCCGCGCGCCTCGACCTCGGAGTACCGTGGAGTGCGCGCGGGGTCTCGTCAGAGGCTTGGGACTCTGACAGCTTGCGAAGGAGTTCCCCATGGGCGAGTCGACGAACGGATCGGAATGGATCTCCGCGGCCGAGTTCCACCGAGCGCCGGGCGTCTCCGACTGGCGTGTCACAGGCACAGGCCCGCAGACCGTCTTCACCGCGACCTCCCTCTCCCACGCGGCAGACCTCATCGCCCCGGTCATCGCCGCCGCTGAGCGATTCGGCATACTGCCCGACGTCGACGTGCGTCCCGAGGGAGTGGTCGTGCGCATCCCGTACCGCAGCCCGGAGGGAATCCCTTCGGCCGCCGCGGAGTTCGCTGCCGTCGTGTCCCGGGCAGCCGCCGAGCTGCTGCTGACCCCCGCTCCATCGCTCGCGCAGTCGATCGGCATCTACGTCGCCCAGCACTCCCAGGCCGACGTGCGACCGTTCTTCACGGCCGCACTGGGCTACGAGGCGTTCGGCGACACGGATGCCGTCGATCCGCTGCGTTGCGGACCGCAGCTCGCCTTCAACCCGATCAGCGGCGACTCCTCGGCGAGAGGCAGGACGCATTTCGATGTCTTCGTGCCGGCCGACCAGGCTCGGGCGCGGGTGGATGCCGCACTCGCCGCCGGAGGGAGACTCGCCGACGATTCGCACGCTCCCGCCTGGTGGTCGCTCGCGTCGCCCGACAACCACGGCGTGGACATCGCGTCCTGGACCGACACCTACGACTGACACCTACTCGTTGCCGTCGCCTTGGCCGCGGCGTTGGTTGCGGCTTTTCTCGAAGCGGGAGATCTCACCTAAATCGCGCCACCGTTGACGATTTCAGGGTGGAGCTGACGGATTTGAACCCGTGACCCCCTCGTTGCGAAAGATGTGCTCAAACCGCTCACCATGGTCAATTCTCGCCGGGACGCCCGCTTCCTCAATTCTTGCGATGTGATCGCGGCGATGTCCCAAGAGCCTCACAGCCTGGGCTTCTCCTCGCCGAGGGTCGCGTCGATGTCGCTGAGGGCGTCCTCGATCGAGGCGTAGAAGTGGTCGCGGTCGAGGGTCTTGAGGAGCCCGTAGTCGTGCACGAGGTCACGGAGGCGGGTGCGCAGTTCGACAAAGGCGAGGTGTACGCCCTTGGCGTTGAGCTCGTTGTCGAGGCGCTCGAGCATCCCCGCCGCTGTGACGTCGATGTCGGTGATGGCCTCGCACTGCAGCACCACCCACGCCGGACGGCGCTCGTGCACCAGCTGGCGGACCCGTTCGGCGAACATGCCAGAGTTGGCGAAGAACAGGGGCGCCTCCCACCGGAACACCAGCACGTTGGGGTGCTCATCGATGCCGTCACCTCCGGGGTCGCTGTGCCAGCCCTCACGGCCGTTTACACGTCCAAGTACTTCGCCGTGCGGCCACCAGTTTCGTTTGAAGAAGAGCAGGATCGACAGCACGACGGCGACGACGATGCCCTCGAGGACCCCGAGGAAGATGACACCGGTGCTCGCAACGAGCGAGAGCACCACCGCAGACCTTCGGATCTTCCAGACTCGGAGGAGGACGGAGAAGTCGGTGAGGGAGAGGCCCGCAGCGATGACCACTGCGGCCAGCGCGGAGTTCGGCAGGTCTGCAAGGAGTCCGTTGAAGAACAAGAGCAAGAGCACCACGACAGCGGCGCCGACAACGCCTGTCAGCTGGCTCTTGGCCCCGGACTGTTCGGCCACGGCCGTGCGTGAGCTGCTGGATGAAACGGCGAACCCTTGGAAGAACCCGGCTGCGATGTTGGCCGAGCCGATGCCGATCATCTCCTGGTTCGGCTTCACCTGCTCGCCACGGCGGGCGTTGAACGAGGTGGACAAGGCGATGGTGTCAGTCAGTGACACCAGTGTGATGCCAACCGCGGCTACGAGCAGCGGCACGACGTCGCCCATGTTGGTCCATGGGACTTCGGGCGTAGGCAACCCCTCCGGCAGCGAGCCAACCGTGGCGATGTCGAGGCCGAAGACCGCGGTGACGACGGTGGCGCCGACCACCGCGACGAGGACGGCGGGGATTCTCCGGGTGATGCGTGGGAGCACGAGCAGTAACGCGAGCGTGGTGAGACCCACGGTGAGGGTCGTGGCGTCACGCTGGTCGAAGTTCGTCACGAACTCGCGCACCTCCTCGATGAAGGTGTCAGCGTCCGTCGAGAACCCGCTGAGCTTGGGCAGCTGCCCAACGATGATGGTGATGGCCAGTCCATTCATGTAACCGATTTGGACCTCGCTCGAGAGCAGGTCGGCGACGAAACCGAGCTTGCCGATACCCAGCCCGACCTCGATGAGGCCGACCAGGATGGCGAGCATGCCGGCCAGGGCGATGGCGGTGACGGGGTCGTCGCCGGCCACGACGAGCGGGGTGATGGCGGCGAAGATCAACGGCCCAAGGGATGAGTCCGGGCCGAGTACGAGGATCTTCGACGGTCCCATGAGGGCGTAGCCGACGAGGCAGGCGATCGTGGTGTAGAGACCATTCACCGGGGGCAGCCCGGCGAGCTCGGCGTATGCCATGCCCTGTGGGACCAGGATCGCTGCCAGGACGATTCCGGCCACGAGGTCGGAGCGCAGCCAACCCCGCTGGTAATTGCGAAGAGACGCGATCCCGGGCACGTATCGTTCCACGGCGGTCAACCGCTTTGCGCTCTCAGCCATGGAGCCACCTGGGTCATCGAGAATTCGTGGAGCGTACTCAAGCCCGCCTCGCAGCGATCGGACTTGATCGCATTGCACCCGTGACCTGAATCCCGGCCCCGCAGTGATCGTTGCCGACGCTCAGGACTCGGGTAGTCCCAGTGATCGCAATGATTCCGACAGGTGAGCCTGTCCCGCCGGGTCACGGTAGGCCTCGATCTGCTCGAGCATGGCGATGGTGATCTCGGGGACCTCTTCCTGGGCGGCAGCAAGTGCCAGGCGGGCCTCATCTTCTTTCCCCAACCGATGCAGGGCCGCAGCGAGGTACAACCTGCTGACCACGGTGTGCACCGCTGCGGCCTGGAGTGCAACTACTGACTCTTGGTAGCGGTGGGCGCCATACAGCGAGGAGCCGTGGAACCATGCATACCAGGCCGGATGGTTTGGGTTGAGTTTCATCCCCAGCTCCATCGACTGGACACCCTCATCGGCCATCCCCAGTCGGTTGGCGGTGGAAGCCCAGTTGGCGCGGACGTCGGCGAGGCTCGGATTGAGTTCGATGGCGCGGCGGTACTCGGCTTCGGTGCGCTCGTACTCGCCCTGTGCCATGTGCAGCTCGCCGAGTAGCCAATGCACTTCGGAGTCGAGATCGTCGAGCTCGGCGGCGCGTTTGGCCGCCTTCCACGCCTCGCGGAGCGAAATCTCAGGTGTCTCGGTCCAGCCCCAATACACCTCGAACAGCCATGTCCACGCCAGCGCCACATGAGCACGAGCGAACGCTGGGCGGTGTTCAAGAACCTGGAGGAGGGGCTGCCTCGCTGCGACGTTGGTTTCCGGCATGAAGCGGTGCTTCAGCTCGAGGCCACGCATGTAGGCCTCATAGTCGCCGAGCGACCCGGGGTCTTGGG
Source organism: uncultured Acidobacteriota bacterium (assembly GCA_963724825.1). Lineage (GTDB taxonomy): Bacteria > Actinomycetota > Acidimicrobiia > Spongiisociales > ZC4RG35 > JALYNX01. The sequence continues at coordinate 225,864 of CAVRWT010000005.1, forward strand.
CGACGGTCCGCTTCTTCTCGGTCAACACTAGGACGCCGTGGTAGCCGCTGAGCTGGGCCACGATGTCATCGGTGATCTCGTCGATCACGCCGAACACGTCTTCGACGTCGCGGTCGTACTTCTCGGCCCAGAGGTGGCCTCCCGTCGACCCGTCAATGAGCTGGGCGGTGAGGCGCGCTCGGTCCCCTGACCATCGCACGCTCCCCTCCAGGACGTAGCGAACGCCAAGCTTGGCGGCGACGGTGGTGATGTCCACCGGGGAGTCCTTGTATACGAACGTCGAGTTGCGGGCAATCACAAATAGGTCTCTGCATCGGGAGAGCCCGGTGATCAAGTCCTCGACGAGCCCGTCAGCGAACGCATCCCGTTGGGAGTCGCCAATGGTCTCGAAGGGGAGCACGGCGATCGACGGCCGGTCGGGCTTCGACTCGGTCCTGATCGGCGGGAAGTCCTCCATCAATCCATCGCCTGTCACCTGATACAAGCGCTCGGGACGGCTCAATCCGCGGAGATAGTGGTCACCGAGGTCGCGGTAGCCGAGCAGGTCTGCGGCCTCGTCAACCAGCTCCCTGGTAGCCGCCGAGACGAGGATCTGGCCCCCATGCCCCGCGGCCTCGATGCGAGCCGCCTTGTTTGGTGCGGAGCCGAGGTAGTCGCCGTTCACTACCTGCCCCGATCCTGTGTGGATGCCCATCCGTACCGTGAAATCGGCGATCGCCGCCTCCCACGCCTCGGCGCCAAGCGTTCGCTGTGACTCGACCGCCGCCGAGACTGCCCCGGTTGGGTTGGCGAACACCGCCATGAACCCATCCCCTGTCTTTTTAACGACCGCTCCGGATTGAGATGCGATGGCCTTCTCGATGATCTCATCATGTCGGCGCATCGCCGGCTCCATGACGTCACCGGCCATGTCCCACTTGGTGGAGCTACCGACGACGTCAGTGAAAAGAAACGTGACGACACCGCTCGGAAGCGTCATGCTGTCCTCCCGACGATTGCTCGATCCTATCGTGGACCACGCTCCCCAGCCATTGGGACCCTGCTGATCGCGACAGGGTGGAATGCTGGGATATCGATCCGTGGATCCTGAGGGGCAATGGATGACAGAGCGAGCAGCTGCAGCGCCACGCGATCCCGCGCAAGGCCCTGACCAGGGTATTCGGTGGAGCTGACGGGATTTGAACCCGTGACCCCCTCGTTGCGAACGAGGTGCTCTGCCAGGCTGAGCTACAGCCCCTTGCGGGAGACCGGATTGTACCGGCGGCCCGTTGGTCAGCCAGAGCGACGTTTCCTTGTCGGCCCAGCGCCAGATATGGCGCCACGTACCTCAGGTAAGCCGGGACAGGTCCTCGCGAAGGCGTTCTTGGACGACGGTCGCCGTGAGGTCGGAGCGGGAGCGTTCCACAAGGGCCCGGGCCACGTCGGTGGTGCGGCGCAGGCCGGAAGTCATCCCGTCGGGGTAGTCCATCGATGCCAGCAGGTCGACGATCTCGTCCATGGCCAGGAGCGCCTTCTCTGCGCCTTCGACGTCGCCATCGCGCAACAGGTCCAACATCCGACGACGCATCTCACCGACGGCTTCTCCCAGACCGTTGAGATAGGGCACCGGGTCGATCCCGAGCTCGAGTGAATCCCGGAACAGGCTCCTCCTTGAACAAGGCCTCCGTGATCCGCGCCTCGGCGTACTCCTTGGCCGCATCCCAGACGAAGCCGGCGTGGAGGATGTCCGGATGCCCGGCGAGCGTGTCCGTGATCTCGGCCAGCTGTGACCCGGCCTGTCCGATCAGCTCGTGTGCAGCCTCCCACTCCCCGCGGTGCAAGGCGCGGATGGAATTGGCGCAAGCCCTGATCACCTGCCGGGAGCCGGAATAGCCCTTTTCTCTGGCTGTGAACCGCTCGTCGAGAACCGACCGAGCGTCGTCTGCGAAGTCCAATCCCATCGCGTCAGTTGGCGATGACCCGGACCTGCGGTTCCTCCCACTCGGGCCGCTCGGAAACATGGCTCACCTTGAGACGCCACTGTCGGCGCTGCTTCATCTGCGCCAGGGCAGCCACGTAGAGGGCAATCAGCGAGTCGACGAAGAGATGGACCAACAACAACGGCATGGAGTTCTGCCACCAGGCGAGCCCCGCAGTGACCAGGGCGAGGGTGATGAGGAGTGCCATCGTCCGTCGCTGGCGAAGCCTGATGATGTCGCGGTGCCCGACATCGCCCTTGCTGTACGGCCGTTTCTGGACGTCGGCGATGAGATGGGTCCAGCGGTCGAACTCTTCAGTGGAGTTCAGAGGTGTGTTTTGGCGGTTGCCGAACACTGAAGGGAGGAGATACACACTCCATATTGCGGCTATTACCAGCAGACCGATGATGACGCTTGTTGTCATACCCCGCGATCACTCCGTCCAAGGCTCAGCGTAGCGGGATGACTCTGTCCCAATCAACGACTCAAATCCCGGGTCCACAGACCGGATCTTCCTCCGGACTTCTTCAACAATCTCACCGATTCCACGGTCACTCCGCGCTCCACTCCCTTGACCATGTCGTAGATGGTGAGGGCCGCGACCGACGCCGCGGTCATCGCCTCCATCTCGACACCAGTGCGCCCCTGGGTGGAAACGGTAGCAAGCACCCGAATTCCATGCCCAGTCGGCTCGAGGCCTATTTCGACGGCACCCAACGGGATCGGATGGCACAACGGTATGAGATCGGGGGTCTTCTTGGCCGCCGCGATGCCCGCGATCCGGGCCACGGCCGCCGCTTCGCCCTTTGGGGAGATCACCTGCAAAGAAGCGGGAAACCAGCTCTTCTGACATCGCCACATGGGCCTCGGCCACGGCCTCGCGGTCCGTGATCTCCTTGTCCCCGACGTCGACCATGTGGACCTCGCCTGCGTCGTTGAGGTGGGTCAGATCGCCCTCAGATCCCATCAGTCCACTCCCTTGTCTCCGGTGACTTGAACCTCTCGATCACTACCGAATCACCCGCCGCGACCGCACCTACGCCTCGCGGGATCACCGCGAACGCATCCGCTGCCGCTGCCGCGGAGAGGATGTTCGACGACTGGCCGCCGGATGACACGACAACCGGACCACCAGCGCTCTGCTCCGAGATCCGCACCCTCACGAAGACAGTCTTGTCGGGATCGGTGTCGAACCGCTCCCCGGCGATCGCCGGCGCCTGATCCCGGAGAATCCTGGTCGCTCCCTGCATCCTGAGGAGCGCCGGGCGCAGGAACTGTTCGAAAGACACCAGGACCGACACCGGATTGCCGGGAAGGCCGAAGAACAGGGCACCGCCCACCCGCCCAAAGGCAAATGGCTTGGCCGGCTGGATCGCCACCTGCCAGAACCCGACCGATGAACTGCCCTGGAGGACCTTCTTGGTGACGTCGTAGTCCCCCATCGAGACACCACCGGTGGACACGATCACATCGGAGGAGGAACCGGTTTCCAGGGCCTCCCGCAGTGCTTCGTCGTGGTCGGGAATGATCCCCAGATCGGTCAGTTCGGCTCCCACCTCCTCGAGCAGAGCCTTCACCATCGGTCGATTCGAGTCTCGGATCAAGCCTGGGGCCAGAGGGCCACCACCGGGAGGAACGAGCTCGTCACCTGTCGACATGAAGGCGACGCGGGGACGGCGATGCACGACGGGAGCGGCTACTCCGATGGTTGCCAAGACCCCGACATGCATCGGGGTGAGCCTGGTCCCGGCTTCGAACACGAGGCTCCCAGCCGCCACGTCGCCTCCGGCAGGCCGCACCGAGGTCCCGACCTCGACCGCGGTGACGACGGTCACCCGATCGGAGCCGCCGTCCGTGTCCTCGATCTTCACCACGGTGTCGGCGCCTTCGGGCATGGGTGCGCCGGTCATGATCTTCAACGCTTGGCCGGGGCCGACCCGGCTCTCTGCGACGGAACCCGCAGCGAGATCCCCGACCACTTCCAGCACCGCACCCGGCCTTGCCACGTCGGAGCCAAGCACCGCATATCCGTCCATCGCCGAATTGCGGAAAGGGGGAACGCTCTCGGCGGCGGTCACGTCTGTCGCCAGGACCCGACCCAGGGCGTCCCAGATCGAGACCGGTTCGCTCTCCAGCGTCTCAACCGAGCGCAAGACTTCGGAGCGCGCCTCCTCGAGTGGTCTCACGTCCCGGGCCGACCCTCCAGCCAGGTCGTGAACTCCTCGCCGAATTGGTCCTTCCCCAGCACGACCGAGGCTTCGAGAAGGCCGAGTGGAGTTCCAACATCGAGAAGATCGAGCGCCGCGACAAAGCCTCGCAACCGACCCGCCTTTCCCAATCCGTCGATGGCGTCGGTCAGTTGGATCTCGCCCCCGGTCCCTGGCGCCGTCTTGTCGAGGAGGCCGAAGACTTCCGGCGTGAACAGATAACGGCCGACCATCCCCAGGCGGGAAGGCGCCTCCTCGATCCCGGGCTTCTCGACTGCTCCCCCGAGCATCAAATAGCCCTCCTCCACCGCGGAGGAGGGAACCACCACTCCGTATTTCGAGAGAAACTCGTCGTCGAGCTCGCGGAGACAGACCACCGACACCGTCCCGTCGCTGCTTCCGGCCGACAAGGAGGCAAGGACGTCCACACCGGGCCGAACGATGTTGTCGGCCAAGAGGACGAAGAAGGGCCGATCTCCAACCACGTCGGCCGCCTCGTTCACCGCGTGGCCCAGGCCCAACGGCTCCTCCTGGACAACCGGGCGGAGGTGGATCTCCTCCAGACCGGGAAGTGGTCCCTCGAGACTGAAATGCTGGGCGACGAGATGGCCGACGTCGAGGTCGACGATCACCACCGCCTCCTTGGCCCCCGCCCGCGCCGCCTCCTCCACTGCGTACTGGATCGCCGGCCGGTCGACCACCGTGAGCAGCGCCTTCGGCACCACCCTGGTCGCCGGGCGCATCCGGGTCCCCCGCCCCGCCGCAGGGATCACCGCGACATCGATGTTCATGTGGTCACCTTGTGCTCTCTGCCGGAAACCATGCGTTGGATGTTTCCCCGATGCCTCCAAACGATGAGGGCAATGATCAGGGCCACCCAGACCAGCGACGCACCGGGCACACCCTGCCAGATCAGGATCGGGATCGTCACCACCATGATCACCAGAGACGCTATCGACGCGGTCTTGGTCAGCTTCACGATGATCCCCCACAATGCCAGTTCGATCACCGCAGCCAAGGGCACGGTGAACAGGAGGACGCCGGCGCCGGTTGCCACCCCCTTGCCGCCCTTGAACTTGTGGAAGATCGGGTAGCAGTGACCGACCACAGCGGCGAAGCCTGCGGCAAACGCCCATGGTCCCATCGGGTCGGGAACTCCCGACGCGATCATCCCCATCGCTGCTCCCACCGTGCCTTTGAGCATGTCCCCGATCAGCACCATCGCTGCTGGGAGCCGGCCGACGGTGCGGAGCACGTTGGAGGTCCCCGGGTTGCCGCTGCCGGCCTCGTGGATGTCGACGCCATGCATCCGGGCAACGATCACCGCGAAGTCGATGCTTCCCACGACATAGGCCGCAATCAGGGCCAGGGGGATCGCAAGACCGGGTGTCATCGAGGCGATCATATTGCCCGGGGTCGGAATGGAAGTGAGCGGTTGGCGGTTGTACGATCGCGACCCACCCCTCTCCAGCGGTCAGATTTCGATGCCTACCTACGAATACGTCTGCAAGTCGTGCGGCGACACCATCGAGAAGGTCCAGTCCTTTTCGGATAAGCCGCTGCGCCGTCACGAGAAGTGTGGCGGCGACCTCCAGAAGGTCTTCCATGCACGCGGCATCGTGTTCAAGGGCCCCGGTTTCTACAGCACCGACGCTCGCGCCCCTTCAGAACGCCTCGAAGAAGAGCGAGGGCTCCAAAGCCAAGGAGACGTCCAAGTCCAAGGACGGTTCCGGATCCTCCACAAAGGAGCCTTCCAAGCCGTCCGTGCCCAGCCCCGCTCCTTCTGCCTCCAGCGACTGAACAGCCAGCCCTCTTCCGGCGGCCGGGCGGCACTCGTACCTTCGAAGGGTGCTCTGGTTACAGACACCGCCCTGGGGACGCTGGCTGGCAGCCGGCCTCATCGTCCTCGGATCCTTGTGGGTTGAACTCGGTCCCGAGCCATCCGTCGAACACCCATTCGCGTCGGAGGCAATCCTCGCCGGAGCCGAGATCGGCGAATGGAACACCGTCCTCCGAAAGGTGCCGGCAGGGCTGTTGGAAACCGTGACCCCAGGCGGGGTGGCGTTGACCGCCATCGCTCCCGGTGAGCCGCTTCTCGCTTCCTCAGTCGGAGAGCACGATCTCACGACTCCGGCCGGATGGTGGAGCATCGAGATGGCGCTCCCTATCTCGGCACGCCCCGGCGATGAGGCCCAGATCGTCCTTCTCGATGCCGGTTCGAGCGTGCCCGCGGTGGTAGTGACAGGTGCGGCCGACGACCCGTTGGGCTCCGGTCTCGGCACCGTGGCGGTCCCTGGAGACCATGCCGCCGAGGTCGCCGCGGCCGCCGTGGAGGGCAGGGTCGCGATCATGATTGCAACCCGTTGAGGGTTACCGTGCCGCCGTGCTTGCCGTCGTCATCTGGGGAGTGATCCAGGGGATCACCGAATTCCTTCCGGTCTCATCGGACGGTCACCTGGTGGTCATACCCGCCCTCCTCAACGAGATGGGGCTCGATGTGCAGCCGCCCACGCTGGCCTCGACCGCGATCCTCCACCTGGGAACCCTGGCGGCGATGCTCATCTATTTCCGACACGACCTGGCGAAGGTCCTCCATTTCCGCGACGACCCCGAAGGACGAAAGATCGCACTGCTGGTTGCGATCGGGACTATCCCGGCCGTGATCTTCGGGCTACCCCTTGAAGGCGAGCTGAATGCGCTTCTCGACCACGATCTCGAACGTCGGCTGGGCACTGATCGGCAACGGGGTAATCCTCTATCTCGGCTCCCGGACTCGCCTTCGGCACCCGGCGCATCATGGACATGAAGATCCCCGACTCGATACTCATCGGCTTTGCCCAGGCCATGGCCCTGATCCCCGGGATATCGAGGTCGGGCACGACGATCTCGGTCGGGAGCGCCCGTCACATCGAGCCGACAGAGGCCGCCCGATATTCCTTCCTGCTCGGGATCCCTGCGGTCACCGGCGCCGGGCTGCTCGAGCTCTACCGGGTGTCGGGCTCGGGGACCTTCGATCCGGTCCTGATCGTGGGTGTGATCGTGGCCGGGGTCACCGGGTACCTGGCGATCGGCTGGCTGATGAGCTCGCTGAAGCGGGTGGGGCTGCTCCCCTTCGCCATCTACTGCGTGGCGCTTGGGTGCGCTGACAGTGATCGTCTTCTGAAGCCCTCGCCGCGTGGCAGCGGCAGTCCCCGCGCCGCAGCGGCGACCTGTTCGCCCCGAGGAGCGGCAGCGACGTCGGGAGCAGTGAGCCCGCGAAGGGCTGAGGGGGCCATGGCGAACGTGGCCGGGGGCATGAGTCGGCGGCAAGAAACTAGAGCACCGTGTCGAGACCCAGGTGCACACCAGGTGCCAGACCCACGCACCTTGCGGATCGCCAGCAAAGCACCCGCGGCGAAGGCCCCGTAATCGGTCGACAGATGCTCGATGGAGAGCACCTCTCCGGTGTTGGACAGAGCGACCTCCTGTTGGGAGATGAGCCCAGGAAGTCTCATCGCATGGACCCGAACTCCCTCCACCAGGGCCCCTCGAGCACCCTCGACTAGTTCTTCAGAGCCTTCGGCGGAACGGCCTCCTGCGGCGGATACCCCGATCGCAGTGGCCAGCGAGGTGCCCGACGGCGCATCCGGCTTGGTCGAGTGATGCCTCTCCACGATCTCGACTGCCTCGAAATAGGGCGCCGCCTGGGCGGCGAACCTCATCATGAGCACGGCGCCGATCGCGAAGTTGGGAACGATCAGGCAGGGCGGGCCCTCGGTTCCCCAGGACTCGCGGAGTTGAGCGAGGCGCTCCGGGGTGAAACCGGAGGTCCCGACCACGGCCGCCAGGCCGTTGGCTCGCCAGTGCCCAAGGTTGTCGAGGACGACGTCGTTGTGCGCCGTCTCCACCACGACATCGCCTTTCATCGCGCCGGGGTCGCCACTCACTGTCATCCCGTGCAGCATCTGCCCGGCCCGGTTGGGATTGAAGAAACCGGTCAGCTCCAGGTCGTCGGCGGCCACCACCGCGTCAGCGATGGCACTCGCCAGCTTCCCACCGGCTCCGGAGATAACCACCTGGATCATGTGGTCACGATAGGTCGCGTGAAACGCTCCCAGCGTCCTGAGACTCCTGCGGCGGAAGGCTTGGCATTCAGTGGCCACCATCTGGCGGCGGCGGCGATGGCACCGAGGCTCACTATCAGTGACGCGAGGGCTTCCCCCCAAACGATGGTGTCCGAGCTGCACGAGCTGCGCGATCGGGCCATCGGGCCCCGAGCTCCCGGTCCCCGAGGAAACTGAAGTGTCGGAGCCAAGGCGCCAGCCGGACCGATATCCCTGCTCCGCCGGATCGACTTGCACAACGGTGCCATCGGCCAGCGTCTCGGTGCAGACCGGGTCGAGGTGGACGAAGAGGACGAAGACGGCCAGGGCAGCAGTCATGCCCAGCGCCACGCCGGACCACCACTGCCCTCTCGAAATCTCGACCTTCACCGGTCGACTCGACCAGGCGTACATCCAGATCAACGACGTCACGAAGGCGACAGGGAGCAGCACGATGCTGACGATCCCGGTTATCAACGAGGCAAGGGCGGCGACGGGGAGCAGGCCCGACCGTCGGTCGAGGGACAGCCAGGCCAAAGAGGGAGCTATGGCTGCGCTGGTGGCGAGGGCAATCGAGCCCAGCCACTCCCCAGACTCGCTCTCGGTGTTGACCACCCGGATGACAAGGACAGCGAGTGCCATCCCGTATCCGAGAACGACTCCGATCAAGATCCAGCGACGGTTTCTCCGAATGTCTTGATACAGGGTCATTGCGTCACCTTCCGCAAAGGGGTTGGAACCAGTTCGTGAAGTCAAGAGCGAGCACATTGACGACGTCAGGTGCTGCCTCCTCGATGAAGTCAACGATCTCCGTGGTCGGCCCGGTGACCACCAGGGAAGCCACTTGTGGGTCGCCCAGCTCGGAGCGGACTGATTCCGCCTCTTCTGGTGAGGAGTTGACGCCTTGGAGAAGATCGGGGTGATCGATCAAGTTGTCCACAGCTCGAAGCGTCTCAGCCAAGGCGTCATCGATCGAAGCCGGCTCGCCTGACGCAGCTGCCACTGCCACCGCCGCTCGCCCCTATGGCTCCCGAAATCTCGATCGATGCGGTAGCCGCAGGTCCCGTATCCGAGAACACCGAAGGACGCCAGCCACGAGCCATCACCAACCGCGAACCCGGCCCAGACCACGCGCACGTCGGCGTCACTTTCGAGCGTTCGCCGGCCGCCCCATGTCGAGTGGTGTCTCGTATCGACAACAACACAGTCGCAACCGTTCCGTCGTCGACGGCCTCCAGTCGATCCTGACCCCCGATTGCCTCGTCGTCGCCGGAATAGGAACGGGTAAAACCTCCCAGCATTGGCGTCTCCAAAGGCAAGTGGTCCAATCCTGGACTCGAGGCTGCCGAGCTCTTCGGCAGAGTCACCCAACGGCATCGCCATGGTCACTTCGGAGGTTCGCGACAGGAGATGGGAGTCGATAGGCGTATTCCGTCACGCTCGCGCCCGGATTGAACATGACGGCCAGATCGGCAGTAGCGATGGTGGCCGCTTCGGCCCGGCCGCCTCGATTGATGATCAAAGGATGTATCAAGGTCAAGGAGACGAGCCACGCCACCAGGGTCACCGCGATCACCAGGAGGACGACATCAACCGCGACCCGGAACATGGAGCGGCGAACCGCGCGTCGCATGTCACGTTGCGTCCAGGAGGAGGGCTCAACGGCGCCCAGGTCGACCGGAGCCACACCTTCGAGCACGGCCCGACACTCGTCGCAGGTAGCCAGATGGGCATCGACCTCTCGGCGCGTCGCTCGGTCGAGCGTCTCGTCGACATAGCCCTCGAGCAGGTCCTGAATCTCCTCGTGTGTCATTGAGCGTCCCGTTCGTACGCAATCCGAAACCCTTGTCGGGCCCGATGGACCAGCACTCGTGACGCACCTTCGGAGATGCCGAGGGTCGCCGCCACTTCGGATCCGCTCAGCCCAATACGGTCGGACAGGATCAATGCGGTGCGCTGGCGCTCCGGGAGGGCTTCCGAGAGCGCGTTCGATGGCATCCTGCTCCACCGGGTCGCGCTCGGGAGGACCGGCAACTTCTATCTGCTCGGCGATGTCGGACGGCTTCCCTGTCGGCGTAGGTTGTCCAGGAAGACCGTACGAGCGATTGAGAACAGCCAGGCCTTCGGGCTGCCACCCCGGTACCCACCCAGCGCCCTCGTCGCTCTGATGAAGGTGTCCTGCATCAGATCCTCCGCCAGCCCGCGGTCACGGCATAGAGACACGAGATAGGAATAGACCTGACCAGCGTGGAGCCGGTAGAAGGTCTCGATGTCGTTGTTCTCGACCACACCGGTTTCCGTGTTTCTGTTGATCCAGACGGCCATGACATCGACAATGACGCAGCCGGAACCCAGATTGTTACGGACGGTTCAAGAATTCGTCCCCGGATCGGTCACGATAGGTCGAGGCTCATCCACACCGAATCCTCTTCGACGAACCCGTGTCGTTCGTAGAAGCGCCGGGCGGCCTCGTTCGCCTTCTCGGTTTCCAGGGTCAAACGGGCGAACGGCCTCTCGACCTCAGGTCGTCGAGAATCGCCGCCAGCAGCGAGGTCCCAACACCGGAGCCCCGATCCCGGATGTAGATCTCGTCGATGAGGGCGTCGCGCCCTCCGGACTCGAGGCTGTAGCCCCAGGTGACGATGGCATAGCCGAGAGCCCAGCCCTCCTCCTCCACCAGATGGACGACACCATGGTCATCGGAGGCGAGCAGCGGGACGAGGGCCGGTTTGACCCGGTCGGCCTCGAAGACGTGCCCGTCGAGGACACAGAACTCCTTGGACAGCTCCAGGACGACGTCCAGATCGCCAGGGACAGCCCGACGTATCAAGCGCCTGCCAGTGACTCCGAGAGCGATTCCTCGAACACCTGGAGAGTGGTTGCCACGTCCTCCTCGGTATGGGCGGCGCAGACAAACCACGGTTCCAGTCCGTCGGGGCAGGGCATTACGCCCTTTCGAATCATGCGGAACATGACATCGTCATATCGCTCATCGTCGTGCTTGCCCGTGTCTCGAAACTCGATGAGATCACCCTCACCGATGAAGACCGAGAACATCGCGGGATCACCGATCGTCTTCCCCTCGACCCCCTGGTCGGCGAGGATCTTCTCCAGCCCTTCCATCAGGGCCTGGCCGGTCTTCTGCACCCGGGCCAGGGGCTCACCGGTGCGAAGCAAGTCGAGGGTTGCGCCGGCCGCCGCCGATGCAATCCCTCCGCCTGAGTAGGTCCCGGCCTGGGCGATGCCGCCCCGTCTCCAACCCTCGGCGACCCAATCCTTGAAAGCGATCGCCGCCACCGGGAATCCGTTGCCCAGGGCCTTGGCGTAGGTGCCCATGTCGGGGGTGACACCGAAACGCTCATTGGCACCTCCCAGGGCAACCCGGAAACCGGTCTTCACTTCGTCGAAGATGAGCACCGTCCGGTACTCGTCGCAGATCCGGCGCAAACCCTCGAGGAACCCGGGCTGAGGGAGTATCCCGAAAGCGTTGCCGAGCATCGGCTCCACGATCACGGCTGCGATCCGGCCACCTTCGTCACGGAAAGCCCGCTCCACGAGCTCGAGGTCGTTGAAAGGAAGAGTTCGTATGTAGGAGCGAATCGACTCGGGGATTCCGGAGCTGGATTGGATCGGGATCGGCTTGAGCCGGGAGCCGAGCCCCCCCACCGCAACCCCGGCCGTGGAGAACAAGACGTAGTCGTGCATCCCGTGGTACTGGCCCTCGAATTTGATGACCGTGTCGCGGCCGGTGACCCCGCGGGCAAGGCGTATCGCATGCATGGTCGCTTCGGTGCCCGTATTAGTGAACCGCATGAAATCGGGCCAGCCCAGGGTGTCGACCACCTTCTCCGCCGCTTCTATCTCACGGCGCTGGGTCATCGCGAAGCTGGTTGCCTCACCAGCGGCCTCTGCCACCGCGGCCGAGACCGAAGGCTCACCGTGACCGAGGATGATCGGCCCGAATCCGCACTGGTAGTCGATGTAGCGCTTGCCGTCCATGTCGAAGACATGGCCGGCCTTCCCGTGATCGATCACCATGGTGTCTTCGTCGCCCCAATATCGGAACTGGCTGGAGACGCCGTTCACGAGGACTTTCGAAGCCCGCTGGTACCACTGTTTGGTCTTGTCTCCCTGGAGACTCATATCTCACTCCTCTCCCGGCATCGTACTGAACAGTCGTTTAACCCGGGGGATGACCGGAAACTACCCTTGGCCCATGGCGACCGATCTCAAGCTCTTCATCGCCGGCGAGTGGACCGAGGGCACCGGTGACGACCATTACGAGGTGAGGTCGCCGTCCACCGGCGAGCACATCTACAACGTTCCCAAGGCCTCGCAGGCTGACATCGACCGTGCGGTCAAAGCGGCCCGCGAGGCGACGGAGGAGATGCGGCAATGGACCGCCTTCGAGCGGGCCGATCTCTGCCTCCGGATCTACGACCTCTGGCAGACCCACGTTGAAGAGGTTGCGCGCATCCTCTCCACCGAGCAGGGCAAGCCCTACGAAGCGGAGGCACTCGACGACATCTCCGAGTCAGGCGACTACTTCCAGATCGCGGCCGAGGACGTGAAGCGTCTCAAAGGCGAGCTGATTCCGACCACCAGCCGCCACCGACGCATGTTCACGATGCGCAAGCCGGTTGGGGTATGGGTGGCGATCACCCCGTGGAACTTCCCGGTGATGATCCCGATGGAGTACGTAGGGCCCGGGCTGGCCACGGGCAACGCAGTGATCGTCAAACCGCCTGAGTTCACCTCGTGGGCACTCCTCGAGATGGCCAAGGTGTTCGAGGAGGCCGGCGCCCCCAAAGGTGCGGTCTCGGTGATTCCCGGCGCCGGCGACATCGGAACCGCTCTGGTCACCCACGACGGCGTCGATGCGGTCGGGTTCACCGGCTCGTCGGCCACCGGCAAGAAGATCGTCGCCGCCATGGGGTTGAAGCGCTCGATCATGGAGATGTCGGGCAACGGGCCGACCGTCGTCACCGCCGACGCCGATGTCGCCAAGGCCGCCCAAGCGGCGGTCTACGGCGCCTACTACAACGCGGGTCAGGTCTGTGTGGCCACGGAGCGGGTCATCGTGGTCGACGAGGTTCACGACGAGTTCGTCGAGGCCGCACTCAAAGCCGCACAGGTGGTGAGCCTCGGAGACCCCTTCGACGCGTCGACCAACATGGGCCCGCTCAACAACGAGCCCACCGCGGCCAAGATGGACCGCCATATCGCCGACGCGGTCGACCATGGCGCCGAGTTGCTGATGGGTGGTGGTCGGGCCTCCGGCTTCCCAACCGATCTCTACTACCAGTTCACGATGCTGGACCGGGTTAGCGAGGAGTCCGAGGTCTCACAGGAAGAGTCCTTCGGGCCGGTGCTCCCGATCCTCAGTGCCAAGGACGATGAGGATGCCGTGGGCGTCGCCAACCGGACCCACCTCGGGCTCCAGGCCGCCGTGTTCACCAATGATCTGAGCAAGGCGTTCTGGTATGCCGATCGGATCCGCTCAGGCACGGTGATCGTCAACGACTCGACCGACTTCTGGGAGACCTTCCAGCCGTTCGGAGGCGCCGCCGGGACCGACACCGGCTGGGGTCGGCAACGGATCGACGAGTTCACCGACCTGCAGACGGTGGTGTTCGTTTTGAAAGAGGAACTAGACCTCCCGCGCAGTAGCCCCCTCCGGCTTCGCCGGCGCTCCCCCCAACGCTCACTTCGTTCGCTGGGGGAGAAACATTTCCTCCCCCAGGAGCGGAGCGACGTTGGGGGAGGTGGCCCGAAGGGCCGGAGGGGGCTGCCCGCGTCGGAGCGAGACCCTCCTATTCCCCCATGCTCATCGTCATCCCGACGAATCCTCCGCTGAAGGCGCCGAGCAAGACACCGGGCATGATCGCCGTGGCGAGACACTCAGAGAGGTCGAGACCGGTGATCAGCCAAACGGCAATGGTCACGCCGACGATCCCCACCGGCACCCCGATGATCGCCCCCCTGGCAATGGCCTGGCCGGACGGTTCCCCGGCGTCGTGTTCTTCCATCACCGAATCTTGCCAGAACTCAGGAGACGATTGTCGGCTCGGCGTTGACCACCCTGTCGGCGGCCAATCGCATCCTTCGCACCACAATCACGAACGGGAGGCTGAGGACGTAGATCACTCCAGCGACGATGTATCCGACCCCAAGGGAGTACACATCGGCGACCTTCCCCAGAACCGGCTGGGTGACGACACCACCGGCGCTGCCCGTCAGTGAGACAAACGAGAGCACGGTTGCCCTCTGCTCCGATGGGATGCAGTCGTTGAGCAGGGCCTGCTGCATCGGGTTGGCGAGTGCACCAACCAGCGAGAGGATGGTGAGCAGGGCGATCGCCACCCAGAACCCGGTCGGGATTTCCAACCATTCGGCGAGACCGGTGCCAACCAGGGCCAGTGATGCGATCATGACCTGGCCGGCCAGCACACTGGTCCGCGTGGCAAAGATCCTGCGCACCCACCTGACCGAGGACCCACCAATTATCTGGGCGAGGGCAAAGACTGCCGCCGCAATGCCGGAGAGATAGGTGGCGTTCGGATCGCCGAACAACTGGAGCAGGTAGGGCTGGAAGGCATAGAAGGCCCAGATCCCGACTCCGCTGGTGAATGGTGCCGCGAAGAGGAACATTCGCACCGGTGGATTCCCGAAGCCGTGCTTCACCGAGTTGCGAAGGATCCCCGCCACCTGAGGCCTGATCGCAACCCCGCGCCTGGGTTCAAAGCCGAGATCATGCATCCACAGCCAGGCCGCGACCACCACCGCCAACAGCAGGAAGGATCTGAGCAGGTAGGGAATGGCGAGACTTATCTGACCGAGAAAGCCACCGGCGATGGTCCCGACCAAGGTCGCGGCCCCACCCGCCGCCTGACCCTTCCCGAAAACCGTCTCGACCGACCCCGCGAAGCCAGTCGCTCTCAACGCGTCGACGAGCCAAGCCTCAGTGGCGCCGGAGAAGAAGGTGAAACCGAGGCCGATCAGGGCCGACACCAGGATCCACCACCAGATTCCCGCCTCCACGTACCAAAGGCCGAGATAGGCGAGGGTGGTCACCAGGAGCGTGCCCGCTCCGAGCATGAAGGAAAGCCTCCTCCCGAAGGCGTCAGCGATCACCCCGGTTGGGATCTCGAAGATCATCATCCCCGCGGTAAAGGCAGCGTTGGCGACGAAGGCCTGGGTCAGCGATAGCCCGGCGTCGAGGAGGAAGAGGGTGTTGACCCCCCAGATCAGAGAGGCGGCCAATGTCTGGAGCAGCACCAGGGTGACGTATGTGCGTTGTACGACTTCGGGCGTCATGCCTCACCAACCTGGCGTCGAGTCCAGTTAGCGTACCGAGGGCGATGTACACCCCCTACGAGCAACGCCAGAGCGAGATCCCCTTCGCCTCGGCCGAGTATCTCTCCTTCGCATCGCGCAACTCGTTCCTCGGCGTGCCCGCCGTGAAGATGGACGAGATGGGTGACGGCGACGTCGTCATCCTCGGCGCTCCCTTCGACTGGGGCACCACATTCCGACCCGGAGCGCGATTCGGGCCCCGGGCCATCAGAAATGCCGACTACGGGGCAATGGACGGATACCGGCCGCATCTGCCGACCGGTCTCGATCCATTCGAGGTCCTGGGGGTGGTCGACATCGGCGATGTCTATGTTCGGCCCGGGGATCTGGAGCTTTCGATCGGCCGAATCGCCGACACTGTCGAACACGTCGCCCGCGCCGGCAAGGTCCCGGTCATCCTCGGCGGCGACCACACCATCACCTGGCCGGACGCCCTCGGCGTGGCCCGGGTCCATGGCTTCGGAGAGATTGCCCTCATCCATTTCGACGCCCACGCCGACACCGGCTTCATCCAGAACGGCTCGCTTCATGGTCATGGGACCCCGATGCGCCGGCTCATCGAGTCGGGGGCGGTGCCCGGCCATCGTTTCGTCCAGATCGGCCTTCGTGGCTACTGGCCCGAGCCCGAGGTGATGCAGTGGATGAAAGAGCAGAAGATGCGCTCATTCCTGATGAATGAGATCGTGGACCGAGGGCTCCCAGATGTCGTCGACGAGGCAGTGGCCTATTCGCTGGAGGGTGGGGCCAAAGGAGTCTTCATCTCAGTCGACATCGACGTCGTCGATCCGGGACTCGCACCGGGCACCGGCACCCCTGAGCCGGGTGGCCTCAACTCCCGGGAGCTGCTCGACACCGTGCGTCGTCTGTCAAAGGATCTCGTGGTGCTCGGGGCTGACATCGTCGAGGTCTCCCCGCCCTACGACGGGCCCGGAGAGCAAACCGCCTATCTGGCGAATCGGGTGGTGCTGGAAGTTCTCAACGGGATGGCGGAGAGGAAGGATCCTCAGGCGAGGCTTGACGCCAGAAGCGCCCCCCTCCCCCCTACGGGGTACTCCCCCCAACGCTCACTCCGTTCGCTGGGGGGAGAAATGCGGGTTCTCCCAGACGATCAGGGCGGCCCACCCATCGTCGGACTCGTCCTCGATGTAGTTCTCCAGCATCCCCCGCACCTCGAAGCCCTGTGACATCTGAAAGCTCAGCGTCGGGTCGGTCATCTCCCCGGCCACGACTCTGTCCACGTACTGGTGGATCGTCATCTCGCCCTTGTGCCCGTAATAGCCGGGGAGGGCGCCCCCAGCGATGATCCCCCGCTTGCCATCCCTGATCACCAGCGCCTTGCGAACCTCGTAGAGCATCTTCCCGATACCCCGGCCCCGGAACTCGGGCAGGACGGTCATGTCGGTGCCGTAGTACCACTCGCCGTTCGGGTCATGGTTGCCGCATTGATGGTCGCCGGTGATCTCGGCAATCGTGTGCTGGGGGTGGTCGAAGTCGAAGTCGAGATAGATCCCCGCCCCCATGCCGACCGGGCGCCCGTCGACCATCGCCACGAAATAGCCTTCGGGAAAAGTGCGGGCGTAGGCGCGGATGTCCTCTTCGGAGAGCAGGTCGTTGGGATTCGCCATCGGAAAACAGGTCAGCTCGATGTGCTCGAGCTCGGGCGCCATCGCCGCATCGAGATTGACGATCGAGACCTCGGTCAAAGTTGGAAGGTCTCCCAGGGGTGATCACCGGGAACGCCCCACACCGACTCCATCCGGCGCTCCGCAGGGTGCATGATCACTGCTCCGCAGGTCGCAACCCCATGTGGCTCAGTCGTGCGCCTTGCGATGGATGGCTCTGAGAAGAAAGCATCCAAGTCCGAGGCGAGATCGTTGCCTCGCTCCAAACGGGTCTGGCTGCTCAGAACGAACTCGGCAGCCCGCTCCGACTCCCAGCGTCGGTTGTCGGGGTCGAGGCAATGGTTCGAGTGCACAAACGGTTCGTCGGTTACCCGGGTCACCTGCACCGAGCCCGGCATCGCCTCGACATTGGCACCCTCGCCATCAGGGCCCATCAACAGGAAGTTGTGGCCACCCGCCAAGTGCGCATCGAGGACGCAGTCGACGGCATCGTCGAGGTTGCTCTGCTGGAGGACCTTGCGCACCACGAAAGGCCAGGTCACACCGGGTGTTCCATATGAGGTGAGGTTGTTGATCCCAATCGAAATCCCGGCCTCGTTCATCCCGATCTGACCCAGGCAACCGGCTGTGGTCTGCACGATCATCTCCGGGCCGATGACCGGGTCGAGTTTCAAGAACACCACGTACTCACCGGCCGAAGCGTGCATGTCCCAGGTCTGGGCCAGGACCTTTTGCACCGGGTCTATCACAGCCGTGCAATCGTCCTCGACCGGGGCATCCCCGGTGTATGCCCGAACCACGTCGACGAGGTCGGTGAACCCACCAACGACGACCGCCTCAGCAGGAGTGATCCCGGCGGCCGCAGCCAACGATTCCATCTCCTCATAGAGGCTGGGCGAGTAAGCCATGTGAAACGGAAGAGTCTCCTCGGCCAGCGTGAGCACCAGGTCCGTATCGGCGGTCCGACCTGCCCATGTGGCCTCGCTTGCGAGACCGAGCCGGTCAGCCAGATATGCCCTGATGAGATCGGCGCACTCGGTGCCGTGAAAGCGACCGAAATCGAGCGGATCACCGTAGATCTCGAGAACGCGAAGCGGTCCGCCACTCATGGGCACACGGTACCCCGGGAACCGATGACTCATCGTGTGCGTCCAACGGCCAAGCCCCACCGGGGCGATAAGAGAGGACGAAATGATGAAGAAACTCACATTGATCCTGGCACTGGGACTGGCGCTCGCCGCTTGCGGCGGGGATACGGCCGAAACCTTCAGCGAGGTCTCCTCGGGCCTCGACGGTGGGAGCGGGGCAGTCCCCGAATCGATGACCACGGTCGCCGCGGCCAGCGAGTCGCCAGATGAGCTGTCCTACGACGACGCGGTGACAGCTGAGCGCCAGGTGATCCGCAACGCCAGCCTCGAATTGCAGGCCGACGACACCAGAAAGGCCTTCGAAGACATCGTCGACCTGGTGGAGGGTGCCGGCGGCTTTGTCGCCAGCGCAACGGTCGAGCCGATCGACAGCGAGACCGACCAACCAGTGGTGAACATGGTGCTCCGCGTGCCGGCCGACGAGTTGCCGCGCATTCTCGACGCGATCAAGGATTCGGTGGAGGTCGTGATGACCGAGTCCCAGAACGCCGAAGACGTCACCGCGCAATTCGTCGATCTCGAGGCACGACTGCACAACCTGGAGGCGCTGGAGACCGAGTTGGTGGCCCTGCTGGCGGAAGTCCGCGAACAGCCGGACGCCGACCCGGCCAAGTTGCTAGCGGTGTTCAACGAGGTTTCACGGGTCCGCGGTGAGATCGAGCAACTGCAGGGGCAGCTCAACTACCTCAACGACGTCGTGGCTCTGGCCACGCTTTCGGTCTATCTCTCCCCGACCCCGGCCGCGGTGCCGATCGTCGAGGACACCTGGGCGCCCCTCGAAGTCGCCCGTGAGTCGTTGCGCAATCTGGTGAGCGGGCTGCAGGACATAGGGGAATGGGGCATCAACTTCGTCCTGTACACCCTTCCCCTGCTGGTGCTCACCCTGGGGATCCCGTTGCTGGTCCTCTATCTGGCCTACCGATGGTGGAAGAAGCGCCGTCGGCCGGCACCCCCGGCGCCGGAGCCGATCCCACCGGTGCTTCCCGCCGCCACTGAGGGGAAATGATGAACAGGGCTCCAAACGGAGCCCTGTTCTCTAACCCTTGGCGATGGCCAGATAGTCGGTGAAGTTGATCTCGTAGTCACCAGTGTCCTGGATGACCTCGAGCTTCGCCCCCTCCTCGGCGGACGAATAGAACTCCACCACTTCAGGCTCCACGAACTCGAGAGCCGCTGCGTTAGGGCTGCCGTACCAGTTGAAGTTGGTGAGGGTTGCCCCGTTCTGGGCATCCAACAGATAGTTCATGAAAGTGAAGGCGGAGCAGGGATGGTCGGCGTTGGCGGGGACCGTCATGTTGTCGACCCACAGGGTCGCCCCTTCCTCGGGAAGGATGTAGACGAAGTCGTCGGGATTGGCGGCGTCCTCAAAGCCAAGGAGGATTGCTCCCGAGTATCCGTGTGCCACCGAGACCTCGCCGTTGGCCAGGGCCTCGTCATTCTGATCCGAGTCGAAGGCGGCGATCGTTCCCTTGGCAGCCGAGATCACGTCGGCCGCCTCCTGAAGGTGAGCCAGGTCTGTGTCATTGAGCGAATATCCCAGATACTCGAGCGCCGCCCCCATCGCCTCGCGAGGGTCGTTGAGCACCGAAACCCCGCCCGGGAAATCGGCTGTCAGCGCCGGATCGAACAGCAAGCCCCAGCTGTGTGGGAAGTCCTCGCCGACAAGAGCGGTGTTCACCCCGATGCCTGTAGTCCCGTACTGATAGGGGGCCGAGTACTTGTTGCCCGGGTCATATGGAAGTGTGGTGAAGCGCTCAGCGAGATTTGCGATATTGGGCACGACGGTGGGGCTGATCGGAGCCAACAGGTTCTCCTGGATCATGATCCCGACCATGTAGTCCGATGGCACGATCAGGTCGTAGTTCACACCTGCCTGAAGCTGGGCCAGCATCGCCTCGTTGGATTCGTAGAAGGACTCAACGATGTCGATGCCGTACTCGGTCTCGAATGCGGTGATCAGCCCGGGGTCCATGTACTCAGTCCAGTTGAAGAAGTTGAGGTCGCCGTCGACCTGATCCAGGGTGCAATTGGCGGCGCCGCCACCATCACCCCCATCGATCGCGGTGCCATCGACACCGTCTGTGGCATCGTCTCCGCCACACGCAGCCACCATCAGAGCGAGCACGCCAAGCGTGACCACGAACCTCGCCATTCGTCCCATCTCTAGATCCTCCCTGATCTGGGTCATCCGAGGCTAAACCGACAACTCATCCTTTCGAAAGTCCTCCTACCCAATTCCAAGTCAATCACCGGACAACTCCAGGGCCAAGGCCTCGGGGTCAGCCAGCTTCTGACCGCGCGCCACCGCCCCCCTCTGGAATCCCAGAGAGATCCCCACCAGGACCATCGAAGCCACGAGCATCACCGTGCTCACCGCGTTGATCAAGGGGGTGACCCCCACCCTGACCAGTCCAAAGACATAGACGGGGAGGGTGGTCGATCCGGGGCCGGAGACGAACGAGGTGACAACGACATCGTCAAGCGAAAGGGTCAACGCGAGCAGTGCGCCGCCGGCCACTCCCGGTGCGATCAATGGCAACGTGACCCGGCGAAAGGCCTGCCATCTCCCCGCATAGAGGTCTGCCGCGGCCTCCTCTAACGAAGAGTCGAGCTGGGCAAGCCTGGCGCGAACCACCACTGCCACAAACGAGATGCTGAAGGCGATATGAGCCAGGGTGATGGTGAGGATGCCGGTGTTGAGTTGGATCCCGAAAAGGTCATCGATGATCCCGAATGCCTGGAAGAAGAAGATGAGGAGCATCACGGCCATGGTGACGTCGGGGATGATGATCGGGAGGTAGGCGAGACCGTCCAGGGTGCCCCGCCCCCGGAACCGGTAGCGCTCGAGGCCGATCGCCAGCAAGGTGCCGATAACCGTCGAGACGATGGTGGAGAAGAAGGCCACGATCAGCGAGATCCGAAGCGCCGACATCACACTGTCGTTGCGAAACATCTCCCCGTACCAGCGCAACGAGGCCTCGGTCCATATCGCCACGTTGTTGTTGTCGTTGAACGAGAAGACGATCAGCACCAGGATCGGGGCGTAGAAGAAGATGTAGAGGACCCAGGCGTTGATCGCCAGGAGGCGATCAACGACACCCTTGGGAGCCGCACCGTTGCTCACAGCGTCTTCGCCCCCGCCCTGAAGTAGAAGATGGTTGCCAGCAGCATCACGAACATGACCCCGAAGGAAAGCGCCGACCCAAATGGCCAGTTGCGGGCGGCCAGGAACTGACTGACGATGTAGTCGCCGATGCCAACTGTCCTCGCCCCACCGAGGAGGGCAGGGGTCACATAGGTCCCCAGCGACGGGATGAACACCAGGATCGACCCGGCTATCACCCCGGGCAGCGACAGTGGCAGGGTCACCTTGCGAAAGGCGGTCCACCCATCGGCGTAGAGGTCGCGGGCTGCCTCCACCAGCCTCCAGTCCATCCTCTCGAGGGCGGCGTAGAGGGGCAGGACCATGAAAGGCATGAAGCCATAGACGAGGCCGATGAGCACTGCAGTGTTGGTGAACAACAGTCGGATCGGCTCACCCCCCAAACTCTGGCTCAACTGCGACAGCGGGCCGTCCGAACCAAGCAGAATCCTCCAGGCATAGGTTCGAACCAGGAAGTTCGACCAGAACGGGATCATCACCAGGATCAGCAGGATGTTTCGGGCGCGGGGCGCCCGGGTGGCGATATAGAAAGCCAACGGATACGAGAACACCAGGCAGATCGCGGTGGTGACCGCGGCCAGCACGAACGACCGAATGAAGATCGCCAGGACGTCAGCGGTGAACAGACGCTTGTACGAGTCGAGATTCCAGTCAGCGAGGACGGTCTGGCCCGTCGATGACCTGGTGGCAAACGAGTAGACGAAGACGAGAACCAGGGGGATCGCGAAGAAGAGGATGAGGTAGAAGGCACCGGGCAACGAGAAGAGAAAGCCCCGACGCGACTCGGCCCGACTCGCCGACTCCTCCAACTCAGGCGTGACCTGGGTGGCCGTCATCAGGCGGTCACAAGGTTTGCCGCCTCCGGGCTCCACACCAGATAGGCCTCATCACCTACTTCGTACAGCTCCACGCCAGGCCGGTTCTCCTCCTTGACTTCGATCTGAGTGCCAAGTCCGGCATCGACGTCGTAGAAGTAGACGTCCCCGAAGTACATGCGTCGGGTCACCCGGACCCGAAGTTGGTTGTGACCGGCGGGAAGTTCCTCGTCGACATCGAACAAAGCCAGACGCTCCGGCCGCAGGGCGAGTGTCACCTCGGTACCGGGTGAGGCTTCACCACACGGGACGCCAACTTCCTGTCCGTTGCCAAAACGTGCGGCGTCGGGTCCGATGACTGTGACAGGGAGGAGGTTGATCTCCCCGATGAAGTCGGCGACAAACCGTGAAGTCGGCGTTTCATAGATCTCCTCGGGACGCCCGACCTGGAGAAGCTTCCCCTCACTCATGACCCCGATCCTGTCCGACATCGTGAGTGCCTCTTCCTGGTCGTGCGTCACGTAGATGAAGGTGATCCCGACCCTGGTTTGGAGATCCTTGAGCTCGACCTGCATCGCCTGGCGCAACTTGAGGTCGAGCGCACCAAGCGGCTCATCCAACAACAGCACCTCGGGCTCATTGACGAGTGCCCGGGCCAGGGCGACCCGCTGTTGCATTCCTCCGGAGAGCTGGTTCGGCCTGGCGTCGGCGCGTTTGCCGAGTTGGACCTGATCGAGCACCCGCTTCACACGACTCTCGACCTCCGACTTCTCCACCTTCTTCATCTGGAGGCCGAACGCCACGTTCTCGGCCACTGTCATGTGGGGAAAGAGGGCGTAGGACTGAAAGACGGTGTTGATCGGCCGCTCGTTAGGGGGATTCAACGCCATCTCCACGCCGTGGACTCGAATGCTGCCCTCGGTGGGAAACTCGAACCCGGCGATCATGCGCAATGTGGTGGTCTTGCCACACCCCGAAGGGCCGAGCAAGGAGAAGAATTCGCCGTCGTTGATGCTCAGATCCAGCCCGTCGACCGCCACCATGTCGTCGCCGAAGCGCTTGGTGACGCCACTCAACTCAACGGCCGCGTTGACCATCACTCCTCCTCGTAAACCACCTGCCCGCCCACAACGGTCATCGCGACCTTTGCATCTCGAATCGGCCCGGTCTGAAACGGATCTCGATCGAGAACCACGAGATCGGCGAGCATACCCACGGCGACCGTCCCCGAGTCGGCCTCACGGTGGTTTACCCAAGCCGAGCCTGAGGTGAACCCGGCGAGGGCGTCGAGCAGAGTGATGCGCTCCTCAGGGTTGAGCGGCGGATGGCCCGGCTCGGCCCAATTCAGCCGATTGACCGCCACGTCGCTCTGAGCCAGGACATTGGCGGTCGAGACCGCCCAGTCCGAGCCCATCGCCAAGGTGGCGCCGGCGCGCAGGAGGCTTCCGAACGGGTATTGCCACATCGTTCGCACCGGGCCGAGGAAGGGCTGGGTCAATTCGAGCTGGTCCTGGCCGTTGCCCGCCCAGAGAGCCTGGGCGCTGACCGCAACGCCCAGTTGTTTGAAACGATGGAGGTCATCGGGATGGATCACCTGAACGTGGCAAATCGTGTGTCTCGCCGATGACCAGCCGTTGGCCTTTCGCGCCGCCTCGACCGCATCGAGTGAGTTGCGAACCGCGGCGTCACCGATCGCGTGGAAATGACAGGAGAGACCCCGCCCATCGAGGCCGACGACAATCGCCTTCAGCTCCTCGGGATCGATGAAGTCGATCCCGCGAGTGCCCGTGGTTGCGCCGGTCCCGTCGAAGTAGGGCTCGAGCATGGCGGCCGTTTGGGTCTCGACCACACCATCGGTCATCAGCTTCACCGCGACCGGTCGGTATCGACCAACGCCCTCACCCCTCATCCTCTCCAGGTCTTCGAGCTGTTCGAGCCCCCGGTGCCGATCCCACCACAAGGCACCCACCGCAGTGCCCCGTAGCTGGTCACGCTGGGCGAGCGCCCGATAGGCGGCATGGGCCAGCTGATCGACATGGGTGTCCTGCCAGCCGGTGATCCCCTTGGAGAGCATGTACTCCTGACCGGCGAGGATGCCCCGGAGCGCGTCTTCGAGGGTGTCCTTGGGTGAGGCGAGCTCGATGAGGTTGGCGGCGCCGTCATGCAGCGTGCCCTGGGGGGTGCCATCGGAGTTCCGCTCGATCCTCCCGTCGAAGGGGTCAGGCGTGGACGCGTCGATCCCGGCCAGCTCGAGGGCACGGCTGTTGACCCAGGCCCCGTGACCGTCGGCGTTGTACACGAACACCGGGCGGTCAGGGACAATCTGGTCCAGCAACTCCTTGGATGGGCAGGCTCGCGGGAACCAGGTCTGATGCCATCCTCCGCCGAGGATCCACTCCGTGTCGGGGTTGGCCCGGGCGTATTTGGCGACATAGGCGATGGCGTCGTCGGCGTTGTCGCAGCCGGCGAAGGAACATCTCAGGAGATCGAGGCCGCTGCTCCATACGTGGACGTGTGAGTCCTGGAACCCCGGGGTGAGCAGCCGGCCGCCGAGATCGACCACCTCGGTGTCGGGACCGATGTGCTCAGCGATCTCGCCCTCAGAGCCAACCGCCACGATCCGGTCCCCGGTGACGGCTACCGCACGCGCGAAGGATCGCGACGCATTTGCCGTGAACACGGGACCGTTGACGAAGGCCAGGTCGGAAGGCATGGGGCGGCGAGGGTAGCCACGCATCACCCCGGCTAGCCTCCGCAATATGTCTTCCTTCTGGCATCCGTTTGGAGAAATGAACAAGGTGCAACATGCGCCTTTCATCGTCGATCGCGGCGAAGGGATCTACGTCTACGACGAGGACGGCAGGCGCTACCTCGACGCTGCCGCCTCCCTCTGGTACATGAACGTTGGTTATGGCCGTGATGAGATCGTGGACGCGATGTCGGAGCAGGCCCGCAAGCTTCCGGCGTTCCACGCATTCATCGACTACGCCACCCGGCCGCCGATCGAGCTGGCGGGCCGGATTGCCGCTGTCTCTCCTCACCCCGACTCCAAGGTCTTCTTCGGCTCAGGTGGATCCGACGCGGTGGACACTGCGGCCAAGCTCGCCCGTCGCTATTTCTCCGCAGTGGGTGAGCCGGATCGGACCGTGTTCATCTCACGGGAATGGGCGTATCACGGCATGCACACCTACGGCACCACCTTGGGCGGGATGGAGCCCAACCGCACCGGATACGGCGGCGACCTCGTAGCCGACGTCATCCTCGTGCCCTATGACGATGCCGAGGCCGTGGAGAAGGCGATCGACCACGTCGGCGCAGAGCGGATCGCAGGCATTTTCGTCGAGCCAGTGATCGGCGCCGGCGGGATCCGCCCCGTCCCCGCCGAATACCTGACACGGGTCAGAGAGGCGGTTCGCGTCGCCGGTGGCCTCTACATCTCCGACGAGGTGATCACTGGCTTTGGCCGATGTGGCGATTGGTTCGCGGCCAACATCTTCGAGCTGGAGCCCGACATCATCACCTTCGCCAAGGGGGTGACCTGTGGCTACGCCCCGCTCGGTGGCATCGTCGCCAGCCCGCGGGTGGCGGCTCCCTTCTTCGACACTCCGGGGCTCATGTTCCGCCACGGTTACACCTACTCCGGGCACAGCACGGCCTGTGTCGCCGGGCTCGTAGTCATGGACATCATCGAGCGCGAAGGGCTTCTCGCCCGCGGCGCCGCCCTCGAAGAGGAGATCTACCAGGCCCTCCTGCCCCTCGAGGAGCTGCCCGTCGTCTCAACGATCAGACGGGGAGTGGGGGCGTTGGCAGCAGTGCAGCTGGAGCTCGGCGACGATGAGACCCTTCCCTACCGGGCGGCGGCCGCCTGCCGCGAGGCGGGGGTCCTCACCCGAGCCGTCGCCGGCGGGGGCCTCCAGGTCTCGCCGCCGCTGATCATGACCCCTGACCAGGTCACGGAGATGGCCTCCCTCTTCCGGGCAGGGCTAGCCGGACTGTGAAGCCGAGCCCTTTCTGGGTCGACGAGTTTCCGCGTCCTGAGGGCATCACGTCCGAGCTGCCTTCTGAAGTCGATGTCCTCGTCGTGGGATCCGGCCTCACCGGGCTCTCAGCAGCCCTCCGACTCGCCAGGGGTGGGAAGACGGTGGCCGTCGTCGATCAGGGGCCGATCGCCTCGGGCGCCTCTTCGATCAACGGGGGCATGGTCTCTCCCGACATCAAGGCCGGGATCAAGGTCATCTTCGACCGTTTCGGGCCCGAGCTGGGTCGTGAGATGTGGCAGGCCACGGTGCGGTCGGTCGAGATCGTCCCCGAGATCGCGAGGGCGGAGAACATCGACGCCAGGATCGTACGGGGCGGAATGGCGGCGTTGGGGATCCACGCCAAGTCCCGCGCAACCTTCGAGGCGTCCGTTGCCTGGTACGACAAGATGGTCGGCGTGGACTGGGAAGTTCTCGGACCAGACCGCTTGTCAGAGGTCGTTGCGGGTGATCACTTCACGGCGGTTCTCTTCGAGCCGGAGGGACTCGGTATCCAGCCGGCGCGCTTCGTCTTCGGGGTGGCGGTAGCGGCCGCTTCGGCAGGTGCGCTGCTAGTCGACCAATGCGCCGTCCACGACGTCTCGCGGGACGGGCCGGGATTCAAGGTCGGCACCGACAAGGGCGCCGTGCGAGCAGGGGACGTGATCCTGGCCACCAACGGCTACACGACATCGGAGCCGAGTCCCCGAATTGTCGCGACGGGTGGTCCCGATCGGCTCCTACATCATCGTCACCGAGCCGTTAGGTGAGCGAGCGGCCCGGATATTCCCGAGAGGCTCGATGACCTACACCAAGCAACGTCTCCTCAATTACATGCGGAGGACACCGGACGACCGAATCCTGATTGGCGGGAGGCGCAACCTCCACACCGGGCTCGATTTCCAGGAGTCGGGCGCCGACCTCCGGCGCCAGCTGCTCGGCTATTTCCCGGACCTCGCCGACGTGGAGATAACCCATGCCTGGGGCGGGAAACTCGGTGTCCCCTTCGACCTGATCCCGCACATGGGACAGATCGACGGCGTCTGGTATGCCCTCGGCTACGCCGGTCACGGCGTCGGCCTTTCCACTTTGATGGGGTATGAGCTGGCAGGGATGATGCTTGGCGAGGATCCGCCGAGCTCGTTCACCAAGGTCCCCCATCCCACCCGCTTCTACTACCGGGGGAAGCCCTGGTTCCTGACTCCGGCTTCGATTCTCTATCGGACCCTCGACCGGCTGGGGCGTTAGTTTCGGCCCATGACGGTTCCGTCCGTTCCTGCCTACCCCGAAGCCAGTCAGGCCACAACCGCCTTGATCCTCGGGATCTTTGGGCTCATCTGTTGCGGGCTGCTGGGGATTGCTGCCTGGGTCATGGGCAACAACGAGCTGCAGGCGATCCGGTCGGGTCGCAGGGATCCGGCCAACGCGGGTACCGCCAAGGCGGCGCGCGTGATCGGAATCGTCGGAACCGTGCTGTTGGTCATTCCGGCAATCTTCGTCTTCGGCGAGAACTCGCCAACGCTGCCATTCTTGAGCCCATGACTCTCACCGGGTGGCGCGACCGATCCTTCGCAATGGCCCCGTTTCTGGGAGTTGCCGCCCTTCTGGCCATGAATCCCACCGACAGCGGCCCCACGATCTGCCCCATCGCCTTGGTTACCGGTGTCGCTTGTCCGGGATGCGGCATGACCAGGGCGGCGTCCGCGCTGATCAGGGGAGACCTCCCACTTGCCCTCACATATCACCCGCTGATCCCGCTCATCGCAGTGCTCGCCATCGTCGGCTGGTCCTGGTCTCTGCTGCACAGGGCGGGCAGGGCGGGGCCGATACCCAGCCGGCTGCTGAACGTGGTCCTGATCGGAACCGGTATCAGCCTGGTGGCCGTGTGGATACTTCGGTTCGCTGCGGGGACGCTGCCACCGGTTTGACCTGACGTCGCCTGAAGAGCCAGAAGGCAACGGCTCCCCAGGCCGCCACGAAACCCATTCCGAGCGGGATCAGCCATTTGGAGGTCGCCAACAATCCGAGTGTCTCGGCAACCGGAGCCCGACCCCCACCCGGGTCGAGAACCCACGCGCCGATGCGAAGGAAGATGGCGAAGGAGAGGGCCCCCAGCGAGAACCTGGTGAGAAGACTCCGGAATGCCCTGCGCCGGTCATCGGAAGCGGCCACGTAGACCCAGGTTGTGATCACCATGACCACCAGGGACAGAGACGACCGCGGTGCCGAGTTTCGAGGCGGCCTCGGATGCAGGTCCCACGTAAGGGACAGTCGACGGCTCGCGGACGACCAAAGGGTCGAGGTCGGTGACCGCCTCGGCAAGTTGCTCTTCGGACACAGGGACCCCGAGTTCCTGGAGACGGACGGCGATGTCGGGAACCGCCGGCGAAATGGCTGACCTGGCATCCACCGTGGACCCGCCCGGATCCGGAGATGCCGCGGCGTCGACGATCTGGCCAAGCAACCCCTCGAGCGCCACCGACACCGAAGGGTCGTCCAAGACATTCTCGGCCGCCCCCTCCGCCGTGATCGGGTCCAGCCCTTCTTGAGTCAGCTCGTCGACCAACCAGGACGAAAAGCGTCCAGCCACGACATCGCTTGCCGCCATCGGCGCCAGCGATTCGGCCAACTGCCCGGTGTCGACGACCACCGCCCGACCCCAAAGCGCCACCAAGAGAACTGAGGAAGCCAACCCGAAGAGCCAGGCTGCGCCGCCGCCGGTGGCCTTTCGCGCGTTGGCCATCAGTTGATCACCAAGGCAGGGTTGGTCCGGATCCGGGGCCGCTTCTCGATCACTGCCCCGGCCAGTGCCTCGAAGGCAAGCTCTGCCTCGGAGCCCGGCGCCACCACTGCCACCGGGAGGCCCTCGTCAGCCCCGCGACCCATCGCCGGCAGCAGCGGAATCCGCGTCATGAGTTCGACACCGACTTCTTCAGCGAGTGCCGCCCCTCCGCCCGCGCCGAAGATCTCATAGTGCTTGCCGTCATCGCCCGTGAACCACGACATGTTCTCGACGATGCCGATCACCTGCTGGTCCACCTCGGCTGCCATGAGGGCGGCTCGACGGGCCACTCTCTGAGCGGTGGGCTGCGGGGTGGTGACCAGCAACACCTGGGCCCTGGGAAGGAACTGCGCCATCGAGATGGCGATGTCACCGGTGCCCGGCGGCATGTCCACGATCAGGAAGTCGAGGTTGTCCCAGAACACGTCCTTCAGGAATTGTTCGATCGCTTTGTGCAGCATGGGGCCCCGCCAGATCACGGCTTTGTCGTCGCCGACGAAGTAGTCCATCGACATCACCTTCACCCCGTAGGAAACCGGTGGGATGATCGCCTCAGCCACGAGTAGCGGCGGTTGTGAGACCCCGAGCATCCGGGGCACCGAGAAGCCCCAGATGTCCCCGTCGACGATCCCGACCTTCTTCCCGGCCCGAACCAGGGACACGGCCAGGTTGCAGCTCACCGAAGACTTGCCGACGCCACCTTTGCCGGAAGCGACCGCCACCACCCGGGTCGATGAGCCTGGCTCGCCAATCGGCGGACCGGCCATTTCGCGGAGACGGGCGATCAATTGGATCGCCGCCTCCTCGCTCATGACCTCGATGTCGACGTCGACGCCGCGACCATGGTCCTGGAGGGCGTCCTTGAGCCGCTGATCCAACAATTCGGAGGTGTGAGACGTTGGAAGAAGCAGGTCCACGCTCAGTTTCCCGGTCAGTGATCGGTCGACCTTTTTCACCGCGCCCAGCTCTCCGAGGGTGCGCCCCACGAACAAAGGGGATTCGATCGATGCGACCGCGTCGAATATCTGATTGTCCGCGGCCATTGATTTCCCCTACGGCGACAGTGGATAGAAGGCCCTCGAAACTATAGTTTTGACCTGTTGGTACCCCTCATGGACACAGAAACCCTCGATAGCCGGATCTCCGATCTCACCTCGTCGTTGGGTGATCCAACCCGTCGGGCGATCTACATCGCGGTGCGCGAATCGGTCGAGCCGCTGACCACCTCTCACGTGGCCGGTCTCTTCGACCTCCACCCCAATGTCGCTCGCCATCACCTCGACCGTCTCGCCGATGACGGCTACCTCAAGGTGAGCCACCGTCGTTCTGAGGGCAAGAACGGCCCGGGGGCAGGTCGCCCTGCCAAGTGCTACGAGGCAACGGCCAAGGAGGTCTCGGTCCACTTCGCCCCGAGGCGATTCGAGATGCTGGTCGAGATGCTGATCCGGGTTCTCGACGAGGTGGCTCCCGAAAACGTCGCCCAGATCGCTGAAGATGTCGGAAGGGCATACGGCCGGGAGCTCGCAGCCGAGATCGGCCAGCCCGAGCAGCCTGGCTATGACGGTGCGATCCAGGCGGTCGCCAGTGCGATGACCGGGCTCGGCTTCTCGATCGATCCCGACGTTCCCGGGCAGCGGCTTCTCACCTCGCATTGCCCGTTCGGAGAAGCCGCCACCAGCCACCCCGAAGTCATCTGCTCTCTCGACCGGGGAATCGTCGCCGGGATGTTCGGCGCCATGTCCTATCCCTGCAACCCGGTGGTCATCCCGCACAAGGCCCTGGAGGACGACTGCGTGACCCGGGTGCCGGTGACTATCGGAATCGCCTGAGGCGATTCGTTCTCGGTTCTCAGTTGTCGGTTCAAGATCGCCCGGAGTTTTCTCCAACTGAAAACTGACAACCGATAACGACTAGCGGGCCTGAAGAGAGTGCCGCTCGCGCCGGTAGTCTTCGCTCCATGAACGGGTTCACCCTCGAAACGGCACTCGGGCCCCGCCAGATAGCCCGAATCGACGACATCGATGGTGCCGGGCGACTCCCCTATTCGATAAAGGTCCTCCTCGAGTCCGCCCTGCGCAACCTCGATGGCAAGAGCGTCAAGGAAGAAGACGTCCGGCGGATCGCTGCCTACGACGCGCGGAATGTGGGCGAGCAGGAAATCCCCTTTGTCCCGGGCCGGGTGGTGCTCCAGGACTTCACCGGGGTGCCGGCTGTGGTCGATCTTGCCGCGATGCGCTCGGCGATCGTGCGCCTGACCGGGGACGAAGGAGCCGCCCAGAAGGTCAACCCGCTGATTCCCGCCGACCTGGTGGTCGATCACTCGGTCCAGGTCGACGCTTTCGCCCGCTCGGACGCCCTAACCATCAACTCTCGCAAGGAGTTCGAGAGGAACCAGGAGCGATATGAGTTCCTCAAGTGGGGCCAGTCGGCCTTCGCCAACTTCCGCGTGGTCCCGCCGGCCACCGGCATCGTCCACCAGGTCAACCTCGAATACCTGGCCAAAGTGGTCTGGGACGACGGGCACCAGCTCTATCCGGACAGCCTCGTGGGAACCGACAGCCACACCACCATGATCAACGGGCTCGGGGTGGTCGGTTGGGGAGTGGGAGGCATCGAGGCCGAAGCAGCAATGGTCGGCCAGCCGATCTACATGTTGTTGCCCGAGGTTGTCGGGTTCCGCCTGACTGGAAAGCTCCCCGAGGGATCCACCGCCACCGACCTGGTTCTCCGCGTCACCGAAATACTCCGGGAGCATGGAGTCGTCGACAAATTCGTCGAATTCCACGGGCCGGGGCTTGCCGACATGCCGGTGGCCAATCGGGCGACCATCGCCAATATGGCCCCGGAATACGGCGCCACGGTCGGCTTCTTCCCCGTCGACGAGCAGACCCTGAAATACCTCCGGCTCACCGGCCGCGACGACAAGCTCATCGACACCGTCGAGCAGTACCACAAGGCCCAGGGCATGTGGCGGGACGACAGCCACGAGATCACTTACTCGGCCGAGCTCGCCCTCGACATGTCCACGGTTGAGCCCTCCCTGGCGGGGCCCAAGCGGCCACAGGATCGGGTGGCTCTCTCTGCGATGAGCACCCAGTGGACGGCCGACCTCACCACCCTCTTCGGAAAGAACGGCGGCTCAAAGTCGTCCACGGTTGTCAGTTGGGAAGACGAGGGCGGTCAGCCGTCGGGGGTGGGGGCCCTGGAGGCGCAGGCCAAGGTCGATGTCGAGATGGACGGCGAGCACTTCGGCCTCGGCGACGGGGATGTGGTGATCGCCGCAATCACGTCATGCACCAACACCTCGAATCCCGACGTCATGGTGGGAGCAGGCCTTGTCGCCCGCAAGGCCCGGGAGCGAGGGCTGACCCGAAAGCCCTGGGTGAAGACTTCCCTGGCTCCAGGCTCCAAAGTGGTCACCGAGTACCTCACCAGCTCGGGACTGCTGCCCGACCTCGAGGAGCTCGGCTTCTATGTGGTGGGTTACGGGTGCACGACCTGCATCGGCAATTCGGGCCCCCTGCCCGGACCGATCTCCGAGGCCATTCACACCGGCGACCTGGTCACCGCATCTGTGCTGTCGGGAAACCGGAACTTCGAAGGCCGCATCTCCCCGGACGTCCGAGCCAACTACCTGGCCTCCCCGCCTTTGGTGGTGGCCTACGCCCTGGCCGGAACCGTGGCCTGGGACCCGATCACCGAGCCGTTGGGTGTCGACCAGCAAGGAGATGATGTGTTCCTGCGCGACATCTGGCCGACCCAGGAGGAGATCGCCGAGATCGTCTCCGCCCACGTCCGCCAGAGCCAATTCATCGACAAGTACTCCGACGTCTTTGCAGGCTCGGACGAATGGCGCGTCATCAGCACACCGGAATCCGACCTCTACCCCTGGAACAGCGAATCGACCTACGTTCAGGAGCCCCCTTTCTTCACGACGCTCACCCCACACGTGACACCACTCGCTCCTATCAACGGGGCTCGAGCCCTGGCGTTGCTCGGCGACTCTGTCACCACCGACCACATAAGCCCCGCGGGATCGATCGGGATCGACTCGCCCGCCGGCAAGTACCTGATCTCCCAGGGGGTACAGCCTCCAATGTTCAACTCCTATGGGTCCAGGCGGGGAAACGACCGGGTGATGACGAGAGGCACCTTTGCCAACATCCGGGTGAAGAACCAACTGGCCCCAGGAACCGAAGGCGGCTGGACGACCGACTTCCTGGACGGTCAGGTGAAATCGATCTTCGACGCCTCGATGCATTACCAGGAGGAAGGGATCCCGCTGGTCGTCATCGGCGGGTCCGATTACGGGATGGGGTCGTCCCGGGACTGGGCAGCAAAAGGCCCGTTCCTGCTTGGGGTCAAGGCGGTCCTCGCCAGGTCGCTGGAGCGGATTCATCGGTCCAACCTGGTGATGATGGGGGTGCTACCCCTTGTCTTTGCCCATGGAGAGGACGCCACCAGCCTGGGTCTCGACGGATCCGAGACCTATGACATCCCCCTCACGGACGATCTGCGGCCCCGTCAGGAGATCACGGTGACCGCGACCGCGACCGACGGCTCGGTCAAGAGTTTCATCATGATCGCGAGGGTGGACACCGACATCGAGGTCGAGTACCTCCGCAACGGCGGGATCCTCCATTACGTCCTGCGGAGGATGGCCTCTGACTGATCCCGCGGACGTCGCCGATCCGCTCCCCAGGCGATCCCTTCTACTCACAGGCGTCTTCGTCGGAGTGGTCATTGCCGGCCTCGCTCTCGCCTGGCTGTTGAGCGACCACAGCGCGGTGGCCGCCGTCGGGGACGAGGCGCCAAACTTCACCGTGGAACTGCTGGACGGTGGGTCCTTCACATTGCAGGACCACCTCGACGAGGACGGCCGGACCCTCGTCCTCAACCTCTGGGCTTCGTGGTGCCTCCCCTGCCGAACCGAGATCCCCGACATTTCCGACTTCGCTTCCACCCACCCCGACGTTGCCGTGCTGGGGGTGGCGGTCGAAGACGCCCGAGCCGACTCAATCGCGTTCGCGGAGGAGATGTCACCGTCATACCCGCTCGCCTTCGGGAGCCAGGAATTCCGCGAGGCCTATCCCTCGGTGGGCCTGCCTGCGACCTTCATCATCGAGCCGGACGGAACTGTGTCGAGCATCGTCAACGGCCTGGTGGATCAGGAGGCGCTCGAAGAGATGACGGGCTAGGAGATACCGACCAGGCGATCCTCGAGATCCTCGATGTACGCCAGATTCGGGCCCTCCACCATTTCAGCAGAGATGACCAATCGCTCGCGGGCCGAGAACTTGGGGTTGCACGTGGTGAGGGTCAGCCAGCCACCAGCCTTGTCGTCGGCGACCCAGACATCAGTCGGCGCCACGATGAGGCTCTCCCTGACTTCGTAGACATGGGTGCCGATCGAGGTCTCCACCTCGATGCGATCACCGGGTCGAAGCAGATCGAAGTCGAAGAACGGCCGACCATGGGTGGTTCGGTGACCTGAGATCACGGCATTGCCCGGCTGACCGGGGAGCGGGGTGTCGGGCATGTGGCCCGGGCCTTGAGCCAGTGCAACGCGGGTCACGCCCTCGAACACGACGACGTCGAGGCCGAGTTTGGGGACCCTGAGCCGGGCAAAGCTGGTGTTTTCCTCCGGTTCGTCCTCGGGGTGGAATTCGATCGGGGCACCTTCCAGGCTCTCGACCGCCTGAACCTGGGGAAGGTGCTCTCGCTCGACTTCGAAGAACCCGTGCAGATCATCCGATGCCTCGGCCTGGACTCGTCGGTTGACGATGTCGGTGCCGAAGAGCTGCCACCCCAGATAGCCGAATATGAAGACCCCGGTCCAGATCAGGGCCCAGCCGAGGATCTGGATGTTGCGCCGCATGCGGAGAGGCTAAATGGCGGTCGTTCCAACCAGATGTCTGGCCGACCGGCGTCTGTTCGCCCGAGGCCGTAATGCCGAACCAACCGAGCCAACAGGCCACTGAGGGTTGGCCGAGGGCGAAGTCGGCCGCCATAACAAATCAGCCTCAACTCCCGAGCCAGCGGGGGTCACGCTTCTCGAGGAACGCCGCGATGCCCTCCCGCGCGTCGTCGCTCATGGCCACCTCGGTAAGGCCGAGCTGGAGACGATCCAAGGCCGCATCGACACCGAGATCCGAGACTCCCTGGAAGACGTCGCGACCCAGCATCAGGGTGGCCGGGCTCAGCGACTGCAGCCGGGCCACGATGTCATCGACGGCCGCGTCCAGCTCGGACCGCATGACGACCCGGGACACGGCGCCCAGCCGATAGGCCTCCTCGGCATCGATGGTCCGCCCCGTGAGCATCATCTCGAGCAGTGCCTTCCTCGGCATCGAGCGGGCCAGGGCCGCAGTGATCATCATCGGCCACAGTCCGACGTTGACCTCGGTGGTGCCCAGCCGGGCATCGTCGACACAGATGGTCATGTCGCAGGCAACGGCGAGCCCGAAACCGCCGGCGAGGGCGTGCCCGTTGACTCTGGCCACGGTTGGCTTGCCCGACCTCCACATGAGGCGAAAGAGGTCGGCGAACACTCCCCGCTTCTGATGGAGGCCAACGGCATCGTCGACAAATGACCCTGAAAGGTCTCCGCCCGCGCTGAACACCTCGTCGCCGGCCCCGGTGTAGACGATGACCTTCACCGAAGGGTCGGCCACAGCATGCTGTGTCGCCTCGAGCAACCCTGCCATGGTCTCGACCGAAATCGGGTTGCGGCGCTCCGGATCGTTGATTGTGATAGTCGCCCGGCCTTCGGACGCCTCGTAGTCCACCATCGATTTTCGCTTTCTTGTCAACACCGGCCTGGCTATTACCGTCGGTCACATGTTATGGATGGCGATTGTCCTCTTTCTTTCGTTGGCTATCGCCGTCCTCAGAGGAGGTCGTCTCACCAACCTGGGAGACATCGAGCTGAAAGCCTGGTGGCTTCTGCCGCTTGGCTTTGCCCTCCAACTCGCCACCGACTGGCTCCCCGACGCCGACTGGACACACGGGGTTGCCCTGGCGATGGTTCTCGTCTCTTTCGGCCTCCTGATGATCATGGTCGTCCTCAACCGGCAGAAGGCGGGAATGTGGCTGGCGGGGCTCGGCGTCCTCATGAACTTCACGGTGATTGCCCTCAACGGCGGAATGCCGGTGCTCGCCGGGGCAGCCGAGGTGGCAAGCGGCTTCGTTGTCTCGGCCCCGGATCTCAGCGACTCCTACAAGCACGTGCTGCTCGACGAGTCGTCGCGACTGACTTTCTTTGCCGATGTGATCCCGCTGCGAATCGCCACCATCGGACAGGTGATCAGTCTTGGTGACGTGTTCCTGGCAGTTGGGCTGGGGCGCTTCCTGGAGCACGAGCTCCGGAGGCCGCGGCGTTGGTTCAAGCGGGGCGCCCACGCCCAGGCCGGCTCGGCATCCAAGCCTTGATGCCTCAGGTCTGGCTGCTCACACCCTCGCCGGGCTGAGAACCCCTCTGGCTTCGAGGATTCTGCGCACCGAGGCGACCACCTCGGGGTCGTATTCGTAGGCAGCGCCGGTGTGCAGATTCTCCAGAGCCTGAAGTGGTGACAGGCCTTGCTGGTAGACCTGCCAGTCGTAGGCGGCGGTGACCTTGATGATCCTGGAGACGACCGAGACATCGGGGTCGGTCTGCTCACCGGGTCTCCGGTAGGACTCGTATTGACGTCTCACGTGCTCGGCGACCCGGTCCAGGTAGGGGGACTCGGCGATGATCTCGGCGCTCCAACGTGCGATGTCGTCGTTGGTGTAGCCCATCTTGATGATTTGGGGCTCGTTGAGACTGACCCGCCCGATGTCGTGCATCAGCCCGGCGTACTCGACGTCCTCGACCTGGGCCGGTCCCATTCCCATCTCCTTGGCCACCGCCGACGCCAGCTCGGTGGTGCGGTCGGCGTGACCGTCGACCCCGAGACCTGAGACCTCCGGGATGCGGGCCAATGCCCTGATGGTCTGCTTGTAGGTGGCCTTGGTCTTCTGGAACCGCTTGAAGGCGGAGTGGGCGAAGGAGTATGGGAGCAGTGCGATCGGGAAGTGCCCACCAGTGCCAGCTGCCGGCCAGAGCTCACCGAACAGGGCGCCGGTCAGGGTGAGCCCGAGGAAGACATTCAGGTCGTAGAGGGCGGATCTCGCCAGATAGGTGCGGGAAAGCTCCCCTGGCTTGAGGACGAGTGCGGCTCGCAGCAGCACCTCGACCGCGATCCAGGCCACCAGGGCCACTCCGAACGGGACCAGGTCCTTGCAACTTCCCGAGGTGTCGGCAAACGACCCGACACGCATCGCCGAGTAGACGGTGGCGTAGGTCACGTACCCCGCAAAGCGCCGGGTGAGCGTCGGGAGCAAATCGATGTGCTTCTCCCCACGGGCCAACCCGAAGGCCCAGACGACAGCCAAGCCGATGCCGTACGTGGCGATACAAGCCGCGAGATCGACCTGCCCGGTCTCCTGGTTGGTGAGCACGAACGGGATGGCCGCAGCCACCGCAAGCCCGGTGGTGAATCGGTTGCCCGAGCTGGAGGTCGCCACTCCAACCAGCGATCCGATCACCAGGGCGGTGACACCGACCGCGATGCTGAAGGGATCGGTCGAGGCCTGGCTGGCCGCATAGAGCCCGACTCCGCCCGCAAACAACGGGAACAACCAGGAGACCGCAGCCACAGCGCGGGGATGCCAGTTAGCCACGGAGAGTCAACTCCGGTTCCTCGGCGAGACGGCGGGCCATCTCCTCGTCGTTCACGTGCGGGGCGCCCCAGTTGCGACCGGTCTTGATGAGGGCCTTCTCGAAGGCGTCGACCACGTCGGGGTGGAACTGCCCGCCGGAGTGGCGGCGCAGCTCGCGTAGGGCATATTGCTGGGAGAGGGCCATCCGGTAGGAACGTGCCGAAGTCATGGCGTCGAAGGCGTCGGCGACCCCGACGATGCAGGCCTCCAGACTCGGGGTCTGGCCATCGGTGTGACCACGACCGCCGTAC
Organism: uncultured Acidobacteriota bacterium; assembly: GCA_963724825.1. Classification (GTDB taxonomy): domain Bacteria; phylum Actinomycetota; class Acidimicrobiia; order Spongiisociales; family ZC4RG35; genus JALYNX01. The sequence continues at coordinate 264,006 of CAVRWT010000005.1, forward strand.
CCGGTGCCGTCGAAATTGCTGTGATGTCCGGAAGCGATCTCGACCATCGGCTGCAGGAAGTCGACCTCGGCGAGGATCTCCTCGACGAGATGGGCGTGGGTCTGCATCTCGGCGTACTCCTCGTCATCGAGACGGCCCCGCTTGCGGATGAGCTCGGTGGGGACCGCCAGCTTCCCCAGGTCATGGATCAAAGCGGCCCAGCGCACCTTCTCCAGCTGGGTCCCGGTGAATCCGAGCTCCTCACCGATCATCTGGGCGAAGACCGCGACCCGCTCGGTGTGGCCCCGGGTGTACATGTCTTTGGCCTCGAGAGTCTTGACGAAGCCGCGGATCGACCCGATGTGGGATTCCCGGAGCTGGGAGAAGGCGTAGAGCGACATGTGCCCGATGGCGTAGACCCCGACGATGAGGACCAGCACCGCTTGCCGGTTGGCGATGAGAACGGCGGCGCCGATCAGGCCGTCCGAGCAACCCCATGGCGAACTGCCCGAGGAAGAGCACATGCATCTGCGACCAGGGCTGGAGGTTGTCCTTGCCGAAGACGGTCTTCACCGCTCGTCTGATGAGGACGGTCTGGACTGTGGCGTAGGCAAGGGCCGCCAACGCCGAGGCCACCGCCACCCGCACCAGGACCTCGGCAGTGTGCTCGGTGAGATGACCGAGGTTGACGTCGAGGAGGAACCCGGCAACCGCACCGGCGAGGACGAACTGGCCGAAATTGGCCAGGGGTTGGAACCAGCGCTTCTCCTTGAAGTCGAGCGGGGTGAACAGCGCCATCCCACCCATGAGAGCCATGGCGAACATGGCGTCGGAGTCCGGGGTCATGGCGAAGATGACACCGGCGGTCATCGCCACCATCACCGACGACGACTGGAGGAGACGGTCGTTGACCTCGACCGCAAAGAACTCGAGGAGGACGAAGAGGGCGGTGAAGGGAAGCCAGTACAGCCACACCGGCGGATCGGAGAACATGTAGGTGAGGACCAGGGTCAGAATGCCCATGACCGAATAGGGCACAGCAATCTTGAGCTTTCGCTGCACCGTGGGGCGGAGACGGCCGAACCAGCCCCGAAGCGTTCTGTTCCTTCTCAGTTTCATGGGAGACCCCGATGTGTGTGGTGAGCCGGCGCCTTACATCAGCCGATTCGGGATGAAGCCGAGCCTGCGGCTATCACGGCAGCGAGGCTGGCGGCAGCAGCGAGAATTCGGACCAAACGGGCCTTCATGCTGTGACGCTCACCTTCGGTTCTCGTATTTGGCCGGCATTGTGTTGCCGCCCAGACGTTCCGCTCCGCTGGGGTAGATGGCGTCCAATTGCGTACAGGCCGACGTCTGACGCCGGTCTCACCCGGTTCCCGCTTTCGCGGGAACTCTTCACATGTCAAAGAGGCCCCTGACTTCGCCCGCCACGGACCGAGGCAAACGGGTCAAAGACCTCGGTTGCCCCACGTACCCATGAATAGCTCCAGCGCCCCGCAATCTAGACCTGTTGATTACCGGGAACAAGGGGACGGGCGACTATCCCATATGGGGTTGACACCCGGTTGTACCCTGACCCGATATGGACGTAGTCGCATTTCAGGAGAAGATCGGCCGGATCGATGGTGTCGAGGCGGCGCGCGTGGTCTACGGAAACGGGCACATCTCAGAGATCCATGTCCTGGCCCGGCGTAACAAGCCGCCCAAGCAATTGGTGCGCGACGTCCAATCCCTCAGCCAGGCTCTCTATGGCCAGGAGATCGATCGGCGCGTCGTCTCCGTCGTCCAGTTGGCCGACGGCGACCTGGAAGGTGGGTTCCGCCCCGCACTGATCGATGTGGCCGAGACCCTGGAAGGCTCCCGAGCCGAGGTCACTGTGAGCCTCCGTTGGGAAAACGAGATCCTCTCCGGCACCGCCATCGGCGCCGCTGCCGCTTCGACCCGAGCCCGCCAGATCGCCGACGCCACGCTGGATGCGGTCCGGCAGGGGATTCACAAGGAGGCGGCCCTGGCGATCAACTCCATGGACGTCCCACTCCTCGGGAATCGAAAAGTCGCCGTCGCCCAGGTGGTGGTGGTAACCGAGGCCAGCGAACGGATGCTGATTGGCTGCGCGTACGTGGAGGACGAGGAGGGCAGGGCCGTGGTGAGAGCTGTGCTCGACGCCCTGAACCGCTTCCTCCCCGACCTCAAACTGTCCTGACGAACGCGGTCGCCACCCCCCACTATCTGTCAGCCGAGGCTGCCCGACGCGTTCTACTTGCTGGAGGCAACGCGGTGGATGCGGCGATCGCCGCCACCGCCGCGCAGGGCGTGGTGGCTCCTGAGACCTGTGGCATCGGCGGAGATCTGTTCGCCCTGATCCATCGCCCGGGATGGGAACGCCCACTAGCTCTGAACGCCTCTGGCAAGGCCGGGTCCTACGCCGATCCGGAGGCGCTGCGTTCGCTCGGCGTGACCGAGATCCCGCGCGATCACCCTTTGACGGTGACCATCCCCGGATGTGTCGACGGATGGGCGGCCCTGTCCACAGAGCTTGGAGTGTTGGGGTTGGGCGACTGCCTCCTGCCTGCGATCGAGCTCGCCGAAGGGGGCTTTGCGGTCTCCACCGAGCAGGCGAAGGCGTTTCGTCAAGCCGCAGCGATGTATTCAGCCCATCCGGCAGTTCACGAGTTCTATCCCGACGGTGAGGTGGTGTCGGCCGGCGACACCGTTCACCGAATCCCATTAGCGGCCACGCTGCGGGCTGTAGCGAAGGACGGCCGGGACGCCTTCTATCGAGGTGACCCCGCCTCCGAGATCGTCACCGAGCTCAGCGGGACGATCACCCTCGACGACCTCGCCCGTTCCCACGCCGATTGGGTGACGCCGATCTCATGCAATGTGGCCGGGATCACCGCCTGGACCATCCCACCGAATTCGCAGGGCTATCTCGGCCCGGCCACCCTCGCCGTCTTCGAGATGGTGGGCCCACCAGATGATCCGGGCGATCCGGACTGGCTCCATCTCCTGATCGAGGCCTTCCGTGCCGTGGCCTGGGAGCGCGACGATGTCGTGGCCGACCCCGAGACCGCACCTCTGCCTGCTGATCTGCTGCTGGACCGTGGTCGGCTGGGCCGGGCCGCGGCGACTGTCCATCGCGACCGGACCGGGATCTGGCCGCAGAGCATGGGCACCGAGTCGAGCACGGCATACCTTTGCGTGGTCGATGCCGAGGGGATGGCGGTATCGATCATCCATTCCAATTACTACGGGACTGGATCGGCCTTCGGAGCTCCAAGAGGCGGGTTCCTCCTCCACAATCGAGGAGGAGGATTCACTCTGACCCCGGGCCATCCCAACGAGCTGCTGCCGCACAAGAGACCGCTGCACACGCTGTCACCGACGCTCTGGACCGACGGCGACCAACCACGCTGGGTCATCGGGACCAGAGGTGGCTCAGTCCAGCCGCAGCTGGTCGCCCAGGTCGCCGCCCGGGTGGTGATCGCCGGCCAGGACCTCGACGAGGCCCAGGCGGCTCCCCGGTGGACCATCGCGGACCATGGCCCCTACTCGGCGCCGAGATCGGCAATCGAGCCCGGAGTGCCGTCGTCGACCCTGGCCGAGCTGCGACGGCGCGGCCACTCGATCGAGGAGCTCGCGAGCCGGCAGCCGGGTTGGGGCCCGGTTTCGATCATCGAGGTGAATGGCGGCGAGCGGCGAGCCGCCGCCGACCCCCGAGTGGACACCACAGCCGCGATCATCTTCTGACGGAGAGCTCGTGCGGGCGCGGAAGCCCTGGCGGACCGGCGCCTGTTCGCCCGTCCTTCGGACCCCGTGGGTCGACGGGCCGAAGTCGACCCCGACCTTTCCCGCACCTGCGGTCCGGGAGGCAGCCGGGCGAAGTCCGCCAGCAATCAAAACCGCCGGGGATGGCGGCGCTACTTGCCCTGGATTTGCCTGATCACTTCGCTCAAGGCCTCCCGGTCGGTGTCCAGACCCGAGCCGATGGCGTAGAACCCGATCCGCTGCACCCGATCGCCGTAGCGCTCCCTGATCGCAGTCCCCAGCCGGTCGATCGGGGCGGCCACGCCTACCTCGAGCACCGCTTCATCGGGCACCACCGCCGCCATCTCCCCCCACTGGCCTCGCTTGGACATGGCGGTCAGTTGCTCGCCGAAGTCCCAGTCGTTCGACTCCAGCACCGGCTTGTAGGTGGGGGTCGATGCGTAGAAGGAGATCTGCTGTCGAACCGCGCCCATCGCCTCTTCGATTTGAGCGTCGGTGTCTCCCGTCATCACGAAGACCGTGGTCGCCAACTCGACATCGTCCAGAGAGCGCCCGGCCCGGGCCGCCCCTTCGGTGATCCCGGGAAGCACCACCCGGTCCAGGTAGCGGGTGGTGTGAAAAGGATGGACGTGGAACCCGTCGCACAGCTCGCCTGCCAGCCGGCTCAGATAGGGGCCAACGCCGGCGATGTAGATCGGGATGTCCGGATTGGGGATGGGCCCCGGATCGAAGAACGGTGTCATCAAAGACAGGTTGTAGAACTCGCCTTCGTACTTGAGCGGGGTCGAGTTCTGCCACGCCTCCCAGATGGCTCGACATGCCTGGATGTAATCCCGCAGCCGCGGGCCTGGCTGGTCCCAAGTCGATGCGAAGCGGCGAACGATATGGGCACGGACCTGCGTCCCCAGCCCCAAAAGGAACTTTCCCCTGGAAAGACGGGCCAGATCCCACGCTGTCATCGCCATCACCGTTGGAGAACGCGGAAAAGCGACGGCGATGGCGGTGCCGAGCTCGAGGTCTGCCGCTTCGGTACCGGCGAGCACCAATGGCAGGAAGGGGTCGTACTGAGTCTCGGCCGTGAAGAAGCCCGTGTATCCGAGATCGGAAGCCTCACGGGCAGCCGCCCCTGCCCCCTCCGGAGGACTGGGTGGAAAGTAGTAGTCCACCTTCATCCCACCAGCGTAGAGGCAGGCCGGAATGGGTAGCCTTGGCTCCTTGATGAAGAGACTGGCCAAGATCGTTGGAATCGTTGCCGGGGCCGCGGCGCTCGTCTGGGCGATGCGGGACCGATTCATCTCGGTTGCCACCTCGCGCGAACCGGAGCCCCCAACCTTCCGGACCGGAGCGCCATCGCCTGCCTCGCCTGAGATCGACGTCATCGATGGCATCGGGCCGGTGTTCGCAGTGAGATTGAAGAGCGCCGGCATCGACAATGCAGCCAAGCTCGCGGCGGCGTCGCCCGACCGGGTCGCAGAGGCGGCGAGTGTCAGCGCGGCGCGGGCTCGATCCTGGATCGAGCAAGCCAAGTCGATCGACTGAGAATGCCCTATCTCGAAGCCCCCGAGAGCCTGGGGGATGTCTTCGAAGGTGAGCCTGGCTATCGGGCCGACCAGTTGCGGGACTGGCTGTACAAGACCCCGGTGCTCCGCCCCGAATCCATGACCAACCTTCCCGGCAGCATCCGTCAAAGGCTCGAGGGGCGTCTGTGGCCCTTCGAAGTCGAATTGGAGCAGTTCGCGGACAAGGGCCGGACCCGCAAGTGGCTGTTTCGAGCGCCGGACGGTGCCGCCATCGAATCGGTGCTGATGGGTTATCCACGTCGAGCGACTCTCTGCATTTCGAGTCAGGCGGGCTGTGCCCTCGGCTGCACCTTCTGTGCGACCGGGCAGTTCGGATTCGAGCGCAACCTCGAGGCCGGGGAGATCGTGGCTCAAGTCGCCTTCGCCCAGGCATTCCTTCGCCAGATCGGAATGCCTGGCGTTCCCGATCACCTCACCAACATCGTCTTCATGGGGATGGGCGAGCCGCTGGCCAACTACAAGCGGGTGAGGGAGGCGATTCGCCGGATGATCGAGTTCATGGGCCTCTCGGCTCGATCGATCACCGTCTCCACGGTGGGGATGGTCCCCGGGATCCGCATGCTGGCCGACGAACCGTGGCCGGTGTATCTGGCGATCAGCCTGCACGCAGCCGACGACGAGTTGAGGAGCCGACTGGTGCCGATCAACAAGAGGTACCCGTTGGCAAGAGTTGGAGGCCGCGGCGGCCGAATACCTCGAAAAGAAGCGTCGCCGGCTGTCGATCGAGTGGACCATGATGGACGGAGTCAACGACACCGCCGAGCAGGCCGAGAAACTGGCCCGTATCGCCCTGCGGCTGCGTGCCCATGTGAATCTGATTGCGCTCAACCCCACTCCGCTGACCCAGGAGAAGGCCTCTAAAGGCACTGTGATCAGGGCTTTTGCCGGGATGCTGGAGGGTCATGGGGTCAACGTCACCATCCGTGACACCAGGGGCCGGGACATCGATGCCGCCTGTGGGCAGCTCCGAGTTTTTTCTGGAAAACGCGGTCTCGGGGGTTAGGGTGGTCGGGCGGAGCGGTTCAGGGGCTGAAGGAGCTGTGCCTTCATGCCGGTCGATCGTCGCGTCCGGGCTGCATCGGTAGCCACGGCGCTTACTCTTCTCGTCGCCCTCTTCTCGGTGGACTACACCGTGAAACCCGGCGACACACTCGGCGCTATCGCCAGGGACAACGACGTCTCGGTGTCAGACCTGGCTGCCGCCAACCACATCTCAAACCCCAACCTGATTCGCGCCGGCCAGGTGCTGGTCATACCGAGCAAGGATCGGACACACGTGGTGGCGCGCGGCGAGAGCCTGTACACGATCGCCAAGAAGTACGGGACGACCGTCGCCGCGTTGATCAAGGCCAACAAGCTCGACAATCCCAACCTGATCCGTCCCGATCAGAAGCTGGTGGTTCCCGGATCGGCGGAGGCAGGAGGTCGGGAGGCTCAGGTGGCAGCGGTGGCTCCGGGGGCTCCGACAGCAACGGCTCGACTGAGAAGCCCACCGGAAACAGCGCCCGCTCCGGTCGCTATCACATCGTGAAGAAGGGGGAGACCCTCGAGCAGATCGCCAAGGCCGAAGGTGTGACCGTCGAGGCCATCACCACCGCGAACGGGATCACGAATCACATCATCTACACCGGCACCAGGCTCTTTCTCGACGGCCCGGGGCACACATCCAAGGGAACCAACGAAACGGGCACCTACACCGTGCAGCGCGGTGACCGTCTAATTGACATCGCCAACCGCTACGGCACATCGGTCTCGAAGATCGCCTCGGCCAATGGCATATCGAACGTCAACCTGATCCGGACCGGGCGGAGTCTCAAGGTCCCGGCCGGGGGCGCATGGGTCTGCCCGGTCAAAGGCGCCAAGTTCTTCAACGATTGGGGCTTTCCCAGGGACGGTGGAACCAGGTTCCACGAAGGCAACGACTTGTTCACCGAATACGCCGCCCCCATCCGGGCGCCGGTGTCGGGCACCGTGAAGTTCAAGACCGGTGTCCTCGGCGGCCTCCAGTTCAACCTCAAGGGGGCAGACGGCGTGGAGTACATCGGCAGCCATCTCTCGGCCAAGGAGACCGAGGGCAAAGTCAGTGCCGGTGACGTCATCGGGTATGTGGGGACATCGGGCAACGCGGCAGGTGGCAGTCCTCATCTCCACTTCGGGATGTATCTGAAGGGACTGCCGATCAATCCCTACCCGACCCTGATCGCCAACGGCTGTAAGTAGCGTCTCAGCCGGGTCGGCGCAGTTCGAAACGGTCACGGGTAGTGGTGTAGGAGCTTCCGGAGAGACGCCCGATCGCCCGGATCACCTCGGAGTCGACCCTCGTCCCTTGCAGGGCGTCCTCGCGCACATGGATCATCACGACCTCACCCACGACCATCCTGGTCTCGATCCCGATGTCGATCACGTTCAACACCCGGCATTCCAGGTTGGCCGGCGACTCGCCCACCATCGGAGCATCGACGAGGGTTCCCATGACCGGCGTCAGCCCGGCGATCACGAACTCGTCCTCATCAGGGGCGAAAGTCTCCGAGGACTGATTCATCGCCGACGCCAACTCTTCCGAGACGATGTTCACGGTGAACACCCCTGACTCCTCGGCGAAGGCGACCGAATCCTTGGGTCGATCGCGGTGACGCCCGGCCGAGAACAGGACGATCGGCGGCTCGCTGGACACGGCATTGAAGAAGGAGAATGGGGCCAGGTTGAGCTTTCCGTCTCCGGCCTTGGTTCCGATCCAACCAATTGGCCTTGGAATCACGAGGCCCGTCAACAGCTTGTAGTGGTCGTTGGGCTCGGAAGTCGTCAGATCGAAAGATCTCTTGTTCAAACCATCGCCTCTCGCAGGTGATCGAGTCGGATCGCACCGGCGTCGAGCATCCTGCGGTGAAAGTCCTTCCGATCGAACGCCGCGCCGTCACGCGCCATCACCTGATCGCGGATGTCGAGGATGACCCGCTCCCCCACCTTGTAGGAAATCGCCTGTCCGTACCAGCCCAGATAGCGCTTGACCTCAGACTCGGCCATGTCACGGGCCTGGAGCCCCACCTTCTCGATGTAGTCGACCCCGATCTCGTAATCCCATGTCGACCCGGCATGCAGCGGTGCGTCGGCCGGAATGGCCAGCTGCAACTGGGTCCCGATGTCGAGCACCACACGTGTGGCCCGGAACAGTTGGCTCGCCAGGAGTCCGAGTCGATACTCGGGCTTCTCGAAGTAGCCCAACTCGTCCATGAGCCGCTCCGCATAGAGCGCCCACCCCTCGCCGGCGCCCGAGTACCAGATGAACAGTCTGTGGAACCGCGACTGTTGATCTGCATTGACCACCGACATCCCCACCTGGAGATGATGTCCGGGGAATCCTTCGTGATAGGCGGTCGACACCTCCGACCAGTAGGGGATCCGGATCCGTTCCCCGGGCGCGTACCAAATCGACCCCGGTCGGGACAGATCCTCTGACGGCGAGATGTACCAGGCTCCGAGACTGCCACCCGGGGGGGCGAGATTCACGGTGACTCGTTTCAGTGGCTCTGGCACGTCGAAATGGGAGCCATCGAGCTGCTGCACGGCGGTGTCCTGGATTTCCTGGACGAAACGGGCAAAAGCCCCGTGATCGGGGGCGGCGTGTGCCGGATCGGTGTTGAGAAACTCGATCACTTCCTCGACCGTCATCGCTCCATCGATCTCAGCAGCGGTTGCCCGCATCTCATCGCGGAGCCGGTGCACTTCAGACCAGCCCCACTCGTAGGTTTCGCGAGGGTCGATGGTCATCCCGAGGAAGTCATCGACGTTGAGGAGGTAGCGCTCCTCTCCGACCGCGTCCTCGGGCGTGGCCGCAGGCAGATAGGTCTGCTCCAACCAATCTGCGAACTCGCCACTGGCTGCCCGCGTTTTGTTGACCGCGCTCGCCACCCGCGTCGGGTCGCCGCCGCCGTTCGATGCCTCCGTCGGATACCCGGCGAATCGCGAGTCTTCAGCCGCCACAGCCCGTGCTTGCTCGATCAGCGTTCTCACCTGACGCTGAGCGGCGGTCACCCCGTCATCGAGCCCGACCTGGAGCGCCGACCGATAACCCTCGGTGACCTGGCCGAAAGTCTCGAGACGGGTGGCGATGTTTGACCAGGCCTCCTCGCCTTGCTTGGGCATGACATCAAACGTGTCGCGGGCGCGCTGGAATGGGCTGTAGATGTGGTTGAGGTCACTCTTCCACTTACCCCGATCGAAGACCGTCACCTTCTTCTTCATCCAGGAGGCGAGGACCTTGGCGGCGAACGCCTGCTTGGGATCGGGATCGCCCAGATGAGTCGATGCAGCTCGTCCCGCGTGGATCGGGCGAGGTCGGCTCGGGCCGCTTCGCCATCTGGAGAGAAGTCGTCCCATAGGTGCTCTCTTCCGACGACACCATGCATCGTGGCATCGATCGGGGTCAGGTCGGACCATTGCTCGGTGAATCGGTCAGAGATCTCGAAGGGTGTGGTCATGGTCTCCTCAGCCAGGGGCACCGGAGGCTAGACGGCGACTTCCACCCGTTGGATACCCTCGACCTCGTGGGCGACATCATCCCGGTCCGCGAAGACGAAGGTTTCGACATCGATCGCCTCGTCGAGTGGCTCGACACCATCCCCGACCTTCCTCGTGGGACCCCCCTCGTCGAGCAGTTCGCCGGGGGCAAGGCCAACCTCACCTACCTCCTGGCCTTCCCCGAAGGGACCGAGTTGGTCCTGCGGAGACCTCCGCTGGGCCCGGTGGCCCCCGGGGCCCATGACATGGCCCGGGAGTACCGGGTCTTGTCCACGCTCTGGCGTGCCTTCCCCAAGGCGCCACGCGCTCTCGCCTTTTGCGACGACGCCTCGGTGCTCGGGTCTCCCTTCTTCGTGATGGACCGCCACCACGGGGTCGTGGTTCGTGACACCGTCCCACCGGTGTTCGGAAGTGGGAAGGATCCAACGTCCAATCGCAAACTGTCAGAGGTCGTGGTCGACACTCTTGCCGAGTTCCACGCCGTCGACCCGGTGGGCGCCGGGCTGGGCGACCTCGGGCATCCTGAGGACTTTCTGGCGCGGCAGGTGGATGGCTGGACCGAACGCTGGAATCAGGCCAAGGACGAAGACAGCCCGGTGGCCGAAGAAGTGGCCGGGTGGCTGGTCGCCAATCTCCCCGACTCCACGGAGGTGACCCTGCTCCACAACGACTGGCGGCTCGACAACATGGCAGTGGCCCCAGACGATCCCGGGGTTTGCCTCGCCGTCTACGACTGGGACATGGCCACCCGGGGCGACCCACTCGCCGACCTCGGCACCCTGATGGCGTCGTGGTACGACCCCGGCGAGGAGCGGTCGGCCCTCAACCCGATGCCCACCGATTCTCCGGGTTGGATCAGTCGGGAATCAGCTGTCGCCCGCTATGGCGAGATGTCGGGTCGGGCCATCGACGGGGTCGATTGGTACATCGTCTTCGGCACCTGGAAGTTGGGTGTCGTGCTGCAGCAGATCTACATCCGTTGGGTGCGGGGCCAGACCCAGGACCCCAGGTTCTCGGTTCTCGGGGAGGGCGCCCGCACCTTGTTTCGAGTGGCCGCATCGCGCCGCGTCAACAGACGTTGACAACATTCAAGGTGTCAACCTAAGATGACAAGCAGTGGATCTCAACAAGACATTGCTGGCTGCCGAAGGGGACGACCCTGCCTTGGGTTTGCGGGCGGTGGTCACCCTGCGTCGTCTGGCAGACCGACTGGAAGAGATCCACGTTGCCTCCGCCCGGCGCCAAGGCTGGACCTGGCAACAGATCGGAGACGCACTCGGTGTCTCCCGTCAGGCAATTCACAAGAAGTCAGGGAGATAGAGATGTTTGAGAGGTTCGGAAAGGAGGCTCGTGCGATCGTCACCACCGCCGTGGCCGAGGCTGAGGCGAGAGGTGACGGCCGGGTTGGCACCGAGCACCTCCTGATTGCGGTGGCGGGCGTGGACTTCCCGTTCCCGCGCTCCCTCCTCGGCCCTCTGGACGTGGGACGCGACGGGATCCGACGGCAGCTCGATCGACTCGACTCGGAGGCGCTGGCTGCGGTGGGCGTGGATCCCGAGCTCCTCGATCCCGCATTGCGAGCTCTGGGCGGCACGGTCCCAACCCGTGCTCGACGCCACCGCCCCTTCACTCATGGCGCAAAGGCGGTGCTCACCGGATCCCTAAGGGAGACGATCAAGCAGGGTGGGCGACAGATTGGGACCGAGCATGTCTTGCTCGCCTTGCTTTCCTTGCCCGCAGAGGACCCCGTGAGCCGGGTGTTCGCGAGTTTGGGTGCTGATCCGCTGGAGATTCGGACCGACATCGAAGAGGCCCTGCGCCGGGCCTCCTGACTTCCTCAGTAGAGGAACATCGGCTTGCCGAGGACGTGGCGAACCTTGGGTTGGTAGGCGTCGACGTCGTACAACTCGTCCACGTCGACCCGTTTCACGCCTTCCCGGGTCACCCCGATCGGCACGTCGGTATAGGTGCCGCTCCTGAGGGCGACCATCCGCCCGTGGGCCCCTTCCATTGCCAGATCGGCAGCCATCACCGCGTAGTTGGTGGCGACCATCAGGTCGAGGGAGTCCGGCGCACCCGATCGCATCAGGTAGCCGATCTGCTGATAGAGGATCCCCTCGCCGGTCCGCTCCTTGAGCAACTCGCCGGTGGTGGCGCCGATACCGCCCAGTTTGCGGTGGCCGTAGGCGTCCTCCTCCCCGGTCAGGTGAATGTCGCCCTCGACCAGACGAGCTCCTTCGGAAATGGTCACCATCGCGTAGTTGGAGGGGTTGGCCGCCTGGTCCTCCTGGAGAAACGCCGCCAGCTTGTCGATCTCGAAGGGAACCTCGGAAATGATCGCCCGATCCACGCCGGAGAGGTAGGCCGTGATCAGAGATGTCTCACCGCTGTAGCGCCCAAACAGTTCGACAACCGCGATCCGCTCGTGTGATCCGGCCGCGGTGCGCAGACTGTGGATGAACTGAACGCCCCGGGTCACCGAGGTGGAGAATCCGATGCAGTAGTCGGTGCCGTGGACGTCGTTGTCCATCGTCTTCGGGATGGCGATGACCGGAACGCCTTCCTCATGGAGACGGAGCCCGTAGGAAAGGGTGTCGTCGCCACCGATCGGGATCAGGACATCGATCTTGTGGGTCTCGAGGACGCGAAGGACGTGCCGTGTGATGTCGTGCGGGCCTTCGCCGGTGAAGTCGGCAGCGAGGAAGGAGGGGACCTCTCCGCTGCGCACCTTGGCGGGGTTGGTCCGGGAGCTGTGGAGGAAGGTGCCACCGGTGCGGTCGATGGTCCGCACCGTGGCCCGGTCCAGTGGAACGAGGTTCGCCTCCCCCGACGACGGGTCATCGGGGTTGGTCTCGGCCAAACCGCCCCAGCCACGTCGGATGCCGACCACCTGGTGGCCTTCGCTCACGACTCGATTCACCACCGCCTTGATGCAGGCGTTGAGGCCGGGGACGTCTCCCCCACCGGTCAAGATGCCAATGCGCATTGAATTCCTCCTAGAGCGGCGAGGATAACCTCGGCCTACCAACCTCCAGGAGCGACAACATGTGGATCCTGTTCTCCGTCCCCTGTCCAACGCCCGATGGCCAGACCGCCCGTGACCTATATCAGAAACGGGTAGACCGGATCACCGACGAGATGCGTGCCAGCGCCGTTCGAGCACGGTTGTCGATTTCATCGGGCCTGGTACGCCTCCGACGAATCGGCGTTCTACGCGGTGGCCAACTGGGAGAGCCGTGAGGGAGCGAGCGCCTTCTTCGAGGAGTGGGAGATCTACGACGAGCCGGGCGAGGTGGCGACGTTGCTCGAGGGCGACATCGGCCTGGTGGCCGTCCCCTGAGCTAGCAACGGTTGTCCCCCTGCAGAGCGGGGGGACCGTCCGACCGGAGGTCGGGCGAGGGGGTGATGGCGAGGCGGCGGCCTGCGAACATCAAGCCCGTGGACCGACTGAGCACCCGAGCCCTGAATCGGGCGACTCTGCAACGGCAGTTCCTGCTGGCGAGGGTGGAAAAGGACGTTTCGGAAACCATCGAGCATCTGGTCGGGATGCAGGCACAGAACCCGCTCGATCCCTACTACGCACTGTGGGCACGGCTCGAGCCCTTCGACCCCAACTCGCTTTCGAACCTGATCGAGGAGCGCAAGGCGGTGCGAACCGCCTTCCTCCGGGCCACCATCCATCTCGTCACCGCCGCCGATTGCCTCGACCTCGATGCCACGGTGAGGCCGGTCTCGGCCCGCACCTTTGGCTCGACTGCCTTCGCCCGGGACACCGCCGGGATGGATCGCGACCAGCTTCTCACCATGGGACGCCAGCTGATCGAGGCAACGCCGATGGGCCGAGCACAGCTGGGCAAGCTCCTCGCCGAGCGGTGGCCAGACCGGGACCCGGCCTCGATGGCCTACGCGGTCTCCTACCTCCTCCCACTCGTCCAGGTGCCACCTCGCGGCCTGTGGAATGGGAGAGGCGCCGCAACCTGGACCACGGTGGAGCACTGGCTCGGATCGAAGCCCGGGCGGAAGCCTGACGTCGCGTCTCTGGTGCTCAGGTATCTGGCTGCATTTGGCCCGGCATCAGTGAGCGACATCAGGGTCTGGTCCGGCGTGACCGGGCTCGCGCCAGTCGTCGAGAAGCTCCGACCCCGGCTTCGGAGATTCACAGACGAGAGCGGACGGGAGCTGTTCGACCTACCGGATGCGCCGCGCCCTGATCCGGACACCCCGGCGCCGGCCCGCTTCCTTCCCGAATACGACAACGTCCTGCTTGGCCACGCCGACCGGTCGAGGGTGATTGAGCCCGGGGCAGTGCCACCCGGATGGGCGGGCAACCTGTTGCACGACGGATTCCTCCGCGGCAGTTGGAAGATCGCAACCACGAAACAGGCCGCATCGATCACAATCACCCCGTTCTCGAGGCTCTCCAACAAAGCGGCCGACGAAATCCAGCTGGAGGCGGCCCAACTTCTCCGAGCGGCCGCCCCCGGCCTGCCACACGAAATCCAGCTGGCAATCCCCGGCTGAGATACGTCGAGGGCTTGTTACTTTGGGGTCAACCATGACGTCCCGAGACCTCCCGGTCGGCACTGTCAGCTTCGTCTTCACCGACATCGAGGGCTCGACGCGTCTTCTCCAGGAGCTCGGCGACGCTTTCCCGGCGGTGCTGGAGCGTCACAACGATCTGGTTCTCGGTGCTGTCAAAGAACACCAGGGGTCGATGATCAAGAATGAGGGAGACGGATTCTTCCTCGCATTCCAGTCAGCGGTCGACGCCGTGCGGTGTGCTGTTGACATCCAAAGGGCCCTGGCGGCGGAGCCCTGGGCGACGCCGAGGCCGGTCCGGGTGCGGATCGGGATTCACACCGGCGAGGGCCGACTCGGGGGATCCGACTATGTGGGCATCGACGTCCACCGTGCGGCTCGGATCAGTGACAGTGGCCACGGAGGTCAGATCCTGCTCTCGGAGACCACGACCCGACTCACCGAATACTCCCTGCCGGCAGGGGTCAGGATCGAAAACCTGGGCAACCATCGGCTCAGAGACCTGACCAATGAGGAGCACCTCTACCAACTAATCATCGAGGGGCTCCAGTCCGAATTCGCCGCACTACGCACCGTCTCCGGTGCGAGGGGCAATCTTCCGCGACGCGACCTCCAACTGATAGGCCGCATAGATGAACAGCTTGCGGTCGCCGATGCCCTGGAGCGGAGTCGCCTCGTCACCATCACCGGGCCTGGAGGCGTCGGCAAGACGAGTTTGGCTCTGAAGGTCTCAGCCGATCTCGCAGAGTCATTCGCCGACGGCGTGTGGTTCGTCGAGGTCTCCAGGGTGGCTGACGAAACGCTGCTGGCCGCCAGCGTCGCCCGAGCGTTGCATATCACCGAGAGCCCGCACCAGCCCTTGATCGACACCCTCGCCTCCCGATTGGGCAAGGCGCGGGCGCTGCTGATTCTCGATGGGTGTGAGCACCTGATCGATGCCGTCGCCAAGCTGTCCGACTTTCTGCTCGGCACCACCACTGAGCTCAAGATCCTCGCCACCAGCCGAGAGCTCCTCTCCATCAGAGAAGAGCACCTGGTGCACGTCGGGCCGCTGCCCATACCGAGGTCTGGCGCCTTGCCGGTAGCGGAGATTGCGACCTTCGACTCGGTTGCCCTCTTCGTGGAAAGAGCCCGCCTGGTGTCCCCCGGTTTCGTCCTCGACAGTCAGAACGCGAGCTTCGTCGCCGAGGTGTGCCGCCGACTCGACGGCATCCCCCTCGCCATCGAATTGGCGGCAGCGCGTCTCAAGGTGCTGTCAGTTGCCCAGCTGGTCCAGCGCCTCGACCAGCAGTTCGCCCTTCTCTCGGGGACGCTGCGTGACATGCCCCCGCACCAACAGACGTTGGAGACCACCCTGGACTGGAGTTACGACTTTCTCTCAGGAGCAGAGCGACTGCTCTTCAAGCGATTGTCGATCTTCTCGGGCGGTTTCACGCTGGAAGCAACGGAACAGATCTGTTCGGGCGATCTGGTGGACCGGAGTCTCGTCCTCAATCTTCTCGGAAGGCTGGTGGAGACATCCCTGGTCATGGCTGTTGGTGCCGAGAACCAGCGCTATCGAATGCTCGAGCCGATCTCCCACTACGCCAAGATGCGGCTCGACGCCGAGGGTCGCAACGATGAGTTGCTCGACCGGCACGCTCGCTTCTTCACTGACCTCGCCGAGGAAGCAGACATGCAGCTTCTCGGTAACGAGCAAACCGATGCCGCCGATCGACTGGAACTAGAGCACTACAACCTTCGCAACGCCCTGGATTGGCTGTTCAGGTCTGGTGACTACGAGAGCGCAATCGCCCTCGCCGGAGCCCTGCGCTGGTTTTGGGTCATCAAACGCGAGGTCTTCGAAGGCACCGAGTGGATCGAGCGGACCCTCACCAAACGGGAAGGCGCCTCGGATCGCGTCGTGGCAAGAGCCCTCAACGGGGCCGGATTGTTGGCGATCAGGCGCCTCGACTTCGAACGAGCCAATGCCGCCTTGGCCGAAGGCCTCGAGATCTATCGACGAATGGGCAATGGCCCGGGTGAAGCCCGACAGGTGTATCTGCTCGGGGTCCTTGCCTGGTTTGAGGATGACCTCGACGAGGCGGAGCGACTCATCACCGAAGCCCTGGAGCTGAGCCGCACCCACGACGTGGCATGGGGCGTGGCGTGGTCCCTCGCCGTGAAGGGGACGATGGCCCGGCTTCGGGGAGATCTCGTCGCGGCGCGTCGTGACATGTTGGAGAGTCACCAAGTCTTCTTAGACCGCATGGGCACCCTGGACATCGGGTGGTCGCTGCTTCGCCTCGGCGCCCTGGCACGGGACGAGGGCAGATACAGCGAGGCCGAGGACCGCTACAGCTCGGGGCGAAGCCTTCTCTTGAAGGCAGGCGACACGCTTGGCCTCGCGCACGCCGACGCCGGCTTGGGGGCAATGGCGTGGTTGGCGGGCGACCATGACCACGCTCTCGACCTGTATCGGTCGGTGCTCGAAGGATTCAGCCTCTCCGAGGAAGCGTCCAACAACCTCTTCGAGTTGAAGACGATGATCCAGGGCAATCCCTCGACGGCCGAACTTCGGGAGATTGTCGAGACGAATAGGGGTCGAGCCGTGCGGATCGAGGGCCAAGCGGGAGCCCGCGCCGCGCTCGCCGAGTACCTGTATCACGTCGGCAAGACCGCTTTTCGCCATGGACAGTTCGAGAGGTCGAAGACGGCTCTGGCCGAGAGCCTGAAATTGGCCGATGCCGCCGGAGACAAGCGAGGCGCCGCGATCGCGGTTGCGGGCCTGGCGGTCTCCGCTCAAACGCTCGGTGACAACGATGCCGCAGCTCGCTTGTTCGGGCTTGCCGAATGGATGGTCAGCGAAGGCCAGGTTCGGACTTGGCCGCCCCCGGACGAGCCCGACTACTCGTCGAGAGTGGCGGCGGTGCGGGAAGCGCTGGCTACTGGGTTCGCCCGCGCCACCATGGAGGGCGAGGCTCTGACCGTGGACCAAGCTCTGGAGCTTGCGTTTCCGGCTTCCGGTGTGACCGAGCTGAGTTAGAAGTCGATCCCGCGCCGCGCCATGACCCCACGGTCGAAGGCGTGCTTCACCTTGACCATGTCGGTCACCGTGTCCGCCACCTCGATGAGCTCGCCGGGAGCGTCGCGTCCGGTGAGGATCAGATTCACGTTCTCCGGCCGGACCGCGATCACCTCGAGGACATCGTCCAGCTTGATCCAGCCCCAGTTGATCGGATAGGTGATCTCGTCGAGGACCACGAGGTCGTATTCGCCAGACTCGATCTTCTCCTTGGCGACTGACCACGCTTCACGAGCAATCGCCTCCGACTCTTCGATGTCTTCGGAGTCCCAGGTGAAGCCGTCGCCGAGCGCCCACCAATCGATCCCGAGCTGCCTGCCGACCGTTTCCTCGCCGACGTGCCAGTCACCCGATTTGAGGAATTGGATGACTCCAACTCTCCAACCGCGAGCCACGGCCCGGATCGCGGTGCCGAAGGCCGCAGTGGACTTCCCTTTGCCCTCACCGGTGTTGACCAGAACCAGGGACGGCTCGCGCACCGTGGCGGCAGGGGGTGGCTCGCTGGGGGGCTTCGTCGGATCAGACACGCCGGTTCCTGGTCGGTATCACAGTCGGGCCTTCTCCATTGTCGACCACCCGAATACCGGCACCGTAGTGAGCCTGTAGCAGACCCTCGTTCAGCACCTCATCCGGGGACCCGTCGGCGACGACCATCCCGGCTGCAAGCATCACGACCCGCCCTGCGAACCGCCCGGCCAGGGTGAGGTCGTGGAGGGCGGTGACCACCGTCAGTCCATCGCTCAGCCGCAGGTCGTCGACGATCTCGAGGACATCCAACGAGTGCCCGATGTCGAGATTGGAAGTCGGCTCGTCCAGAAGCAACACCGGCGCCTCCTGGGCGATCGCCCGAGCCAGGACCGCCCGTTGCGCCTCTCCCCCGGACAAGGTCGCCAGAGCGCGATCTGCGAGCCCCTCCAGCTCCAGCCGCTGAATGGAGCGCCACACCGAGTCGAGATCGGAGTCTCGCTCGGTGCCGAATCGACTGAGGTGTGGAGTCCGGCCCAGCAGCACGTAGTCGGTCACCGACATCTCATCCGGCAGGTAGGGCCGTTGCGGCATCCAGGCGACGTCCAGGCCCGCCCGGGAAGCCCGCCCACCGAATTGGACCGATCCGCTGTGCTCGACGATTCCCACCGCGGCCTTGAGCAGGGTCGACTTGCCGGCGCCGTTGGGCCCGATCAACGCCAGCCACTCCCCATCGACCACCGTGAGCGAGAGAGGGCCCACCACGGGGGGCCCGCCAAAGGCGACCGCCACCTCGTGCCAGGCAATCACTGGCTGCCTCGAACGCTGCGAAGGACCACGATGAAGAACGGGGCGCCCAGAAACGCAGTGACGACACCGATTGGCAATTCCGCCGGAGCCAGTGCCGTCCGTGCGACGAGATCAGCGAGGATCAGGAACGATGCCCCGTAGAGAATCGAGAGGGGAATGATCAGTCGATAGCTCCAACCGGTCAGCAGCCGCACGGTGTGGGGGACGATGATCCCGACGAACCCGATCAGCCCGCTGACGGAGACCGCGGCCGCGGTGGCCAAAGTCGCGGCCAGCACCACCACCCGCCGAACTTTCACCACGTCGACTCCGAGCCCCGACGCCTCCTCATCCCCGAGGGCGAGCACGTCGAGGAGGCGCCGGTAGAGAACGAGCACCACCCCGGCAACCAGGGCATATGGGAGAAGGGTCAGGACCTCGCCCCACCCCACGGTCACCAGCCGGCCCAGGATCCACGAGTAGACCTCGCGCAGGGTCTCGTAGTTGCGCTGAAGCAGAAAAGTCTGGATCGCAGTGGCGAAGGCGGCGACTGCAACCCCGGCCAGGATCAGCGAGGTGATCGTTCGCCCGCCGGCAGTGCGGCCAACCGCGTAGGTCGCCAACACCGCCACCAGGCCACCGACAAAGGCGAACGGTGGTATCAGGGCCGATGCTCCGCCGGCACCGATTATGAAGGTTGCCCCGAGCCCGGCCCCTGCGGCCACCCCAAGGAGATAGGGATCGGCCAATGGGTTGCGGAACACCCCTTGATAACCGGCCCCGGCCAGCGCCAGCACCGAGCCGACGATGCCGCCCATCACCACCCTCGGCAGACGGATCTCGAAAAGAACCCGCTCCTGGACTTCGGTCAGACCACTGGCGACGCTCACAAAGGGGAGCCGGTCGGCCAGCGCCTTGAGGACACTGGTGGGATCGAGCGCCACCGATCCCACCAGGATCCCGGCCATTCCGACAACGACAAGGACCGCGATCGCCGCCAGCCATCGGGCACGCCCGATTCGAGGCGGGCGGGTGGCGGAAACTGTCGTGTCTTGGCTCACCCTGCGGGGACCATCTCCGTCACCGCGTCAGCAATCGATTGCAGCAATTCGACGACCCGTGGCCCCCAGTTCGAAGCCAGATACTCGTCGAGGACCGTGATCGCGCCACCCTGCACCGCGGTCATCTCCGCCCATCCGGGACGGTCGGCAAGGCTCTCCGGGGTGACTCCCATGCTCGAATCGGCGAGGAAGATCAGATCGGGATCCGCCGAGACCACATATTCCGAGGCGAGTTGGGGAAAGCCGAGCCCGTCGGGATCGGCCTCGTCGGCAATGTTCTCCATCCCGAGCAGCGCATAGACCTGGCCGATGAAGCTGGCTGACGACGCCGAGTAGAGAGTGTTGTCCACCTCGTGATAGAAGCTGAGCCCGGGAGGAACAGTGGTCGCCGCGAGGATGCCGTCGATGTCGATCTGCATCTGGCTCACCACCTCGGCAGCCTCCCCTACATGTCCGGTGGCCGCACCGAGGGTCTCGATCTGGGCATAGGAGTCATCGAGACTCCCTGCCGTCGACAGGAGCAGGGTGGGGACTCCGACCGCGGAGAGGCCTGACACCAGTTCGCCAGGGTCGTAGGAGATGACGACCAGGTCGGGCTCGTACTCGAGGATCGCCTCCAGGTCCGGAGTGAAGCCGGACAAATCAGTGATCGGCGCCTCCTCGGGATAGACCGAGAATTCGTCTACCGCCACCACCTGGTCCCCGGCATCGATCGCATACAACATCTCGGTCGCCGTCGAGGACAGCGAGACGATGCTTTGCGGCTCACTCTCGATGGTCACCTCACCGTTTCCGTCGGTGACCGAAACCGGAAAACCGTCCGACTGTGTCGTCGTGGTGTTCAGGGTCGTTGTCGTCTCGACCACCGTGGTCGCAGATGCCTGGCTTGTGGTCGTGTCACCACTTCCGGCGGTGCTGCAGGCTCCCACCGCCACTACAAGCGCTACCAACAGCGCAGTCCTTCGCATATGAAAACATCCTCCGTTCGGAGGATGAAGAGGCCGGTGGCTTCCCTGAGCCCACGAATCGTCTTCATCCGAGACTTATTACGTGCCCCGGAGGTTCAGGCGACCTGGCTCGTCCCCCTTGCGGGGGCTTCACAGTTGCGGGACAGCACCGGGATCAAACCGGCTTCGCTGTCCTCCGGGCGCCCGCCCCAAAAGGAAGCGGGCCCGGCAATGGTAGCCGGGCCCGCATTCCCTGATTGCAGTGAAGGAAAGACTTAACCGAGGTCGTCGGGCCTCTGGTCGAGGGTCACACTGAACGTATGCTCCTCACCGTTGCGAACCACAACCACGTCGACCGTGGTCCCCGGACGATGGGTCTGCACCTGAGCCGCCAGGTCAGAGCCACCCTGAACCTGGACCCCGTCGATGGAGATCACCAGATCGTTGACCTGGATGCCTGCCTCGTCGGCGGCGCTCCCGGGGGTGACCTCGGCAATCAGGGCTCCGGCTTGGCCGGACTCGACGTTGCCGACACTCACTCCGAGGAAGGCGGTCTCGATGGAGTCGCCGGCCACAACTTGCTCGGCGATGTCGTTGGCAACTGAGATCGGCACCGCGAAACCAACTCCGTCGTTGGCACCGGAGATGCTGAAGATCGAGACATTGATCCCCAGAACCTGACCTTCACGGTCGACGAGCGGCCCACCGGAGTTCCCCGGGTTGATCGCAGCGTCGGTCTGGAGCACGGAGCGGGCCGTGCCACCTGAGGGGATCGACTGGTTGACCGCCGAGATGATCCCCGAGGTGACGGTGCCCTGCAGGCCCCACGGGCTGCCGACGGCAATCGCCATCTGCCCGACCACCGCATCCGAGTCGAGGGCCAGCTTGGCGGCGGGAAGGCCGGTCCGATCCACCTTGACCACGGCGACATCGGCACCGGAGGTCCCACCGAGGACGGTTCCCTGCATCTCCTCGCCGTCATTGAGGCGAACTGTGACCGTCTGCTCTCCGCTGACGACGTGCGCCGCGGTGAGGATCAGGCCATCGGCGTCATAGATGACCCCCGAGCCGACCCCGCTTTCGGTCTGAATCTGCACGACGGAAGGGAGGATGATCGCCGCTGCATTGGCGATCGGCTCATCGGCCGGGATCACGACGGCAGGGTTCTCGCCGGGACGTTGCGGAGTCCTCACCAGTGGTTCCGGTGGTCACGCTGTTGTCGGGCGTCGAGTCGGTGACAGCCAGATAGGTGATTCCCGATGAGGCGATCACGAGGAGCAGGGCGCTCAACACGTAGGGCCAAATGCGACGCCGCGCCGACTTCGCAGGAATCACGGGCGGAGTGGCGGTCGGTGGCACCGGTTCCGATGCGAGCGCCGGTTCTACGACGTCGCTCGGGCCGGCCATTTCCTGGGTGGTTTCTTGGTCAATCATCTCTGTACGGGGACCTCCTAGGAGGTCACGCTATTGGGACCCTCCTAAACGACCGGTAAACGAGCTTTAAACCTCGGCTAAAGGTGAGGCGTCGGGATGTGGTGTGGTGGCCGACGCCAGGGGAAGCCAAACGATCATCGTGGTGCCGGGTCGACTCGAAGCCGGGTAGGAAGCGAGCTCACCTCCATGAGCTTCGGCAATTTGGGTGACGATCGAAAGCCCGAGACCGGTGCGGCCGGACTCCGCGCTCTCAGGCATGCCCGGGCCCTGGTCCTCGACGCCCATCCACGCCCAATCCGAAACGACCCCGGCGCCGACTCGAATCGAGTCTCCCGGCTTCGATACGCCAAGCGCGTTGTCGAGCAGATTCGAAAAGGCTCGATCGAGGGGAACCTCGACGCCCTCGATCACTGCTGGCGTGACCGCCAGCTCGATCGAGACGCCGACCTCTCCCGCAACATTTTCGAATTCCGTGGCCTTGGCAGTGACCAGTTGAGCGAGGTCGAGGGTGACCGCCTGGGCACGCCCGGTCTGGAGGCGAGCGGTCGCCAAGAGGCCTTCGATCATCTCCGACATCTTCTCCACATTCCGGCGGACGACTCCTCCGACTTCTTTCCAGTCATCGATGCTGGCGTCTTCGTCATCGGCAACGACTTCGACATTGGCCCGGATCACGGCAAGCGGGGTGCGCAGGTCATGGCTGGTGTCGGCCAGAAACCTCCGTTGACTCGAGAACGCCCGGTCGAGCCTCTCCAGCATGCCGTCGAAGGTTGCGGCGAGACGCGTGAGCTCGTCGTCCGGGCCCTGGAGGCCGATGCGACGACTGAGATCCGTGGCCTGAATGTCAGACGCGACTTCGGTGATCTCCTGAACCGGCCTGAGAACTCGTCCCGACATGATCCACCCCACCACCAGGCTCAACAGGAACAGGACGATCAGGGACAGAATGGTGTATCGAGCGAGTTGGTTGAGGACGAGCTCGTTGAAAAGGGATTCGAGGGTGCGCAATTCCCAAGCCTCGAGTCTCGGCATCACGTCTACCTGCACCCCATTGACCACGACGGGCTCTCCCCGCACCACGTATTGAGTGATGGTTTGAGCATGGAGCATCTTGCGAAGGGCGAGATAGACCAGGCCGAGAAGAGCGCCACCGAGCCCGAAGACGACGGCCGAGTATTGAACCGAGAGCCGGAATCGAATCGAGCGCCAGATCGTCAAGATTCCTCCAGGCGATATCCCCGCCCCGGAACCGTGGTTATTGGTTGGGGTGAACCGAGCTTCTTCCGTAGGTTGCTCAGGGTGACCCGAACCACATTGGTCATCGGGTCAGCCATCTCGTCCCAGACGTGCTCGAGGAGGTGCTCCTGACTCAATACCGAGCCGGGATGCGCCATGAAGTAGTGAAGGAGGGAGAACTCCTTCGCGGTGAGCTCCAGGGACCGCCCGTCGCGAGTCGCCTCGAACCGCGCCGGGTCGAGACGAAGGCCGCCTACCTCGATCACCGGATCGACCGTGTCGTCGCGCCGCAACAAGGCGCGCACCCGCGCCGAGAGCTCGGCAAACGCAAACGGCTTCACCAGATAGTCGTCGGCACCCGAGTCCAAACCGGCCACCCGGTCCTCGACGGCGTCCCTGGCTGTGAGCATCAGGATTCGGGGCCGATCGGCCTCGAATGTGGGCACTTCTCCCGAAACCAACGCCGAGCAGAGGGCAAGCCCGGAACCGTCAGGGAGATTCCAGTCGAGGCAGATCAGGTCGTAGCCGGACGTCCGGACCTTGAAGTCGGCGTCACCAGCGGTGAGCGCGACGTCCACGGCATGACCGTCGCGCCGCAGGCCCCTTGCGATCGCGTTGGCCAGATCCGGTTCATCCTCGACTACTAGTAGGCGCACTTGGCAATGAAACTATGCCGTACCGGATAAGGATCGGATAAACACCCATGGGGGCACCGACTGCAAAACAGGCCCAACGGCCCTACGGATTTTGCAACCAAATGCCGATTCACCTGGTCGAAGTCATAAGAAAGCACGAGAGATGGTTGTCACATTCATCACACAAGATCAGAGCGGGTTCCATACATACACGGGTCATGTCGTGTGCAGAGGGCCCTCCACCATCGTGCTCTTGCTGACCGAGCCTTTCAGCCTGGCCGGACGCTCGGTGCAGTTCCCGATGACCGCAGTTTTGGAAGAAAAGGTCATCTCGATCTGACTCTCGAAACACTCATCGACCGGTGAGGCAACGCTGTCTAGTCTGATCTCATGTTCCTGGAAGCGTCCACGTGGCAGGCTCTTGCAATCATCGGCGCAGTTGGAGGTGTCGCCGGGCTCATCGGCGGCCTCATAGCCAGTGCCGACAATCTGTTCGGAACCGTGTTGATGGGGGTCATCGGCGGAATTTCCTTTTCCACCGTGATGCGGATGGGTGGAGCTCCCGGGGTCTACACGGTCGGCAACGACTTCTCAGTGGTGTGGGGGGCCGTCGGAGGCCTCGTCCTCGGCTACGTGGTCGGCCGCAGTAACAACTGAGCGATTTCGGCGGCTCTAACCGACGGCGCCCGCCTGTGATAACTCTCCCGCCAACCCACCCGTCGGCGGCCACCGCCTAACCGACGGCGCCCGCCTCCGCCATATTGAGCTCGATGAGGCGGTTCATCTCGACCGCGTACTCCATCGGCAGTTCCTTGACGATGGGCTCGATGAAGCCGGCAACGATCATCGAAGTGGCCTGGTCCTCGGTGAGACCCCGGCTCATCAAGTAGAACAGTTGCTCTTCACCGACTTTGGACACGGTTGCCTCGTGCCCGATCTCAGCGTCGTTCTCTTCGATCTCCATGTACGGGTAGGTGTCTGAGCGGCTGTTCTCGTCCAGAATCAAGGCGTCGCAGCGGACGAAGCTCTTTGCGTTCTCGGCGCCGGGCTCGACCCGCACCAATCCCCGATAGCCCGGACCGACCGCCGCCCTTGGCGATCGACTTGGAGACGATCGTAGAAGTGGTGTCGGGGGCCACATGAACCATCTTGGCTCCGGCGTCCTGGTGCTGGCCCTCTCCGGCGAATGCGATCGAGAGCACTTCGCCGTGGGCTCCGGGCTCCATCAACCAGACAGCTGGGTACTTCATCGTGAGGCGGCTCCCGAGGTTCCCGTCAACCCACTCCATCGTGGCGTTGCGGTAGGCGACGGCACGCTTGGTCACCAGATTGAAGACGTTGTTCGACCAGTTCTGAATGGTCGTGTACCGGCAGCGGGCGCCCTCCTTGACGATGATCTCGACCACAGCGGCGTGTAGGGAGTCAGTCGTGTAAACGGGCGCCGAGCAGCCCTCGACGTAGTGCACGTAGGCGCCCTCGTCGACGATGATCAGGGTCCGTTCGAACTGACCCATGTTCTCGGAATTGATCCGGAAGTAGGCCTGAAGCGGCTGGTCGACGTGAACCCCTGGCGGCACGTAGATAAACGACCCACCGGACCACACCGCCGAGTTGAGCGCGGCGAACTTGTTGTCGTTGGGAGGGATGATCGTGCCGAAATACTTCTTCACGATGTCGGGGTACTCGCGGAGTGCGGTGTCCATGTCCGTGAACAGGACTCCGAGCTTCTCCAAGTCCTCACGGTTGCGGTGGTACACCACTTCGCTTTCGTACTGCGCGGTGACCCCGGCCAGGTACTTGCGCTCCGCCTGCGGGATCCCCAGCTTCTCGTAGGTGGCCTTGATCCCCTCGGGGACCATGTCCCAATCCTTCTGCTGCTCGCCCGCCGGCTTGATGTAGTAGTAGATGTCGTCGAAGTCGATCGTGTTGAGCAGGCCACCGCCGCCCCATTGCGGTATCGGCTTCTTCAGGAATCGGTCATAGGCCTTGAGCCGGAACGCGAGCATCCACTCGGGCTCACCTTTGAGCGCCGAGATCTCGCGGATCACGCCCTCGTCGAGGCCCTTGCGCGGCGTGAAGGCGTACTCGACGTCGTCGTGCCAGCCGAGGCGGTACGAACCCAGATCGAGGTCGACAGTTGCCATTTCGGTAATCACCAATTCCTGTGGGCTGAAATAATTTCCACTATCCCGATAGTGCGATTGTACCGGAACGGTGGGGCTGGATGAAAGCCCGTGCCATCCATTGCTTTGATGAACATCCGCCGGTCGGACCTTGTTCCGGACGCGTTAGGTTCGGCCCATGCCTGTGATCGTCATCGGCGCCGACACCGGGGCCGGGCTCGCCATAAGCAACGAGTTGGCCAACCCGGGGCGTGAAGTCCGGGCCTTCGTCTCTGATCCGGAGGTTGCGAGCGATCTAAAGCGGCGCGGGGTCAAGGTGGCGTTGGGTGACGTTTCCGACGACAGCCACATCGAGGCCGCCGCCCTGCACTGCTTCACCGCCGTCCTCGTCACCGAAGCAGCCCGGGACGATCGTGAGCGATCCTTTGCGCGGAGCGAGGCCGATGTCCTCGAGGCCTGGGCCCGTGCTGTCAGCAACGCACAGGTCAATCGGGTGATTTGGGTCTATGACGGCGCCGCACCCGAAGTCGACGTGTCGGAGGTGGCGACGGTCTCCCCTGCCGATTCCGACCTGGCGCGCCGGGTTGCGCAGCTCGATGACGCCCGCGCGATCAACTGATCAGGCTCAGAGCACTCGATAGACATCCAGGGGATGCCCGAGATCCCAGACATCGGCTTGAAATCGGCTCTGATCCCGGGCCCATGCCAGCTTCAAGAAGGGATACGGGTCGATTGGGTGGCCGTCGAGGGCGAGCTCGAAATGGGTATGGGAGCCGGTCCACTCTGCATTGCCGGAGTCGCCAACCCACGCGATCAGCTGCCCGGCCTCGACCCAGGCGCCAATGGCGATCCCGGGTGCCAGTGTCAAAGACCAGTCGGCGTCGCCATCATCGGTACCCGGCGTGTCGTTGTTGAGGTGCACGTACTTGGTGGTCCACCCGGCGACGTGGGTGAGCTCCAGATAGCGGCCGGCCAGCGAGGAAGTCTCGATCCTCGACACGTAGCCGTCAGCCGCGGCGTACACCTGAGTCATCTTGGGAGCCATCAGGTCCACACCATGATGCCGGCGCCCGCCCGAGCGCCGGTCGCCAAAGGTCGAGGAAAAGTTGGTCGGCTGGGTCTCCTGGGGGAACCTGATCTGAAACGGGGGGCCGTCTGCCGCGGCGGCGGGGGAAGGAGGGATGAGCGCCGTGAGCGCGAACGTGGCGACCATGAGAACGCCGACGATGCGCGACAGAGCGTGTTGCAGCGAAAGCAGAAGGACCTCCGTGGATAGGGGAAGATTCGGGGACGTAGGTGTTGTCCCGTGCGAGGTGGGCAGGCTACGAAGGTGCTCGCGCTATGCAAACACCGGTTCGTGTCAAGAAGCGGTCTCGCCCGCCTCGACTCGAGCCCGAACCGCAAAGCGGAGTCGAGACACGGGCTCGTCGTCGACAGAGATGACGAACGAGTAGGAGCCTTCTTTTCGGAACAGCAGGTTGTTGAAGGTGAACGAGCGGATCAGGCCGAAATCTGTGGTGGCTGAGGGTTGGTTGTGACCCGGGAGTGTGACTACGTGGGCGAGTGGTTGCGGCAGCATCGAGGCCCCGTCCGCGTCCTGAAGCTCAACGGATACCTTCAACGAATCCTCGCCCCAGGATGAGGGGACCCGGAGTCGAAGACCGATCGCAAGGCTGGGATGACGGGCCGGGAACGAGCGGACCCAAAGCGTGTCCCAGCCGCCCCCCAACACGAACAGCTTGCCTCTCACCGCCTGGACCGCGTCCGCGAGAAGCGCGACGTCGACGGTCGGGCCTAGCGAATCGGGGGCTAGATCCACGGGCGGAGACTAGACCCGGGTTCCGCTGACCCAACCGGCTCTTCTATCGTTCCGGGTCAGGAGGATCGATGACAGACAAAACTCAGATCGCGCCCGCCACCGGCAAGCTCGGCGTCCTCACCCCCGGGATGGGAGCGGTCTCGACCACATTCATCGCCGGCGTGCTGGCGGCACGCAAGGGCGATGCGACACCATTCGGATCGCTGACTCAGATGTCCCACATCCGGCTCGGCAAGCGAACCGAGCAGCGCAATCCGCTGATCAAGGATTTCGTCCCACTGGCCGGCCTCGACGACCTGGAGTTCGGAGGATGGGATCCCTACTCCGACGACGCCTACACATCAGCCATGAAGGCGGGCGTCCTCGACCCCCGTCATATCGAGGGCATCGGTGATGAGCTGCGATCGGTCAAGCCCTACTCGGCAGTGTTCTCGGAGAACTGGGTCAAGAATCTCGACGGAGTCGACCAGGTCAAGGAAGGAACCAACTACATGGACCTCGCCGAGAGGCTCATGGAGGACATCGACCGCTTCCGCTCCGAGAAGATGGTCGAGCGCCTGGTGATGGTGTGGTGTGGCTCGACCGAGGCCTACCGCGACCTGTCCGAGGCCCATCTCGACCTCGATGCTTTCGTCAAAGGACTCAAGGAGAGTGACCCCACGATCTCTCCGTCGCAGATCTACGCCTACGCGGCCTTGAAGATGGGCGTGCCCTTTGCCAACGGCGCCCCCAACCTGACGGTGGACGTTCCGGCAATGGTCCAGCTCGCCGCCGAGGAAGGTCTGCCGATCGCGGGCAAGGACTTCAAGACCGGGCAGACCCTGATGAAGACCATTGTGGCTCCCGGGCTCAAGGCCAGGATGTTGGGGATCAAGGGATGGTTCTCGACCAACATCCTCGGCAACCGGGACGGCGAAGTTCTCGACGACCCGGAGAGCTTCAGATCCAAAGAGGTCTCCAAACTGGGAGTCCTCGAGCAGATCCTGCAGCCCGAGGTCTACCCGGAGCTGTACGGCGACCTCTATCACAAGGTACGGATCAACTACTACCCGCCAAAGGGGGACGACAAGGAGGGTTGGGACAGCATCGACATCTTCGGGTGGCTGGGCTACCCGATGCAGATCAAGATCGACTTCTTGTGCAAGGACTCGATCCTGGCCGCGCCGATCGTCCTCGACCTCGCCCTGTTCATGGATCTCGCGGCTCGAGCCGACCGCAGCGGTGTCCAGGAGTGGCTCTCGTTCTATTTCAAGAGCCCCCAGCATGGGCAGGGCCTGTATGCCGAGAACGACCTGTTCATCCAGCACACCAAGCTGAAGAACAACCTGCGCCACATGATGGGTGAAGACCTCATCACCCACCTCGGCACCGAGTACTACGACGAGATGTGACTGGCGAGGGGATCACCGTCGGTGGATGGCTGATCCCCGAGTCTGAGCTCGAGGAGCGCTTCGACACCCCGGGGGGGCCCGGTGGTCAGCATGCCAACAAGAACGAGACTGCGGTTTCCTTGCGGTTCAACGTCGACGATTCGTCGCTTCCTGAGGACATCCGGCAGACCCTGAAGCGGCGTCTCGGTTCGTGGGTCGAGGTGACCGCGGCGGACACTCGCTCCCAGTGGCGCAACCGGGAAGTCGCGAGAGACCGACTCATCACGAAGCTCGAAGCTGCCCTCGTCGAGGCCAAGCCTCGCAAGAAGACAAAGCCGTCCAGGGCTGCCAAGGAACGAAGGCTGGAGAGCAAGAAGGCCCGAAGCGAGGTCAAGCAGAAGCGACGCCCACCCGAAGTCGACTGATCAGCTCAGCGCTCGATCCGAGCAGCAAGCTCCGACTGCGATCGATTGACAATCGACAAGTGAAGGTCGTGGTACCCCTTCAAGTATCGGTGCTGGCTGGGTGTGATCCTCTGGCAGACATAGTCCCAATGCATCGCAACGAGGTCACCGGTGTCGATTTGGCCATCGTCGATTGGCGCGGCCACGGATTCGACGCGACCGGGAGCGAGGGCAAGTCGCTCCCCGTCCCAGGACAGTGGTTGCGAGTCAACCAACAGCCGGTCACCAGCGCGGCCGACGACTTCGCCCCAACGGATCCGGCAACGATCGAGCACATCGAGCGCCTGATCGACGATTCCCGATCGAAGCAGACCAACCCACGGATAGATGCAGAAGACGTGGAAGGAGTGGGTGGGACGACCTCCTGAGTTGAGAGCTTCGGAGACAATCCGCCAGTCCCAGCCTGCGCGTTCCCGGAAGCGGTCATCAACCGAGTTGCCCATGGTGAGCAGATCGACCTTCTCCAATAGAGGGCCACCCAACCAATAGGCCTCGACCACGCTCTCGTCCAGCGGGTCTCGATCGGTGCACGCCGCTATGAGCTGAAGGTATGGCCAGGCTCCGGCGAAGCCAGGGATGACATGAGTGACTTCCTGCATCGCGCTCTTCCCGCCGAGCATGAGCTCCGCAAGGAGACCGGTGTCTGACGGGCCGCAGTACCCCAAGGAGTTTGGGGGAAAGGCGAACCTGCAAAAGAGCGAGGGCCCCTCCATCGAATTCATCGGGCCACGGCGGGACGACGCCATCCCGCAACTACTGCCGAAGCCGTCCCCGCGAACACCAGCACAAGCCCGAGCGACGGAGGAAGCTCGACTCCCCGGACGCCTAGTTCGAGGAGCGCGGTGATGATCGCACCTCCAACGAGTACGGCGGTCACGTCCACGGCTTGTGCTCGAGCCAGGGCAGCGAACCAGGTGGCGACGTAGCAGGAGAGAGTCAAGCCGGTGATCAGGATCCACCCGACATGCGACGCGGTGACACCCGTCAGCCCGGAAAAGGCGCCTCGTCCCAAGCCATAGAGGACGAGAACCACGGCTCCGCCTGCCATGCGTGCGACGCCAAGTGTGAGTGAGGGCACGGAGGCGAGCACACGTTTCGCGATGACCGTCTCGATCGACCAGAGAAGGGTGGCGGCCAGGATCATCCATTCGCCCGCTCCAAAATGGATGCCATCCACCCCCCCGGCCAAAGCCACCTGGCCCCACACCAGAAGGGCGATGGCGGCGATGTGAAGAGGGCCGACCTTCTCGTGGAGGAAGTAGACGGCTAGAACCGCGACCCATACCACCAGGGTCTTGTGTATGAAAGCGGCATCACTTGAGGTGGCCCTCGCCAGACCTTCGAAGAACAGGACGAACGAAACGCTGCCTCCGACGATGGCGATCACCAACAGACCAAGCCAATGTTCTCTGATTGCAGACGCCTCGACTCGATTGGGAGTTCTCCACCTGGCCACAGTCGCCGCTATCACCAGGATCAGGGCAGCAACGATGTTCTTCAGCGTCGTGTAGGTCGTCGGATCTGAGATCTCGCTCCAGGCACGCACCCCGTAGCCATTCGCGAAGATGGCGACACCGCTGATCACCGCGGTTGCGGCCGCGAGGAGAACACCGACCTGCCGACTCTGCAATCGCGTGGTTTTCGTGTCGTATTTCACGGTCCCGGACCATACCGATGATCAGAACCCGTCGCAGGTGGACCTGACGAAGGGCAGCTTGCCACCCACGTAGGTACTGTCTCGTTGATGGAGCCGCCATGAGGCAAGCCGTCGTCGATCGATCCGACATCGGCATTCTCTTCGAGGTCTTGACGTCCGACGGCTTCAAGATCATGGGGCCCACAGTTCAGAACGACGCCATCGTCTACGACGAGCTCGACGGAGTCGACGACCTGCCAGTCGGGTGGACCGACGAACAAGACGGTGCGACATACCGACTGGTCCGCCGAGATGACGAGGCGCTCTTTGGGTACGCAGTAGGCCAGCACTCGTGGAAGAAGTACCTCTTCCCACCGAGAGTGACCCTTATGCAGATCACGAGGACCGATGATTCGTTGGAGTTCGTCCAGAAAGAGATCCCTGAGGTCCGGTATGCCTTTCTCGGCGTCCGGGCCTGTGAGCTGGCCGCGATCTCGATTCAGGACCGGGTCTTTCTGGGCGGTGAGTCGGTAGATCGCACTTATGAGACGGCGCGCCGGGACGTCTTCACCATCGCGGTCAATTGCATGGTTGCGGGGGGCACCTGCTTCTGCGTCTCCATGGAGACCGGGCCTCGCTGCACATCAGGCTACGACCTGGTTCTGACCGAAGTGATCGACGCCGAACGTCACGAGTTCGTGTTTGAGGCGGGAAGCAACGCAGGCGAGAGTGTCCTGTCGAGGATGCACGGTCGGACGGCAACCGAGCCTGACCTTGCCCGTGTGGACTACATCGTTGACCAGACCGCCTCGAGCATGGGACGGGCGATGGACACCGCGGGGATCAAGGAACTTCTCTTGGGGAACCTCGAGCATCCCCGCTGGGACGAGGTGGCCAGCAGATGTCTGGCTTGCACCAATTGCACCCTGGTCTGCCCCACCTGTTTCTGCTCCACGACCGAAGACACGGTCACGCTCGACGGCTCGTCCGCAACCAGGTCTCGCCGTTGGGATTCGTGTTTCACCATGGACTTCTCCAGCCTGCACGGTGTCCCGATTCGAGATTCGACGAAGTCGCGTTACCGACAGTGGATGACCCACAAACTGGCGAACTGGTTCGACCAATTCGGTTCGTCAGGGTGCGTCGGCTGCGGTCGCTGCATCACCTGGTGCCCGGTTGGAATCGACATCACAGAAGAGGTGGCCGCGATCCGCGCTTCCCTGGAGACGGTCGCATGAACCTCCGATCATTGCGTGAGAGCAGCGAGCTCCTCAAGACGCTCACTAACACCGAAGTCGACCTATTCGAGGGCGTCTCCAGCGAAGTTCACCTGGCGACCGGCGACGTCCTGTTCGAAGAGGGCGGCCCAGCAGACACCTTCTACATCATCGTCACCGGCAGGATCGGCCTCGAGCTGACGAGCCCTGGTCGGTCACCAATGGTGATCCAGACTCTCGGGCCGGGCGACTTGGTCGGGGTGAGCTGGTTCTTCCCCCCGTACCGATGGAATTGGAGGGCACGCGCCCTCGACGACACCAACCTGGTCGCGTTCGACGCCATTGAGGTTCGGCGTCAGTGCGGACTCAATCGAGACCTTGCCCTCGAGGTGCTCGGGGTCGTGGCCGAAGAGACGGCCCGGCGCCTGCATCGCGCCAGAATCCAACTCCTCGACCTCTACCGGAGCACCTGAGCCTTGACCGCCGCCACCCGCTCCGGGCTTTCACCTCATGCCACCGACGCAATGATGCCTCGGGCCTTTCGGGTCATCTCTAACCAATCCGAAACCCAGGACACGGTCACGCTGGAGTTGGAGCCAGAGGACGGAGCGCCCCTCCCATTTCTCCCCGGGCAATTCACGATGATCTACGTGTTCGGGGTGGGCGAGGTGCCGATATCCATTTCCGGCGATCCTCGACGCCCTGAGACCTTGGTTCACACCGTCCGCTCTGTTGGGGCGGTGACCGCAGCTGTTGTCAGCTTGGGCGTCGGCGACCGCGTGGGAATTCGCGGTCCGTACGGCGTCGGATGGCCGGTCGATGCCGCCGAAGGCATGGACTTGGTGGTGGTGGCAGGTGGCATCGGCCTCGCCCCCCTACGCCCGGTCGTCCTCGACGTCCTGGCGCGTCGCGACCGGTTCGGTGTCGTGTCCCTCGTCTACGGCTCCCGCACGCCGGGTGATCTCCTCTTTGAGGAAGAGCTTCACACATGGAGGAGCCGTTTTGACATCGAGGTTGAGGTCACCGTGGACCGAGCGGACGAATCCTGGCTCGGCGATGTGGGTGTGGTCACCGGCCTGCTGTCCCGAATCGCCTTCGACCCCTCGAAGACGGTGGCCATGCTTTGCGGGCCCGAGATCATGATGAAAGTGGTGGCCAATGAGCTGGGAGTGCGGGCAGTCCCGGCCGAGCGCATCTACGTGAGCGTGGAGCGCAACATGAAATGCGCCATCGGCTTCTGCGGCCATTGTCAATTCGGCCCGGACTTCATGTGCCGAGACGGGCCTGTCCTCGCTTACGCCCGTGTGTCCGACCGGCTCCGGGTGCCTGAGCTATGACCTCGTCCAAGCCGAGACTCGCGGTTTGGAAGTTCGCCTCGTGCGACGGTTGCCAGCTGACTCTCCTCGACGCCGAGGACCACCTCCTCGAGGTTGCAGGTGCGATCGAGATCGCCTATTTCCCCGAGGCCACTCGAGGTGAGATCGACGGGCGGTATGACCTGTCGCTTGTCGAAGGCTCAATCACCACCCCACACGACGCCGAGAGAATCCAGATGGTCAGGGAGATCTCGAAAACCGTGGTGACCATCGGGGCGTGTGCCACTGCGGGGGGGATTCAGGCCTTGCGCAACTGGGAAAACGTCGACGAGTTCCTGAGCATCGTCTACGCCCAACCTCAGTACATCCAGACGTTGGCAACGTCCACCCCGATCTCCGATCACATCACCGTTGACTTCGAGCTACGCGGTTGCCCCATTTCCAAGCATCAGCTGCTGGAGGTGATCGACGCCTTCCTCCATCGTCGAAAGCCGAACATCCCTCGGCACAGCGTCTGTGTCGAATGCAAGCTGCGCGGCACCAACTGCGTCATGGTCGCCCAGCGGATCCCATGCATGGGGCCGATCACCCAGGCTGGTTGCGGAGCCATCTGCCCCGCTTACGACCGGGGCTGTTATGGCTGTTACGGGCCGTCCCAATCCCCAAACATCGGCTCTCTGGCGGAGTGGTGGGGGCGGCTCGGAGTATCTGACATCGACCTGGTTCGGGCATTGCGCACCTTCAACGCCTATGCCCCTGAGTTCCGGGAGGCGAGCAACGCCTATGAGCACTGAGCGCGAGATCGCCGTCGACTACCTGGCCCGGGTGGAGGGCGAAGGGGCGATGTACCTCAAGCTGAAGGGAGAGGAAGTACTCGATCTCAAGTTCAGGATCTTCGAGCCGCCGCGCTTCTTCGAGGCTTTCCTGCGCGGGCGCAAGTTCTCCGAAGCCCCCGACATCACTGCCCGGATCTGTGGCATCTGCCCGATCGCCTATCAGACCAGCGCTTGCAACGCCATGGAGTCAGCAGCCGGAGTCCGGCTGACCGGTGGGCTTCGTGCGCTGCGCCGACTCATCTATTGCGGGGAGTGGATCGAGAGCCACGCGCTCCATGTCTACTTCCTTCATGCACCCGACTTCCTCGGATATGACAACGCGATCGCAATGGGGGCCGACTTCCCGGAGCAGGTGCAGATGGGTCTCCGGCTGAAGAAGATCGGCAATCAGATCATGGCCCTGGTTGGGGGCCGTGAGATTCACCCGATCAACATCCGAGTTGGGGGCTTCTACCGGGTTCCAACCAAGAAGGAGTTGGAGAGCCTTGTTCCCGACCTGGAGTGGGCTCTGGAAGCCGCCTTGGCAACCACGCGGTGGGTGTCCGATTTCCCCTTTCCAGACTTCGAGCGCGACTACGAGTTCGTGGCCCTTCGGCATCCCGACGAGTACGCAATCCACGAAGGGCGCATCGTTTCAAATCGTGGCCTGGACATAGCTGTCGACGAGTGGGGCGACTACTTCGAGGAGAGTCACGTCGAGTGGTCCAATGCCCTCCACGCCCGACGCAAGGATGGAGGGTCGTATCACCTAGGGCCGATGGCCCGTTACTCGCTCAATTCCGAGTTGCTCACCCCAGCCGCGAGGGAGATCTCCGAATCGGTCGGACTTGGACCCACCTGTAACAACCCGTTCCGCAGCATCGTGGTCCGAGCCGTGGAGATCGCCTTCGCTTGCGAAGAGGCCTTACGTCTGATCGACGGGTATGCCAAGCCCGATTCACCGTCCATCGAGGTCGAACTGCGGGATGTGGTGGGCCATGGCGCCTCGGAAGCACCAAGGGGGACCTTGTATCACCGGTATGAAGTGGACGGCGAAGGGCTGATCTCCGATGCTCACATCGTCCCTCCAACGTCTCAGAACCAGCTCAGTATCGAAGACGACCTACGTGCCTACGTCGTGGGTCGCACTCATCTGGCGGACGCCCAGCTGCAGTGGGAGCTGGAACAGGCGATTCGCAGTTATGACCCCTGTATCTCTTGTGCCACCCACTTTCTCGACCTGACGGTGGAGCGGGAATGAAGCGCATGGTCATTGGGGTCGGCAATCCGACCCGTGGCGATGATGGAGCCGGGTGTGAAGTTGCCCGGAGGGTCGTCTCCGTGGAGGCCCACCAAGCGCTCAATGGCTCGTACGAGCTCATGGACGTGTGGGAAGGAGCCGACGAGGTGATCCTTGTCGACGCGGCGAGGTCCGGTGCACCGCCAGGAACCGTCCACCGGTTCAACGCTCACGATGAGCCCCTCCCACGCGGTCTGTTGGCTACCAGCACCCATTCGGTCGGAGTCACGGAGACCATCGAGATGGCCCGCATCTTGGGACGGCTTCCAAAACGGGTCGTTGTTTACGGGATCGAGGTTTCCAGCCTGGGGCCGGGAGTCGGATTGTCGACCAAGGTCGAGCAGGCGGTCAGTGATCTGGTGACGGAGATAGACCGTGCATGAGAATGGCATCGTGCGTGACCTCATGAGCAGGGTCGAGAAGGAAGTCGACACCGGGCGACAGAAGGTCACCAGCCTTCGATTCCAGGTGGGGGCGCTGTCAGGCATTGGGCCCGAGTCCCTGAGGGAAGGCGCCCGTCACTATGCCCTGGAGGAGTGGGGCTATGCACCGGATGTTCAGGTCGACGAGTCTGTGGACCCTGCCGACGCGAACGCCCTCGGGGTGCTCCTGGTTTCGATTGGAGTCGGTGCCTAGAAGTGTGTGTCGCGGTTCCTGGACTGGTAGTCGCCATCGGCGAGCCCACGCCGAGTTCAATCCCTGCTCAGGTGTCCGTCATGAACGCTCGGAGAGACGTCGACCTGGTCATGGTTCCCGATGCAGTGGTCGGGGATTACGTGGTGATCCATTCCGGATATGCCATCGAGATCATCCCCAAAGAACGCGCCATCGAAACCATGGCCTTGTTCGGGATCGAAACCACGAAATCATCCACCTAGGGCGAATGCCTTCAACCGCGGCTCTGATCAAACGAAGATGATCTGAGCGCCCTCGGAGATCTCGATGAAGTCAGCCGCGCTGATGATCCCCTCGACCCGCTCGTAGAGATCCTCTTCCTTGATGTGCATCATGTCGGCAGACATCCGGCAGGCCCAGAGATGGCCGCCGGCGTCGGTGATCATCTCCAGGAACTCAGGGACACCCGGGACGTCGATCCCCTCCATCTGCTTCTTCATCATGTGGGTGGCGAACGAGGTCATCCCCGGCAGCCCCATGAGCATCGGCGACATGTGGGTAGCCGGGTTCCCGACTGGAGTGAACTTGAGATGGGCCATGGTCTCTTTGTTGATCATGTCGAAGCCCCAGAAGGTGAAGAAGACATGTGTCTCGATCCCCTCACCCAGGGCCGCATTCGCCAGCACCAAGCCGGGGTAGGCCATGTCCAGCGAGCCCTTGGAGCAGATGATTGCCAGCTTCCGATTGGTC
Source organism: uncultured Acidobacteriota bacterium (assembly GCA_963724825.1). Taxonomy (GTDB): domain Bacteria; phylum Actinomycetota; class Acidimicrobiia; order Spongiisociales; family ZC4RG35; genus JALYNX01. The sequence goes on from CAVRWT010000005.1 coordinate 301,446, forward strand.
GACTCGTCGTCGAACACCGGTACCGGTGCTTCCAGTGTCATGGTCATGAACGCCTCCTTCAGACGCAACCGACCGGCTTGGGGAGCCCGGCCACGTAGGCCAGCTTCTTTGCCGGCTTCTTGGGGAACAGTTCGAACATCTCTTTTGTGGCGACGCCGCCGGCCGTCGCCATGCGACGGAGCGTGGGGGCCTCGCCGCTTGCGGCGAAGTCCGACCGGGCGAAGCGAATGGCCGCCCAATGACGTTCGGTCAGCTCGAGGCTGATGTTGGTGGCAAGGGTCTCCGCCAGGCTCTCGTCCCACTCCGTGGAGTCCGTGAGGAATCCCTCGGCGTCGACGTGGAGCTCGCGTCCTCGCATGGTTGCAACCGTCATATGGTCACGTCCTCTCTTGGTGGTTGACCGGTCGGTATCTCCTTTCCGGCCATGGACATCGCATTCGGAACCGGAAGCCGCCGACCCGGGAGCAGCAAGTGCCAGTAGATGGGTCTGAACGCGAGCTTGCCCAGGTGGTTGAGCCTTGTCTCCTTGAGAAGGCTCAGCGGCCCTATTCCCGGAACCGGGTAGGTACCGGGCAGAGGCTCGGTCTCATAGTTGAAATCGATCAGCAGCGCCTTGCCTGCCCCTGACTCGACGAAGCAGTTGGCATGCCCGTCGAACGCCAGCAACATCGGTCGGCCGGCGATGTGATCCATGAAATTCTCGACGAAGACGTCGACGGCGAAGTGGGCCACCGAGCCGGCCTTAGATATGGGAAGCGCAGCTGCGTCGCCCAGGGCAAACACGTTTTGGCACCCTTCCGCCAGAAATGTGTGGGGATCGACCCTGACGTGGTTCAACTCGTCGCCGAGACCGGACCTGGCCACGAAGTCCGCCCCCATGTTCAGTGGGACAGTCACGAGAAGATCGAAGGGGATGACTCGCTCGTCATAAGAGACGATGGCGTGGTCGTCGATCCGCTCCACGTAGAAATCAGGCTCGACGCGGATATTCCGCGACTCGAGCATGTCACCCAGACGCGCCGAGGCTATCGGCTTGGTGAAGGCGCCCGACAGCGGGGTGACAAAGGTCATCTCGACCCGATCACGCATCCCGGCGCGCCGGAAATAGTCGTCGGCAAGGAAAGCGAATTCGAGAGGCGCCACCGGGCATTTGATCGGCAGCTCGGTGATGTGGACCACGAACCGGCCGCCGTCCCAGAGTGCCAGCTTCCAGCGAAGGGCCTCGGCACCGGGAAGGGTATAGAACTCGTGGACGGTGTCCCCGAGCTCGGGACCATCCATTCCAGGCGTCATGTCAGGCCGGGCGTGGGTTCCGGTCGCAATCACAAGCTGGTCGTAGTCAATGGTTCGGCCGCTGGCGAGTTGCACCTGGTTGGCGTCGACATCGACCCGTTCCACGGCCTCGGTGACCAGTTCCACTCCGTCGCAGAGGAGGTCTCTGGTTGGTTTGCGAAGCTCGTCCGCCTCGTACCGGCCGAATGGAACGAACAGCAGGCCCGGTTGATAGAGATGAGAGGTGGCGGGGTCCACCACCGTGATCTTCCACTCTTCGTGTGCGAGCCTCGGTCGAAGTTTGTTGACGATCATGGTGCCTGCCGTGCCGGCTCCGAGAACAACCAAGCGCCTCAAAGGATCTCCCTTCGCATACCAAAAACGCTACGAATGACCGCGGCTCTCAAGTAGGGCCGAAGGGCAGCGGAATCGGCGATTTGGACCGTATTGCCGTGGCGATCCGGGCCTAACGGCCCTGCCGGGCCGGCAGCTCGGGTCATAGCGTCGACCAGGTCATGACACGCAAGTCGACTCTTGCCCTATTCGGCGCCGTCGCCTCCTATCTCGCCCTGCAATGGCTGGGGAGGACGTGGGGCGCCACCGGCGCGGAAAGAAGGGCACCCCTGCCTGGCGATGAGGTCGTGCCCCACCCCCAGATCCTGACCACGCATGCCACCACCATCGACGCACCGCCGAAGGCGGTGTGGCCGTGGCTGATTCAAATGGGCTGGCATCAAGGAGGGTGGTACACAGCTCGTTGGGTCGATCGGATCCTGTTTCCGGCGAATTGGCCGGCCGCTACCCAGATCCTCCCCGCTCTCCAGGATCGAACGATTGGAGACTTCATCCCGGATGGCCCGCCGGAAAGCGAGTGCGGGTTCATCATCGAGAGCCTGGAGACGGACCGAAGCCTCGTTCTCCACTCCACGACGCACCTGCCGAAGTCCTGGAGGGAGAACCATGGTGCTCGGCTGGATTGGACCTGGTCGTTCTTCATCGACGACCTTGGTGGTGAGCGCAGCCGGTTGATCTTTCGCTGCCGCGGCAATGCCGCTCCGTGGTGGCTGCTTACGATCTACCGATTGGCAATCATTCCCGCCGACTTCATCATGTCCCGGCAGATGCTGCATGGGCTGGCGCGCCGTGCAGTTGCGGCGGGCAGTCCGGCCAAAAGTACGGCCACCGCTGGCCGGACTGGATTCCGGCGGGACGCCTCCTGAGGCTCCCTGCCACGTGTGCGGCATGCCAATGAGCACCGAACGGTTCACCCGTTGGCTACTCATCGGCACGGCCGTCGGTATGGGCCTCGGCGGCCTCCTCGCGGTCCTCGACTACGAGACCGCGGCCAATGTCGTCTTCACCGCGGTTGCGGTGGTGCCGATGCTGCCCCTGATCCGGGACATCATCGTCAAGATCCGGCTCCGCAGACCGGGAGTCGACATCATCGCGGTCCTCGCAGTGTCAGGCGCTTTGGCCCTCGGCGAATACCTGACGGCAGCGATCATCGGGCTCATGCTGGCCACCGGCCGGTTCTTGGAGGAGTTCGCCGCAGGAAGAGCTGAGAGGGAGCTAACCAACCTGCTCGGGAGGGTGCCCAGATTCGCGGACCGAATCAGTGATCACAAGGTCGAGGAAGTCGATATCAACTCGGTCGGGCGTGGTGACAGGGTTCTGATCAAGTCAGGCGAGGTGATCCCGGTCGACGGCGTGGTGATCAGCCCATCAGCCTTGATCGACGAGTCGGCGCTCACCGGGGAACCAATGCCGGTCGAACGCACGAACGGCGACCTGGTCAGCAGTGGAGTCGTCAATGCCGCCGACGCCTTTGAGATCCTCGCGACCGCGGATGCCCAGCACAGCACGTATGCCGGAATCATCCGGTTGGTCCAGGAAGCGCGGGAATCGCGGTCGCCCTCGATCCGCCTGGCCGACCGATGGGCCGGTTGGTTCGTCCCGCTGGCCCTGGGGCTCTCGGCATTGGCCTGGGCTGTCTCCGGTGACCCCATCCGCGCACTGGCCGTCCTGGTTGTTGCCACCCCGTGTCCGTTGTTGCTGGCAGTTCCCATTGCTGTCGTCTCTGGGATTTCGCGCGGGGCCCACCGCGGGATCGTCTTTCGTGGGGGAGCTGCGTTGGAAATGCTTGCCCAGACAAAGAATGTTCTCATTGACAAGACGGGGACTGTCACTGTTGGCAAGCCGACCTTGCGCTCGATCGTGGGCTTCGACTCCAGAGTCGACGAAAGCGAGCTACTGAGCCTCGCCGCCTCGGTGGATCAAACGTCTTCACACGTCTTGGCCCGAGCAATCGTCGAGGCTGCACACCATCGCGGTCTCTCGATCGAGATGCCCAAGAACGTCACCGAGGTGGCGGGATCCGGAGTGGGGGCCATGGTCGGAGACACTCATGTCGAGGTGGGACGGCTTGCTTGGTTGCTAGATGGCAAGCCGGAGCCAATCGAGATCGCCAACTTTCGGCGGCGACTGATTCGAGTGGCTCCACTCGCTGTCTACGTGGCGATCGATGGCAGGGTGACGGCCGCGATCACCTTCGACGACACGATCCGGCCTGACGCCGCCAACACCATCCGGGCACTGCGCCGGATTGGTGTGCAGCGAATCGTCATGGCAACTGGAGATCACCCGGATGCGGCTCGTTCCGTCGGCACGGCAATAGGTGTTGACGAAGTCCTCGCCGAATCCACACCACGGGAGAAGGTCGCCGCCCTCGAAGGGCTGCGAGCCCAAGGAACAACCGCAATGGTTGGGGACGGCATCAACGATGCTCCCGCGCTGGCCGCAGCTGACGTGGGCGTGGCCATGGGAGCACGCGGGGCGACCGCCTCGTCGGAGGCCGCCGGGGTGGTTCTGATAGTCGATCGGCTGCAACGACTCGTCGATGCCATCGGGATCGCGCAGCGGTCGCGACGGATTGCCGTGCAGAGCATGGTGATCGGGATGGGCCTTTCGCTGATGGCAATGTCCGTGGCCGCTGTCGGGCTATTGGCCCCGATCGCCGGAGCCCTGATTCAGGAGGCCATCGACTTCCTCTCGATCGCCAACGCTCTCCGGGCGCTGGGTGGCAAGACGCCTTCAGAGACCGGGCCAAAGATCTCCCCTGAGTTATCACACCGTCTCCGCGTTGAGCATGACGAACTGATTCCAAAGCTCGATTCGCTTCGAGACACTGCAGATCTGCTCGACACCCTGGCCCCTGAGGAAGCCAAACGGGACCTGGAACAAACAAGGAAGCTCCTGGTGGATGTGATCCTCCCCCACGAGGCTAAAGACGAAAAGGAGATCTACCCACAGGTATCGGCCGTGCTGCCCGGGGACGATCCGATGTCCCTGATGAGCCGGACCCACCGGGAGATCTTCCACCTCGTAGACGTCTATCAGCGGCAGCTGGCTGACCTCCCCGAAACTGGGCCCGAGCCCGCCGACGTGCTGGACCTACGCCGCACCCTGTACAGCCTCCACGCCATCCTCCGACTTCACTTCGACCAGGAAGAGGAGTTGTACTTCTCCCTGCAGGAGACCTGATCAACTTCGCAGTCAACCCTTTGTGGGTTCGGCCTCACCAACGAACGCCTGGACAAAGGCTCTCCAAGATGTGACCTTGGGTACTGGCGGAAGGGCGCCAAAAAGCAGACGATCGATACATGAGAAGTCCCATTCGCGCCGCGCTGATCGCGGCACTCGCCCTGACAGTCGGCTCCTGCGGGACCGAAGGGAGCGCGGGTTCCACAACAACCGAAAGTCCTACGAGCACGGTGCCGACGACCACGACGACGACCACGGCACCTGCAACCACAACAACCGTTGGTTCGACGACCACTTCCGTCAGCACCGCGGGTCGCGTGGTCTACTTCCTCTTGGACGAGGTCGGAGGCGCCACCGGTGGGCCGTTCCTCGTCCCCGTCTACCGGGATGCCCCCTCCTCGGGTGACGAAGCGTTCGATGCCGTCGAGATCCTGCTGGAGGGCCCGACGGCGGAAGAGATCGCCGGCACCCCAGCGATGCACAGTGCGATCCCCGAAGGCACAACCCTTCTCGGGGTGAGGGTCGAGGACGGGGTTGCCACTGTCGACTTGAGCGCCGAGTTCGATGATGGAGGCGGCAGTGCCTCGATGTTCGCCCGACTCGCCCAGGTGGTGTTCACCGTCACCAGAGCCGCACAGGTGGATGAGGTCGTCTTCAACATGGTGAGCGAGCCGGTGACAGTGTTCTCATCGGAGGGAATCGAGCTCGACCGGCCGCAGACGCGGAGTGACTACTACGACTGGCTGCCGGCGATCTTCGTCGACTCGCCGGCATGGGGCGAGCCGGTGACGAGCCCGATCGAGGTCCGTGGCCTGAGCAACGTCTTCGAAGCCGTTTCTCAGGTCATGCTCACCAATGACGATGGCCTGCCTTTGTTCGAGGGTGCGGTCATGGCCAGC
>CAVRWT010000006.1:0-131853 GCA_963724825.1 uncultured Acidobacteriota bacterium
TCACCGAAAGCCCGGGGATGGATTCCCATCATGGTGTGACCGGCGGTATCGAAGCTCAGAGTGGCGACGTAGGGCAGCCCGGTGCTGGCTGCGGCCTCGACCGCGGCATTCAATTCCTCATATGAGGAGATGGTCTCGATCCAGATCACATCGGCGCCGGCTTCTGCCAGCGCCTGGCACTGCTCGGTGAAGACTTCGACGCCACGCTGGTGGGAGAGAGTGCCCAGCGGCTCAAAGAGCTCACCGGTTGGACCGACACTTCCGGCGATGGCGACCGGTCGATCGGCGAGAGCAACCGCTCGCTTCGCCACCTCGACCGCTGCCCGGTTCAACTCCGCCACCCGATCACCGAGGTGATGAAGGTCGAGACGGAGGCGGTTCCCACCAAATGTGTTGGTCAGGATGATGTCGGAACCGGCTTCGATGAAGCTGCGGTGCACCTTTTCAACCAGGTCCGGCTGCTCGACATTGAGCATCTCAGGACAGCCACCACCCTCGAGCCCGAGGGTGAACAGAGTGGTGCCCATCGCCCCGTCAGCCACCAAATAGGGGCCGTGAGGCAAGCAAGTCGGTGAATGTGTTCTCGTTGGGTCCGGCCATCTTCATCTCCGTTGTGAAGGCGGCCCTCCAAAGAGAAACCGCCGCAGCGAGTGCCGGGCGGTTCTTCGACCCGACGCTTTAGCCGCATTTCTTGAGCGCCCGCAAGCTGTGGATCAAATCGGCGCTAACAGGAAGGATACGCGGTTTCAGATGCTGAAACAAGAAAGGGCGGCCCAGTGGGCCGCCCTTTCTGTTTGCTCGTTGGTCAGGTCAGGACAGCCAGGTCGACCAGATCGCCTCGTTGTCGGCGATCCACTGGGCTGCGACATCCGAGGCATCCTCGCCGTCGATTTCCACTGCGGGCAACATTGAGAGCTGGTCCTCGTTGGTCAACGTGAACTTCTCCAAGAAGGCCAGAACCTCAGGGGCCTTGTCGGCGAGCTTCGCCGACGCCAACTTCTGAAGCACGTCCGACGGGTAGGCACAGTCGACATCCGCGACGTCCCCGGCGTAGCACTCGTCGGTGTACTCGGGGAGCTCGACCTGAACCAGGTCGTACTTGGCGACTGCCGCGGTCGGTGTCCACCAGTACATCAGGATCGGCTCTTGGGCAGCGACCCGTGTGTCGAGCTCGGCGACAGTTGCCGGCTCGGATCCGGAGAACACCGCCATGAAGGGAAGGCCCAGGTTGGCGATGATCGGCTCGTCGTACTGGGAATAGGAGGGGTCGGTGCCCAGGAAGCGGCCGAGATCTCCGGTCTCGGCAGTGGCGAACAAGGCGGCATTTGCCGGGTCGAGATATCCCTCCCAGGTGGCCAGATCCGGGTGCTCCTCGATGACATAACTTGGGACGAACCAGCCGATTTGACCGACCGCACCCAATTCACCGATGTTCACCACCGAGCCGTCATCGAGGAAGGCTTGCTCGTCGGGGGTGACGCCCGAAGGCCAGACCTCGAGCACGGCATCGACGGAACCGTCGGAAAGCCCGGTGAACATGGTGTTCTCGTCGATAGAGACGACCTCTACCGGATTGCCGAGCTCGGCCTCGATCAGTTGTTTGGCGATCTCGGCGTTGAGCGCCGAGGCGGTCCAGGCGTTGGCCACGATGTTGATTGTTTCTCCGCCCGATGCCGCAGTAGTGCCGTCGCCGCCACCAGCGGTGGTGGAGGCACCCTCACCGCTGCCACCACAGGCAGCTACCACGAGCGCCAAAGCGGCGACAAGTAGCCAAATTCTCTTTTTCATACTTCTCCTAGGGTTGTGGGCCGAGGCTCCCGCCTGAGGCCCGCTAGTACATTACCGACGTGGGTTTCTCCAATGAGCCGACGGACGATGTATGTCTTTCGGTCGAGCACGTCTGGAAGGTTTTCGGGGCTCATCCCGAACGGGCGATCGAGCTCGCTGAGGGTGGAGCTTCCCGGGCCGAAGTCCGCGAGGCCACCGAGTGCACCATCGGGGTTCGCGACGTCTCCTTCAACGTGGGCCGTGGCGAGACCTTCGTTGTCATGGGGCTCTCCGGGTCTGGCAAGTCCACCCTGATTCGCTGCGTTGCCCGTCTCAACGACGTCACCAGGGGCCAGGTCTACCTCGACGGCGAGGAGCTGACCGCGATGAGTGATGGCCAATTGCGCGAGGTCCGCCGCCACAAGATGTCGATGGTCTTTCAGCACTTCGGCCTGTTCCCACATCGTCGGGTCATCGACAATGCCGCCTATGGCTTGGAGGTGCAGGGGGTAGAGAAGGCCGAGCGTTACGAGCGAGCGATGAAGGTTCTCGACGTTGTGGGGCTCAAAGGATGTGAGAACTACTTCCCACAAGAACTATCCGGTGGCATGCAACAACGAGTGGGCCTGGCGCGGGCCTTGACCGTGGACCCCGAGATCCTGTTCTTCGATGAGCCGTTCTCGGCTCTCGACCCGCTGATCCGACGTGACATGCAGGACGAGCTGATCCGACTCCAGGAGACGCTGCAGCGGACCATCGTCTTCATCACCCACGACTTCGCCGAGGCGATCAAGCTCGGGGATCGGATCGCAATCATGAAGGACGGTGCCTTCGATCAGGTGGGGACCGCTTACGAGTTGATCACCCATCCGGCGACGGAGTACGTCCAGGAATTCACCAAGGAAATCCCCAAGGCCAAGGTGCTCACTGCAGGTGCGGTGATGAAGCCCGGAACCGGAGCACCCAACGGAAAGACGGTCAGCCTCGACGACACCATCGAGACCGTGCTCCCCGCCCTCCTCCACGACTCGGAGGAGATCTCGGTAGAGGATGAAGAAGGCAATCTCGTCGGAGTAGTCGATCGAGATGCGGTGGCGAACGCACTCGAGTCATGACCGGGATCCTCCAGCCCTGGAAGTCCTCGGACATGATCTTGACGGACGGCCGACCAGGCCGATTTCGCATCCCATCCGTATGGATCGGCCTCGTTGTCGGCGTTGTCCTGCTGCAATGGTTGACTCGGTCGGACACGTTTCCCGCGCTTTGGGACACCGTGTTCTCGGACCCGATCGACCAGTTCCGCGACTGGGCTCAGGCCAATCGCCAGATTCATCCCATCTTCACCGCGTTCTTCATTCCTGTCTCCACCTCGATCGAATGGGGACTGACCACCATCGAGTCGTTTCTGCTGTGGCTCCCTTGGTTCGTGTTGCCCCTGTCCGTTTTCCTGGTGATCTTCCGGTCCGGTGACCTGAAGACAGCGATCATCGCCACGCTGGCGATGATCTATCCCGGCTTGATCGGCCTCTGGGAGCCCACAATGCAGACCCTCTCCCTGATGACGATCGCGGTGCTGATCAGCCTCGCGATCGGCATCCCCCTCGGGGTTTGGGCCGCTCGCTCTTCACGCGTGGAGCGCCTCATCCGGCCATTCCTCGACGCGATGCAGACCATCCCGGCGCCCGTCTACTTCATTCCGATCGTCCTCTTCTTCGGGATTCGCAGGGTGCCGGCCACCATCGCCACCATCATCTACGCCCTTCCCCCCGCGGTCCGGCTGACAACACTCGGGCTTCAGGGTGTGCCCCGCCAGTCGGTGGAGGCGGCGGAGATGTTCGGATCCACCAGACGGCAGACCCTGTTCAAGGTGCAGCTGCCAATGGCGATGCCCTCGATCATGACCGGGATCAACCAGACGATCATGATGGCGCTGGGGATCGTGGTCATCGCCAGCCTGGTCGGAGCCGGCGGGCTGGGCCAAGAGGTGCTCGACGGCCTCACTAAACGGTCGACGGGACGGGCGCTGGCCGCGGGCCTGGGGATCGTTGCAGTGGCGATCGTGCTCGATCGGGTCAGCCGCTCCTTTGCCTTCGCCGATCGCACCCGACCGGCATCCCGCCGTTACATCACCATTTCCCTGGCGGCGGTGGCCGGAGCCATCGTGGTTGGTCGAGTCTTCGGTTGGGTCGAGTTTCCTGCGATTTGGGACGTCAGACTCTTTGCCCCAATCGACGACTTCGTGCTCTGGGGGCGGGACAACCTCTCCTTCATCACTCGCCCTGTCAATGATTTCATCGTCGCCGGCTTGATGATCCCGGTTCGTGACTTCCTGGTGGACACTGTGGCCTGGCCGGTGCTGATCTTCGTCACCGCCTACCTCTGCTGGAGGTTGAAGGGGGTCGGGCTGGCGGTTTTCGCCGGGTTGGCGCTGCTCTATGTCGGCCTGATCGGGATGTGGGAGCTCTCTTTGCAGACCCTGACCCAGGTCGTGGCCGGGGTCATCATCTCGGTGGCGATCGCCATCCCGGTTGGGATCTGGGCGGGGCGAAACCCCCGGGTCGATGCCATCTTGAGCCCGATCCTCGACGCCCTCCAAACCATCCCCTCGTTCGTGTTCATCATCCCGGTGGTGCTGCTGTTCACGCTGGGCCAGGTCCCGGGGATCATCGCCGCGGTCCTCTACGCCATCGTCCCCGGGATCCGGATCACCGCCCTCGGCATTCGGGAAGTGCCCGAGGAGAGCGTGGAAGCCTCACAGACGTTCGGGGCCACCCCGCGACAGACAATGTTCGGGGTCAGAATCCCCCTCGCCGCCCCTACGATCATGGCCGCGGTCAACCAAGTCATCATGATGGTCCTGGCCATGGTGATCATCGCTGGACTGGTCGGGGGCGGGGCGTTGGGATTCGAGACCGTGCGGGTCGTCACCCGGAACCTGACCGGGCTCGGATTCGAGGTCGCCTTCGCCATCACCGTCATGGCGATCATCCTCGACCGTCTAACCCAGGCGTGGGCTGCCCGACTCCAGCCGCCGGTGGCGGCGCACTGACCCGATACCGCTAGCGTCAGAGCTATGGGAATGATTGAACAAAGGCTCTACATCGGTGGCGAATTTCAGGACGCGACCTCGGGCGAGACCTTCAACACGATCAACCCTGCCACCGGTGAGGTGATCACCTCGGTCCAGCATGCCGGGCCGTCCGATGTCGACCGCGCCGTTGCCTCCGCTCGGGAAGGATTCCTGATCTGGCGGGAGATGAGCGGGGCGGCGAGAGGCAGGATTCTCAACAAGGCCGCCGCGTCTGCTTCGGGAATACAACGAGGATCTGGCCCGTCTCGAGGTGCTGGACACCGGCAAACCGATCCAGGAGGCGATCGCCGTCGACGTGCTCTCCGGCGCCGACGCCATCGAGTATTACGCCGGGATCGCGGCCTCGATCCACGGTGAGACCTTCGACCTGGGCAGCGCCTGGGCCTACACCCGTCGCGAGCCTCTCGGGGTCTGTGCGGGGATCGGGGCCTGGAACTACCCGATCCAGATCGCCTGCTGGAAGTCGGCCCCCGCTCTTGCCTGTGGCAACTCGATGGTGTTCAAGCCTGCGGAGCTGACACCTCTGACCGCGCTTCGGCTCGCCGAGATCTACACCGAGGCCGGCCTGCCCGACGGGGTGTTCAACGTGGTCCAGGGTGATCACCGGACCGGAGAGGCAATGGTCGCCCATCCCGGCGTGGCCAAGGTCTCGCTGACCGGCGAGGTGGGGACCGGCAAGATCGTCATGGCCAATGCCGCGGCCACCCTGAAGCATGTGACCCTCGAGCTCGGGGGCAAGAGCCCGCTGATCATCTTCGACGACGCCGACCTCGACAACGCAGTCTCGGCCGCTCTGATGGCCAACTTCTACACCCAGGGCGAGATCTGCTCCAACGGGACCCGGGTCTACGTCCATGAGGAGATCCACGACGAGTTTCTCGAACGGCTGGTCACCAGGACCTCGAAGATGAAGATCGGTGACCCGATGGATCCCGACACCCATGTCGGGGCCCTGATCTCGAAGGATCACCTGGACAAGGTCCTCTGGTACATCGAGGCCGGCAAGGCAGCCGGGGCCCGCCTCGTCATCGGCGGCGGCCGTCCCTCCGACCCCGCCCTTGCAGACGGGTACTTCGTCGAGCCCACCGTGTTCGACGCCTGCACCGATGACATGTCGATCGTGCAGGAGGAGATCTTCGGGCCGGTGATGGCGGTTCTCAGCTTCCGCGACGAAGACGACGTGATCGCCCGGGCCAACGACACGCCCTATGGGTTGGCGGCCGGGGTCTTCACCAAGGACGTGCAGCGGGCCCACCGGGTCGTTGCCCGCCTCGAGGCGGGCACCACCTGGATCAACAACTACAACATCACCCCGATCGAGATGCCCTTCGGCGGCTACAAGCAGTCAGGGATCGGTCGGGAGAACAGCCTCGTCACCATCAACCACTACACCCAGGTCAAGAGTGTGTACGTGGAGATGGGCGACGTCGAGGCTCCTTACTAATCCGAGTTCTGAGCGAGAGGTGAACACAAATGGGTGAAGGCTTCCTGGCGGGCAAGACCGCCATGGTGACGGGCGGGGCATCCGGGATGGGCCTGGCGATGGCTCAGGCTTTCGCCTCGGAGGGCGCCAATGTCAGCATCGGCTCGCTGCTCGCCGGTGGATCCAAGGCGGACGGGGAAGTGGTCCACATGCCGGGTCAGGAGCAGATGGACCACGCCATCTCGGTCATCGAGGCGGAAGGGGTGGAGTCACTGGGCGTGAACCTCGACGTGACCTCTGACGACTCGGTCGAAGCGTTCTATCAGGCAACCGTCGCCCGATTCGGCCAGGTCGACATCCTGGCCAACGCCGCCGGGATCACCGCCGAGCAGACAATCGTCGGGCACTCCGACGCGCTGTGGGCCAAGGTCATCGACGTCAACCTCACCGGCACCTACCGGGCCATCAAGCGAGCCCTCCCCGGGATGATCGAGCGCAAGTGGGGCCGGATCATCAACATCGCCTCGACCGCCGCTTCCGTGGGTGCGGTCACCTCCGGCGCCTACTGCGCATCGAAGGCGGGAGTGGTTGGGCTCACCAAATGTGTGGCCCTGGAAGGGGCTCCGCACGGTGTCACCTGCAACGCGATCAGCCCGACCTGGGTGGACACCTCGTTCGGCCGGGAATGGATGTCGGATATCGCCGAGAAGCAAGAGCATCGGTCCGGCGCCGAGTACATCGCGGACGTGGAGAAGACCAACCCTCAGGGTCGTCTGATCTCACCGACCGAGATCGGGGCGCTGGCCCTCTTCCTGTGCAGTGCCGGGGCCAACGGGATCACGATGGAGGACCTACGGGTCTCGGCTGGGTCCCTGTGGTGATGTCCAACGCGTACCTGAGGTACGTGGCGACACATATGGCGCCATCCGACAAAGAAGGGAACGATGCTCCGAGGTCGGCCGATTCTCTGTCCTCGTTGCGCCGTATTTGGCGTCGATGTACCTCAGGTAAGGAAGCCCTTTGCGCTTCTTGACCTCGGCCACCACGGCGTTCCAGCACCGGGTGGAGGTCGCCGATCACCGCGTAGTTGGCCTTGGTGACCATCGGGGCCTCCGGGTCGTTGTTGATCGCCAGCACGTTCTTCGACGCCATCATTCCCACCCAGTGTTGGATCGCACCCGAGATCCCACAGGCGACGTAGAGGTTGGGTGCCACCCGGGTCCCGGTCTGGCCCACCTGATCCGAATGAGGCCGCCAGCCGTTGTTGGTGACCACCCGGGAGCACCCGACTGCACCCCCCAAGAGCCCGGCCAGTTCCTCGAGGACGGCGAAACCCTCGGGTGATCCGACACCGCGACCGCCGCTGACCACCACCGGGGCGGTGGTCAGGGTGATCCCCTCCGAGACCGTGACCCTCTCCACCACCCTGGTCCGTGCGAGGTGCTCGCCGAGCTGAGGGGTGAAAGTCTCCGGCGAAATCGGGTCACCGGCCGCGGCCGCGGCAACGGCGTGGAGGGCAACGGTGGCCAGCTTGATCGGGGCGGACAACGAGGCTTCCTCGAGGAGGCTCCCGCCCCACCGGGTCCGGGTCAGCTCCCAGGTGTCGCCCGCCGGGCGAACCTCGACCACGTTGGCCGCCAGGGGGAGGTCCATCAGCGCGGCCACATGGGCCAGGATTTCGTTGCCTCGTTCGGTCCCCGCCGCCAGAAGCGCATCGGGTGACTCGCCTCGGATCAGTTGGGCAAGTGCCTCACCGATTGCCTCCGGGGCGTAGTCAGAAAGCAGAGGGTGTTCGATCTCGATGTGGCGGGCGACGCCACCGATCTCACATCGACCGACGCTCACCGAGCAGACCTCACCCAGCGGTGCGGCTAGGGCGACGGCCTGAAGCGAGGTCTCCAGCGGGGACACCAGCCTCGTGCTCGACGAAGACGAAGAGCCGGCTCACATCAGACCCAGGCTCTCGAAGAGATCGACTACCGCCGGGGCCGCCTCCGGGCCTTGGCCGAGGATGCTGGTGGCGCTTGCGGTTTCCGTAGGCGTGACCAATCGCAGCATCTTCAGACCGCCCGGCGCCTTGACGCCCTCGCTGGTCGCCACCTCGACCTTCTTGGCCTGGAGCCGGGCGGGAAGGGTGGGGTAGCGAGGGAGATTGATCCCTTCTCGCACCGCGACCACCGCCGGGAGGGGAAGGCGGTAGACCTCGAACCCGGCACCGGTCTCACGTCTGGCAACGAGGCTGTCGCCCTCGATGTCGATCCCTTTGATCCCGCTGATCACCGGCCGGTCGAGGGCGTGAGCCACGCGGATCCCGACCTGATAGCCGGCGGAGTCGGCCGACTCGTTGCCGAAGAGAATGAGGTCGAACGGCCCGCTTCGTCGCCTCGAGCTCGGCGGTGCGCTGGGTCAATGCGGCGGCCGTTGCCTGAGGGTCCCAATCGGACCCGTCGGTTGTGACCAGCACCGCCTCGTCGGCCCCGACCGAGACCGCGTATCTCAGCTGCTCCTCGGCTTCGGCGGGGCCCAGGGTCATCACGACGACGGTTCCGCCGTGCGTCTCCTTGATCCGAACTGCCTCTTCGACGGCGCACTCCTCGTGCGGACTCACCGTGAATGGAAGATGACGGGCATCGACCGCCTGCTGGTCGTCGGTGAGGACGATGCGGGCGCCGGGGGCCGGCACCCGTTTCACACAGACGAGAATTCTCAACTCTTCATCCGCTGGTCTTCTGGATCGAAGAGTGGTGTCGATCCGGCCACGGCCACTTTCACCGGGTAGAGCTCGTTCATGTACATGACGGCCAGGTCGGTTCCCACCACGGCGTGCTCAGGGGGCAGATAGGCCATCAGCAGGTACTTGCCGACTGAGGGCCCGGCGCCTGCCGTGGTCACGTAAGAGGGGCGGTCCTTGCTGTCAGTGATCCGCCCGCCGTCCGGGGTGGTGATCGGCTCCCGACCTGTCGGGTACCGCTTGATCTTGTCTCTCGCAGACATGTGGTCTTCGACCGTCAATGTGCAAAGGATGGCCGCCGGCTCCTGCTCCCTTGCCTCGAGGTAGGCCTCCTTGCCTATGAAGTCGTGGCTCTTCACCCGTGGTCTGGCCAAACCGGCCTCGACCGGGTTGTACTCGCTTTCGAGCTCGGACCCCATCAGCCGATAGCCCTTCTCCAGACGACCGGTCGTCCCGTAGACCCCTGCGCCGACGGCGGTGACGCCGAGATCCTGTCCCGCCTCCCAGATCCGGTCCCACATCGGCCGGCCGGCCTCGGACGGCACGTAGACCTCCCAACCCAGCTCCCCGACGTAGGAGATACGGAACAGGCGGGCGTTGATCGAGTCGAAATCGACTGCCTGGGTGGTTCCATAGGGAAAGCCCTCGTTGGAGAGGTCATGGTCGGTGATGGACTGCAGGAGAGTGCGGGCCTCAGGGCCCCAGACCCCAATGGTGGTGTAGGCCGAAGTCAGGTCTGAAAGCTGCACCGTCCCGTCCTCGGGGAGCTTCCTCCCGAACCAGTGCTTGTCCCGCGGGCCGTCGAAGGCCCCGGTGATCACCCGGAAGTGCTCGTCTCCGAGGCGCAGCACCGTCAGGTCAGCCTTGAAGCCACCCGACTCGGTGAGGAGCGGGGTGTAGACGGAGCGCCCAATCTCTACGTCGGCGTTGTTGACCGTCATGTGTTGGATGTATTCGACGACTCCGGGCCCGGTGAAGTCGAAGATGACGAAGGGAGCTAGGTCGACCATGCCGACCCGCTCCCGCATCGCGAGGTGCTCGGCGCTCTGGATCGGTGACCACCAGCGACGGTCCCACTCGTGAGGCCGGTCCTCGACTCCGTAGTGGTCGACGAGGTCGGCGTTGGACTCATACCAATGGGGGCGTTCCCAGCCGCCGGCCTCGAAGTAGACAGCCCCAAGATCGGCGGTGCGGGAATGGACAGGCGAGAGCCGCTTGTCGCGCTCAGAAGCCCATTGCTCCCGAGGGTGGACGATCCCGTAGGTCTTGTTGAAGTGCTCGGCGCAGCGGGCCCGGATGTGGTGCTCGGTGCGCGGCATACGGGTAGAACCGGGCGATGTCGGAGGCGTGGGGATCGAGCTCGGGGTAGCCGTGTGTCATCCACTCGGCGACCGCTCGCCCGGTTCCCGGCCCCTCCTTGATCCAGATCGCCGCCGCCGACCAGAGGTTCTTCACCTCGACCGTCTCGCCGATCAGCGGCATCGCGTCGGGGGTGAGAGACAGGAGGCCGTTGATCGCGTACTTGATCTCGGCGCCCGAAAGGATGTCGGGCATCAGCTCCAGTGCGTCCTCGAGTTGGTCGTCGAAATCGTCGGCGGTGAACGGGAGCTCGGTGGGTGAGAACCGGGCCTCGGAGATAGAGGGGATCTCGTCGGGGGAGTGGAAGATCGGGCGGTGAGCGTAGGAGCCGACCTCCATCGACCCCGAGGTCTGTCGCTCATACATGAAGGTGTCCATGTCGCGGACGATGGGGAACGCCAGCTCCTTGCCCGACTCTTGAAGGATCGGGATCGGTCCCACGTCGATCATTTGGTGCACGGCGGGGGTGAGCGGGATGGTTGCCCCCGCCATCCGGGCGATACGAGGGCTCCACACCCCGCAGGCGATGACCACGTACTCGGCTTCGACGCGGCCCTTGTCCGTGACCACCGCGGTGACCCGTGCCCTATTGGTCTCGATCCCAAGGATCTCGGTGCTGGCCACCGTCTCGAGGGCCCCCAATGCCTGAGCCCGCTCCCGAAAGATGGTGCCCGCTCGCAGCGAGTCAACTGCCGACACGGTTGGGAAGTAGCAGCCTCCGAGAAGGATCTCCTCGTTGATGAAGGGGACGAGCTCCTTGATCTCGGCGGGGCTCACCAGGTGGGCCTCCATGTCCCAGTTCTTCGCTGAGGTCATGCGTCGCCGCAGCTCCTCCATCCGCGCCTCGGTCCGGGCGACTTCGATGCCCCCACAGGTGACATTGACCCCCATCGCCTCGTATTGGCGCTGGCTGTCGAGGGTCAGCATTGCCATTTCCTTGTTGTGATCGACTGGAAAGATGAAGTTGGAGGCGTGGCCGGTGGAGCCTCCCGGGTTGGGAAGGGCGCCCTTGTCGATCTGGACGATGTCCCGCCAGCCGAGCTCGGCGAGATGGCCCACCACTGAATTCCCGACGATTCCGGCTCCAATCACCACCACGCTGGCGTTGGAGGGCACATCACTCACGTAACAACCTCACTTCTTGGGATGGCCAATCATGGCCCGCCGTGGACTCTGATGCGGTCGGCAGACTAGTGTTCCAACATACAGCACACGACCACATCGTGGAACGCACCGGGAGATACCGATGGCCGACGATGAGCTAGATCTGAATTCACTTGCTGACGCCGAGCTCGTGCCTCAGATGCACGACGATCTCTATGACGGCATGGCCGATGAGATCGTCGAAGGCACCCGAATCCTGCTCGATCGCGGCTGGGGCCCACAGGAAGTTCTCAACGAGGCGCTGGTGGAGGGGATGCGCATCGTCGGCATCGACTTCCGTGACGGGATCCTCTTCGTCCCCGAGGTGTTGCTCGCCGCCAACTCGATGAAGGCGGGCATGGAGGTGCTCCGACCGCTGCTGGTGGAGACCGGCGCCCGCACCATCGGCAAGGTGGTGATTGGCACCGTCAAGGGCGACATTCACGACATCGGCAAGAACCTGGTGGCGATGATGCTCGAAGGCGCCGGCTTCGAAGTGATCAACCTCGGGATCAACACCGATGCCGAAGAGTTCATCGCAGCCCTCGAGGAGCACAAGCCGGACATCCTCGGAATGTCGGCGCTGCTCACCACGACGATGCCCTACATGAAGGTCGTGATCGACGCTTTGAAGGAGCGCAACATTCGTGACGACTACATAGTCATGGTGGGCGGGGCCCCGCTCAACGAGGAGTTCGGGATGGCGATAGGCGCCGATGCCTATTGCCGCGATGCGGCAGTCGCCACGGAAACGGCCGAGGCTTTGGTGCTAGCCCGCCGTATCACCTCGGGGGAGGACCCGTGACCGAGTCGCGTGATGGCCTGTTGGTGATTGCCTGTGGGGCGTTGGCCAAAGAGATCCTGGACGTGGTCCGGGTCAACTCGCTCGCCTGGGTCGACGTGGAGTGTCTCCCGTCCCGACTCCATAACCGACCGGAGTTGATTCCGGCAGCAGTCGCCGACCGGATCGACTCTGGTCTTGAGCGTTATCGGGAGGTCTTCGTGGGCTACGCCGATTGCGGGACCGGGGGCGCCCTCGACAAGGTGCTCGAGGAGAAGGGAGTCGAGCGCCTCCCCGGGGCTCATTGTTATGAGTTCTTTGCGACCAGCGACGTTTTCGAGTCGTTGTCCGACCAGGAGCCCGGCACCTTCTACCTGACCGATTTCTTGGTTCGTCACTTCGAGCGTCTCGTGTGGCGCGGGCTCGGCCTCGATCGCTGGCCCCACCTACGAGACGACTACTTCGGCAACTACAAGCGTCTCGTCTACCTCTCCCAGGTCGAAACCCCTGATCTGATCAACCGGGCCAAGGCCGCTGCCTCCCGTCTCGGCCTCGAATTCGAGCACCGTCCGGTCGGATACGGTGATCTGGCGACCAGCCTCGTAGAGATCTCACGTCTGGTCCCGGCGTGAGCCCCCGTGACGCCGGGCCCGAGTTGACAGTTATCCGCTGGCGCGAGATTCCTGCGCAAGTGGTGGCGCGCAAGGGGAGGGAGACTGTGAAGAGCGAGCTCTCACCGAGATTCCAGGTGGCCATCGACCGTGCCGCCATGTACGCCGGCCTTTTCGAAACCGACGATTACCTCTCGGAGTGGGCCCGCGACGCACGCCCCTGCGGTGACGACCTCGAAAGCGAAGTCGCGGCCGAAGTCGCTCGGCTCGAATCCGAGTTCGATCCAGACAGCTTGAGCGAACTGGCGGGGAACGGAGGCATCAGATGACCGACACCGTGGTCTCCTCCCCCACGAAGGAAGTGGTCATCGGCTTCGACCGGCCGTTCGTCCTGATCGGCGAACGAATAAACCCAACCGGGCGCAAGCTTCTCGCCGAGGAAATGAAGAACGGGGACTTCAGCCGGGTCGAGACCGATGCTCTGAGCCAGGTTCAGGCCGGCGCCCACATGCTCGACGTCAACGCCGGGATACCGCTCGCCGACGAGCCAGCCCTTCTGGCTCAGGCAGTTCAATTGGTCCAATCCCTAACCGATGCCCCTCTCTCGATCGACTCTTCGATTGTGGAGGCCCTCGAGGCCGGGCTCGCTGTCTACCAGGGCAAGGCCCTGGTCAACTCGGTGACTGGTGAGGAGGAGCGTCTGGAGCTAGTCCTGCCCCTGGTGGCCAAGCACGGTGCGGCGGTCGTGGCCATCTCCAATGACGAGACCGGGATCTCAGAGGATCCCGACGTGCGCTTCGAGGTGGCGAAGAAGATCGTGAATCGGGCAGCGGACTACGGGATTCCCGCCGAGGACGTCGTTGTGGACCCCTTGGTGATGCCGATCGGCGCCATAGCCAGCGCCGGCAGGCAAGTCTTCCATCTGATCGGCAGGTTGCGAGAGGAGTTGGGGGTCAACACCACGTGCGGTGCCTCAAACATCAGCTTCGGGCTGCCCAATCGCGCGGGGATCAACTCGGCCTACCTGGCGATGGCGATGGGGGCCGGCATGACCTCGGCCATAACAAATCCTCTAGAGGCAGAGATCAGACAAGCGATCCTCGCCGCCGACGTGCTCAATGGCCACGATCCGAACTGCTCGACCTGGATCCGCACCTATCGAGAGCCACCGGCGGCCGGCGAGAGAGGGCGCGCTCGTGAGAACCGCCGTCGTAGTACCGGCTGAATGGCCGTGACCAACCAGGTGATCTTCACGCCGTCGGGGCGGAGAGGATCGTTTCCCGATGGCACCACTGTCCTCGACGCGGCGCGCGCCCTTGGAGTTGACCTCGATTCCGTTTGTGGAGGTCGCGGGCTCTGCGGTCGATGCCAGGTCTTGGTGGGAAGCAGGCCCGGGGTGGAGGCCCGTGACGACCGTCTGTCGCCGCCGGGGCCAATTGAACTCGACTACCAGGGCAAGCGACCGCTCGCCGAGGGACAGCGGCTGGGATGCGCGGCGTATATCCAGACCGACGTTGTGATCGATGTGCCGGCGGACAGCCAGATCCACAGGCAGGTGGTCCGCAAGCGGGCAGGAGTTTCTGCCCTTCCGGTCGATCCGGTGGTCCGTCTCCATTACGTCGAGGTCGCAGAGCCGGACCTCGCCAGCCCGACCGGCGACCTAGAGAGGCTCATCGACGCTCTTTCGAAGCAATGGGACCTGACCGGTCTCTCCGTCGACCATCGAGTCCTTGCCCAACTGCAGACGGTCCTACGCACGGGGAAGTGGTCCGTCACCGTGGCCGTTCGCGAGGCGAGAGACCTGATCGCAATCTGGCCCGGCTTCCGGGACCTGGCCCTGGGCGTTGCCTTCGATGTCGGCTCAACCACCATCGCCGGGCATCTCTGTGACCTGACCAGCGGCGCGGTCCTGGCTTCTGCTGGCCGGATGAATCCCCAAATCGGCTTTGGAGAGGACCTGATGAGCAGGGTCTCCTACGTGATGATGAACGACGACGGTGCCACCCGCCTGACCACGGTCGTGCGCCAGGCACTTGACGAGCTGGTTGGTGAGTTGATCACCGAGGGTGGTGTGGAGCGCGCCGATGTCCTGGAATTGACCCTGGTGGGCAACCCGATCATGCATCACCTGGTCCTTGGGCTCGATCCGCGCGAATTGGGCACCGCTCCCTTCGCCCTGGTGACCACATCTTCGTTGAGCACCCCGGCGATGGAGCTCGGACTCGAGGTGCACCCTGGTGCCCGGGTATACACCCTCCCCTGCATCGCGGGTCACGTTGGAGCCGATGCGGCCGGAGCAGTCCTCTCCGAAGGCCCGCATCGGTCTCACCGCCTCCAATTGCTGGTCGATGTCGGGACCAATGCCGAGTTGGTCCTTGGCAACAAGGAGCGGCTCCTGGCGGCGTCGAGCCCCACCGGCCCTGCCTTTGAGGGAGCTCAGATCTCATCCGGCCAACGAGCGGCACCGGGCGCCATCGAACGGGTCCGTGTCGACACGGCGACGCTGGAGCCACGGTTTGCGGTTATCGGACAGGAGGAATGGTCGGATGAGCCCGGTTTCGACTTCGGCTCGGTCACCGGAATCTGCGGGTCCGGGATCATCGAAGCAATCGCCGGGCTGTTCCTCGCAGGTGTCATCGACACCGACGGAGTGATCCGCGAGCCGGCCAACCCATCACCTCGTGTGGTGCCCTCGGAGCGAACCTTCAGCTACGTGCTGTGCTTCGAGCCCCGGATCGAAGTCACTCAGAGCGATGTCCGTGCTGTGCAACTGGCCAAGGCCGCTCTTTATGCAGGGGCCCGACTTCTGATGGATCACTATGGCGTTGACAAGGTCGACGAGATAAGGCTGGCCGGAGCTTTCGGCAGCCATATCGACCCCCTCTACGCCATGGTCCTGGGGATGATCCCCGACTGTGATCTCGATCGGGTTTCTGCAGCGGGGAATGCGGCCGGGGTGGGGGCGATGATGGCCCTGCTTTCCGGGGTTGCTCGCGAAGAGATCGAGGTCACGGCGGCCCTGATCGAGAAGGTGGAGACCGCCGTGGAGCCCCGATTCCAGGAGCACTTCGTGGCGGCGCTGGCGATTCCCCATAAGAGCGACCGGTTTCCGATGCTCTCCGAGGCGATCGATCTGCCCTCCCCGACCGAGTCCAGGGGGCGTCGGGGACGCCGTTCCGGGCAATAGCACCGCTCCATCGGCTCGTTCCATGATGTAGTCTGGTACCACATCATGGAACGGACCACGGGACGTCGAGGTGGTGGCCGCGCCGCCCGACAGGCGGCACGAACCGCCCGGGCAATCGATTCGGTTCCCTTTCTCACCAGGAAACTCGCTCCGGTCGAGGTCTTGGATGAAGAAGGACTGTCTCTGATCGAGTCCAACGCCGAACTGCTCCTCGAGCGGGTCGGCATCGAAGTGCTCAACTACCCAGAGGCACTCGAGATCTTCCGCGGCGCCGGATGCGAGATCGACGAGACACGCGTCCGCTTTCCAACCGGGTTAGCCAGAAGTCTGCTGGCTACCGCTCCGAGTCGATTCACGCAGCACGCTCGCAATCCGGAACACGACGTGATCATTGGCGACCCTCACGTGGTGTTCGCCCCGGCCTATGGGTCGCCGTTCGTTCGTGATCTGGAAGGTGGTCGTCGCTACGCAACCATTGGTGACTTCGAGAACTTCGCCCGGCTCACTCACATGACCTCTTCGTTGCACCACGGCGGGGGAACGCTTTGCGAACCGGTCGACCTGCCCGTCAACAAGCGTCATTTCGACATGGTGTTTGCCCACATCAAGAATCACGACAAGGCGTTCATGGGCTCGGTGACCGCTCCACCGCGCGCCCAGGACACCGTCGACATGGCCGACATCGCCTTCGACGGCGAGGTGAAGGCGGGCAAGACCGTCTTGCTTTCTCTGTGCAACGCCAACAGCCCAATGAGCTGGGACTACAACATGCTCGGCTCGGCGAAGGTATACGCCGAGAACAACCAGGCCTGTCTAATGACCCCGTTCATCCTTGCCGGGGCGATGGCGCCGGTGACGGTCGCCGGGACCGCAACCCAGACCCTGGCCGAGGCAATGGCCGGGATGGCGTTCTGCCAGATCGTCCAACCCGGGGCGCCAGTGGTGTTCGGGTCGTTTGCCTCTTCGATCTCCATGCAATCGGGTGCGCCCACATTTGGCACGCCAGAGCCGGCCCTGGTTCTGTTTGTGATGGCAGCGCTCGCCCGCCGACTCGGGATCCCATTCCGCAGCGGCGGAAATCTGACCGCAGCCAAGACACCGGACTATCAGGCCGCTTACGAGTCCGCGGCGACTTTCCTACCCACCATCCTCGCCGGGGTGAACTTCGTTCTACATACCGCAGGGTGGCTCGAAGGCGGCCTCGCCATGGGTTACGAGAAGTTCATCCTCGACGCCGATCAGGCCGGAATGGCCGAGGCCATCCTCGGAGGTATCGATCTCTCCGACAACGGCCAGGCTCTCGAAGCCCTGCTCGACAACCCTCCCGGACAGCACTTCTTGGGCAACGCCCACACCCTGGCCAACTTCGAAAGCGCCTTCTGGCGCAGTGGGACCGCCGACAACAACAGCTTCGAGCAATGGCTGGAGGCCGGGTCGCAGGAGGCGGTGACCCGTGCCAGCGGGATCTGGCGACGGATGCTCAGCGAGTATGAGCCGCCAGCCCTCGATGAGGCGATCGAGGCAGAACTGGTCGAGTGGATCGGGCAGCGCAAGGCCTCATTCCCGGACTCCGACGTCTGAATCATGAGCGAGAGCCTGGTCAGAGCGCTTCTGAATGGGGCCGACTTCGAGGTGATCCCCTTGAAGTCAGTCATGGAAAAGGTGTCCGCCATTCCTCCCGGCTCCACGGTGTCGGTCACCGCATCACCCGCCAAAGGAATGAAAACCACGGTCGATCTGGCCATCGAGCTGCAGAAGGAAGGCTACCGGGCGGTGCCCCACCTCTCGGCACGAATGGTCGAAGGCCGTCGTGATCTGGCATCGATCATCAAGCGCTTGGACGACGGTGGCGTATCCAGAGTTTTCATCACCGGTGGCGACGCAGAGCAACGTGGCATCTACTTCGATGCCTTGTCACTCTTGCTCGACCTAGCCGAGCTCGGGCATCCGTTCTTTGAGGTCGGGATCACCGGCTATCCGGAAGGGCATCCATCGATTTCCGACGAGCGGCTCCGCGAGGCGCTCATCGAGAAACAGGCACATGCCACCTACATCGTGACCCAGATGTGTTTCAACCCGAAGACAATCATTGATTGGGTCAGTTCGATACGGGCCGACGGCGTGACGGTCCCGATAAAGGTCGGGGTTCCTGGTGCGGTGGAGCCTGCGCGGCTTCTCACCATCGGTGCTCGCATCGGAGTCGGGGATTCGATGAGGTTCGTGGCCAAGAATCGGCGCGCCTTGTTCCGGATCCTCCGCCCCGGGAGATACCGGCCAGACCGGCTGGTCGAGCCCCTCGGACGTCTGGGCGACGGCCTCGGTCTGATCGGGCTTCACATATTCACCTTCAACCAGGTTGCGCCGACCGTCGCCTGGCACCTGAAGGCTTTGGCGAGGATCAGCTGATGGCCGTGCAGTCGATCGATCGTGCCTTCCTGGTGTTGAAGGCGCTGGCCGTTGAGCCATCGGGGATCACGGATCTGGCACAGAGGGTCGGCCTGCCCAAGTCGACGGTGGCCCGGATGTTGTCCAGCCTCGAGGAACAGGGGGCAGTCACCCGGGGCGGGGACGGGAATCTCTATTCCATCGGCATGGGGCTGGTCGAACTGGCGGGCGCTATCGATGCCACCGCTGCTCTGGCAACCGCAGTTCGCCCCCACCTGCGAGGTCTGTCAGATCAGCTGGGCGAGGCATCAGGCTTCAGCGTCCCCACCGGCTACACGATCCAATACATGGTCCAGGTGGAGAGTCCGAATCCGGTTCAGGTTCGTGACTACACCGGCCTTGCGGTCCCGATGCACGTCGGCCCCTCGGGGCTGTGCGTGATGGCACAGTGGCCACTGGAAGATGTCGATCGCTATCTGAAGCGATCGTTGGAGAGCTACACCCCCAAAACCGTCACCGACCCGGCGCGGATTCTCCACCGACTCGAGGAGATACGGCGGCTCGGCCATTTCTGGATCTACGAGGAGTTCGCCGAGGGGATCAACTCGGTGGCGGCGCCGGTGCTGATCGAAGGGAGCCTGGCGATGGGCGCCATCCACGTCCATGGCCCCGCCTATCGATTCCCGGCGGAGGGGCAGGCGGACTCGATCGCGGCGCTGGTCATGGATGCGGCAGCCCGGTTCTCCGACCGGCCCGAAGTCATTTGATCGAGCCTCACCACTAGACCGCAGAACTAGCCTGACCTGGCCGCAACAACGGAGGCATGTTGACCACGACCAGACACTCGACTTTGACCAATTGGGGTGCCTATGAAGTCGAGACCGACGGACGTGAGATCACCGCCGTGCACCCGTTCGCCAAGGACCCTGACCCGTCCCCGATCGGCCAGTCTCTCAAGGCGGTCCGCAAGAGTCGGGTCGACAAACCGTCGATTCGGGAGTCGTGGCTTCGGGATGGCCCGGGTTCCAACCCCGAGGGGCGGGGGCAGGAACCTTTTGTCGAGGTGGAGTGGGATGAAGCGCTCGACCTGCTCGCAGCCGAGCTGGACCGGGTCCGGACCCAGTTCGGCAACCAGGCGATCTACGGCGGCAGTTACGGATGGGCAAGCGCCGGACGCTTCCATCACGCCCAAAGCCAGATCCATCGATTTCTGAACTCGATCGGCGGCTACACGAGCTCTGTCGACGACTACTCCATCGCCGCCGGCCATGTGATCACCCCGCACATATTCGGGTTTTCGTTCGACGACTTCATGGATGAGCAGCCACACTTTGTCGAGATCTCCGAGAACACCGAGCTGGTGGTGGCATTCGGCGGCATGCCCATCAAGAACAGTCAGGTGTCTTATGGGGGGCAAGGCCGGCACATGCTGTCAAGCCGTCTCGAAACCTGTCGGGACCGGGGCGTCAGATTCGTGAACTTGTCCCCACTTGGTGAGGACCTGATCGAGGCGGTCGAAGCGGAGTGGATACCGATGCGTCCCAGCACCGACACCGCGGTCTTGCTGGGTCTGGCTCACAGTCTGCTGACAGCGGGCGACCACGACGAGGACTTCCTCGACACTTACTGTGTCGGTTGGGACCGGCTTCGCTCATATCTGCTCGGAGAAACGGATGGCACACCGAAGACCGCGGAGTGGGCAAGCGAAATCACTGCGGTTGATCCGGATCGAATACGCACTCTCGCCGCCGACATGGCCGGGCATCGAACCATGGTCACCCTCAGTTGGTCGGTGCAGCGAAACGATCACGGCGAGCAGGCGTATTGGATGGCAGCCGCTCTGGCAGCGATGCTCGGCCAGATCGGTCTTCCCGGGGGCGGCGTCGGATACGGTTATGGAGCCGTCGGGCTCAACGGTCACCCGGTCGGATATCACGGTCTGCCACGTCTGCCCCAAGGAAAGAATCAAGTGGCCGACTTCATCCCGGTGGCGCGGATTGCCGATCTGCTCCTTCATGGCGGCGAGGAATTCGAATACAACGGTGGGCGTCACACCTATCCAGAGACGCACCTGGTCTATTGGGCCGGCGGGAACCCTTTCCACCATCATCAGGATCTGAACCGCTTGGCCAAGGCGTGGCAAACGCCGGACACCGTTGTCTGCCATGAGCCGTTCTGGAACGCGCTAGCCCGCTATTCGGACATCGTCCTGCCGGCGACCACGCCGCTGGAGCGGAACGATGTCGGTGGGAGCGGCAACGACGACTTCATCTTCTGGATGGAAAAGGTGATCGACCCCGTCGGCGATGCCCGAGACGATTACGAGATCTTCTCCGAGCTCTCCCTACGGCTTGGTGTGGCGGAGGGGTTCACCGAGGGCCGAACGTCGGATGAGTGGATTGCCCACATCTACCAGAAGTTCCATTCCAATCATCCCGGGTATCCGTCGTTGGAAGCACTCAGGGAAGCGGGTCACTTCCAGATTCCTGAGGAATGGATTCCACCACTCGCTTCGCAGTTGGTCTCGTTCCGCGACGACCCTGTGGCCTCGGCCCTATCCACACCCTCGGGTCGGATCGAGCTCTACTCGGAGACCATCGCAAGCTTCGGCTACGCCGATTGCCCGTCCCATCCCACCTGGCTGGAACCCGCGGAATGGCTGGGCAATGCTGAACGGTATCCCCTGCACATGATTTCGAATCAGCCCAAGACCCGCCTCCACTCCCAGTGGGACCACGGCGAGACAAGCATGAACGGCAAAGTCGACGGCAGGGAGCAAATCGGCATGACGCTCGGGGACGCAACTGCTCGTGGTCTGGCCAATGGGGACCTGGTCCGGGTTTTCAACGATCGGGGAGCCTGTCTGGCTTCGGTCGCCGTCATCCGAGACCTGATCGCGGGAGTGGTCCAGTTGCCGACCGGGGCCTGGTGGGACCCGGTTGAGCCCGGAGGAATGTGTCGGGCCGGGAATCCGAACGTCCTCACTCGGGACGTTGGCACCTCAACATTGGCCCAAGGCCCAACCGCGCAGACGTGCCTGGTCGAGGTCGAAAGCTTCACTGGTGAGGCGCCCCCGGTACAGGCTCACGAGCAGCCGACGTTTATCGCCCGCTAGCGGCGCATATCACTGAGGTCGGGGCACCAGATCGATCAGAGTGTCGCCTGACAGCTCCAATCCGTGATCTTCGGGATTCAGTCGACCTGATGCCTGAAGCCCCCGGTACAACTCGACACTTTGGGCGATCCCGTTCGAAAGGCTGACTACCGGCGGAGGGCCGAGGACTTCGAGACCGGTGGTGTCGATGTCGTCGGGGAAAGGCAACGGGTTCGATCCGGGCCGAATCAGACCACTAGCGCCCTCGACTGCATCCTCGATGGCTGCGACAAAATCGGTGATCGAGGCCCGGGAGCCGTTCAGGTTGAATATTTCGGCCCCTCGGGGGTCGGCGAAGGCCGCCTCGATCAGGGCATAGGCAACGTCCGGGGCGTAGTGGAAGAGGGTCGAGCCTCCGAACGAGATCTGATAGGGATGGCTTAAGACCGCGGCAACGATCGCCTTGGTCGGGGAGCTGGTCATCCCCTGGTCGCGGCCTGGTCCGTAGACGGTCATCGGGCGTAAGCCAATGCTGGCAACGCCCGAGTCATGCCAATAGGCACGGGCCGAACCCTCGTTTGCCAGTTTGTAGACGCCGTAGTGACTGTTCGGGATGGCGTATGCGCCGACTGGGATGCTCCCACCGGACATGCTGAAGACCGCGATCGAGCTGGTGTAGACCACGTGGGGAATGGCGTGACTGCGGGCTGCCTCGAAGATGTTGACCGTTCCCAGGACATTCACCATTGCCCCTCCCGGAGGGTCCGCCCGGCAGAACGGAAGCTGGAGGGCGCCGAGGTGGATGATGCGGTTCACACCTTCGGCCTCGATTGTCGAGTTGAGCGATCCAAGGTCTGTCAGGTCGCCAGCAACAAACGTCACCTGGTCCGTCTCGCCTTCCGACATGACCTGTCGCAGTCGTCGTTGGTCCGTGGATCGATCGAAGGCAACCGCCTTGATTCCGCGGCGAACGAGTTCCCGAACAGTCCAGGCGCCCACACATCCCATGGCTCCGGTGACCAAGACCGAGCCCGAGGACTCAGAGTTTGAAGTCATAGTTCAGATTCTGGCCCGGCCCTGAGTGGTGGCCAAATGGCTCGTCAGTTGTGGCTCATGCCATGCATCCGGGATGGGCTCAGACCGTAGGTGTCGAGAGGTCATTGCCCTCGTTCAACAAACTCATGAGGCCGCTTCTGCGCACACCGGTGCAGGGAGCCGACACCATCGTCTGGCTGGCAGCTGCCAATGAACCAGGGTTGACCAGTGGGTGGTTCTGGTTCGATAGAGAAGTGGTACCCACCCGCCTCACGGAGTCGACCCGCGAAACCGCCATGGAGCGCCAGGCTTTGTGGGATGTCTTGGCCAACCTGACGGGATTCACACCACCGCGTTACGGCGAATGATCTCCTGGTAATAAGAGGCGCTCAGCTTGGGCGTGCGCTTCTGTGTTTCGAAATCGACGTGATGAATCCCGTAACGGCTGCTGTATCCGAAGAGCCACTCGAAGTTGTCTATCAGACTCCACAGAAAGTAGCCCCGCACCGGCACGCCTTCGGCGGTTGCTCTCTGTAGCTGGCTCAGATAACTCCGGAGAAATGTCACCCGATCCGTGTCTTCGATCCGCCCGTCTCCGGAGACCAAATCGTCGGTGGAGCATCCATTCTCGGTGATGTAGATCTCTTTCGGGCCCCAGACGTCGTGCACGAGCCTGGGACCCCAATACAAGGACTCAGGCGTGATCCGGTGCCAGATCGCCGCCACAGGGTGCGACGCCGAGAAGGGAATCACCGCGTAGCCGGGCTCGGCTTCGGTGGCGCGCACGTACTGGTTCACCATGTAGATGTTGACCCCGACGAAATCGACGGGGCTCCCGATGGTCTTCATGTCTGTGTCGGTGAAAGTTGGAGCGTCGGGGCCTGCAGCCTCCAGGTAGGCATCGGTGTAGGAGCCTTCGAGGATCGCGGTGAGATATCCGGCGTTGACCTCGCGTAGGGCGATTTCTGCTGCCCGAATGTTCTCCGGCGTCTCGATTGCCGGTGCCACGACGTTGAAGTTCTCGGCCGGGCCCACCTTCGTGTCTGACGTTCCGCCGGCTCGAATCGCCTGAACGGCTAGACCGTGGGCCAGGATGACATGGTGCCGGACCTGGTTCACCCGGGCGGTGGGCAACTTGAGGCCTGGTGCGAAGGTGCCATTTCCATAGCCGTTCCCGACAACGAGCGATCCCTCATTGATCGTGAAGAAGTGCCCGACTCGGTCGCTGAGGTGCTCGGCGATGAACCCCGTGTAGCGCCCGAAGGCGTCGACGGTGTCCCGGGACTCCCATCCACCGCGGTCCTGCAGTGCCTGTGGCAGGTCCCAGTGGTACAGGGTGGCGAATGGCTCGATCTGATTCGCGAGTAGCTCGTCCACCAGGCGTTGGTAGAAATCAAGTCCTTGCAGGTTCGGCTCGCCTATCCCTTCGGGGAATATCCGAGGCCATGAGATCGAGAATCGATAGGCCGTCGCACCCAGAGCTTTCATCAGGGCGACGTCTTCTCGGAACCGGTGATAATGGTCGGCGGCCACGTCGGCGTTGTCGGCGACGTGCATCTTGCCCGATGTATGCACGAATGTGTCCCAGATCGAGACACCACGACCATCCTCGTTGACGGCCCCTTCGATCTGGTACGCCGCGGTTGCGGTGCCCCATATGAAGCCGTCGGGGAACCTGGAAGGTTTGATCAAGTGGGCTCCATCCACGGTTCACGTGAATGGATTTTCGCCCAGAGATAGGAGAGAAGGACGCGGACATTGGCCACCACCGGGACCGCAAGGATCGCGCCCAGGATGCCGGCAACCTGATATCCGGCTGTGACCGAGATTAGGACGACGAGGGCGGGCAATTGGACGGAATGCCCCATGACCTTGGGGGCGACAATGTTGCTCTCCAACTGTTGGATGAGGGTGTAGGCCACGATGACCAGCAGGGCGAACACAATGTTGTTCATATCCACGAAGCGGGTCGATCCTTGAACCAGAGCGATGATCACTGCCGGAATGGTGGCGATGATCGGCCCAAAGGTGGGGATCACCTCCAGCAGACCGGCGATGATGGCCAGGAAAAGGGCACCGGGCAGGCCCAACAACCAGACGACCACGAAGGTGGTGAATCCGATCACGAGGATCATGATTCCCTGGCCCCTTATGTAGTCGTTCCACGAAGCGTTGAGCCTTCGGCCCAGCTCGAACACCTCGAGCTCGTATTCCTTGGGGACCAGCTTGGCGATGCTCCGAAAGTACCGTCCCGAGTCGGCCGTCATGTAAACGGCGATGATCAGGACGAACACGATCCCGGAAATGACCCCGATCAAGAGCCCAGCGACCCCGGCCACTGCCACCAACGCCTCGGTGAGGGCGCCCAGCCAACGACCCGGATCCAGCAAGTCGGCGCTGGCGGAGGCCTGATTCGAGGCATCGCTTACGGCTGAGGCGGCAGTTAGATCGATGCCAAGGAAGTTGGTCGAGGAAAGGCTGGTTGCGATGTCGGCGAGCCATTTCTCGAACGAGGCGACGATCTCATGGAAGTCGATTTGCGCAAGCGAGCCGATGATCAGGGCCGGGAGTATGAAGACGGCGCCGATTGCAATGGCTGCCGCGGCAAGATAGACCACCGTAACGGCAAGCCATCTCGGGAAGTGGAGCTTGTTGACCAGGCCTCGGAGGAGGGGCTCGATCAAGAACGCCAGGAGTGCGGCGACGATGATCGAGTCGAGGACGCCAAACAGAAGAAAGAAGCCCAAGGCGACGACCCCGACCACCAGGGCAATGGCCACGAGACGGCGGGTGGACGCTGACCACACCGGCCCGCTGGCCGGCTGAAGCGTCGATTGGTCGGATTGGCGCTCTTGGTCAGTCACAGACGTGAAACGTAGCTGTTGAAGACCAGCCGCGGCGGCCAATCACCCAGGAGGAATTAGCACCGCATTCACCACGTGCGCCGTGCCGTTGCTCCCGATCACGTTGCTCACCGTCACCGTCGAGGCACCGTTGAGCACGATCTGTCCGTCAATCACCTCTATGGCGACATCTCCACCCTGTGCGGTAGTCACCGAGGTCATCCCTTCCAGGTCGAAGCCGCTCAGGTTGTCGTTGACCACGTGATAGAGCAGGATCGCAGCCAGTGCGTCGGGTTCGGTGGGCAAGGGCTCCGCCAGCTCGGCGAACGCTTCGTCCGTTGGCGCAAATAGCGTGAACGGGCCCGGCCCGGACAGTGTCTCGGTGAGACCCGCGGCATCGATTGCAGCCAACAACTGGCTGAAATCACCGTCATCGGCGAGAACCTCAAGGATCCCTCCCGACGGCTGGGGCGTTGTCGTGGCGGGCGGCGCAACAGTTGTCGTGGCGGCGGCCGCTGTGGTCGTGGTCTCGGCGGGCAAGGTGGTGGCGGGTCCGCGGTCGGGCTCGGTCGTCGCCGTGGTGGGCGGGGCCTCACCCGCATCGTTGAGCGCCTTCTCGAAAGCACGAAGGGTGGCGGCATCGACCACACCGGTGGCCGGCACGCCGAGATCCGTCTGCAGCGCCTTGAGGGCGTCCTCCAACTCCCGAGACCAGACCCCGTCAACGGGGCCGTCGTAGTAACCGGTGCTGATCAGAATTCCCTGAAGGGCGCCGATCTCAGCCGATTGGCGTTGACCCAGTGCAGCGGCCAGGGCAGCCTGCGTTGCCGGGTCGACCAGCCCGGTTACGGGGAGACCGGCATCCTTCTGCAACTGCTCCACCGCGGCGATCGTCGCCGGCCCGTAGATCCCATCGACGGTGCCCTCATAAAAGCCGGCGGCCTGGAGGTCGGTCTGGAGGGCGGTCACATAGTCGGAGACCCACTGTGAGGCTTGGGCCTCGTCCTCGATGCAGCCGGCATCGGCGAACAGGCGAACCCACGCCACCTCCAGGCCATAGGCGGCCGATGTGAAGTTGATACCCGCCTCTACGACCGTGGTGTTGTCGTCGATCTCGCTGGCCGCAGCGAAGGCAGCCTCAGCGTCCTTGACCGCATCGATCGATTCGGGCTGGATGATCTCGACGGTGAGTCCAGGCGTGGTGTCGGCCGTGACGGCTTCCTGGAATGTGGCCGCTGACTCTTCGACAGCCTCCCGCCCGGGCGCCAATTCGTCGGCGGCATTCTTGACGTCACCGACGGTGAGATCGACGTCCTCGAACAGGCCGCCGTAGTTGCCGATTGCGGAAATGTATTGCTCGACGTCCGAGCAGAACTGCGCCTGAGCGGCAGCAACATCGATCGGTTCGTCTTCGGTGCATCCTGAAATCGTGAGTCCGAGGACGAGCGTCATGGCAATGGTTGCAGATCTCGATTTCATGGCAGTTCAATCACCTTCGGCTCGGGGATGCGCGCGGGCACGTAGTTACAAGGTAATGGGTGGCCACCGCTAGTCGCGTCATCTCGGTAATGGTGCGATTCAGCCGTGCGATGTGTACCTTTTGGCAACGTATCACCTAGAGGAGACAAAACGTGCCGTTGATGGATTTGTTCTGGACCATGCTCTGGTTGTTCCTGTTTTTTGCCTGGATCTGGCTTTTGATCACAGTGTTCTCCGACATCTTCCGTAGCGATGACCTCGGAGGATGGGCGAAGGCACTGTGGATCCTGTTCACTGTCTTTCTTCCCTACCTCGGGGTCCTCGTATACCTGATCGCCCGCGGCAGTTCGATGCAACAGAGATCAATCGCAGAGATGGCGGCCCGTGAGGAGGCGACCAGGGCCTACGTCCAACAGGTTGCCAGCAGTGGCTCAACCGCCGAGGAGCTCACAAAGCTCGCCGGCCTCAGGGATTCGGGCGTCCTCACTGCCGAGGAGTTCAACCAGCAAAAGGCAAAGTTGCTCGCCTGAGCGGCTGACATCGGCCGGCGATTGATGGAGGAGCACTTCTGCATTGTGTCGCCCGTTTTCAGGTTCGCCCTTCCGCGTCCTGGATAGAGTTGAACGGCCGTTCAGTAAAAGAGGAGGAGCTAGGTGGCCAACGAACGAAGTGAAATGCTGGAGAAGAGCAGCACGCTCTACTTCGGGCCTTGGTACCGGCAATCACCCTTCTTCAAGTCGACCCTGGCCGCAGGCTGCTCGGCATATGACATCTACAACCACATGTATCTGCCGGCGTATTACGACGACCCCGATGTCGAGTACTGGGCCCTCGTCAATGGGGTGACGATGTGGGACGTGGGGGTCGAGCGCACCGTCGAAGTGAGCGGCAAGGACGCCGATCGCCTCATCGACTACATCACCTGTCGCGACCTGACCAAGTGCGCGATCGGCCAGGGCAAGTACATGCCGGTGATCGCCCCGGATGGTGGGATCGTCAACGACCCGGTCCTGCTCCACGTCGCCGAGAACCGATGGTGGATGCAGTTGGCCGACTCCGATGCGGGGCTCTACGCCCTCGGTGTCGCCGCGGGCCGTTTCGACGCTGAGGTGAGTTTGCCGGACGTTCATCCGATGCAGGTTCAGGGGCCGCTGGCCGCGAAGACCATGGAGAAGCTGGTTGGTCCGTCGATCTACGACATCAAGTACTACTGGCTGGCGGAGTACGAGATCAATGGGATCCCGGTGGTCGTCAGCCGCACCGGGTGGACCGCCATTCCCGGATTCGAGATCAACATCCTCGATCGGAGCGGGGGCGCCGCCCTTTGGGACGCGGTCGCCGCCGCCGGAGAGGAGTTTGACATCCGGCCGATCGCTCCTTGCGAGGCCCGCCGGATAGAGGCAGGCATCTTCAACTACGGGTCGGACATGACTCTCGACGACACTCCGTTCCACATCAGTGGGATGGAGCGTCTGGTCGAGCCGCAGGATCAGGACTACCTGGGCAAGGATGCGCTGGAGGGGCTCCGCGAGACTGGGGTCGATCGCAAGCTGGTTGGCATGTTCCTCGAGGCCGACCAACTGCGGGCGGAGTTGTCCGAGGTCTGGCCGGTGTTCTCCGATGGCCGCCAGGTGGGACGGGTCACCGATGCGGTCTGGTCCCCAGGGCTGGAGCGGAACATCGGATACATGTGGGTTCCGATCGAACTGTCAGAGCCGGGCACCCATCTCGACGTGGTCACCGAGGACGGTGCCGAACTCTCCGCCGTCGTCGCCTCCCTGCCGTTCGTCGATCCGAAGAAGGAAGCTCCGGCGCACAGCCTGAAAGTGTGAGGCCGCCCTTTCAGGCCCATCGCCCCGCGCTGCTTCAAACTCCGTGAGGAATCCCGGCTTCTGGACACATAACGTCCGGAACAGGGAGCAGCATGGCGCAGACCATGAGCCGAGACGCGACATTCGACCGCATCTTTGATCGGTTCCACGAGCCGATCCAGCGCTATTGCTTGCGCCGACTGCCTGTCGACGAGGTCAACGATGCTGTGACGGAGGTCTTCTTGGTGGCGTGGCGGAAGATCTCGAGCCT
Organism: uncultured Acidobacteriota bacterium; assembly: GCA_963724825.1. Classification (GTDB taxonomy): domain Bacteria; phylum Actinomycetota; class Acidimicrobiia; order Spongiisociales; family ZC4RG35; genus JALYNX01. Next base: position 29,012 of record CAVRWT010000006.1, read on the forward strand.
TCCAGATGACATGGAGTTGCCCTGGCTCTATGGCATCGCCAACAACGTGGTCCGCAACGCCAATCGATCTCGTCGGAGAAGGTCGAACTTACGTGACCTGGTAGCCCGAGAGCCGAGTCGACACCCCTGGTCCCGAGCTTCAGATGCTAAGGAAGTACGAGCATCACACTGTCCTTCAGGCGATGGCGATGTTGCGCGCCGAGGATCAGGAGATCCTGCGTTTGAAGACCTGGGAGCAGCTTTCCAACAGTGCCATCGCCTCCGCGTCTTGGGATCTCGGTAGGTGCCGTTGACATGCGGATCAATAGGGCGCGGAGCCGTCTGGCCGATGCGTATGCCAAGGCGGAGCGGCGGACCACCGCTGTCGCCACAAGTCGCACGCTGGTCGAGGAAGGAGGCGAATCATGAGTCGCGACGTTCTCGATCTCCTAACCGCGACCAATCCGACACCTGATGTGACGCCACTGGCCGATGAGGTTTGGTCGAGCGAGGTGCTCCGCGAAATAGTCGATCAGCGCCGGACCGGAGCAAATGTCGATCCTCGGCTGTCGAGGCGGAACCTTCCGACGCAGACTCGTATTCCACGGCCTGTCCTGGCGGTGGCCACTGGCATCGCCATCGTGATCCTGGATGTCGGCCTGCCACTGCTGTTCGGATGGAGGAACACCGAAGAGCCGGTGGTGACAGCGACCATGGCGCCCCCACAGCCCACAACTGTTCCGATCTCGCCACCTACCACCGCGGCAAGGCCCACCACGACCACCGTTTTGACCACTACCACCTCGTTGGCCATCCCGCCCGAGGCGGCGAACGTCGAGCTCGTGAGTGGGGTCAGTTCTGAGGAACTCTCGACCCTGGTCCAGTTCGCCCAGTTGTATGAGTCGGGAGATGCGGCAGCGTGCATCGGTTCACATGTGGCGCTGTCCTCGCCTTGGACGCGATTTGAAAGTCTCATTCGGTTCGACTCGGCGATTGGCTCGGATGTTGAGTTGATGCGCTGTGCAAAGATATGAGGTGAACCTGAGTCCCTCAACTGTGAAGTCGCAGTGACGAGCGCAATTCATGCCGCCGCCAGCGTGCCGGGAGCCGTGAGCTTCTATCACTTTTATGTCACCCAGGGCCGTCTCGCCAACGGCGAACCGTGCGCGAGCGTCTACTACCCCGGACCTGCGCCGGACCCGCGTGAGAGAAGCGTCGAGTGGCAGGCACCGATTCGTGCGATGGCGGAGTGGATTGCTGAGAATCACGATGTTGCCCTCAGCAGCATCTGGCGGGAGGGCGGTCCCCTTACTACTGAAAAGTCAGCGTCCACCTATGCCCGCTATCTCGACGAGTACCTGGCAAGTCTGTGATGGCCTACCTGACGTCAATCGAGCCCCGGGTATGAGCGGCAACGTGCGTTCGATCGCGATCACCTTCGTCAGCCTCTTCGTGCTCGCCGGATGCACTAGCAGCGGCTCGACGCCTACGGATCCAAGTCCCTCTGCAGAACCGACTCCAGGTCCCACTGCTGTCTCGACTTTGGCCGTGGCAACGTCTACGTCGGCGAGCGCAGCTACCAGCTCTACCCGGGACGCGGAAAATGAGTACGTCGCGGATCGCAATGCGATTTGCGAGGATGCGAGCCTGGACGTAGCTGCCGTCAACGCCCAGTACATCGATGCCCCAGGGGCGACGCGGGCGATGTTGATCGAGGGCCTAAGGTTGATCCGAGAGATCGTTGCCCTTGCGCAAGAGCAGCTTGCAGCTCTTACGGTTCCGCCCACCTTCCAGGCGTTCGTGGATGCCGAGATCGCGGCGCGCGAAGACCCGGTAGGAAAGGCGGCTTATGACGATTTGCTGCGCGCCATCGAGCGGGGCGACGACCTCGAAGAGGCCGCTGCTGCCTTTGATGCCATCGTCAACCCGATCAACGCTGAGCGGGAAGCCAGGGAGGACGCCTACGGGTTAGTGCACTGTGCCTGACTTGGTGAAACATGTCCTCAGAGGACAAGCCTTGCTAGTGGGTCGGGTCCAAATCCTGGACCGGGCAAGCCGTGGAAGACTGGTGCTCGTTGCTAACAGGGAGACGCAATGGCCATTGATGTGGAGAATTGGTTGGAGAGTTACCGGCGGGCGTGGGAGGACAAGGATTCCAACGCCGCCGCCGCCCTGTTCAGCGAGGACGTCAGCTATCGGTCCAACATCTTCGAGGCTCCGTACCGGGGTCGGGATGGTGTCCTTTCGTACTGGTCTGACGTGACGAGCACCCAAGAAGGGGCATCGGTGAGGATGGGCCGCCCGTTTGTCGACGGCAATCGTGTTGCTGCCGAATTCTGGACGGTGATGAGCAACGAGGGCACCGAGATCACATTGCCGGGGTGCCTGCTGTTGGAGTTCACCGTGGACGGACTGTGCCGAAGCCTCCGCGAGTACTGGCAGGTGGAAGTCGGGCCGCACCAACCTCCGCCGGAGTGGGGAACCTGAAGCCTCTTTGATCGCGACCAGTTTCGACCACCAACAGACATTCGAGTTCACCCGCACAGCACACCGGACTGAACGTCAGGAAGCCCCCTCCCACCACAGAGGGTGGGAGGGGGCACCGGGCCTGATCGAAAACGCTGTCAGCTCGGGATCAGGGTGCTGACCTCGCTCTTGCTGCTCGTGTAGAGCAGGTCTCCGTCTGGAGTGAAGGTCACGAACGTCCAGAACTCGGGATCCAGGGTCTGGTCTGCGACCATCTCGCCGGACTGGATGTCCCAGAGTCGGTCCGATCCGGGTGATGAGGTGCCGAGGAGGCCATCAGAGTTCATCGCTATATCGATGACGAGTTCGGCATGCGCGGACAACTCCCGCACCGTCGCATCCTCAACCTGATTCGGATCACCAGTTGGGAAGCCCGCCCCACCGACCAGGGCTTCGAAGTCGAGGACCAAAGCAGTTCCGTCAAGGTTGGCCATCGCGAGGTACTTCCCGGTCGGATCAAAAGCCAGCCTCACCGCTTGAGTCATATCTGTGCCGTACATCACCGTGCGGCTCGACATGTCGTAGATCTCGGTGACCGTCTTTTCTGAATCCGGGGACGTGTTGGCCACGATCGTCAAGTAGCGACCCGCTTCCGAGCCGACAGGATTGAAGACGGCGTCGTGGATATAACCCCACGGGAGGTCGAGGACCACGGTGCCGGACTCCCACTCGATTACCCGACTTCGACACGCTGGCTCCTCATCGCTCCCGCTGAGCACCAACAGGGTGGCGTCTGGGCTGAAGGCTTTAGGGATGGTGCAGTCCGGCAGTTGGGCGGAGAGCGGCTCGAAAGACTCGAAGTCCCGGACCCAACCATCGCCTTCGGCATCATTCATCGCTACCAGACTCCAATCAGAGCTCAAAGCCTCGCCGAATCCCCAGTGGAGACTCTGATTCTCGAAGGCCCGCAATTGTTCTCCGGAGCCAATGTCGTACACCCGCACCACGTCCGGCTCGTCGGAGAAGACGACAACCTGTGAACCATCCGGGGAAACCTCGACGCGATACGGGTACCCGGCTTGGCCCGGCTCCTGATCGAGATCGATCGCCTTCGACGTTCGTGGGCATGGCTGCGGTGGTCTCCGCCACCACCGGCGGGGTCGTGGTCGCCGGTGCCGTCGTTGGGTCTGTCACTTGCGTTTGGCATCCGGCCAACAACAGCGCAAGACAGAGGGGTCCGAGGGTGATTCGAGATACGGATCGAGATCGCATGTGCAGCTCCTTTCAGCTGCTGGCGATACGACCCGATCACGTTGGAAAGCCGCTTGTGAACGGCTTGGATCGCCCCTGGGCCCTCAGTCGGCGACTCGCAGGCCGTCTCCAGGTATCGCTCGCATTCCTCGGGGGTCAGGCCCCTCGTGACCCTGGACTCAGCGAGCTTGATGAGCGGCTCAGGGTCGAAGTAGAAGGTGCGAATTCCGCCATCTCCGTAAAGCAGATAGTCGCCCTCAGGGCCGAAGGTGCTAACCGGGGGAAAGTCGGTGCCGACATAGGGTTCGGCGATCATCGACCCGTCGAACACATCCCACAGCCGAAGCGACCGTCCCGATGTGGTGGCGAGCACCCCGTCGGCGTTGATCGCCACCCGCCAGATGGCGGGGTCATCAACCTCTTTCTTGAAGATGAGGGAGTCCTCCGGCGAGTTACCTTCGAGGAGAAGGACCATGTCGAGGACCCAAGCACTTCCGTCGATCACCCCTCCGGCCAGATATCGCCCGGTGGGGTCGAAGGCGACCGAGATAGTGTCCGGGAACGCCGACGCCATGACCTTTTCACCATTCGACAAGTCGTAGATCTGGGCAGTGGAAATGGAACCCGGGAGTGTGGGCCACTCGCCGTCGCCAGATAGCGACCCGGCTCGAAGGTGTCGCCAGGATTGAATTTCGCCTCGTTTAGATAGATGGCGGCGCCGAGGTCCAGCAATTCGACGCCGGTTTTCCAATCGATCACCCGGGACCGAACAGATGGGTCGTCGCACGCGCTCAAGACCAAGAGCGAACCGTCGGGGCTGAATGCCTTGGGGAAGGTGCACTCGGGAAACTTCTCCAGTTTCTCAAAGGTTGAGAGGTCCATTACCCAAACGTCGTCCTGTCGACGGACGCCAGGTAGCGCCAATCTGGACTTACCGCGGCTGCGTTCGCCATTTCGAAGGTCTGGTCTGGGAGGGTTCGAAGAACTTCACCGGTCACGGCGTCGATCAGGTCAAACGATTCGTACGCACTTTGGACAGCCAATTCCGCGCCGTCGGCCGACACGTCGATCTGCATGACCCTATCGGGATGCGGAAGGGGACGATTCACGGATGGCGGCCCTGGTTGAGTGACGTCCCAGGTCCGAGTGGTTCCGTCGGTGCTGACACTGTGGAGATGCTCTCCATCAGCGTCGAAGGTGACGTCGAATACCGGGCCTTCATCGCCGGCCAGGGTCCCGACATTGGAGCCGAACTCCGTTTCGAGAAGGATGACCTTGCCGTCGTTGCCCGACACCGCCACCAACCCTGAATCTGTGACGTCGAGTGCAGGGCCTTCGTCCCAACCGAGAATCACCTCGGTGGGTTCTGTCCACAGAGCTCACTCCCGTCGAGGTTCCAGGCCACCACCGATCCGCCTCCGTCGGCAGTGAATAGAAGGTTGGATTGGCGATCCACCGCCAACCTGACGGGTGAGAAACCAGGCGTGTTCGATTCGATCAACCTGTGTCCTCGTAGGGATGTCGAAGAAGACGACTTCGTCGGCATTGGACCGGGCCACCAGCAACGTCTCGTTGTCGAGAAAGGCCAGATCCAATTGGTGGGGGGAGTCGACGTCGCCCCAGCCTTGGTGAGAACACGATTTGGCCGCTCGCGGTGTCCCAAACGACGACGCCTTCTTTGTCCTCCAGAATGGTCGCCGCCAACATGGAACCATCGGGCGACCAGGCCATCCGTGAGACACGGACCTCGCTCTTCCAGCTGCCGGGGACCGGGAACCGATGCAGTTCGTCGCCGGTAGTCGGGTCCCAGATGATGAAAGTAGGGGTGTCGTCAGCTCCCTCCAGGTAGCCCACTGCCAAACGGCCGTCGGGGCTCCAGGCGAGCCCGATCACCTCGCCGGGGCCGGGCAGCGTCCTACTGAGGGTTTCACTGCCGAGATCCCACACCGAAATCTCGTTGGAAGACACAAAGCCTGATCCCCGGTTGTCGGTTGCGAGCAGTTCTCCATTCGGGCTGACCTCGACCTGACGAAAGCCGCTGTCAAACCGCTGCTCCACGCGGGACACCTGCACCGCGTTGTGTAACGCCTCCATCGTCTCCGCGGGTACCTCCTCCCCCGCGGCAAGGGCACGGTTTGCGGACTCCAACCCGAGGAGAATCGCCAATTCGGGATCCGAATCCCGAACGACCACCGAATCGGCCGCCAGGCTCCCGACCAACGAGAGAACTTCCTCACGATCAGCCTGATTGCGCTGTCCGAGAGCCAAACCACCCAGGGTCCCGACGATGACGAGAGCGCCGGCCAAAGCCGCCAGGAGAAAACGCCGCCTACGACGCCTCGTGTGCGCCTCTTCCTGGCTGAGCGCCACGCTGGCCGCCAGATAGTCGGCCTCATCCTTGGAGATGGCAATCCCGCTCTCCTCCCGCCATCGCTCGGCCTGATCGAGGCGGGCCCCCCGCAGCAAGTAACTCGTTTCCATCGCCAGACTCGGTCCACTCCCCCGCGGCCGCGTTGATGCTTCGCTGAACCGTGAGATCGCCACGTTTGGCTTCCACCCAGGAGCTCAATCGTCCCCATTCGGTGAGCAGAGCCTCGTGGGCAACCTCAACGGTCGGGCCCCGTGTCACCGGATGAAGGTCGAACGACAGAAGCCGAAAGGCTCCGAACTGCTGGAGTGCCTGGTCGAGAGCGATCTGGTCGAGGGCAAGGCTCTTCAACTCGCTCTGCAGGATGCGGCGTCTGGTGGTTCCCGCCGTCTCGTCCACGGTTAGCAAACGCAGGAAGAGTTGTTCGGCGGCAACCTGGCCAACCGGAGACAACGAGTCATATATCTCGTCGGCCCGTCGGCTCAGGGCGCCGAGAACACCTCCCGTCGACTTGTAGAGCTCGACGGTCAACAGGTTCCTCTTTCTCTGGGAGAACATCTCGGTGAGTGCGTACTGGAGCAGCGGGAGACCGCCTGGCTGACCTTCGACGTCACGAAGCACATGGTTGACCAGACCAGGTTCGAGCTCGACACCCACTCTCTTTGCCGGCCCCGAGACCGCCTGTGCCAGGCCCTCCTCCGAGGGGATGCTCACAGTGACGATTCCCGCCCTCATCGCTTCTGCGAAGGCCGGATACTCGAGGGGTCGGTCGAAGAAGTCGGCTCGCATCGTCAGGATGAGCCGAATCCGAGAGCGTTCGTCGGCGACCACCGTGGTCAGGGCATCGAGAAACAGGCGGCGAGTTCCCTCGGCGGCCACCGACGAGAAGATCTCCTCGAACTGGTCGATGATCAGCACCAGGTCGGTGTCATCGGTGGGGAGGATCTGCTTGCAGACTCCGAAGCAGCCCTCTCTCGTCGGCAACGAGCTCATCGACCAGGTCCGGAGGGATTGTCGACTGCCACCCGCAACAGGGCCGCTCCCAGCTCCTCGAATGGGTAGGACCCGGGGAACATGTCGGTGAAAAGCCATCCTCTCGAGCCGGGCAGGCCCCCGGAGCGCAGCGCTGGAATGAGGCCGGCTCGGACCACTGAGCTTTTCCCGCTTCCAGATGGCCCAACCACCGTCACCAGTCGATTGGAGGCCAGGGCTCGCAGCAGATCGTCTACGAGGGCTCCGCGTCCGTGGAAGTCGATGGCGTCGGTCTCGGTGAAAGCCCGAAGTCCCTTGTATGGGTTGCGCGGTGGCGCAGCCTGGGGTGAGGGCTGGCCACCATCAGCAATCGACACCACATCCGTCCCGGCCGCTCGTCGGATCGCTCTCAGCAGGTCGTCGGCCCGCTCGTACCGGTTGGCTGGTTGATCGTCGGTCGCCTTGGCCAACACCTCGACCAGCTCGGGAGGAAGATGTCCGTTCGAGTCTCCTGGGCCCGGTGTGCCGGTCAGACAGTGGCGGGCCAGAACGCCCAGACAGAAGATGTCCGATCGGGAGGTCAGCGGCTCTCCCCTGCTCTCTTCCGGAGGCAGATAGGCGAGGGAGGTTGTCATCGGAGCCCCGCCCTCATCTGCACGCCGCATTGCAATCCCGAAGTCGGAAAGGTAGGCGTTGCCGTCGTCGTCGAGGAGGACGTTGGCCGCCTTGATATCGCGGTGGATCACGCCATGTCGGTGGGCATAGGAAACCGCCGAACCGACCTGCTCGAGGAGGCGAAGAACCGGTGCCAGATCCCAGGGCCCGTGCCGGAGGGTGTCGGCAACGCTCCCACCCCGGAGTAGGGGCATGACCAGGTAGGCCCCCTCCGGCCCTCTCCAGTAGTCGAGGAGAGTGACGATGTGGGGGTGCTCCAGCTCGGCGACCACCTGCGCTTCGGCTTCGAAGCGTCTGATGAAGTCAACGCGATTCACGTACTCCGGCCGGATGAACTTGATCGCCGCCTCGCGCCCCACGGACGGCTGGAACGCCCGGTAGACCACCCCGTAGTCACCAATCCCGATTTGTTCCCTCAGCTCATAGCCGCGGACGTTGGCGCCGACCACCGGCTCGAGGTCGGTGCGCTCCGTCTCGGGGGCAACTTCGATCCGGATGTCCATTTTGATATCCAGCGTCGGGTCCTGCTCCAGGATCCGCTGCTCGAGCTCCTGGAGCGCCAGTGAGGGGTTGATGCCCAGTTCCTCTCCGAGGATGGTTCGGGTCTTCTGGAAGGCACGTAAGGCGTCGGCCTGACGTCCCGACCGGTAGAGGGCGAGCATCTGCATCTCGGCCATCCGCTCCCTGGAACGGGTTCTCCCGCACCAGGGTCTCCAACTCGCCGATCACCCGACGGTGGTTGCCGAGGGCGAGCTCGGCTTCAATCCGGTATTCGACCGCGGTGAGTCGCAGTTCCTCCAAACGGGAGACTTCGGCAGCCAAGGCCGGCTCCCCGCTCAGGTCGCCGTAGGGCTCGCCAAACCAGAGATCCAGACCCTGCTGGAACAGGGTCAGGGCAGCTCCGGGATCGGCCGATGCGAGCTTTCTGCCCTGGTCGACCGATTGCTCGAAGTGGAGCGCATCGAGGGTCGAGGGGTTTGTCTCCACGCGGTAGCCGTCACCCTGACGGGCGATCCCTTCGCCGAGCACGGCACGGAGATGAGACACATAACTGTGAAGGGTCGCCTTGGCGGCGTCCGGTGGCTCACCTGCCCAGACCGACTCGATGAGAGCGTCACGGGAGACGACGCGATTGGAACTCGCCAGGAGGACGGCCAGGACCATTCGCTGGCGTCGCCCACCGAGAGCGAGGCTCTCTCCATCCTTGACCGCAGTGAGCGGGCCGAGGATCCGGTACTCCACGCTTCCCATGCTCGCGACACTCGGTTCGTCGTGCGCCGTTTCGGCCATGTCTTTCAGTCTTCAGTGTGGGGCTTGTAGATCGCTTGGAAGGACGGCTTAGACCCACCAGGCGGTTGGGGTCAATCCGGGGATTATTCAGCAAACTTGCCGACGCGGACCTCGAGCTCGTTGAAGTCCCAGTGACGAACGAACAAACCATCCCGGTAGGAGAGGTCGTTTGGTCCACAACAAACCCAGCCCCCACTAGGGGGAACGGTCACGCCTTTCCAATTCAGACCATCCGGCGATACGAGCAGATTGAGCGGTTCACCGTGGCTGACGGCCATCCACCCGAAATCGGTAGGTAGTGGTGGGGTGGGGATCGAGGTGCCACCAAGACCGGATTCGATTGTCTGCCATTCCACACCGTCAGAAGAGGTCCAGATCTCCTGAGGGGCGCCGACCGAAAGCATCAAACGTCCGTGCCCGGCCGTGAGATAGGCCCAAGACAGCCCTTTCGGGGAAAATTCCGGGAGCTCTATCGGCGCCCACTCCGCGCCGTCTTCAGATCGCCAGACGGTGAATCCGGAGGTGGCGGCGCCTTCGAATCCGACCTCGGCCCCGTACAGAGCGTCGCCTAGCGCAACGATTCCCGAGCCGATTTCGTTGGGATGAGGCACCGTCATCAACTGGTCACCCTTCATCACGACGGTGTAAGCGGGTACACCGAAGTGCCGGAACTCGATTCCGGTTGGAGGCTGAGGAGTGGTGACCGGCACCTCCACCCAGTCCTCACCCTGCCGGTGAAAGAGCCTGATCGCTCCGATAGTGGGAGCAAGAGTCGCCCAGGTTTCACCATCATCTTCGAAAACCTCGAAGTTGAATCCCGCTTCGCTGAACTCGGCTGGAACCGACTCGGGAGCCTTAGCCAGTTCGCTCCAAGCGAGCCCGTCCAGCGACGACCACCAGCCATGCTCAGACTCCGCGTAATAGCGACCGTCGAGACGAAATGGCGGACCTGTCGGATAGGGGTATTCAGGGGCGTTGTGCCACTCGATTGTGCCCAAGTCCGTCATAGACTCCTCGGCTGATGGGAATCTGGGGACGTTGGTTTGGGGACCGTCGGGGGCGTTGGTGGTGGGCGTCCTAGACGACGGGCCGGCGATCGGCTGAGTCGTCTGCGTCTGGCATCCGATCAGCAGCAGCGCTGCCAGGGTCAAACCCAGCGTGTATCGAAAGAATTGGTTGAGTCTCACTTGTTCTCCTTCTGGACTTGAGACCGACCCAACCGAGTCGTGATTGGAGCAACCTTGTGATCCGCTTGGAACCAGACCTCGAAGGCGACTGGCAGCTCGAGAGACACCCGGGATTCTTCGACTGGAAAGTCCTCCTCGTCGCTAGTCGGCAAACTTGCCGATCCGGACCTTGAACCCGTCGACAACCGAATAGCGAACGAACAGGTCATCCTGGTAGGTGAGCTCGTTTCGACCGCAGCAGATGTAGGCCCCACTAAGACGGGGAACGGCCACGCTTTGCCATTTCAGACCATCAGGCGATACGAGCAGTCTGAACTGCTTGAGATTGAATTGCCCATCACTAAGCGTTTCACCGTGGTTGACGATCATCCACCCAAAATCGGTCGGTAGCGGTGGAGTGGGGCCTGACATGCCTCCAACGCCGGCAATTTCGACGGGCTGCCACGCCACTCCATCAGGCGAGCTCCAGAACTCCTGGGGGGCTCCAACCGAGAGCATCAAACGCCCGTGCCCGGCGGTGAGATAGGCCCAGGACAGCCTATTTGGGGACATTTCCGGGAGGACCACCGGCGCCCATTCGACACCGTCCTCCGAACGCCAGACGGTGAATCCGTCGGCGTGGCCGTCTTTCAACTGGACCGAGACCCCGTACACCGTGTTGTTCAGCGCAACCATTCCCGAGCCGTTGCCGTTGGGATCAGGCACAGTCATCACCTGATCACTCTGCATCACGACGGTTGAAGCGGGTGCGCCTACGCCTCGGAAGGTCTCGCCGGCGATTCTGCGAGGGATCCCGTTCACCAGGATCGCGCCCCGGTTGGCTTTCACCAACTCGATTCCGGGTGGAGGCTGGGGAGTGGTGACCGGTACTTCCGCCCAGTGCTCACCTTGCCTGTGAAAGAGCCTGATCGCTCCGATGCTGGGAGCGAGAGTTGCCCAGGTTTCGCCGTCGACATCGAAAGTCTCGAAGTTGGACCCCTTGGAACTGAATTCCGCTGGGATCACGTCTGGGGCAGACGCCATTTCACTCCATGCGAGACCATCGGGTGAGGTCCACCAGCCGTTCTCAGATTCGGCGTAATAGCGGCCGTCGAGACGAAACGGTGTCGCTGTCGGATAGGGGTATCCAGTGGAGTTGTACCACTCGATAACCCCCACGCTCGTCATCGACTTCTCGGCTGGTGGGGATCTGGGGACGCTGTCTTGGGGACTGTCAGGGGCGTTGGTGGCGGGCGTCGTAGACGACGGGTGGCCCACGATCGACGATTCAGTCGTTGGCGTCCGACATCCGGTCAGCAGCAGTGCTGCCAGGGTCAAACCCAACGTGTTCCGCAAGTACCGGTGACGCCTCATCGCATGTCTCCCTTCGACTCGGGACTGAGCCAACCCGAAGGTGCTGGAAGGAGGCTTGTGATTCTCTTGGAACATGGATCAGCGCCGCTGATCGCCATTTCCGACACGACCGAACGAAGCGAAAGGCGGCGGGCCCGGCCCGCCGCCTTTCTTGCACTAAGTCGAGGACTCAGTCTCTCGTTGTCACATAGATGTCGCCTGCTCCGGTCCGTGCCGAGCCGAAGTACAGGGTCTTCCCGTTCGAGGAAAGGCTGGGCCTGGTGTCGGAGGCGGCACTGTTCACCAGCAGCCCAAGGTTCACCGGCGTGGACCAGGGATCCTTCACCGAGGCTCGGGTCGCCGAGTAGATGTCGTTGCCTTGCGCTTCGGGGCGGTTGCTGAAGAAGAAGATCTCCCGACCGTCCTTTCGAACATTGGGCTGACCCTCGACAGCGTCCGTGTTCAGGCCCGGGACCTGGGTCGCCACCTGGAACGAGCCGTGATGGAAGGCGCTGACGTATATGTCGCCATTGCCTGTCCGCGTGCTCGAGAAGTACAGCAACAGGCCGTTCTTCTTGTCACGCTGCGGGAATGGGCTCGCCTCATCGGACCCGCTATTGGGCCCACCGTCGACATCACATGCCAGGTGACTCACCGGGGCAAATGCCGGACGGTTCGGGTCGCCGAGTGGCAGCGCATCTCGGTCCTTCAGCTTGGTGACATAAATGTCGGCGTTGGCAGTCGCCCCGCAAGAGCCGGCCCGATTGCTAACAAAGTAGAACGTCTTGCCGTTGCGTGCCAGCGTCGGGCAGAAGTCGTTTTGATCCGAATTCACTGGGGCCCCAACATTGTGGGCCGGTCCCCACGGGTCCGATTTCTTGGCCCGAATCGAGACCCAGATGTCGGTCCCACCCGCGCCGCCGGGTCGGTTCGATGCCATGAACAGCATCCTTCCATCAGGGCTTATGAATGGGCACCCATCGAGGAACCCATCGGTGTTGAAGGACGGATCAGTGCCGGGAAGGTCCTGAACCCGCTGTGCTTGACCCCATTGACCGAATCCGCCCGTGGCCAGGGCCACGTTCGCAATCGAGGTCAGCATGACGGCCAGCAGCACAGCAATCCATTTGCGCCTGCTCATCACATCTCCCTTCGAGATAGAGCCCACCGCATTGGTGGTCTCTGCATTGGTACGTCCTGGTACTTGGACTGCACTTGGACTTGAGTGGGACCCATCGCAAGACCGGCCCGAGTTGGGGTACCCTTCGGCGCTCCGGACGGAAAGTGCCACCGCGATGGATGCAAGTCGTCTCGAATCTGTTCCACTCTTTGCCGGGTTGTCGCGCAAGGACCTCAAAGCGGTCGCCAGTCATGCCGACGAGGTCGACCTTCCGACCGGCGCCAAGATCGTCGAGCAGGGTCGCCTCGCCTACGAGCTCTTCGTAGTCCAGAGCGGGACGGCTGACGTCCTGGTCGACGGATCCCTCATATCCCAAATGGGCCCGGGTGACGTCGTAGGAGAGATCGGCGTGCTGCAGACCCATATGCGGACAGCCACCGTGGTGGCCACCTCTCCGGTGACGGCGATCGTCATCTACGGGCCGGAGTTGACCGCGCTCACCGAGTCCTTGCCAGGTGTTCGCGCTGAGTTGGACCGACTGGTCGCCGAGAGGACGGGCGGAGGGGCCTGAGCACCGTCCTCAGATCTTGGCGGCGTAGAGCTTCTCCAGGGCTCTGAGATAGCCGTCGGTGGCGGCAGCGTTGTGTTGCCGCCATAGCTCGAGAAAATCGGGTGGCTCGGTCGAAACCCTGTCCAGGGCGACCAGGGTGGGTTGAAGCAGACGTCTCTGTGCTTCGATCAGAGCCACCGGTGAAGACCCGGACCGTTGTAGCAAGACCAACTTGAGCTGGAACTCGATGCGCATGTCCCGGACATGCCTCACGGGCTCGGCAAGCCACTGTTTCAGACGGCGCTTGCCTGCGGGCGTGATCTTGTGAACCAGGCGTTTGGGTCCTCCATCGCCGGGCTCGGTGTGGAGTGGTTGGGCCAGTCCGAGCGACACCAATCGGTCGAGTGCTCGATAGGTCAACGGCCTGCGCACCGTGAGCACCCGTCCCACGGCCCCGCTCGGCGCCAATTCCCGAGAGATGGCAAATCCATGTGTCGGCCCCTCGGCGAGGAGCCCCAAGACTGCACGTTCGGTCAGGGAGAGCAGTGGATCACCCATTGCGGGCAAACAGTAGATAGGTGTCTCCGGATGGCGTATTCTCCCTGCGACTACCAACTAGTCACAGAGAGAGTAATGGAGTCTTGATTCATGCCTAGATACAGACCGGCTTTGCCGGTCGCAATCGTCCTCACGATCGCGGCCTGTGGCTCATCGAGTGGTGAAACCACGACGACTGGGTCAAACTTCGAGGGCGAGGTGCTGGTTTCGGCGGCGGCCTCGCTCACCGATGCCTTTGCCGAGATAGAGACAGCCTTTGAGGCTGCGGTCCCACAGGTCGATGTCGTCCTCAACTTCGGGGCGAGCTCCGCGTTGCGTGAGCAGATCATCGAAGGGGCTCCGGCAGATGTGTTTGCATCTGCCAACACCTCGAACATGGATCAGGTGGTCGAGGCAGGCGAAGCCGACAACCCGGAGATCTTCGTCACCAACCTGCTCCAGATAGCGGTGCCCGCTGGGAACGAAGCCGGGGTCATCGGTTTGGACGACTTCGCCAACGAGGATCTGTTAATCGGACTCTGCGAAGAGGAAGTTCCGTGCGGCGACTTTGCGCGTGAAGCCCTCGCTAATGCCGGAGTCACACCATCCATCGACACCAACGAGCCGGATGTGAGAGCGTTGCTCACCAAGATCGAGGCGGATGAGCTGGACGCTGGGATCGTGTATGTGACCGACGTTCTATCCACCGGAGGCACAGTGGAAGGGGTAGACATCCCAACCGAGGACAATGTGGCTGCCAGTTATCCGATTGTTGCACTGACCAACGCTCCCAATCCGGTTGCGGCCGCGGCGTTTGTCGCTTTCGTCCTCTCAGATGAGGGTCTCGCCATTCTCCAGAGCTACGGGTTCTCGGCGCCTTGACAAAGTCGCCTCCTCGGAGGCGTAGCACCGGGGCTCGTCCCCCGGTCTTGATGGTGATCCTGGGAGCCCTGGGATTGGCCATGTTCCTGCTGCCATTTCTCGGATTGCTCTCAAGGGTCCCTTGGTCTGACATCCCCGCGCTGTTGCGCGGGGATGTCGTCACCGATGCCCTTCGGCTTTCGTTGGTCACATCTTTGGCAGCCACTGCGATCGCGGCGGTAGTTGGGATACCCCTGGCATGGCTGATGGCCAGGGTCGAGTTCCCGGGGCGCTCCTTTGCTCGCGGCCTGGTGACCCTCCCCCTGGTTCTTCCTCCAGTCGTCGGTGGTGCCGCCCTGCTCTTCGCCCTCGGCCGTCGTGGCCTCATCGGCGAACCGCTGAATCAGGCGACCGGCCTATTGCTCCCGTTTTCGACCTGGGGCGTGGTGGTCGCCAATACATTCGTTGCGATGCCGTTTCTGGTGATCACGGTGGAGGCGGCGCTACGCAATCTCGACCCGCGTTATGAGGGAGCGGCAGCCACCCTTGGCGCCGGACGGTGGACCGTCCTGCGACGGGTGACCCTTCCGATGATCGCCCCCTCGCTGGTTGCCGGGTTGGTGCTGACCTGGGCCCGAGCATTCGGAGAATTCGGAGCGACGATCACCTTCGCCGGGAACCTGCAGGGACGCACCCAAACGCTGCCCCTTGCAGTCTTCGTCGCGTTGGAAAGTGACCGCGACACGGCTGTGGTGCTGAGCCTGATAATGGTCATCGTGTCCCTGACCGTCCTGGTCGCGCTTCGAGACCGATGGTGGAAGGCCCTGTGACCGCAGAGGGCCTCGAGGCAAATCTGTCGGTCAGGCGCAGCGATTCGTTCCACATCAACATCTCGCTGTCGATTCCATCGGGTCGCACGGTGGCTTTGCTCGGCCCCAACGGATCCGGCAAGTCCACAACGGTTGCTGCACTTGCCGGCTTGCTCCCGATCGACGTCGGGCGGATCACACTCGGGGGTGTCACTGTTGATGATCCGGTCGAAGGTGTCTTCGTTCCGGCGGAGGAGCGGAAGGTTGGGGTCGTGTTTCAGGACTACCTCTTGTTCCCGCATCTCACGGTCATCGAAAACGTTGCCTTCGGCCTTCGCAGTCGCAACGTGAGTCGGCCTGAGGCACAAACCCGCGCTGGTCATTGGCTGGAGCGAATGGGGCTCGATGGGCAGTCACGGATGATGCCAGGAGACTTGTCCGGGGGGCAGGCGCAACGAGCCGCACTGGCGCGCGCCCTGGTGATCGAGCCCGATCTCCTCTTGTTGGATGAGCCACTTTCGGCCCTCGATGTCACCACCCGGGTGCAGCTTCGTCGTGTCCTGGCGGAGCACCTGGAGAGTTTCCCGGGTCCTCGTTTGTTTATCACTCACGACCCGACCGAGGCCTTTCTGCTTGCCGATGAGATCCATATCATCGAAGGCGGAACCGTGACTCAAGCGGGGACCGCCGACGACATCCGTCTTCGGCCACGCACTGCATACGCCGCCGACCTCGCCGGTTCCAATCTGGTGGAGGGCGTCGCCAAGGATGGTTTCGTAGACGCGGGCGCCCACGCGCTCCACATCGCCGATCACGAGATCTCGGGGCCGGTCTTGGCCACCATCCGCCCGGCTGCCATTTCGATTCATCTGCGCGAGCCTGAGGGAAGCCCGCGCAACTCGTGGCAGACCACCGTCGAGTTGGTCGAGCACCTCGGGGATCGGGTTCGGCTGAGGATTGGAGAACCCCTTCCGCTTACGGTGGAAGTGACCGCGGAGGCGGCCCGAGCCCTCGACCTCGAGGCAGGAACTCACGTATGGATCTCAATCAAGGCGACCGAGATCACAGTCGAATCGGATCCCAGATAGTGCACATGGGTGAGACCTACTACCGGCCCGATCTGTCCATGGTGCATCACATGGGCTTTGGATTTCATGCCGACATGTGTGCCCCGGGGATCCTCCGCCTTCTCGAGCCTGTCCTCGAGCGGCGTGGCCTGATCGTGGAGCTTGGATGTGGGAGCGGTCTGCTCACCAGGCACCTGACAGAGGCCGGGCACCGGGTGATCGCCACCGACGCCTCTCCGGCGATGCTGGACCTCGCTCGCCAATATGCGCCTGAGGCGGATATCCGCCAGCTGGTCCTGCCCGACGATCCGATTCCGGCTGCCGATGCGATCGTTTCGACCGGCCATCCGCTCAACTATCTCGCCGATGAGGCGGCCGTTGACAAGGCGCTGGTCTCCTGTGCAATCGCCCTGAAACCGGGCGGGGTGCTAGCCGTCGATCTCTGCGACCTCGAATGGGGACGGGCGAGAATCGATGCTCCACCTGCGGCCCGCATAGGTGATGACTGGGCGATCATCACTCGATTCGAGATCCCGGCTCCCAACCGATTCGATCGCCATATCAGCGCCTTCCTCCGAAACGAGGACGGCTCGTGGCGGCGGGACGACGAGACCCATCACAACGTGTTGGTCGATACGGACCTTATTGCACCCTTATTGGCTGACTATGGGGTGACGGCGAAGGTCCTGTCGGCGTTTGGGCAGGAGGAGTTCCCTGTCGGATTGCGGGCCGTCGTCGGGGCAAGGCCGTTACTAGCGCTTACCTAAAGGCTGGACTCGAATCGGTCTCGGCTCGCTCAGGGACGGATCGAACAAAGTCTTGACTTGTTTCTGGCGGTGCTCTGCCATGGGTTGCAGGCCGGCAGTGACCAGATCCTCGAGTGGGTAGACGGTCGGGGCCAGGTGGGACCAAACCTCAGGGCTCCGGGTCAACAGTTCCACCGCGTCGGCGAAATCGGCATCGAACGCATGCGCCATCGTTCCGATCATCTCCTTCTCCCCGAAGGTGAGCAGCTTGAAGTCGAAATCGACCCGGCGGGGCTGGATGTCCCACAACCACGATGCGCCCGCTGTCCGACGCAATGCTGCACAGCTGCCTCGAGCGGACCCGGCGCACCTGTGCACTCGAATACGAGCGTCGGTCGTCGCTCGGTTTCAGGAAGCCAATCCAGCGGGTCGATCACCCTCTGAGACACGAATCGTGGTGCTTGCTCCGAGCTTCTCGCGATATCGAGACGACTCGGGTCGAGGTCCACCACTGCGACCTCGGCACCTTGGGCCGAGGCGCAATAGGTGAGGAAGCTGCCGATCCCCCCGACGCCAATGATCATCACCCGATCTTCGGCAGTCAGCCGTCCCCGCCGCGCCGCATGGGTGGCGATTGCCATCGGCTGGGCGAGAGCCGCGATGTCCGGCGAGATGCGCGACGTCGAGACCTTGAGACAGCACGAGGCAGGGACGACAACCCTCTCCGCCATCGCTCCATGGGCGTGGAGGCCCACGGTCCAGTACGAGGCGCACATGTTGGTCGCCCCTCGTAGACACGGAGCGCAGTTCCCGCACGAGACACCGGCGCCCGACGCCACGAGGTCGCCAACCGAGAAGCCTGCGACCCCAGTCCCGACGGCTGACACGAGTCCCGAAAACTCGTGACCCGGGATGGTCGGTCCCAGATGGCCACTGTTCGGATGGCGCTTCGAGATCGGGAAGAAGTGAGGTTCGTTGACGTAATCGGCCACGTCAGACCCACAGATCCCGACCGTGGCCACATCGATGAGCAGGTGCCCGGGGCCGGCTTCAGGGTCGGGAACATCCTCAAATCGAATGTCGCCCGGTCCGTGATAGAGCGCCGCCCTCAAGCTGCCACCATTCCGCGAAACTAGCGGGGGTCGGAAGGCAGAAGGAGAGGCATATGTCATCGGAGGAAACGGTCAGCGCGGCGCCCACTGTCGGTTTCATGGGCTTGGGGCGGATGGGGAGCCTCATGGCCGCCAATGTGGCTCGTGCCGGCTTCCCGGTCCGTGTTTACAACCGCACCCGGGCCACGACCGAGCAGTTCGTCACCGAGTATGGGGGAGTGGCTGCCTCCACACCGAAGGAGTTGGCCCAAGGCTCCGACTTCGTGGTTTCCATGCTCGCCGACGGTGAGGTGCTGGTCGACACCTATACCCGGGATGAAGGTGTCCTCGACGGGCTTGCCCCGGGGACGATCGCTATCGACATGGGAACCAGCGGGCCCGATGCCGTGCGCCTGGTGAGGGGAAGAGTTGAGGAACTGGGCTCGCATTTCCTCGATGCCCCGGTCTCCGGTAGCACCCCGGCTGCGAGAGACGGACTGCTCCTGATCATGGTTGGGAGCTCCGCCGAGCAATTCGATCAGGCGAAAACAGTGCTCGAGGCGATGGGGACACCGGTCCATGTCGGACCGGCGGGGTCGGCGGCGGCATTGAAACTGACTGTGAACTCGATTCTCTACGGGATCAACGAGGCGGTGGCCGAAGGTGTCGTGCTCGCCGAGCGGGCCGGAGTCGAGCCCGAGGTCAGTCTCGACATCATCACCCGGAGTGCGGCTGGCGCTCCTTTGGTCAAGTACCGGACACCCCAGTACCTGAACCCCGATGAGGCGCCGGTGATGTTCACCCTTGACCTGTCTCGCAAGGACCTCGGCCTCACCCTCGAGCAAGCCAGGGAGTTGGGCGTGCCGATGCCCCAGCTGGAAAGGACCCTCGAGATCGTCGAGCAGCTTGTTGCCGACGGGGAGGGGGGCCGTGACATGGGCTTCGTCGTGGAGGGCGCCAGGCGCCGAGCCCAGGGCTGAGGTTCAGCGACTGTCGAAAGACACGTATTCGGGGCCGATCTCCTTGATGGTCCGGCAACCGATCAGCCCCATCGTCCGCTTCATGTCTGTTGACAAGAGATTGAGGACATGATCCACACCGTCCTCGCCCGCGGCCCCGAGCCCGTACATGTATGCGCGTCCGGCCATGCAAGCTTTGGCCCCTAAGGCGAGTGCCTTCACAATGTCGCTGCCGCGTCGTACACCTCCATCACAGATGATCTCGGTTCTCCCTCCAACCTGGTCGGCGATTGCCGGGATCAGGTCCAGCGGAGTGGGTGCGGAGTCGAGCTGACGTCCACCGTGGTTCGAGACCGCGATCGCCTCGACTCCCTCGTCCGCAGCTATCACCGCGTCGGCGACGGTCTGGATGCCCTTGATGACGATCGGGCCGTCCCAATGGCTTCGCAACCACTCGACGTCCTTCCACGAGAGCCCACGATCGAATTGTTGGGCGACGTATTCGGCCAGGGTGATCGCCTCCGATCCGTGCCCGACGTCGGCACCGACCACATTGGCGAACAGGATCGGCTCCGAGGTCAGGAACTGCCAGGTCCATCCCGGGTGCACGATCCCGTCGAGGAGGGTGGAGGGGCCGAGCTTCGGCGGCAACGTGAACCCGCGCCTGGCGTCTCGCTCCCTCCGTCCGAACCATTGGGCGTCGACGGTGAGACACAGGGCCTCGTATCCAGAGGCTGAAGCGCGTTCCACGAGGTCGGCCACCAAGCCGCGATCTCGCCACACATAGAGCTGGAACCAAAGTCGAGAGGCTCCGGTCGCAGCCAGCTCCTCGATCGACCGGGTCCCCAGCGTTGACAGGGCATAGGGGACCCCGGCCCGTTCCGAGGCCCGCCCGACGGCCAACTCTCCCTGGGGGTCGGCGATCCTGGTGAAACCGGTCGGGGCAAGGACCAGTGGCATCGAAAGTGGCTTCCCGAGGAGAGTGGAAGAGATGTCGACCTCACTGACGTCACGGAGGATTCGGGGTCGAAAGGTGACGCGGCGGTAGGCGGCGGTGTTCGCGGCGAGGGTCAACTCGTCCTCTGCGCCGCCATCGATGTAGTCGAAGACCCCACGTGGTAGCCGCCGTTTGGCGATGATGCGTAGGTCCGCCACCGAGACCCCTTTGCGCAGCCGACGCTTCTTGGGGCTGAGCTCGAACCGGCGGAAACGGAGAACGCTGAGGGCTCCGAACCGAGTTTTTCCCTGCTTGCTGGGCTGCATTGACAACACCGTACTCTGGCCGACACCGCGTTATCTAGTGTGATATGTTACATAAGTGAACGCGTGACTGGCCTCAGTCAGCACGTTCGATCGAGGAGGAATCTGGAGGGTGACTGTCCGGACCATGCAGGTGTTTGATGCCTGAAGCGCTCCCCGTCATGGAGATTTCAGGCCTCTCCAAACGCTTCGACGCGACGCAGGCGCTATCAGATGTTTCCCTCTCCCTGTTCCCAGGCGAAGTCCATTCCCTCGTCGGCGAGAACGGTGCCGGCAAGTCCACACTGATCAAGATCATGACCGGCATCCACCCGGCCGACTCGGGTGAGATGGTTGTCGCAGGCGAGCCGTTTCATCCGCGCAACACAGCCGAGGCCCAACGGCGTGGAGTTGCCGCCATCTATCAAGAGCCGTCGGTGTTCCCTGATCTCAGCGTGGCCGAGAACATCTACATCGGTCATCAGGATCTTGGTGCGGTCGTTGACTGGTCGACCATGTACCGGGAAGCTTCGAAGCTCCTCTCGATGCTCGACATCGACATCGACCCCCGCCTCCCGGCTGCAGGTCTCACCGTGGCCGGGCAGCAAGCGGTCGAGATCGCCAAGGCCATATCTCTGGACGTGCGAGTGCTGATCATGGACGAACCGACCGCCGCCCTCTCTGCGCACGAGGTCGACCGGCTGTTTCGCCAGGTCCGGAAGCTCAAGGAAGGGGGGGTGGCCGTTCTCTTCATCACTCACCGGCTCGAAGAGCTGTTCTCTGTCTCGGATCGAATCTCGGTGTTCCGGGACGGCCGGCACATCTCCACCCGGCCGGTATCCGAAGTCACGGAGGACTCTTTGGTCCGGGAGATGGTGGGCCGGGATCCGGCTGACTTCTTCGCTCGGGGTGAGCACCCCGAAGGCGAGGTGCTGATGAAAGTCGACTCTCTGGGTGTCGATGGCGTCTTCACGGACGTTTCGTTCGAGCTTCGCGAGGGAGAGGTCCTCGGATTCGCAGGCCTCGTGGGAGCCGGACGGACTGACATCGCACTTGCTCTGTTCGGGGTCAGGCCGGCGGACGTGGGGACTGTCACTCTGGAAGGCGAGCAGCTAGAGATTCGGTCGCCGCAGGAGGCGCTGGCCCTTGGGATCGCCTATCTGTCCGAGGACCGGCGGAGGTTGGGATTGTCGGTGGAGCAGTCCCTGGTCGCCAACGTGACGCTCGCGACGCTCGACCGCTATACGAATGGCATCGGCCTCATCGATCGTGACAAGGAGAATGCTGACGCCGAGGCGCTGCGACAGCGACTCGGGATCCGTGCCCCAAGCCTGTTGACACCCGTGAGTCAGCTTTCGGGCGGCAACCAGCAGAAGACGATGCTTGCCAAGTGGCTCAACACCCAACCCAAGGTGTTGATCCTCGACGAGCCCACTCGTGGCATCGATGTCGGTGCCAAGGCAGACGTTCACAAATTTATCGACGAATTGGCCGCCTCCGGTATCGCCATCATCCTTATCTCGTCAGACCTGCCCGAGGTGATCGCGATGAGTGACCGGGTAGCTGTCATGCGTGAAGGCCGGCTCATCGGCATCTATCCCCGCCGGGAGATCACGCAGGAGCGAATAATGGCCGCAGCGGTGGGTGCCCGATGAGCACGCCGGCCGTTACCGACCCCTCGAAGAGCTCTCGATTCATTGGCCCGGATCGAGTCAAAGAAGGAACGCTGCTCGGGATCATCCTGGTCTGTGTCCTCGTCTTTGCGTTCCTCATCGACGGCTATCTCAGCGGACGCTTCTTCAACCGTCTGACCACCAGCGTGGTGATTGTGGCGCTCCTCGCCGTCGGTCAGGCCCTTGTGATCTTCAGTCGCAATATCGACCTTTCGGTCGGCTCGACCGTTGGTGTTGCCGCCTACCTGACCGGCGACTTTCTGGCCTCCACCGGGCGCGGCCCATTGGTGGCGATCGTGGTTGCCATGGCCGTGGGCGCGGTCCTCGGCTCGATCAACGGTCTTCTCGTCGCCTACGGAGGTGTGCCGGCGATCATCGTCACCCTCGGCACCCTGGCCCTGTTCCGCACCATGCTCAGCGTCTATTCCGGTGGCGCCAACATCACGGCGGCGTCACTGCCGGACTGGGTCCTCGAGTTCAACAACGTCACCCTCTTCTCCATCGGAGGTCTGGAGATCCGGCTCGTCTTCGTGATCGCGGTGATCGTCGTGATCGCATTGCAGTTGGCTTTTGGACGGCTCCGTTGGGGACGCAGGATCTATGCGATCGGCTCCAATCCTGCCGCCGCGGTCCAGGCAGGGCTCCCAGCCCGGTCGCTGGTCTTCTGGTCCTTTGTCGGCTGCGGAGCCTTGGCCGGGCTCGCCGGCTTCATGTTCATGGCGAGGGCAGGGACCATCAGCGCCACCGCGGGAGCCGGGCTCGAGTTGGAGTCAGTCGCCGCAGCTGTTGTTGGTGGCGTCAGCATTCTCGGAGGGTCGGGCACGATGGTTGGGGCGTTCTTGGGTGCCGTGCTGATTGACAACCTGAAGTTGAGCCTGGTTCGGGTGCCTGAGGTGAGCGAGTTCTGGCGCGACGCCTTCCTCGGAGTCCTGATCCTTGGAGCCGTGATTCTCGATATCACCTTGCGCAACGCGTTCAATCGCCGATGGTCAGCAGAAGCACGCAAGGCCTTGGGGGAGAGCGGTCCCACGACCGTTGGCATGACGCGTCTAGCCGGGGGTGGAGGCACCGCTGATGCGTGAGTGGGCCGCCAAACACAAATGGGAAACCATTCTCTCGATCGTTCTGCTGGTGACGATCGTCGTCAACGCATCCCTGTCGCCGTTCTATCTCGGGGTCGGCAACTTCATCAATCTCTTCTGGCTGTCCATCGAGAAGATCATCGTCGTGGTGGTGATGACCTTTGTGATCATCAACGGCGAAATAGACCTGTCGGTGGCGTCGGTGATGGGTTTCTCGGCCGCCGTGATGGCCACCCTCTACTCGGGCGGGGAGCTGCCGTTCGCGGTCGCCATCATCATCGGGCTGCTCGCCGGGACACTTGCCGGCCTGCTTCAGGGGCTGGTCATCACCCGGTTCGGACTGCCATCACTCGTCGTGACCCTCGCCGGGTTGATCGGGTTCCGTGGTGCGGCTCGAGTCCTGCTGGAAGATCGTTCCATCGGAGACTTTCCAGAGTGGTTCGAGAAGATGGGTCAACAGACGCTGCTCGGTCCCTTCCCGATCGCCCTCGTTCTCTTCTTCGCAGGGCTGGCTGTGGCCTGGATCATTCTCGAAAGTAGCGCCTTCGGGCGCAAGGTCTACGTGATCGGGAACAGCGCCGAGGTGGCACGCTTCTCGGGGATAAAGGTGGACAGAGTGAAACTCCGTCTGTTCGTCGCCTCCGGAACGGTCGCCGGACTCGCCGGGATCCTGTTCGCGGCAAGGGTGGGCGCGGTGCAGGGGACGCTCGGCGAGACCTACGAGCTGGACATCATCACCATGGTGCTGCTCGGGGGAGTCAGCATCTTTGGCGGTTCAGGATCAATGTTAGGGGTCGTCCTTGCCATGTTCACGGTGCTCAACATCCGCAACGGCTTGGGCCTGGCGAACGTCGATGGCATCACACAGACCGGGATCATCGGCCTGCTTCTCATCGGCTCGGTCTTGATACCAAATCTTGCCCGCAGATTCCGCTCGCGGCGACCCGCGCCGGGTGTGGCGATCGAAGGGCCTGCTTGAGGAAGGAGATAACGAACGGGAGGTAGCGAATTCAGATCGAACGGAACCGAAGACCAGAACCCAACAAGGAGGAAGAGATAGTGCAATCACTGAAGCGAAGGATGCGAGTGCTGGGGCCCTTGATGGCTCTGGCGCTGGTGGTCGCCGCCTGTGCCAGCGAGGGAGGCGATACCACCACCTCAGCTGCTGGGGCGACGACGACCACCGCTGCTCCCGCCGAGACAACGACGTCGGCAGCCGCACAGAGCACCACCACCGCCGCAGGCGCAGTTGAGATCACTGGTGCGGGGGCGATAACGGCGACATTCTTGCCGAAATGCACGAACATCGCCGTGTTCCCACAAGCCAACGAAGGCGCCATGGAGGCTGCTGCCGAGCTCGGCTCCGATCCAGCCGAATTCGTTGGTCCTGCCGACTGCGGCGACACCACCGGCCAGATCGAGTTCATGACCAACGCTGTCACCCAAGGGGTGGACGCAATCATGCTCTCCAACAACTCTGGCGATCAGCTCGACGCGCCGGCACAGGCAGCGGCCGATGCCGGCATCCCTGTGGTTACCTGGGACTCTCCGATTCCCTCGGCGACAGGCGAAAGCGTGTTCGTGGCGCAGGTCGACTTCGACGAGACCGGAGTGGTGATGGCAGACATGGCCCTGTCGATCCTCGGGGACGACGGTGGCCAGTTCGCCATCCTCTCGGCTACCCCGGACGCAGCCAACCAGAACGCCTGGATCGCGGCCATGGAGGAAGCGCTCGCGGCTGATGCCAAGTACGCCAACCTCGAGCTGGTGGAGACTGTCTACGGCAACGACGTTGCCGAGGACTCAGTGACCGCGGCTTTGGGTCTGGTGGACTCCCACCCCGACCTGGAGTTGATCATGGCCCCGACCACGGTCGGGATCGTGGCGGCAGCTCAGGCCATGACCCAAGAGGGTCTCTGTGACCAGGTGAAGGTCTCGGGACTGGGGCTTCCCGCCGAGATGGAGGAGTACGTCACGAGCGGGTGTGCGCCGGAGTTCGCCCTCTGGAGCTTCGTCGACCTCGGCTACCTGGCCTACTACGTTGCCTATGGGATCGCCACCGATCAGATCGTGGCTGCCGACGGCACCGCGTTCACGGCCGGTCGGATGGGTGACTACACGATCACCAAGGACCCGACCCGTGATGCTGGTCTGAGGGTGCTGATGGGCCCGTTCAGCATCTACAACGCGGACAACCCCGGAACCTGAGCAAATGGCAGAACCCGGGCCCGTTTACGGGCCCGGGTTGGCCCTTTCGGCCATCGGATGGCCATGTAATATTATGCGAGATCTAACTATGAATCGCACAGAAGCGTCGCTGAGATGAGGAGCCGCATTCGATGACAAGCGAGGAGCCAGTTGTTGTCAGACAGCTGATCGAGCGCTCACGCCGGCTCGGATCCGATCCCCGGAACACAAACTATGGGGGCGGCAACACCTCGGCCAAAGGAATGATCGAAGACCCAACCTCCGGCCAAGAAGTCGAAGTGATGTGGGTCAAGGGATCCGGCGGAGACCTGGGAACCCTCACGGCCGAGGGGCTGACTCCGGTCCGAGTCGATCGTGTGCGCGCTCTCGAGAAGGTCTATAGAGGGGTGGAGCACGAGGACGAGATGCAGCAGTTGCTCGACTACTGCGGGTTTGGCACTTCCGTCGCGGCACCGAGCATCGACACCTCGATGCACGGCCTGCTTCAGGCACCGCATGTCGACCATCTTCACCCTGACTCCGTGATTGCCATCGCCGCCGCGGCAGACGGCGAAGAGCTGACCAAGAGATGCTTCGGGGATGACGTGGCCTGGGTTCCCTGGCGACGCCCCGGCTTTGAGCTCGCATTGTCCATCGAACGATTGCGCGAGCAACGCCCGGAATTGAAAGGGGTGGTCCTCGGAGGCCATGGCCTCACCACCTGGGCTGACACCTCCGACGACTGTGAAGAGAGCTCACTGGATCTGATAAGGCGTGCCAGCGAGTTTCTGGTACGAGAAGGTCGGGGCGAGCCGCTGGGCGCGATCCGCACCGGATTCGAGCCGTTGGAAGCTGGAGAACGTCGCCGTCAGGCGGCGGTCCTCGCACCGGTGATCAGGGGGCTGGCTGGAACCGATGGACCCGTCGTAGGTCGCTGGTTCCAAGACGACCTGGTCCTCGACTTCATCAGCAGGGAAGCGGCCCCACGGGTTGTCCCCCTTGGGACTTCGTGCCCTGATCATTTCATCCGCACCAAAGTCCGTCCCTTGCTGCTCGATATACCGGTGTCGGCATCCCTCGACGTTCGGATCGAGCGGCTCAAGGAACTGCACGCCGAGTACCGAGATGAATATCGGGCCTACTACGAGCGTCATGCCGACGATCAGACACCACCGATTCGTGGGGCCGATCCGGCGATCTTCCTCATCCCGGGCATCGGGATGTTCAGCTTCGGATCAGACAGTCAGACCGCCCGGATCGCAGGCGAGTTCTACATCAACGCCATCAACGTCATCCGCGGGGCCGAGGCCGTGTCCACCTATAGCCCGGTGCCCGAGGTAGAGAAATTCCGAGTCGAGTACTGGATGCTCGAGGAGATGAAGCTGCGACGTCGGCCGAAGCCAAAGCCGCTCACGGGAAAGATCACTCTGGTGACTGGAGCCGGGTCGGGTATCGGTCGGGCGATTGCCCAGAAGTTTGGTGAGGCTGGGGCGGTGGTGGTCGTCGTCGATCTCAACCTGGAGGCTGCCCAAGAGACAGCTGATCTCATCGGGTCCGCTGACGTTGCGGTCGCCGTCCAGGCAGACGTCACCAATGAGGCCGAGGTCCAAGCCGCAATCGAGGAGTCGTTGGTCAGATATGGAGGAATCGACATCCTGGTCAACAACGCAGGACTCTCCCTTTCCAAGAGCCTCCTGGAGACCACAGAGGAGGATTGGGACCGGCAACATGATGTCATGGCAAAAGGGTCTTTCCTGGGCTCGAAACACGCCGCAGCCGCGATGATCGTCCAGGGGCATGGCGGAGATATCGTCTACATCGTCAGCAAGAACGCGGTGGTGGCCGGACCCAACAACCTCGCTTATGGCTCTGCGAAAGCGAGTCAGGCGCATCAAGTCCGGTTGCTCGCAGCCGAGCTCGGCGAGCACGGGATTCGAGTGAACGGGATCAATCCCGATGGTGTGGTCCAAGGGTCTGGGATTTTTGCCGGTGGTTGGGGCGCTGATCGGGCAAAGGTCTATGGGGTGCCGGAGGAGGAGCTAGGCCGCTACTACGCGGGACGCACCTTGCTCAAGCAAGAAGTCCTTCCCGAGCATGTGGCGAACGCGGCTCTCGCCCTCGTCGGAGGGGCACTGAGCCAGACGACCGGGCTGATAGTTCCAGTGGACAGCGGCGTGGTTTCCGCCTTTCTGCGATAGGAGAGACTCGAAATGATCGATCCGGATCGGATAGCCGACCTCAACAAGAGCGCCGAGGGCCCGTTGAGCAGTGATGTCGAGGCGCTCACCGGGCAGATGGATCGTCGAGGGGGCGTATCCGCCGGCGAGGTCATCGATGCCCTCACCGAGTTCTCGGTGGCCGCCCCCTCATGGGCGGTTGGGACCGGCGGCACCCGTTTCGGGAGGTTCCCCATTGGCGGGGAGCCCCGGACCACCGAAGAGAAGATCGATGACGTTGCTGCCTTGAATGCGCTTACCGGGAGCAATCGGACGATCTCATTGCACGTTCCGTGGGATGACCCCGAAGATCCTGAAGGTCTCCGCGAGTATGCCGGAGCCCGGTCCGTTGGCTTCGACGCCATGAACTCGAACACCTTTCAGGACAATCCGTCGACGACCAACGACGGCAAGCTGACCTACAAGTTCGGCAGCTTGGCAAACGCGAGGCCCGAGGTTCGTCAGGCCGCGATCGAGCACAATCATTACGTCATCGATCTCGGCGTCCGCCTCGGCTCAACCGCCCTGACCGTATGGCTTGCCGACGGGATCAACCATCCTGGCCAGGCCGATCACCGCACGCAGTTCGAGCGGGTAGCTGAGGGACTTCGCGCGATCCATGACCATCTCCCCGATGGATGGCAGATGTACACCGAGCACAAGCCGTACGAACCGGCCTTCTACGCCACCGTTAATTACGACTGGGGGTCGTCGCTGCTTCTCTCCCAAGCCGCGGGGCCGAAGTCCTCGTGCCTGGTCGACCTCGGCCATCACCTTCCGAACGCCAACATCGAGCAGATCGTCAGTCGCCTGGCCATGGTCGGGCGCCTGGGCGGCTTCCACTTCAACGACTCGAAATATGGGGACGACGACCTCACTACGGGCTCGATCAAGCCGTTCCAACTGTTTCTCATCTTCTGCGAGTTGATCCGGGCCGGCGAGGGCCGGCTTCCGGCGCTCGCTTACATGATCGATCAGAGTCACAACATCAAGGATCCTCTCGAGGATCTGATCCAGTCCACCGAGGCCGTTGCCATCGCCTACGCCCAGGCTCTCATCGTGGATCGGTCTTTGCTCGCTCAGGCTCAGGCCGACAACGATGCCGCCCTGGCCCAGGAGACCCTGCAATCGGCGTTTCGCACCGATGTCCGCCCCTTGATCGCAGAAGCTCGACGTCGAAATGGGGCGGCGATTGCCCCACTCGATGCCTACCGCGAGCTCGGCTACAGGCAATCGATGATCGAGGAGCGTGGGCTGGCTTCGGTCGCCACGGGGCTGTGACCGATCAGACCCGAGTGCTGGCAGTCGACCTGGGGGCGACTTCAATCCGCGTGGCTGCGGTCGACCTGAGTGCCTCACGACCGGAGGTCGAGGTCGTCCATCGCTGGCAGCATTCCCCTCAGACTGACTCTGACGGGTCGCTGCGTTGGGATTGGCCCCGAATCGTGGAGGAGGTCGAAGAGGGGCTGGCCAAGGGCATCGCCTCGGGACCGGTTGCCTCGATCGGGGTCGACGGTTGGGGGGTGGACTACGGGCTGATCGATCGTGACGGTGAATTGGTGGGTCTTCCTTACTCATACCGCGACCGGCGGACCGATGGGTGGCGGGCGACGGCCGAGGCGATCGGCCCCGACTACCTGTATGAGGTGACCGGAGTCCAGCTCATGGGGATCAACACCATCTTTCAGCTGGCCGCCCACGACCGGGCGGAGCTGGATGCTGCTGCGAGGGTGCTCCTTTTGCCGGACCTTCTCATCAGGCAACTAGGTGGTTCTGAGGCCACCGAGCGATCCAATGCGTCCACCACCGGCCTCATGGACGCCCGGACCGGAGAGTGGGCCCACAAGCTCATCGACAATCTTGGGCTAGACGGATCACTGTTCACCGATGTGGGTTCGGCAGGGACGCTGGTCGGAGCGTGGCGCGGGGTGCCCCTTCATCTCGTCGGGAGCCATGACACCGCGTCGGCGTTTCTCGGTATGCCAGGCGGTTCGGTCCCGGGAACCGTCTTCGTGTCCACCGGGACCTGGGTGCTCGTTGGTGTCGAGAGGCCGGCCGTCGACACTTCACCCGCGGCGCGGGAGGCAAACTTCTCCAACGAGGCGGGTGCCTTCGGCGGCGTCCGATTCCTCAAGAATGTCGTCGGGTTCTGGATCCTCGATCAATGCCGCTCGGGTTGGGGCGACCCGCCTATCGAGCTCCTGCTCGACGAAGCCGCCTCGGTCTCGCATGCTGTGCCCACATTCGACGCCGGCGACGTGCGATTCGTGACTGCGACCGACATGGAGCAGGAGGTCCGCGCCGCTGCGGACCTGACGGCCGACGCATCACGAAGCGTGATAGTCCGGACCGTGCTCGAGTCGATTGTCGAAGGTATCGCCACCGTCGTCGGCACTCTCTCGGAGCTCACGGGCAAAGCCATGAGTCAGCTGGCAATCGTCGGAGGTGGCGCAAGGGTCCAGCTCCTTCAGGACTTGCTCGCAGCCCGAATCGGATTGCCGGTCATCAAAGGCTC
Organism: uncultured Acidobacteriota bacterium; assembly: GCA_963724825.1. Taxonomy (GTDB): domain Bacteria; phylum Actinomycetota; class Acidimicrobiia; order Spongiisociales; family ZC4RG35; genus JALYNX01. The sequence goes on from CAVRWT010000006.1 coordinate 59,184, forward strand.
GTCCGAGGCCACCGCGTTGGGAAACGCCGTGGCTCAGGGCATCGCCTTGGGACGATTCGACGACTTGGCCGGCGCTCGAAACTGGTTGGATACAGCGAGATGAGTGAGCGCACGTTCAACAGCCCCGAGGAGCGGCTTGGCGAAGTCCGGGATCTGATCGCGGCGCGCGGCGCGGTGCGTATCGATGAGCTGGCGGCTGACTTCGGCGTCAGCGAGATGACGATCCGACGGGACCTCGACGAATTGGAGACACTCGGGGTGGCCCGTCGGGTGCGCGGCGGGGCGATCGCCCTCGGCCCCGAGCCCTTCGCAGAGCGCCATCGTCACAACGCTCGGGCCAAGGCGAGGATTGCCGAGAAGCTGCTGCAACAGATCCCGGCCAGCGGGACGGTGGCATTCGATGCGTCGACGACCATCTACAGGCTCGCCGCTTCGCTCGAGCTAGCGCGTGATCTCGTTGTTGTCACCAATGGCCTGGACGCTTTCCAGGCTTTGGGAGGAAAGCCGGGTATCACCGCAGCTTTGACGGGGGGAAGCCAGGAGCCACGGACCGGAAGCCTGGTCGGGCCGATGGCCGTGCGAACTGCCCAAGAGCTCCTCTACGACCTGTTCGTTTGCTCGGCGGCGGCGCTCGATCATCTGGTTGGATCTTCCGAAGCGACTCTCGCCGAGTCGGAGGTCAAGCGCGCCTTCAGTCAGACCAGCAGTCGGATCGTGCTCGCCGTAGACCACACCAAGCTTGGGACACGGGCACAGGCCAGGATGTTCAGTCTCGAGGATCTAGACCTCCTCGTCACTGATTTGGATCCAGACGATTCTCGACTCGATGGCTACAGACAGCATGTCGTGCTGGCATGACCGGAAAGATGACATGACTCGGATCGGGTTCGTCCTCAAGGTCAAAGCGGATCTGATCGAGGGCTACACGAGCAGGCACCGCGCAGTGTGGCCCGAGATGCTGGAAGCATTGAGGCGAACGGGGTGGCACAACTATTCGCTCTTCATCGGCGGGGACGGGACCCTGTTCGGGTATTTCGAGACACCTGGATCATTCGCCGACGCGCTCAGCGGCATGTCAACCGAGGAGGTCAACTCTCGTTGGCAGGCCGAGATGGCTCCGTTCTTCGAGGGCGTAGGTGGGGCCGCCGACGAGATGATGGTTGAGCTCGTCGAAGTTTTTCACCTCGACTGACGGCGACTTGATCGATCAGCGGATTCCGGTGTCGTAGGCGATGTAGCCGAGTTCGAGCTGTTGATTCGCCGCGATGCCGACTGTGACTGGATCGGGACCAGCCATGAGGCCGTCCACTGCACCGAACGTGATCGTGGCCTCACCCGGAGGAATCATGACTCGAAAGGCCCCATCCTGATCTGAGTGAGTCCTGATCTCACCGCCGTCCGTCAGACTCACGACGACTTCGGCGTCGGGCACGGCATGAGGGGCACAGGCCGGATCGGGCGGATCGGTTTCGACAGGGCAGGTCGGGCCTGCCACCAGGCGGCCCGTGATGGTTGCGGAAGCTTCGGTCGGCATCGGAGAGGTGCAACCGCCGATCAGAGCGAAGAGCAGGACGACAACGAGGTAGTGCCTCATCTCAGTTGGACGTCCTCGCTGTCGGGGACGTTCCCGATCGGGCCAAACTATGCCCGCCATCCGGGTTACTGGGTTTCATCCTCCGCAAGTGGGACAGTGCGGAACCATCTCCACAGCACCAGGTCATAGACGCTCTTGAGGAGCCCGGCGATCAGGAACGGCGCTCCAACGACGGTGGTAACAGTCATGCCAGCCACGATCGGCCCGATCGGGCGCACCAAATAACGGGCAGTGTTGGTGTACGCGGTGGCGGCGGTTCGCTCCTCGGGAGTCACCAGGAGCATTACGTAGGCCTGGCGGGTGGGGACGTCCATCTGCGACAGAGAGGATCGGGCGAAAAGCAGGGCTGCCGCCACCCCGAGGCTCGGAGCGAAGGCGACCGAAGCCAGCAGGAGGTTGGAGGGAAGGTGGGTGAACACCATCGTGTTGAGCAGTCCCCAGCGACGAGCGAGCCAGGGAGCGGCGAGAAACGAGAGTGTCTGGATTACCCCGATCGCAGCGAAGATCAATCCAACGGTGCCGGTGCTCGCCCCATATCGGTCGATGAGCCAGAAGGCTATGAACGTCTGAACCACGAATCCTCCCGCGAAGGCGTCCAAACCGAACAAACCAGCGAGAGCGGTTACTGCCCGTCGGGATGGGCCAAGGGGCACCCTCTTCGCCTGTTCTTTCGCCACTTCCACAGAGGAGCTCAACCGTCGGGCCACAAACACCCCGATCAAGGCGATCGGTACCAGCAGGAGAAACCACACCCGGTCGGGCACGTCGCCGTTTGATATATCCCGCGCCAGCTGTGGGAAGCCGGCGGACAGGGCTCCCAGTGAGCCGGCCGCGGTGGCGATTGCGTTGTACCAACCGAAGCCGGTGGCCAGTGCGTTGCGATCGAGGCGGCCCGACAACATCGACAATTCGAGGGTCGTGAAGGGGCCTGACTCGATCACCTCGGCAGACAGGGCGCCGGTGAGCGCCACCAGGACCAGGATCCACAATGGCGCAGCACTGGCAAAGACGACCCCCGAGATCCCCAGAGCCAGATAGAGGAGCTGATAGCTCCGCCGACGCCCGAATCCGTCGGCCCATCGCCCGATAGAGAGTTGGGCGATGACGGTTCCCGCTACAAGGGCACCAAGGACGATCCCGACGTTGGCCGCGGAGAGGCCGCGTTCGACGAGGGTCGAGGCCAGAAGCACCGACCCGAACCCGTATCCGAAGGCACGAACCGCCTGGGAGATAAGGACCAACCGGATGTCAGACTCAACGGACATACGGCGACCAACTCATGATCGAGGTGTCGGCCTCAAATCGGGTGTTTCGCCAGGAAGTTTCCGATGGCGGCACGCGGGTTGTCCCGGATCTCGGGCCCGTGGGTGAATGCAGCCACTGAATAGTCGACCTCGGTCAGTCGGTGGGCCGTCATCTTGCTGATCACGAAGTCGGTGCAGAACGCTGCTATCGACCATCTCATGCCGAGGACGTTGAAGATCGAATCGCCGGCGATCAGCACCCCGCTTGGCTCGTGCAGGAAGGCAACATGACCGGGGGAGTGCCCGGGGGTGTGGATCACGCGGAGACCGCCAGCGATGGGGAGCAGTTGACCGTCGGTGAGGCGCTCGCCCACGGTCACCGCCTCGAAGCTTCCGCTGCCCATGCGGTTGAACAATCGTCCCAACCACAGCGACGTATCGCGTGGAGGGGATTTGCCCGCTTCCAGGTAGTCAGCGTCAGCTTCGTGAATCCCCATCTCGCGACCAGTCGCACGCGCGATCTCGGCCGCGCCCCCGGCGTGGTCTGGGTGGGCATGGGTGAGGAGGATCCTGGTGACGTCCTTCGGACCGGAACCGATCGCGTCCAACCCGGCCAGCACCTTCATGGCTGACGACTTCAGACCGAAGTCGATCAGGGTGACCTGGCCGTCGTCGTCGCGGAAGGCAAAACCGTTCACCAAATCACCGACCAACGGGATCCGCCACACATTTGGTGCCAACTCCACCACCGGCGGTCTTGCCATGGCCAGGAGAATAGGGGCGAGGCGGATTCGGGTATCGGTGCGCCAGAAGGGCTTGACGGGATCGGCCTCCGTCGCATATAGTGAACCATATGGTTCAGTATCAGGTCCTGGATCGGACGTTCTCGGCGCTGGCCGATCCCACACGCCGGGACATCCTCGACCGTCTGGGACATGGTCCGGCCTCGATCAGCGAGCTGGCTGAGCCATTCGGAATGACACTCACCGGGCTCAAGAAGCACGTCCGGATCCTCGAGGAGGCGGCCTGGTCACCACCGAGAAGGTCGGGCGCACCCGCCAGTGTCGACTCGGCCCGGAGCGGCTGGAGGACGCTGTCAGCTGGATCGAGAGGTACCGATGGCAATGGGAGCGCCGCATCGATGGCATCGAGGCATACCTCGAAATCAAGAAAGGAGACAAGAAGTGACCCACGAGCTCAGAGTGGAGCGTTTGATCGCAGCCACGCCGGAAGAGGTGTTCGACGCCTACACCGATCCCGAGGCACAAAAGGTCTGGTTCACGATCCTCAACCCCGACATGATCGTGGAGAACGAGGTCGATCTACGGGTCGGGGGCCAGTGGGTGAGTACATGGGGGTTCTCGCCCGAGGAGATGTTCCGCGAGACCAACCTTTTTGAGGTCGTTGACCGACCCCGCCGACTGGTCTCCACCTCAGTGGGGAGCACGCCCGACGGGATGACTTTGGAGACTCACGTTGAAGTGACATTTGAGGCGCACGGTGAGAAGACCTTGATGACCGTCATCCAGACCGGCTTCCCCGACGAGGAAATGCGAGACTTCTTCGCGGGGACTGCGTGGATCGGCGCTTTTGACCGGCTCGAGGCCTACTTCAGCAGCCTGGTCTGACGTTCGGGCTCAAACAGGGACGGGCTCGCCTGACGACGCTCGAAAGGACCATCCGGCCAGCACCAGAACCATGATCACGAAGCTGAGCGGGGCTATGAAGTCGAGGCTGCTGAAGATCGGGATGAACCCGAAGATTCCTCGAACGAGGGTGAGTACCGAACCGACCAGCGACAGCCCGCGGATCCAGGTCGGGAGGGCGCGATTGGTGGCGAGGAGAGCGAGCAGAACGGAAATCGCCAGGAATAGCACGGCGTCGGTCAGATCGGTGAGGCTGACCATGGTCGGGCTCGGGTCGGAACCCTGGAACGACATCACGATCAGAGGAAGCGCAGTGAGGACTGACGCCGCGGCCACCACCAGCCCGGCAATCTTGACCCTGGCATCGCCAATCAGCCTCGCAAAGCCGGAAATGAAGAGGGCGAATACGAGAGTGGCGACCAGCCCCACTGCCTGAGCGATCAAGACCACAGAAGCGTGGGCGCTGTAGAAAGCCCCGATCTCGGCGATCGGGACGTCGGAGCGGGGAGCGCTGACCATGCCGGAGGACACCAAGAGCAGGACGGCGAATGCGATGCCCAGCCAACCAACGCGCTTGTGAATCGAGGCAGCGATGGCGGCCGGCTTCCTATCCGCTCAACTGGCGCGGTTGATTCCGGAGATGATGGCCTGCAGTGAAGCAGTTGTTGTATCGGTGTTGATGCCAACTCCCCACAAAGTGCGCTCACCCACCTCCAGCTCGACGTAACAGACGGCCTGGGCGTCGGTCCCGGCCCCGATCGAGTGCTCGTGGTAGTCGAGGACCCGACAACTCACACCGAGGTCCTTTCTGAGGGCGTTGACGAAGGCCTCGATCGATCCTCCCCCATCGCTGCGGATGACGTTCTCTTCGTCGTTGTATCGAACCGTGGCCGTGATTGCGCTGCGGTTCTCCACTTCGGCATCCCGGGCGATCTCGAATCCGAGAAGTTCGAAGGGCTTGAGGATGGCCAGATAGTGGCGCCGGAATTCGGTCCAGATCTCGGCCGCGGTGATCTCCTGCCCGGTGGTGTCGGTGATGCCCTGGATCACCCGGGTGAACTCGATCTGGAGCCGTCGGGGGATCTCCAACTCTTGCTCGGTCTTGAGCAGATAGGCGACGCCGCCCTTGCCCGATTGGCTGTTGACCCGGATCACGTCCTCGTAGGTCCGGCCAACGTCCCGGGGGTCGATCGGGAGGTATGGAACTTCCCAGGTCGTCTGCCCGGACCGATCCATCGCCTCGAAGCCCTTCTTGATCGCATCCTGATGCGACCCGGAGAAGGCGGTGTACACGAGGTCGCCGACATAAGGGTGGCGGGGGTGGACCGGAAGTTGGTTGCAGTGCTCGACGATTCGCCGGTATTCGTTGATGTTGTTGATGTCCAACTCGGGATCTACACCCTGGCTGAAGAGATTGAGGGCGAGCGTGACCACGTCTACGTTCCCGGTTCGCTCGCCGTTCCCGAACAAAGTGCCTTCCACCCGTTGTGCTCCTGCCATCAACCCGAACTCGGCCGCGGCGACAGCGGTGCCCCGATCGTTGTGGGGGTGGAGGGACAAGACCACCGAGGGCCTGTCCTTGATCTCGCGATGGAACCACTCGATCATGTCGCCATAGATGTTGGGCGTGCTCATCTCGACCGTCGCCGGGAGATTGAGGATGATCGGGCGCTCGGGGATGGGCTCGATCACATCCATCACCGCCTCGCACACCTGCTTGGCGAAGGGCAACTCGGTTCCGGTGAAGCTCTCGGGCGAGTACTCGTAACGGATCTCGGACCCAGAAAGGAACTGCTCTTGGGCCCGGCAGTGCTCCGCCCCCTTCACCGCGATGTCGACGATTCCGGCTTCGTCGGTGCCAAACACGACCCGCCGCTGCAATTCGGAAGTCGAGTTGTAGAGATGAACGATGACCCGGGGCGCCCCGGCCAGGCTCTCATAGGTCCTTTCGATCAGCTCAGGCCTCGCCTGAGTGAGGACCTGGATCGTCACGTGCTCGGGGATGACCTTGTCATGGATGATTTGGCGGATGAAGTCGAAATCGGGCTGGGAGGCGGCGGGGAACCCGACCTCGATCTCGGGGAATCCCATGTCGACCAGGCACTGGAACAAAAGGCGCTTGCGATCGGGGTCCATGGGCTCGATGAGAGCCTGATTGCCGTCCCTGAGGTCCACACTGCACCACAGGGGGGCGGAGGTGAGCCGTCGGTCGGGCCAGGTGCGATCAGGGAGGCTGATCTCCGGATACGACCGGTACTTCCCGATGGGCATTGCGCCCGGCTTGGCGTTCTTCGGCATTGCCTCGGCCATTGCCGTCAATGGTAAACCTCGCGAAACCGGGTGGGAATCGGGACCTGACGAGCGTCAGGAAAGGCGAACCCTGGGGTCGAGCCACGCATAGGAAACGTCGGCTAGAAGGTTGAACAGAATGACCGAGGCCACGATGATGAACATCAGTGGCATCACCTGAGGGAAGTCACCATTGCCGAGTGCAGTGAGCAGATAGTCGCCAGTGCCTTTGTACTCGAAGATGCGCTCGGTGATGATCAGACCACCGACAATGCTCCCCAACTCCAGGGCCCCGAGTGTGACCACCGGGACCATTGCGTTGCGCAGCGCGTGATGGGTTATGACCTTTCGCTCCGAGATCCCCTTGGAGCGGGCAGTCCGCATGTATTCGGAGTTCTTGACATCGAGCAATGAACTCCTCATGAACCGGCTGTAAATGGCGATGGTTTGGATGGCGATCACGGTGATCGGGAGGATCATGTGCTTGATCCGAAGCCAGAGGTCGAACTCTGTTTGGCCCGGCGGGTAGACCCCGGCCACGGGTAAGAAAGGTTTGTCTAGACCAAGCCACTGAGTGAGCAGGATCGCAAAGAACACCTGAAGCAGCACCGCCGTCACGAACGGCGGCATTGAAATCCCGATGAAGGCTACCCCGGTGGCGGTCGTGTCGAACTTTGAGTACTGACGCAAGGCGGAGAGGATGCCGATACCCAACCCAAACGTGATCCCCACCACGAACGCCGAGAGACCTAACACCAGGCTGCGACCGAGGGCTTGCTTCAAGTCGGGCAGGACCGGGGTGTTTCCCTTGATCGAGTTCCCCCAATTGAGTGTGAAAAAGTTGCCCAGCCAGCGGACGTACTGCTCGGGTGTGGAGCCAACGAGACCATTGGCTTCCTCGTAGGCGTGCACCATCTCAGGGGTGGCTCGGGGGTTGGTGCGGAGAAAGCTCTGCACCGGGTCAGTAGCCGATTTCACTGCCCAAAAAGTGAGAAAGGTCACGATCAAGAGCACCGGGACTGCCCACGCGGTTCTGACGACTATGAACCTTGTCATCTCCCCTCGCCTTCGTGTGTAGGTGGTGCCAACAAACTAATCGTTGCTTCCGGGGCGAAGTGCCATGCAGAGGAGCTATTTACGCCCTTGCAAGCCGGCACGGGTAATTTCGGCCCGGACATGGACTCGTCCGCCGTCTCGACCGTCGCTCTCAAGGAACCTCGATCGATCCGGATCGGGGCAAATCACTACCCCGTGGTCCTCCCCAGTCTTGCGGATCCCCGTCTGCACCTGGCGGCGGTGATCATCTCCATCCATGTGCTGGGACAGGTCGCCTTGGGCTTCAGGGTCTCGGTCCCTCAGATCCTGTCCGCGATCGTCACCTGTTTCGTCATCGAACTGGTTTGGACCTTCAAGCAGAGCGGCAAGCTGGTGTGGCCCGCGAGTGCCATGCTCACCGGCAGCGGGGTCGCTCTGATCCTTCGGGTCGTGGGCACCGAGCGGGGGGATCATTGGACCTGGTTCGGCTGGTACTACTTCGCAGCAATTGCCGGGATCTCCCTGCTCACCAAGTATCTCATCAGGTTCCGGGGCTCACACGTCTTCAACCCTTCCAATGTCGGTCTGGTGGCCGCTTTCCTGGTCTTGGGGAGCACAGTGATCGAACCACTCGACTTCTGGTGGGCGCCACTCGATGCATGGATGGCGGCCGCCTACATCATCATCATCACAGGCGGGCTGCTGATTACCGCCCGGCTCCACCTCCTGGCGATGGCAGCGACCTTCTGGGCAACCCTCGCTTTGGGTTTGGGGTTGCTTGCCGCCTCGGGACATTGCTTCAGCGCTTCGTGGTCCCTGCAACCGGTCTGCGGGGCCAACTTCTGGTGGGTGGTTATGGGATCTCCCGAGCTTCTCATCTTCCTCTTCTTCATGATCACCGACCCCAAAACGATCCCGGCCCGAGCGACCGGTCGCATCGCCTTCGCCATCGGCCTGGCCGCCGTTTGCACGCTTCTCATGGCCCCTCAGGTCACCGAGTTCGGGACCAAGGTCGGGCTGCTGGCGGGTCTGGTGGTGATGAGCCCGCTCCGGCTCCTGTTCGACCGGGTGTTCCAGGAGGAGCCGAAGGTCAAGCATTCTCTTTCTCCGGCGCTCGTGACTCGCCTGACGAGCGTCAATGGAGGTGAAGCCCGGCCCCGGTTGGTGTTCCTGCGCGGCGCCTTCGTCGGTGCAGCCACCATGGCATTGGCTGTCGGGATCGTCGCCGCCGGGGCGCCGGCCCGTCAGGCGGCGCTTGCCGATGTCACAACCGAGGGGACCGTGTTCGACCCCGAAGTCGACCCGACGTCGATCCCTGTGGTGACCGAGGACCCGGAGGTCGCCGCATTGAAGACCGATATCACCACTCAGGAGATGGCTGTGGTTCTCGCCGAGAACCTGGCCATCGAAGGCCAGGCACTCAAGACACGTGACTCGAGCCTCCTTCCGCGCGGGTCGGGGGAGATCGGCTGGTCGGGACTTTGGCCAGGATCAATGACTCGGTGGCCACCGGAGAGGCAGTTGTCCCCCAATACCGGTTCGAGTCCCTCCATGCGGATGTCGCGAAGACCAAAGGGGGCCAGGGTGCGAGCATCGCATTCGAGGCCGATGGTGTCGTCGACGAAATCACCTACGACGCATTGGGCGTCGAGCGGGGACGGGTCAGCTCGCCGTTCCGCACCACATTCGTATTGAGCCAGGTCGCCGGGGACCGCTGGCTCCTACTCGAGGAACTGCCGCCTTCGTGATGCGAGAGGAAATGGACACGAATCCGGTAGTCGAAATGATGGGCCGCCGGCTGCGCCTCGCCCTGATCGGCGGCGGGCCGGGGAGCTTCGTCGGTGCGACGCACCGAACCGCGGCCACCCTCGATGACCGATTCGAATTGGTGGCAGGAGCCATCGCTTCCGATCCGGCGCGGTCGCGGGCGGCCGGCATTGCGATTGGCCTCGACGCCGACCGCTCGTACGGGGACGGGCTCGAATTGTTGCGGGCCGAGGCGGCACGCGATGACGGCGCAGACGCGGTTGCGATCATGACTCCTAACGACACCCACCACGTGTTCTCCGCCGCCGCCCTTGATCTCGGGTTCGACGTGATCTGCGACAAACCGATCACCAACACCCTCGACGATGCGCTCGACCTGGTCTCCAGGGTGCGAGAGACAGGTCTCATCTTCTGCCTCACCCACAATTACACCGGGTATCCGATGGTCCGTCAGGCGCGAGCCATGGTCGCCGACGGCCAGCTTGGGGAGATTCGGCTGGTGCAGGTGGAGTACGTCCAGGGAGGCAAGGCGGCCGAGAACGACCCCGATCCCAACGATGGGCTGCCCTGGCGATATGACCCGGTCCGTGGTGGGCCATCGCTGGTGATGGGTGACATCGGAAGCCATGCCCACAACCTGGCCCGATTCATCACCGGGATCGAGGTCTCAGAGGTCTCTGCTCAGATCGGGACCATCGTTCCCAATCGCCTCGTCCACGACTACGGAGCCGCGATGTTGCGCTTCGACAACGGCGCCCGGGGCAGCTTATGGGTGACTCAGGCGGCGGCAGGTGTCGAGAACTGCCTCCGGATTCGGGTCTCGGGGACCAAGGGCACTCTCGAGTGGGAGCAGGAGAAGCCCACCGCCCTCGTCTTCAAGCCACTGATCGGGCCTGCCCAGACCAGGACCCCGAATGGGCCGGGCACCCTGCCGCTCTCGGCGCGGGGCACCAGGATCGTGTCCGGGCACCAGGATGGCTTTCACGAAGCGTTTGCCAACCTCTACACCGACGTGGCCGAGGCGATCGCGGCTAGGCGAAGCGGGATCAAACCCGATCCGTTGGCTCTCCACTTCCCCAACGAGGTGGATGGGGCGATCGGGATCAAGTTCGTCGACGCCGCCGTCGCCTCCAGCGCCCACGACGGCGCATGGACCCCTGCCCAGCTCGATCTCTAAGGGGCGACTGTCATCGCCCGATCCGGGCTGAGCAGGAACGGGGGGAGATAGGCCGGGATGTTGGAGAACGGCAACACGTCGGGGTGCAAGTCGATGCCCAGGTTGTTGGCCATGAAATCTCGTCGTGCCCGAGTCCTCGCCCAGGCCTCCGGAAAGCGCTGGGAGAACGCAGCTCGCATGCTCTCGTCGGCGAGGGCGATGCCATCCTCGATGTTGGTGGTGAAGTAGTCGGTGCCGGTGGCCGGGATGATGTCGACCTGGAAGGCCATCCCCGACCGCGTTTCGACTTGCGAGCCGGGGCCGATCGGCGAGTTGACCCATTCGTCGAGGTGGATTTGATGACCCGGATTGAGGAAGATCCCGAAGAAAGGGTCACCCAGGTGACGGTCGATGATCTCCTGGAACACCCCGCCCTGTTGGCCGATTCGCATCGCCGCATACCACTCGGCCACGGCTTCGAAATATGGGCCGACGAGTCGGTCGACGTAATCACTGATCTCTTCGGGCAGTTCGCCTGCATCCTCGACGACGAACCCGGCCCGACAGTTCAAGGCTCCCCATATCCCGAAGGCGACAGTGAACCGATCTCCCCGCCCGATCGGGCGATCGCCCGGGCTCAGCAAGCCGAGGGACGCTCGTGGCCCAGCGGTGAGCATGAGGTGACAGGAGAGGGGCATCCCGTTCCACTCGAGAAGCCGGACCGCCTCCTGCTCGGTCATGCCTGGCTCCAAACCGAGCAGCAGGCGTCGCACGCCATTGGAGGTCTGGCAGGCCGCATATTCGAGGGCGGCAAGCTGCTCGACTTCGTTGATGACCCTCAACCCGTCCCCGGCGCCGATCAGAAGGTCATTGGCATTCTCCACGGTCCCGGTGGGACCGGTGAGCCGGCGCACGACATCGACGAGGAACGCGGGAACTTCCATCAGCTCGCGGTCGGAGTAGCTCTTCCAGCCAATCATTCCCACATGGCTTCCGCGATGGATGCCCTCGTCAGCCAGGATCTCAGGCAACGGCTGTGAGCGGTGCCTGGGCTGGCCGGGGAGGCTGAGATCCTGATACAGGTGCCGGCGCATAGTCAGCGGCGCCGCCCCGGCCATGCCGTAGCACTCGTTGCCGACGAGGATCGCCGGGTCGTCCGCTGGCCCCACGATCAAGACTGCCTCTTCGAAACGGGGGTCGAATCCTGTCAGATAGGAGAGATTGGCGCTGTGCTCGCGGTCGGCGTAGACGATCAAATGGTCATAGCCGCGCTCCAGGGCCCGTTCCCGGAGACTGGCCAGCCGATCCACATAGATCTGCGAAGGGATCTCGGGCATCGTCTCCGGCATCCCGAAGTCGGGAAGGGCGATCTCGGCGAGACGTGCTCCGGTCATGTCATTCCTGAGGCTGCCAGGGCCGAGCTTCTGAGTCGTCCCGGTCGATAGTGAGGAACTGGTTGGCATCGACGGTCATCCACGGCCCCTTTTCCCCATCGGGCCATTGAACGCGGATCTCCGCTTCTTGCGCGGCCCCAAGCCCGAAGTGAACCCAACCCAACTGCCCGCCGGCATGCCCACCTCCGATCGTCAGCTCGCGTTCCGTGGTCTGACTCCCGGCCTTGACCTCGATCCAGGAACCGATGGCGTCGCGATTCGGTCCCGGCTGCGTGAGTATCGAGAGCTACCCAGTTGCCGAGTGGCGCCGGTCCCCCGGCATCTCCGGATCCGACATTGCGCCAGAGGCTGACGTTCTCTCTTCGGTTCACTTCGACCAAATCGAGGAGGCCGTCCATGTTGAAATCGGCGAGGGCGGCGCCGCGACCCCGGGCGAAGTTGACGATTCCGGCGTCATCGGCGCCCTCGGTGAACGTCCCGTCAGGGCCCCCCAGCATCAAGTTGCTCGGGTCATCCGCTGCGAACTCGGCCATCGATTCGACGTTGCCCTTGGTCACCAACAGGTCGATGAAGGTGTCGTTGTTCACGTCCTGAAACTCGGCGTGCCAGGCAGTCGACGGCAGAAGTGTGTCGTCGCCGGTGAACGGTCGGTGGGCATTGGCATCACGGTCCAATGCGATGTCTATGTAGTTCGGTTGATCGGGACCGTCGGCCAGGGTCTGCAGCTTGTTGTCCCCTTGGCTGGTCAGGAACACCTCGGGGAACCCGTCACCGGTGAGGTCATAGCTGGCGATCCCCATGCCCCAGATGCTCATCTTCTGCCAGCCGTCTTGTCGGGTATAGGGGCGAGGCGCCTCGCCCGCAGCCACCCGCCACAACTGCTCTTCGCCGTCGCGGTAGTAGTGGCGGTCATTGGTCATGCGCAGGTCGCGGCGACCGGAGCGGTCCCAGTCACTGAACAAGACGGACAGAGTGCACCATCCCGGGGAAAGCGTGATCGGCGGTCCATAGATCGAGTCATCGGCCGGCCTCATCATGACGCTGTCCGAGCAGCCCTCGCGGTCCCCGGTCTCGGACAGTTTCACGTAGTTGCCAAATGCCAGCGTGGGTAGGGACGCCTGCCCTTCCCACTGCGCGCTGAAGGCGGTGGTCCATTCGTCGCCACCGTCGATGGCCCAAGCCTCGTTTGCTTGTTCGAAGCGGCAGTCACCGAGACCACGGAGCATCACGTTCTCACCGACCCGCAAAACGGCGAGGTCGACGATTCCATCTCCGTCCACGTCGAGCGGGTAGGCCCCGACCACCGAAGTCAGGTCGGTGGTTGGGGCAGTCACCTGCTCGAACCGAAGCTCACCCGCGGTAGGGCTCTGATTCACGAACAACGAAGCCGGGTTGTCCCCACCGGCTAAATAGAGGTCGGGCCGCTGGTCCTGGTTGCAGTCGAATACGGCGACCCCGCCCCCGACGAAGAACGCGAACTCCCCGTCGTACACATGGTTGACACCGGCCGCAGCCGACTGCTCGACGAAGTGCGGTGCGGTCAGGGCATCCGGCGGACCGCTCGCGTCGACGATCACCCGGACCAAGGCCAGAACCCCAACCACGACCAAGGATCCCGCCACGACGCCAGCCGCCAACCACACGTTTGGGGAGATGCGTCGGCTCGAATCGACCTTGGATCCTGATTTCAAGTTCGTCATGGATTTGGTGAATTGCGTCGAGCAGGTGTGGCTACAGTACGACGGTCCCGTTCGGGGACATCATCCAGAGGAGGAAGGAAACTAAATCTGATGACGAAACGAGTCATTGCGCTGATTGCAGTGCTGATGCTCATTCTCGCCGCCTGTGGCGGCGATGAGGGCACCAGCTCGACGACTGCAGCCGGCGATGGCACCACGGTGGCTGGCGGCGGCGATTGCACCGTCGGCATGTCGTGGAACAACTACAACGAAGAGAGATGGGCCAAGCATGATGAGCCCGCAATCCAGGCCGCTCTAGAGGCCGGCGGTTGCGACTACATCTCCGCAGACGCCGGGTCATCCGAGGAGCAGCAGATCACTGACGTGGAGAAGCTGATCTCTGATGGTGCCGACGTGGTCATCATCCTGGCTCAGAACACGCAAGCGATCCTCCCCGCGGTCGAAGCCGCTACGGCTGAAGGTATCCCCGTGATTGCCTATGACCGTTTGATCGAGGATGCGAACACCTTCTACGTCAGCTTCGACAACGTCCTCGTGGGCAAGTTGATGGCGGAAGTCATCTACGGCCTGGTGCCGACCGGCAACTACATCATCGTCAAGGGCAATGGCTCCGACGCCAACTCTGACTTCCTCCGTGAGGGAATCGAGTCGGTCATTGGTGATGCGGTTGCGGCAGGCGACATCACAATCTGCTGTGAGGACTACACCGACAACTGGGATCCCGCCCTCGCGCAGACTGCTGTTGAGCAGTGGCTGACGCAGGAGAACAACGAGGTCGACGCTGTGGTGTCCGAGAACGACGGAATGGCGACTGGCGCCGCCGCCGCCCTCGCGGCTCAGGGTCTCAGCATCCCGTTGTCAGGTCAGGACGCAGACGTCGCGGCCCTCAACCGGGTGGCGTTGGGAACGCAGTCGGTGTCGGTGTGGAAGGACGCTCGTGAGCTGGGCAAGGCTGCCGGCACGGCTGCCGTTGCTTTGGCTGCGAACCCATCGCTGGCGGATGTCGCAGGCACGGCTGAGTTCGTCTACACGAACAAGACGTCGGGCGTGGAGACCAAGCTGACCAGCGTCCTGCTGACCCCGATCCCGATCACCCAGGAGAACCTCAACCTGGTTGTCGACGCCAACTGGATCACGGCTGACGAGCTCTGCGCCGGTGTCACCGCCGGAAGCGTGGCTGCCTGTCCGTGATATTCGACGACTGAAGCGATATCAATGGTGCATTGCGCCCCCGGATTTCTCCGGGGGCGCAATGCGACCGCCTTCTCTAATGTGGTGAACTCATGAGCGTGGTAGAGGCTGCCCCGTCCCAGCTGGAGACCCTGGAACCAGGTTCACGCAGGTCAGTTGGCTCCTTCCTGCGAGACAACGAGATCGACACCCGCATGGTCGGGATGACTCTCATCCTCCTGGTGATCTGGGTCCTCTTTCACATCTTGTCGGGCGGAACCTTCCTCACCCCCCGCAACCTGTGGAACCTCTCGGTGCAGACTTCTTCGATTGCGATCATGGCCACCGGGATGGTGCTGGTGATCGTCTCCCGCAATATCGACCTCTCGGTGGGCTCGATGGTGGGCGTGGTCGGCATGGTGATGGCCATCCTCCAATTCGAGTGGCTACCGCCCGTGTTGGGTCTCGGCAATCAGTGGATCTGGATCATCACACTCGCTGCCGGACTGGCTCTTGGGGCGCTGATCGGCGCCTTCCAGGGTTCGCTCATCGCCTATCTCGGGGTTCCGTCGTTCATCGTGACCCTGGGTGGATTGCTGGTATGGCGTGGGTTTGCCTGGCTGACCGCCAGCGGCCGGACTCTCGCCCCCATGGACGCCACTTTCCAACTCCTCGGGGGTGGGTCCCGCGGGTCGCTCGGTGAAACCGGAAGTTGGATCGTTGGCGGGGTCGCGTGTATCGGAATCGTCGCCTTTCTCGTCGTGGGACGACGTCGTCGTCGCAAGTTCGGCTTCCACGTCAGGCCGATGTGGTTGGATGCCGCTCTCGGTGTGATCGGCTGTGTGGTGGTGCTCGCCGCGGTATGGGTCACCAACAGCTACTACCTGCCCGAGAACCTCGCTCGGGCGGTCGCCGAGGAAAGGGGCATACCCTGGCCCGAGGGTGGTCTCCAGATCCCGCTCGGCATTCCCTATCCGGTCCTCATCCTCATCGGAGTCACATTGGTCATGAGCTTTGTCGCCAACCGGCTCCGCTTCGGGCGATACATCTTCTCGATTGGGGGCAATCCCGAGGCCGCGGTCCTGGCTGGAATCAAGACCAAGCGCACCATCGTCAGAACCTTCATGACCATGGGAATCCTCGTCGGGATCTCAGCCGCGGTCTCAATCGCCCGCCTCAATGCCGCGGTCAGCGGTCTTGGCACCCTGAATGAGCTCTATGTGATTGCGGCGGCGGTCGTCGGGGGCGCCTCCTTGGCTGGAGGGATCGGCACCATTCCCGGAGCCATCATCGGAGCCCTGGTCATGCAATCGCTCCAGTCCGGGATGGTGTCTCTCAAGGTCAGCGCTCCCGTGCAGGACGTGGTACTCGGGATCGTTCTCGTGACCGCAGTCGCAATCGACACCACCTTCCGGAGAAGGGCAGCCCAACGATGACAACCCCCTCAGCCCCAAAACCACCACTCGTAGAGATGAGGAACATGAGTGTTTCCTTCGGTGGGGTTCATGCGGTCAAGGATGTCACCATCACTCTCCGAGAAGGTGAAGTGCTCGGAGTAGTGGGGGGCAACGGAGCCGGCAAGTCGACCCTGATCAAGGTCTTGGCCGGTGCCCAGAAGGCCGACTCCGGTGAGATCTTCATCGACGGTGAGCCGGTGACCATCCACAGTCCACGCGACGCCAAGAATCTGGGGATCGAGACCATCTATCAGACCCTGGCCCTGGCCGACAACATCGACGCTCCGGGCAACATGTTCCTCGGCAGGGAGCTGACCACACGTTGGAACACCCTCGACGACTCCTCGATGGAGGCTGCCACTCGGGAGATAATGGGGCGCCTCAATCCGAAGTTCCAAAACTTCAAGACGCCGGTTGCCTCACTCTCCGGTGGTCAGCGCCAGTCGGTCGCCATCGCCCGGGCCGTTCATTTCAACGCCAGGATCTTGATCATGGACGAGCCGACCGCGGCTCTGGGCCCGGCCGAGACCGAGCAGGTGCGAGAGTTGATCCGCCAACTGCAACGCGAGGGAATCGGGATCATCATGATCAGCCACGACATTCACGACGTGTTCGACCTGTCCGACCGGATCAGCGTCATGCTCCAGGGAAAGCTGGTGGGGACGGTGAACCGGGGTGAATGCACGATGGACGAGATCCTGGCCATGATCATCATCGGCAAGCTGCCAGACGAGGTCACCACCAAGGAGTTGGAACAACTCCACGGTTGACCGCTGAGAGTTGGAGGTATTCGTGAGCATTCTTGAAGGAAGAGTCGCGCTCATCACCGGAGCGAGCAGAGGCATCGGCGCCGCGGTGGCCCATGGGCTGGTCGCTCAGGGAGCCAGGGTCGCCTTAGCCTCCAGGAGCGGTGACAACCTCGGGATCGAGGACGCGGTTGCCCAGCCATGTGATGTGCGGGATCCTGCCGCTCTCGATTCCATCGTGGCCGAGACCGTCGACCGCTTTGGACAGCTGGACATCCTGGTCGCCAACGCCGGTGTTGGCGCCTACGGGTCCTTCCTCGATCTGGACCCCGAACATCTCGAGGAGATGATCGATGTCAATCTCAAGGGGACTCTCTACGCGGTGCGTGCCGCCCTTCCCCACATGTTGAAGAGCGACGCGGCCGACATCATCACCCTCGCCAGCGAAGCCGGCCGGCGTGGGGTTCCCTACGAGGCGGTGTATTGCGCTTCCAAATTCGGGCAGGTCGGATTCACCCGAGCCATGGATCACGAGCTGCGCGAAAAGGGTGTGCGTTGCACCAACGTCTGCCCCGGTGGTGTGGCGACCGACTTTGCCATGGGCCGGGGCCGGACCCCAGACATGCCCGAACTGGATGGGATGATGACATCAGAAGACGTTGCCGAGATGGTGCTCTTCGTCCTCACCCGCCCCCGCAACCACCGCATCTTGGAGGTTGCGATGCGCCCGGTGACCGAGACCTCCTGGGGCTGAGACCTCAGGCCTTCTTGGTCGCCCAGATCCGCTGATTCACCTCGTTCTCGAGCAGCTCCTGACGCCCTGACCTTGGCTTGGGGTCGATCTCGCCCGAGGCGACCTTGTCCTCGAGCCCCACCAGAGTGACCTCACCGGCGAGAATCGAAGCGCCCACCCCCTTGGCCCATCCGGCGTAGCGGTCTGCTCGCGGCCCGTCGAGGGTCTTGGTTCTCGATCATGTCGGCGGCGACGAGGAGAGCTCGGGCCAGGGTGTCGATTCCGCCGATGTGGCCATGGAAGAGGTCGGTGCGGTCCATGCTCTGACGTCGAAGCTTGGCGTCGAAGTTGAAACCTCCCGTGGTGAAGCCACCGCTCTTGACGATCTCATAGAGCGCCAAGGAGAGCTCGTCGACCGAGTTGGGGAACTGGTCCGTGTCCCAGCCGTTCTGGTAGTCCCCACGGTTGGCGTCGATGCTGCCAAAGATCCCGTTGGCGGTTGCGTAGGCCACCTCGTGGTGGAAGCTGTGTCCTGCCAAAGTGGCGTGGTTGGCCTCGATGTTGACCTTGTACTCGCCGTCGAGCCCGTGGCGGACAAGGAAGCCGTGGACGGTCGCGCAGTCGTAGTCGTACTGGTGCTTGGTCGGCTCCTGGGGCTTGGGCTCGATCAGCAAGGTTCCCTTGAACCCGATCTGGCGCTTGTGCTCGGCCACCATCTCCAGGAATCGTGCGAACTGGGTCTCCTCACGAGCGAGGTCTGTGTTGAGGAGAGTCTCGTAACCCTCCCTTCCGCCCCAGAGGACGTAGTTGGCACCGCCGAGTCGGTGTGTCGCCTCCAGCATCACCTTCACCTGGGCCGCGGCATAGGCGAAGACATCCGGGTCGGGGTTGGTTGCCGCTCCTGCGGCGTATCGGGGATGGCTGAATAGGTTGGCCGTTCCCCACAGCAGCTTGAGCCCGGTCGCCGACATATGGCCCTCGATCTGGTCGACAACTGTCTCCAGGTTGGCTCGAGTCTCCTTGAACGAAGACCCCTCGGGGGCAACGTCGCGGTCGTGGAAGCAGAAGTAAGGGACCCCGAGCTTGGACAGGAATTCGAAGGCGGCCTCGACCTTGTTGTTTGCTGCCGTCATCGGGTCGACGTCCGGGCTGAGCCAGGGCCGATCAAAGGTCCCCATCCCGAAGACGTCGGATCCGGGCCAATTGAACGAGTGCCAGAGGCAGACGGCGATCCGGAGATGGTCTTCCATCCTCTTTCCGAGGACCAGCCTGTCGGGCTCGTAGACCTTGAAGGAAAGTGGCTCTTGGGAGTCGAGCCCTCCGAATGGGATCGGTCCGGTCACCTCGGTGAAGAAGTCGTTGCCCACGCCGTGCCTTTCGAACTGATGGAAGGTGGGCGAGCCTATCACTCAGGGCGTTCGGCCTTACCCGATGGGGCGTCGCCTCTTTGAGGTGATTACGCCGGTGTCGAAGCCACCAAGGTGGAGGCCACCGGCGAACCGTGCATGTTCGATCTTGAGACACCGGTCTTGAACCACTTTCAGACCTGCGTCGACCGCCTTGCGGGCTGCCTCTTCGTGACGCAAGCCCAGCTGGAACCAGACGACCTTGGCACCAACCTCGATCGCCTCGTCCACCACTGCGGGTATCTCGGAGTGCTTCCGGAAGACATCGACGATGTCGGGCGGCTCGGGGAGATCCCGCAAGGACGGGTAGGACTTGAGCCCGAGCACCTCCTCGTACATCGGATTGACGGGATAGGTGACGAAGTCGGTTCGGACCAGGTAGCTGGCCACGAAGTTCGAAGAGCGGATGGGATTGGCCGATACCCCGACCAGTGCCACGCTGCGGGCGCCGAGGATGATTCGAAGCCGGTCCCGTGCCTCTGGGTCGGCCACAGTCATGAGGACGCCACCAGGGCACGATCGAGGTCCCAGACGATGTCCTCGATGTCCTCGATGCCAACCGAGATCCTGATCATGTCGTCCCCAACGCCGGACCGCTCCCGTTCGGCGACGGGCACCTGCTGATGGGTAGTCGAGGCCGGATGGATCACCAGCGTCTTGGCGTCGCCCACGTTGGCGAGATGCGAGGCCAGCTCCACGGTCTCGATGAAGCGAATCCCTGCCGGCAGGCCGCCCCGGAGCCCGAATGTGAAGACTGCTCCCGGTCCCTTGGGCAGATATCGCTCGGCAAGTTCCTTCCATGGGTTGTCGTCGAAGATGGGGAAGTTGACCCATGCCACCTCGTCGCGGCCCCGAAGGAACTCGGCGACCGCCTTGGCGTTTTCGACATGTCTCTGCATGCGAAGCGGAAGGGTCTCCACCCCGAGCAACAGTATGAAGGAGTTGAACGGTGACAAAGAGGCGCCGATGTCACGGAGGAGCTCGACCCGGGCCCGTGTCAGATAGGCGTACTCACGGAAGTTCTCCCAGAACCGAAGATCGTGATAGGCCGGAGAGGGCTCCACGAGGGTGGGGAACTTGCCGTTGTCGAAGGGAAAGCGGCCGCTCTCCACGATCACGCCGGCGATCGCCGCCCCATGCCCGCCGAGGAACTTGGTGGCGGAGTGCACAACTATGTCTGCGCCGTACTCGATGGGCCGGCAGAGATAGGGAGTGGCAAAGGTGTTGTCCACGACCAGCGGAACGCCGTTTTCGTGGGCAATCCCGGCGATCGTCTCGATGTCGAGGATGTCGGCGCCAGGATTCCCGACGGTCTCGCCATAGAGCAGCTTCGTCTTGTCGGTGATGGCAGCTCGTACTGCGTCGATGTCGCCGAAGTCGACGAAGGTCACGTCGACCCCCATTCTCCGGAGGGTCACGTCGAACTGGGTGTAAGTCCCGCCGTATAGAGATCGCGAGGCGACCAACTCGTCTCCCTGCTGGCAGAGGGCGAGGATCGATATGAGCTGGGCAGCCTGTCCCGAAGCAGTTGCCACCGCTCCCAAGCCGCCCTCGAGCGAGGCCATCCGCTCCTCGAATGCTGCGGTAGTCGGATTGCCGATTCGGGTGTAGATGTTCCCGTAGTTCTGCAAGGCGAAGAGATCGGCGGCGTGCTGGACGTCGTCGAAGACGAAAGAAGTAGTCGCGTATATGGGCATGGCCCGGGCTCCGGTCTCGGGATCCGGGCGCTGGCCGGCATGCACGGCCCGAGTGGCGAAACCGAACTCGTGGTCTTTCATCTGGCCCATGTTGGCATCCATCGTCCGCGGGCTCAGTCGCCCGATGGGCTGTTGTCGTATTCGTCGACGGTTACCGGCCGCGGCTCCCAGAGCGTCGCGCCGCCGGTGGTCAGGGAGAGGTGGCTCATCGGCGAGTCCGGGCCGGCCCCGTGCCAATGAAGCTCGCCCGGCTTGGAGTAGATCACATCGCCTGTCGAGAACTCGACGATGTCGCCCGACTCGGTGCCTCCCCGCCCGTGGCCGGACGATGACATAGAGGACCTGGCCTTCGGGGTGGGAGTGCCAGTGGGTTCTCGCCCCGGCCTCGAAGGTGACACTGATCGCATTCAGCACCCGGTCGTCACCCTGGGACAACGTCTCCATCCAGGCCTTGCCGGTGAAGTGCTCCTCGGGCTGAGGGATCGCGTTGCAGGGCCTCGGGCAGTGGTGTGCTCCATGAGGTGAGAGGTTATCCGCGCACGCCGAGCCCCAATTCGTCGACTCTTGGCGACTTCGGTGGTGACTCACAGGGAGCCCTCAGGCGCGGGCTGGATGATCGACCTGGCATCTGATTGAAAGGAGTTGAGATGCACACTCGAAGCAAGACAGTCAAGACCCTCGCCGCCTCGGCGGCCTTGGTCGCCAGCCTCGGTCTCGGGGCGGTGTTGGGGTCACCCGGCGTGGCTCAGGCGCAGGAGGAGACGACCACCACGGTGGTCGATGACTCCACCAACGCGACCGCCGCCACGACGGATACCACGGTACGACGACAGGGCCACCACCGACGATACGAACGGTTCGGGCCAGGCTGACCACAACTGCGACGACGCGGCCGCCGGATCGGGCACCACGGCCACGACCTGACGGATAGCGCACCCGTAATTGGGACCTGCAGGGCTCATATCCGAACCTGGAGGTCCCAATTACGCCCGAGGGGCTCCGGTGGTCCTGGTGCGGACCCGGTACAGCGATGTGGTGGCGGTCATGAAGAGGTCGGTCCCGTCCGGACCGCCAAAGGCGCAATTGCTGGTCACCTCGGGAATCGGGATCTTCCCGATGCGCCGGCCTTCCGGGGTGAGGACATGGATCCCATCCCCGGCGCTGGTGAACACATGGTCGGTCCGGTTCACGCGGAACCCGTCGGCAAGCCCGGGAGTGATCTCAGCGAACACCCGGGGATTGCGCAATTGGATGCCGTTCTCGACGTCGAACGCCATGATGTGCTTGCTCCCGGCCGGGTCCATGCCCCCGATGGTGTCCGATATATATAGGACAGACTCGTCCACGGAGAACGCCAGCCCATTGGGATGGCCCATGAGGTCGGTGACGATGGACGTATCACCGGTGGCAGGGTCGAATCGGAACACATAGCAACCGGCCAGTTCGGGGTCTGCGGCATGTCCTTCCTCGTTGTTGATGATCCCATAGGGCGGATCGCTGAACCAGATCGTCCCATCGGACTTGACGACCACGTCGTTTGGGGAGTTCAGCCTCGATCCTCGATAGGTGGAAACAAGAGGCGTGATCGTGCCGTCGTGCTCGACCCGCTCGATGCGTCGATGGCCCTGGGAGCAAACCACCTCTCGCCCTCGAGATCCAGCGTTCTGCCATTGGTGAACTCGACATCCGTTCGCTCGACCTCGACGCCGTGGCTCTCGGTCCAGCGCATGACGCGATTTCTCCGAACGTCGCTCCAGACGACCGCCTGGCGGCGAGGCAACCACGCCGGTCCCTCTGCCCAAACACAGTCACCCCCGAGGCGCTCGACGACCGCGGCAGGATCGATGAGTTTCTCGAACGACCGGTCCTCGATGATTGGAGTCGACATGGTCACTTTATCCTGGCAGGCCCGAATGGATGGATGGCCATTGAAGAAGGTTCGAATCGGAGCCCAATTGCACCCCCAGCAGGGCGCGTATGAGGGTCTGCGCTCTGCGGTGACCACAGCCGAGGAGCTCGGGTTCGACCTCGTCTACAACTGGGATCACTTCTTTCCCCTGTACGGAGAGGCTGATGGGGCCCATTTCGAATGTTGGACAATGCTCGCCGCCTGGGCAGAGCAGACCACTTCGATCGAGATCGGCGCTCTCGTCACTTGCAACTCCTACCGCAACCCGGACCTCCTCGCCGATATGGCGCGGACCGTCGACCACATCTCCGGAGGGCGCCTGGTCTTTGGGATCGGTGCTGGCTGGTTCCGACGCGACTACTCCGAATATGGCTTCGAGTTCGGCCGGGCGGGTTCCCGGCTTGACGCCCTGGCGGTGGCCCTGCCCCGGATCAAGGCGCGGTGGGCGAAGCTGAATCCGCCGCCGACTCGACGGCTCCCGATCCTCATCGGAGGCACCGGTGAGCGTAAGACCCTTCGCATGGTGGCCGAGCACGCCGACGGGTGGCACGCCGGGTTTCCCGAGCACCCGTCTGAACTGGAGCCCAAGGTGGCGGCCTTGCTCGCGTGGTGTGATCGGATCGACCGCGATCCCGGCGAGATCGAGTGGGGGATTGGCCTCGAACCCGAAGACAAGGATCGGGTCCTTGCCGAGGACGCCGAGACCTACCTCGAGATGGGGTTCACCCAATTCACCCTGGGCTACAACGGGCCGCGATGGAGCGTGGATGACGGCGTCGATTGGCTGGCGTGGCGGGATGAGAAGAACGGACTGCCAGTCGACATCGATTGAGGCGCGTATAACCGTCATTGAGGCCAGACAAGGTCATGAACAGTGTCACTGATAGTGGTTTCCTGACGTGCCGTACTCGCTCACCTTGGGGTACACTCGAAAGCCTGCGGCGAGTTCCTGGGAAGACCTCAGTGATCTGCGCTGCGGTGCGGCCGAACGGTCGCCAGCAAAAGTCGGGCACCGCCCGACTCAGTTGAAAGCAGGAAGGAAATCAATGAAGAGAATGAGCAATCGTCCGCGATGGCTCCTCCTGTTGTTCGTCTTCGCACTGGTCGTAGCGGCCTGTGCCGGAGACACCGAGAGCACCACGACAACTGCTGCTCCGGCGGAGACAACAACGACGGCCGCGCAGGCGACCACCTCTACGGCGGCGGCGCCAACGTCGGCGATGACCATCACCTACGACATCAACCCTGATGCGGTATGGAGCGATGGCACACCGATTACGACTGCCGACTTTGCCTGTACGTGGACAGCGACGCTCAACACACCTGGGTCACTTTCGACCGTCGGATACGACCAGATCACTTCGGTCGCAGCAGGCTCGAGTGACAAGCAGGTAGTGGTCGAGTTCGCGACCGTATACGCCCCCTACAAGAACCTGTTCAACCCGCTGATCCCAGCCCACGTCGTCACCGACCCGACATGTATGGACGTGTCCGGTGACTTCTTGGACGGTTACGGGGTGTCGGGGCGCGCATGGCAGATGGAGTCATGGAGCCTGGATCAGGCGATCTTGACGCCCAACCCGGCCTACTGGGGCGATGACAAGCCAGTCGCAACCCGTCTGGTGCAGGTCCCGAGAACAGAAGATGGCGGCATCGCGGCGCTTGGAGCCGGTGAAGTCGACTTCATCTTCCCGCAGGCGTTCGCCGGCATCACCGATGCCCTGGCCGCAGACAACATCAAGTTCGTGCCTGGCTATGGCACCAACTACGAGGGTCTGTATTTCCAGCAGGGCGAAGTGCGGAATGGTCCGTTTGCCGACGACGACTTCCGGGCAGCGTTCTCGATGTCCATCGACCGTGAGCTGATCCTGGCCAACATCTACGACCCGATCTTCCCCGGCGCCCCACTGCTTCAGTGTGGTCTCTGGGTGCCGACCGTGGGCCCGTGGTGCCAGAACGACCAGTTCACCGACAGCTACGACCCGGAGGGCGCAGCTGCGCTGCTCGAGGGTGCTGGCTGGGTGAAGGACGACAGTGGCATGTGGGCCAAGGACGGCGTCGTTCCCGAGATCAAGTGGATGATCAACACGCCGAACCCACGTCGTGAGGCCACCCAGGCTCTCATGATCCCCGAGTTGGCTGCTGCGGGTTTCAACGTTGTCGCTGACAACGGTGACGCCGCGGCCGTGTTCCAGCAGCGTTTGCCTGCCGGTGACTACGACCTAGGGATGTACATCAACACCGCGTCTCCCGACCCGAGCGTGACGGGCATCATGTCCTGTGACGCGGTCCCGAGCGAGGAGAATGGAAACCAGGGTCAGAACTCTGTGTTCTGGTGCAATGAGGACGCAAGCGCCATCATGGCCGAGTCCGACACGACGATCGACGAGACTGCCCGTGCCGACCTGATTCATCAGATCGGTCAGGCCCTCGTGGATGATCACGTGATGTTGCCCCTGTTCCAGTTCCCGAACGTCGCCGCATGGCGGACCGACCGGCTGGAAGGCGATGCCCCCGGGGCAGATGCCTCCAACTACCGGGCGTACAACAACAGCTCTCAGCTGTGGACACCTCTGGCCAGTGACGAGATCATCGTCGGCGCCGAGCAGTGGCCCGAGTGCTTGAACCCGATCACGGAATGCGCCAACTCATCGTGGATGGTCTGGACCGCTGCGTTCCCCGTGCTCCCTGGTGTCTATGACACCACAGCTGACGGAGACTTCGTGGTGACCAACCTGATGGCAAGCGATCCCGTCGTGACGGTCAACGAGTAACCAACTAGCTTGTTTGGGGTGCCCGCTAACGTGGGCACCCCAAACCCGTAGTCATAACAATCGGAGGGACGAGGAAGATGACAAGGTTCATCGCCCTTAGGGCCATGTGGGCCATCCCTGTGCTTCTCATCGTCACATTTCTGACGTTCTGGGCGGTCAAATCGGCGACAGATCCGGTCGCCAGCTACACCCGGATCAATACTCGAGCCACACCCGAGATGATCGAGGAGTACAAGGTCAAGCACGGCCTCGTCGGCTCCACTCCCGAGCAATACGTCCGCTGGCTCAAGAATTTCGTCACCTTGGAATGGGGTAACTCGATCAAGGGGAATCGGCCGGTGTGGCCCGACCTCAAGGCGGCCATGGTTAACAGCCTGATCCTCGGCGTGACCGCAAGCTTCGTCGGGATCACCGTTGGGCTCGGTATCGGCATCTTGTCGGCGCTACGTCAGTATTCGAAGTTCGACACCGCCGCGACCGGCGCCGCCTTCGTCGGGATTTCGATCCCGCCGTTTGTCTCGGCGGTGCTGCTTCAGGTGTTCTTTGCGATCATGATCACGGAATGGCTCGGTCTCGATAAGCCGTTCTTACCCGTGGCCGGGGTGTACCCACCCGGCCAGGTCGGCTTCGACCTCGGGCTCACGGATCCAGCACATGATCCTCCCGGTCACGGTCGTCGCCATCCAGATCATCGCCGTGTACAGCCGGTACATGCGGGCCTCACTGCTCGACGTCAAAGAAGCCGACTACATGCGAACCGCTCGGGCCAAGGGAATCTCCGAGCGCAAAGTGATCACTCATCACGCCCTGCGCAATGCCATGATCCCCGTTGTGACGGTGGCCGCCATCGACATCGGGGCGATCATCGGCGGTCTGATCATCACCGAGCGCATCTTCGAACTTCACGGCACCGGCGACTACCTGCTCACTGCCCTGGGCAATGGAGACTTCCCCCAGATCATGCCTTTGATGTTCATCATCGTGAGCTCGGTGATCATCTTCAACTTGATCGCTGATGTTGCCTATGCCTGGCTCGACCCGAGGATCCGCCTTGGTTGACGTCGCTTCCCCGCGGCCCGACACGGTTGTCGTGCCGGAACTGGACGAGCTCGAAGGCATACCCGTAGTTTCTAAGTCTCCGCGGCAACTGGCTCTGCGCCGCTATCGCCACCATCGGGCGGCGATGCTCTCCAGTGTCATCTTGCTCATCATCACACTGGCGTGCGTCTTCGCCACCTGGGTCGCTCCGTACGGTGAGAACGAGGCGATCAAGTCCACCGACGGCGGGCTTCGTAACGAGATTCTGGTCCCACCGAACTCCCAGTTCTGGTTCGGGACCGACTCCATCGGCCGCGACCTGTACTCACGGGTGCTCTACGGAGGGAGAGTCTCGCTTTTCGTCGGTATCGCCAGCGCCATCTCTGCTGGGATCATCGGCACCGCGGTCGGCTCCTTTGCCGGCTTCCGGGGAGGGAGGATCGACAACGCGTTGATGCGATTCACCGACCTCTTCATCGGGCTCCCGTTGTTGGTGATACTGATCATCATGCGGCTGCTGCCCGAGAAACAGCCGTGGGCCGCAACGGTGCTAGGTGAACCTGGATCGAAACGGTTGATGGTGACCTTGATCACACTTGTGTCTTGGACCGCCACCGCTCGAATTGTCCGTGGCGTCGTGTTGAGCCTGAAGGAGAAGGAATTCGTGGAAGCCGCGAGGGCGGTGGGCGCCAGTGACCGACGGATCATCACCAAGCACTTGGTTCCCAACACCATCGGCCCCATCGTTGTCTCGATGACCTTCATCGTCGCGGGTGCCATCGCCCTCGAATCGACGTTGTCTTTCTTCGGATTCGGATTGGATCCGACCCAGTCTTCGTGGGGAAACCTTCTCGCCGACGCCGGGACCTCGGTGATCACCGGCAAATGGTGGCTTGTCTTCTTCCCAGCCATGGTGCTGTTGATCACGATCCTCTGCATCAACTTCATGGGTGACGGGCTCCGTGATGCGCTAGACCCGAAGCAGGAGCAAAGGACCACTGGGTGACCCAGTCGGTCCTCTCGGTCCGCGACCTATACGTATCATTCCCCACACAAGAGGGTTTGGTGCAAGCGGTTCGCGGGGTCAGCTTCGACATCGCCGAGCACGAGCTTCTCGGGGTGGTGGGGGAGTCTGGCTCCGGCAAGTCGGTGACCTTCCTGGCGGTTATGGGACTTCTCCCCAAATCAGCCATCGTCACCGGCTCCATCCAGGTGGCGGGCCAGGAGCTAGTAGGTCGGCCGGCGGACGAGGTTCGCAAGGTGCGCGGCAAGCAAGTGGCGATGATCTTCCAGGATCCGCTGACGGCCCTCAACCCGGTTCATCGAGTGGGTGCCCAGGTTGTCGAGATGATCCTTGCCCATCAAGATATCTCAGATGACGAGGCGGATTCCAAGGCGGTGGAGCTCCTAGACCTGGTTGGGATCCCGCAGCCCGATGTGCGAGCGCGGCAGTTCCCCCACGAGTTCTCCGGAGGGATGCGACAGCGAGCGGTGATCGCGATGGCCATCGCCAACTCGCCGGAGATCTTGATCGCAGACGAGCCGACAACCGCCCTCGACACGACAGTTCAAGCTCAAATCCTCGATGTAATCCAGAACGTGCAACACGAGTTGGGTGCCGCGGTGGCATTCATCACCCACGACCTGGGCGTGGTCGCACGTATCGCCGACCGGGTCCAGGTGATGTATGCGGGTCGTGTTACCGAGCGCGGCGAGGCGCACGACATTTTTCTCCGCCCAACCCATCCCTACACCCGGGGGCTTCTCACCTCTCTGCCGGATGCAAACATCGACCGACTCATTCCCATCCCCGGGGCGCCACCGAACATGATGCGGCCCCCGAGCGGGTGCGCCTTCCGCATCCGTTGCCCCTATGCCCTGGATGTCTGCGCCGGCGAGATTCCCGACCTCCGGCCCTTCGGGTCGATTGAGACCGCATGTATCAGGGTCGAAGAGATTGCCGCGGAGGTGAGTGCTTGAGCGAGCCCCTGCTCGAGGTGACCGATCTCTTCAAGCTCTTCGAGGTCCGACAGAGCGTCGGGACCAAAGTCATCAAGCAAACGGTCCACGCAGTTTCCGGTGTCTCTTTCAGCCTGCAACCGGGAGAGACCCTCGGGCTGGTAGGTGAATCCGGATCGGGCAAATCGACGGTGGGTCGATGCATCCTCCGCCTGCTCGAGCCGACCTCCGGGTCGGTTCGGTTTCGCGGCCAGGAGATAACCACCCTCGGTCG
Source organism: uncultured Acidobacteriota bacterium (assembly GCA_963724825.1). Classification (GTDB taxonomy): domain Bacteria; phylum Actinomycetota; class Acidimicrobiia; order Spongiisociales; family ZC4RG35; genus JALYNX01. The sequence continues at coordinate 88,172 of CAVRWT010000006.1, forward strand.
TGAAGAGATACGCGAGCTCCGTTCCGAGATGCAGATCGTCTTCCAGGATCCGTACGCCTCGCTCGACCCCAGGATGACCATCGGCGCCGCAATCGCCGAGCCCTTGGAAGTGCACAAAGTTCCCGGAGACCATCGGGCGATCGTCGGCGAGCTGCTCGAGTTGGTCGGTTTGTCGCCCGATCACGCTACGAGATTCCCCCACGAGTTCTCTGGTGGTCAAAGGCAGCGAATCGGGATCGCCAGAGCCCTCAGCCTGCGCCCGTCGTTGCTAATCCTCGACGAGCCGGTGTCGGCTCTCGATGTGTCTATCCAGGCAGGGATCCTCAACCTCCTCGAGGACCTGCAGAACGAGCTCAGCCTGTCGTACCTCTTCATTGCCCATGACCTTTCGGTGGTGAGGCACATCAGCGATCGAATCGCGGTGATGTACCTGGGCAAGCTCATGGAGGTTGGCGACCGCAAGGAGGTGTACGACCGCTCGATACATCCCTACACCCAGTCCTTGCTCTCGGCAGTCCCGATCCCTGATCCCACCATCGAGCGCTCCCGACATCGAATCGTCCTCGCCGGTGATCTGCCGAGCCCGGTCAACCCGCCTTCGGGTTGTGTCTTCCGCACCCGGTGCCCGATCGCATTCGATCTCTGCGCCGAGGAAGTTCCCGAGTTGCGAGCCCACTCCAAGGAGCATCTCGCCGCCTGCCACGCCCCGCTCCTCCCCGGTCAGTCCCTGGCCGATGTGGTGGCGTCGCGGACGCCGGTCCCCAGCACTGTCGCCGACGAGTAGTCAGCGGGCGTAGAACCGGTACTCGGTCGTTTGACGGTAGGTGCTGCCCGGGTCGAGAAGCACGCTCGGGTACTCAGGATGATGAGGCGAGTCCGGGAAGTGCTGTGCCTCCAGGCAGATTCCGCCCCTCGTCGGGTAGACGGACCCTCCCTTTCCAGTGGTGGGAGGCATGTGCCCGGCCGAATAGACCTGCACCGCGGGCTCGGTGGTGTGGAGCTCCATGACCAGCCCGTTGGCCGGATTTTCCAGAACGGCGGCCCGGCGCAATGTGCCGTCCCACTCCGCGAGCACCAGGTTGTGGTCGAGTCCCTTCGTGGGCCCTTCAGCAAAGAGGGCCGCTCGAGGACCGACCTCAGCGGGCGACCGAAAGTCGAGTGGTGTCCGGTCAACGGCCTGAAGCGGGCCGAACGGGATGAGCCATTCATCGATGGGCGTGTAGCGATCGGCAAAGACCGTGAGAAGGTGGTCGTCCACGGTTTGCCCGCTGTCGCTTCCGGCGAGGTTCCAGTACGTGTGGTGGACGAGGTTGACCGGCGTTCGCCGATCGGTGACGGCCTGAAAGTCGATGCGCAGCCCTCCGTCCTCGGTCAGTGTGTAGGTCACGCCGACTTCGAGGTTTCCCGGGTAGCCCTCCTCGAGGTCGGGGCTGACCCGGGAGAAGGTGACGGATGCACCCTCGTCGCCTATTTCGCCGGCCTGCCAGAGCACCCGATCGAAGCTGAGCTCAGGTCCTCCGTGCAGGTGATTGGGCCCGTCGTTCGCCGCGAGGACATGCTCGACACCGTCGAGGGTGAAGCTGGCATGGGCCGTTCGATTGGCCACCCGGCCGACCGTGGCTCCGAAGTAGAGGTTCTTGTGGTCCTCGTAGTTGGCGATGGTGTCGAAGCCGAGCGCAACGTCCACTGATCCGCCCTTGCCATCGGGGACAAACAGCCTGGTCAGCCTGGCCCCGTAGATCGTCAGCTCGGCGCGGAGCCCGCTCGGGCCTTTCAGTTGAACCAGTGTGATGGCCCGCTCCTCGCTCAGCTCATGCGTCGAAGGAGTCGGTCGGACACGAATCCTCGACGCTGATGTCGGACCCGGCCCGCTCGTAGGTGTAGGCGCAATCTGGGGTGCCGATGGTCACGTCGAGAGTGAAGGTGTCGGCGTCGTAGTCGTAGCTCCCGGTTCCGTTCAGCACCAGCCCTTCGGTGAGGGCACAGTCGGCAAGCTCGAGCCCGTAACCGGCGTCGGTCACGAGAAACGTCATGCTGCCTCCGAGATTGCACCCGGCCCCGGTGTCTTCGACTTCGTCCCAGTAGTAATACTCGGGCAGGTAGTTGATCTCCCACTCGACCGCATCGAACATGGCCTCGGCGTCCTCGAACTCGTCGATCGACGCCGGGATCAGAGGCACGTAGGGGTCAGCGACGACTCCCTCGCAGGTCGAAACCGACGGCTTGGTCCCGTCGAGGATGAAGGCGGTGGTGTCTTCATCCGGGCAGGGATTGCCGCGACCGAAGATCACATGCGGCCCCCCGCCCTGAGTCAGCAGGAAGCCATCATCGAGCCGGGTCCACACCGAGACACCGTTCGAGAAGGGCGTCGCCGGGTCAGCGGTCGCCCCGAGCACCATGGTCGGCGTTCCCTCCGCGGTCAGAGGCTCGGGCCGTTCGACGTCGGTGTTCCGATCCGGCCAGAAGGCGCAGGGCAGGTCGCCATAGAAGATCGAGCCGAGTCGGAGGTTGTCGAAGTCGGCGCCGGCTTCGAAGAACGAGTCGACGACGTCCTGCGGGCTGTCGCCCGGGAAGTTGTAGTCCTGGCACTCGACGCCGTAGTAGATGGCGTCGGACCAGGAGGGGTCTTCGATGATGCTCTCATCCACCGGGTCGGTGCCCAGGTTGGGGTAGAGCAGCCGCAGCAAGGGAATCAGGTCTCCCCGACCCGATTGGGCCGCCAGGGCCCGGTTGAACATCATCCGATCGGACTCGCCATACATCTGGCCGCTGGCCACGACCTCGAGGTCGGCCAGGCCGAACGATCGCTCCACGGTGGTCCCGTCGGCGATCGGGAAGTCGGCAGTCAGAGGACCTTCGGTGAGAAGGGCCGCCAGGGTGTCGTAGGCGGTGCCGGGATCTTCGACCATGTCGGCGAGACATGAATCGTCTGCGTTACACGAGTTGAAGGTCGCCTGAAGCGTCTGCCCGAAGGCTGTCGCCTGCTGCCCGTAGAAGTCGAAGCCATCGAGCGTCAGGTCGACGGTTCCGTCGAGAAGCAAGCGATCGAGATGGTCGCCGTGGGCAGCAGCGTAGGTCTGAGCCACTTGCGTTCCGTAGCTCTCCCCGTAGAGGACGAACTGCTCGAAGCCAAAGGTCTGCCTGAACACTTCGATGTCTTCGACCACCTGCGCCGTGCCGAGGAACGGCAACGAATCCGGGTCGCCCATCTCGGTGACACAGGCTCCCGCGAAGGACTCCGCGGCGTCGGCCATGGACACCTGGCCGGCCTCGGTCGTCGGATCCGCATCAGCCCGATAGAGGTCGAGCGCGGCGGTCGGGCAGGTCAGCCCGCCTGACATGCCGACTCCCCTTTGATCGAAGAACACGATGTCGAACTGCTCGGGGATCGATGGATCGAGGGCCGAGGTATATGAGTCGGCAGACATGATGCCTGCGGTCCCCGGGCCTCCGGTCGCGGTCACGAAGGCACCCTTGCTCACCCCGGTGGCCGGCAGGATCGCAAACGTGACGTCGATGGTGCGGTCTTCGGAGTCGTCGAAGTGATCGAGCGGCATCTCAATGGTCACGCAGGTGAAGTCCGAATCAGGGCAGGACGTGCCGGCGAGGGCTTCGATGACCTCTGGAGTGCTGGCAGCCAGCGGCTCTTCGACGTCGGATTGGCTGGTGCAGGCGGCAGCGGCGACAAAGAGCAGCACCAGGAAGGATCGCTTCACCGGCGAGAGGCTAGGCGGACTCGAAGTCATGCCTCCGGGTCGCCCCTGCGGGTCCCTAGCTCATGGTCGAGAAGGAAGATCGCGCCTGAGTCCCCACCGGCTAGCCGTAGGCGATCGAGGATGGTCTGCACCATGGACTCCTCTTCGTTTTGCTCGGCGATGAAGGTCTGCAGGAAGGGAAAGCTGGCCAGATCACCCCGTTCCGAGGCGAGGCGATACAGCGAGTGGATGGCCTCGGTAACTGCCTGTTCCTGTTCCAGGGCTGCCTCGAAGGCTTGCTCCGGGCCGGCGAAGTCCGATCGCGGCGCGGGTACTTCGCCGAGGTGCACCGTGTTCCCTCGATCAACGATGAAGTCGAAGAACCGATCGGCATGGGTTCGTTCCTCGCCGGCCTGGGCTCGCATCCAGCTGCTCATTCCGACCAGATTCCGGTTGGCGAAGTAGGCAGCCATCTGCAGGTAGGCGGTGGCCGAGGTCAGCTCCATCGTGACCTGTCGGTTGAAGGCTGCTTCCAGATCTTCGGGCATTCGCATAGAGGCTCCTCGGCTAGTTCGGGCCTCCATCGTATAGGTGCCCACGGAGGCCAGGCTCCGGGTGCCCGATCAGCATTGGTAGGGCCACACGGCCTCATATTTTCACTCTCTGTTCACTTATCAACTCGTTCGCCGTCCGTTAGACCAGGGGTGTGAAGATTCTCCTGGCTGAGGACGACCCCGTCGTCGGCGACGCCTTCGAATCGGCCCTGCGAGCCGGGTATCACTCGGTGCACCGGTCAACGGGTGTAGCCGACACCATTGGCCGTCTGGGGGACGGTGAGATCGAGGTCGTAATCCTCGACGTCCAATTGACGGATGGCACCGCCTGGGACGTCCTTGATCGGATCCCAAGCCCCCACCCTCCATTTCGTGTTTCGCTGGTGACAGCGGTGGATGTCGCGCCCCCCCAGCGCTGGGCTCATGTGCCTGTGTTTCGGAAGCCGTTGGATCATCAGGGCCTGATGACTGCAGTGGCCGAAGCCGTGCCCTACGGACGGTCCGACAGCTCTGAGGCCGGGGAGCCCGGGAGGCAGAACCTGATCGAGCGACTGCTCCTGGCTGACGAGCCCCCTCTAGTGGTCTCAGTCCCGGTGAGCCTGCTCGTGATCGCCCTCGTGACCCTGATATTGACGCCCATCAGGGAGGAGGCCTTCGGGGCGATCAGCGCTGGTTACTCCGTGGTCGTCCTTCTGATCGCCGCCTATGCAGGAATCGCGGTAGGCCTGGGTGGGGCGGTGATTGCCTTTCTGGCATACAACTTCTTCATGGTTCCGCCTCTGTACACGTTCGAGATCGCCTCGGCGCCCCTCGTGCTGAATCTGACCGCATTTCTGGTCGCGGCCGCGGTGGGCGCGATCCTCGTCGGAACGGGCCGAACTCTCTCCCGGAGGCAGACAAGTGACGCAGCCCTCACCCGCCTTCGCCTCCGCCTCCTCTCCCAGACCATCGATGTGTCGTCCGACCAGTTGATCGGTGTGATCACCCGCGTCATCAGGGAGGCCCTGCCTGACGAAACGTTGCTGGCCCTGGTGGAACCCGCTCAGGAGGCCCCGCCCTGGGTTCCTGCAGACTCGGCTGACCTGGCCCGCCGCGAGCGGCGGACCGTTGAAACACGATCAGACAACAGGCCGGTGCTGATACTTCCGGTTGACACCGAAGGCCTTCTCCTCGTGGCCAGCACGCCAGGCAACCGAATGACAGACCAGGATCGGAGAAGCCTGGGATTTGCATCGACTGAGCTCAGCCGGGTGTCCGAGCAGTTGGATCTGTTGAGGGCGGCGGAGGGGGCGGAGAAGCTCCAGGCCCGCGACGAAGCCAAGAATGCCCTGTTGGCCGCCGTCAGCCACGACCTGCGCACGCCGCTGGCCTCGATGAAGGTGGCTGTGACCACTGTGCTGGAGCCGGACCTCAATCTGTCCGACGCCCAAACCCGTCACCTGTTGGAGACGGTCGATGGCGAGGTAGATCGCTTGGCAGGCATGATCGACCACCTGCTCGACCTGTCTCGACTCGAGAGCGGAGCCTTCCAACTGAGCCACGACCATGTGGACGTGACGCACCTGGTTCGCGACGCCGCCGATCGGGTTCAACTCGCATCGGGCCGGCAAATCGAGGTCACCTCGGCTGGCTCGACGGAGGTAATCGGCGATTCGGTTCGATTGCTGGAGGTCGTCACCAACCTGATCGACAACGCGGCGCGCTATTCGACTCCGGGCACTCCGATCCTCGTCACCATCCGCTCTGAGGAGGGCTCCGTGCTCGTGGCTGTCAGCGACGACGGCCCCGGGATGACCCGCGAAGAGCAGGACAAGCTCTTCCGACCGTTCACCCGTGGGCCGAGGTCCGGCAGCGGAAGCGGGCTCGGCCTTGCCATCACCCGCTCGATCGTCAGCGCTCACGGCGGGAGCATCGAGGTCGTTTCGAGCCCGGGCACCGGGACAACGATGTCAGTGAGCATCCCAAAGCGGGCCCTCCATGAGTGAGACGCGGCGGGTACTGGTCGTGGAAGACGACGTTCGTTTCGGCTCGCTGTTGTGCGAGGTCCTGCAGGCCGCCGGTCACACGGCGGAACTTGCCCCCACCAGTGCCGCCGCACTCGCGGCCATCGAGGCCAAGGTGCCCGACGTGTTGTGCGTCGACATCGACCTCCCTGATGGAACGGGGTGGGAGCTCCTCGATGAGCTGGAGCGGCGCGGCATCGAGCCCGACACCGTCGTCGTGACCTCCGCCAGCATCGGGGCATCGAAGACCAGGCACCGCCCGGGCACTTTCATCCTCCCCAAGCCTTTCCCCGTCGACTCGTTGTTGCGTCTCGTCAACGGAGACCAACTACCCGAAATCTGATCAAGAAAGAGAAAGAAGCAAGAAATGGACGACCTGTTGGTAGCACTCGTGTCCCTGGGAAGCGGACTGGTGTTATGGGGCCTTTATGAAGCTTGCCGGAGAGCCTGATGAGAACAGGTGAGTGGCTGCTTCTGGTAGTGAGTCTCTTGACCGCCATCTTCCTGGTGCTCGCGCTTTGGAAGCCGGAGAAGTTCTGATGGGCACCGGATTGCTGTTGATGCTGATTTATCTGGTAGTGGTCACCGCGGTGGCCATCCCCCTCGGCCGCTATCTGGCGGCCGTCTACAACGGGACCAATCGGCGCAGCCAGCGCTGGCTGGGATGGCTTGAGCGTGGCATCTATCGCCTATTGCGGGTGGACCCCGAGAGCGAGCACACCTGGAAGGCCTATGCCGGTGGGTTGCTTGCTTTCAACGCGGTTGGATTCGTCGTCCTCTACATACTGTTGCGGGCTCAGGGGTCTCTACCTCTCAACCCCCAGGGTTTGCCCGGGGTTCCCCCGTGGATCGCTTTCAACACTGCTGTCAGTTTCGTGACCAACACCAACTGGCAGGCCTACGGCGGAGAATCGACCATGTCGTATCTGTCGCAGATGGCGGGACTCAGCGTGCAGAACTTCGTGTCGGCAGCTGTGGGTATGGCCGCTGCGGCCGCTCTCATCAGAGGGATTGCCCGACGCAGCACCGATCGAATCGGCAACTTCTGGGTCGACCTGGTTCGCTCCAACCTCTACGTCCTGTTGCCACTGGCGACTGTTATTGCGCTCTTCTTCGTCAGCCAGGGCATGGTCCAGAAGTTCGATCCCTACGTCGAAGCGACGACCGTAGAGGGTGCCAGTCAGGTGATACCCCTCGGCCCGGCCGCAAGCCAGATCTCGATCAAGGACATCGGCACCAATGGCGGCGGGTTCTTCAACGCCAACTCGGCACACCCGTTCGAAAACCCAACTCCGCTGTCCAACGCGGTGATCGTGGTCGCCATGCTCGCCATCTCAGGAGGCTTCGTATTCGCATACGGTCGAATGGTCGGCCGGCCCAAGGAGGGCTATGCGATCTATGCCGCGATGGCGCTCATCTTCGTCGTTATGACTGTCGGCGCTGTGGTCAATGAAACCGGGAGCGCAGGCGCAGCCGAAGGCTCCGGTGCCAACGTCGCCGCCTCGATCGATTCCCCGGGCGGGAACATGGAGGGCAAAGAAGTCAGATTTGGCCCGGCGGAGAGCGCGATCTATGCCTCGGTGACCACCAGCCTCTCCAATGGTTCGGTGAACTCTTCTCACGACTCGTTCACACCGATGGGTGGCGCCGTTCCCATGGTCAACATGATGCTTGGCGAGGTGGTGTTCGGGGGGGTCGGCGTCGGCCTGAATGGGATGTTGGTCTTCGTCATCCTCACTGTCTTCATAGCTGGTCTCATGGTGGGTCGCACCCCGGAGTGGCTGGGCAAGAAGATCGAGGGCGGAGACGTCAAGCTGGCGGTGGTGGCGACCATTGCCCCCCAAATGGCGGTTCTGATCCTGGCCGGCATCGCCGCCGGCACCTCGATCGGGAGGGCTGGGATCTTCAACCCCGTGCCCCACGGATGGTCGGAAATCCTGTACGGGTACACCTCCGGGGGCAACAACAACGGTTCTGCCTTCGGTGGCCTTGGATCGGGCCAGACCTTCTACGCGATCACCGTCGGATTGGCGATGATCGTGGGGCGCTTCTTCACGCTGATCCCGGTCCTCGCCCTGGCCGGGCGCTTGGCCGGGCGCAAGGCCAGTGAGAGCGTCACCGAGGCCACGTTCCGCACCAATGGCCCCCTCTTTGTTGTGCTTCTCCTGGCGATCGTCGTGATTGTTGGAGCGCTCACCTTCCTACCCGCTCTTGCGCTCGGTCCGATCGTGGAAGCGCTGAGCATTTGAAGTTCCCTGAATTCGTGAAATCGGAGTGTGTAAGACATGAACGGTGAATCCCCCTCGATACCCAAGATCCCTGGTCGGTCCAGACGCGACCTGAGCAACCCCGGTGCGTTCCAAAGGGATTTGGTTCGCGACGCGGTTGGCGCGTCCTTCGCAAAACTGAACCCGACCACTCTCTACAAGAACCCGGTCATGTTCACGGTGGAGATCGGGGCGGTGATAAGCAGCATCATGGCCATTGTCCGCGGCACAGATGGAGATCCGGCCACTGGGGTCGGATTCGCGATCTGGATCTCGGCGTGGTTGTGGTTCACGGTGCTATTCGCCAATTTCGCCGAGGCACTGGCCGAGGCCCGTGGAAAGGCTCAAGCGGAGAGCCTGCGGGCGACCCGGGCATCGACTTCGGCGCGCCGAATCAAGAACGGCAGCTTCGAAATGGTCGACTCCACTGCCTTGCGGGCCGGCGACCTGGTCCGGGTGGAATCGGGTGAGCTCATTCCCAGCGATGGCGAAGTGGTCGAAGGCGTCGCCTTTGTCAACGAGGCCGCCATCACCGGAGAGTCGGCTCCCGTGCTCAAGGAGCCGGGCACGGACATCCGCTCGTCAGTGACCGGGGGGACAACACTGACCTCGGACTGGCTTGTGATCAAGATCACGGCCAACCCTGGTGAGACCTTCCTCGACCGGATGATCGCGTTGGTCGAAGGCGCCAATCGCCAGAAGACACCAAATGAGATCGCGCTTTCCCTTCTGCTGACGGGTCTGACGCTGGTGTTCCTGGTGGTATGTGTTGCCCTGTTCCCGGTCACAACGTTGGTGACGCCGGAGAGCCCGGCCGATCCGGTCGTTCTGGTCGCCCTATTCGTGACATTGATCCCGACCACTATCGGTGGCCTGCTGTCTGCCATCGGCATTGCCGGTATGGACCGGGTCACCAGATTCAACGTCATGGCGACCTCGGGAAAGGCGGTCGAAGCGGCCGGTGATTGCGACACATTGCTCCTCGACAAGACCGGCACCATCACTTTTGGAAACCGGCTCGCCTCTGCCTTCTGGCCTCTGTCAGGAGTGACTGAGCAGGAGCTGGCGCAAGCCGCGGCTCGTACCTCATATGCCGACGAGACCCCGGAAGGCCGTTCGATTGTCACCCTTGCCCAGGAGAAGGGTGTCTTTGGCGAAGCGGAGCCTGGAGACGAATTCGTCGAATTCTCAGCCGCGACACGCCTGTCCGGGGTCCGTTATGCGGGTGGCGAGACGTGGAAAGGCGCGGGCACCGCGATTCGCGGCCTGGTTCCGGACGCCCCGCCCGAGTTGGAGGACCTTGCGGAGCGGGTTGCCGGCCGGGGTGCCACCCCATTGTCGGTCGCTGCCAATGGGAGGGCGCTCGGGGTGATCGAGCTCTCCGACACGGTCAAACCCGGTTTGTCGGAGCGCTTCAATCTCCTCCGCCGTCTGGGAATCCGGACCGTCATGATCACAGGCGACAACCGGCTCACCGCCTCGGTGATCGCCGAGCAAGCGGGTGTTGACGACTTTCTGGCCGAGGCAACGCCGGAGGACAAGCTCGATCTGATTCGCAAGGAACAGACCGGGGGACGTTTGGTGGCAATGACCGGTGACGGCACAAACGATGCTCCTGCCCTGGCTCAGGCAGATGTGGGCCTCGCCATGAACTCGGGCACGGCGGCCGCCAAGGAGGCGGCCAACATGGTCGATCTCGACTCTGATCCCACGAAGATCATCGAGGTAGTCCGCATCGGCAAGGAATTGCTGATGACGAGGGGCGCCGTCACCACGTTCTCGATCGCCAATGACGTGGCTAAGTACTTCGCCATCATCCCGGCGATGTTCGCTGCAGTCCTGCCTGCTCTCGACTCGCTCAACGTCATGAGGCTGGGAACACCGCAATCCGCGATCGTGTCGGCGGTGATATTCAACGCATTGATCATCGTGGCGCTGGTGCCGCTGTCCCTGAGGGGGGTGCGAACCAAGGCAAGAGGAGCCAGTTCGATCCTCTATCGCAACTTGCTCATCTATGGAGTGGGCGGCCTGATTGTTCCCTTCATCGGGATCAAGGCCATCGACATGGTTCTGAATACGACTGAGTGGTTCTCATGAAACAAGTGATACGTGCCTTTGTGGCTCTGATGGTCCTCACCGTCCTGCTCGGGTTCGGCTACCCCCTCCTGGTGACAGGAATCGCTGGAGTGTTCTGGGCCGACGAAGCCGGCGGCTCTTTGATCGAGCGCGACGGTGCGGTTGTCGGGAGTGAGCTGTTGGCACAGCCCTTCACCAGCGATTCCTACTTTTGGCCGCGACCGTCGGCCTCCGGGTACAACGCCAATCCGGAGCTCGATCCGAACACTCGCTCGCTCTCATATCCGTCGAATCTGGGGCCGCAGAATCCGGACTTGAAGATGGCGATCGTCGACCTGGTCATCGCCTATGGGGACGGAGTCCCGGTTGACCTGGTTACTGGCTCCGGGTCGGCCCTCGATCCCCACATCTCAGTTGCTGCGGCACAATGGCAAGCCCACAGGGTCGCTGCGACCCGTGGTCTCGACGAGGCTGAAGTGCTTGCTCTGATCGACCAACATATCGAGTCATGGATCGGGCGCCGTTACGTGAACGTGCTGATGTTGAATCTCGCTCTGGATCAGACCTCCGGTTGAGCGCCGACCTCGAGCGAGATCAGAAGGTGGCGCGGGCTTTGGCCCGTGCCGCGGGTGACGCGGTCGACGGGCGGGGGTGGCTCACCGTTTATCTCGGCTTTGCTCCGGGGGTGGGCAAGACCTACGCGATGCTCCGAGCGGTCCACGAGCTCAAGAAGGAAGGCAAAGATGTGGTCGTTGGGTTCGTCGAGACGCACGGTCGGACCGACACTGCGGCCTTGCTCGAGGGTCTCGAGGTCCTGCCGCGAAAGGTAGTGAATCACCAGGGAGTTCCTGTTGAGGAGCTCGACCTGGAAGCAATCCTCGCCCGCGCTCCAGCGATCTGCGCCATCGACGAGCTGGCCCATACCAATGCCCCGGGGAGCCCACGTGAGAAGCGGTATGAGGACGTCAATCTCGTTCTCGACGCGGGCATCGACGTCCTGACAACTCTCAACATCCAGCACCTCGAGAGCCTCAACGACGTCGTCGAATCCATCGCCGGCGTCAAGGTGAGGGAGCGAATCCCCGACGAGGTGCTCGATGATGCCGACGAGTTCATCCTGGTCGATGTCTCCGCAGAGGAGCTACGGGATCGGCTCCAACAGGGCAAGGTGTACCCATCGGAGTCGGCAAGGCGGGCCCTCGAGCATTTTTTCCGGCCGGGCAACCTCAATGCACTTCGTGAGCTCGCGCTGATGCGCACTGCCCGCAACGTCGAGCGAGAGCTCGGTGCATACATGTCGGCGCATGGAATCGAATCGCCCTGGCGATCGACGGAACGGATCATGGCCTGTGTCGACGAGACCGAAACCGGGGAGACCGTGGTGCGTCGCGGATTCCGCCTCGCCAATGCATCGCGTGGCGAGTTCTTCGTGCTCACCGTCGGTCTTGACCGGGTTAGCCCCAGTCAAGTTGGCCCGATCAAGCGGACTCTTGCTATAGCCCGCGACCTGGGAGCGACGGTGGTCACGCGCGACGGAGGGGGGCGCGAGGTGGCGAGCGAGATCATCGCCGCTGCCCGAGAGCTCGAAGGCCACGCTGGTGATCATGGGCCCATCTCATCGGACTCTCTGGGAGAAGCTCCGGGGCGGTGACATCATCGACCACGTGGTGTCGGGCCTCCGCGACGTAGATGTGCTTGTCATCGGTCTGGCCGAGATCGAATAGCCGACTCTTGGCAGAATGGCAGCCTCTTGCCGACCATCCTCATCGCCGACGACGATCCCGGGCTGCTCGACACAGTGGCCATGCTGCTCGAGGCTTCTGGCTACGAGGTGCACACCGCGGGCTCTGCGACAGAAGCACTCGACGGTTGGCCTCGCGTTCACCCCGACCTGGTGATCGTCGACCTCCATATGCCTGGTGGGGGCATGGAGCTGGTGACCGCCATCAGCAGTCACACCTCGACTCCGGTGATCGTCCTCTCGGGCGACGTCGACGAATCGGTGAAGGTGGCCGCTCTCGATGCCGGAGCCGAGGACTATGTGACCAAGCCGTTCTCGGCAGCTGAGCTGTTGGCACGAGTCAGGGTGGCGTTGCGTCGCACTGAGCCTGGTACCAAAGCGATCACGGTTGGTGAACTGACCCTGTCAGAGCCGGAGCTGACGGCGTCCGCGGGCAAAGGGTCTGTGAAGCTGACCCCGACCGAATTCGATCTGCTCAGGGCAATGGCGCTTGCCGACAGTTTTGTGGCGACCAATGACCTGCTCAACCAGGTATGGGGCCCCGCATATCGAACCGAACAAGAGTATGTCCGTGTCTACGTCCGACGTCTGCGAGGCAAGCTCGATTCGCTCGGCCTCACCAACGCCATCGAGTCACGACCGGGGCTCGGATATCGCCTTGTGGGCAGCGAATAGCTGTCAGCTATCAGTCGGACTGCTCTGGTCCGGTGAGGGAGAGGAGGTGGGTTCGGGATCCGACGAGGTCGACTCCACTGCTTCACCTTTCCTGGCGCGGCGCCAGTCGGGGTCGAGGTGGAACGGGACACTGGTCACCGCGATCCCGACCTCCGCGGCGAGGATGCCCTTGATGGCGAGCCCGGTTTGGTTGTGGAGGATCTGGGTGATTCGCCCGGGCACCACGAACTCGGGGATGACCGCGCAGATGAGCGTTCCCGGGAGGGCTCTTCGACGCCGCTCACGGAGATAGTTGACGAGTGGGTCGACGATTTCCCGAAATGGGCTGGCAACGATCTCGAGGGGGAAGTCATACCCCGACGCCTTCCAGTGATGCTCAACACGCTCTCGTTGTGCGCTGTCGACATCGATGTGGATGGCGGTCGTCGGAGTTCCGAGACCTTGGGCATAGGTGAGAGCCTCCCGGATCGGTCTCGTCATGTCCGAGATCAGCACTACTTGCTCGACGTGGCTGATCGACATACGGGGCAGGCGGCTGCGTCGGGATCGCTTGAGCACGTTCAGGTCGGTTACCACCACCTGGGGCTCGAACAGAAGGCGCGCCTTCACGGCAAGGCTGTGTGGATGAGAGAATGGGCTGAGGATCGAGGACCACGTTCGAAGCTGTTCTCCGAGGACGACGGTGATGGCCGTATCGGGATGGGTGTCTCTTTCCTGGCGGACACGCTCCACGATCCTGCGTGAGATCGATTCGTGCTCACCTGGAAGGATCTCGAGGGGAAACGTGGGATGCACCCGATCCCAGGTGTAGACGAGGTCGTCCGAACCCTGCTCCTCGGCATGAACACAAGTGATCGCCTCGGCGTTGAGGAGGGACACGTATTGGATAGCCCGATCGGTTCGCTCATCCGGGTGGGCCACCAACACCAGGAATCTCACTGGTCGGGGATGAGCATCGACGCGGATGTGCCTCAGTTGGGCGGCAACTCCGAGGTAGTGGCGGCGGATCGCAAGCATCAAGGACACCAGCAGCGGGATGAGAATGATCACGATCCAGGCACCGTGGGAGAACTTGACCGTGGCAACCACGATCAGGACCACCCCAGTGGTGACCGCCCCGACGCCATTGATGACGACCGACCACCTCCAATTCGGCTCCCTGGTCTTGAGCCAATGCTTGACCATGCCGGTTTGGCTCAGGGTGAACGAAGTGAACACACCGACCACGTAGAGCTGGATGAGACGGCTCACCTCGGCCTGAAAGATCAGCAACAAGACCGAGGCGACGAATGCGAGGGTGATGACCCCGTTCGAGAAGACCAGTCGATCGCCTCGGTTCAGGTACTGACGCGGCATCAGCCTCGATCGCGCCAGGATTGCGGAGAGTCTCGGGAAGTCCTGGTAGGCAGTGTTCGCCGCCAGGATCAAGATGGCGGCGGTGAAGACCTGGAGAAGGTAGAACCCGATTCCGCCCTCGAACGTCGCCCTCCCGATCTGTGAGATGACGGTCCCGTACTCGTCGATGGTGTCCTCGGAGATGCGAACGTCGAACAACTGCGCAAGGGTCGAGATACCGAGGAACATGGTTATCGAGATCGCTCCCATGATCGCGAGCGTCCTGGCCGCGTTCTGGGCCTTTGGCGCCTTGAACGCCTGCACCCCATTGGCCACCGCCTCGACTCCGGTCAGCGCAGTCGAACCGGAGGCAAAAGCCCGGAGTATCAGAAACAGGCTGACGACGCCCAGCTCGGCCTCCAGTTCGATTCCGGACGAAACGGCCGTTGGGCATACGCCATCGAGACATTTGACGAATCCCATCACGAGCATGATCGCCACCATCACGATGAACAGATAGGTGGGGGCCGCAAAGATCCGAGATGCCTCCCTGACCCCCCTCAGGTTGGTAACCGTGAGCAACACCACGAATCCGAGCGACAGCTCAACCCGCCACGAAATGAGACCGGGGGCTGCGGAGGTGATGGCCGCGACTCCTGCCGCCACGGAAACCGAAACTGTGAGCACGTAGTCGATGAGGAGTGCCGCCGCGGCAACCGCCCCGGTCCGGATCCCCAGATTCTCACTGGCGACGATGAAGGCTCCTCCACCATCGGGGTATGCCCTGATCGTCTGTCGGTAGGACACGATGACGATCAGCAACAGCGTGGCAACAGCCAGCGAAACAGGGGTCAGATAGGCATATGCCGCGGTGCCGGCGAGGGCGAGCACGAGCATTGCCTCCTCGGTGGCATAGGCCACGGAGGACAGCGGGTCGGATGCGAAGACGGGAAGCGCGAACCGCTTGGGTAGGAGTTGGTGATCCTCCTCACTGGTGGCGAGCGGTCTCCCGAACAGCCTGCGCTTGGTCCAGAAACCGCGGACTGGCCTGGTGCTCACCCGACGCCGCTCACGATCGACGGATTGAGGTCGGCCCTATGAAGGTCTGTGGCACGACGGGCGGCGGATATCGCGACTTGGGGGTTGTCCTTGAAGCTGATCTCGGGGTTCCTGGTTGACTGACCTTGCGAGTCCTACACGATCCGATTTGTCTCCGACAGGTCCGCGACCGGATTCATCGAGTGTTGACAGAGGGATGTCGCAACGCGTCAAATTATCAGATGGGAGCGCGCTGGGCACGTCGAGTCGCGTCCGCCGGTTGACTGCCGGTTTCGAGCTGTCGAGAAATCCCGATTTCAGGCCCGCTAGGACCGGCTACTCTTTCCCGCCCTCATGACCAACGCCATCCTCGCCGAGGGTCTTCGCAAGGAATATGGAGAGGTCGTCGCGCTCGACGGCCTCGACCTGGCCGTGCCTGAAGGTTCGGTCATGTGCCTGCTCGGCCCCAACGGCGCCGGCAAGACGACGACCGTTCGCATCCTCACCACGCTCCTCGAGGCCACCAGCGGCAAAGCCACAGTGGCAGGGCTCGATGTCCACGCTGACGCCGCCAAGCTCCGCGAGCGGATCGGACTGTCCGGTCAATACGCCGCGGTCGACGAGAACTTCACCGGTTTTGAGAATCTGGAGATGGTGGGAAGGCTCTATCACCTGGGCCGGGCTCGAAGTCGGGAGCGCGCCCTCGACCTGCTTGACCGTTTCGACCTAGACGAAGCCGCCGACCGTCAGGCCAAGACCTACTCGGGCGGAATGCGCCGCCGCCTCGACCTGGCCGCGGCGCTGGTGGCCCGTCCCGAGGTGATCTTCCTCGATGAGCCAACCACTGGCCTCGACCCCCGAAGCCGGCTCAGCCTGTGGGAGGTCATCGAGGAGTTGGTCAAAGAAGGTGCGACTCTTCTCCTGACCACCCACTTCCTGGACGAGGCCGATCGTCTCGCCGATTCGATCGCAGTGATCGATCACGGGCGGGTGATCGCGTTAGGCACCGCCGAGGAGCTGAAACAGCAAGTAGGCGGGGAGAGGATCGAGCTCACCGTGAAGAGCGCAGCCGACCTGGAGGCGGCCCGGGAAGTGTTGTCTTCGGTCGGGGTTGGCCAGGTCACGGTCGACGAGGATGCCCGGGATCTGGCGGTGGCTGTGGGTGTCGGCGGCGACGCGCTGATTGAGACGGTTCGAGGGCTCGACGCCCGGGGGATCAGCCCGCTGGATCTGGCCCTACGCCGGCCCACCCTGGATGACGTGTTCCTGACTCTGACGGGTCACATGGCCGAGGAGGAGGTGGTGGACGCGTGACCGTGATGACTGCCCTGTCCGATGGCGCGGTGGTTGCCAAGCGCAACCTGCTCAAAATCACCCGGCTCCCTGACCTCTTGGTCTTCTCGACCATCCAGCCGATCATGTTCGTGCTGCTGTTCGCGTACGTGTTCGGCAGCGCGATCGAGGTGCCAGGCGTCGACTACACCGACTTCCTGATGGCTGGGATCTTCGTCCAAACCGTGGTGTTCGGCGCCACCATCACCGGCGCCGGGCTCGCCGACGACATCAAGAAGGGGATCATCGATCGCTTTAGGTCCCTGCCGATGGCCCAATCCGCAGTCCTGATCGGTCGCACCACCAGTGACCTGCTCAACAATCTCTTGGTGGTCACCATCATGGCCTTGACCGGCTTGCTGGTTGGCTGGAGGACCCACACCCCCTTCTGGGAGGTGGTCGGCGGCTTTGCCCTGCTCCTGGCGTTTGCCTATGCCATCTCATGGATGATGGCCAGCGTCGGATTGTCGGTGAGCAGTGTCGAGGTGGTCCAGAACGCCTCGTTCATAGTGATCTTCCCGCTGACGTTCATCTCCAATGCCTTCGTTCCCATCACCAACTTCCCTCCGGTGCTGAAGGCGTTCGCCGAGTGGAACCCGGTCTCGGCAGTGACCCAGGCGGTGCGCGAGCTATTCGGCAACGTGAATGCACTAGCTCCGCCGCCCGACGCCTGGCCGTTGCAGAACGCGGTCTTGGCCTCGTCTATCTGGATCGTGATCTTCTTGGTGGTGTTCGTTCCCTTGGCCGTGTCCCGGTACAAGAAGGCAGCCGCCCGCTGACCCGTTCGTAATGCAGGAAGCGTCGCATGCGACGTCTGGTGCATTAGGAATCGATCCCTCTGTAATGAATTAAATAGGTTTGACTAGTTACACCCTCTCCGGTAATGTAATGCTCGTAAAGAGAGATGCTCATTACGGAACAGGAGATGGTGATGACTCCCTACGCTGCATATCTGATCTCCCAGGACATCCTGGATCAGCGTCGGCGCGAAGGCGATAGGGCTCGTCTGGTCAGGCAAGGTGCCCTCAAGCGCAACAAGAAGAACGGCCGCAATCGCGCGTCTTCTCAGGAGGTGACCGATGTTTCTCGCCCACTGTGACCATCTCGACCGCGAGGTCATCATCTGGACTTCGAGTCTGGACGGCATCGAGAACACTGAGAACGGGATCCTGGTGAGATACCACTGTGCGTGTGGCCGCCCTGCGGAGATGTTGACCGGAGCGGCTTCGCCGGTCAGGGTTTCGGTCCATGTGGGGGCAGCTGCCTGAGGCTGCCCCTGCCCGGGTGCGCCCTGTCACCGGGAATAGCCCAGCCTTCCCAACCTTTGTAACCGGTATGGCAATCAACCGACTCAACCACGCGGTGCTCTACGTGCGCGACGCCGACCGTTCGGCGAACTTCTACACCGAGAAGCTCGGCTTTAGGCGGCTGCCGCTCGAGTTTCCCGGAGCGGTCTTCCTTCAGGCCGAGGGCTCGAGCAACGACCACGATCTGGGACTGTTTTCGATAGGCGACGGGGCGGCTGCCTCTCCTGCGGGCCGCGGCGCCGTGGGGCTCTATCACCTGGCCTGGGAGGTCGATACTTTGAATGACCTGGCGCGTCTGGCAAACGTCCTCTCCGAGTCCGGCGCCCTCGTCGGTGCGACTGACCACGGCAGCACCAAGGCCCTGTACGGACGCGATCCCGACGGCATCGAGTTCGAGATCAGTTGGCTGGTTCCGGCAGATCTCCTCGATGAGGACACCACACCCACCGCCAGACGACTCGACCTCCAGGCGGAGATCGATCGCTACGGGGCAGACACCCTCGGGGGAGTTGGTGTGAGCCGCCCCCGGATCGCTATCGACTCCTGAGGCAGTGCCCTAGGGCGAGATCCTGTGGTCGTTGGTGCGACCGACCACGAACCAGATCGCATGGACCGGCTCATCACCGATATTGAACAGGCGGTGTGGCTGAGTCGAGTCGAAGCCGATCGAGTCCCCGGGCTCTAGCTCGTAGGTGTCGAAGCCGAGCTGGATCCCGAGACGGCCGGAGATGATGAAGCCGTATTCCTTGCCGTTGTGCCGCATCAGCGACTCATCCGGAGTGGACGCGCCCCCAACCTCGTAGACGGCATGGAGAAAGTCGATTCCCTGATCGGTGTCACGACTGAGTTGTTCCCAGCGGACTCCTGAGGCGAGGTCGATGGTCTCGCGATCGTCGGGGTGGACCAGCGGGCTCGGCCCGCCGTTGGCAACCGCAGCCTTCTTCCCCGGCGCACCGCTTGAAGGCGAGTGATCGGCCCCGCGGAGGAGCTTGTCCAGCGAGAGATCGAGCTCGGTGACGATGGCGTACAGGGTCCCCACCGAGGGCTTGGAGAGGCCGCTCTCGAGTTGCGAGATGAGGCTGGGCGAGAGTCCGAGGCGTCGGGCCAGTTCGCGCTGGCTGATTCCAGCCTTGGTCCTCTCGTCCCGGAGTCGATCGCCGATTCCCTCAAGCTCCTCAGTCAATCGGAGACCCTTCCATTGCGAGCGAGAATAGGCGCCGGTCTCCTACATCAGGAGCCAGCCACCGTCCACGTAGAGGTTGACACCATTCACGGATGGGTTCTCGAGAAGGAAAACCGTGGCATCCACCACGTCCGCCATCGTCACCAGGCGCTTGGTTGGGGTCCGAGCCAGCACCGCGTCCAATGGTTTGTCCTTCCAGTACGGGCTGTCACCGACGATTCCAGGGTGCAGCGCATTGAACCGGACAGGAGAGAGCTCGACCGCGAGGGCTCGAATCATGGAGCTGACGCCCCCGTTGACGGTGGTGACGGTGATCGATCCGGGGTAAGGGCGATCCTTGGCCCGGCCTCCGAAGAGAACCACCGAGCTCGTCTCGGTGAACCTGGCGAGTAAAGCGTGGATGACCTCGACGTAGCTCACCAGCTTCATCGTCGTCAGCTGGGTCCCGGCGTCGATGTCGTACTCCTTGGCGAAGTTGTTGTCCCGGGCAATGGCGGCCAGAACAAGACGCGACACAGAGCCGACCTCGTGCAGGGCGGGTGCGATAGCTGAAGGATCGGTGAGGTCGAATCCGATGCCCGTCACGTCGCCGTCGATAGTGGAGGCGATCTCGACGGTGCGGTCGGGGTCGCTACCCGTGATCACCACTGGGCTCCCGCCGGCCGCGTAGTGGCGAGCCACCTCCAACCCGAGGCCGCTGGTTCCCCCCACCACAATCACGTTGCCGTTTTCCATCATCGAGTTCCTGTTTCTCCGGGTCTCCGACGCCGGCTGGCCGGGAGGCGAAGCCTACATCTGTTAGGCAGGGCGTGTGTAGTGTCACTGATCGGTCGAGTGCTTGGGAGCCAAATGTCGACGCACATCGTCAAGAAAGCCGGAGATCACGACTATCAGGTGCCGGGAGGCTTCGAAGGGCGAAGTCAGGGCTACTTCGGGGATGCAATCGTCAACGAGCCTGCGGGTGGGGTTCAGATGGGATTCCAGGTGTCGCGGCTCGATCCCGGCGGGCAGGTGGCCGGCCACCTTCACTCATTCGAGGAGACCCTCTACGTCATCGATGGGATGGTCGTCGTCGACCTTCCCGAAGGGAGTTACGAGCTCGGTCCCGGCGACTACGGGCTGATCCCGGTGGGTGTTCCGCACTCGCTTCGGAACACCGGTGGGGCTCCTGCGAGTCTGGCGGAGATGAGGGCGCCACTCCCTCGCGAGCGCCACGAGTTCGACACCTATTTCGTGGAGGCGCCATCGGCAGGAGTGCCGCTTCGCATCGACGTTCGTGACCCGCGAACTCGCAGCTTTGGCCATATCGACGCGGAGAACATGGATCCCGCAACGCAGACCCAGGACCGCCTTGCCCTGAGTGCGAGCATGCGCACCGCACTCCTCGTCTACAGCGGGATCTCGGTCAAGATGATGATCGACTCCGACCTGGGAGCCGATCTGTCGACGATGTTCATGGTCCAGTACGTGCCGGGCGGATTCGCAGGAGCGCATGACCACCCGCTCGAGGAGGCCTATCTCATCCTCGAAGGGGAGGTCGAGGCCGGGTTCGACGGGGTCAAGTACCACATGGTGCCCGGTGACGTGGCCTGGGCAGGTGTCGGGTGCGTTCACGAGTTTCGCAATGTCGGCACCGGCCCGGTGCGGTGGCTCGAGACTCAGGCGCCACAGCCGCCGGCCCGTCATAGCTACCGGTTCCGGAGGGACTGGGCGTACCTGACTGAGGCGCTGGCCGCCCCGGACTGAGATGAGTGCTGGATCAATCCCTGTCGGCTTTACGGACCTGTTTTGTGAGGCTGAACCGAATGCGATTTGTGTAGTGTGACTTATCAGTGAGTGGCCTCAACACCCCACTTTCGGCCGCGGCGTGCATCGGAGAAAGGGCACTTTTGTTGCCTGGCTCACAGCTTGAGGCGGTGGCGGACCGACACCAGGACGGAGGGAGCTCTTGAAAGGGCGGACCCTGCTTCGCGGTGGGTGTGTTCTGACACTGGGTAAGACCAATTACGCCGAGGCCGATGTCTTGATCGATGGCGAGAAGATCGTCGAGATCGGCCCCGGGCTTCGGGCCCGCGATGCAGAGGTCGTCGATGCGACCGACACGATTGTCATGCCGGGATTCGTCGACGCTCACCGCCACGTCTCAGAGTCGCTGTTCCGCAATTTCGGCGATTCGTCTTCATCATCGGTCTACGGGCCTCACTATCAGCCGGATGACGCATATGCGGCCACTCTGATCGGGTTGCTCGGCGCCATCGACACCGGGATCACGACGGTGGTCGATTGGTTCGGCATTGGTTCCTCCGAAGCGCTGGTTGACGCCGCGCTTCAAGCACACGCCGACTCGGGGATCCGGTCGGTCTTTGCCTACGCCGGGCAAGGAGCCGACGGATGGCAATCCGATCTCAAGAGCATCACTGCGCGGGCCACATCCCACCCACTGCGCGATCTCGCAGCTGGCGCGGGAACGCCGGCGCGTGACTCATTGGACGAAGTGGCGGCCGATTGGTCGGTCGCAAGGGATCTCGGTCTGAGAATCCACACTCATGTCGGCGTCGACTCCGAGGTCGCGCCGGGATTGGTGCGCCAAATCTCGGATCGAGGCCTACTTGGCGATGACGTCAACTTCGTTCAATGCACCTACCTGGACGATGCCGACTTCGATGCGATCGCATCGTCGGGTGTTTCCGTGTCACTGACCCCATCCAGCGCGATGTCCGGGGGTCAGGCGAGGCCGCCGATGCAGGAAATGATCGATCGTGGCATTCGCCCCGGCCTGGGCGTGGGCTCCGATCAGTTCGCGCCCGGCGACATGTTCGCCCAGATGCGGACCGTGATCTCGGTGCAGCACGCCACTCTCTTCGACCTGAAGCTCGCGGGCAAGGCAGGAATTCCAACTCTCCTCAACACCCGCGAGGTGCTTCGGTATGCCACCGTCAACGGTGCCCGGGCGGCCGGCGTCAGCGACCGGGTGGGAACCCTCGTCCCCGGCTCGCAGGCCGACATCATCCTGCTCCGCACCGATACGCCCAACATCTTCCCGATCAACGATCCGATCGGAGCGGTGGTCTGGGGGATGGACACTTCGAATGTCGATTGGGTCTTCGTCGCCGGTCGCCCACTCAAGCGCGGCGGTGTCCTCGAGGGCGATCTGGACAGCGCAGCCGAGCTCGCGAGCAAGGCCCAGCATCGAGTCGCTGAGGCAGCCGGGCTCCTCGTGGGCTCCGGGGAGGTGAAGTGACGACCACGAAGTCACCGTCATCGGCCCTGACCCGCTTCGTCGTGGCCTCCCGGTACATGCCGGTCTACCTCGCCTGATCCTGTTGGTGGTTGTGGCCTCGATCGCAGCGCCCGCCACACTGTCCGAGTGCGGGTCTCGAGCGCGATCGCTCCTCTGGGCACTTATCTGGCTATCGCAGCACTTGGACAGATGCTGGTGATCATGACCGGCGGCATCGATCTGAGCGTCCCGGGAGTCTTCCTACTCGGCGGCCTGATCATGGTGGGAGTCGGTCAACAATCCGACGATCAAATCTGGGTTGCGTTGCTCACCGCTGTCGGGGTGGCTGCTGCTATCGGACTGGTGAACGGGCTCCTCATCGGTGGCCTCAAGTTGAATCCGCTCATCGTGACTCTGGCAGTCGGCCAAATCGTGGCCGGAGTCGCCAACCGTTACTACAACACCGTTGCCATCCAGAAGCCGGTGCCGGAGGGGCTCACCGACTGGGCGACGACACCGTTCCTCGGCGTCAGCCGGATCTTCTGGATCGGAGTTGGGCTGACGCTGGTGCTGGTCGTCATCTTCCGATATACGGGGGTGGGAAGGAGATTCCAGGTGGTAGGGGCCAACCCGGTCGCCTCCACTGTCATTGGGTTGCGAGTCAATCTCAACCAGATCGCCGCATACGTGGTGGCGGCCATCTTTTACGCGACGGCCGGGATACTGCTTGCGGCGTCCCTTCGATCGCCCGGAATCACGGTTGGTCTTCCCTACCTGCTGGGCCCGATCGCCGCAGTGGTCATCGGCGGGGCCTCATTGACCGGTGGTCTGGCGAGCCCGGTGTCGACCTGGGCGGCCGCGTTCTTCCTCGCCGGGCTGAACCAGATGATGCGGGTCATTGGGTTGCCAACCGCCCTGCAATTCGTGGTCTTCGGCCTGGTCATCATCGGTGGGATGCTGGTGTCCGGTGATCGCATCATCAAGAGCGTCGAAAGGGTTTTGCGCGACCGGTCGAGACCGGGGAGGCGCAATGAAGGAACTCTCGCCGTCGAAGGCGGCGAGACGTGAGAGAAGGAGAAACTGACCGCAACACAAGAGCGGGACGCAAACAACAGTCAATGGATGGAGGAGGATGATGATGAAACACAGGGTGTTAACCCTGATCGCAGTTCTGGCGGTCGTCATGGTCGCCTGTACAGGCGACGTGACCGAGTCGAGCACCACGGCTGCAGCAGAGCCGACGACTACGGCGGCTGCGGAGCCCACCACCACGGTTGGCGGTGAGACTTCGACAACCGCCGGGGGCGAGGATCCGCTCGCAGCATATGGCGAGACCACAGCGGCCGACCCAGCGCTGGTCGAGAAGGCAATGGGCACGACGGAAGGCGTACCTGACATCGTGCTCGCCGCGGTTGCGCGGGCGAATCAGGATCTCGACGACGACACCATTGCCAAGGCCATCGAGTGCTACACGAATGCAGTCGAGTGCGACACCGGCACCGGCGGTGAAGTGATCATGGGATACGCCGACGGCGGCGGTCTCAACGTCTGGCGTCAGGTGACCCGGATGGAGGCAATCCTCCAGGCCCTCACCTACCCCGAGATCGGCACCATCGTCATGCGTGACGCACAGTGGTCGACCGACCCTGCGGTTCCGATCGGTGACATCAACTACATGGTGGAGCGTGGCGTCACGTTCATCATCGGCTACCCCGACTGGGGCTCCGCCCTCGGCGACGCAATCAAGGCTGCTGAGGCAGCCGGCATCCCGTACATGTCCTACTCGGCAGGCTACGTCGGCCTTCCCGGGACCGATGGTGCGCTCGCACCCGGTACTGATTATCTGGGAGTTGTCGGTGAGGACCTCTGTGCCCTCGGCGAGAGCTTTGCCACGATCATCAACGAAGGGGTGGGCACGGGCATGATCGGCGTGATGGGTGGGACACCGGGCAACGCCCTGTCCCTCGGATGGCAGCAGTGCCATTTCCCGGCATTGGCCGACACCATCGAGGTCATCGACCCGCCGGCGGATCCGAACTCCACGACCGGAGACACCTACTGGGCCAACGACATCGCCAAGGACCTTGTGGGCGGATGGCTTTCGACCAATCCGGACCTCGCTGGGTTCAGCTATGAGTACGCCGACGGGCTGTACACCGCACTTCAGGATGTCGAGATCGGCACCATGACGATCGCGGTTCGGACCGACGAGCAGACCTTGTTCTGCGACTGGGCCGAGCGAAACAACCCGAACTACAACATCTGGTACTCGGCGGGAGGCAACTTCCAGTCGAGGGTCGCGGTGACCGCTCAGATGATGAATCTGCAGGGTGCGGAGATCCCGGGTGAGATCATCGTTCCCCACGTGATGCGGCAAGTCACGACAGCCGATTGCAACCCCGACCGGGTGACCCCGACCGTTTCCGGCACCTCGCTGGTGCCCGATCCGGTCCTCGCCCAGATGTACCCGGCTGGATGAGTAACGGCGATCTCGGAGGAGAGTCGGCGACCGGGACACCGGTCCTCGAGCTCGACGGTGTCTATCGCCAGTTCGGCGCGGTTCGAGCGCTGACAGATGTCAGCTTCGACTGCCGGGCTGGTGAGGTTCACGCCCTCGTGGGCGAGAACGGCTCGGGCAAGTCGACTCTCCTCGGGATTGCCAGCGGGTTCGTAGAGCCCGATCGGGGATCGGTGCGCATCGGGGGAGCCCGATTGCGCACCGATTCTCCGGCTCTCGCCAGAAAGCTCGGCCTGGCGATGGCCTACCAGGACACCTCATCGATCCTGGCCCAGCCGGTCAAGAACAATCTCTACATGGCAGCGCCCCCTGATGAACGGCCGCCCTACTGGAGACGGAAGAAGTGGGCCCGGCGCCTATTGGGCGAGTTCGACCTCGACTTCGAGTTGTTTCCCGACGCGCCCGTTGGATTCCTGACACTCGCCGAGCGTCAGATGTTCGAGGTAGCCAAGGCGCTGGTATCGAATCCCAAGGTGCTGCTTCTCGACGAGCCGACGACGGCCCTTGGCCCCGATGAAGTCGAGGCTTTGCACCGAACCGTCGCCGCATGCCGGCGGCGTGGCGTGGGCGTTGTCTATGTGAGTCATCGTCTGCCCGAGATCCTGGAGATCGCGGACCGGATAACCGTGCTTCGTGACGGGAAGACCAGGGGGACGTTCGACGCTCGTTCCACCTCCGAGCGTGACCTGGTCGAGCTCATTGTGGGACGTCCCTTCGAGGCAGCGTTCCCACCCGCAGCTCCGCTCACCGGCGAGCGACGAGAGGTGCTCGTGGTCGATGCTCTGCAAGGCCAGTCGTTTGGCCCGGTCAGCTTCACCCTTGAAAGCGGGGAAATAGTTGGGATCGCAGGGGCGGAAGGCAACGGTCAACCCCAGCTCTTCGACACTCTTTCCGGGAGAACGCCACCACGCGCCGGCCGGGTCACATGTGACGAGAAGGGCCTCACCCTGATTTCGACACACGAGGCGGTCA
This sequence comes from uncultured Acidobacteriota bacterium, assembly GCA_963724825.1. Lineage (GTDB taxonomy): Bacteria > Actinomycetota > Acidimicrobiia > Spongiisociales > ZC4RG35 > JALYNX01. Next base: position 114,088 of record CAVRWT010000006.1, read on the forward strand.
ATTCCGGGATCATGTTGCTGCCCGGCGATCGCAAGCAAGAGGCGTTGATGCCGGTCCTCGGCGTGCGCGTCAATTCCACCGTCCAGTCACTCAAGCTCTTCAGCGTTTTCGGGCTCTTGAAGAGACGTGCCGAACGTGCCGCCGTGAAGGATCTGGTCGCCCGACTCGAGGTTCGCACCCCCTCCTTGGAGCAGCCTGTCGAGTTCCTCTCCGGTGGCAACCAGCAGAAGGTTTCGGTATCCCGAACATTTCTCAGGGAGCCCGCGGTGATCCTCGCCTATGAGCCGACTCAAGGGGTGGACGTCGGGTCCCGTTTCGACATCTACAAGGCACTACGGGCCCGGACCGATGCCGGGGCCGCATTGTTGGTCAAGTCGAGCGACCCGATCGAGCTCTCGGGCCTCTGCGATCGAGTCTTGGTGATGTCACGGGGAACGATCATCGAAGAGATCCCGGGCGACGAGCTCGACGAGTTGCGCATCGTGGAGGCCATCGTCCGCGGGCCGGGGCTGTCCCGTGCCGGACGCTCGCCATTCGGTGTCGCCATGCCGAAGGCTCCGTCCAAGGAGGTCGTTTCATGACGAACTACATCGACTCGTGCGCGACAGGAGGTGCGCAAGGTCCTGCGCAACGCCCGCGACAAGAACAAATGGCGGAAGGTCGTCAAGGTTCGCCTCTGGATGCCGGTCGCCCTCCAGATCCTCCTCATCATCGGTGTTGTTTGGTACACCAACTCCCGCTTCCCCGGGTTCGTCAACACCTCGAACATCGCCAACATCCTTCTCCTGGCAGTGCCCCTGGCGATCGTCGTCATCGGGCAGACCCACGCACTTCTCGTCGGATACCTCGATCTCTCGGTGGGTGCGATGATCAGCCTCGGGGTGGTCATCGCTTCCTTCTGGATCCCTGCCGGTGCGACGACCAGCCAGATGCTGACCGGGGTGGCGACGATCTTCGCCTGCGGCCTGGCGCTGGGTCTGGTCAACGCCGGCCTGGTTCGAGGCGTGAAGATTCCGTCGATCATCGCCACGCTGGCGACTCTCAGCATTCTCGACGGGATCTCACTGACGCTTCGAGCCACGCCCGGAGGCACCATCGATCCGGCATTCACCTCGTTGCTGCGAGGCGGTGTCGGACCGGTGCCGCTCTCTTTCATCCTGGTGGTGGTGGGAGCCGGCATTCTCGACCTCTGGCTTCACTCCAGCGGGTCCGGGCTTCAGGTGCGCTCGGTTGGATTCGACGAGAGGTCGGCGAGGCGATCCGGAGTCCGGACCACCTGGGTGAGGGTCCGCGCCCTGGTCCTCTCCGCATCGTTTGCTGCGCTGGCGTCGTTCTTCGTGATGACACGCTCCGGGGTGGGCAATGCGCAGATCGGAACGAGTTATGCCCTGAACAGCATCACGGCAGCGGTGCTGGGTGGCGCCGCCCTCTCCGGGGGGAGGGCAACCTTCACCGGAGGCGTGGTCGCTTCGGTCCTGCTCGCCGTGATCATCACCGTGCTCCCCTTCCTCGGCCTCGGCCCGGAATACGGGTTGATGATCATCGGAGTCCTGGTCCTGATCGGGATCATCCTCTTCCAGGTTGGGGACATCAAGGAGCTGGTGAAGCGGAACTACCGTCGGGCCCGACGAATAGTCGTCGGAACCCGTCCCCCGGCTGCTGCCGAGCTTCCCGTCCTCTATCCCGTCGGAACCGACTTCAAAGTGATGCCAGTCGGTCGCAAGCTCATCACGGGCGGGATCGTTCTCAGCCTCGACTCGAGCGTTGGGGATTTCAACAACGCGGACATCCTCATCGATGGGGACAAGATCCTCGCGGTGGGGCCCAATCTCCAAAACGGGGAGGCCGAGCACATCGACGCCACCGGGATGATCGTCATGCCCGGGTTCGTCGACTCCCACCGGCACACCTGGGAAGGCATCCTTCGCAACATCGGCACCGACGTTCCTCTCGAGGGGCGGACCAGCTACATCTCATTCGTCCTCCACAAGCTGGCTCCGGCGTTCCGACCCGAGGATGTCTATGCGGGGAACCTCGTTTCGACGCTGGGAGCCATCGACGCCGGGGTGACCACCCTTCTCGACTGGTCTCACATACAGGCCTCGCCCGCCCACACGGACGCCGCGGTGAAGGCGTTGGGGGATTCCGGGATGCGAGCCGTCTTCGCCTACGGGTTCCCATGGTGGGGCAAGTGGGAAGAGCGCCAACCGAGTTGGTTCGTGCGGACTGCCACCGAGCATTTCTCTTCGAACAGTCAGCTCCTCAGTCTGGCCCTCGCCGCCCCCGGCCCGGAGTTCGTCGACTTCGAGGTGGCCCGTGACCACTGGAAGCTGGCTCGTGAGACCGGGGCGAGGATCACGGCCCATGTCGGGGTCGGCACCTACGGCCAGGACGCCAAGGTCCAGGAGATGGGGGAGGCAGGGCTGCTCGGTCCTGACACCACCTACATCCACTGCACGACTCTCAACGACACCGAGATCCAAATGATCGTTGATACCGGCGGCACGGTGTCGCTGGCGTCACCGGTCGAGATGATGATGGGCCACGGGATGCCGCCCATCCAGAAGTTCCTTGACCGTGGGTTGAGTCCCAGTCTGAGCATCGACGTCGAGACCAACGTCCCTGCGGACATGTTCAACCAAATGCGCTCCGTTGTCGCGTTACAACGAGCGCTCGTCAACGGGACCGACAAGTCTCAGATCTCGATGCGCGAGGTCCTCGGGTGGGCCACGATCGAGGGCGCAAAGGCCAATGGCCTCGACTCGAAGGTCGGAACCCTCACCCCGGGCAAGCAAGCCGACGTCATCATGCTCCGCACCAACCGGGTGAATGTGACCCCGCTCAACGACCCGGCGACCGCAGTGGTTGCGGGTATGGACACCTCGAATGTGGACACGGTCTTGATCGCAGGGCGGGTCATGAAGCAGAAGGGCAAATTGCTCCACGTTGACTGGCCGGCGGTTCGTCGGATGGTCGGCGAGTCTCGGGACTACGTGGTCGAGAAGTCGGGTTTCAAACTCCCCAAGATTTGAAGATGCATGACGTCTGCATCGTCGGAGCCGGGTTGGTGGGGATGAGCGTTGGCCGGGCCGTCCTCGACCAGTATCCAGGTTCCTCCGTCGTGGTTCTGGATAAGGAGGCCGGGGTGGCCGCCCATCAGAGCAGCCACAACAGCGGCGTTGCCCATTCCGGTCTCTACTACCGCCCCGGATCCCTCAAGGCACGGCTTTGTGTGGAAGGGCGCGCCGAGCTGGAGCGACTCTGTGACTCAGCCTCCATCCCGTTCCGTCGGCTGGGGAAGTTGGTGATCGCCACCGAGCCGGCCGAGCTCGGAGCCCTCGATGAGCTGGAGCGCCGGGGAACAGCCAACGGGTTGACCGGGATGCGTCGGCTGGACCTTGCAGGCATTCGTGAGATCGAGCCGGCGGCGACCGGGCTCCAGGGGCTACACGTGCCCGAAGCCGGTGTCGTGGACTTTCCTGGAGTGGCGGACCACCTTGCTGCCGAACTGCAACGGAACGGCGCCGAGGTGCGTACCGGCCATGCCGTGACCGCAATCGACCACATAGCCGATGGGGCCCGGATCATGGCCGGTGACCAGGAAATCCGAGCCCGGATCATGGTCAATTGCGCCGGGCTCCACTCCGACCGGGTTGCCGCTCTGGCAGGTGTGAAGAGCGATATCCGGATCGTCCCCTTCCGGGGCGAGTACTACACCCTCGATCCGGAGGTCTCCCATCTGGTCAGGGGGCTCGTCTATCCGGTGCCGGACCCACGGTTCCCATTCCTCGGAGTGCACTTCACCCGCCGGGTGGACGATTCGGTGGAGGTGGGGCCTAACGCGGTGCTCGCCTTGGGCCGGGAGCAGTATCGGGGCTCTCCAGTCGACTGGGGTGACGTCAAGGATGTCGCGACCCTTGGAGGGTTCTGGCGATTGGCCGCCAAGCATTGGCTGACCGGCGGAGCCGAAGTTCTCAGATCGAAATCGAGGTCCCTCTATGCCCGCTCCGCCCAGCGACTGATCCCCGCCCTCAGAAGTGAGCACCTTCGTCATGGAGGCGCCGGTGTGCGGGCCCAGGCGCTGGGTCGTGATGGCCGATTGATCGACGACTTCGTCATCGAAGAGGTCGGGGCGACGTTGCACGTCCTCAATGCTCCATCGCCGGGGGCCACGGCGAGCCTCGCGATCGGAGCCCATATTGCAGGCCTGCTCAGGCCCCAGTTGGCCGGGTTGACCGGTGGAAGGGGTGTGTAGTGTGACTGTTCACTGGTCACCCAGCCTGCCGAGGGTCGCGGTTCGAAAACGTGATGAAGAACTGACAGGAAAGAGGAGGAGAGAGCCATGACCGACTTTCCGGTAGCCACCACCCCGGCCCCTGGGGTCATGGGGGTGGATTGGGAGGATCGCGTCGATTTTCCGCGACTGCGCGCCTATCGCCTCGAGCGGGTACGGCAGCAACTGGAGGCCAATGGCCTGGGCGCGGTGCTCCTCTTCGAGACCTCCAACATTCGCTACGCCACCGCCACCCAGATCGGCTACTGGGCTTTCAACAAGGGTGAGCGCTTTGCACTGATCACGAGGAAGGGCCGTCCCCGAATCTGGGACTTCGGCTCGGCAGCCAAGGCGCATCGTCGGCAACTGCCCGAGATGTATGACCTGGAGAACTCGATCGGTGGGAATACCGGCCTCCAAGGCGCCATCGGTCCCAGCTCGGGGCTCCACACCCGTGCCGCTGCCGAGATCGCGGCGGTGCTTCGTGACGAAGGGCTTATCGACGATCTCCTGGGAGTCGACATGGCGGAGACCGCGGTATTCCTTGCCCTGCAGAAGGAAGGCCTCCAGGTCACCGATGGCCAGCAGGCGATGATGCTCGCCCGTGAGATCAAGAGCTCGGACGAGATCGTCCTCCTCTCCCAGGCCAGCGCGATGGTGGACGGCGTCTATCACGAGATCTATGAGACTTTGAAGCCCGGGATCCGGGAATCCGACATCGTGGCTTTGGCCCACGGGCGCCTGTTCGAGATGGGCTCCGAGTTCGTCGAGGCCATCAATTCGATCGCCGGGGAGAGGTGCAGCCCGCACCCGCATGTCTTCAGCGACCGGATGATCCGGCCCGGCGACCAGGCTTACTTCGACATCATCCACGCCTACAACGGCTACCGGACCTGTTACTACCGGACCTTCGTCGTGGGGCGGGCGACCACCGCACAGCGCGACGCCTTCAAGCAGTCGCGGGAGTGGATGGACGCCGCAATCGAATTGGTTCGACCAGGCAACACCACCGACATGATCGCCAAGGTGTGGCCAAGGGCCGAGGACTTCGGCTTCGTGGATGAGATGGACGCCTTCGGCCTCCAATTCGGCCACGGCGTCGGGGTCGGCCTGCACGAGCGGCCGATCATCAGCAGGCTCAACTCACTCGACGACCCGATCGAGATCAAGGAGGGCATGTACTTCGCCCTCGAGACTTACGCACCGGCCACGGACGGGCGATCGGCAGCCAGGATCGAAGAGATGATGGTGGTCACCGCCGACGGGCCACAGATCACCACGCTCTTCCCCTGCGAGGAGTTGATGGTGGCGAATGAGTACTGAGGTCGACGCCGGGCTCTACGACTACGCCCAGCGCCCACCCCGGCTCCCGAAGGCGACCAAGCCGGAGAACGACCGTCTCGAAATCGACCTCGAAACCCGCATCGAGATGTTCGAGATGCAACAGGTGCTCCGACAGTTCGAGGATCGGGTCTACGACCTCTTCATGCAGAATCTGGTCAAGGGGACGAGCCACCTTTCGTTGGGTATGGAGGCCATCGCCACCGGCGTGGCCAAGGCGATGCGCCCCGACGACTACACCTTCGCCACCTATCGGGGCCATGCCCATACCGTCGCCAGGGGGGCTCCCCTCGGACCGGTGCTGGCGGAGCTCCTGGGGAGGGACACCGGCATCCTCGGGGGTAAGGGCGGCTCGATGCACCTCACCTCCGTCGAGCACGGGATGATGGGCAGCTACGCCATCATCGGCGCCCATCTCTGCGTCGCCAACGGCGCAGCCTGGTCGGCGCAACTACGGGGAACCGATCAGGTGGCTGTGGCCTTTTTCGGCGACGGCACCACCAACATCGGAGCCTTCCACGAGGCCCTCAACCTGGCGTCGATTTGGCACCTCCCCGTGGTCTTCGTCTGTGAGAACAACCTGTACATGGAGTACACGCCGATCGACTTGGTGACCGCGGCTTCGAATCCCGCCGCCGGTCGGGCGCCCGCCTACGACCTCGAGCAGATCGTGATCGACGGCAACGACGCCGATGAGGTGTATGTGACCGCGAGATTGGCCATCGAGAAGGCCCGACGGGGCGAAGGGCCTTCTCTGATCGAGGCAGTCACTTACCGGCACGGCGGCCACAGTCGGGCCGACCCCGGCAAGTATCGCCCCGCCCAGGAGGTCGAGGCCTGGATGGCGCACGACCCGCTGCCGACCTATCACCAGCGCCTCCTGCGCCTCGGGGTCAACGAATCCAGGCTTTCCGACATCGTCCATCAGGTCACCGATCGCGTCGAGGAAGCCACAGCCTTTGCCAAGGCCGGGGAACGCCCGGGAGAACAAGTGCTGATGACCGACGTCTGGGCCGATGGGGGGTCGTCTTGGCGGAACTGAGCTACCGCGAGGCCGTCGCCCGGGGAATCGCCCAGGAGATGCGGCGCGATCCGACGCTGGTCATGCTCGGCGAGGACATTGCCGGCGCCGGGGGGGTTTTCAAGACGACAGTCGGCCTGCTCGAGGAATTCGGCCCGACCCGGATCCGCGACACCCCGATCTCCGAGCAGGCGATCCTGGGGGCGGCGATGGGGGCGGCGATGACCGGGGTGCCGGTGATCGCCGAGATCATGTTCTCCGACTTCCTGGCGGTGTGCTTCGACATGGTCGCCAATGAGATGGCGAAGACGAGGTACATGACCGGCGGGCAGTTCACGGTCCCGGTGGTGATTCGCACCGCCAACGGGGGCGGAGTGCGGTTCGGCGCCCAGCACAGCCAGAGCGTCGAGAACTGGTGCATGATGATCCCCGGGCTCAAGGTGGTGGCGCCGTCGACCCCTGAGGACGTCGTCGGCCTGATGGCGGCGGCGGTTCGCGATCCCGACCCCGTCGTCTTCTTCGAGCACAAGTCGCTGATGGCAACCAAGTCAGAGGTTCCAGACACCGAGATCGTCGGAACACTCGGTGAGGCCCGGGTGGTTCGCGCCGGCAGCGACTGCACGATTGCGGCCCTGGCCTTCATGGTGCCTCGGGCCCTGGAGGCGGCCGAGCGTCTCGCCGCCGAGGGGGTCTCGGCCGAGGTGATCGACCTTCGGAGCCTGGTCCCGCTCGACACCAAGGCGATCCTGAGCTCGGTGGCGAAGACGGGCTGGCTGTTCACCGTCGAGGAGAATCCGCGGTTGTGTGGTTGGGGGGCCGAAGTGGCGTCGATCGTCGCCGAGGAGGCTTTCTGGGATCTGGATGGCCCGGTGATTCGGATCACCACCCCCCACATTCCCCTTCCCGCAGCTGAGAATCTCGAGGATCTAGCGATCCCGTCGGTGGACCGGATCTACGAGACGATCAGGAAGTCACTCGGCTGAGTGCTCAACGCACCAGCAGTAAGTCACAGGTGCCGCTGTGGACCACGTCCTGGGCAGTGGAGCCGAGGATGAGCTTCTTGACCCATCCCAGGCCGCGGGTGCCGACTACCAGGAGTTCGGCTTCGATCTCGGCGCAGTAGTCGACCAGTGCCCTGCCGGGCGAGCCCTCGCGGTCGACACGCACTACCTCCAAGCCGGCGTCCTCCAGGAGTGGTTGCGCTGACTCCCAAGCGACGGCCCGCTGCTCGCTGGCCATGTCACGGGTGTCGACTGTCACGTCGTCGGGAAAATGGAGCAGGGCAGGGCTCAGGTCGGTCGCGTGGAGGATGTGCAGATCTGCGCCATGCAGCCGCGCCTCGTCGATGGCCTTGGCGAGAGCCGCGGAGGCTCGGATCAGAGCCGTCTATTCCGACCACGACATGTCCCACAAGCCAAGTTTGGCATAGGTGCCGTTGATGTCGTGCCCGTCCTATGTGCCATAGTCCAGAGCCGTCGAATTCGGAGATGAAGGTGCACACCGCGGATGAATCTCGATACCAACAGATGACCTACGCCCGCAGCGGGCGCAGTGGGCTCGACCTGCCCCGGATCTCACTCGGGCTGTGGCACAACTTCGGCGGGGATTCGATCTCCGACGATGCCCGCGAGATGCTGCTCCAGGCATTCGACCACGGCATCACCCATTTCGATCTCGCCAACAACTACGGGCCACCGGCCGGGTCCGCCGAGGCCAACTTCGGGACGGTCATGGCCACCGACCTGGCGCCCTATCGGGACGAGCTGGTCATCTCCACCAAGGCCGGCTACTGGATGTGGGATGGCCCCTACGGGGAGTGGGGGTCGCGGAAGTATCTGACCGCCAGCCTCGATCAGAGCCTGCGGCGGATGGGCCTCGACTACGTCGACATCTTCTACTCGCACCGCTTCGACCCCTCGACACCTCTCGAAGAGACTCTGGGTGCCCTGGATCAGCGCGGTTCGAGCCGGGAAGGCGCTCTACGCCGGGATCTCCTCCTACAGCCCGGCCAAGACCCGGGAAGCAGCGGCGATCCTCCGTGACCTGGGCACCCCGTGCCTCATCCATCAGCCTTCGTACTCGATGTTCAACCGGTGGATCGAGGACGGTCTTCTCGATGTCCTGGGTGAGGAAGGAATCGGTTGCATCGTCTTCTCGCCGCTGGCGCAAGGCTTGCTCAGCGACAAGTACCTCAACGGGGTGCCGGAGAACTCGCGAGTGATGACCGGGGATTCCTTTGATCAGCGGATGCTCAGCGAGGACAACCTGGCCCGGGTTCGCGGCCTCCACGAGATTGCCCGGGATCGGGGCCAAACCCTGGCTCAGATGGCCATTGCCTGGGTGCTTCGGGATCCGCGGGTCACTTCGGCCCTGGTTGGGGCCAGGAACTGGACGCAGATCGAGGACCTGCTCGGTGCACTCGACAACCTGGGCTTCACCGACCAGGAGTTGTCTGAGATCGATCGCTACGCGGTCGACGGCAGTCTCAACCTCTGGGCCGCCTCCAGCGAGAGCTGACGCTAACGCGAGAGCTTGAAGGCCAGATCCCGGTGAAAGTCGGGTAGGGCCACCACGCACGGGGTATCGAACGGGCACTCGACAGTGAACGGCTCCAGCCATTCCCCGGCCCAGGTGTCGTACGGGGTGACGGTCCAGGTCCCTCCTGCCAGGCTGTCGATGGTCGCGACCACCCCGGAGCGCACCGTGTCGTCGGCCCGGATCTCGTCCATCGACGCCCCCTCGAGGGCAAAGTCCTGGACCCAGAACAGACCGCCGGCCTCACCGGCGACGCCCCAGCCCCGGACCTCGGGATCGCTAGTCGATACGAGCAGAGCGTCAGGGTCGTAGGTGACCAGTGGCACCTCCTCGACGAAGGTGGCGAACCGAGCCATGTCTTCCTGCATCGACTGGTCGAACTCGCCGTAGCCGTGGCCGTCGTTCCATTCGGCCGGCGTCATCGCCGCTCCCGCAGCCAGCGCCGCCCAGTTGGCGTTGTGCATCATCTCCGGATAGGTCTGCTGGCCCCGGTCGCCATACTCACCGATCCAGTTCGGCTTCTCCTCCCGATCCCACATCAGCGTTGTCCAGTCCGCGACCAGATCAGCGGCCCGGATCGGATCGCCCTCGAATTCGTAGAGGTGCATCTGGGGCATGTCCATCACCGCATGGCCTTCGGGCCAATCGACCGACCCCGACATGGTCGCCGTGGTCGGGTGTCGATACGGGTCGTGGTCCTGGAAGTAGGCGTTGAGACGCTCGTGCCAGGGATTGGTCTGCTCGTAGGCCTCGGTGCCGTTGATCTCGGTGATGGTTTGCCACATCGCAATGGCGGGGGAGTGCGCCCAGCGGGCGATGGTGTAGCGGTAGTAGTTCTCCTGCCAGGCGAGCGACTCTGGATCCGTGAAGAAGCCATCGATGTCGGTCAGATGGTTGAACCCGTTTTGCTCCCAGCGCGAATCGCCCCAGGGGTGGTTGTCGGTGCGCAGGTATTGGTGGGTCCAAATCGTGAAGGAGAGGGTTGCTCCGGCCGCCTCCGTCTCGGCGAGGATGTAGTCGATGACCCCGGCCTGAGCCGAGGAATAGTCGTCGTAGGCCTCGGCGGTGATGTTGTTGTTCCAGGTCGGCCACCACATCACGAAGTTCTCCCCGAAGTCCTTCATCTGGTTGAGAAGGCGGAAGCCTTGACCCGAGGGGTCGGGCCCGCCAAAGGCCATCCCCAGGTCGGCATGACCCCGCCCGTACCACGGGGTGCCGTCGCTCCAGGCGAGGTATCGGGGGCTGTAGGTGGGGTCAACCGTTTCTCCGATCTGAAGCCATCCGTGACGATCGGACTCGGTCACCTTGAAGGTCCCCGGTGCCAGGCTCACTCTGTCCGCTCTGGTCGGTCACGGTGACCGTGTAGGCCCAGTCGCCCACCTCGGAGGGTGTGAACCGGATTCGCCACGCCCCTTCCCCATCCCAGAACCCGGGGACAGCGAACTCGGAACCGTCGGGAGCGACAAAGACCGCATCGAGCGCGACCTCTCGTTGGTCGTAGGGGTTTTCGTACTCGGGCCGAGAGGTCGATGGTGGCCTCCAACATCTCGTAGTTGCCCAGGCTCTTCGCGGAGAGGGTGACCCCGTCGATCGAGGGCAACTCGACGTTCGGGATGGAGGTCGATGCAACCGGGGTGGTGACCGTTGACCCGGAGCTTGCGCCGTCCGTGCAGCCAGAGGTCAGGAGCAGGGTTGCGACGACGGCGATCGGCCAGAGATGCACATGACCCCGGTTGTGGTTCTCGGTCAGCAAAGCCGGCGGATCGTAGGAGGGCCAGGGGTGAGGTGTATAGGGTCGATCCGATCATGGGAGCGACCGATCACATCGTCATGGTCGGCGCCATGGGGGCAGGCAAGACCACCGTTGGCAGGGGTATCGCCGAGCGTCTGGGACTGAGGTATGTCGATTCCGACGACCAGATCCAGTCTCTCACCGGCCGTAAAGGTGCGCAGATTGCAGAGGAGGACGGGGTGGAAGCTTTGCACGAACTGGAGCTGGCGGTTTTCTGGGATGCAATGAATTCAGACGAGCCCTCGGTCATCTCCGCCGCCGCCAGTGTCATCGAAAACGAAGAAGCTCGCGACGCGATTCGAGAAAGCGACTGTGTCTGGGTCGATGCCCCCGAGGATGCGCTCCGTCTTCGACGATCGACTTCCACCCATCGCCGGGAGGTCAGCGACGAGGAAGTGAAGCGCCTGACGGCAAGAGCCCCTTTGTTCGCCGGTTGCGCCGCCGTGAGAATCGACACCGACGCAGTGAATGAGCATGATGCCGTCTCCATCGCCATCGAGGCGATCACCGGAGGGGAAGAGGGATGACGACAGAACCCGGCTCCGAGCCGTTCCTGCTTGGGGTCAACTACTGGCCGCGGCGCAAAGCGATGTACTGGTGGGGTGACTTCGACGCCGCCGAGGTGCGAGACGAGTTCGAAGTCATCGCCTCAGTGGGGATGAATGTGGTTCGCCTGTTCTTGCTTTGGGATGACTGGCAGCCGGAGCCCGACATGGTCTCGAGCGAGCGGCTCGAGGACTTCGGGACGGTGTGTGACATCGCCGCCGCCAACGGTCTCGGGCTCGATGTCACCTTCTTCACCGGTCACATGAGCGGGCCCAATTGGTCTCCCCGATGGCTGCTCGACCCCGGCGCGACTGCCCATCCATCGCCCTACGTTCGCCAGGTGGTGAGCGGGGGACGGGTAGTCGACAGCGCCTATCGGAACATGTTCCACGATCCGGTCGCTCTCGATGCCGAGCGCCTCCTGCTGACGACAGTGGTGGAGGCCTACCGGGAGCACGACGGAATATGGATGTGGAACCTCGGCAACGAGCCCGACCTCTTTGCGCACCCCAACAGCGCCGCCGAAGGCCGGGCCTGGGTCCGAGAGATGACGGCCCTCATTCACGATCTCGACCCGGATCATCCAGGTGACCACCGGCTTGCACGCCGCCAACCTGTTCGTCGACAACGGCCTACGCGTCGACCAGGTCTTCGCCGAGAGCGACGTTGCGGTCATGCATGGCTATCCGATGTATGTCGACTGGGCTCGTGACCCCTTGGACCCCGACTTCGTGCCCTACCTCTGCGCGCTGGTGACGGCACTCAGCGGACTGCCCTGTCTCGCCGAGGAATGGGGCGGGTGCACCTCTCCTGACACCGAGGATTCGGTGGTCTGGGAATGGACCGCCTATGGGTCGCCCCGCACCCAGTTCATGGCGGGGGAGGAGGCCTTCGCCGACTACGTGGGCGAGGTTCTGCCCCGGCTGGTCGACGTCGGGTCGACCGGTGCCTTCCTCTGGTGCTTCGCCGACTACTCGGAGGAGTTGTGGGACCGGCCGCCTTGCGATCCGGGTGGAGCCAAGCATGAGCGGCACTTCGGCCTGGTTCGCCCTGACGGGAGCCTCAAGCCACACGCCGAGGTGATCCGGCGCTTTGCCGACTCCCGGCCCACCGTGCAAGAAGCCGCGAGAACCGTCACCCTCGATATCACTCCCGACGAGTACTACGCCGATCCCTGGGGTCACGCCCAGCGTCTCGTACGAGTCGTACCTCCAGATCGGGTCGACCATCTAGCCACCATTCCGGCCGACCGGCGTCTGTTCGCCCGAGGTGCGTTGAGTTCGGTCGATCGGGCCGTTTGGACGTCGCTCGAGGTAACGGAAGGGCGAAGTCGGCCGGCATCGTTCTGAGAGCGCTTTCCATCATCCGCTCGTAACATTTCCGCAATTCCCCCGCGTTTTGGTTGACACGGCGAGGAAATTGTTTGTATGTTTGAGAGCGCTCTCAGAGGAGGAGCCCTCGGCATGGCACGGACGCTTGATGACTTGGCCGAACTCAGCGGAGTTTCTCGTGCCACCGTCTCCCGGGTCATCAACGGTGGTTCGGTATCGCCCGAGACGCGACAGAAGGTCCTCGATGTCCTCGAGACCACCAGCTACCGGCCGAACCTCGCTGCGCGCAACCTCGCCAGCGGCAAGTCCGGCGTCGTCGGCGTCGTGATGCATGTCGCCGCACAGCTGACCTTTTCGGACAACTACTTCGCCGGCCTGCTGACGGGCATCTGCGACTCGCTGACCGAGTCGGCGGCGGGAATGATGCTCTGGCTTGGCAATCGGACCAAGGAAGAGACTCTCGACCAGATCCTGTCCATGGGGATGCTCGACGGGATCATTGTCACCGCCGACACCATCGATGACCCCTTGGTCGACGGCCTACGCAGCTCAGGCGTGCCCAGCGTCCTCATCGGCCACCGACGCGCCGACAACGATGCCAGCTACATCGACATCGACAACGAAGCGGCCGCCGAGGCCATCGCCGACCACTTGATCGGGCTGGGACGGAAACGAATCGCCCATATCACCGGCCGCCGTGACAGTGTCTCCAGTCGGGATCGCAAGACCGGCTATCGGCGAGCGCTCCGTCGGGCCAATCTCCCCACCGAAGGCCTGATCATCGAGGGCGACTACACCGCCGAAGGTGGTTACAAGGCGGCCACCAAGCTGATCGAGGCCAAGGTCGATGCCATTTTCTGCGCCAGTGACAACACGGCGGTTGGGGCGCTCGATGCGATTCGAAACGCCGGTTTGAGAGTCCCCGACGACATCGCACTCGCCGGGTTCGACGACCTTGCGTTCGCCAGCGAGCTCTCCCCGCCACTCACGACGATGCGCCAGGACATCCAGGGGATAGGCCAGGAGGCTGCTCGCAACCTCCTGACCCTCCTGGACCGCCCCGAGGGCGGGCCACGGCGAGTACTTCTTCCAACCGAGTTGGTGATAAGGCAATCAACGGTTGGAGGTCTATCGGGATAGCCCGAAGTGACACGGTCGCGCCCGTCCCCGGAGTGCGGCCGCATCGATCGTATCGATCGGTGACATGTCCGGGGGCGAAGGAGGAGAACGGAAAGAGATGAAGCAAGCAAAGAGTATCGCCCTCGTGGTGGTCCTCCTCTTGATCCTCGCCGCTTGTGGAGAGAGCAGTGGTGGCTCCACCACGACGGCGGCGGCTGGAGAAGGTTCCACGACGACGGCAGCTGCGACGGACACAACCGCAGCGCCGGCAGGCGAGCCCGTCACGATCCGATGGTTCATCGGGTTGGGCACCGGTGCCAACCCCGAGCAGAAGGAAGCTCAGGAGGCAGCAGTCGCCGATTTCAACGCCTCGCACCCCAACATCGTGTTGGAGATCGAGATCGTGGATCACGACGCCGCCCCGGCGGCTCTGGCCACCGAGATCTCGTCAGGCAACGCCCCCGACATCATCGGCCCTGTGGGTCGTGAAGGTGCCAACGGCTTTGCCGGTCAATATCTCGACCTGGAGCCCTTGGTGGAGTCCAGCGGGTTCGACATGTCGATCTGGCCAGAGGCCACCGTCGAGAACATGCGCGACCAGGATGGGACCCTTGCCGGGCTTCCGTTCGCCTCGTACCCGTCGGAGATGTACTTCAGCAAGGCACTGTTCGACGAGGCCGGCCTGCCCTATCCGCCCCAGGAATATGGCGCCGACGGCACCGCCGTCTACGGCCCTGGAACGGAGTGGGAAGGGACCTGGGACTTCGACAAGGTCGCTGAGATCGCCAAGATCCTGACCGTCGACGAGAACGGCAACGATGCCACCAGCCCCGACTTCGACATCAGCAAGCGGACCCAGTACGGATTCGTCTGGCAGTGGACCGACCGTCTCTTCCAGCAGGGATCCTTCTGGGGAGCCGGCTACCCGGTGGCCGATGACGGCACTGCAGCCATTCCGCAGGAGTGGTTGGATGAGTGGCACTGGTACTACGACGCCGTCTGGACGTCAGGGTTCGCGCCAGCTCAGGCAGACATCGATGCTATGGCCGGCAACGCATTCCAGTCTGGAAAGACTGCAATGGGTATCAGCCATCTCTGGTTCACCTGCTGCATCCGCAACGATGACACCGGCATCGCCGGCGACTTCTACGATCTCGCCGTGCTGCCGTCGCACAACGGCAAGGTGACAGCGAATATGCACGCTGACACTTTCCGGGTTCTGTCGTCGACGGAGCATCCTGAGGAGGCCTTCGAGGTCATCGCCTACCTGGTCACCGACGGGGCCCTCCCGTTGTTGACCACCTACGGTGCGGCACCTGCCGACCCGGCAAAGGTGGACGACTTCCTGGCGACCCTCGATGAGAGGTACCCACAGGGTGTGAACTGGCAGGTGGCACTGGACGGTGCCAACTACGCCGACACGCCGCCACACGAGAGCTATCGTTCCCGGATGGCAGCAGTACGTCGACCGGATGGGTGTCACTCTGACCGCCATCTTGAGTGACCCGGCGCTCGATTTGGACGCCGAGATCGCCACGTTGGAGTCAGATCTGACGACTATCTTCCAGACAAACCAATAGTCAGTTGTTGGTGATTTGACAACGATCAGCGATGGGGCGGCCGGTCTTCCGGCCGCCCCATCAACACCCCCCAAGGCCAAGAAATCGGTTTCCCTCGCCAAACGGCGAGGTCGTGTCGGACTTTGGTTCGTCATGCCATGGATCGTGGGGTTCTTTCTCTGGTACGCGGTACCAATCGTCACCTCCCTCTGGTTCTCGTTCACCGACTTCCAGCTGGTCACCAATGAGCCGACCCAGTTCGTGGGGTTCGACAACTGGGTGCGGATGTTCAACGACCCTGAGGTGCGCCAGTCGGTGCTGGTGACCCTCAAGTTCGGCCTCATTGCCCTTCCCCTCGCCATCCTCTTCCCGGTGACCCTCGCCTATCTCCTGGTCACCAGGAGCCTGCGGGGCCGGGAAGGCTTCCGGGCCCTCTTCTTCCTGCCGTCGATCATCCCGTTCGTGGCGGCGGTTCTCATCTTTGGCGGGATGTTCAATCCCAAGACCGGATGGGTGAATCGCATACTTGCCGTCTTCGGGATCACCGGCCCCGACTGGTTCTACGACACGACGTGGGTCTACCCATCACTGGCCTTCATCGGCCTGTGGGGCGTCGGCAATGCGATGCTCCTATTCATCGCCTCGATGAACTCCGTTTCGGCGTCGCTGTACGACGCGGCCCGGATCGACGGCGCCACAGAGTTGCGCACTTTCTGGCACATCACGATGCCGATCATCTCCCCGATCATCTTCTACAACCTGATCCTCGGTTTGATCGGTGTTTTCAACTACTTCCTGGTTCCGTATGTGCTGAACAACGGCACCGGTGCTCCAAACGGCGCCACCAACTTCTATGCCCTTCAATTCTTCAAACAGGGCTTCAAATACTTCGATATGAGCTACGCCGCCACCCTGGCGTGGGCCCTCTTCCTCGCTGCCCTCTTGGTAACCGGGCTTGTCTTCTGGTCGGCGAAGTACTGGGTCTATTACGAGGCCAGGAGAGACTGAGGTGACAACGATCCTGAACCCGCCGCCAGTGGAGGTGCTCTCGGCACCACCCTCCGGCAAGCGCAAACCGGACCGTCAACCGCTGCGTAAGGGCTGGCTCACGACCTCGATCACGACGTTGCTTCTCTTCGCCTTCCTGCTTCCGCTCGCCTACATGGTCGTGACGTCGCTGAAGTCCGAGGAGATGGTGGCCAATATCGGTGGGCCAATCCTTCCCAAGTCGCCGGCTACGTTCGAATACGAGGGCCAGGAGCTGGACATGTACACGGTCCCGCTCCCGGACGGGACCGAGATGGGGCTGGCGATGCTGAAGCCGGGCCGGGAGGTGTCCCAGTTCATCGACCCCGCAAATCCGGAGACCCCGATCGAGTGGGAAGGGAACTGGCGGATCCTGGAGCCCGCCTACGAGCTGGACCCGCAGTGGGTGAACTACGAGCGGGCGTGGGAATTGATGAATTTCCCCAACCTGCTTCGCAATACCTTGATCATTGCCGGGATCGGGACCATCGGCGCCGTGATCTCCTCGATCCTCGTTGCGTACGGGCTGGCCCGGTTCAAGATCCCGTTTGGCAAATCGATTCTCGTGGTGCTGATCGCCACGATCCTGCTTCCTTCCTACGTCACCTTGGTCCCGAAGTACGCCTTCTTCGTGCGGATCGGATGGGTCGGCACCTATCTCCCGCTGATCGTCCCCCATTTCTTCGCAAATGCGTTCAATGTGTTCCTGTTGCGCCAGTACTTCCTCACGATCCCGATGGAGCTCGACGAGGCAGCGACCATCGACGGCGCTGGGGCATTTCGCACCCTGTGGTCGGTGGTATTGCCCCAGATGAAGGCTGCGGTGGTGGCTGTTTGCCTGTTCCATTTCTACTTCGCCTGGAACGACTTCTTTGAGCCGATGATCTACCTGTCGACCCGTCCCGAGCTGGTGCCGATCTCGGTGGGTTTGCGCACGTTCAACACCATCTACGACACCCAGCCAACGTTGATCCAGGCGGGCTCGCTGATCGCCCTCTTCGTTCCCGTAGTCATCTTCCTGCTCGCGCAGAAGGTGTTTCTGCAGGGAATCGACCTGTCCGGCGTACAGAAGTAGTTGGGGGTCGAGCAATGATGAAGGTTGGGGGGTAAATGTTCGCCGCATCAGAGTTTCCGCCTCGATTCCTATGGGGAGTCGCTACCGCCGCCTATCAGGTCGAGGGCGCCGTGGGCGAAGATGGCCGCGCCCCATCGATCTGGGACAC
>CAVRWT010000007.1:0-26385 GCA_963724825.1 uncultured Acidobacteriota bacterium
AGATCGGCAGCATCGGCTATCTGGAACTGGCCCAGAACGGAGGGGGCGACACCCCCTTCTACGCCTTTCCGGTGGTGGTCTGGGACGAAGATCGATCCCGGGTGCTCATCGTCAACGTCAACCGGGATGTGGTCACCGAGGTCAACGTCGTGACCGGGAAAGCCACCGACCACGAATTCGGGACCGATGTCCTGGACTCGACCCCCACCGTGGATCATGCCTTCTCCAACGGTGTGCGGTCAGCGGCGCTAGGCCGCCCCTACGGCCGATTGCTCTATGTGGCCTCAGGAGTCCAGACCTTTGAGCTCGTCGACGAGTACCTCACAATGAGATTCGATCCGCTTGGAATCGAAGCCATCGACACCGAGACTTGGGAAGTCATCGACCGTGTCGACGCTCCGATTACTGACATCTCCCTGTCATCTGACAGCAACCGTCTCCTGGCGACCGGTCAGTCCTACGAGGACAGCCCGGACACCCAAACCAACCAATCGTCAGGTTTCTACGTCCTCGATGCGGCAACCCTGGAGGTGATTGCCCATCACGGCGCCGACGAGCCGGACCGCTATTTCGGAGGTTTGTCAGTGAATCCGGGGATGCCTATCGGATATGTCCAATCATGGGAGCTTGCGACCAGCATCGAGGTGGTCAACCTCGACGTCGGGTCGATCGTGGCATCGAAGAGCGGCGGCGACTTCCAATTCTTTGCTGAGGCCGGGGTACTCGTCGACACCTCGTTCGGATCTTCTTAGAACCGCGTATCAGGCCACCGCTCCGGTGCTCTCCTCTGCCGACGTGAACAAATTGTCCACGTTGGACACAGAGGAGGAACAATGTCTACGAGTGTCATCAATCCGGGTACCACCCGGTCGGCCGGACCCTCCGGTCGTTTCGTTGGCCTGGCCGCCGCCGCTCTGGCAGCTGTCATCGCCCTCGGTTTCGTTTTCTCTGCAAATCAGGGAAACGAAGCCACCGA
Organism: uncultured Acidobacteriota bacterium; assembly: GCA_963724825.1. GTDB lineage: Bacteria > Actinomycetota > Acidimicrobiia > Spongiisociales > ZC4RG35 > JALYNX01. Next base: position 977 of record CAVRWT010000007.1, read on the forward strand.
GTCAGTGACCGAGTCCCGAGTCAGCCAGGCTGAGAAGGATGCCTGGAACTCGAGGGTCGACTTCCTGACCCAGCAGTACCAGGCGCGGCAGGCCACACGGCCGTCCGTGAACATCGAGGCCTATCGGATGGAGACCGCAAGGCTCAAGTGGGCCAGCCCCGAGGCCTACAAGTCCCTGCAACAGCAGGCTCTGGTCACGGAGGCGTTCAGCCCTGAGGTGCTCCATCTCCAGGCAGTGAACACCGCTCGCCTCCAGGCGATGTGGTCCCAGCGCTACCAGGACCTGATCGATCGGTTCGAGAACCAGATGGTGCCGAATGGCCATGAGGCCTTCAGCCCCGAGGCCGCGAGGATATCGGTGCCGGTGCAGCCTCAGAGCCTCGAGTCCTTCAGGCTCGAAATGACCAACCAGGTTCGCCCCCACGCCAACTGGCCCCAGGGCTTCGAAGACCTGATGGACACCTACAACGCCCGAATCGCAGCCGCCAAGGTTGCCGACGAGGGACCACGGGTGCCCCGTGAGAAGAGAAGCTGAAGGCTCACCCGAGGACTCCAGCTTTTGCCGGAAAAATCCGATAACACCCCGGGGAGCACAACACCGGGATCGCCGATAAGGCGATCCCGGTGTTTTTCGTTGTGGAACCACTTTCAGCAACTCGAGGCGATCTCCCGCAGCTTCGGGCCACCAGTGCTCAGGTCGCTCGCAACAATTGTCCTCCTTATCTCCACTCTCACTGGCTGCGGGTGTCCCGACGACCGCGCTCCTTCCGGGGTTGAGGTGACCCTCGACGCACCTCTCGAGTCAGGCCCACATGAGGTGAGGGTCTGCGTGGACGAGGACTGTGTGTCGTTCTCCGCTGTGGAGGGGTCTGGTGGTACCTATGTGGGCGATGACGGGGAGGCAGAGCTCATCGTGCGGAGCGACCGTCTCTTCTACAACACTTTCGATTTGATCGAGGCGGGGGACCATCTCGTAGTCGTGGAGGTGATTGATCAGAGCGGAACGATTCAGTCATTCGAGAACAGCTCCGTCGAGTTCGAACAGGTGGACCGCTGTCATACCGACTCGACGGCGGTCGTCGACCTGCGTCCCGGCGAAACCTAGGGATCGTCGTTCCAATCGTGACAGCAGCCGGATATCGATCGAACAACAGAAAGGCCCCCAATGGTGCGGGGGCCTTCTAGTTCTCGAGCCTTGGGGGCTAGATGGCGGGGCGAGCGGTGAGCCAGGGGGAATGCCGTCGGCCGCGGTGGCTCTGCTTGATTCCCGGTTCCTTTGACCGGGAGCCCAGCCACCTGTCGACCGGGTGCTCGACCAATCCGATCGGTCTCCTGGTCCATGCCCGGCGCCAAGCCCACTTCGGGCTCTCGTTCGGGGACATGTCGGTCATCTCTTCCTCTTTCTCCTGGTCGTGCTGTAACGACTCGTATGAGGGAGAGAGTCCCTTGGACAGGCCTAGATACGCCTACGGCCCGGGTGGGTCAGAGAACCGTCCACTCGGTCTTGATCACAACAGGGTCGGCGCCCTGCGATGTGCACACGATGCTGACCGGGCCGGGCTCCACGTTATCGAAGCTGAATCGGCCCAGCTCGTCGGTCACAGTGGTCACGGTGCCCATTGAGTGATGAAGCTCGATTGTTGCAAGCTGAGCTGGTGCGACCTGGCCGATGAGCCGACGGGTGGCACTCCGATACTCGATGTCGATGCTGAGCTTTTCCGTTTCGTAGGACAGCATTCGATCGGTCGCCGACCCGCGGACCCCGGCCGGCGTGTCTTCGCTTGCAGAGTCAAAGGCGATAGCCGCGAGTTCGGCATCGATGGTGCGCCAGGTGAGTGCTGCCATGGCGAAATCGGTCACGTCGGCCGGCACGGGGTCGGTCGAAACGAGACCTTGGCGGAGCAGCTCGATGAGCTGAGCTTCGGTGTAATCCCTGTTATCGCTCACTTTGCATCTCCTCCTTGGTCTATAGAGCCTCCACCGTCGGCGCTGATACCCATTGCCGACTTGAGTCTCCCGATGCACCGCGCACGGGTTGGGCCGAGGCTGCCCACCGGTCGACCCGTGATCTCAGAGATTTCCTCGTAGCTGAGCGGTGGATCGGTCGCCAGGAGGCGCAACAGCTGCTGACAGTCCTCGCCTAGCGAGGAAAATGCCGCCACCACGCCTCGCACCTCTTCGTCTTCGACGAGGAGAGCCTCGAGAGAGGGCGAGGGATCCTCCAGGTCGTACTCGAACTCGGTGGGAATGGTGCGTTCACGCAATCGGGCAACTCGAAGCGCCTCACGTCGGCATGTTGTGGCCAACCATCCAGGGAGACGCTCTGGATCCTGGATGCGGTCGCAATTCTCGACCAGCTTGAGCCAGACCGTCTGTGTGACGTCTTTCGCCGAGGCGTCGTCGAGTCGGAAACTCCTCGCGATCGACCACACCATTTGCCCGAAGGTCTCGACCAATGCATTCCATGCAGCCTGGTCGCCGCGGGCCGCACGAGCCAAGAGCTCGCCGTGTGTCGTGGCTTCAGCCATCGTGGTCATGGTAAGGATCAGAGGGCCGGGCTGACCTCGTGATACATCTGATTTGAAAGTTTCTTCAGCCGGCCCCGATGCAGACGAACGACGCCGCCGCGACGTATCCCGCCGTCGTGTATCCGAGGGAGCCCCGGGCCCGGTTAAGAGCCTCTGCCGGGCCCAGACCGGAGATGAGACCTCGATGGAGGCCAACCATGAGCTCTCGCGTCGCTTCAGAGTCGGGGACCAGCCCCACGCTTGCGACTAACGACTTCGCCCCAAGGCTGAGCAGAGCCGAGCTCAAGCCCATCAACTCCTGTCCGGGATGGGTGTCACTGAAGCCCGAGTCACAGGCCGACAACACAACCAAGTCGGGCACCCGACGCATTCGTTCCAGGTCGTAGACATTGAGATCGCCGTCGGTCAGTCGCAGCGCCGAGAACATCGGGTTGTCGACCTCGAACCTGGCATGGCATGCGATGTGACCTGTGGCGGCCCGGTCGAGGAGGGTGCGGAGCCGATCAACCGTCGCGCCATCGGAATCAACTGCCTCGACCCCCGCATAGAGATCAGCCACCTCCCATGCTTCGGCGTCGGCATGAGCCAGGTCAGGCCCGGCGACAACCACAACCGATCCTGATCGCCGTCTTCGTCGTGCGGCGCGTTCCCACAGCTCTGCCGATGGCGCGACGGTGAATGCTCGTCCCTGGCAGGTGGCCAATGCTGCCCACGGCATGGAATGGAGGGCGGGAGTGGGGACGATCACCAGAGGTCCCGATCCAGTCCTCAGATTTCCGAAGAGCATGCCGTCGATGCGAGCAGCGACCTGTCGCGCCAATTCGGTCGACGCATTCCCCCGTCCCCTGGCGAGACGGCGCATGGTGAATCGAAGGCTCTCCAACTCGGTCAGAACCGAAGGCTCCGATCCCAACTCGGCCAGCGAGAAGCGACCATTCCTCACCACTACAGCCCACAAACGATCGTCGAGAGAGGCGAATTCAACCAGCGTGCGTTGTCCGAGCCTGCCGGCTAGGTCCTGAAGGCTCGTCGACGTACTGGAGCCTTCCCCGCGGGCAACCCGTCCCCGGTTTCGGATCGACTCCTGAAGAGCCCGCTCTTGGCGGCTCAGATCGTGGGCACTATCGCCCTCTGCCGACCGCAACTCCCCCGAAACCCGACGCAATTCGGCCAGATCGGCCGCTTGCGCACGGTCGTCCGACGGTGTCACCGGCCGATGGCGCAATGCCCGTGCCCTGGTTCGCTCCATCCATGCGAAAACTCGACGAGGCTTGCGTGAGTCGATGGCGAGCCGAAAACCCAGCTCGCCGAGAGCCGCCCCGTGACGTTCGACTCCGCTGCGGATATCCGTAGCGCCCAAGGCGGCCTGGTAGTCGTCGAGAAGCCGCATCCCGGCGTGGGCCGCGGCGTCGGCGGCCTTACGATCCCCTGCCGACTCGCGGATCAACGCCCGGGCCCGCCATGACTGAAGACGAGACTCGACCGAGCCTCTCCTTCCTTCTTCCGCAACGAGCTGAAGGCTTTCCGTGGCCTCCGGGATCCTGCCGAGCCGGAAGTCGATCAGGCCAGCGACCAAACAGGCATTCAATGCAGGGACCCTGTGCATCTCAGCTTCGAGGACTGAGGCAAAGTGGCGCGCTGTCGTGGGCCATATCGGGGGTGGCGCCTCCGGACAGATAGCGGGCCTGGATCCCTGTCTGACTGGCATTCGCCGCCCACACTGCACGACCTTGTTGCTCAAAGAGCACCTGCGCCTCGGCGGCCCAACGCTCTGCCATCTTGAGATCGCCTCCCTGCAGCGCTGCGAAGGTGCCCGCCAACAACGCCTCCGCCGCATCATCCATGAGGCCTAGCGAGCGCATTTCAGCAGCGACGCGAACCGAGAGATCCACAGCCTCACGAAACAGGCCCGCCGACATCAGCGCTTCGACCCGACTCACTTGGATCTCGGCAGCAGAACCGTGGAGAGCGACGAGCAGCGACTCGCTCGCGTCGAACAGTTGAAGCGCCTCCGGCAGGTCGCCCTGATAGGCGGCCACGACGCCGAGATTGTGATCCAAAGCTGCGAGCTCACTCTTGTGACCAAGACGCTCATAGATCTCTCGGGCCTCGATCAGGTTGGTTCGGGCCTCGCGAAGGTCACCAGTGTCGGCCATAAGAAGCCCGATGTTGTTGAGCGTCAAAGCAGTTGAGGGCAGATCGCCCACGGACCTAAAGACAGGAAGGGCGCGGGCATAACATTCCATAGCGGCTCGTCCTTCACCCAACCGATGTCGAATCGCTCCTTCTTGGGACGAGATGGCGGCCTCGAGACCGCCGCTACTCCCTTCGTACGCCTTTGCCAATAGCTCGAGCGCCATCAGGTTCTGACCACGAAGCGCAACTGAACCAGCGAGCGTCATCAACGCCTCCGAACGAAGCGAGGCGCTCCCGGCGAGGTCAGCTTCTCGAACGGCTTCTTCGCCATACCAGACCGATTCTTCGATCGTGCCCGCCACCCGCGAAGCAAGTGAGAGGGCACGCAAGATGATCGCCCTGGTGGAGTGGTCGTCAGATGCGGCCAACCCGAGGGTTTGCCTGCCTTTAGTGATAGCGGCTCGTGGCTCGTCTCGGGCCTCATTGAGGAGCTCGCGGGCCGCCTCCACGCTGGCCGAATTCTCCACGCGGCGCCTCTCGCTAGATGAGTAGCTTCTACTGGTTTCCGGAATCAGTTGTTCGGTTTCGAGCTCTATCCGTCGGAAGCTAGTGGAGGTCGTGATGAAGGTTCGATTCTCTGTAATCGCCGGCGTTGTTGCTCTCGTCGCCACGGCGTGTGTTCTACCGGGACCAGATGTCGCACGGGAGTTGGACCTCACGGAGTTCGAGATCCCGAACGGAACTGCCTGCTTCTACCTCACTGACTTTGTGGCGGTGTCCAAGGCTGGAGAGTTCGACGCAACGACAGAGCTCGAGGTCGATCCAACCGCCGCCGCGGACGTGTTGGCAGAGACCACCTCCGAGAGCGAGCCTTCCATCCCCAACGACGTCATGGAGGCAGTCAGCAGCGAGATCGGTGAAATGGTCGTCTTCTACCGGGTGGGGCAAGACCCACTCCAGGTCTCCATGTACCTCCGAGAGGTTGTCGGAGTCGATGCCGCGCCAATCAATTTGTTGGGCGTGGCGAATCACATCAAGATGCAGCCCGGCACCGACCCGGTCGTGGTGACCGGATACGAGTTGCCCAATGTGGATGGGACACCACTCGACGGAGGGCGCGTCGCTGTCGTCGACTCCGGGATCGCTGAGCAGCAATCCGACAACCCGGTCCCATCGTGGCTCTACGGCGCGGACGCCGGAGGTGAGAAGTTCGTCCTATATGACGACGTCGACGAGGAAACGCTCGAGCCCTCCACAAATCCGGCGAGTCATGGCACCTTCATCGCAGGGCTGATCAGGCAGATAGCCCCCGGAAAGCAGGTGACCTTCGCCGCGGCGCGACTGGTCAATCCCGACGCCGTGACCTTGCAGGGTGACGACGAGCTGCCTCCCGGCCCGGCCACTGCCGAGATTCAGGTGGCGGAGGCGATTGCCCGACTCATGGTCCGTCACCCAGGTGGCAGCAACGAGAACATGATCGCCCTCAACCTGTCGCTTGGCTCGTACACCTGCGACCCGAATCAGGACAAAGACATGGTCACGATCACCACCATGACCAACGACTGGCTGGACACATACCCCGGCTCCGTCGTCCTGGCGGCTGCCGGAAACGAGAACTACAAGGCGCCCGACGTCGCCGGTCTGCCTGCCTTTGTCCCCTTCTACCCCGCTGCGCTCGCGAAAGGCTCAAACGGCGTCATCCGCGCGGTGGCCGCCGTCGACCAACAGGCCACCGAGATCGTGTGGGTCGATCAGGCCCCGGTGCGGCTCGCGCCGAACGACAGGCCATGGGTGACGGATTGGGCGCCAGGCGCAGATCTCATCGGGTTGTCAGGTGCGGCCGACAATGACGTCCCGCAACTCGTTTGTTGGAGCGGATCGTCCTTCGCTACTGCGATCGCCACCGCACAACTCGCCAACGGCCTCAGCCCATCCAACGCGCGGTATGACGCCGACGGGGTCCAGTACGTGGAGAACGGATGTGCTCCCACAGGAACGACCACCACGGCTCCGTGAGGTCACACCGCCCGGGTTCAGATCTTCAGGGCCTTGTCGAAGACGAGGCGCACCACGCTGACGATTAGCGCCCCGAAGAAGGTCGCCCACCAGAACCCGGTCGAGGTGAGGCCAAGGTCGAGTCGTTCCGGCTCGGATAGCCATATCACCAACTGGAGGGCGAGGGCGTTTGTGATCAGCATGAAGAGCCCGAGGGTGAGGATCACGATGGGCAGACTCAGCAGATTCATGATCGGTTTGACGACCGCGTTCACCAGCCAGAACAGGACGGTGACACCGGCGTAGGCCCACACCGAGCCAGTGAAATCGAGACCGCTGACGAGGCTCACGGCGATCCAAAGGGCCAGACCCGTGACCAGCAAGCTGAGCAGATGTTTCATCTGCGAACGGTTCAGTCCTGCTCGCGCTGGCGGGCACGATGGGCCGCCACGTTCTCCCGGGTCGTGCATTTACCCGAACAGTGGAGCCGGGAGTGGTTGCGCGAAGTGTCCACGAACACGTCGTCACAAGTCGCCGAAGCGCAGGTGCCAAACCGCTCGAACCCACCCTCGATCATGGCCACGGTGAGACCCATCGCCGTGATCGCCCCCAGCCAGCGGGCCGGGCTCCCATCCTCCGACTCGAAATGGAGGTGAGGGCCCACCCCGTGAACGCTGAGCCGCGGCACCGCATGCACGTCCGAGAGAATCCCGTTGAGCACGGCGGCGGCCACCTCTTGATCGTCTGTCTCGAACACATCTCGGAGTCGTGAGCGCAAGGCACGAACCTCGTGTAGGTCGCGTTCCGTCGGCTCCCAGCCGGGCCGGCACCAGTCGGCGCTGTCATAGGTCTCGATGAAGGTGGCGACATCGGACGGGGTGACCATCATCTCCTCGCCGCTCGAGGCGTCGAGGGTGTTCACCAGGTCGACCGCCATATCGACCGGTTGCCCGCTGTAATGCGAAAAATCCATTTGAGTCCTTACTCCTTCAGGTATAGTGTAAGGTACGAACTGAGTATAGCCCGCTACAGCCGAGACCGATAGAACGACATGGAAGAGTCAGCTGCCACCCCATCCTCTCCCAACGCATCGCGGGGCAAGATCGCAGCCGCCCTCGTTGCCGTCTACTTCATTTGGGGATCGACCTACCTCGGTCTGCGGTTCGGCCTCGAAGGGTTTCCCCCGTTCCTACTGAACGGGATCCGATTCGTCATCGCCGGGAGCATCATGTTCCTCGTTCTCCGAACCCGTGGCCACGGCTCCCCCACTCCACGTCAGTGGAGGAACCTGATCTTGATGGGGATTCCCCTGTTTGTCGGTGGGCTCAGCCTGGTGACGGTCGCCGAGAGCCTCGGCGTTGGTTCGGGTCTCACCGCCACGGCGATCGCGATGACGCCGGTGTGGGCCGCGCTCTGGAGCGGCTTGTTCGGGAAATGGCCGGTCCGCCGGGAGTGGATCGGGCTGATCGTCGGCCTCCTGGGTGTTCTCGTCCTCGCCCAGGAGGGCGACTTCCGTGCCAGCGCCGTCGGCACGCTGCTGGTGATCATTTCGCCCATCTTCTGGGCATTTGGCTCGATCTGGGGACCCCGGCTCGATCTGCCTGACGGCCTCATGGCGCCGGCAGCCCAACTGTTCTCCGGCGGGTTTCTGCTCTTGGCCATCGGCCTGGTTCGGGGCGAGCGAATCGTCGAAGCGCCGCCGACTTCAGCGTGGCTCGCGCTCGCCTACCTGATCGTCTTCGGCTCGATCATTGCTTACACCTCGTACTTCTACCTGATCCGCACGGTGCGACCGGCTCTGGCTCTCAGCTACCCCTATGTAAACCCGATGGTGGCGGTCGCCCTCGGGGTGACCCTCGGCGGCGAAGTGGTGACCGGGCCGATCTTCATCGCCTTGCCATTGATCCTCGTCAGCGTCGCCCTCGTGGCCACCGCGCGGCGGCCAGCAGCCGTGAGTGAGACGAGGCCGCTCCCCAATGCACCCATGGAAGAAGCTGCCTAGGCGACTAGCGCCGGGTGATGTCGTAGTGCAAGGTCATGAAACCGACGTTGCCCAGCGAGAACCGATGTTCGGTCCTGAAGGCGTCACCTTCCACAAACACATCGATCTCCTCCCCAAACGCGACGAGTTGGAGTGTGGTGAGCAAGCCACCTTCGTCGACGAATGACAGGTAGTGCCCGGGTAAGGATCGGTCGGTGTGCGACCGGAGCAATAGGCCGTCGCCCCTGCTGTTGAACGGCTGGAGGGTGGCGCTGAAATTGCCCGACGGCAGGGGAAAGCCAACAGCCACATACGCCATGTCATCGACATGGATCACGGTGTAGATCCCGACGTAGATCGGTTCACCGTCTTCGTAGGCCCGGATCCATGCCCGGAAGTCAGCAGTCCCGTCATTGTCGACATCGATGGTGTCGATCCAGGAGATGACACCCCGCTGCACCTCCTCGATCTCAAAGGGGGCGTTCGCCTGCCCCAGAGGCTTGGCGACGGTCTCCCGATAGATCCGATAGGGCAGCCGCATCCAGCGTTTCCACTCAGGCACGATCGACATCTTGAAGCGACTGGTGTGCTCGTAGAACTCGTGGATCAAAGGGTGAACGAGACTTGGGTCGAAGGTGGGCCCTGCCAGCTCATCGAAGTCGCCCACGATCCCCACATCGGCAGGGCTGTGCGCGAAATGCGCGCCCGATGAGCGGGCATAGCGCTCGAGATAGTCGACGCCCACATGGTTGGTCGCCTCTGAGAAGGGAACCACGAACGGAAGATCGCCTTCCGAAGCTCGCTCCCCCATCACCCGGAGCTGTTCCTTGCCCCGCCAGAGAAAGGCAGCGAGAAGGCGATAGGTGACCACGGTCAATGCGCTGGCCACCGGCCAGCCGATGTCAGGACTCACCAGGAAGAGGGTGAAACCGATCACGGCCCCCACCACCAGCCCGAGTAGCACCTTCAACGGCCTGAGCCCGGTGAGGCCCGTGCCTAGTCCGGCCAAAACGGCCACCACCCACACCGGCCAGTCGGGCAATAGCCAGGCAAGTACCCATCCGATCGTGGCGGCGATGAAAGCGGATCCGAAGATCCGAGCCGCGAGAGCTTGGGGCTCCCCCGGCTGCCTGGTCGCGTCCGCCCACCCGGAGACAACCGCGAGGACGATGCCTCCGATCACAGCCCCTAAAGCCGTGTTGCCACTCGACGAACCGAGAGCGGCACCACCCACCGCGCCCAACAGACCACCAGTGACTGCGGCGCCGGCGATCTGACCCGTGGTGCGTCTCACGATCTGAAACTACGTATCAGCGGGTGAGCGTTGACCTCTTCGTTGATGTCGTGAGCATGGAGGCCACGACGTGATCGTGAGGAGGAAGTCATGTCCACGAGTGTCGTTGGTTGGCCGAGGGCACCCCAATCCAGGGGCCGGTCGCGGGCCATCGGAGCCGGAGTTGCCACTCTGGTCCTGGCCCTCGGCATCGGACTCGGGCTAAGCGCCGATCGCTCGGATCCAGCACGAGTCGTCGACTCGAACATCACCAGACTCGAGCCGTCGATCCAGGCAAGGCGTCTTCAAATGACTGCGGAGCAACGCGCCCACCGGCTCCAGGCCATCACCGAGCATCGAGCCGAATTGGCCCTGAGATCTACCCCGTTCGACGGTTCGATCCATCGCAGCTGAGGGCTGCCTATTCAAAGGCCCCGCACGTCAGCGGTACAGTCGATCCATGGTCGATCCGCAAGCATTGGAGGCCTCCCTCGAAGCCGGCGACAGGTTGCTCGACGAAGAGCGGTACCAGGAAGCCATCGATCACTTCATCGACCTGGCTGATCGACATCCCGGGAGTCCGAGAGTGACCCTTCACCTGGCGGGCGCCTATGACTCGGCGGGCAGGGAGGAAGAGGCCGTCGCGCCTTACCGGGCCGCCCTTGCCGCTGGTTTGGACGAGGACGAGCGGCTTAGAGCCCGCATCCAACTCGCGAGCACCCTTCGCAACCTCGGCCAGAACCCGGAGGCGGTGGAAATCCTGACCGGGGTATGCGAGGAGAACCCTCGACACCGAGCGGCGCGAGCCTTCCTCGCATTGGCGCTGACCAGCGCCGACCGTGCACCAGAAGCGGTGTCAGAGTTGCTGGACCTTCTGCTCACCAACCCCGGGCCGCTCGAGGCCTATCAGCGCTCGTTGCGGTGGTACGCCGACGATCTCCTCGCCTGAGATCAGCCGAACTGGCTGAAGAAGTTGTTGATCGCTTCCGTGTCGTCTGAGTAGGCGCGCCGCTCGGCGACCTTGCCGTCCTTGAGCCAGGCAACTTCGGCGGTGCGATAGCTAAAGGCCTCGGGACCCGAGCCCACCGTTGCCGTGACCAGGCCCACCACCATGTCGTCGTTGGCGATCACGTCCGTGAGGTCGACCGTGATCGGCACCTCGTCGAGACCCGCCATCGACTCCATCAAGGCGGCTTTTCCCCGCAGCGGCTCGGGCGAGCCGATCTGCCACCAGACGACGTCGTCAGCGATCGAGTCGACCATGGCAGTCGTGTCCCCGGCGTTGAATTTCTCCATGACATCGCGGTACATCGCGGCGTTTGGATGCTCGCTCATGATTCCTCCTTTGGGACGGAGAGCGTTCCCGGAAACTACACCTCGAATGACGTGACTGGGGCCTACCGCCAGTCGATCGTCGACACCTCGACCGGCTCGAGCACTCCTTTGAGCTCAACTGTGCGGGACTCCGACAGTGGGAACTTGATCTCCCCGACTGCGGCCAAGGCTGCACCTGAGATCACGATCTCCTCCTCCCCCGCTACCGCACCCACCCGGGCGGCAACATGCACACCCTGACCCCGGTAGTCCCCACCCTCTTTGGTCACCTCGGCATGGTGGATTCCAATCCTCACCCAGGGGGCGAATCCGGACTCGCGTCGGTGCTCGGTCATCCGACGCTGAATGGCGACGGCCGCTTCGATCGCGTCCGATGGGCGATCGAAGGTGACAAAGAACCCATCGCCGGTATGGCTGACCTCGACACCCTGATGCCTGCCGAACAGCGATCGAAGCTCGCTGTCGTGCCAGCGAAGAAGGTTCTCCCAGCGGTCCTCGCCCAGAGTGCGGACGAGATCGGTCGAAACAACGATGTCGGTGAACATCAGCGCCTTCAACACTCGGTCGCGGTCGGCGTCCGGCACCCGGGATTCGTAGAGGAGCTCGTCGACTCGCTTCAGATCGAGGGTCGCTCCCAGCCTCTCGAAAGTGGAGCGGGCGGCACCCAGCTCCATCCGGGCCGAACCGGCATCGCCGAGGTTGGCTCGCGCCTGGCCGAGCAGCACCCTGGCCCGAGCAGTCTCGTAGGGAAATTCGACGTCCTTCCACAGCCTCCACGCCTTCTCCAGATGCTGTGCTGCTTCCTCAGGATCGCCCAGATGCAATGCCAGATCGCCTTTCGCAGTCAGAGTGGCCGCTTCGAAAGCAGGCCGCTCGAACTCGGTGGTGATCATTTCGAGCTCCTCGATAGCGGCCCGGGCAGTTTCGATGTCGTTCTGGGTGAGCGCGATCTCGACTTGGGCCGGCAACATGGTGGCCCGAGCCAAAAGGATGCTCTTGTCGGTGTGGGCGAGGGCATTGCCGAGGGACGAGGCAGCCTCGGCACCTTCACCTCTGGCCAGCATCAGCAGCGCAAGGCCGGGTTGCGGGTTCTCCCCGTTCTCATAGGCCATCAGAAACGCCTTCTCCGCTCCCACCAGGTCCCCGGTCCGGAACAGGACCTCACCGATCTCGTGGTAGGCGTAGCCGACCGCGTCAAGAATGTGATAGCGCTCCAGGTCGAGGCAGGCGGCGCGGGCCTCCTCCTGGGCCTCGGTCCAGTTCCCGTGCAATCTCTTCAATTCCGCCCGGTGGACCGAGCAGACACCGGTGTAACCAGTCACCGAGTATCGGTTCATCCATCGGTCAGCCTCCTCGGTCCATTCGCCGGCCCGGCGAAAATCGGCCATGGCCCGGCAAGCAGAGATCGTTTGGCAGTAGATGTCGCTCGCCGCTCTCAGGCTGATCTCGCCGGACACCGCGGCCGCAGTGGCCTCATCGAGCAGGACCATGCCTTCTTTCCATTGTCCGATCATGATCAAGGCGATACCTTTGAGGGCCAGGGCCTGTGACTCGGCTTCCCGGCTCCCCAGCCGACGGGCTAGCGCTACGGTCTCGTCAGCGGCCTCGATGCCCCCGGGGATATCTCCCTTGAAGTAGAGGGTCTCGATGATATCGATGACCTTGATCTGGGCGTTCACCACCGATTCGGGATGTCCTTCGAGAAGTCGATGCGCCCGCGCCAGCCATCCTCCAGTAATCGAAAAGGCTTGACGACGGGCGGCAAGGTATGCGAGGGCCACCGCGACCCGGGCGGCCCCGGTCTCCGATCCCTGCTCGACATGGCCGGCATAGGCTCGTTCGAGCACTTCGACGGATTCGTCGGGCTCACCCGCCCACCAGGAGGCATCGGCGAGCAGCTCGAGGTCCTCGGGCGACAGCGGCTGTGCCTCGTCCGCCTCGTGAAAGGCAGCCACCGCATCGCCCCATTCGCGGCGCTCGACGGCCTTGCGGCCGTTCTCGACGGTCATCATCAGACTCACCTCACCGAGCGGATTCCAACTGGGGATTCTACGTGCACGACGATCGTCTGGTTCGAGGTCGAAGCAGGTTCAGAGATAGCGGGAGATGGCCATCGCCAGGATGGCGACCACGACCAGGATGGTCATGACCGGGATCAGACGATCTCGGGCTGCCATCGTCTGGCCCATCTCTGTCCCGACGTTTTCACCCTGCGCAGCGCGTGCGCCGAGTGCGGCCAGCTTCTCGTTGGCCGGCCGAAGCTGGAACATGCCAACGATCCATAGGGCGATGGCCGCAACACCACCGATGGCAAAGCCGGCCATAGCCGCGTTGAACGGGATGACCTCGCCGAAGTCGTGCCAGTAGAGGAGGGTTCCGCTGAGGATCGTGATCACCCCGGCGGCACCCGCTATCTCCCCGAACTTCGCCTCACCCGTGAGACGTCCCATGAACGGGCCGGCGGCGGGCCCAACGGCCTGGGCGGTCGGGATGAGAAATCGAAGCAGCACCAGGATGCTTCCGGCCCAGAAAATGCCAGCACCAACGTGGAGTATTCGCAGGACGATCACGTAGACGTTCATATGCGATCAGTATTGCCATGGCGGTCGAAGCGTGCTGGCGATCGTGATGTCGGTAGCTTCGGCCGGGTGCCGTCATTGTTGACCAACCCGTGGAGATCGACCGGTCTCCCTGGATCCTCAGGCGACGATGTGAGTGTCGACCCATCGAAGGTGATCGACCTCCTTGCCCGCTGTCCCGCCTATGGCGTCACCCCTCTGGTTGACCTATCCGAGATGGCGCGGGACCTCGAAGTCGACCATATCTGGATCAAAGACGAACGGGACCGCATGGGCCTGGGCAGCTTCAAGGCGCTTGGCGCTGCCTATGTGATCGCTCTGGACGCCGAACAGCGCCTGGGCGGTGACTGGGACCGGCCCTCCGAGGAGCTGGCGCACACCCTCAGCGACGTGACCTACGTCACGGCCAGTGCAGGAAACCATGGCCTTTCCGTTGCGGCTGGAGCCCGGGTGTTCGGAGCGAAGGCGGTCATCTTCATCAGCCACCATGTCCCCGAGGGATTCGCCACCCGTCTCGAACGGTTTGGGGCAACGGTGATTCGGGCTGGATTCGACTACGAGGAGAGTCTGACCGCCTCGCGGGACATGGCATCGGCGGAAGGATGGGTGCTTCTTACGGACTCATCGTGGCCCGGGTACACCGACATCCCCCGTCTCGTTATGGAGGGTTACCTGGCGATGGGAGTCGAGGCCGCCGAGCAGGTCGAAGCCATCGCCTCCCCGCCGACCCATCTCTTCCTTCAGGCGGGCGTGGGAGGGTTCGCCGCCTCGGCGGCCGCCTTCGCTCGTCATCAGTGGGGCGACGAACCGCTGATTGTCGTGGTTGAGCCAGAACGGGCGCCTTGCCTGACCGAAAGCATCAGGGCCGGAAGAGCGGTCCGTGCCGATGGCCCGGCTTCGAATATGGGACGCCTCGACACCAAGGAGCCTTCACACCTCGCTCTCATGTCCCTGGCCAGGGACGCCGACTACTTTCTCACGATCAGCGACGAGGAAGCCACGGAAACGGTCGCCTTCCTCGATGGACACGGGTTAGCCACCACTCCTTCCGGAGCCGCGGGCGTCTCCGGCCTGCAGCATTCCGGCCTGTCGAGAATCGAGCTTTCGATCAACGACTCCAGTCGGGTCCTGACATTCCTATCCGAAGGACCGGAACCGACCTAGGGACAACGGGTCAGTTGACCGCGACGACGGCCGCTTCAGGATCGGTGTGACGCAGCCAAACCACCGTCCCGACGATCACCGGAGCCAGGAGCAGGGCCACCAAGGCCTCGAGCGTTCCTTTCGCACCCCAATCGGTGGTTCCCACCAACAACATCAGCCCCGCGCTTATGAGCAGCGTCCAGCCCGACATCCGGTAAACCTCTGGATGCTTGGCTCGCACCTCCAGGGTGAGGGTCAGGGCGGTGACCGAGACCACCGCCAGGGCCAGTGAGCCGACGAGCAACCATCGCACCGACTCCGGCACGGGCTCAGCGAAATGCTCGACAGTGTTGAGAACGCCGGCGCCCCCTGCTGCGACCGCAACCAAGAGTGGGAAATGGAGGAAGAGCCAGGTTTGGGTCAATCGGGAAACCGGTGCGTTGTGGGACACGAGGTCGAAGTAGATCCACCACAATCCAATCGCCACCAGGACCCCGAGCAGACCGATGATCACGCCGTCGATCTCCAAAGGCTGGATGTCGGCAATCCCGTCGATTGCATCGACGATGACTTCGCCGAGAACGATGATCACGAAGAGCCCCATCCGCTCGATGAGTGACGGGGTTGTTGCGATCGTTGCCTCGCCTTGCTGACTCTCCGGAGGCTCCCACCGGTTGGTGGAAAAGACATAGCCCAAAGATTCGATGAGGAGAGCGAGGCCCCACATCCAGTAGGCGACCGGCTCACCAACGGCAGCGCTCGCAATGAACAAGGCCCCACCCAGCAGATAGGCCGCCGAGTAAGGGTTAGACGCAGACCGGTGCGACGGGTCGTGAAGACCGGTCCGAAACCAAATGATCGCCAGCAGCAGGCTGTTGAGCCCGTAGGCGACGGCAAATCCGGCCGCCCCGGAGCCAGGGACGTCTCCGGCGAACACCGCCATCAAAGCCACGGTGAGCATCTGGGCGAAGGTGAACACTCGAACACTGATGTCGTTGGTGCCGTGTGCGTCGTAGTAGAAGGTGCCGTTGATCCACGAGGTCCACACTGCGTAGAAGAGGAAGGCGAACCAGCCCACACCGGCCCACGTTGGATTCGCGGCCAAGTGGTGGGCCAACTGGGACACCAGGACCACGAAGACCAGATCGAAGAAGAGCTCGAGGAAGGTCACCCGTCGATCTGTGCGACGGTCTTCGTAGCGCGCCGGGGGCTGCCACCAGCGGCGGAAACTGAGTCGTCCAGTCACGCATCCGAAGTTAGCCCGGGTCTAGGACGCGTTGACCAGCGGCGCCACCTTGGTCCCCAACAACTCGATGGTCCGCATCACCTTGTCGTGGGGAAGGGTCCCGACGCTGATGTGAAGCATGAACCGCTGGATGCCGAGGACATCTCGCATCCGAATGATCTTGGCCGCTACTGCTTCGACGTCACCGAGCACCAGCGAGCCTTCCCGGGCCCGCATCATGTCGAATTGCTCGCGGGTCATCGGCCCCCACCCTCGTTCCCGTCCGATGGTTGACATCGCGACGGCATACGAGGGGTAGTACTCATCGGCAGCCTGATCGGCATCATCGCCGATATAGCCGTGGGCGTGGACGGCAAGGGGTACCTCGGCCGGGTCATACCCGGATTCGACCAACGTTCGCCGGTGCAGGTCGGCGAAGAAGGCGAAGCGGTCCGGATTGCCGCCGATGATGGCCAGGGCGACTGGGAGGCCGCGGGTGGCGGCGCGGACGATCGACTCCGGGGTGCCCCCAACGCCAACCCAAACTGGCAGCGGATCCTGCTCGGGCCTGGGAAAGATCCTCTGATCCTGAAGCGGGGGGCGATGCTTGCCCGACCAGGTGACCTTGTCGTTGTCGCGGATCGCCAGAAGCAGGTCCAGCTTCTCGCTGAACAACTCGTCGTAGTCGGACAGCGAATATCCGAACAATGGGAACGACTCGATGAACGAGCCCCTGCCCACCAACAGCTCTGCTCGACCCGAAGAGACGAGGTCCAGGGTGGCGAAGTCCTGAAAGGTCCGGACCGGATCTGCGGAACTGAGGATGATCACGGCCGGGCTGAGACGAATCCTGTTCGTCTTTCCGGCCGCGGCGGCCAACACCACGGCCGGCGCCGATGCGGCGAAGTCGGGACGATGGTGCTCTCCGACTCCGTAGACATCCAGTCCTACCTGCTCGGCGAGGACGATCTCTTCGAGGACTTGGCGCAGCCTGTCGCCATGGCTGATCTTCTCGCCGGTGAGCGGATCCGGGTAGGTCTCGGCAAAGGTTGTGATCCCAAGTTCCATGGTGAGGTCTGTTCAGCGGTCGCCGGGGTCCGGATATTCCCGGCGGCTACTTCGCCTCGGACCTATCGAAATAGGCCGCCAGCTGTTCGAACTGCCCCTTGAAGGTGCGACGCGCCAGCAACGGATAGGCCCACTTGGCCAGTCCGGGCGGCCGTTGGAAGGAGGCCTCGGTGATCTGCGTGATCTTCGAGCCCGCACCGTCCGGCTCCACGGTCAAACGGATCGACCGATCCTGGAACTTGTCGGTGACGTGCCAGGTGATCGTGCCCGGGCCGACGTCGACGACCTCGACCTCGGCGTCGAACTCGATTCGATCGGACCGAGGCCGGTCGAGGTGCTGATGAAACCGGAATCTGGCCCCGGCCTCGACACCGTCGCCCTCGACCAGTTCCACTGTCTCGACATTGGGGCACCAGAGAGGGTCATTCCGCGTGTCGGAGACGAACGCAAACAAGCGGTCAGGCGGCACGGGAATTCGTGCGGAAACCTTCACTGGTCCAACGGGATAACTAGCCACAGGCTGACGATAGGCGCCCAAACATGGACCTTTTCCTCTGGCCGCCGGAGGAGACTTCGAACCAAGATCGTCTAGATCGTTCGAGGAAGCCTGATGAGCACGTTGCAATCCCAAGTCGTCAAGGCCCGGCCTACGGTCCGGTTCGGATACATCGTCGCCATTGCGGTCAACATCGCGATGCTGGTGATCGTCAACAACATCCTGGCATGGGGATGGCTTCCGTTCCTCACCGCGGACTTCGAACAGCTCCTCTGGCTCATCAATCTGTCGTTGCTGGCGACCATCGCCGCCAACGTGGTCTATCTGGCCTACGACGCCCAATGGTTCAAGTCGGTATGCCAGATCGGTCTCGGGGGCATAACCGTGGCGGTGGCGGTGCGGACATATCAGATCTTCCCCTTCGACTTCTCCGAAGCCACCTTCAATTGGGAGCCGGTGGCGAGGTTCGTCCTGATCCTCACCGTGATCGGGACCCTGATCGGCATCGGCGTCGAATTCGGAAGATTGGCTCGATCGACCAATCAATAGGATCGAAACAAATAACCAGGAGATGACCCAATGCTCGGATGGCTAGCCGACATCGAACGACTCACCCTCGACAACACGACGTTCCGGACTGTGGTTCACACCGGTGAGCACGCCCAACTCACGGTGATGAGCCTGCTGCCGGGCGAGGAGATCGGTTGGGAGTCACACCACGATCGGGATCAGTTCCTTCGCCTCGAACAAGGTCAGGCCAGGGTCGATCTCGGTCGATCTGAGGACGCCGTAGACGAAAGCCATGACGTCGAGGACGATTGGGCATTCATAGTGCCCGCCGGGGTGTGGCACAACGTGACCAACACCGGGAGTGGTGAGGTCAAGCTCTACTCGCTGTATTCACCACCCGAGCATCCTGATGGGACCGTCCATCGCACCAAGGCCGAGGCTGAGGCCGCCGAACACCACTGAAGGCCCGCCAGGTCGTCAACCGCGGACTGACTACCGTCCCGGCGTCAGAGAGGTATAGAGATCACCGACGCCGCCCCCGAAACCCAATCCGACGTCCAGTACCGGGACGATCCAGACCTTCATCGCTATGTGGCCGAGAAGGACGGGCGGGTAGTCGCCATGGCCGTCTATCAGCTTCGCGGCGGAAAACACATCTTCGTCCACACCGAAGTCAACAGTGACCACGAGGGGAAGGGCGTCGGGACGGCCCTTGCGCGGTTTGCCCTCGATGACGTTCGGGCCCAGGGCGGGACCATCGTTCCGCTGTGCCCGTTCATCGCTGCCTGGGTCGGGCGGCACCCTGAGTACCAGGACATGGTGGACCAGGCCCTTCTCGACCGGATCAATGGCGTGTCCCGCGGGTAAGTAGCCCGCTAGAACCAACAATCAGAGGCGTCCGCGACGAGTGCCTTGGTTCTCACACGTAGCCGTGCCGCTCCAGCCAGCGGGTCCCGAAGAAGCCCTCCAAAGCCGGCAAGTAGAACGTGATCAGGAAATCGAGGGACGGGGCTGACTAGACCTATCTCTGGTAACACATATGGCCACTCCCCGTTGAGGATCAGCCCGATAACCGACTTTAAGGATGTCGCTCGTCGTTCGCACGCGGGGCTGACCCGCTGATGCGACGAAATATGACGCCCGTTGGACCGTCACCGATTTGATCGTTTCCTCCCGAGTCGAAGCGCAACCGTGGGTGAGCGTGGCGAATCTAGGTTACGGAGACGAACGGTGGCGCTGGCCGCTGCCACGGCACCCAAGAGCCCTTCGTGTAGGTTCGCCCTCGGACCGAGATGCCATGAGCGCACCGAACAACACCACAGGCTTTCCCATATGAGCCTCTTCAGTTCGATGCTGCCTTACGCATTGGGAGCGATGGCTGCTGCGCCCATCGTGTTGGTGGTCTCCGCGGTGATTGTCACCAAGGCGAAGCGGCCGATCGCTGCCGGGTTCGCCTTCGTCTCAGGGGCAGTGATCTTGGACGTGGTGTTTGCCATCGCTGTCCTCCTCATCGCCGAGGCCGCCGGAGCGGATTCCGCGGGCGATGATTTCGGGGCGATCGTGGACACGATCCTCGGTGCTCTGTTCGTGATCTTGGGACTGGTCGCGATCTTCTCCAAGCCATCACCCGAGAAAGAGGAGGCGCAACGAAACCGCGTGGAGGGTTTCGCATCCTCCGGCTTCGGGTCGTTGTTCAAGCTCGGTGTGGCAGTCCAGGTGATCAACTCGGATGCCCTCGTGGTTTATGCGGCGGGGATCAAGGAGATCCCGCTTGCTGACCCAGCACCCGGGGTGGCTACGGTCGTCGTGGTCCTCATCGCCTTCCTATTCATCATGCTCGTCCCGTATCACCTTCCCATCGACCTCCAGCTTGTCGCTCCCAAACGCTCACAGGCCATTCTGGGCGGGATGACCGATTGGCTGTTGGCGCGCACCCGCCTCATCGAGATCGTTGTCGGCCTCGGCCTGGGAGGGATCTTCCTGTTCAAGGGCCTCACCGCCCTCTTATGACGCCCTAGATAGCCGCGTCTTGCGCCGCGTACTCAGCGAGTAGTTGAGCCTCGCCGTCCTTTCGTGGGAAGAGGAGGTAGACGATGGCGGCTCCGAGCAGCACCGCAACGATGCCGGCCATGTACGCCCAGTCGTCACCCTGAAGAAATGCGGTCTTTGCTGCAGCGGTGATCTCGCTGGCGTACTGGGGGTACTGCTGGGCGATGCTCTCGGCACCGGCGAACGATTTGGTTAGCTGACTTTGCACGCTCGCAGTGATCTGGGCTTGGTCGGGGGAGGAGCCGATCGTCGCGGTTGCGGCCGCGGCGTAGCCGGCGGTGAGAAGGGCGCCAAAGATCGACTGCATCACTGCCCCGCCGAAGTCGCGTTGGAGGTCTGCGGTACCTGAAGCCATCCCGGCCCGCGTCACCGGTACGGACCCGGTGAGGGAATGAGATGCCGGGGTACCAGCGAATCCGACCCCGATTCCCATAAGTGCGTAACCGAGCCCGACCTGCCAATAGGAAGCTCCCTCCTCCCAAATCAGCAACATGGTGAGAAAGCCAAGAAGGCAGAAGAAGTATCCGACCAGAAGGGTCGCTCTGGCACCGTTGCGCTCGACGAGTCTCGCCGAGCGAGGAGCCACGACCACCATCAACAGTGCCGCAGGCAAGATGGCAGCCCCCGCCTCGAGGGTTGAGTAGCCAAGGACATTCTGCAGAAACTGCTGGCCGATGAACATCGCGCCCATCAATGACCCGAACACAATGATCCCGGCAACCGCGGCCACCCAAAAGATCCGGCGCCCAGCGATTTCCAGGTCGTAGAGGGGGCTCGCCGCCCGCCGCTGCCTGATGATGAAGGCGGCACCCGAGGCGATGGCGACGATGGCGAGAGAGAGCACCAGAGTCTCCTCGCCCTGAACCGGGGCGAAGTTGATGGCCAGGATCATGCTCGACACCAGAACGATTGAGAGAATCCCTCCGAAGTTGTCGACGGGGTCTGTGGTCTCGTTGACATGGCTGGGCACGAACCGAAAGGCCATGTAGAGAGCCACCGCGGCCAATGGCAGCGTGATCAGGAACACCGATCCCCACCAGAAGTTGAGGAGGAGGGCGCCGGCCACCAGGGGCCCTAGAGAGGCGATGGCACCTCCGCTACCTGACCAAAGGGCGATTGATTTGGTCCGTGCCGACCCTGACCACAACGCGGTGATCAAGGCGAGAGTGGTGGGAAACGCCATTCCCGCCGAGACGCCTCCGATCAGACGGGCAACGAACAGGATTTCGTCGCTAGGGGCGTAGGCGGCGAGGAGGCTCGCCGGGATCGCCAGCGATACCCCGAGCAGCAACAGCATCTTGCGTCCATACCGGTCGCCGACGGCCCCCAGATAGAGGACAGAGGCGGCGAGCCCAAGCGAGTAGCCGACGGCGATCAGGTTCAGAACGGTTTGCGAGGAATCGAAGGCGGCGCCGATAGAGGGCAGGGCCACATTCGCCACCGATAGGTTCAGGTTGGCCACCGCGGCGACCAGGATCAGTGTGACCAGGACCCTTCCCCCTCCCGGCGGTGTTCCTGATGTCTCGCGCGGCTCGGACGACCCGCCCTGGTTGCCGGAATCGCTCAACTTGGTGAACCAGTCAAGTTGCCGGCGCCGGGGACGGTGGCTCGGTCTGGTTCTCCGTGATCAGGCCCAAGTCCCGTAGCTCTTGCTCAGACTTGCCGTGCAGCTTGCGTCCCAGGAGAGGGCGATTCTCAGGGTGGATCACGACTCCAGCAGGCTCGACCGGCATTGTCTCCTCCCAGTCCCTGTACAGGGCAACGACACGAAACGTGAAGCCAACGACGAATGCGGCACCCATCGCCCACCAGGTGCTCCCGCCGGCCCCGTAGATCAATATCCAGACAGCACCGGTGAGCACCGCCGTTCCTACGAACCATTCGCCACGAATGAATTGCTTCGGAGTGACTCCGCTAGTCACGTCGATCAAATAGCGCCCGGCGGTAGGGCCGACCACCGCCAGGAAGAGGCAACCCAGCACTGGCAGACCGACGCTCACTCCTTTCTGGGCGCCGACGATTGCATACCAGGGGAGGGAGAAGGCGGTCATGAACGAGAAGATCCCCTCACGGAACAGTTGGCCGCCGGCATATGCGACTCGGTATCCAACGAAGCCGAAGCTGACGGCGAGGACTATGTATGCCGGATTGGTGAGTGCCGATGGCACCTCGCCGACCAGCATGTCCCGGATGATGCCACCACCGAGACCGCCGAGAATCGCCATCAGGATGATGCCGACAACGGTGAATTGCTTGTAGTGGTCGGGCCGCCGGGCAAGGAGCGCACCATTGAGGGCATTGGTGCTGGCCGCTATCAGGTCGACCGTGGTGAAGTCGCCCGTCCATACGAACTCGCCAACGCTGACGCTGTTGGCGAAGTGGATTCCATCGATCACGGTGGTTCCTTTCCGGAATCGGGCCACACTTTGGCGGCGATAGCCGCCCGCGGGCGATCCTACGCGGATGAATCGATGCTACGCGCGGGCTCTGTTCGAGACCCCTTCACAGTCGCGTAGGGTTGTCGCGGACGGCCGGCCGATCAATCTTTTCAGCCGCTTCATGTTGGGGTTCTAGTCCGAAAGGAAGCTCACGATGAGCAAGACGTTCAAAGGCGTTATCAATATCGACGATCGGGACTCGATCCCGGACTGGGAGCCTTATCTCCAGCCGGTTGCACCTCCCGGCGCGCCGAGCGTTCTCTACATCGTTCTCGACGATGTCGGCTTCTCGGCGATGGAGCCCTGGGGCGGGTTGATCGAAACGCCGAACATCAACCGGTTGGCCGCGAACGGACTGACCTACACCAACTGGCACACCACGGCGCTGTGCTCGCCGACCCGCTCGTCACTGCTCACCGGTCGCAACCACACCACCAACGGCATGGCGTGCATCGCCGAGGCGACCACCGGCTTCCCCGACGCCAACGGCCACATCCCCTTCGAGTGCGCCACCATCGCCGAGGTGCTCGGCGAGCAGGGCTGGAACACCTACATGCTCGGCAAGTGGCACCTGGTGGCGGCCGACGAGATGAACATGGCCTCGACCAAGCGCAACTGGCCCGTCGGCCGCGGCTTCGAGCGCTACTACGGCTTCCTCGGCGGCGAGACCAACCAGTGGTACCCGGACCTGATCTACGACAACCACCCGGTCGACCAGCCGAATCGCTTCCCGAGGACGGCTACCACCTCACCGTCGACCTGACCGACAAGGCGATCGAGTTCATCAAGGACGCCAAGGCCATTGCCCCCGACAAGCCGTTCTTCATGTACTTCTGCCCGGGCGCCACCCATGCGCCGCATCACGCGCCCAAGGAGTGGATCGAGAAGTACAAGGGCAAGTTCGACATGGGCTACGAGAAGTATCGCGAGATCGTGTTCGAGAACCAGAAGAAGATGGGCATCATGCCCCAGGACGCCGTGCTCTCCCCGCTCAACCCCTATGCCGAGGAGACGAGCGTCGACGGCAAGCCCTGGAACCCGGTCGACGTGGTCCGGCCGTGGGACTCACTCTCCGACGACGAGAAGGCGCTCTTCTGCCGCATGGCCGAGGTGTATGCCGGCTTCCTCAGCCACGCCGACCATGAGATCGGCCGGCTGCTCGACTACCTCGAAGAAACCGGGCAGCTCGACAACACGATCGTCGTGCTGGTCTCCGACAACGGCGCCAGCGGCGAAGGCGGGCCCGAACGGCTCGGTCAACGAGAACAAGTTCTTCAACGGCATCCCGGACACGATGGAGGAGAACCTCAAGTACCTCGACCAGTCTGGGCTCGCCCGGCGACCTACAACCACTACCCGATCGGCTGGGCCTGGGCGTTCAACACGCCGTTCAAGATGTGGAAGCGTTACAACTTCGAAGGTGGCGTCGCCGATCCGATGGTGGTCTCCTGGCCGAAGGGTATCAAGGCAAGGGCGAGATTCGCGACCAGTTCACCATGCCACCGACATCGTGCCCACGATCTACGACTGCTTGGGGATCGAACTGCCGGACGAGGTCAAGGGCTTACACGCAGAATCCCGCTGGAAGGGACGAGCTTCAGGTACACATTCGAGAGTGGCAACGCCCCGACCCAGAAAGAGACAGGCTTCTTCGTCGATGCTCGGCTCGCGCGCCATCTGGCACAAGGGCTGGAAGGCGGTTACGGTCCATCCGACCATCGCTGGCTGGGGCCACTTCGATAAGGATCGCTGGGAACTCTACAACACCGAGGACGACCGCACCGAGATGAACGACCTGGCCAAGGAGAACCCGGAGAAGCTCCAGGAAATGATCAACGCTCTGGTTCCACGAGGCCGGTTTGTACAACGGCCTGCCGCTCTGGACGAGACGGCGGTTGAGGTCCTGGCCGACCCGACCCGACCTCAGGTTGCGCCCCCCGCGAGACAGGTACGTCTACTACCCGGGTACGGCGGAGGTGCCGGAGTCGGCGGCGGTCAACGTCCGCAATCGCACCTACACGATCGCGGTCGAGGACGTCGACTCCGAGCGAAGCGCCTCGGGAGTGCTCTTCTCTCACGGTGCCCGGTTCGGCGGGCACTCGCTCTACATCAAGGATGGCAAGCTCAAGTACGCCTATAACTTCGTCGGCTTCAACGAGCAGATGGTCGAGTCGACCAAGGAGGTGCCGACCGGGAATGAGATCTTTCCGGCGTCCTTCGTGAGGGAAGGCGACCATGCCGACGCACGGCACGCTGACGCTCTACATCGACGACGAGAAGGTCGGGTCGGCGCAGATCAAGACCCAGCCCGGCAACTTCTCGCTGGTGGGCGAGGGACTGAACGTCGGCAAGGACGCTGGCGAGCCGGTGACCGACGACTACGCCGGGTCGCCCGTAGGCGTTCACCGGCGGCACGATCAAGCAGGTGATCGTCGACGTCTCCGGCGAGCCGTACGTCGACCTGGAGAAGGAAGCCGTGGCGATGATGAAGCGGGAGTGACCCGTGTCAAACCTTCGCGGCGGCAACGACCAGCAAACCTGAGCGATCAACACTCAGATTTGCGGAATAGGGCTGGTTACGACGTGGTTGGAACAGGCTCAACCACCCGTATTTCAAGAAGGAAACTGGCCCCCAATGCCTGACACAGCTCAA